>NZ_JAHNZT010000050.1 GCF_019039035.1 Citreicoccus inhibens | reverse complement strand
AGTTTTTTTATGGTTATGTTTATTATGTTGTTGTGTTGTTTTTGGGTGTGAGCGTGCGGCACGACTGGTCGCTCGCCGAGGTTCGCGCGCTCTATAAGCTGCCGCTGCTGGAGCTGGTGTACCGGGCGCAGACGGTGCACCGGGCCGTGTTCCAGGAGAACAAGGTCCAGCTCTGCTCGCTCCTGTCCATCAAGACGGGCGGGTGCCCGGAGGACTGCGCGTACTGCCCGCAGGCGGCGCGCTACAAGACGGGGGTCCAGGCGGAGAAGCTGATGTCGGTGCCGGAGGTGCTCAAGTCCGCGTCGCAGGCGCGCGCGGCCGGTGCCACCCGCTTCTGCATGGGCGCGGCCTGGCGCGAGGTGAAGGACGGCCCGCAGTTCGACAGCGTGCTGGAGATGGTGCGCGGCGTGCGCGCCATGGGCATGGAGGCCTGCGCCACGCTGGGCATGGTCTCCGACGCGCAGGCGCGGCGGCTGAAGGACGCGGGGCTCACCGCGTACAACCACAACCTGGACACGTCCTCCGAGCACTACGAGGACATCATCTCCACGCGCACGTACCAGGACCGGTTGAACACGCTGGCGCGCGTGCGGGACGCGGGCATCTCCGTGTGCTGCGGCGGCATCATCGGCATGGGCGAGTCCGTGGACGACCGCTGCAACCTGCTGCGCACGCTGGCCAACCAGGAGATGCACCCGGAGTCGGTGCCCATCAACGCGCTGGTGCCCGTGGCGGGCACGCCGCTGGCCGAGCAGAAGCGCGTGGAGTCCGTGGAGATGGTCCGCACCATCGCCACCGCGCGCATCCTCATGCCGCAGTCCATGGTGCGGCTGTCCGCCGGCCGCATGCAGATGAACGAGGAGGCGCAGCTGTTGTGCATGATGGCGGGCGCCAACTCGCTCTTCTTCGGTGAGAAGCTGCTCACCACCGGCAACCCCGAGTACACGCAGGACATGGCGCTCCTGGAGAAGGCCGGCATCCGGCCGCTGGAGCCCCGTCAGGAGCCGTGATGAGTGGTGGCGTGACGGCGGCGTGGGCCCGCGCGGACCTGGAGGCTCTCTCCGCCCGCGGGCTGCGCCGCTATGTGGAGCCGCTCGATTCGCCGCAGGGCCCGGTGGTCCGGCTGGGCGGCGAGACGCTGGTCAACTTCTCCTCGAATGACTACCTGGGGCTGGCCTCGTCGGCCCCGGTGCGCGAGGCGGCGCGGCTCGCGGTGGAGCACCTGGGCCTGGGCACGGGCGCCAGTCGGTTGGTGGTGGGGGACACGCCCGCGCACCACCGGCTGGAGGCGCGGCTGGCTGCTTTCGAGCGCGCCGAGGCGGTGCTCCTCTTCAACTCCGGCTACGCGGCCAACACGGGCATCCTCCCCGCGCTGGTGGGCCCCGAGGACGCGGTGTTCTCGGACGCGCTCAACCACGCGTCGCTGGTGGATGGCTGCCGGCTGTCCCGCGCGCGCGTGGTCGTCTATCCGCACGCGGACGTGGCCGCGCTCCGCGACGCCCTGGCGCGCACGGAGGCGCGGCGCAAGCTGGTCGTCACCGACACGGTGTTCTCCATGGACGGAGACGTGGCGCCGCTCGCCGAGTTGGTGGAGGCGTGCGAGGCCCATGGCGCCGCGCTGATGGTGGACGAGGCCCACGCCACCGGCGTGCTGGGCGCTCGGGGCGCGGGGCTCTGCGAGGAGTTGGGCCTGGAGGACCGGGTGGACCTGCGGATGGGCACGCTGAGCAAGTCGCTGGGCGGCATGGGGGCTTACGTGGCCACGTCGCGCGCGGTGGTGGACCTGCTCATCAGCCGTGCCCGGCCGTTCATCTTCTCCACCGCGCTACCCGCCGCGCTGTGCGCCGCCGCCGAGGCCGCGGTGGACATGGTGGAGGGCGTGCCCGAGTTGCGCGCGCAGCTCTGGCGCAACATCCGCCGCTTCGCCGAGGGGCTGCGCGCGCTGGGGCTCCCCGCGGAGTCTCGCAGCGCCATCTTCCCGGTCGTCCTGGGCGAGCCCGAGCGCGCGCTCGACGCCGCCCGTCGCCTGCGCGAGCGCGGCATCCTGGTGAAGGCCATCCGCCCGCCCACCGTCCCCGAGGGGACGAGCCGCCTGCGCTTCTGCCTGTCCGCGGGCCACACGCTGGGGCACCTGGACCTGGCGCTGGACGCGCTGCGCGCGGTGGGGGTGTTCCATGGCTAAAGCTCCGTTCCAGGTCTTCGTCACCGGCACCGACACCGGCGTGGGCAAGACGCAGGTGTCGCGCGCGCTCCTGTCCTTGCTGGCGGACGCGGGCGTGCGGCCCCAGGGCTTCAAGCCCTACGAGAGCGGCTGCGAGTCGCTGAAGCACCCCGCGGACGCGCTGGCGCTGCGCGAGGCGGCAGGCAGCACGCTGCCCATGGAGGCCGTGTGTCCGCACCGCTTCCGCGCGCCGCTGGCCCCGGGCATCGCGGCGCATCGCCTGGGGCGGGAGCCGGACTTCCGCGTCACGCTCGCCGCGTGGGAGCGGCTGCGCATGGGGCCCGTGGTGGTGGAGGGCGCGGGCGGGCTGTTCGTGCCGCTGGACTCCAAGCACGACGTCATCGACCTCATCCAGGTGCTGCGCCTGCCCGTGGTGCTGGTGGCGCGCGCGGGCCTGGGCACGCTCAACCACGTGGCGCTGTCGCTGGAGGCGCTGGCCGCGCGCGAGGTGCCGGTGCGCGCGGTGGTGCTGTCTCGCTCCACGGCCGCGCGTGATCCCTCCGAACGCGACAACCGCCAGTTTTTGGAAGCGCGCCACGGCGTTCCGGTCCTGGGGCCGGTGCCTTATCTGGAGGATGCGCGCGCACGCCACGCCGCGTTCCGTCGCGCGCTGCGCCCGCTGGTGAGCGAACGCGCGCGAGGCCGATAAATCGGCCTCCGGCGCTTCGCGGTCCGGACGAGTGCTACAGGTCGCGCAAGTTTTCGCGTGTGCACGTCCGTGAAATGGACGTGTCGTTTTTTCCGCGCGAGAAAGCCGTCACGAATGGCGGACATCATCGACCTCACGCTCCTCGCGGACGTCCGGCGCTTCTTCCTCAAGCTCATTGATCAGCGCGGGCTCTCGTACTTTCTCCAGAAGGACGGCCCCCGGCTGTTCCACCTCGAGCCCTCGAAGGTGGAGCTTGTGCTGCGGACGGCGCTGCGCACCCGCGATCCGGAACTCCCCAAGCCCCATGACAAGGCCATCGAATACTGCCGGCAGGAGCTGCGCCGCGACCTGATCCGCCGCGTCGCGAACGCGATGCTCCAAACGGGGCTGTGAGCCGGTTCTCCACCCGCACGGACTTCCCCCGAGCGCCCAACGCGCTCACCGAGGCCCACGCGGCGCGACAGGCGCGCGGGCTTCCGCTCCTGGACCTCACCGAGTCCAACCCCACGCGCGTGGGCCTGCCCGCGCCAGACGTGGACCTCCTGTCGCTCCCCGGGGGCCTGGGCTACGCCCCGGAGCCCCTGGGCCTAGCCTCCGCCCGTCACGCCGTGGCGGAGTCCTGGCTCGCGCGCGGCGCGCGCGTGTCCGCCGAGCACATCCTCCTCTCCGCGAGCACCAGCGAGGCCTACGGCTGGCTCCTCAAGCTCCTGTGCGAGCCCGAGGACACCGTGCTCGTGCCCGCGCCGTGCTACCCCCTGGTGGACGTCCTCGCGCGGCTGGAGGGCGTCCAGACGCGCGCCTACCGCCTCCCGCTAGCGCACGGCTTCGGCCTGGACGCGGGCGCGGTGGAGTCCGCGTGCGACGCGCGCACCCGCGCCGTGGTGGTGGTGAACCCCGGCAACCCCACGGGCCACTTCCTGCACGAGGGGGAGCTCGCCGCGCTCGCGGAGGTCTGCGCGCGACGAGGGCTGGCGCTCATCTGCGACGAGGTCTTCTCCGAGTTCCCCTGGGATGACGAGCCGGACCGAGTGCCCACCGTGGCCGGCCGCGCGCTGCCCTGCCTCACCTTCGCGCTCGGCGGGTTGTCCAAGTCCGTGGGCCTGCCCGGCCTCAAGGTGGGCTGGACGCACGTGGGCGGTCCCGAGTCACTGCGCGACGAAGCCCTGGCCCGGCTGGAGTGGGTGTCGGACGCGTACCTCTCCGTGAACACGCCCGCGCAACACGCCGTGCCCGCGCTGCTGGCCCGTGCGCCGCGCTTCCAACAGGCGCTGCGGGAGCGCGTGCTCGCGAACCGCGCGCGGCTGCTCGCGGCCCGGCCACGCGGGGCGGCATGGGACGTGGTGCGAGCCCACGGCGGCTGGAGCGCGGTGCTGCGCGTGCCCACCGAGCCCGGGGAAGAGGCCACGTGCCTCGCGTTGCTCGCCGCGGGCGTGCGGGTCCAACCGGGGTACTTCTACGACTTCGAGGGCGGCGCCTACCTGGTGCTCTCGCTCCTGGCGCCGCCCGAGCGCTTCAGCGCCGCGCTCCAGGTGCTCGTGGATGGACTGGGGCGGATGTTCCCGGCGGGGTAGCCGCCGCGCCGGGAACGCCGCGCCCGCGCCGTCAGTCCGCCTGCGGGGTGATGAGCTGGAGGGTCGTGAACTTGCTGTTCTCGATCTTCCACAGCTCGTACTGCGACGGGGCCTCGCCCTTGGCGTTGTCGAAGTCCAGCTCGCCGCTGGCGCCGCGCACGTTGATGACGTGGCCCGCGCGCAGTTCGTCGCGCGCGGAGGTGAACTGGATGGGCCCGATGGCGTAGTTGGGCGGGGCAGGGTTGGCACCCGGCGGGGGCGTGACGAAGGTGAGGCCCTCCGCCACGCGGTTGCCGGTGATGGGCTGCGGCGAGTTGATGTCCGGCCCCACCGCGTACGCATGGCCCAGCGCGACCAGGTACATGGCGTCATACGCGTGCGCCGTATACGAGTACTGGCCGGCGTCCTTGTTGGTGGCTGTCTTGAAGCGCGCGGCGAACAGCGAGTAGACGGAGTCGTTGGGGCGCTCCGTCGCGGGCGTGGTGCCGTAGGCGCCCGCCACCTCGGCCTTGTTGTTGCCCAGCGCGGTGAACAGATCGGACGTCTTGTTTGCGTCGGTGAAGAACCACCGGTAGCCCGCCGCCTGCGTCAGCCCCGCGCTCACCGCCTGGTTGATGATGCGCGTGTTGTCCTCGGGGAAGCCCGCGAGCACCGTCAGGTTGGCCTTCTCGAGGACCAGCTGGGTCACCGCTGTGCCCACGTCGCCGTTGCGCGGATACTGCACGCCCGGCACCTGCTTGGGCTGGAAGCGGTCCAGGAGGGCCGAGTAGAGGCCCTGGCCGTAGGCGTCGTTGACGTAGGCCACGCCCACCTTGGCGGGCGCCGTGAAGGTCCCCGCCGGGTCGTTGATGGCGATGCGGCCCTGAAGGATGTCCGCGATGACGCGGCCCTGGAGCACGTCCGAGGGCGTCGTGCGCCACACGAGGCCCGTGGAGCCGCCGTTCTTGTCGCTCAGGTTGCTGATGGCCGCGCTGGTGGCGGTGTAGCTCATCAGCAGCACGCCCTTGGGGATGGTGATGGTGCTGATGGAGATGGTCTGCGCGCTGCCCGAGGTGAAGATGGCGGACACGCCCTTGTCGCCCACCATCCACTCGGCCTGCGTCTTGGCCCGGTCCGTGTCCGCGTGGGAGTCACAGACGTAGAGCACGAAGCGGCGGCCGCCCACGCCCTCCAACTGGTTCACCTCATCCAGCGCGAGCTTGAGCGCGTTGAGGTCCTGCTCCTCGGACTCGTCCGTGCCCTCGCTGGTGGTGATGGGCAGCACGGCGCCCAGCGGGATGGCGTTGGCCACCGTGGTGGCGCCGAGCGCGCGGTCGCACCCGTCCGGCTGCGGCAGGCAGTAACCCTGCGTGCACACGCGGTTGGCGCCGCAGTCCGCGCTCGTCTCGCACTCGTTGAGGCCGCTGGCCGTCGTGAAGCTGCACCCGGCGAACAGCACCGCTCCCACTGCCATGAATCCCAGCGCGCGCATCAGAAGCTCACCTCCATACCGGCACCGGCGCCCCGAGGCGCCATCGTGACCCGCACCTCGCCCTCGGCCGGGGGACCTTCCTTGGGATACAGCACGATGGCGGTGATGGCGCTCACCAGGCCCACGCCAAAGCCGATGTCCGCCAGGAGCGCCTTGCTGCGCGTGTCGCTCTTGAAGCTCTCCTTGTCCGCCAGCTTCGTCGCCGAGTCGAACTGCTTGCGCGCATCCCGCGCCTGCATGCCGAAGAGCACGCCCGCGCCCACGCCCACCACCGCCACGCCTCCCGCGGCGAAGGCGCCCAGGCGCTGGCGCTTGTAGGACTTCATCTCGCGCTCCTGCTCGGCCTGCTGGCGCACCCGGTTCTCTTCCTCGGCGCGGCGCGCGGCCAGCTGCTCCTGCTCCGCCCGCTGGCGCGCGGACTCGGCCTCCGCCTCCAGGCGCTTGCGGTCCGCGTCGGCGGTGGACTGGGCGTGCTCCTCGCGCTCCAGCTGCGCGCGCACGCGCTCCATGTAGCGGGTGCTCTTCTTGAGCAGCTCGGGGTCCGTGCCCTCGGAGCTGCCCACATATTGCTGGTACCAGGTGAGCGACTCGCGCAGCTCGCCCGCGTACTCCAGCGCCACGGCGATGTTGAAGAGGAGCTTGGGGTGCGGCTGCGCCTCGTTCGCCTTCTTCAACACGTCGGCGGCCTCGCGGTACTTGCCCGCCTTGTAGAGGCGCTCGCCCTCCTTGATGAGCGCGGGTGCGTTCGCGCTCTTCGCCGCGCCGCCACGCTGGGCCAGCGCGGCCGCCGGCGCGAGGGCCAGGGCCACCGTCAACACGAAGACCAGTCTCATGGGGCCGGCAGCCTAGCGCTGAATTGTTCCGCCAGCGAACACCCGCCCGTGTGTCCCCGCAAATGCACCGGGGCCGCGCACACCCCGTGGAAGGGTGGGGGCGGCCCCGGCGGGCACTCACTCGAACGTCAGGCGTGCCCGACTACCCGCCCAGGCGGGACATCAGCAGCTTGCGCTGGAGCATCAGCGCCTCGGGCGCCTTGGTGCCGAGCTGCTCGAAGAAGACCTCCTGGCTCTTCAGCTCGGTCTTCCACTCGTCCTCCTTGATGGAGGTGGCCTCGGAGATGGACTCGGGGGCCACGTCCAGGCCCTGGAGGTTGAGGCCCTGGTCCTGGCGCGGCACCCAGCCCAGCAGCGTCTCCTGCGTGGGCACGCGGCCGTGGACGCGGTTCACGATCCACTCGAGCACGCGCATGTTGTCGCCGTAGCCCGGCCACAGGAACTTGCCGTTCTTGTCCTGCCGGAACCAGTTGACCTGGAAGATCTTCGGCAGCTGCGGGATGGACTTCTGCATGTCCAGCCAGTGCTGGAGGTAGTCGCCCATGTGGTAGCCGCAGAAGGGCAGCATGGCCATGGGGTCGCGGCGCACCACGCCCACCTTGCCGGTGGCGGCGGCGGTCGTCTCGCTGCCCATGGTGGCGCCCAGGAACACGCCGTGGGTCCAGTTGAAGGCCTGGAGCACGAGCGGGACCGTGTTGGAGCGACGGCCGCCGAAGATGATGGCGCTGATGGGGACGCCCATCGGGTCATTGGACTTGCCGCTGAGCACGGGGTTGTTCGTCATGGGCGCGGTGAAGCGGCTGTTCGGGTGCGCCGCCTTCTCCGCGCTGCCCTTCTTCCAGGGCCGGCCCTGCCAGTCGGTGAGCTCCTCGGGGACCTCGCCGTCCTTGCCCTCCCACCACACGTCGCCGTCGGGCGTCAGCGCCACGTTGGTGAAGAGGGTGTCCTTGGCGATGGTCTCCATCGCGTTGGGGTTCGTCTTGTAGTTGGTGCCGGGGACCACGCCGAAATAGCCGGCCTCCGGGTTGATGGCGTACAGGCGGCCATCCGGACCCGGGCGCATCCACGCGATGTCGTCGCCCACGGTCTCGATCTTCCAGCCCTTGTACTCCTTGGGCGGGATGAGCATGGCGAAGTTGGTCTTGCCGCACGCGGACGGGAAGGCCGCGGCAACGTACGTCGTCTCGCCCTGGGGGCTGGTGACGCCGAGGATGAGCATGTGCTCGGCGAGCCAGCCCTCCTCGCGGCCCAGGTAGCTGCCGATGCGCAGCGCCAGGCACTTCTTGCCCAGCAGCACGTTGCCGCCGTAGCCGGAGCCGAAGCTCCAGATGGTGTTGTCCTGGGGGAAGTGGCAGATGTAGCGGCGGTCCGGGTTCACGTCGCCGGTGCTGTGCAGGCCGCGGTTGAAGTCATCGCTGTCGCCCAGCAGGTCCAGCACGGCCTTGCCCATGCGGGTCATGATCCGCATGTTGAGGACCACGTAGTTGCTGTCCGTCAGCTCCACGCCAATCTTCGTGAACGGGCTGCCCAGCGGCCCCATGGCGTAGGGCACCACGTACATGGTGCGGCCCTTCATGCAGCCTTCGAAGAGCTGGCCCAGCTTCGTGTACGCCTCGTCCGGCTCCATCCAGTTGTTGGTGGGGCCCGCGTCCGTCTTGTTCGGCGTACAGATGAACGTGAGGTGCTCGACGCGCGCCACGTCGTTGGGGTTGGAGCGGTGCAGATAGCAGCCCGGGCGCTTCTCCTGGTTCAGCGGGATGAGGGTGCCGTCCTTCACGGCCTCCTCCGTCATCCGCTTCTTCTCTGCCTCAGAGCCGTCGCACCAGACGATGCGATCGGGCTGGGTCATCGCCGCCATCTTGGCCACCCAGGCCAGCAGCGTGGGGTTCTTCGTGGGCGCGTTTTGCGCCACGGCGGCCGCTTGCGTCGTAGCCATCGGAGTCTCCTCGTGTTGTCTCAAGTTAGGGTCTCCCGCGTCCGGTCCAAGGGGGGATCACCCTACTTGCGGAAGAGCGCCAAACCTTCTGGAGCGGCGCTCCAAAAGCAACTGGCGTCCGGCAGTCAACCGGCGCCGGCCCTGGTCCGCACTAATTCCACTTATGAGAAGGCGGTCATCCAGTAGCTGACGGCGCAGTGCGCCAGGGGACTGTCTTCACGCGGAGCGCGACTCCAGGGTGGGGCGTGGACCCCGTGAACATCGCCATCGTCCTGGGCCTGGTGCTGGTCGCGCTGGTGCTCTTCTCGTTCGACGCCGTCCCCATCGAGTTCAGCGCGCTGTGCGTGGTGTGCCTGTTGGCGCTGACGGGCGTGCTGACGCCAGCGCAGGCCTTCGAGGGCTTCAGCAACGACACGGTCATCTTCATCTTCACGCTGCTGGCGATGACCCAAGGGCTCGCCTCCACGGGCGTGGTGCAGCTCATCGGGCAGCGGCTGGCCTTCTTCGCGCGCTTCGGCCAGCGGGGCTTCGTGCTGGCGATGATGGTGACGGTGGCGGCCTTCTCCTCGGTCATCTCCAACACGGTGACGACCGCGGCCTTCCTGCCCGTGGCCATTGGCGCGGCGAACCGGGCCAGGGTGCCCACGAGCAAGGTGCTGCTGCCGCTGGCCTACGCGTCCATGCTGGGCGGCACCCTGCTCTTGTACGGGACGTCCACCAACCTGGTGGTGTCCGCCGCGCTCAAGCGCCTGGGGATGCGGCCCATGGGCGTCACCGAGCTGACGCCGGTGGGGCTCCCCGTGGTGCTGGTGGGGCTGGCCGTGGTGGTGCTGCTGGGGCCGCGGCTGTTGCCCTCTCGTGAGGGCAAGGGCACCGAGGGCGCGTGGACGCTGCGCGACTACCTGACCGAGGCCATCCTGCCGCCCGGCTCGCGCTACCTGGGGCGCGAGCTGGCGGAGCTCACCGAGGGGCTCGGGCTGCGCGTGGTGGGCGTGCTGCGCGAGGGCCGGACGCTGGCCGCCGCTCCCTCGCTGCGCCTGCGAGGGGACGAGCGGCTGCTCATCGAAGGGCAGCGCGAGGACATCCTGCGGGTGAAGGACCTGCGGGGCATCGAGCTGCGGCCGGACGTGCGCCTGGCCGAAGGCGAGCTGGGCGCCCCCGACGCACTGCTCGTGGAGGCGAGCGTGCCGGTGGGCAGTCCCCTCGTGGGGCGCGGCTTGAAGGAAGTCGCGTTCGTGGAGCGCTACGGGCTGGTGGCGTTGGCACTGCACCGGCGGCCCGCCATCCAGCGCGCGACGAAGCTCCAGCTCCTGGGCCGCGTCTTCGGTGAGCGCTCCATGTCCATGCTGCCCCTGTCCGTGGGGGACGTGCTGCTCTTGCGCGGGCCTCGGGAGAGGGTGGAGGCGCTGGCCAGCGGGACGCAGCTGGTGGTGCTCGGCGGCCACGAGTACCAGCCGCCGCGCTATGGCAAGGCGGCGCTCGCGGTGGCCCTGTTCCTGGGGGCGCTGGCGGCGGGCTCGTCGGGCGTGTTGCCGCTGTCCGTGGCGGGGCTGACCGGCATGCTCGCGATGATCGCCACGCGCTGCGTGGATGCGCGTCAGGCCTTCCGGGTGGACTGGCGCGTGGTGCTGCTCATCGGCTGCATGATGGCGCTGGGCGTGGCCATGGAGGTGAGCGGCGCGGGGCACTTCCTCGGTGGCCTGGTGGCCCGGTTTGGCGCGTCGGGGGGGCCGCGCGGCGTGCTCGTGTTGCTGATGGTGCTGACCCTCGGGCTGTCCGCGCCCATGAGCAATCAGGCCGCCGCGTTGGTGGTGCTGCCGGTGGCGGTGGACGTGGCGCGGCGGCTGGGCGTGGATGCGCGGCCCTTCGCCATGGGCGTGGCGCTGGCCGCCAGCTGCTCGTTCATCACCCCGCTGGAGCCCAGCTGCGTGCTCGTCTACGGGCCGGGGCACTACCGCTTCAGCGACTTCTTTCGCCTGGGCACGCCCCTCACGCTGGTGCTGCTCGTGCTGCTCGCGGTGGCCGTGCCCTGGATGTGGCCCTTCAACCCCTGAGCGGGAGGCTCACGGGCGCAAGGGGCGAGCGCCTCAGTGAATGGCGGCGCGCAGTCCCACTTCGGTGACGACCTCCGCCTCGCGGGCGAGCAGCGTCTCCATGCGGGCGCGCACGGCGGCTTCGTCTCCCGCGGACGCGGTGACGGCGAGGCGGAAGAAGAGGGACTGGTGCCCGTCCTCGGACTGCGCCAGCTCTCCGTAGAAGCGCGCGAGGGCGGGGTCCGTCAGCCCTTCGGCCAAAAGCGACAGCCGCTCGCAGGAGCGGGCCTCGATGATGGCGGCCACGAGCAGTCGGTCCACGCGGCGCTCGGGGCCGGGCGTGCGCACCTGCTTCTGCAGGGCCTGGGCGTAGGGGTCGCCAGCGTCCTTGGTGAGCGTCAAGCCGCGCTCGGCCATCAAGTCCAACACGCGCGCCAGGTGGGCGCTCTCCTCGCGCGCCAGCCGCGCCATCTGCGCCGGCAGCCCCGGCAGGTCCGGGTACGCCTGGAGCATGGACAGCGCGTTGGCCGCGGCCTTCTTCTCGCAGTGGGCGTGGTCCACGAGGACTTCGTCGAAGCGCTCGAGGGCCAGGGGGAGCCACCGCGGGTCGGTGGCGGCGTGGAGGATGACGGGGCCCTCTCCAGAGAGGGGACGGCGGGTCGGCGTGGGACGGCTCATGGGGCGCGCGGACTGTAGCTCACTCCACCCGAACTCACTCCACGAGCACCAGGCGCTGCGTGCGGCCCGCCAGGTAGCCCACCTTGCGCGCGATGCGCGCGGCGCGCTCGTCACGCTCGTCCACGCGCAGGGTCAGCCGGGGCAGCGAGGACAAGAGGTGCCGGGAAATCTGGCCGAGGCACAGCGTGGCGTGGCCCTGGTGGCGCTCGGAGGGCAGGGTGTAGAGGCCCTCCAGCTCAGCGCCGTATTGCGAGCGGCTGCCGATGTCGACCTTGAAGACGAACTCGCCCTTCTCCTCCAGCACGTAGGTGCGGCGCTGGCGCACGCGCTGGCGCACGCGGGACTCGAAGTGCTCGGGGTCCTCCTGGAGCGGGTCGCGCTCCATCGCCTCGCGCACGTAGCCCTGGGCCAGCGGCAGCAGCCGCGGCACGTCTTCCTCGCGCGCCAGGCGCAGCGTGGGGTTGGTGAAGGGGCCCAGGTCGTCGGCGGACACGCTGAACAGCCGCTGCGTGCGCGACAGCCGGGGCTTGCCCGCGCACAGGCTGCGCACCAGCGCGTCCACGGCGGCCTTGTCGCCCACGGTGGCGCGCATGCGCAGCGAGGCGGCGAGCGCGTCCGCGATGATGCTGGTGGCGGTGGCGTCACTCGCGCTGGGCACCACGAGCCCGCCGTCTCCTCCCACGAAGACGGCCGCCGTCAGCACGCCCTTGTCGAAGCGGCCGTGGTAGGCGAACTGGACGCGGCCTCCGCGTGGCGAGACGCCAAACTCCTCCAGCAACCCCAGGAGGTAGAGGTTGTGCACCGGGTCCTTGGCCAGCAGGGTCCGCAGGGCGGACATGTCCTGAGGGCCGAGCTGTTCGACAGTGACTGGCATTCGCTGGCGAGGGGCCTCGGGGGCGCGAAAGGAGCGGTCCAGCCACCTTACGCAAAACCCGACCTTACGGGCCAGCCTCCCCGGGTGTTCGAAAGCGGAACGGGTAGACGACCGTCGCCTTCCCACCGCCGGAGGGGGCGGAAAATTGCGCGTCCAGCAGCGAGTCCAGCACGCACGCCTGGACCATGGGGTCGGCGATGGTGCTCGACAGCAGCTCTCCGTGGGTGAGCTGGCCCGCCTCGCCGCTGCCCTGCACGGTGAAGCGCAGCTTCACTTCCTGGGGGCCGGGGTTGCGCTGGGCCACGTCCTCGAAGCACTGCTGCACGAGGGGGGAGACCGCCCGGACGGCCACGCGGAGGTCCGCTCGGTCGATGCGCCCGGAGGACTCCTCGATGACGAGGTCGGCGTCCTCCACGCGGCGGGTGTCCCGGTTCGCGGCGCCCGCGAGGCCCGGTACGGCGCTCGGCGGCGAAGGGAAGGCGGGCGGCGCCGCCACGGGGGGCGGGTTCACGTGGGGCGGCGGCGTGAGGGGCTCGCCCAGGGGCGATGGCGCCTCTTGCGGGGGCGGGGCGGGCGGGGGCGCGGGGGTGGGGCGCGTGAGCCAGGCGGCGAGCGCCGCGCTGAGCACCAGCGCGCCCAGGCTCAGGCCGGGAATGAGGACCCAGCGGATGAAGTGGCGTTTCGGCATGGCGCGTCGCGGGAGGTCAGCCGCTCCCTTACCAGAAACCGCCGGGGCCTCGGGCCCAGTCCCCGCGCCCGGGGAGCGGGGTCAGTCGCAGGTGCGCCGCTCGGGCTTGCCTTGCTTGCACTGCGCGGCCGAGGGCAGCGCCGCGCGAGCCTCCGCGGCGACCTCCTGCGGGCCTCGCTCGCACTCCTGAGTAGCCCGGGTGCCCTGGATGTTGAAGAGGGTCAGCACCTCCAGGCAGCGCTTCTGGAAGGTCTCCACGCCCTGCACGAACAGGGGCTGCATGACGTCCGGTGAGAACGCGTAGCCGCTCGCCGAGGCGAGGTCATTCTCCGGGCGGAACATCCAGGACGTGCGCCAACTCGTGGCCACCTGCTCGAAGCGGGCCGGGCCCATCCACAGCGGGATGCCGGCCTCCGGGGCGCGCAGCGCGTGGGGCTGGAAGGCGGTGCCCGTGCGCCGGCAGAAGGCCTCGATGTTGCCCGTGTCGTCGCGTCCCAGGCGCAGCGCGCACACGTTGTACTCCGCCAGCCGCCGCGTCACCGCGGCCAGCTCCGCCTGCTGCACCTCACCCATGCGCGGCTGCGCCACGAACAGGTCGAGCGTGCGCATCAGGACGTCCATCGCGTGCGCGGGCTTCGCGGCCATGGGAGGCGTCAGGCCGCCCGTGGAGATGACCAGCACGCGCTCGGCGCCGCGCTGCACGGCCTGGAGCAACGGCAGTCCGGAGCGCACGCCGCCGTCGAAGTACGCGCTCCACCGCTTGCCCGAGCGGGAGGGCAGCGCCTCGACGGGGTCCGACAACACGGGCTCGACGATGGAGGCGACAATCGCCTGGGTGAGGCCGTGCTTGCGCTCCAGATCGGACGCCTCGGGCTCGAAGTCCGCGGGGTCCTGGTCGCTGATGCCGAACACGTCCCCCGTGGGGAAGTCCACCGAGACGGCCACCAGCTCCGTGTCGTTGTGCAGCATCCCCGGCTGGATGGCCGCGTCGAGCTTGGAGACCACGCCGTCGAAGCGCACGAGCCCCCGCGTGTTCTTGGCCAGGTTCCACAGCCACGTCGAGTTCACGCAGTACAGGTCCGACTCCACCGTGCACGTGTAGTTGCTCACCAGCAGGTCGCGCGCGGCCTGCTCCTGGCCCGGCGTGTGGAACAGGTCCACCATGGTGCTGATGAGCGCGCCCGTGCTGGTGCCCGCCGCCAGGTCGATGCGCGCGTCCCCGCACCCTTCCGGCGCGGGCTTCCCACGACACTGCTGGAGGATGCCCAAGAGCCGCCACACCGCTCCGGCCGAGAACGCGCCATTGGCGCCGCCGCCGCTCAGCACGAGGGCGTTGGAGGGGCGCTGGAGCATCCGGTGCCAGGTTCGGGCCTGCATGTAGCGGGCGGCGGACGCGGCGCCCAGCTTGATGCCCGTGGCCAGCTCCTCGCGGGTGAGCGACTGGGCCAGGGACTGCTGGAGCACCATGAGCGAGGGCGCCAGGGTCATCGCGTTGGCGAGGAAGCGCTGGGCGTCCACCTCCACGGGGTCTGGTGAGTTGGCGTTCACCGACGTGGGCGCTCGCGGCATGCCCCACGCGGGGGCCTTCACCGCGCGGTCGATGAAGCCCGGATGCGCCGCGTCTTCGTAGCAGCCGCCGCTGTTGCCGCCGGCTCGGTCGAGCAGGCACTGCGTCATGTCCAGCACGAGGGCGGGGGCGTTGCCCAGCCCCGTCATCCAGCCCGCCACGGCGCGCGGATCCACGTACGCGTCCACGAGCTGCGCGCGGGTGAGGGAGGCCACGCGCTCGACGGGCGTCACGCGCGCGGGCGGCGAGGAGGGGTCGGGCGGAGTGGGTTTGTTGAGGGTGTCGAGAAGGACGTCCGTCTTCATGAAGCTGCACCCGCCCAGGGCCAGCGCGGCGAGGACGAGCGACGACAGCACGGCGTTTCGGCTCACGAGAATCCACCCCTGCGAGACGGAGGGGACGTGTCCTCGCGGCGCCTCATGGCCCCGGTGTCCCTCCGTGACGACCTCGCGAGGATATCCCAGCGCTCCGTCTCGGAGGGCTCAACGTGGTGGGTGGAGCCCCGGTGTCGGGCCGGCGCCGTCGCCCTCAGGGGTAGACTTCGCGGCGCGAGGTCGAGGTCAGGACGCCCTCGGCGCGGATCCGCTGCCGCTTGCTGACGCCCAGGGTGGCGCCCAGCACCGCCGACGCGAGCCCCAGCAGCAGCGCGAAGAACACGCCCCAGAAGACGCGCCCCGTCTGGTCCGCCGCCTTCAGCGCGCCGTGTTGCACCTGCTGGCCCACTTGCTGCGCCTTGCCCTGGGCCACGGTGAACTGGTCCTCCACGCGGTTGGCGACGTCCTCCGCGTCCGCGCGCGAGAGGTTCGTCTTCTGCGAGATGGACGTGACGAGCATCTCCCGGTCCAGATGGCCCGCGCGCACCGCATCGCTCACCACGTCGCGCGTGGCCGACTGGAGCTGCTCGGGGGTGACGGCGGGCTTGCCCGCTTCGCGCAGCCGCTCGTTCAGCGGAGCGATGGCGTCATGGGCGTTCAGCCCGAACGCCTGCGCGGCCTGACCGCCCTGGCTCGCGACGCCGACCACGGCCGCGCCCGTGGCGCCCACCGCGGTCTTACCCACGCTGAACACGGCGCCCAGCAGCGATGAGAGCACCGCCCCCATGAGCACCGCGCCCGCAAGCGTCGTCAGCCCCCACAGCACCGCGCCGTGGAGCGCGCCGCCCGCCTTGTCCACCACGCCCGCGGTGCGCGAGGCCACCATGCCGCCGATGAACAGCGCGATGAGCGGCGCGAGCAGGCTCCAGATGCCCGTGCCGATGCCCGCGGCGCGCGCGCTGCCCGGATTGTTGGGGTCCACCGACGAGAGCCCCAGCGCGAGCCCCAGCGAGTAGAGGAGGATCCACATCCCGAGCGCGACGAAGGCCCCGCCCAGGATGGCCCCCCAGCTCAGCTTGTACGCCGCGCCCGGTGTGGCGGGGATGATGCCGGTCTTCTCGGTCTCCACGATGGCTGCCATGGCTGCTTGCTCCCACTGTCGAGGGAGCGCGCTCGCCTGCCGACGGCGCGCCCGCATCCGCGGCAAAACATGGGGCGCGCGTCCGCCAAGGCACGGCAGCTCGAGCCCGGATGCCTCCTTGGATCGCGGGGCGTGGGGTTCAGCCCAGGCCCAGCACCTCGCGCAGCGTCGCCTCGCGCGCCACCACGGGCTCGCGAGGCAGCGACTCGACGCGGAAGCGGCGCACCAGTTCGTCGAGGCGCACGGGAGCGCCGTCTCCCAGGCCACTCCAGGAGGCGAGCAGCCCGAGCACCTGTTCGGGCGCGACCCCTCGCTCCCGCAGCTCCGCGAGCGCGAACGCACCCTCTCGCTTGGCGAGCCGCTTGCCGTCCTCGCCCATCACCAGGGGCACGTGGAGGAAGTCGGGAGCGTTCAGCTCCAGCGCCGCGTAGAGCTGGAGCTGCCGGGGCGTGGACGTCAGCAGGTCGTCGCCGCGCAGCACGTGCGTGATGTGGCTGGCCGCGTCGTCCACCACCACCGCGAGCTGGTAGCTGGCCACGCCATCGTTGCGCCGGATGACGAAGTCCCCCACCACGGCATCCACGTCCTGCGACGCGGGGCCGAGGAGCCCGTCCACGAAGCGCACCTCGCCGGGCTGGGCGCGGAAGCGATACGCGGGCGCTCGCGTGCGGGAGCGTTCGGACACCTGCGCGGCGGTGAGGTGCGCGCAGGTGCCGGGGTAGCGCGGGCCCTCGTCCGACAAGCCATGGGGCGCGCTGGCGGCCCGGGCGATCTCCGCGCGCGTGCAGAAGCACGGATACACGAGCCCCGCGCGTTCCAGTCGCGCCTGGGCCTCGCGGTACTCCGAGTCGCGCTCACTCTGGACGAGCGGTGTCTCATCCCAGTCCAGGCCCAGCCAGCCCAGGTCTTCCTTCAGGGCGTCCCCATGCGCGGGCTTGCAGCGCGCGCGGTCCAGGTCCTCGATGCGCAGGAGGAACGCTCCGCCCGCCGCACGGGCCTGGAGCCAGCCGAGCAGCGCGCTGCGGATGTTGCCCAGGTGCATGCGCCCGGTGGGGCTGGGCGCGAAGCGTCCTCGCGCGGCGCTCATGGCTTGACCAACGGGCGTCGAATCGGCGCGCTCTGCGCGCGGTCCACCGGACGGGCCGCGGCCTCGCCCGTGGGGTATCGCGACTGCGTGGCGCGTGGCGTGGGCAACGGCTCACGGGAGGCGAGCGCGGGCAGCGTCACGGGTGCGGCGTCCGCCAGCTCTTGCGACACGAGCGTGGCGACGAGCCGGCGCAGGGGCTCGCCCGAGTCGAGCAGCTCCGTGTCCAGCGCCAGTCGCGGCAGCCGGCGCGGCGCCATGTCACCCGGCGCGAACACGAAGGCATCCAAGGCGAGCCCGCCGCCCGCGCGCGACACCGCGCCCAGCACGATGAGGTCCGCGCCCGCCGCGCGCCCCAGCGTGGTCGCCGCTTCGAGCGAGGCCGCGTCCAACGTGTTGCCCGCGAGGGCGTTGGCGAGCACCGCGTCGGGGCCCGCGCTCGCGGCCGGCGCGATGTCCACCCGGGCCTCGCTCCCTGGCGCGACCACCACCACGCCGCCCGCGACGTCGCCCGAGGGCAGCCTGGCCTGCCACAGGTGCGCGCCGGGCGGCACCTCGGTGATGCGCACGGGCGTGACGCCCACGGGCCGTCCGTCGAGTGAGAGCGGCACCCCGGGCGGGATGGACAGGGCGCTCACGGCGCCTCGGGGGCGAGCCTGGAGGGCCGCGCGCGTGCGCTCGACGGTCCTCGCGAACAAGGGCGAGGTCGCGGCCAGCGGCGGCGTTCGTCCCGGGGCCAGGGTGAGGGCGTGGGTGAGCATGCGCTCGGCCTCGTCGTCCTGACCGGTGGCGTAGCGGACGGCGGCGCTCAGCGCGTAGGCATCCGCCACCTCGCTTGGATCCGTGAGGCCCGAGGCCCCAGCGGCGTAGGCGTCCCGGGCCTCGGTGAGCGCGGCCTCCGCGCGGGCGAAGTCATGGGCCTCGCGTGCCTCGGCGGCCTGTCGCAGGGCGGCGCGGGCGCGGGCGAGCGGGTCGGAAGCCGCCGGTGTCGTGGGGGGCTCGGAGAGGGTGAGTCCCTCCACGGCGCGCACCTCCGAGGCGAGCCGCGCCGTCACGCGCGGGCCCGCGCGCGGGGGGACATCGCCGGAGAGGGCCTGGATGGGCAGCACGGCCACCTTCCGGGGCGTGGCGAAGGACGCGGGGGCCAGGAGCAGGCTGAGGAGGAGCGCGGTGCGCATCGGCGGGGACCATAACCCTGGCGAGGGCGCCATTCAGCCTCGGTCTCGTGGCAGTCGCAGCGTGAAGGTGGTGCCCGTCTCGCGGGCGGAGTGCACCTCGACGGCGCCGCCATGGGCCCGGACGATTTGATCCACGATGTAGAGCCCCAGCCCCACGCTGCGCCCCGCCGCGTCCGCATCCGGCGCGCCGCGTTGGAAGGGCTGGAAGAGGCGGCTCACGTGCTCCGCTGGGATGGGGGGGCCCTGGTTGTGGATGCCCACGCTCACGGCCCGCGCGTCCCCTCGCACGGTGACCGTCACGGGCGCGGTCGAGGACCCGTGGCGGAGCGCGTTGGTGATGAGGTTGATGAGCGCCTGCGCGAGCCGGTCCGCGTCCCAGGCGCCGCGCGTCTCGCCCCGGATGTCCAGGTGGACGTCCCGGTCCACGTGGGTGGCCTTGACCTCGTCCACCACCTGTCGCGCGAGGACCGCCAGGTCGAGCTCCGCCTTGCGCATGCCGAGTCCGCCCCCGAGCCGCGCCTGGGTGAAGTCCAGCAGGTCGCGCACCATGCGCGTGGCGCGCTCGGCGATGGCCTGGATGCGCAAGAGCCCCTTGAGCGTCCGCTCATCCAAGGCCTCCGTGTGGCGAGTCAACGCCGTGGCCGCCAGCAGGATGGCGCTGATGGGGTTGCGCAGGTCGTGGCTCACGATGCCGATGAGCTGCTGCTCGAAGCCGGCGCGCCGCCGCGCCTCCTCTTGCGCCAGCTTCATATCGTGGATGTCCGTGCTGGTGCCGAGCCACTTGAGGACGCGCCCCCGCTCGTCCTTGAGGGGCCTGCCCCGCGCGAGGAACCAGCGATAGGTGCCGTCGTGCCGTCGCGAGCGATGCTCCACCTCGTAGAACGAGCCCGTGTCGAGCGCGCGCTTCCAGTGCTCCCAGGACCGCACCTGGTCATCCGGGTGGATGAGGTCTTCCCAGTGCCGGCCCAGCAGCAGCTCCCGTGGGCGGCCCGTGAAGAGCTCCATCACCTGGTTGACGTAGGTGATGTCTCCATCCGGCGTGGCAATCCACACCGACTGGGGCATGGACTCGGCCAGCTCGCGGAGCTCTCGCTCGGTGCGTGACAGGGCGTCTTTCGCGCGCTGCGCCTGGGTGATGTCCGTGTTGATGGCCACCGCGCCCACCACGTGCCCGTCCATCACGATGGGGCCGCAGGCGGCGCGCACCACGCGGTCTTCCCCTGTCTTGCGGTGGCGGATGAGCACCTCCTGCACGTCTCGCTCGCCGCTCAGCGCGTGGCTGAAGGCCTGCTCCGCCATCGAGATGGGCTCGCCCGTGTCCGCCCGGCGCGTCTGGATCTCCCGCGCGAGCGTCCCGATGTTGCGATTGAGCGCCTCGATGCTGTCGTAACCCAGTTGCTCCAGCGCGGGCCCGTTGGCGCGGGTGATTCCGTCGCGGGTCCCGACATAGACGGCGTCCACCATGCTGGCGAAGATGGCCTCTAGCTCCGCGGACGCCTTGCTCGCCCGCATGGGCGGGCCGTGCTCCGACAGCTCCCGCTCCAGCGCGGCATCGAGCGAGGCGGTGAGCGCGCTCACTTGCGAGAGGCGCACGGGGATGCGCTGTGCCTCCAACCACTCGAGGAGCAGGCTCCGCAGCCGTGCGTACGCGCGCACGCGTGATGCTGGATCCCCCGTGGACAGGGCTGCGGAGGCCGGCTCGGCGCTGGACGGAGGGGCAGCGTCGGCGGCCCGCAGGGCCCCGGCGAGCACTCGCAGGAGGCCGGGCAGGTCTCGCGGCAGGGGGAGGGGCCGCGCGCTCCAGCGCTGCGCCAGCTCCCCGGCCTGGGATTCCAGCAGGTCCGCCAGCGCATCCATGGGCATCCACCTCCTTGGCGTCCGGCACCCGCGAGGATGGCGCGCCGGTCCGTGAGAGGGAACAGTTCATCGTCGGAACGACATCCACCGTCACTGCGTGCACAGGTGGGCCTTTCTTGCTCGCCGCTTCCCGCCAGAATGCGCATCCAGGGGCCCGTCGTTCGACCCGGGGAGTTGGTTCCATGCGCTTCCTCCACTGCTCCGATGTCCACATCACCGAGGACTACCTCGCCTTGCCCTGGCGCAAGCTGGGGTGGCGGCGGTGGCTCGCGCTCGCGGAGCTGTCGGTGGGAGGCCGCGCGAGGGCGTATCGGCAGGCACGGCGCACGCTCGCCACGCTGGCCGCGGACACGCGCGCGCTGGGCGCCGACCACTTCATCCTCTCAGGGGACCTCACCGCCTATGCCCTGGAGGCCGAGTTCCAGGGCGCGCGCTCCGCGCTGGGCTCGCTCGCCGCGGACCCTCGGCGCTGCACGGTCATCCCTGGCAACCATGATGTCTACACGCCGGGAAGCCAACGCACGGGCCGCTTCGCGCGCCACTTCGGACACTTGATGGAGAGCGACCTGCCCGAGCATCGCCGCGAGGGGCCGTACCCGTTCGTGCGGCTGGTGGGGGAGGGCGCCGCCGTCGTGGGGCTGTGCTCGGCGCGCGTGCCGCCCGCGCCCGGGATTGCCGCGGGGTACGTCGGCAAGGCGCAACTCGAGGGGCTGGCGGCCGTGGTGGCGGATCCCCGGCTGGCCCGTCGCGCATTGCTCGTGGCGGTGCACCACGCGCCTCGGACGGCGCAGGGCGCGCCGGACCACCGGCTCCACGGGCTGCGTGACGCGGACGCGCTGCTGGGCCTGTTGCGCGGGCCGCGCTTCGCCGTGCTGCACGGCCACATCCACCAGCGCTATCACCTGCCCGCCACGGCTGACCGCCCCCACTTGTTCGGCGCGGGCTCGTCGACGGAGGCAGGGCACGAGGGCGGCTGGCTCATCGAGGTGTCGGGTGGCGCCGTGGTGGGTGGGCAGCGGCACGCCCCCCGCTTGTGACACCGGGGGGCCTCGGCGGTAGAAGGGCCCCCATGCACCAGGCCCCACTGCTCCCGCCCCTGACCGCCGACCTGTCCGTGGAGGAGTACAAGGCCTTGCGCGAGCTGAGCCGCGCCGTGGACGCGCTGCTGGAGGAGAGCCTGCGCGAGCGTGAGAACCTGACGCGCACCTTCCGCCGCTGCTTTCCGTCCATCCTCGCGCTCACCGGTGCGAAGGCCATCGCGGTCACCACGCGCGACGAGGAACTCCAAGAGCAGACGTGGAGCGAGGGCGACTGGGGTGACCACCTCCCCGGCACCTTGCTGCAAGGGCCCGAGGGCGCGCGGCGGTTGGACGCGGACACGCTCGTCACCCAGCCGCTGGACGTGGCCGGAGCGCAGGTGGGCACGCTGGGCCTGCGCTTCGCGGCGGACGTGGGGGACGGCGAGCGCGTCGGGCGGATGCTGCGCATGCTGGACGCCATCGCGGAGGAACTCGACACGGTGCTGGTGCTCGTGCACACCGCGTCGGAGAAGCACCAGCTCATCCTCCACTGCAATCAGCACCTGGCCAACCCCGTGTTCGAGGCGGGCATGGATCAGGCGGTGCTGACGCTGTCCCAGCGCGTGCGGTTGCCGGGCTTCCTCTTGCTGTACCGCGACGCCGTGCGCCCGCAGGAGCTGCACTACCGCACGTACCGCCACGGTCATCTGGAGTACGAGACCGGAGCGCAGCCCAGCGCCCCGTTGGAGCAGGTGCTGCGCGAGCACGGCACGCGGTTGTTGGCTGGAGCGCCGGGCGTGCTGCGGACGCTGTTCCCCGGGCGCACCACCGAGGCGGTGCTCATCGCCGCCGCCGCGGGCAGTGAGCCGCTGGGGAAGATTGTCGTCTGGAGCGACGACGGCTTCTCGGCCTACACCATGGACCTCATCCGGGTGCTGGCCTCCACCCTCAGCCAGCGCTTGCTGGACTACCACCGCGAGCGCATCCACCTGTCCCAGTTCTTCCCCACGGCCGTCATCAACGCGCTCCTCCAGGACCCCGACTACGCGCAACACCTGCGCGCGCAGGACCAGGAGGTCGGCATCCTGTTCGCGGACATCAACGGCTTCACGCGCATCTGCGAGCAAGGCTTCGACAGCCCGCGCAGCATCGGCCGCTTCGTGGACGAGTGGAGCGAGCGCGCCGTGGGCTGCATCTGGGAGCACGGCGGTGTCTTCGACAAGATGGTGGGCGACTGCGTCATCGGCCTGTTCGGCCCGCCCTTCTTCCAGGGCGACCGCGTGCGCCGCGCCGAGGCCGCGGTCCGCGCCGCATGTGACATCCAGGACCTCACCACCGCCATGGGCGCGCGTGAGGAAGTGGCCGCGCTGTGCCATCGCGTGAAGCTGCCCGGGCTGGGCGTGGCAGTGGGCGTGAACCTGGCGAACGCCAACTGCGGCCTGTTCGGTCCCAACCGCAACTACACGGCGTTCTCCAGCGGGATGAACCAGACCGCGCGCCTCCAGTCGCTCGCGGGCTTTCGCGAGACGCTGGTGATGGAGAGCGCGCGCGAGGTACTCCAGACCTCGCGCGAGCCCTTCATTCAGAAGCTTCAGTTCGGTCCGCTCACGGAGACGCCCGTGAAGAACGTGGCGCACCCGCTGCGGCACTTCCGGCTGCAGCGGTAGCGCGCCGGCTCAGGCCTTCAGGTGCGCGCTGACGTAGCGCCGCGTGAAGTGGATCCACCGGCGCTCATCCACCTCCACCTGCCACTCGGTGTTGGGGGTGAGCGGCAGGCGTTGCTTGAGGAAATCCTCGAGGTGGTCCGCGGCCTTCACGGGCGTGAGCCCGGGTGCCCGGAAGGCGATGTGCAACACGACGTCCAGCGAGGGCGCCACGTCGACCGAGGCGCAGATGCGCAGCGGACCGACGCGACGTTGGTATTGGATGTCTGGTGCAGGCCAGGCCTGCGGGCGGGGGCTCGCCACGGATGCCGCGAGCCAGTTGTCCGGCACGAGGATGAAGTCGAGCAGGTTGTTGCTCGCCTCTTCCACCGATCCATGCTCCTGGATGGAAAGCATCGCTCACCTCCGACGGTGAAGCCGCTGGGAAGAATGTGCCCACGTCCATGTGCGGTGCAAGGGCCCCGCCTCAGGTTTCCCGTCAGGTATCCGCCAGTGACGATGCGCGGCGAACGTCCGGGGTGTTGGCGTGGACCCGCGCCACGGCCGCCTGGACAGGCAAGCGACGCGAAGCACCTGCGAGTGCGCGCTGACCCGGCGCGATGGATGCGCGAGGGAACGACGAAGGAACTGAGAGCATGAGGTCCTCCGGAGAGAAGGCGGAGGCACCTTAGCGAAGCTGGGTGACGCGCTCGTGTGGGGGCGCTTACGGTGCGATCGGAAGTGAACGCCGCGTTCTGCGCTCCACCTCGGCCTTGAGCTGACCGCAGCCCGCGTCAATGTCGATTCCGCGCCGCTGACGCACCGTGCTGGGCACGCCGTAGGTGGTGAGCACGTCCTGGAACGCGCGCACGGCGGGCGCGGTGCTGGGGCCGCCGTCGTAGCCCACGGTGGGATTCAAGGGGATGACGTTGACGTGCGCGTCCATTCCCCCGAGCAACCGCCCCAGGGTGTGCGCGTGCTCCGCGGTGTCGTTGCGCCCCTCGATGAGCGTCCACTCGAAGAAGATGCGACGGCCGCGCCTGGCGATGTAGTAGCGGCACGCGTCCATCAACTCGTCGAGCGGCCAGCGGCGTCCCGCGGGCACCAGCGCGGCGCGCTCCGCGTCCGTGGCGCCGTGCAAGCTGACCGCGAGCTGCACCGGGCGCTCCTCGTCCGCGAGCCGGCGGATGCCCGGCACCACGCCCACGGTGCTCAGCGTGATGAAGCGCGGCCCGATGGCCAGCCCCAGCGCGTCCACCAGGATGTCCACCGCCGCGAGCGTGTGCTCGTAGTTGTGCAGCGGCTCGCCCATGCCCATGAGGACGATGTTGCGCAGCGACTCGCCCGAGGCATCCAGGATGCGCGTGACGTGGAGCACCTGTCCCACGATTTCTCCCGGCGTCAGGTGGCGCGCCAGTCCCATCTGGCCCGTGGCGCAGAACACGCAGCCCATGGCGCAGCCCGCCTGCGTGCTGATGCACACGGTGGCGCGGCCCTTGAAACGCATCAGCACCGTCTCGATGGTCTGCCCATCGCGCAGGCGCAGCAGGAGCTTGTGGGTGAGGCCGTCGCTGCTGAAGCTCTCGTGGTGGGGCGCGACCAGCGGCTCCAGGCGCGTGCGCTCGGTGAGGGCGGTGCGCAGGTCCGGGCGCAGGCCCTCCACCGTGTCGAGCGACTCCGCTCGCTGCCGGTACAGCCCCGTCCACAGCAGGTCGCGGTGGTAGGCGCCAAAGCCCCAGTCCGCGAGCAGCGCGCCCAGGGCGGGGCGGGTGAGGTCGTGCAGGTGGGGGGCGGGCGTGGCGGTCTCGGACGGCATGGCCAATCGCCAGATAACACAGCCGGCGCGGACGGGCCCGGGCCCGTTCGCCGGGCGCCCGGACAGCCGAGCCCGGAGTGTCCACCGTCCGGGGGGCCGGGCCATGGGCATGGTTGTGGGGCCATGGGGCTGCTCATCCATCAGGAGGCGTTCGGTCCCGGGGACGCGGAGGCGTTCTCGGTGCGGCTCTCCGAGTGTCTGGAGGCGCTGCGCCTGCTCCTGGGACGACCGGGCTTCGGTGAGGGGCCCGCCACCGTGGGCGCCGAGCTGGAGCTGTTCCTGGTGGATGCGCGGGGGCAGCCGCTGCCGCTGAACCGCGAGGTGCTCGCTCGGACCGTGGACCCTCGGGTGACGCTGGAGATGGACCGCTTCAACCTGGAGACGAACCTGCGCCCGTGCGCGTTGGCGGGGCGGCCGTTCGCGGCGCTGCGCTCGGAGTTCGAGGACACGCTCGCGGAGGTGCGACGGGCGGCGGCCACGCAAGGCGCGCGCGTGGCCGTCATCGGCATCTTGCCCACGCTGCGCGAGGAGGACCTGGGCCGGACCGCGCTCACCGCGCAGCCGCGTTACCGCGCGCTGTCCGCGGCCATCCGCCAGCGCCGCGCGGACGTGCCCTTCCACGTGGCCATCCATGGAGCTGATTCGCTCGCGCTCACCTGGGATGACGTGACGCTGGAGGGCGCGAACACGTCGCTCCAGTACCACCTGCGCGTGCGCCCGGCGGACTTCGCGCGCGCGTACAACGCCGCGCAGTTGGCCACCGCGCCCGTGCTGGCGGTGGCGGGCAACTCACCGCTGTTCCTCGGGCGGCGACTCTGGGATGAGACCCGCGTGGCCCTCTTCCGTCAGGCCACGGACGACCGAGGCGCGCGCGAGTCCGGTGACATCCCTCCGCACGCGCGGGTGTCCTTCGGCCACGGGTGGGCGCGAGAAGGGGCCTACGAGTTGTTCTGCGAGGCGGTGGCGCTCTACCCGCCGCTGTTGCCCGTGCTGGCGGAGGAGTCCCCGCTCGAGTGCGTGGCGACGGAGTGTCTGCCTCGGCTCGCGGAGTTGCGGCTTCATCAAGGGACGGTGTGGAGCTGGAACCGCGCCATCTATGACCCGCTCTGCGGCGGACACCTGCGCATCGAGATGCGCGCGCTGCCCGCGGGGCCGTCCGTGGCGGACATGGTGGCCAACGGCGCGTTCCTGCTGGGGCTGACGTTGGGGCTGATGGAGCGCATGGAGGCGCTGCTGCCGGCGCTGCCCTTCTCGCAGGCGCGGAGCAACTTCTTCCGCGCCGCGCGCTCGGGACTGGACGCGGTCTTGATGTGGCCCTCGGAGGTGGCGCCCAGTCCGCGGCCGGAGTCGGTGGCGGCGCTGGTGCCTCGGCTGTTGCCGGTGGCGCGGCGCGGTCTCCTGCTGGCGGGCGTGGACGCGGAGGAGGCCGATGCGCAGCTCGACCTCGTGGCGGAGCGGCTGGCGCGGGGGATGACGGGCGCGCGGTGGCAGCGGCGCGTGCTCGCGGAGCTGGAGGCGCGCCTGCCTCGTGACGAGGCCCTGGCCGCGATGTTGGAGCGCTACCTGGAGCAGGCGAACTCCGGCGCGCCCGTGCACACCTGGCCGTTGGAGTAGTAGAAGGCGCACTGAATATCCGCACTCAGCGCCCGTCCGACGCGCGCCGTGCCGTGCGTGCCGTCAGGGTGTCGAGCGTGAACGCCTTCAGCCAGTTCCTCCTCTCTCGTCGCTTCGTCGTGCTCCTCCCGCTGCTGTTGTTGGCGGCGTGCTCGTCCTTGCGCGGTCAGGCCAATGACCTGGCGAAGAAGGGTCGCTTCGTGGAGGCCGCGGACCTGTACGAGCAGCTCCTGCGCGAGGCGCCCAATGACGCGGGGCTGCTCGCGGCGCGGGACGACCTGCGGTGGCGGGGCCTCTCGCAGCTCTTGGGGCAGGCGCGCCAGTCCCGCTTCGAGGAGCGCGACGAAGACGCGGAGATGAGCCTGGAGCAGTTCCTCACCCGGCGCGCGCGGTGGGGCAGCAAGCTGGACGGCGCGCTGGAGAGTTCGCTGCTCGATGAGATGGAAGGCACGCATCGGCACCTGCGATTGCTCATCACCGCGCCCGCGAAGCGAGGGGACGCGCTCACCGCCGAGGCGCAGCTCGGGCGCAAGCGCGCGCTGCTCGCCTTCGCGGAGATGGCGCCCATCCGGCGCGACCTGGAGGAGGCCGTGCAGCAGGGTGGCCGCGCCACCTGTGAGCGCTTGAAGGCCCTGCCGGGTGACGCGGGGCCGCACTGGGTGGGGCTCGTCGCACGGTACTGCCGGCACTATGGGCAGGCGGCGCCCGAGGCTCCCGTGTTCCCCGAGGCGCTCGGCGTGCCCAACTGGCACGTGTCGGTGGTGGGCATGGATGACCAGGTGGTGACGTTCCTCCAAGAGCGCCTCGCGCGGGCCTTCGAGTCTTCTCCGTGGTTCTCGGCGGAGGCGTCGCGTCAGGCGCCGCTGTCGCTGGATGGCGCGTTCTCCGAGCACGCGTGGAGCCAGCCCGTGGAGTTGACCGCCGTTTGGACGGACAGCGTCCCGTACACCGACCATGAGGATCGCAAGGCCTCGGTGGAGGTGCCCTATACGGTCGAGGAAACGTACGTCGAGAAGAACGAGACGAAGACGCGCAAGGTGACGAAGTACCAGACGGTGGAATACCGCACGACGGTGGAGGTCACGCGCTACCGTGATGAGCAGCGGTCCTTCGATTACAAGGCGCTCCAGCGCGGCGTGGATCTGCGCTTCGTGTTGGTGACGGAGGCGCTGCTGCGAGGGGCCCACTCGCCGCTGGCGGTGAAGGGCGAGAACGCGCTGTCCGCCTCGGGCTACGAGCACGATGTCACCTTCGCGCCGGGCGGAGTGTCGCCGCGCAGGGCGCACCTGCCCGTCGGAGGCGCGTGGCTGGAGTCTGAGCTGCTGGGTTACGAGCACATCTTCGCGCGCAAGTTGGTGGAGGGCTGGCGAGATGCGTGGTGCACGGCGCCCGCCGTGACGCGAGACGAAGCCGCACGGTGCGCCCGGGCTGGCGTGGCCCTGCCCGACCCTGACCGCGCGGTGCTCGCGGACGTCCTGGGCGAGGACGCTGGCCAGGTTCATCGCTTGTATGGAACGCCGTAGCGACTCGGCCCAGGTCCGCTGCGCTCATGCCTCGTGGCACGCCGTGGCCTCAGGCTTCGTCCTCGGTGCCCTTGCGCAGGCCGAGCATGCGCCGCAGCTCCCGCGCGGACTGGCGGCTCACTTCCACGGAGTGGCCTCGCGCGGTCTTCGCCAGGTAGCCGCCCGTCTCGAGCGGCTCCAGCCGTGCGACGTGCGTGAGGTTGAGCAGCGCGCGCCGGTGCACGCGATGGAAGCGCTCCGCGGGCAGCTTCTCCGCCAGTTCGTTGAGTGAGAAGTCGGTGAGGAAGTCGCCCTGCGCGGTGAACACTGTCACCAACTCGTCTTCCAGCGTGGCGTGAGAGATGGTGTCGGGGTCCACGAGCACGATGCCCTGTCGCGTAGGGATGGGCAGCCGAGACAGCCCGAGCCCCCCCGAGGACTTTTCCCGAGGCGGAGTCGGCTCGCTGCGTTGCGCTGGGACGCGCCGCTCCCTCGCGCGCTCCAGCGCCTTCTGGAGCCGCGCGGGCTCCACGGGCTTGAGGACATAGTCCACCGCGCCGTGCTCGAACGCTTCCACCGCGTGCTCGGCGTGCGCGGTGCAGAAGATGACGTGAGGCCGGCGCTCGGGCATCAGCGCCAGCGCGTCCAGGCCGCTCAGCCCTGGCATGTGGATGTCCAACAGCACCACGTCCACGGTGCCCGCGCGCATGGCCGCGAGCGCCGCTTCTCCGTCCGCGGCCTCGCCACACACCTCCACGTCCGGGAGCGCGGCGAGCAGCCGGGTCAGGCGCTTGCGCGCGAGCAGTTCGTCATCGGCGATGAGGACTCTCAGGGCGGAGCTCATGTGAGGACTCCCGGGACAGGGCCCGAGGTGGGCAAGAGGACCGTGACGCGGGTGCGGCCCGCATCGCTCGTCAGCGACAGGTGCGCACGGCCGCCATAGGCGAGCGCGAGCCGGCGCTCCACGGTGGGTAGCCCCGCGCTGCCCTCCCGCGGGCCGCGCGACGCGCCGGGGTTCTCGAGGATGATCTCCACGCCGCCCTCGCCTCGGGACACCGCCACGGTGAGGTGTCCGCGGTGGCCCGCGCCCGGCCCGTGCTTCACGGCGTTCTCCGCGAGCGGTAGGAGCACGAGCGGCGGCACGGGCACCTCCTCCACGCCCGGCGTCACCTCCATCCCGAGCTGGAAGAGGGCAGGGTCGCGCAGCAGATGCAGGTCGAACAGCGTGCGCATCAGCTCCAGCTCCTTCGCCAGCGGCCATGTGGCGCTGCGCACCCCCGCGAGCACCGAGCGAAGCATGGTGGACAGCCGCAGCACGGCGGACTCGGCCACCACGCCGTCCTCGCGGCACCACTCCGCGATGGCGTTGAGCGTGTTGAAGAGGAAGTGCGGATCCAGATGACTGCGCAGCGCGAGCAACTGCGCCTGCTCCGCTTCCAGCGCCAGCCGGGCCCCGCGCGCCCGTTCCCGAGCGAGCGTCTCCTCGAAGCCGATGTCGCGCCCCAACCCCCAGCCCCCCACGAGGAAGAGGGCGCCGCAGACGAGCAGGCTCGCGGGCTCGGTGAGGAAGCTGGGGCCCATGCGCAGCCACTGCGGCAGCACGAAGCCCGCGACCAGCACCACGCCCGCGCCCACCGTGGCGTAGAGCGCCAGCCGGATGCCGCCGTGGCTCAGGTCCAGCCCCTCGGGGAACAGGACGCGGTACGACACGGGCGCCACCGCGACGAAGAGCAGGCACAAGAGCAGGGCGAGCCAGACCGCGTGCGGCTCGGCGCTGTAGTGCTCCTGCGCGAACAGCAGCGGCAGGGACACCAACAGGATGGGCAACAGCCGCCGCGGCGTGATGAGGGCGCGCCACGTGGCTCGGACAATGGATGCTTCCGCCGGCTCCAGCATGCTCCGGCGGGAGCCTACACCGCGCCCACCGCTACGGCTGCCCCTCCCACTCCGGCTCCAGGGCGTCGAGCGCGATGCTGCCCGCCAGCACGACGGGGAAGAGCAGGATGGCCGCGAGAACGAAAAGAGGCGAAGGAAGTGTAAACATGGAGGCCCCCGGAATTCTCGAAGCATGCCAGGACAGTCTGACGTGCTCCCAGGGGCCCCCGAGCCGGGGCGCGCCGAACGGTCGGTAGCGGACAGCCGGTGGTCGCGCGGCGGCGGTGCCTAGTGGGTGGCGAGCTGTTCGGCCAGCTCGCAGCCGTGGACGATGCAGTCGTTGAGGCCCACGCCCCGGTAGGCGTTGCCGGTGAGGTGGAGGCCGGGCCAGCGCGCCACGAGGGCGTCCACGGCGGCCATGCGCGCCAGATGCCCCACGTTGTATTGCGGAATCCCGCGCGGCCAGCGGACCACGTCGGTGAGCACGGGCGTCGCCGTCACGCCCGCCAGCGCACGGAGTTCCTCGCGCGCGAGGGCCGCCAGCGAGTCCACGTCCTGGCTCGCCCGCTCGGGTTGGCGCGCGCCGCCCATCATGCAGGTGTAGAGCACGTGTCCCGGGGGCGCGCGGAAGGGGAACGTGGTGGACGTGTGGATGGCGCCCAGGAGCGCCCGCTTCTCCTCGGACGGGACGAGGAAGCCGAAGCCATCCGGCACGGGCGTCGTGCCCGGCGCGAAGCCCAGGTTCACCACCACCATGGGCGCATAGGGGATGCTGCCCACCGCGTCCGCGAGCGTGTCATCGATTGGGTCCAACAGCTCCGCGGCGACGTGCGCGGGCACCGCCAGCACCACCTGCGAGGCGAGCAGCTCTGATGTCTCGCCCTTCTCTCGCACGATGAGCTTCCAGCCGTTGGGCATGGGCACCAGCGCGAGCACCTGGGCGTTCGTGCGCGCCACGTCGCCCAGCGCGGTGGACAGCGCGTCGATGAGCACCTGGAGGCCTCCATCGAAGGTGCTGAGCGCGCCGCTCAGCAGGGGCTCGGATGCGCCGGAGGGCAGGGCTTTTTGTTTCGCGCCGCGCGAGCGGATGGCGCCGAGGATGAGGCTGCGGTGCGCACGCTCCAGCTTCACGAGCGCGGGGAACGCGGCCTCCACGCTCAGCGTCTCCACGTCGCCCGCGAAGATGCCGGTCTGCACCGCATCCAAGAGCACTCGCGTCGCGGTACGTCCCAGATGTCTGCGGCCGAACTGCGCGAGTGATTCATCTTCAGCGTTGGGGCGGCTCGGCGTGAACAGCTCCGCCATCACACGAAGCTTCGCACTCCAGGGCAAGACATCAGACTTCAGGAACGCTGGCGGCGAGCCCGGCACCGCGCGCAGCTGCCCGCGTGTGTACACATAGCGGTTCTTCGCGCCCACGTCCGCGGCGCGGATGCGACCCGTGATACCCAGCGCTGTCGTCAACCTGCGGGTCACCACTTCGCGGTCGAGGAAGCTGTTCGGTCCCGCCTCGAGCAAGAAACCGTCACGCGCGCGGGTGTGCACGTTTCCACCGAGACGAGAGTCCGCCTCCAGCAACACCACAGCCTTGCCGTCCGTGCGCAATTGCTGCGCCACGACGAGCCCGGAAATACCTCCGCCGACGACGGCGACTGTCATCTGTCTCTCCTCCGAGCGCTTCTCGACCGCCGTCAGCGTGCACTCCCCCTGGGTCAATGGGGAGTGTTTTGCCAAGGACTGTCATTCGGCGCGTTAATGCAGAGCATGCGCTACGTCATCACAGGGGCAAGTCGCGGCATCGGCCTCGAGTTCGTCCAGCAGTTGCTGCGGCGAGGGGACACCGTGGATGCGGGCGTCCGCGCGCCGGAGCAGGCGCTGAGGCTGGAGCCGTTTCACCAGGTCGCGGGAAACCGCTTGCGCATCCATGCGCTCGATGTTTCGGACCCCGTCAGCGTCCGTAACTTCGCGGCGGATGTCTGCTTCGAACCGGTGGACGTGCTCATCAACAACGCCGGCGTGCCGGGGCAATGGGTGGGCCTGCACGAGTTGGATTATGACGACATGGCTCGCACGCTCGCGGTCAACGCGCTCGGTCCTTTGCGCATCACCGCCGCGCTGCTGCCCGCGCTGAGACAAGGCACGGTACGCAAAGTCGCGTACGTGAGTTCCCGCATGGGCGCGGTGTCGTCCAACACCGAGGGGGGGGCGTATGCCTACCGGATGTCCAAGGCCGCGCTGAACATGGGCGTGCGCTCGGTGGCGCTGGACCTGCGCGCGGAGGGCTTCTCCTGCGTGCTGCTGCACCCGGGCTGGGTGCAGACGGACATGGGCGGTCCGGACGCGCCGGTGGTCCCCGAGGTCTCCGTGCGCGGCATGCTGCGCATCATCGACGGGCTCACGCCGGAGCAGAGCGGACGCTTCTTTGACTTCGAGGGCGAGGAGGTCGTCTGGTAGCGGCCCCCCACCTTGCTCACGGATACAACATCTCCGTGCGCCAGCCGTTGGCCTCGCGCAGATAGACGTGGCGCTCGTGCAGGCGGCTGGGGCGGGCGTGCCAGAACTCGATGCGGTCCGGCACCACGCGAAAGCCGCTCCAGTGCGGAGGCCGCTCCACCGGGCGCCCCTCGAATCGCGCCTCCACGTCCGCCACGCGCCGCTCCAGCACCGCGCGCTCCGGGAGCGGCTGGCTCTGGAGGCTGGCCCAGGCGCCCACCTGGCTGCCTCGGGCCCGGCTCTGGAAGTAGGCGTCCGCTTCCGCGTCCGATACGCGCTCCACGCGGCCTTCCACCCGAACCTGTTGATCGAGCGGCTGCCAGTAGATGCAGAGCGCGGCGAACGGGTGCGCGAGCAGCTGCTCGCCCTTGCGGCTCTCGTAGTTGGTGAAGAAGACGAAGCCGCGCGAATCGAAGTCCTTCAGCAGCACCACGCGCGCGCTCGGACGGCCGGCGGCGTCCACGGTGGCCACCACCATGGCGTTCGGATCCACGGGGATGGCTTGCTTCGCCCGCTCGAAGAGGGTCGCGAAGCGCTGGATGGGGTCAGGGGGGATGGACACGGGAGGAACATAGGCAACGGTCGCCGGCCGCGCACGTTCACGGTTGACTCGCGGGTGGGACACGCGATGGTGGGAGCATGAAGATTCTCTTCATCGCCTCCGAGGTCTCCCCCTTCTCCAAGACAGGAGGGCTGGGGGATGTGGCGGGAGCCCTGCCCGCGGCGCTGGCCGCGCTGGGCCATGACGTGAAGGTCGTCACGCCGCGCTACCGCGACGTGCGGGAGGGCGGGCGGCTCGTGCCCACCGGCGCGTCCCTGGAGGTGCGCTTCCCCTCCGGTGAGTTGCGCGGCCCCATCCTGTCCGCTCGCCTCTCCGAGCGATTGGAGGTGCTCTTCCTGGAGAACGAAGCCCTCTACGGGGGGCGTGACGGGCTCTATGGCGACATGCACGGCGAGTTCGGAGACAACGCCCGGCGCTTCGCCTACCTGTCCGTGGGGGCGCTCCAGGCCGCGCAGCGGTTGGACTTCGCGCCAGACATCGTCAGCCTCCATGACTGGCAGGCGGGACTGGCGGCCCTGGCGCTGCGCCGAGGCTATGCGGGCACGGCGCTGGCCCGGGCCAGGAGCGTCTTCACCGTCCACAACCTGGCGTACCAGGGCCAGTTCCCCAAGAGCGTGATGGGCGAGCTGGGGCTGCCGTGGGACGTGTTCACCGCCGAGAACGGGCTGGAGTTCCACGACACGGTCAATTTCCTCAAGGCGGGGCTCGTCTACTCCGACGCGCTGACCACGGTGTCGCCCACCTACGCGCGGGAGATCCAGACGCCCGAGCAGGGCTACGGACTGGACGGCCTGCTGCGCCGCCGCGCGCACGCGCTCACCGGCATCATCAACGGCATCGACACGCAAGCGTGGGACCCGGGCGCGGATCCATTCCTGCCCGCGCGCTTCGAGACGGGAGACCTGACCGGGAAGGCCGTGTGCAAGCGCGAGCTGCTCGCGCGCTTCGGCCTGCCGCCAGCAGACGCGCCCGTGTTCGGCATCGTCACGCGGCTGGCCTGGCAGAAGGGCGTGGACCTGCTGCTGGACGTGCTGCCCACGGCGTTGCAGGCGGACCTGCGCTTCGTGGCGGTGGGCAATGGAGAGGGCCCGCTGGAGGACGGCCTGCGCGCGCTCCAGGCCCGCTTCCCTCGGCAGGTGGGCGTGCACCTCGGCTTCGACCTGGGCCTGTCCCACCTGTTGGAGGCGGGGGCGGACTTCTTCCTCATGCCCAGCCGCTATGAGCCGTGCGGGCTCAACCAGATGTATTCGCTGCGTTACGGGACGGTGCCAATCGTGCGCGCCACCGGCGGGCTCATGGACACGGTGGAGGGCGGGCTGGAGGGCAACGGCCTGCTCTTCGAGGCCTTCCACCCCGCAGCGCTCCTGGCCGCCATCCGGCGCGCCCTCTCCCTCTACGCGGACCCTCCTCGGATGGCCGCGTTCCGGCGCCGGGGGATGGAGAAGGACTTCTCCTGGGCGGCGTCGGCCCGGCGGTACGAAGCCCTCTTTGCATCCTTGCGAACGGAATAGTGGGGCTCGTGCGAATTTGGCTGTAGGCTTGCAGCCGTGGCGGAAGCTCCGGACCTGGGTGGCTACGAGGTGGTTGGCAGGTTGGCCGTGGGTGGCATGGCCGAGGTGTACCAGGTGCGCGCGCGCATGGGCACGCAGCGCTCCCCCGGCGAACCGGATGACGTCGTCATCAAGCGGCTCCACCCGTCCTTCCGCGGCGACCCCGGCTATGTGAAGGCCTTCGTCGACGAGGCGAAGCTCACGGTCCGCCTGCGCAATCCGCACATCGTCCGCACCTTCCGCCTGTTCCGCGCGGGGCCGGACTACTTGATGGTGCAGGAACTCGTGAGTGGCCGGACGCTCGGCTACATGCAGGAGCTGCTCATCAAGGCCGGCACGGCGATGCCGCCCGAGTCCGCCTGCTACATCGCGTGGTGCCTGCTCAAGGCCATGGACTACATCCACCGGGCGAAGGTGGCGGAGAACGGCGCCACCATCATCCACCGCGACATCAACCCCGCCAACGTTCTCCTCGGCATCAACGGAGACGTGAAGCTCACCGACTTCGGCGTGGCCGAGGTGGAGGGCATGATGCGAGGCGATTCCGGCGCGCTGCGCGGCACGCTGCCATACATGAGCCCGGAGCAGGTGCTGGGGCAGCCGGTGGACGCGCGCACGGACCTGTATGCGGTGGGCGTCGTGCTCTGGGAGCTCTGGGCCAACCGCCGCCTCTTCCACAGCGAGAGCGAGGCGGACCTCATGCACAAGGTGCGCGACGCGCGCGTGCCGCTGCTCTCGTCGGTGACGTCCGAGCTGCCGCACTACGCGGTGCAGGTGGCGCGCAAGGCGCTGTTCGCGGACCGCGCGCGGCGCTTCCAGACGGCGGGCGAATTCCTCAAGGCGCTGGAAGTGCTGGCGCGCCGCGCGGGCTGGCCGCTGACGGTGGAGGCGTTGCAGCCTCTCTTGGGGGGCTGATGCGCTCGCGCCGGGCGCTGCTGGCGCTCGCGGTGGCGGTGCCCCTGGGCGGGTGTCTGGGCGTGGTGCCATTCCAGCCGCGCGCCTACGACGACGCGGCCCGCGTGCGCAGACTGGGCGTTGAGTCGCTCCCGGACGGCTCGGCGCGGCTGCGCTTGGACCTGGGCGTGCGCAACCCTTCCTCGGACGCGGCCACGCTGACCCGGGTGGACTTCGCCGTGCGCCTCGTGGGCCGGGGCGTCGCCGTCACCGAGCAGACCCTCGATGTGCCGGTGGATTCCGAGCGCGAGGTGGAGGTGAAGGTGGCGCTGGTGCTCCCCAACCCGCGCCCTCAAGCCTCCGTGCGCGGCGACGCGCCTCCGGACACGGAGGACGTGATGGTGGACGTCGAGGGCGGCGTGGTGCTGCGCTTCGGGGGCGTGGAGCGCCGCGCGCCGTTCAAGCTGGCGGCGGCGCTGCGGGTGCCTCGGGCGGTGCTGCCCGAGGCTGGGACGGAGCGCTGAGCGTCAGCCCTTGAGCTGGACCGCGGGCGGCTCGGGAGGACGGGGCGTGCTGTCCTTCGTGGGCGGAGCCTCCTTGGCGGGAGGCTGGGCCTTGAGGCGGCTCAGGCGGACGCGGTCGATGCGCGCGCCCTCCTTGGCGGACACCACGAACTGCCAGCCGTTGTACGTGAAGCGCTCGCCCACGTCCGGCAGGTGCCCGGCCAGCGAGGACAGGTAGCCGCCCAGCGTGTCGAAGTCGCCCTCGGGCAGCGGAAAGCCGAAGGCCTGGGTGAAGCGGTCCGTCTCCATGCCGGCGTCCACCAGGAAGCTGCCGTCGGCCAGCTTCTCCACCTGCTTCTCCTCGACCTCGAACTCGTCGCCGATGTCGCCGACGATTTCGCGCAGGATGTCCTCCAGCGTCACCACGCCCATGAAGCCGCCGTACTCGTCCACCACGACGGCCATGTGAATCTTGCGCTTCTGCATGTCGCGCAGCAGGTCGCCAATGGGCTTCATCCACGGCACGAAGTGCGCGGGCCGGATGATGTCCTGTAGGACGATGAGCTCGGGGTGCAGCAGCAGGGGAATCAGGTCGCGCGCGTGCAGCACGCCGACGATGTGGTCCACGTCGTCGCGGAACACGGGGATGCGCGAGTGGTTCTCCTCGGCCAACAGGCGCAGCACCTCGTCCGGAGTGGTGGTGATGTCCACCGTCACGACTTCCGTGCGGGACACCATCACGTCGCGGCAGCGCTTGTCGGACAGCTCGAAGATGGAGCGGATGAGCTGCGGGGCGCTCTTGTCCACCTCGTTCTTGGCGGCCTGCGCGGCCAGGAGCTTCTCCAGCTCCTCCAGCGGCGGAGGCGGGGCCTCGAAGCGCAACGTGCGGCCGAAGGTGCGCGCGCCCAGGTTGAGCAGCCGCAGCGTCAGGCGCATGGGCGGGTACAGCACCGTCACCAGCCCCGACACGAGCCACGACAGCCGCAGCGCCCAGCGCTCGGGGTTGCCGTTGGCGAGGCCCCGCATGGTGACTTCCATGAGGCTGGCGAGCACGCCCACGAAAAGCGCGCCCGCGCACACCGTGGCCAGCGGCACCCAGGCCGCCTCACCGAAGCGGCTGAAGTCGAGCATGCGCGGCGGCACGAACGCGCCGATGGCGGCGGCCAGGAAGCCGCTGAGCAGGGTGCCCAGGCGCAGCGCGGTGGCGGTGGCCTCTCGCTCCGTCTTGTGGCGCAGCACGCGGAGGCCCGCGCGGCCGTTCGTCTTGGCGAGTTCCTGGGCGCGCAGGTCCGAGGTGCCGTACAGCGCGGACTCCGCGGCGGCGACCAGGGCCCGCAGGTAGCTGAGGGCCAGGCAGGCGACCCAGAGGGTCCAGGTTGGCATAGAGCGATGTTCTTAACCCGTGCTAGAGGGTCGCACCACCACCCAGGCGGGAGGCGCGATGCTTGCACGTGGGATGTCCATCGTTGGAGGGCTGCTGTCGCTGCTGCTGCCCGCCCTGGCCCTGGGCTGGCCGGTGGACCAGCGCGTCTCGGTGGAGCCGGGCCAGGAGCGCTTCCAGAAGCTGACCGCGGTGGACTGGGTGGAGGTCGAGGACCCGTCCGTGGTGAGCGTGGAGGCCTTCGCGGGCAGCGGCGAGCTGCTGCTCACCGGGAAGAAGCCGGGGCGCACGCTCGCCCTCCTGTACGCCGAGGGGCGCTTCGCGGTGTGGCGCATCACCGTGGGACCCGAGGCTCCCGAGGACGTGGCGTCCCGGCGCGCCGCCGCGGCGAAGGCGTGTCCGGACCTGAAGGACGTGGCGACGCCGGAGCGCTCGCTCTCCGCGACGGTGAAGGATGCCGCGTGTCGCGGGGCGCTCTCGGAGTTGTTCCGGACGGACGCGTATGTGGCGCGCGAGCTGGAGCTGACGTTCGAGGTGGCCGCGCTCCAGGAGCAGCTCGCCGCGTTCAGCGAGGCCCTGCCGCCCGGCGTGACGGTGCGCTACAGCGGCGCGGGGTTGGTGATGTCGGGCAAGGCCAGCGCCGAGGCCCACCACAAGGCCCTCTGGGGGCTGTTCCGCCGCGCCGTGGGCCGCGTTCCGCTGGAGGACCGCGTGGAGGTGGAGGCGCCTGCTCCGGCCCCCGCCGCCACCGTTCCGGACGCGGGGACCGTCACGCCGCCCACCTCCATGCCGCCCGTGGCCCCGGCGCCCAAGCGCAAGCCGGCGCGCTGAGGCTCACTGCTCGCTCAGCACGAGCAGGCCACGCGACGTGTCCACCGCGTAGATGTAGCCATCGCCCGGTACGCGAATACCGATGGTGCCCTCGTAGAAGCTGAGGCCTCGCCGCGGATCCGTGGAGCGGAACGTGTTGAACCACGCCACCTCACGCGGGTGCTCGGGCGTGGAGACGTCCAGCACGCGCACGCCCTCGTGGTACCACGCGACGTAGAGCCGCGTGCCCACCAGCACCATGTTGTGGATGGAGACATGCCCCGTGCGCTGGTGCTCGCCGATGAGGCGAGGGGCGGACGGGTCCGAGAGGTCCATCACGCGCAGGTGCGCGTTCCAGTCCTCGCCGCCCTCGAAGCCGATGAGCCGTCCCTGGATGCGGCCCACCGCGTTGGCGTGGCTGGTGGAGTGCGCGTAGCGGTAGCGGCCCAGCTCCACGGGCGCGGTGGGGTCTTCCAGCGAGGCCACCACGTAGCCCGCGCCCCAGTAGTTCACGTACAGGCGCCGCTCGAAGGCGAACATGTCGTGCGGACCGTAGGAGCGCGACGGATTGAAGCCGTTCGCCTGGAACTGGGACAGCAGCACGGGGCGCAGCGGCTGGGAGATGTCGAACACGAGCACCACGCCGTCCGGGTCCGATGACGAGGCCAACAGCAGGTTGTCCGTGACGAACAGCGTGTGCACGTTGATGGACTGGACCGGGGCCGCGCCCGTGAGCACCGGATGCGCGGGGTCCTCGAGGTCGAAGACGAGCACGCCGCGCGCGGCGCTCGCGACGTACAGCGCGTTGTCCTTGGCCCAGACGCCGTTCCAGTAGTTGTCCGCCTCGCGGAACACGTGCTCGGTGAGCACCGGGTGGGAGGGCTCGCGCACGTCGTAGACGTAAAGGCCGCCGCGCAGCGACACCACGTAGGCATGGCCGTGCGTGACGTAGACATCCGCGGGCGTGCCCAGGTCCACGCGCGTCTCGGAGAGCTGCGCCAGTGCCGAGTCGATGGGCTCGTTCTCGACCGGGGTGACCTTCCAGGCGTCGAAGGTGCCTTGCGCGGCCACGGCGTCGTTGGTGCATTCGACGTAGCAGCCTTGCAGGTGCCCCGGCTCGGGCTGACGGCAGCCCAGGTACGCGCGGCGGGTGACGCGGCCCTGGAGGTCTTCGTGCTGGGACGTGAGGAAGAAGCTCCTCGGGGTGATTTCCCGCTCCGTCAGCGGGTAGCCCCCCGCGGTGCCGGCGTCCGAGGCCGAGGGCAGCATCGCCTGGTTCATGAAGCCGAGCGCATTCTCATAGGCCGGGCGCGTGACGCGCAGGTGCATCGTGTACGCGGCCTCGGTGTCGAACTCGGCGAGGCTCGCGGGGTCGCATGCGCCGGACTCGAAGTTGTTGCGCGCGCCGCACGGCGCCCGCGTCACCACGAGGCACGGCGCGAAGGCGCCCGTGTCGATCCAGTCCCCCAAGTCAAAGGAGCCCTGGGGGGGGACTGGCGGCACCGGCTCGTCCTTGCATGCAGGGAGCGACAGGAACAGCGCGAGCAGCAGCGGTGACGCATGGCGCATGACAGTGATTCCCCCCCCGAAGGTGCAGGGCCGTGGACGCGCCATGCTACCGGACGCCGCGCGGTGGGGTCTCGACCTTGTCGCGGGAGGTGGGGTGAGGTTGGGCGCTGCGCCCTCGCGGGGCGGTGCGCTATGACGGGGTGGGGAGGTCGCACGACGATGAAGGCTGCGATGAAGTGCGCCGGGCTGGCCGTGTGGGTGCTGTGGCTCGTGGGAGGCGCGACGGCGTTCGCCCAGGATGATGGCGAGGCGGTGGTGATTCCTCCGCCTGAGATGGACCGAGGCTGCCCCGCGAAGCCCGACGTGGTTCCCTTCACCGCGATGTCCGTCGCGGGCCTGCCGCGCTCGGGCTGGTTGGCGCATCAGGCCGTCATCCCCGAAGCCAAGGACCGCTGGTTCCAGCGCGCCGAGCGCTCACGCTCTGGTGTGAAGCCCGTCCCCGAGGACCAGGCACGCCGGCTGGGCGCGGCGGACCCGAAGGTGCCGCTCTGGGTGTTCGGCAAGTCGGACGCGGCCCCGTGCCGCGCGGTGCCCACCACGTGGTGGGCCGTGCGCATGGGCACCGACGAAGACCGGCAGACGTACCTCATGGCGGAGGTGCAGGTGGACTGCGACCTGTTGCCTCCGGGCCGCTTGTCCGGCACGCCCGTGGCCCTGCGCCAGAAGGACGCGCCCACCGGCTGCAAGCTCCGCCGCCCGAACCGGACGGAGACGGGCAAGGACGGAGACCCGCTGCCTGGAGACATGGCGGACCGCGTGCCCGACCACGAGTGCGCGCCCCCGGGCTGCGCGCGGCTGTGGGAGCACTTCGGCGCCAGCTTCGAGGAGGGAACCGGGGCCTATGACCTCACGGTGTCCTGGATGGAGCGCAACGGGAGGGACCCGTGCGGCTGGCAGGTGGAGGACACGTCGCTCTTGCTTTTGCGGCGTCCGGACCTCACCAGCATGGAGGAGCTGCGCCCCGGAGGCGTCCTCTACGGCGGTTTCCACGACGCGGCCGGCCTGCGTTACCTGCTGAGCCGCAAGGAGGGCACCCTGTACGTGTATGACCCGGCGCGCCTCAAGTCGCCGCCCAAGGCCGTGCGCTACGGCAGCCTCACCGAGGACGAGCGCCTGCACAGCCGCCGCACGCTGTCTCCGTGCAAGCAGCCGTAGCGCGCGTGCTTCAGCTCCAGGAGCCGCGGCGGGTGGGCTCCTTCAGCGCACGGCCCAGCGCGGCGAGGAAGCGCGGGCGGGGCCAGTGCTCCGCTCCGAATCGCGCGGTGTGCTCGGTCTCCACCTGGCAGTCCACGAAGTGGAAGCCCCACTCGCGGTAGCGCTCCACCGCGGTGGCGAAGGCAATCTTCGAGGCGTCCGGCGCCAGCGCGAACATGCTCTCGCCAAAGAACGCCGCGCCCAGGGACACGCCGTAGAAGCCCCCCACGAGTGTGTCGCCCGCCCACGCCTCCACCGAGTGCGCGAAGCCCAGCGTGTGCAGCGTGACGTACGCGCGCTGCATGTCGTCGGTGATCCACGTGCCGTCCTGGCCGGGCCGAGGCACTTGGGCGCACGCGGCGATGACGCGCTCGAAGGCCGTGTCGTAGCGCACGTCATAGGGGCGCTTGTTCATCGCCTTGCGCAGCGAGCGGCCCACGTGCAGGTTCGCCGGCTCCAGCACGAAGCGCGGGTTGGGCGAGTGCCACAAGATGGGGTCGCCCTCGCTGTACCAGGGGAAGATGCCCTGCGAGTACGCGGCGAGGAGCCGCTCAGGTCGCAGGTCACCGCCTACCGCCAGCAGGCCTGACTTGTCCGCGCGCGCGGGGGGAGGGAAGAGTTCCGGATGGTCGTCGCTCAGCAGGTAGAGAGGCACCGTGCGCCGCATCCTACCGGGACACGTTGAGCTTCACGTCCCCGCCGAGCGTGTAGGGCACCTTGAGCGTGGGACCCGTCAGCTCGCCCTTCACCGTCCACGGCAGCGCGCCCTTGGAGATGAGCGCCCGGACCTCGGGGCCCCAGGTGGCGCGCGTCACGGAGATCTCCACCGGGTAGACGCCCGTGGACGCCGCCGCCACGGTGTCCGCCTGCGTGGCGGTGCCCTCCTCCAGCAGCTTCCCCGCGATGCCCACCTGGTACGTCAGGCGCTCCAGGCGCAGGGGAAACGGGTTGGGGTTGCGCACGCCCAGCCGGAGGTTGAGCTGCACCTCCTCGGCTGAGTAGCGCGCGCCCTCCAGTCCCTCCAACACCACGACGGGCGGGCGGGGCACGCGCACCGTGCGGCTGGCCGCGAAGGGGAGGCGCTCCTCGGTGGCGCCGGCGCGCACCACCAAGGTGCCCCGCAGGGCGACGAGCACCGTGCCATCCGCGTCCCCCAGTCGCGCCAGGTCCTCGGCGGAGCGGGCATAGGGGGCGACCTCCTGGAACTCGACATCCAATGGGGCCCCTGGCGTCAGCGCGAGGCCCAGGGGACGGGTGCCCGACTTGACCACCCTCCCATCCGAGACGAGCTCGTACTCGGCGCGCTCCAGGACGGCGGCGCCAGGGCTCGTGAGGTGCCCGCTGAAGCGCAGGGTGGTCTCCGTGAGGCCCTGCGCCACCACGGAGGTGCTCGGGTCGGTCAGGACGGGGGGGCCGGTGGGCCGCACGGGCGCCGAGGCGCATCCGGCCACCACCGTGAGCAGCACCGCCACGCGGGCCATCTGGCAGGTCGAGCGCATCACGGTGGACATTGTGGGGATCGCCAAGGCTGGCCCCAAGGGTTTTTCCGCTAGACTGTCCACCACTCGTGGCCCCCCGCCGCCCCAACTTCAACAAGACGCTCCGCGCCCTCATCCGCGACATCGCGGCGCGCATGCCGGAGTTCAGCCACGTGAAGGCCAGCCGCATTCTCGTGGTGGCCGGCGAGGCGAGGCGCGCGTCGCGTGGCACCGTGAAGCCCCTGTGCTTCCGAGGCGGCCGGGCCGCGGACCGTGCCGGACGCCGCAAGCCGGTGGTGCGCATCCGGGGCCGGCGGATGCTGTACTGCATCACGCTTCGGCCCCTCTTCTTCCGAGGCTCGACGGCGCAGGCGCGCGTGGAGACGGTCATCCACGAGCTGTTCCACATGTCCCGCCGCTTCGATGGCACCCTGCACGCAGGCCGCCGTCACGCGGTGCTGGGCGCCGAGTTCTCGCGCAAGCTGCGCCCGTTGGTCCGCCGCTACCTGAAGGTGTGCCCCGTGGAGTTGCTGTCCGAGCTGGCCCACACCGGCGAGGTGCGCATCTTCCAGTGGCTGGAGCGCCCCGGTCCCGCCTATCACCCCGGAGCGCGAAGCCGCCGGGTGCGCAAGGTGTACACCGAGGAACAGCTCTACTTCGGCATCGCCCGGATGGTCACCCGCAAGCCCCGCGCGTCCCGCGAGGCCGGTGCCCGTCCCAAGCTCCACTGACCCTTGACGTGAGGCCGGTGACACTCGAGCCGTGACGCCCCGTGCGCCCGCGCTCCGTGTGGCTTGGTCGGTCGATGCGTCATTTGACATTGATAATGAGTATCAATATCGTGTTAGCCGTTTCGAGCCGGGAGCGGTGGATGAAGGATGGGTGCGCGGAAGGGGAGCTGCGGTGCCTGTGCGGCAGCCTGCTGGCGCGGCTGGTCCCCGGTGGCGTGGAGCTGAAGTGCCGTCGCTGCCATCGGACCCAGGTGGTTCCGCTGGAGTCGTCGCCGTCCCCGGTGCCTCCGGCGCGGGGGCATCGCACGGCGTGAGTGGGAATGATTGACTGAGGCCCGAGGCCAAGAGCCCAGCGCCCAATGGGTCCTCCCGGTGAGGAGGGCCAGCCGGCCGTGAGCCGGAGGACGCGGCATGTCCTGGCGTGGGTTCGTGTTGGTCATGGCCTGGGCGCTGCCCGGCCGGGTGCTGGGCGAGGCGCTGCCTTCGGGCCCCGACGCGGGCGTGGAGGACGTGCCCATGGCGCGCACCATCGTCACGGCGTCGCGCAGCCCGGAGCGGCTGGTCGATGCGCCGGTGGCGACGGAGGTCATCACCCGGAGCGACATCGAGGCGAGCGGGAAGCACGATGTCGCGGCGCTGCTCGCCGCGCATCCGGGGCTGGAGGTGGACAACACCTTCTCGGGCGCATCGCTGCGCATCCAGGGCCTGGGCCCCGAGTACGCGCTCGTGTTGGTGGACGGCGAGCGCGTCACGGGCCGTGTCGCGGGCAGCGTGGACCTGTCACGACTGTCCCTCGAAGACATCGAGCAGGTGGAGATCGTCAAGGGGCCGTCATCCGCGCTCTACGGGAGTGATGCCGTCGCGGGCGTGGTGAACCTCATCACCCGTCGCGCGCAGCGCCCGCTCGGCGGGGACCTGCGGCTGTCATACGGCAGCCTTCAGCGCTTGGAGTTGGACGGCACGGGCGAGGCGCGCGGAGAGACGTGGGGCCTGCGCTTGAGCGGCGGCGTGCAGCGCCGGAATGGGTATGACCTGGACCCCAGCGACGTGGGCACCACGGGCAGCAGCCTGGAGGGCTTTCAGCTCTCGGCGCGCGGCGACCTGCGCGGCCAGGGCGCCATGGACCTGGCGGGCACGGTGTCCGTGTCGCGGCGCATCCAGCGCGGGGTGGACCTGGGCACGGCGGGCGCGGTGTTCGACCGGGCGAGCCGCGACGAGGAGCTCAATGCGCGCGTGGCGCCTTCCTGGAGACTGGGCGAGTCCACCACGCTGCGCACCGAGGGCCACGTGGCGTGGTTCGCGCGGCGTGCGCTGAGAGATCAACGACAGGCCTCCGCGCTGGACAGCGTGGAGGACACGCGCGAGCAGCAGGGGCGCTTGGGCACGCAGCTCGATGCGCGCCTCGGGGGTGACCACGCGCTGGTGGCGGGCCTGGAGTTGCTCGGCGAGCGGCTCGCGTCGGACCGTCTGGAGGGGGGACGGGGCGAGCGGGGACGGGGCGCGCTGTACGTGCAGGACAGTTGGTCCGTGGCGTCTCAGCCGCGCCTGGTGCTGGTGCCGGGCGCGCGACTGGATGCGGACACGCAGTTCGGCGCCGCCGTCACGCCTCGGCTCGCGGCGCGAGTGGATCCGCTGGAGTGGCTCACGGTTCGCGCCAGCTACGGCTGGGGGCTGCGCGCGCCCAGCTTCCAGGAGCTGCTGCTCGACTTCGAGAACCCCACGGTCGGGTACACGGTGAATGGCAACCCGGACCTGCGGCCCGAGCGCTCCCGCAGCGCGAGCCTGGGCGTGGAGGTGCGGCCGACTCCCGCCTCGCTCGTGTGGGTCAGCGTCTATCAGCACGCGCTGCGCGACCGCATCGGCGTGTCGCTCCAGCAGGACGCGGAGGGGCAGCATTTCGTCTACGTCAACGTGGCGCGCTCCAAGGTGCGCGGCGGTGAGTTGGGGGCCCGGCAGCGCTTGCCCGGTGGGCTCATGTTGGAAGCCACCTACTCGCTCACCGATGGGCATGATCAGGATTCGGGCCTGCCGCTGGAGGGACAGGCGCGCCATCGCGTCACCGCGCAGGCCACGTGGCGCTTCCGCCCTTGGGGCTTGGAGACGTGGGTGCGCGGCGCGTGGGTGGGCGCGAGGCCGTTCGCTCCGGACTCGGATGGCGACGGCGTCGCGGAGCCATACGAGGCCTCTCCCTACGTGACGCTGGATGCCCGCGTGGCGCGCCAGCTCCCCGCGGGGCTCCAGCTCTTTGTCGAAGGCACCAACCTCACGGGCGCGGGCAACCCCAATGACCTGCCGCTCGCGCCGCGCTCGTTCCGCGCCGGACTCGTCATCCGTCGCTGACTGTCTGTCTTTCCTTCCTCAGGAGAACCGCATGTATCGACCGTCCTCCGGCCTCGCCTTGCTGCGCCGACTGGCCCTCCCGCTGTGCCTGCTCGTCGGCTGCAACGACGACCTCCAACCCAAGCCGGGAGATCCTCCCGAGACGCCCGCCGAAGAGGGCGGCGACGCGAACATGCGCCACGCCAACAACGGCGACGGCACCTTCACGACCACGGTCGATGCGACGAGCAAGGACGTCTGGGTGGCGTTGGACTTGGACTCGGGCCGTCAGGTGGACGCGACGCAGGACGCGAAGTGGGACCTGGCCTTCCAGCGCTTCCATATCCGCACTCGCGGCGGCGTGAACGGGCAGGGCGGGGTGGAGGTGGCCACGCTCCCGGGCGCGGACTTCGCGCAGCTGTCTCAGGCGCCCACGGCCGGTTACGCCACGGACGCGGCGGATGGCGATGACGTGGGGACCGACCCGGACACGGCCTTCGAGGCGGGCGAAGGCTGGTACAGCTACGACGCGGTGACGCACAAGCTGTCCCCGCGCGACCGCGTGTACGTCGTGCGCTCGGATGAGGGCACCTGGTTCAAGGTGCGGATGCTCACGTACTACGACGCCGCGGGCACGCCGGCCATGCTCCAACTGCGCTGGGGAAAGGTGCAGGCCCCGGGCACCGGCGAGCTTCAGGTGGATGCCTCCGCGTCCGATGCGTGGGTCTATCTCCAGGTGGGCCGCGGGGTGGTGCAGGTGGCGGACCCTGCCACGTCGCGCGACTGGGACCTCGCGGTGCGGCGCACGCAGTGGCGCACCAATGGCGGCGCCAGCGGCCCGGGGTTCGGGGGCGCGCGGGTGGCGGACGCGGCGGAGGTCTCGGCGGTGCAGCGTGCGCCCACCGTGGGCTACGTGCAGGACGTGGTGGTGACGTCGCCGGGGCCCACGGGGGACACGTCTCCGGGCAACGCGGTGTTGGGGGACTGGTACGACTACGACGTGAATACGCATGCGGTGTCGCCCAAGGCGCGCGTGTTCCTGGTGCGCACGGCTTCGGGCGGCTACACACAACTACTCATCACCACATAT
>NZ_JAHNZT010000004.1 GCF_019039035.1 Citreicoccus inhibens | reverse complement strand
GGGCCTTCTCGCTCTCAGGTCTTCTGCGCACACAGAGCCGAACGAGAGGTGCCCCTGCTCTTTCTTCCCGCTCGTCTCGCGCTTGCCCGCCCCTCAACCTGATCGCGAATCACGACCCTCGGTTTAGGGCAAGAGTGGTTACCGCCTGAGGACGCAGCGGAAGCCCACCCCGGTCAAGCCGTTCCGTGGATAGGCGAGACCGCGATGCGCGGAGCGAAACAAGGACGGCACCTGATTCAGCCACGAGCCTCCTCGGTGCACAGGCTTCTCCGGCACGTCGGGAGGCTCAGCGGGCGTGGTCTCGCCCAGGTGTTCTTGGTAGGTCGTGGCGGTCCACTGCCACACGTTCCCGGTCATGTCGCAAAGCCCCCAACTGTTGCAGCGTACGCCGGAAGAAACGACGGGAGCCGTGCTCCCCAGGCAGCCCCGTGACGTGCAGGCCACTGAACTTACGACACGAGTCACGTCGAAGGTCTCGCCCCACCAGTAGGCGGTCGATGCCGTGGCACGCGCGGCGTACTCCCATTCAGCTTCCGTGGGCAGGGCGCCACCTGTCAGTTCGCAGTAGGCCCGCGCTGCTCGCCAGTCCACGCAGTTCATGGGGTGTTCCTGGCGCTCTGAACCCAGGTTGCAGTGGCCCAGCCACCCCTGCGGCGTCTCGGCCTCGGTCCACCAGTGCGCCTGGGGATCCTTTGCTCGTACCTGTTCGGCTCGCTCCTCGAAGGCGCGCACCGTCACGGGTGTGACGTCCATCTGGAACCGCGCGAGCGCGACGTGGGTTCGAGGCCCCTCGTCCGTGTCCCGTCCTGGCTCTCCCTCGGGGGAACCCATGTCGAACCCTCCGGCGGAGAGCCACACCGCGGTGGCTGCGGTTGTCGGGGCTTCGCGAGCGGGGGAATGCGTCGTCGCCTCCTTCGAGGTTGCGCAGCCTTCCATGAGAAGCAGGAGCGGAAGACACGAACGGGCCAAGAAGGACGTCATCGAGAAGGCTCCCTATGGAACAGCGTCATGCTGGAACGCAGCGGCACAACGGGCATCGTCGTGCGTGACGACCTACAGGTCCAGGAGAACGACTCGGTCAGCAGCTCAGGCGATGTGGCAGGTGGCATCGAGCCTTCGCGAAGCGAATGCCGAATGCAGGACGGGATGTCCATGACGGCTTTCATGTCCTGGGCTGGTGACTCACGCTCCGGTGCCATTCCCACACAGACATTCCTCCGGAGGTGCGGAGTGCTTGCTCGCGCTGTCCATGGAGGGCGAGTGGACTGGGTTCGGAGTGAACCCAATCGTTCCTGATTCATGGCCTTCAGGTGCGAATACGGAAATCCGTTTGGGAACCCATTGGCGGAATGGATGGACTCTGGATGGACGATTGAGCACGCTCTCGTGCCTCATTGCCCCCCATGGATTTGAAGGTGCTCTGATATGCGAGGTCCGTTGTGGAGGTTGGCGCCGCTCGTGATGCTGCTGGCATCCTGTGTGGGACACCCTCAGATTCGAAGCCCAGGCGGTGCTTCAGGGAACTCGGCGGAGCAGGAACTTCGCTCGTGGATCTACTCCGCGAAAGGAGATGCTGCCCTCGATTCGAAGCAGTGGGGACTTGCGGCTGGCTATTTCTCTGTGGCGCGTGGGCTTCGGGACTCTGCTGCGGCGCGCTGGGGACAGGGCTGGGCCATGAACCGAGCCTCGCAGTTGCTGTGGACGAAGACGTTCGAGGGCTCCGTCCTGGCCCTGGCGTTCTCCCCAGACGGGCGGTTCCTGGTCACTGGGGGATATGACCACGTTGTCCGCCTCTGGCGGGTGGATGGCGGTGAGCGGGTTGCCGAGATCGCAGAGAACCCCGCGGAGGTCCATGCCGTCGCGTTCTCCCCGGATGGGAAGCGGATCGCATTCGCTGGCAGGCCCGGGTCTATCCATGTCTGGAGTGTGCTCCAGGGCCGCACGGTGGCCGTGCTCATCGGGCACACGGATGTCGTGAGAGGGCTGGCATTCTCCGCTGACGCGAAGCAGCTGGCCTCTTGTGGCTTGGACAAGACCGTGCGTGTCTGGGACGTGGACACAGGCGTGGAGCGGTTGCGCTTCGAACATGATGACTATGCAATTGCTGTGACGTTCTCGGGAGATGGGAGATGGCTTCTCTCGACGAGCATGGACAAGAGCGCTCGTCTCTGGGACTTGGCGTCACGCCGGGAACTCCACCGCTTCAGTGGGCATGAGGAGAAGGTGGAGTCCGCTGCGTTCTCTGCTGATGGGAGCCTGGCCATGACCGCGGCGGCGGACCGCTCCATTCGTTTCTGGAATCCACAGTCTGGCCAGCTCGTCGATGTCTTGAAGATCCCGGCAGACGTCTCCGCCGCCGCCATGGAGCCGAAGTTCCGCTTCGTTGTGCAGGCGGGATGGGATGGACGGGTGCAAATCTTTGACACGCGCAGTGGTGAACTCCTGGAGCGGTTGGATGCTCATCACGGCTTCGTGATGTCCGTGGCCCTGTCTCCTGATGGGCGCACGTTTGCATCGGGAGGAATGGATGGGGCCCTGCATGTCTGGCGCCGCCCCGTCGTCCCTGCCGAGGTGATGCTCCAAGGGCACACTGCCTGGGTGGAGGCGCTGGCCTTCATTGGGGACGGGGACTTCGTGACGGGCGCGGAGGACGGAATGCTTCGTTGGCGTACGGCGCCAGGCGAAGCCCCCACGCATCGCGCCGAGAGCACGGAGCCTGTGGTCTCGATCGCGACCAGCCCAGACAGGCAGGTGCTCGCAACGGGAAGTCTCAAGGGGAAGGTGCAGTTGATGGAAGCCACCACAGGCCGACGGCTTCGTGAGCTGGCGGACGTGGACGGGTCGGTGCGAGGGCTCACGTTCAGCCCGGATGGACGGCTTCTGGCCGCAGGGGGAGATCACGCGGTCCATCTCTGGTCGATGCCAGATGGCGCGCCGCTTGGTCGATTGGAGAACCCGGCTGGGAAAGTCTGGGCGGTGGCGATCGACTCGACGGGGACTCGACTCGCATCGGGTGGTTCGGAGAAAGTCGTCAAGCTGTGGGACCTGACGCGCCGTCAGGTCGTGCGCACGCTGGAGGTGGGGGAGCGGATCCGCGCCTTGGCGTTCACGCCCGCCGACCAATTGATCACGGCGGGGATGCACCAACCCATCCAGGTGTGGGCGCCAGAGGATGGCCAACTTCTGACGCGAATGGATGAGGGCTCGGTGGGAGTGCTCTCACTCGGGCTTTCTCCTGATGGGAGGTTCCTGGCTTCGGGCGGAATGGACATGCGGGTGAAGGTCTGGAGCCTGCCTGACGGGGACTTGTTGGGGAGCATCCACGGGCAGCAGGGGTTCCTGTCCGCCGTGGCGTTCTCTCCTGGGGTGGACGTCCTTGCCTCCGTGGCGTCCGACCGGACTGTTCGCTTCGTCCAGTTCAAGAGCCTCGCGCAGCCACTTCCCGCAGGGGAGCAGGTCAACGCGCTCTTGTCGCGGTACGGTCTCCAGTGGGACGCGTCTAGGATGACCATCCAGAACCGCTGAGGATGGTGAGCTCGCTTCATATTCCAATGCAGCTCCCGCCGAATCTGCCGCTGAGAAGAAAAGTGGTCGTGGTCTTGAATGGCAATGTGCGGCATATCCGCGAAAGGACGACGAATTGGCTCTGAATGCTCTCAGCCCACCCCGGTTCGTCAGAGTCCTAGCGTGTCTAGGAATCGCTCTGGGATGTGCGGCGAACCCAAATATCCGCGTTCGTCGCCTGTCGAATGGACAACTGGAGGTCGACGGTCCATTGGCAGGTCCGTTCAAGACGACTGAAGAGTTGACCGCGAACACCTGCACGCTCATGACGAGCCAGGGGGCGGCCTCGGGTGGCATGGCTGGCAGCGAATATTGCGCGCTGACCTATTACGTACCCGAGGAGGCTGCCTTCTATCTCAGTTATCTCTCGGATGTTCGCGAGAAGTTGGACTCGCGCGGCGCAAAAACGTGTTCAATGCCGCAGGCGCTCAACGATCCGCGTCATGTGGGCGCTCTTATCATCGCGGGCGACCATACCCACCCGCATAACCTTCGATTCTCAGCCGGAGACCTCAGCGGTCGCTGGAACCCCACCCGAATGGTGGATATGAAGACCGGACGCGTGTTTCATCGCGAACTCTATCTTCTCTATCTCGACAGAGGTGGCATCTGCAGGGTCTACAGCTACAATTATGCGACGCGTATTGTCTCGGCACTGCGAAATGCGCAGTGGGTTGAGATTGGCCAAGTCTACGATGACTCTGGCAACATCCAGATGTTCGAGGGGAAGGACTGGCTGCCTTGATATGAGAATCTCTTCGTGTGCAATCGGTCTCTGCTGCGTCAGCCTGATGAGCGGGTGTGCCCGGCTGGGCTACTACAAGATAGGCAAGGCGGAGCGGGCATCCCCCGACGAGGCGCATGCGGTGGTGTTCCCGAACTCCCTGGAGAGCGGCGTCCATCTGGACGGTCCTTCCATGGCCGCGTTGGAGGTCGCCCGGAATGAGTTCATGCCTCCCGGCACCAAGGCGACAGCCCACGATGAGAAGCTGGCCGTCTGCCTCTCTCGTCGGGATGTTTATGACGCCACGGTGTTGAAGGAGAATGACAATCTCTATTTCGTCAGCTTCCTGCCTCGGCTCTCGCGATGTGGCATCGAACTCGAGACTCCTCTCATGGACGCGGGCGTCACGTACGCGATCGATGGACGTGGCCGGATCCTCAGTGAACTCTGAGCGCGGAGCGTCGTGTGAATGAGGACGGGCCGTCGCTCCGTTCCTTCCGGGGCGGCGGCCCTTCTGCGACTTTTCCTCAGAGTGGAGTCATGGTTTCTGGTGCGCGGCCTCCTTTCCCGGCGCGTCGGGCGTGGAGACCTTCTCCACCTTCAGCGTCGTGGGGCCTGTCAGCGTCAGGTGTGCCTTCAGCTTGAGGAAGCGCTTCTTCCCAAAGCCTTTCACTCGCACCAACTCCTCGATGCGTCCGAAGGGCCGCTTCTTCCGATGTTCGAGGATCCGCTCCGCCGCCTTCTCCCCCACGCCCGGCAACAGGTCCAACTGGCTGGCGGTCGCCTCGTTCAGGTTCACCACGCCTGTGTATTGCGTTCGCTGTCTGGCTGCTTCGGCCAGCCCGGGCCCCAGCAGCGCCCAGCCCAGCAAGGCCACCCATCCGAACTTCACGAGTGCCCTCCTACCGGCGACGACTCCAGGCTCAGCTCGCTCGCGTAGCGCCCGCCCACCGTCGCCGTGTCCCGCTTCTCCGCCGCTTCCCTCACATGCAACTTCCCGTCGAGCGGCAGCACGTCCAACAGCACGTTCAATGAACCATCCTTGTTCACGAACGCGCTCCCCGCCCTCACCCAGATGCTCCCGCCCTTGCCCTCGCGGATGGAGAACACCGCCAACCGCTTCCCCGCCGTCAGCATCCCTGCCCCCTCGTCCTGCATTCCCGCACCACCACGGCGCGGGTCCCTCGCTCGGCGTGACCGCCTGAGGTCCCTCGCGGTCAGAGCAGCCCCCATGCCAGAGGTCGGCTCCTCTGGTGACTCGCGGCCCGACCGTTCACACGCTCGATGTCCATCCACGCTCCAGGACGGGCACGGATGCTCCAGATCCGATCTCAGCGCGTGAGAGAGGCAGGCGGGCTCGAAGTGCTTTCGACTCGACCTCCGTGGTCGTGGTGCGCTGCGTCTTCGATGTGTGGCGTCACCTGCGGTGCGGGCGGGTGCGCTGGTTCCGAGCCTCGCGTTCAGTGCTTCGCAACCCGTGGTGTTCACTCCCGACGGGCCACCTGCGGTCGCTTGACGCACGAGGGGGGACCCCCTAGAAGGGGCGGGCCCTTGGGTGCCCATGTCGGGCTTTCAAGAGGGAAGCCGGTGCGAATCCGGCGCGGTCCCGCCACTGTGAACGGGCTGCCCTGAGGTCAGGGCCGGGAACCTCGGATTGTTGCCACTCCACCGTGCCGTGGGATGCACCGGAGGAAGGCAGAGGTCCCCTTCTGGACCGGCGCGGTGTGCGCCGCTCCCAGAGCTCGCGAGCCAGGAGACCTGCCCAGGGGTCCGGTCGCGTTCTTCATCGGAACGACCCGGCGGCCTTCTCTCTTCGATGGAGAGAGCGGAAGGCGGAGCATGCGGCGGACTCAACTCGTCAGGCCCGTGGCGTGCCTGGCGCTCAGCCTCTCCTGGATGGCGCGAGCCCAAGCGCCCACCCCCAAGGTGGAGCGCCCCGCAGAGCAGCAGGCGAGCCCGCCGGACACCGCGCCCCCCACCTCGGACGAGGTCTTCGTCGTCCCCACCGTCGAGGTGACCGGTCAGGCCCCCGTGAGCGAGGCCCCGGATGCCGCTCGGCGCAGGGACCCCACGGGCGCCATCACCGTCATCGACGCTCGCTCGCACGACGGCGAGGCGCGCGACACCGCCGAGCTGCTCTCGGGCGGCGCGGGCCTCGCGGTGCAGGACACGGGCGGCTTCGGGCAGAGCAAGGGCGTGGTGGTGCGCGGGGCATCGTCCAACGGCGTGCTCGTGTTCCTGGATGGCATTCCCCTCAACGGCGCGGGTGGCATGGCAGACCTGTCGCTCGTGCCCGCCGCGCTGGTGGACCACATCGAGGTCCTGCGTGGCGGCGCCGGTGCGCGCTATGGCGCGGGCGGTCTGGGCGGGGCCATCCGCATCGTCACGCGTCCTCCCGAAGGCACGCTGCGCGCCAGCGGTGAGGTGACGTACGGGAGCTGGGACACCGTGCTCGGGCAGCTCGCCGCCACCGGTCCGCTGCTCGATGGCCAGGTGATGCTGCTCGTGCACGGCGGGCGCTCGGAAGGGAACTTCCGATACCGCGTGGACGACCTGCCCGCCGTGGAGGGCAATCCGCTCACGGAGCAGGTGCGCACGCGCAATGACGCTCGCGGTGGCGGCGCCCTGCTGCGCTACCAGCGCGAGCTGCGCGACGGCGCTCGGATGGACGTGCTCGCGGAGCTGGCGCTGGAGAACCGAGGGCTCGCTGGCACGGTGCAGAACCCGCAGACCACCGGGCGACAGGATTTGGGACGTGTGTCGCTCGGGCTGCGGTGGGCGCGGCCCCTGGCGAACGCGGGTGAGCTGAGCGCGCGCGGTTTCTTCCGACGCGAGGGGCTCGACGTGACGGGCGGCGTGCCGGAGATGGACGGCGGCGCGCAACGTCAGACGGTGGGCGGGGTGGAGTTGGAAGGCCGCACGCTGCTGGGCGACGTGCATGCGGTGAGCGTCGCGGTGGCGGGCTCGGCCGAGGCGGTGACAGAGGCGCTGCACACGCAAGAGGCGTCGTGGTGGCGCGCGAGCGTCATGGTCATGGACGAGCTGCTGCTCTGGGGCGGACGGCTGGGCGTGGCGCCCTCGCTGCGGCTGGAGCGGGTGGGGCCGTACTGGCTCGTGGCGCCGAAGCTGGGCGCGTCCCTGGACGTGGGTCATGGCTTCGCCGTTCGCGCGAACGCGGGCCAGTCGCACCGCGCGCCGTCCTTCCTGGAGCTGTACATCCGCCAGGGCACGCTGCTGCCCAATCCCTCGCTTCAACCCGAGCGGGGGCTCTACGCGGACGCGGCTGTCACCTGGCGTCGCGAGGGCTGGAGCGCCTCGGCCGGTGGGTTCGCGGCGCTGTATGACAATCTCATCGCGTATGAGCTGTATCCACCGCTGCTGGCCAAGCCCTACAACTTCGCCGCCGCGCGCGTGTGGGGCGCCGAGCTGGAGGTCGAGGCTCGGCCGTTGCCCTGGCTGACCGCGGGCAGCAGCTACACGTGGATGCGCACGCAGAACCGCTTCGATGATCCGCGCTTCCTCGACAAGGACCTGCCGTACCGTCCTCGGCACAAGTGGATGGGGCGTGTGCGCGCGGGGCCGGATTGGCTCAATGCCCGCGCGGAGGTCATCTACCAGTCCGCGCAGTTCTTCAATCGCACCGGCTCGCTCACGCTGCCCGACCGCACGTGGGTGAGCGCGGGCGCCTCCAGCACGTTCCTGCGCCACCCGGATGTCACCGTGTCCGTGGAGCTGAAGAACCTGCTGGATGCGCAGACGTCTGACTTCAGTGGCTATCCGCTGCCGGGGCGCGCCGCCTACGTGACGCTGGGCGTGGCGTTGGACCCTCCCGCGGCGTCCCCTTCCTCCCAGGAGAACCATGGTCCGCAGGCCCCGAACCCCTGAGTCGCTTCCCTGGGCGCCCTGGCTGTCCCTGGCGGCGGTGCTGCTCTTCACCGGTTGCCCCAAGGAAGGCGCGGTGTGCACGCCGGGCCTGTCCGTGTGTGGTGACGCGTGTGTGGATTTGCGCGCGGACGTGGAGCACTGCGGCGTGTGCGGCACCGTGTGCGGCGCGAACTCCGTGTGTCAGGACGGCGCGTGCGCGTGCCGCGAGGGCTCGCTGCGCTGTGGTGAGACGTGCGTGGCGGTGGCGAGCGATGTCGCGAACTGCGGCGCGTGTGGCAATGCCTGTCCCTCCGGGCAGGTATGCGAGGCGGGGCGCTGTGGCGTGGGGTGCTCGGCGGGGACTTCGCGGTGTGGCGACGCCTGCGTGAACCTGCTCGCGGACGTGGCGAACTGCGGTGCCTGTGGCCACGCGTGTCCGGATGCGCAGTCGTGTCACGCGGGCGTCTGCGCGTATGACGTCGTGGCGGCTTGTTACAACCTGGGGCAGGTCGTGGGCATCCAGGCGGGCACGGACCGGCTCGGGCCTCGCCGGCAACTGGGGGGCGGCGTGCAGAGCCTGGCCGCGTATCGCAACGTCCTGCTCGCGGCGGATGCCACCAACTCCGAGTTGCTCCAGGCGCCCGCGGGAGAGCTGGGCCAGGTGTCGCAGCGCTCCTCGCTGGGCAACGTCACCACGTCGCCCAATGACATCTTCGTGGCGTGGCCCTACGTCTACGTCGTCGACTCCATCAACAACACGTTGCAGGTGCTCCGCGGCGAGGGCTCGGGCGGAGGGACGTCGCTGGGCCTGCGCACGGTGACGCAGCTCAGTCTGGGGGCCAACACCAGCCCGCAGGGCATCACCCGCGTGGGGGACACGCTCTTCATCCCGTTGTTCGGCACGGCGGGCTCGGGCTTCAAGAAGGGCAACGCGGTGGCTCGGGTGGAGGTGCTGGACCCTGAGCACCCCCGGCTCCTGGACTCGATTCCGCTCACGGGCCTGGACCTCAAGTCGTTCGACGGAGGCACCAGCCTGCCGCTTCCCTATTCGGCGACGACGCTGAACGGCGTGGTGTACGTGGCGCTGACCAACTTGAACCCCGCCAATGACTATCGCCCCAACGGTCCGGGGATGCTCGCGCGCATCGAGCCAGCGGACGGCGGCGTGCGCGCCATCGACCTGGGGGCCGAGCATTGCCTCAACGCGGGCTATGTGGAGCCCGTGGGTGGACAGCTGGTGGTGAGCTGTCTGGGGGAGGCGCGCTACGACACCGCCAATGGCAATCGCGCGGACGATGTGCGCGCGACCGGGCTCGCGCTGGTGAAGGACGATGCGCTCGTGGCGACCTACTCCTTGTCCGCGGGCTGCGCGCCCGGGACGCCCGAGTGCCAGGTGGCCGTGGCGGGGCGCTTCGCGGTGGCGAAGGACGCCGTGTACCTGGCGGACGTGAATGGCGGGCGCGTCTATGTGGTGGAGGTGAAGGACGGCGCCCTGGTGGAGCGGCGGGGCTTCAGCACGCCCGGCGCGGTGGGCCCCGCGCTCGATGCCTGCCCGAGAGATCCGCGTCGCCCCGTGTCCAACGTCACCGACGTCGTGGCCATCCCGGGCCTCGCGCCGTGAGCCCCCTTCCTTCCATGAGGACTTCCATCATCATGTTCGCGCGCTCCGTGGCCTTGCTGTGCGGGCTCTTCGGGTGTCTGGTCGCTGGCTCCGCCCACGCGGGTGCGCCGCCCTCGGGGCCGTATGTCCTGGGGACCCCGCCCAAGCAGGTGAAGCGGGTGGTGACGCTGGTGCCCTCCCTGACGGAGATGGTGCAGAGCCTGGGGGCGGGCGCGTCGCTCGTGGGCGTGTCGCGCTACGACGAGTCGAAGGAGGTGGCGAAGCTGCCGCGCGTGGGCGGCTTCGTGGACCCTTCGGTGGAGGCCGTGGTGGCGCTCCATCCGGACCTCGTGCTGGTGCAGCCGGGGCCAGGGAACCAGCGGCCGGTGGAGAAGATGGTGGAGCTGGGCGTGCCCGTGCTCGTGTTGCCGCTGCACACCGTGACGGATGTGCTCGCGGCCCTGCGCGCCGTGGGCAAGGCGCTGGGCCGGGACACGGAAGCGCAGGCGCTCGTCACGCGCATCGAGGCCACGCGGGCTCGCATTCGTGAAGCCGCGAAGAGGCAGCCCGCGCCGCGCGTCCTGTTTGTCTATGGCTTCGAGCCGCTCGTCGTCGCCGGGCCCGGCTCGTTCGCCAACGAGCTGCTCCAGGACGCGGGCGGCCTCAACGTGGCGGCGGACGCGGGGACGGCCTACCCCGTGTATTCCGTGGAACGCGTCGTCGCCGCGCGGCCCGACGTGGTGGTGGACGCGGCGGACGTGGACGTGGGCAAGGACACGCTGCGCGCGCTGCCAGGGCTGTCCGAGGCCCGCTGGGTGGAGGTGCCGTCGCTGGCGCTGCTCCAGCCCGGTCCGTCGCTGGGGCGCGGTCTGGAGGAGCTGTTCCTGCTGCTCCACCCCGCGCCGGCGCCGCGGGATGCGGGCGTCCACTAGGACGAAAGTCTTTTCGCCGCGGCCCCGCGCCTTCCGGGAGGGGCGTGCGTTCTCGGAGATGAGCATCCCCAGCTGCCAGCCTTTCCGCACGAGCCCCTGCTGCTGGGCGCGCGCGGTGGCCTCGTCAACCTCGCGGCGCTGCTGCTGACGCTGTCGCTCGCATCGCCTGCCGCTTCCCCCGACGGACTGGCGGAGGCGCCGCAGCGCGCAAGGCGACGTGTGGCTCGTGGCGGCCTGTCTCGCGCGCGACGCGGAGATGCTGGAGCGGATGGTGTCCCGACTCCAGGCTCACCACGGGCTGCGCCAGCAGGGCGGCGAGGGACTTCCGGAGCGGCGGCGGCCGGGGTAGATGCCTGCCGTCGCCGCTCTCGGAGTTTCCGCCATGGTTCGTCGTCGTCACGTCCTTCGCATCGCCCAGGTTCGAGGCGCGGGCGCGTCGCGCGATGGGGGCTTCGCGTGAGCGGGCGCTCCGGACGGGGGCCCATGTTCCATCCCGCGCGGCTCGTGAGCTTGCTGCTCGCCTTCACGTTGTTGGCGCTGAGCGCGTTCGCGGTGGCGGCGCGCTTCGGAGAGCGGCCCATCTCCCTGGTCGCCGCGCTGACGGCCCCGCGGTCCACGGATGCCGTCATCTTCTTCTCGCTGCGCCTGCCGCGCGCGTTGCTGGCCGCCATCGTGGGCGCGGGCCTGGCCGCCTCGGGCACCACCTTGCAGGGGCTGCTGCGCAATCCGTTGGCGGATCCGTTCGTGCTAGGCGTGTCCGGTGGGGCCGCGCTCGGGGCCACGCTGGCGCTTGCGTTCGGTCTGTCCACCGTGGGCGTGATGACCCCGGGCATGGGCGACGCGTTGGTCCGGCTGTCCGCGCCGTCGGTCTTCGCGTTCCTGGGCGCGGGCGCCGCCATCCTCTTCGTGCTCGCCTCCAGCAGCGGCCACGCGGCCCGCGCGCCCTACGCGGCCCTGCTCACCGGGGTCGTCTTCAATTCCTTCGCGTCCGCCGCCATCACACTGGTGAAGACGCTGTCGGACCCGAACCGCTTGGGCGCCATCCTCTTCTGGCTGGCGGGCTCGCTCAATTACGAGCACGGCGCCACGCTGGCGTTCGCTGCTTTGCTCCAGGTGGGTGCCATCGCGGTGATGTGGGCCCTGGCCGGACGACTCAACCTGCTGGGTCTGGGCGACGATGACGCGGCGACACTGGGCGTGCCCGTGGCCGCCACGCGTCGCTGGTTGCTGCTGGCCTCGAGCGCGAGCGTGGCTGGCGCCGTGGCGCTCACAGGGCTCATCGGCTTCGTGGGGCTCATCGTGCCGCACCTGTTGCGGCTCGCGTTCGGACCGGACCAGCGGCTGCTGATTCCGACGTCCGCGTTGGGTGGCGCCGCGTTCCTCATGCTCGCGGACCTGCTGGCGCGGTTGTCCATCCACTTGTTCGGCTCGGAGATTCCGACGGGCGTCGTCACCGCGCTCTTGGGTGGCCCGCTGTTCCTCGTCCTCTTGCGCAGGCGCATGCGGTTGGACGCGCTGTGAGGTGAGCGGGGCGGCCGGAGCATTGACAATGCCCGCCGCCCGCCATACTCCCGCCGACGTTGTCGGTGTCCCCGCGAGGTTGCGGAGACGCCAGGGAATCCGGTGGAAATCCGGGACTGCCCCGCAGCGGTGAGCAGGAACGAACGCCGTCCAAGCAAGCACTGGCCCGGGGATGGGCTGGGAAGCGACGGCCAGTAGAGGGGTGCCTCGAAGCGAGGTGCCCGCGCCTGCGAGTCCGAAGACCTGCCGATGACCCGTGCCTGCGTGGCACGGCCACAGACCGGAGCCTCCGAGGGGAGGCGGCGGAGGCGTCTTCCGGTGTGTGGCTCGCGCCCAAAGACCGCCTGCGTCCGTCTGCTCGCTCGGAGTCCCAACCCGCCCGTGGGGGCGGAGAGGACAGAGGACGCGATGACGACGGACATGAAGCGCGCGAAGACGTGGAGCCGGCCGGTGGGCCTGGCGGCCACGGTGCTCGCGATGACGCTGTGGGGCGTGGGTTGCGACAACGTGGAGTGCCGCGACGAGTTCGATTGTCGCGACCAGGGCTCCGCGCCACAGGGCAAGCTCTGGACGTGCGAGGCGCAGAAGTGTGTCGCCAAGGACGTTCACGGTGAGACCGCCGATGCCGGCACCGACGCGGGCACGAACCCGGTGGATGCCGGGACGGACGCGGGAACGGACCCCTGCGCCAACGCGCTGGTGGACGCGAAGCTGGGCGCGCTCCAGCTCCAGACGGGCTTCACCGTCGCGGAGTCCGTGGCGCTGCCCGAGGGCGTGACGGCGGTGGCCGCGACGCCGGGCCCCACGTACTCGCTCTATGGCCTGCGCGGCTTCGACAAGAACGCGTCCCTGTATGCGCTGGGCACGTGGCCGACGCTGCAGCTCGGCGCGTCCGGGCTCTTCAACGTGGTGTCCGCGGAGGACCGGCTGGCCAGCGATCCGGTGTTCATCGGTGGTTATGTGGTGACGGACGGCGCGCGCGTCCTCGGCGGCTACACGAAGTCCGGCAAGGACTTCCCCGGCTCCGTCGCGCTGTTTGACGTGGCGCACCCGACGGACTCGGCCTACTTCGCCGCGCCCGCCAACTACACCGCGGCCGCCACGCCCGATGTGTTCCTCATCAACGGCGGCGGGCTCGCGGCCGTGTCGGGTGGCCTGGGGGTCTACGCGCTGGAGACGTCGCAGAAGCCGCCGCGCGCGGTGAAGGTCGTCGAGTTCCCCTCCGCCGTGGGCGGCAGCGGCTTCACGGCCGTGGCGGACAACGGCATCGCGATGCTGGGCTTCTCCGACAAGGACACCTACGCGAACGTCGCCTACGCGGTGTCTCCGACGAAGCTGGCGGAGGCGCGCACCTCGGGCAAGCCGGTGACGCTCACCGCCGAGCCGAAGATCGACGTGGGCAGTGACTTCGCCAGCGCGGCGTCCTTCGGCAGCGGCGTGGCGGTGCTGCGCGGCGGCTGGGGCGCTCACGGCTACGAGGGCACGGACGTGTCCCGCATCCCGCTGCTGCCGGGCCTGACGGGCAACGCGCCGGTCAGCGTGGGCGCGCGCTCCGCGGTGCTCGTGTTCCCGAACCAGTGCACGTCCGTGAGCCTGCTGTCGTCCATCGGGTCGGACCTGCTGGTGGGGCTCCAGGACAAGCACGGCAGCCGCCTCGTGCGCATTCATCAGACCGCGCCATGAGCCCTCGCGCCTGTCCTCGCGCGCCCTGGGGGGCGCTGTTGTTCGCGCTGCTCGCGCTGTCCGCGTGCGGTGAGGACTCCCCACGGCCCTCACCTGACAGCGGCACGGAGCCGGACGCGGGCGCGCGCCCGGCGGATCCGTTCGCCGATGTCGTGGTGTCCTTCCAGCCCGGGGAGACGGCCGGCTTCGGGCAGGACCGATTCCCCGACGTGGTGCTCGGTCCGCCTCGCGGCGCGGGTGACAGCAACGGGTCGCTCGACGTGCTCTCGCTCGGCAAGGGGGGTTCCATCGTCCTGCGCTTCACGGACGTGGGCGTGGTGGATGGGCCCGGGGTGGACTTCCTCGTCTTCGAGAACCCCTTCCTGCTCGCCAACGGCAGCACCTACGCGGAGACGGGCGAGGTGGCGGTGAGCGAGGACGGCGTGAACTGGACGACGTTCCCCTGCGCCTTCACCGATGCGGCGGGGGGCTACCCGGGCTGCGCGGGCGTGCGTCCCGTGCTGTCCGACCCCACCAACGGCGTGAGCCCCACCGACCCCGCGGTCGCGGGCGGTGACGGGTTCGACCTCGCCACGGTGGGCCTGAAGCGCGCGCGCTTCGTGCGCATCACGGACACGGGGACCAACAAGTACGGCGGGACGTCCGGAGGTTTCGACCTGGACGCCGTCGCGGTGGTGCATGGCGAGTCGCTGAGCGGGACCTCGCCGTGAGTCGCACCCCGCCGCTCCCTCCGGTCCTCCCTCCTCCCGAGGTGGACCGGCGCGCCGCGCTGGGCAGTCTCCTGCGCGGCACCTGTGCCCTCGCCGTCCTCGGCGCGGGCTGCGGCCGGGAGTGGCGGGACGCCGCCGTCCTCGAAGTCCCTGGCGGCGCGTGTGGTGCCTCCACCGAGCCCGGGACTCCCGAGCCCGGGACTCCCGAGCCCGGGACTCCCGAGGAGGGCTGGGTGGAGGTGCCGCTCGCGGAGTACCCCGCGCTGCGTGAGGTGGGAGGACAGGCGGGGGTGCACGTCCCCCAGGCCCTGCTGGATGTGGTGGTGGTGCGGACCCCGCCGGATTGTGTGTCAGCGGTCTGGCGGACCTGCACCCATGGCGCGTGTCTGGTGGCGTGGGACGCTGAGTCAGCCGCCCTGGAGTGCCCGTGTCACGGCTCTCGCTTCGGGCTCGATGGGCAGGTGCTGCGAGGCCCCGCCACCCGTCCACTGGCCACGTTCCGCGCGGTCCTCCGGGGTGAATCGGTATTCATCTTCCGGCCGCGCTGAGCCGGTGGGGACTGGGGGTAGCCCCGGACCTGGGAATGGGGAGGCGTTCATGACGCGGCGCGGAAGCGGCGGCCCGGGGGCCTGAACCGGTCACAGTTTGCTCGCGGCCTCTCTGACACAGGGAAATGTCGTGTAACGTCCTGGCTTCGATGTGGCAGATCATCATCAACGGGCCGGGCTATTTCGACACGTCGTACGATCTGCCCGAGGGCGCCACGAGCCTCGGTCGTGCGGACGAGAACGACATCGTCCTGGGCGGCGACCTCGTGTCGCGGCGTCACGCGCGGCTGTTCGTCGAAGGCGACATGCTGCGCATCGAGGACCTGAGCAGCCGCAACGGCAGCCGAGTCAACGGCGCACCCCTCCAGGGCGCGAAGTCGCTGATGGCCGGAGACAGCGTCGCGCTCGGGGAGAACACGCTCGCGGTGCGCCAGCCGCACACGGTGGAGAGCGCCGCCACGGAGATGGTGGACCTGGGCGCGGGCGGCGTGGTGCGCTTCGGTCACGGCACGGATGTGTCGCCCGCCGTCCTGCTCGCCAAGGAGGTGAAGGACGCGGACGTCCTGCGCCTCTTGGACAACGTGAACCCGCTGCCGTTCGACGACAGCTTCTCGCAGGCCTCGCCGGTGGGGCCCGCGATGCAGGCCGGGCCGCGGGTCGCGTATGAAACATTGGTGCTGTTGTTTCACACCGCCGAGGCGCTCGCGTCCGCGCGCACGCTGACCTCGTTCCTCGAAGCCACCATGGACCGGCTGCTGGAGCGCACGGAGGCGACCACCGCCGTGGTGCTGCTCAAGCACGCCACGGGCCCGCTGGTGCCCGCCGCCGTGCGCCACCGGGGGCGGCTCGCCAAGGGCGAGGTGCCCGTGTCGGACGCCGTCGTGGACGAGGCGCTGCGCCAGGGCCGCGCGCTCGCGCTGGGCGACGTGCGCGACGACCGCCGCTTCGCCAGCCGCGAGAGCGTCATCCTCTACGGCGTGGACCGCGTACTGTGCATCCCCATCGGCGCCGAGCCGCCCTTCCTGGGCGTGCTCTACGTCAACACGCCCGGAGAGGGAGACACGAGCCTGGAGGTCATGCTCGATGCGTGCACGGCGGTGGCGCATCTGGTGGCCAGCGGGGTGCAGCGCTTCAGCGTGCGCGACGGCTCGGGGCCGGACCGCCTGCGCCGCACCCTGGAGCGCTTCCATCCGCCCGAAATCGCCGAGCGCCGCGCCGCCGAGGCCCAGCGCAACAACGGGCGCCTCCCGGGGCTGGAGGAGCGCACCGTCACCGTGCTCCACGCGGAGTTGGTGGGGTTCAACGCCATGGCCGCGAAGCTGGGCGCGGCGCGAGCCACGCAGCTGCTCTCGGACTTCCACTCGCGCATGAGCGGCATCGTGTTCAGCTTCGGCGCGACGGTGGAGGGCTTCCAGGGCGAGACGTTCCGCGCGCTCTTCGGCGTCCCCCTCGCGCAGGGCGAGGACGCGGTGCGCGCGGTGCGCGCGGCACTGGCCCTGCGCGCGGATTGGGAGCGCGGCATGTCGCGCAAGCCCGCGGAAGAGCGCTGCGAGCTGCGCATCGGCCTGCATACCACGCGCGCGCTGGTGGGGATGATCGGCCCCGAGCACCGGCAGGACTTCACCGCCGTGGGAGATGGCATGGGGGTGGCGGGATGGCTCGCGAGCACGGCCAACCCATGGCAGGTGCTCATGACGGGCAAGGTCCTGGCGGCCACCGGCGCGCGCTTCGACGTCCTGCCCTTGGGCGAGCGGGTGGTGCGCCCCCCCAAGGACAAGGTGGCCGTTTTCGAGGTCATCGACGAGGACATGGGCTCGCTCACCAACCCTGGCGTCCGGTGAGGAGACCCCTCCGGCCGGTTGACCGGTTGATGGCGGGGGCCGGGACGGGGTTCAATGGTGTCCCCGTGGTGCATCCCCGCCCCGCATGAACTCCTCCTCCCAGCCCGCCCGACTGCGTCCTTTCCGGCCGCAGCCCTTTGGCCGGTACACGCTCCTGTCTCACCTGGCCACGGGGGGGATGGGGGAAATCTACCTCGCGCGCCTGGAGGGGGCGCAGGGCTTCGAGAAGCTCTGCGTCATCAAGAAGATCCTCCCGCAGCTGGCGGCGGACCCGGAGTTCGTGGAGCGCTTCGTGGGAGAAGCGCGCACCTTGGTGAAGCTCAGCCACGGCTCCATCGCGCAGGTGCTGGACATGGGCCTCCACGAAGCCGAGGCCTACATGGCGCTCGAGTACGTGGACGGCAAGGACCTGCGCAAGGTGGCGGGGCGCGTCAGGGACCGGCAGTCGCCGCTGCCGCTCACGTTCATCCTGTACGTGATGGGGCGGGTGCTGGACGCGCTCGCGTACGCGCACCGCAAGCGAGATGACGACGAGAAGGAGCTGAAGCTCGTTCATCGGGACATCTCGCCGCAGAACATCCTCATCTCCTACGAGGGGGAGGTGAAGGTCATCGACTTCGGGCTGGCCAAGAGCCGGCTGTCGGCCGCGAAGACGAACCCCAGCATCATCCTGGGCAAGTTCCTCTACATGTCGCCCGAGCAGGCCCGGCACCAGCCGGTGGACCGCCGCAGCGACCTGTACGCGGTGGGGCTGTGCCTCTACGAGCTCATCTCGGGGAAGAACCCCTTCGACGCCGTGCCTCCGGGCGAGTTGATGTCGGCGGTGGCCAATCCCAAGGTGGCCGGGCTCAACGAGGTGGAGCCGCTGACGCCGTCGTCGGTGGTGCAACTGGTGGCCAAGGCGCTGGCGGTGGATCCCTCGCAGCGCTTCCAGACCGCGGAGGAGTTCCGTGGGCGGCTTCAGACGTGCTTGATGGAGATTGACGCGAGCGCGGGGCCGGAGAGCGTCAGCCGCTTCATGCGCGACCTCTTCGCGGCGGACTTCGTGTCCGAGCGGCGCTTGCTGGCGAGCCTCAAGGACGTGCCGCGCATGATGGGCGTGGAGGCGCGCGGGGCGGAGGGTGCGCCGTCGCGTCCGACGACGCCCATGCTGCCGCCGAAGACCATCCGGCTGGATGGTCCTGTGGAGCCGCTCTCGTTCCATCCCACGCCGCGCAGCCGTGAGGGCGATGGGCAAGGGCGCGACGATGGCGAGACGCGTCCGGGCGTGATGGTGGACGACACCACGCGGCCCGCCTTTCCGGTGGAGCAGTTGGAGGAAGAGGCGCGCGTGCGGGCGCGGCGGGGCACGACGGACAACACGGTGCCGTCGGTCGAAGTTCGGCCCGAAGCGCTGGAGCGGCCCGAGGTGCGTTCGACGCCCGCGCTCCAGCCAGAGCCAGGCGCCATCAGCCGTCCGGGCGCGAGCGACACCGCGCCGGGAGTTCGTCCTCCCTCCTCGACGCGAGAGGTGCCGGCGGTGGTGTTGCCCGCCGCAGCCTTCCGTGTTCCTCAACCGCTGACGCCGCCGTTGCCGCCGCCCATGGCGGGGCAGCCGCTGATGGCGTCGGAGCCCGAGGAGCCCTTCATGGTTCCGCCGCCGCTGCCCGATGGGCCGCTGGCGGATGACGAGGAGGACGCTCCGCCACCTCGTGAAATCACGACCGAGCCGCGAGGCGTGGCGCCGGACAGCCGAGGCATCGACAGCTCCGCGCGTCCGACCGCGCTGGAGATGCGCGCGAGCGACGGGGCTCGGGGCGTGGTTCCGGACTTCCGTCCGAGTGACAACGCGACGCGCCCGACCGCGCTGGAGATGCGCGCGAGCGACGCGGGGCGCCCAGCCACGCAAGACCTGCGAGGGTTCGATGGCGGGCGCTCGGCCTCGATGGAGCTGCGCGCGGCGGGAGCACAGGACGCCCGCACGAGCGACACGACGCGCGCCGCCGCTCCCGAATCGCGAGTGGGTGGCGCACAAGACCTCCGCACGAGCGACACGACGCGCACGGCCGCGTCGGATCCGCGCGTCAGTGGTGCGCTGGAGTTGCGCTCCAGTGACATCGCGCGCGCTGCGGCTGAGGCGCGCGCAGGCGGTGCACAGGACGCTCGCACGAGCGACACGACGCGCACGGCTGCTCCCGAAGCGCGGGTCGGCGGTGCGCAGGACGCTCGCACGAGCGACACGACGCGCACTGCCGCGTCGGATCCGCGCATCAGTGGCGCGCTGGACTTGCGCTCCAGTGACATCGCGCGCGCTGCGGCTGAGGCGCGCGCAGGCGGTGCACAGGACGCTCGCACGAGCGACACGACGCGCACGGTCGCTCCCGAGTTCCGCGCTGGCGAGGGAGGCCGTGCTTCCGCGCAGGACCTGCGCCCGAATGAGGGCGGTCGCACCGCATCCTTGGAGATGCGCATCAGCGAGGCGGGGCGCTCGGGAGCCGCATCCCACCATCCGTCATCGGGTCCGCCGCCGCGCGCGTCGGGCATCTCGCGCACGGTGTCGTCTCATTCGGCGCCAACGGTCCAGGTCCCCACGGTCTCGCCGGGACTTCCGCCTCGCTCCACGCCCTCCTCGGCCATGTCCTCGGTGGGGCAGGGGAGCGCCGCGCGCCCCGTGATGCCGGAGGAGACCACTCCCTCGGCGATGGCACTTCGTCCCGAGGAGCACTCGGACCCCGCCGCGTCTCCCCTCGCCGCCGAGGGGCCGGCCGGCGCGGATGCCCGCCTCGGGGACGTGGACACGCACCCTCGCTTCAACCTGCCGCGTGCCGGCGCACGCCATGACGACACGCAGCCTCGCGTCGTCTTGGATGAGGCGCTGCTGCGCGATGTCGAGGCAGAGGCGGCTCGGCCCAAGACGGGCTCGCGTCGGATCCGCGCGTCGTCCCCTGGGATGCCGGTTCGCGGCAACACGTCCTCGGGGATGAAGGCCGTGGTGGCCCGTCCGGCGCCCGTGGAGGTGGAAGAAGAGGACGACGTCCCCGCGCCGCTGCCGTCCCACGACGAGACCCGCCGCACGGTGATGCCCGTGCGCCCCGAGCCGGAAGCACGGCGCCCCGAGGAGCACACGCGTCGCACCGCGCGCCCCACTCGCCCCCCCGGAAAGGTGCGGGCCGTGGTCATCGTCACGCTGCTTCTTTTGGGGGGGCTCGGGGCCGCCGCGGCGGCGCTGGCGTTCATCCCGGGCCTGCGTCAGTTCGTGGGTGTGGACTTCGCTCGCGCGCCATCGCCACCACCCGCCGAGCCGCTGATTCCGCGCACGCCCACGGTTCCTCCGCCACCCGGACACGCGAAGACGCTCGCGCCCGACCCGAAGCCCGCCGCGGACGCGCATCCGGCCACCCCAGCTCCCGCGGCAGACGAGTCGCTCGATGACGACAGCCTCGTGACGCCGCTGGAGCCCTCGAACGAGGGCAACGGCGAGTCGGCCCCAGGTCACCGGGGAACTGCTCCGACTCGGGCGAGCAAGCAGCGCCCGCCGCCGCGCGGGGCGAAGGAGAAGGAGAAGGAGAAGGGACGCGACCAGACCCCCCTTCAGCGCGAGTGGAGCGCGACGAGCGCGCTCTACCTGAAGCTCGTGCGCGACCACGACTGCGCCAGCCTCCGCACCGCGTGCATGCGCTACAACGAGTTGGCGGACGAGGTGGCCGCCGCGGGCGACACCAACGACCCTTCGACGCTGACGAACGTCCGCAAGCTCCACTCCGAGCTGGTGCAGCGACAGAAGGAACTGCCCTAGGCACCGTGGAGACACTGCTGTCCATGCAGGGAGTCGTCGCGGGGTACGGGGCTCGGCCCGTGCTGCACGGCGTGGACTGCGCGGTGCGCGCGGGTGAGCTGTGGGCGGTGCTCGGCCCCAACGGCACGGGCAAGAGCACCCTGCTGCGCTCGGCGCTCGGCGTGGGGCCTTGGGTGCGAGGCGAGACGCTGCTCTTGGGAAAGGCGCGCACGGAGTGGGAGCCGCGTGCGCTCGCCCGGCGAGTGGCCTGGGTGCCCCAGACGGTCGAGTCGGTGGAGGGCTTCCGCGGCCTGGAACTGGTGCTGATGGGCCGCAGCCCGCACCTGGGTCTGTGGGGACTGCCCTCCGCGCGCGACGAGGCGCTGGCGCGCGCGGCCTTGGAAGAGCTGGGGGTGGCGTATCTGGCGGAGCGACCGGGCGAGGCGCTCTCCGGAGGCGAGCGGCGCATGCTGCTGCTCGCCCGCGGGTTGGTGCAGGAGCCGGTGCTGCTGTTGCTCGATGAGCCGACGGCGTTCCTCGACGTGGCGCATCAGGTGGGCACGCTCGCTCGGGTGCGTGCGCGCGTGGACGCGGGGCTGGGCGCGGTCGCGGTGCTCCACGACGTCAACCTGGCCGCGGCCTTCGCGACCCATGTGATGTTGCTGCGAGACGGGCGGGTGTTGTCCCAGGGGCCGGTGGACGCGGTGCTCCAACGCGAGGCGCTCGAAGCCCTCTACGGGCTGCCCATGGAGATGGCGCTCGCGCCCTCCGGGGCCCGGCTCTTCGCACCGAGAGCGCCGCCTCGTTAGCCGCGCGAGGGTGGGGGTGTTGACACCAGCGCCACCCAAGCGAGAAACACGAAGGACTCCCCCCGAGGCCTCATGGCCCGCTACGCCGTCGCCATCTTCACGAGTGCGTTCCTCCTGTTCGGCGTGCAGCCGCTGGTGGGGCGCTATGCGCTGCCCTGGTACGGCGGCACGTCGGGCGTGTGGACCACGTGCATGCTGTTCTTCCAGACCGCGCTCCTCGCGGGCTACGGCTATGCGCACGTGGTCTCCTCGCGCCTGCGTCCGCGCGCGCAGGTGCGGCTCCACCTGGGCGTGCTGGCGATCGCCGTGGCGGCGCTGGGCGTGCGCGCGCTCCTCACGGGCTCCACGCTGGCGCCGGGCCCGGAGTGGCGTCCGCTCGACGAGCACGCGCCGGTGCTGCGCCTGCTGGGCATGCTGACCTGGATGGTGGGGCTGCCCTTCGTCGTGCTGGGCGCCACGGGGCCGCTGCTCCAGTCCTGGTTCGCGTCCGCGCGTCCGGGGCGCTCGCCGTATGTCCTCTACGCGCTGTCCAACGCGGGCTCGCTGCTGTCGCTGTTGGGCTACCCCTTCCTCATCGAGCCCTGGGTCTCCCGTGGCGCGCAGACCTGGGCCTGGAGCGCGGGCTTCCTCTGCTTCGGGTTCGCGTGCGTCGCGTGCGCCCGGGACGTGCTGGCGCGCGCCGGTGAGTCCTCGCCCGCTGTCGACGCGAGCGCGCCGGTCGAAGAGGGGCGCCGCCCGGGCCTGGGCCTCACGTTGAAGTGGTTGGGGCTGAGCGGTTGCGCGTCCGTGCTGTTGTTGGCCACGACGAACCAGCTCTCCCAGGACGTGGCCGCGGGGCCGTTCCTCTGGGTGTTGCCGCTCGCGGTGTACCTGCTCACGTTCATCCTGGCCTTCGCCCGCGAGTCCACCGCCGAGCGTCCGCGCACCGCGCTGCTGCTCATCGGCTCGGTGGCCCTGGTGGCCTATGCGCACAAGCAGGGGCCGAACATCGGGCTGCTGTGGCAGGTGCTGTTCTACGCGGCGGCGCTCTACGCGGGCGCGATGGTGTGCCACGGCGCGCTGTATCGGCTGCGGCCCGCGCCTCGGCACCTGGGCGCCTTCTACCTGTGGGTCTCCACGGGCGGCGTCCTCGGCGGCGTGTTCGTCAACCTGCTGGCGCCCGTGCTCTTCCGCGTCTACTGGGAGTACCCGCTGGCGCTGGCGGCCTGCTGCGCCATCACGATGGCCGGCATGCTGCGTCGGCCGAGCCAGGAGTCGCTGTTGGCCCGCCTGCAGCGCGTGCTGCGAGGCGCGATGCTGGTGACGGTGTCGCTCAACATGGCGCTCATCACCGCGGGGGAGCAGTCGCGCGTGCGCTACTCCGAGCGCGGCTTCTTCGGCGTGGTGCAGGTGCTGGAGCAGGTGCCGAGCGTTCCGTCTCAGCACCAGTTCACCTTGCGCCACGGCATCACGACCCACGGCTGGCAGTTCGTGGACCCCTCGAAGCGCAAGAAAGCCACGTCGTACTTCACGGAGGACAGCGGGCTGGGGCTCGCCATCGCGGAGCAGCGACGGCTGCGTCAGGCGGTGGGGTTGCCCGCGGGCCTGCGCGTGGGCGTGCTCGGGCTGGGCGTGGGAACGAGCGCGGCGCTCCTCGAGCCCGAGGACTCCCTCTGCTTCTACGAAATCAACCCCACCATCATCGCGCTGGCGCGAGGCCAGCAGGGCTTCTTCAGCTACCTGTTGGACGCGCGCGGCGCCGTGGAGGTCGTGGAGGGCGACGCGCGCATCTCCCTGGAGCGCGAGCTGGAGCGCGGCCAGCCTCGCGGCTTCGACGTGCTGGCGTTGGACGTGTTCAGCTCGGACGCCATCCCCGTGCACTTGCTCACGGAGGAGGCGGTGGCGCTCTATCTGCGGCACCTCGCGCCGCACGGCGTGCTGGCGTTGCACATCAGCAACCAATACCTCGACCTGCTCCCCGTCACGCTGGCGCACGCGCGGGCCTCGGGGTTGTTCGCCACGCTCGTCTACCAGGAGTCCCGAGCGGACGCGCTGCGCAGCACCTGGGTGGTGCTGAGCCCCGACCGCGAGTTCTCCTGGGGACCCACCTTCACGCGGACGCTGTCGAGCGTGCGGCGGTTGTCATTGCGCGGGCCCCCGGACTTCACGTGGACGGACGAGCGCAGCAGCGTGCTGCTCGCGCTGAGGTCCGTGGTGTGGGAGCGCCTGGCCGAGCCCGAGCCTCCCCCCGCGCGCGCCGAGCCCGCGGGGCCTTGAGCTCTCAGGCGTGGGGCGCCGCGTGCGCGTGGGGCATGGCGGCGGAGCTGAAGTCCAGCACCACCAGCAACGCGAGCAGTGCGCAGGGCAGCGCCAGCGTCGCGGCGCCGTAGTGCAGGAAGAGCAGCGGCCCCAGCGTGCTCCCCAGCAGGAACGCGCCGAGCAACCCCAGGTGCAGCCGCGTGCGCTCGAACTGGATGGCGGAAGGAAGCTCGCGCAGCCGGTGCAAGAGTCCGCGCGTTCCTCGTCCTCGCGCGCCATCCCGCACCCACGCGCCCATCTGCACGAGCTGGATGCCGATGTCCGTGAGGATGCCCGTCATGTGCGTGGTGCGGACGACCGCGCCGGACACCCGCGTGACGAGCGCGTTCTGCTGCCCCATGGCGAACGCGAGGCTCCACAGGGGCAGCACCGCGTGCGCGCCGGGGTGGAACCACAGCCACAGGGCAATGCCGCCCAACGTGCTGGTCTCCAGCACGAGCGCGGCGGAGTGCCGGCCCCGTGTGCGGTGGCGCGAGGCATCCAGCAACACGGAGGCGCAGACCGCGCCCAACACGAAGGAGCCCAGGAGCTGGGCCGTCAGCCGCGCGGCGGTCCACTGCCCGCTGGCCAGGGCCTCGCCCAGGCCGGCGGTGTTGCCCGTCATGTGCGAGGTGTGCATGCCGAGCGCGACGAAGCCTGTCGCGTTGACGGAGCCCGCGACGCTCGCCAGCAAGAGAGACAGGATGCTGTAGGCGCGACGGCTGCTCGGGGTCGATTCGGTACTGAAGGGCATGGGCGGATGCCGGGTGGCACGCGGATGCTAACACCCGCGCGCCACGTGCGCCGTGCCTCGCGGGGCACCTAGCCCGGCGGCCAGAGGAGCGGTCGGCCCGCGAGCATGTGCAGGTGGATGTGGAAGACCGTCTGACCCGCATCGCGGTGGGTGTTCATCACCACGCGGTAGCCGTTGTCCGCGTGGCCTCGCTCCTTGGCCACCTTGGCCGCGGCCATGAACAGGTGCCCCACCGCCTCCCGGTCCTCCACCGTCAGGTCATTCACCGTGGCGATGTGCTTCAGCGGGATGAAGAGGACGTGCGTGGGCGCCTGTGGGTTGATGTCCTCGAAACCCAGGCACTCCTCGTCGCGGTACACCACGCGGGCGGGGATGAGGCCGTCGCGAATCTTGCAAAAGAGGCAGTCGGACATGCCGCGTGGCTTAGCAACGCGAGGCGCTGGAGGGAACCGCCTCCGCGCTGGAGCGTCCGCTCACGGCAATCGCCACGAATAGCCTGGGTCGGGAATGCACCCGCCCTGGGAGATGCGCGCCAGCACCCAGGGGCCCTCGCGCGCCACCACGTCGTCGGGCCGCACCGCGCCGGGGACGGTGATGACGTGGCTGAACAGGCCGGACTCGCGACCTGGCCCGAAGTGAGGGTACAGCGGCACCCTCCGGTGGAAGGCGCTGTAGCCGCCCGTCCACGCCAGATGGACCGCCTCCACCTTCAGGCCGCAGACGTCCTCGCGGCGCCCCGCGATTTCCAGGAGACGGGTGACGGGGCCCATGTCATCCCACGCGCTGTCGCGCGGGCGGGAGTTCTCGTACTGCCCCACCCGGCCGAAGGTGAGGGCGCCCGCGCGCGCGCCCGAGACGAGCGCCAGCATCCCCACGACCCCCACCGTCGCCATCCGCGCGCGCGGTCCTCGCGCCAGCTGGAACAGGCTGTCCAGGCCCACGCCCGCGAGCGCCGCCAGCAGGGGGAAGAGCGGGACGAGGAAGCGCAGCTCCTTGTGGGGCTGGAGGGCGTGAAGCAGGAAGAAGGCCCCCGCGATGACGCTCAACCCTGGGGCGCGCGGCAGCGCCAGCAGCACGAGCGCCCCGGTGAGCGCGGCGACCTCCGGCATGCTCCGGAGCAGCACCCGCCCGTAGTAGCCGAAGGGCGCGGTGCCCCAGCCAGCGGCCTTGCCCTGCACCAGGTTGAAGTCCAGGTAGACGATGGCCGAGTGGAACCAGCGCCCCCAGGTGAGCCGGTCCAACAGGCCGAAGAGGAAGGCCCACAGCACGAGCACGCCCAGCGCCTCGCCCGCGCGCCGCCACTCCCGCCGCGCGGCGAGCACTCCCAGGAGCCCCACGCAGAAGATGCCGTTCTGCAGGCGCAGGAGCACGGCCAGCCCCAACAAGGACGCGCCCGTCACGACGGCCCGCCGAGACGCACCCGGCGCCAGCGCCAGCGCCAGCCCCACCACCGCGGGCAGGGCGGAGGCGTTCTCGCTCATGGCCCGCGGCGAGAAGTAGAGGGGCACCGCCGACAGCGCCAGCAGCGCCGCCCCGCCCGAGGCCGCCAGCGGGGAGGCGCCGCTCGCGCGCGCCAGCCGCCAGCTCCCCCAGGCGCAGGCGACCCCCATCAGGGCGAAGACGCCTTTGGTCACGGACAGATAACCCGCCGGGTCGGTGATGCCGAGCAGTCGGGCGAGCCCCATCACCCCCGCCACCAGCCCGGGGAGGGCCCAGTTGCGAGCCCCCTCGACGAACTCCCAGGCCACCAGCCCGTAGCCGTAGACGAGCCGGTGGGCGGGCTCCAGGCTCTGGTAGACCTCGTCCGGCCAGTACATCCCATCATCGTGGACGGCCCAGTACAGCCGCAGCAGCGCCCCCACCGTCAGAACGCCCGTCAGGAGCCAGACCCCCGCGCGGTGCTCGCGGAGGTCGTCGGGTGTGGGAGGAACAGTTGGCACGGTGGGGAGCACCTCAAAGGGGCTCGCGGGTGATATCCAGGTCCTGACGATGAAATCCATTCGGATCTCCCAGCTCCTCGACGACCACGACTACGACCTCCAGCTCACGCTGGTCGCCGGGCGTCACGGGCTCCAGCGCGTGGTCAACTCGTCGCGCATCCAGAAGCCGGGCCTGGCGCTCGCGGGCTTCACGGAGCATCTCCACCCGCATCGCGTGCAGGTGTTCGGCAACACGGAGATCTCCTACCTCGCCACGCTGACCGAGGCGCAGCAGCGCGAAGCGCTCGCCAAGCTCTTCGCCGAGGAAGAGGGCCTGTCGTGCGTGGTGGTGACCAAGGCGCTCGACATCCCCCCGGCGCTCATCACCGCGTGCGAGGAGAGCGGGCTGGCGCTGATGAAGACGCCCATGCTCTCCAGCGAGTTCATCCAGCGCGTGCAGGCGTTCCTGGAGGAGTCCCTCACCGAGTCCAGCAGCCTGCACGGCGTGCTGATGGACGTGTTCGGCGTGGGCATCCTGCTGTTGGGCAAGAGCGGCATCGGCAAGAGCGAGATCGCCCTCGACCTGGTGATGCGCGCGCACCGGCTGGTGGCGGATGACATCGTGGACGTCACGCGGCGCAAGGGCGCCGTCTATGGCGCGGGCAACCCGGTCATCAAGCACCACATGGAGATTCGCGGCCTGGGCATCATCAACATCAAGGACCTCTTCGGCGTCGCGGCGGTGCGCGAGCAGAAGAAGATCGAACTGGTGATTGAGCTCCAGGAGTGGGACCCCCAGCAGGAGTACGACCGACTGGGAGTGGAGGACAAGCACCTCCAGATTGTGGGAGTGGACATCCCGCTGTCCGTGGTACCGGTCCGTCCCGGACGCAACATGGCCACCATCATCGAAGTGGCGGCCCGCAACCAATTGCTCAAGCTTCAGGGACACCACTCGGCGCGAGAGTTCGCCGAGCGCCTCAACCGTGCCATCGCCCAGGGGGCGATGCGCCGCACCTTGGGAGAAGAGGTCGAGTGACCGCCTCCAGCAAGCAGATCATCGTCATCACCGGCATGTCCGGCTCGGGCAAGACCACCGCCATCCGGGCACTGGAGGACGCGGGCTTCTTCTGCATCGACAACCTGCCGGTGCTGCTGTTGCCCAAGCTGACGGAGCTCGCGGGCGCGGGCCAGTTCGAGCGCATGGCGCTGGTGGTGGACGTGCGCGAGGGCGTGTTCCTCAAGGACGCGCCCCGGGTGCTGGCGGATGTCCGGCGGGCGGGACACCAGGTGGATGTCCTCTTCCTGGACTCGAGCGACGACAGCCTCCTCAGGCGCTTCAGCGAGACGCGCCGCCGCCACCCGCTGGCGCCCGAGGGCACCGTCGCCGAAGGCATCAAGGCCGAGCGCGATGCGCTGCGCGACCTGCGCGAGCTGGCGGATCAGGTCATCGACTCGTCCGCGCTGAACGTGCACGACCTCAAGCGCATGGTGCAGGCGCGCTTCAGTCCGGAGCCGGCCTCGGGCCCGAGCCTGTCCATCATGTCGTTCGGCTACCGGTACGGCGTGCCGCCGCAGGCGGACCTCGTGTTCGACGTGCGCTTCCTGCCCAACCCGTACTTCGTCGCGGACCTGAAGGGCCTCACCGGGAAGAACGCGAAGGTGGCCTCGTACGTGCTCGACCGCGACGAGACGCAGCAGTTCCTGGAGAAGATCGTCGACCTCTGTCGCTTCCTGTTCCCGCGCTACCAGAAGGAAGGCAAGTCGTACCTGACGGTGGCGCTGGGGTGCACGGGCGGCAAGCACCGCTCGGTGGCCATCGCGCAGGAGCTGGTGCGGCGGCTCGCGGACGAGCACGGCCGCGTGCAGCTCTGGGACCGCGACATCGAGAAGGAATAGGGCGCGGGCTTCAGGTCCGCGCGCCCGTCACCGAGGTGAAGCGCGGGCCGCTCACGCCCGCCTTCTCCAGGGCTCGCTTCAGGGGCTCGGAGACGATGAGCGTGACGGGGTAGCCCCACGGGCGGAACACCTGTGCGTCGCCCACCTGACTCGGGTCGATGCGCAGCCCGCGCACGGTCCGGTACTGGCCCACCTTCTCGGGCAGCCCATCCTCCGGGGTGTAGCGCCGCGCCTCCTCGCAGGCCGCTTCGTCGATGCAGCGGATGAGGCGGGTGGCCACGAGGATGAAGTACGTGTCGCGTCGTCCCTCCACCCGCGTGGGCAGCAGCTGGACGTCCGCGGGGGCCAACGCGCGGAAGAGCTCGGCCACGCGCGGGTGCAGCACAGGCGTCAGGCCCGCGCCCGCCAGGGAGAAGTCGAGCGGTTGGGCGAATGGGTCCGTGGGGATGTTCAGCGGACCTGGAGGCATCACCGCGCGGCCGGCGGTGAACATCCACACGTCCCCCACCTCGCGGTCGTTCGCGTCGCGTGGATCCCCCAGCTCCCAGCGGCTGGGGACCTGGAAGTCGTCATGGAGGTCGTAGAAGCGGGCCCGGGTCGCCGTGGGGTTCCTCGGGGCCTGCTGCGCGGGAGCCTTGCTGGCGCGCCGCTGTCGCCGCGTGAGCGCCTTCACCTTCTTGCGCGTCCGGAGCTTCGGAGGGCTCGCCGTCGTCGGGGTCGGCGCGCTCGGAGCGGAGGCCGGAGGCCGCCACAGCTTTCGAAGCGCATCGGTCAGCCGCCTGAACATCCACCGAGGTTACCCCGAGCCCCCGGCGCCTGGCGCGCTTCATCGCACCTCGCCGCGCGGGCGGGGCGCTACCACGCCCACGACGTGTGGAGGCCGTACCGGCCATCGCGCGTGTCGAGGCTGAGGAACGAGAACTGCCCCTCGGAGCACGTCCCACTGTTGAGGAAGAGGCGGTCTCCATGCTCCACGCGCAGGCCCAGGTGCGTGTGTCCGGTGACGACGATGTCCGCGTCCCGTTGGTGGGCGCGTTCAATGGCCCAGCGCTGAAACGTGCAGCGCGCCGGGTCTGGCAGCGCGCCGCTCAAGCGCAGGTCCACGGCCTGGAGCGCGCGGAACATGGCGCGCAATTGCAGCCGCCGCAGCCACGCCCCCGCCCACACCGAGGCCTCGGAGATCCACCGCGCCTTGCGGATGACCCAGTCGTGGCGGTGACCGTGGGTGAAGAGCATCCGCACGCCGTCCGCTTCGAGGACCAGCTCCTCCGGAGCGCCGAGCACGCGGCCCGCCACCAGGTCGTGGTTGCCGTGGATGTAGTGGTACTGCGGGCCCGCGAAGCGCCGCACCAGCTCGGGGTGCGCCGCCCGCGCCGCCGCCAGCTCTGCCTCCTGTCTGCGTGGGGCCCGAGCGGTCAGCGTCTCGTAGATGTCCCCCAGCAGCACGATGCGCTCGAAGTTGCTCTCCAAGAAGCGCAGGAAGCGGAGGAACACGGAGTCGTCGTGCCCGAAGGGGTCCACCGTGTCGTGGCGGCCGAGATGGAGGTCCGAGATCACCGCGATGCGCATGACGACTCCTCCTGTTTGGGCATGGGCGGAACAACCCCGGCCCCATCGGTCCGGTTCCCACGTCCCAGGATGTGCCGCGCGGCTCGACCGGCCGCCCGGTGACGTGACACCCCAACCCGTGCGAGCGCACGGCCTCTCCCCCACGGAGCATCCCGGCGCCCGTGCCGCCGCGGCTCCTGTCGCGTCGCCTCCTGTCCTCCCAACAGTGCGGCGCGAGCCCCCACGGGCCAATCGACAGGGACCGACCGGCCGACCGGTGCCTGCCGTCAGTCCCCTGGGACCGCCGCCCCCTCCCATCCTCCGCCCGCCGGCACCACCGCGCGCTCGAAGCGTTGCGTTCGTGTTTGTTTGACACTAACATGGTGTCCACAAGACACGAACATGATGGGCAAGGGGGATGACGATGGTCCTGGGCTACATGAAGGCGGCACCGACGACGTATGTGATGCACTTCCAGGCGGGGAAGGTCCGGCGCGAGGGCGCGGGCCTGTCGTTCCTGTACTGGAAGCCGTCGGCCACGTTGGTGACGGTGCCGTTGGCGAGCGCGGACGTGCCGTTCGCGTTCAACGAGGTGACGCGGGACTTCCAGGCGGTGACGCTCCAGGGGCAGCTCACGTACCGGGTGGCGGAGCCGCGCAAGCTGGCGGCGCTGCTGGACTACTCGCTGGGGCCCACGGGGCGCTATCGCTCGGAGGACCCGGAGAAGCTGGCGGAGCGGCTGGTGCAGGTGGCGCAGGTGCGCGCGCGCACGGTGGTGCAGTCACTGCTGTTGCGCGAGGTGCTGGTGCGCTCGGCGGCCATCGAGGCGCAGGTGCTCGCCGCGCTGGCGGAGTCCGAGTCGGTGCGCGCGTTGGGCGTGGAGGTGATGGGGTTCTCGCTCCTGTCCGCGCAGCCCACGCCGGAGATGGCGCGAGCGCTGGAGGCCGACGCGCGCGAGGGACTTCAGCGCCAGGCGGATGAAGCCATCTACGCGCGGCGCAACGCGGCGGTGGAGCAGGAGCGCCGCATCCGCGAGAGCGAGCTGGCCACGGAGCTGGCGGTGGAGGAGCGCCAGCGGCAGATTCGCGAGGCGCGCATGTCGGCGGACATCGCGGTAGAGGAGCAGCGCTCGGCGCTGATGGAGCGCTGGAGCCAGAACGAGCGGCAGGCCGCGGACGCGCAGGCCTACGCGCTGGAGAAGCGCCTGGCGCCCGTGCGCGGCATGGACTGGAAGACGCTGATGGCCACATCGGCCAGCGGCAGCGACCCCGGGACGAACATCGCGCTGGCCTTCCGTGAGATGGCGGAGAACGCGCAGCGCATCGGCGAACTCAACGTGTCTCCGGACCTGCTCCAGGCGCTGCTGACCCCGAGCACGGCGGCGGGGAAGGGCCGGCGCTCGGAAGGCGCACCGGCGGGCCGCGAACGCTAGAGAGGGGAGGGCGCCATGTTCGAGAAGGTGGTGCTCGTCACGCGCAAGACGCGGCTGGCAGACCTGGTGGTGCGCTTCAACACGCGCAAGCAGGCGAAGTTCTACGTCGAGCGCGCGGGGCAGGACTTCGCCGACTTCGAGCAGGAAGACGCCGCGTACCGCCGCGCGGTGGAGGCGCTGCGCGGCACGCTGGAGTTGGGCCTGCCGGTGCAGCAGGTGGACCGCGCGCTGGTGCCCACCTTCCTCTTCACGGGCAAGGAGGTGGTGGTGACGCTGGGGCAGGACGGGCTGGTGGCGAACGTGGCCAAGTACGTGGGGGAGCAGCCGCTCGTGGGCGTCAACCCCGACCCCGAGCGCTTCGACGGCGTGCTGCTGCCCTTCCTCCCGAGCAAGGCGCGCGGCGCGGTGGCTCGTGTCCTCGAGGGCACGGCGCGCTTGCGTCGCGTGCGGTTGGCGGAAGCGGTGCTCGGCGACGGGCAGCGGCTGCGCGCGTTCAACGACCTGTTCATTGGCGCGCGCACGCACGTGTCGGCGCGCTACCAGCTCGAGCATGCCGGCAAGCGCGAGTCCCAGTCCTCCAGCGGGGTGCTGGTGTCCACGGGCGCGGGCGCGAGTGGCTGGCTGTCCTCGGTGTTCACGCTGGCGCGGAGCCTCACCGCTCAAACCGGCGGCGTGCCGGGGACGCCGTGGAAGTTGGATTGGGAGGCGCCCCGGCTGGCGTTCGTGGTGCGCGAGCCCTTCATCAGCCGCCACTCCAGCGCGGAGGTCGTGGGCGGCATCGTCACGACTCAGCAGGAGCTGGTGCTCGAGTCGCGCATGCCGCAGGGGGGCGTCATCTTCAGCGACGGCATGGAGGAGGACTTCCTCGCCTTCGGCGCGGGCGCCACCGCGCGCATCCGTCCCTCGGACGCGTGCGCGCGGCTCGTCTCCGCTTGAGGTCGTCGCGGACGCGCCCCGCATGGGGCCCGGATGACCCTGTGTCGCATGCGAAAGGGAGGGCCCGCGCCTGCTTCCCAGGTGGGGGGCCGGACGGCGGGCGGGCGCGATCCGCAAGCATCTCGCAAGTCGCACGGGCATCAGACAGGATGGGGAGAGACACGCCCCGCTCCCCGTCCGGCAGGCGACATCCCGTCGCTTTCCCGGGCCTGAAAATCCAGGCATGGTGGGCAGGGCCGCCTTACCTTGGGACCAAGGGTCTGACTCAGGCACAAGGCTGAAGGCGGAAACTTTCGCCGGGGTTGCGCAATGCGGCGTTCAGGCGTAGGACGCAGCCTCCGGGGGGTTGGTCAGGAGTCGAACATGGTCGGCCTCGTCATCGCATCGCACGGGCGTCTCGCGGAGGAGCTGGTGGCCACCGCCGAACAGATCGTGGGCAAGCTGCCCGCGGTGGCAACCTGCAACATCGAGCCGGGCACGTCCGTCGAGGACCTGCGGGTGAAGATGAAGGAGGCGGTGCGCCGCGTGGACGAAGGGGACGGCGTCATCCTGATGGCCGACCTCTTCGGAGGTACGCCCTGCAAGGAGTCGCTGATGATGTGTCAGCGGATGAACCTGGAGGTGCTGGCAGGCGTCAACCTCCCCATGCTCCTCAAGGCCAACTCCCTTCGCTCCGAGCAGCTCTCCCTTCCGGAAATGGCCAACCAGCTGGCTTCCTACGGCCAGCGCAACATCACCTGTGCATCCGCCCTGCTTCGCGAGGCCCAACAGCAGCCGCGAACTTGACGGACCCACGCACGTGGGCGATTCGAGTCCGCTGTGATCACCCTGGTCCGCGTCGACAACCGCCTCATCCACGGTCAGGTCGTCGAGGCCTGGCTGCCCTACCTCAAGGTGTCCCGCGTGGTGGTGGCGGACGATGAGGCGGCCTCCAGTCCTCTGATCCGCGCGGCCATGGCGCTGGCCGTACAGAGCGCCATCGAGGTGCAGATCCTCCCCCTGTCGCAGGTGGACTTCGCGGCCCTGTCCCGGGACGGCGTGAAGACGCTCGTGCTCCTGCGGGACGTGGCGAGCGTGCCCCTGGCGTACGCGCACGGCCTGGCCCTGGAGGAGCTGAACCTGGGCAACGTGCACTTCGGCACCGGGCGGCGGCAGGTGTCGCCGTCGGTGTTCCTGGCGGAGGCGGAGCTTCAGACGCTCCAGCAGCTCTCCGAGCGCGGGGTTCGCGTGGAGGCCCGCGCCGTGCCGGTGGAGAAGCCGGTGGCGCTGCCAGACCTGACCGAGCGCTGGGCGAAGGCGGGGTGAGCCCGTGAGCGTGGGGTGGACCCAGGTCGCGCTCGCGGGGCTGTGGGGCGGCGTGGTGGCCGTGGAGCGCAAGGCCTTCCTCCAAGCCATGCTCGCGCGCCCGCTGGTGGCCGCCACCTTCATGGGCGGACTCCTGGGCGACGTGGCGAGCGGCCTCGCGGTGGGCATGCTCCTGGAGCTGTTCTACCTGGGCACCGCCAACCTGGGCGCCGCGCTCCCGGACAACGACACGCTGGTGGCCACGGGCACCTCCGCCGCGGCGGCCACGTTGACGCTGGCCACGGGCGCGGGCTCCACGCCGGCCATCTGGTCGCTCTCGGTGCTGGTGTTCATCGGCCTGGGGAGGGTGGGGCGGCGCATGGACCGGCTGATGGAGGGCTACTCGGCGCGGCTCGCGCGGGTGGCGCTGTCCTCGGCGGAGAAGGGCAACCTCCAGCGCGCGATGCGGCAGAACCTGTGGGGCATCTGGCCGCACTTCTTCCTCTACGGCTCGGTCACCGCCGCGTGCGCCCTGGCGGGCTTCTTCCTGGAGCCGCTCATGGTGGCGCTGCCCAACCGGCTGGTGCGCGGGCTGGCGTGGGCCTACCCGGCCATGGCCTCCGTGGCGGCGGCCATCGCGGCGCAGGGGAGCCACGCCAAGCGCGCGCCGCTGTACGCCGGGCTCGCGGCGGCGGTGGTGACGGCGGTCCTGGTGCTGCTCAACCGGCAGGGGCTGCCGTGAGCACTTCCGCGGCCACCGTGCGAGACGCCTCGTTGCCGGCGCACGTGCTGCTGCGGGTGTTCCTGCGCTCGCTCTTCCTCCAGGCCTCGTGGAACCCCAAGGGCATGCAGAACCTGGGGCTGGCCTACGCCGTCTATCCCGCGCTGGAGCGGCTGTACCCCGCTGGGCCCGCGCGCGAGGAGGCCGTGCGCCGCCACCTCGTCTTCTTCAACACGCACCCGTACGTGGCCGCGGCCATCGTGGGCGGCGTGGTGAACCACGAGCAGCGCATCGCCCGTGGCGAGGAGTCACCGGACCGGGTGGTGGCCTTCAAGGCGGCGCTGATGGGGCCGCTGGCCGCGCTGGGCGACGGCTTCTTCTGGCTGTCGCTCAAGCCCGCGGTGGGCGCGGTGTGCGCCACGCTGGTGCCGTTGTTGGGCGTGTGGGCGGTGGCCCTCTTCCTGGTGCTCTACAACCTGGTGCACGTGCTCTTGCGCGTGCGGTTGTACTGGCTGGGGCTGTTCCTGGGGGACCGGCTGGTGGAGGCGGTGGCCCGGGTGAACCTGCCCACCAAGGGCGCTCGGCTGCGCGCGGTGGCCGCCGCGAGCGCCGGTGGATTGGCGGCGTGGCTGGCGGTCAGCTTCGGCGCCGCGGCGGGAGGCGAGGGCGCGCCCTTCCTCGCGGCCGGGTGCCTGGCGCTCGGCATCGCCTCCTATGTGCTCGTCACCCGACGGGTGCCCAACTACGTGGTGCTCTATCTCGCCGCGGGGCTCGCGTGCGCGGCGGGCGCATTTCTCTAGAAAAGCAGAAGAGAGGTGGGAGTCTCGATGTCTACCGTGGCCGAAGGCACCTACGAGATCATCAATGCCCTGGGGCTGCACGCCCGGGCGGCGGCGCAGATGGTCAAGGTGGCCAACCGCTTCAAGAGCGACGTCACCATCGAGGCCCAGGGACAGCGGGCCAACGCCAAGTCCATCATGGGGGTCCTGATGCTGGCGGCCGCCCAGGGCACCCAGGTGAAGCTCACCTGTAAGGGCGAGGACGCTGGCCCGTGTCTCCAGGAACTGGCGAAGCTCATCGCCGATCGTTTTGGAGAGTCGAAATAACAGGAGAGAATGCGGTTCAACCCCCGGTGAAGAAGGATTCGTGAGCAGCCAGGCCACCCCCACGCTGAAGTTGACGGGCATCGGTGCCTCCCCCGGCATCGCGGTGGGGCACGCCTTCATCCTGGACCGCAAGCGCATCCGCACGCCCAAGCTCCGCCTCGCCGAGGCGGAGGTGGAGCCCGAGCGGATGCGGATGAAGACGGCCATCGACCTGTCGGACCGCCAGCTCGCCGAGCTGAAGGAACAAATCACGCGCACGGAGGGCAGCGACCACGCGCTCATCCTGGAGGCGCACCGGCTGATGCTCCACGACCCCATGCTCGTGGACGAGGTCAACCGGCTCATCGTCGAGGACCGCATCAACGCCGAGTGGGCGGTGCGGCGCACGGCGCGGAAAATCAAACACCTGTTCGACAACATCCCGGACGAGTACTTCCGGGAGCGCCGCTCGGACGTGGACTACGTGGCGGACCGCATCATCCGCAACCTCATGGGCCAGGTGGTGGACGAAGAGGTGGAGGTCCCCGCCGAGGCCATCGTCGTGGCGCATGACCTGTCGCCCGCGGACGCATCGCTCATGGCGCGCAGCGGGCGCGTGGCGGGCTTCGTCACCGACCTGGGCGGACAGACGAGCCACACGGCCATCGTCGCGAGAGCCCGCGAGACGCCCGCCGTGGTGGGCGCGGGCCGCGCCAGCGAGCAGATTTCTCCCGGCGACCTGGTGGCGCTGGATGGCATCCGCGGCCTGCTGCTGGTGAACCCCTCGGAGGATCAGCTCTCGTTGTTCCGCGAGGAGCAGCGGCGCTACCACGAGAGCGAGCAGCTCGCGCTGGCCACCAAGGACCTGCCGGCGGTGAGCACGGACCACTTCCGGATCCGGCTCAACGGCAACATGGAGTTCCTGGAGGAGATTCCGTCGCTCCTGGCGCACGGCGCGGAGGGCATTGGCCTGTACCGCACCGAGTTCATGTTCCTGGACCGGAAGACCGCGCCCACGGAAGAGGAGCACTACCGCGCCTACAAGCAGGTGCTGGAGGCGATGGGCGGCCGTCCCGTCACCATCCGCACGCTGGACCTGGGCGGCGACAAGGTCCCCGGCAAGACGAAGCACGAGAAGGAACCCAACCCGGCCATGGGCCTGCGGGCCATCCGCTACTGCCTGGCCAACCGCGAGCTGTTCCGCGTGCAGCTCCGCGCGCTCTTGCGCGCCAGCGTGCATGGGAACCTGCGCCTCATGTTCCCGCTCATCTGCGGCGTGAGCGAGCTGCGCGAGGCGCGCAGTGAGTTGGAGGCGTGTCGCACGGCGCTGGGCCGCGCGGGCGTGCCCGTGGGCAAGCGCTTCCCGGTGGGCATCATGGTGGAGACGCCGAGCGCCGCGGTCATCGCCGACCGGCTGGCACAGGAGGCGGACTTCTTCTCGGTGGGGACCAACGACCTCATCCAGTACTCCATGGCCATCGACCGGCAGAACCGCGAGGTCGCGTACCTCTACCGGCCGCTGCACCTGTCCGTGCTGCGCATGCTGCGCGACATCGTGGGCGCGGCGAAGGCCGCCAACATCCCCGTGTCCATGTGCGGCGAGATGGCCGGCGACCCGCTCTACGCGCTCGTGCTGTTGGCGCTCGGCTTCGACGAGCTGTCCATGACGTCCGGGCAGATTCCGGTGGTGAAGCGACTCTTGCGCCGGGCGGACCGCTCCGAGGCCCTCAGGCTGTTGGAGGGCGCCATGGAGTTGACCACCGCCGAGGAGATCGAGCGCTTCGTCCGCGCGGAGATGGAGCGCCGCTTCTCGGGCGGAGAGGAGCTGGTGCTGTCCTCGCCCGTCCACGCGCCCAAGCCGGAGTCCGAGTCCGAGCCGGTGTCCTGACGCCGACAAGGCGGGCCCCTGCCTCCCCGGCTGTCAGAGGGGGCCGCCTGCGCGTCGCCGCGTGGGATGGCCAAGCTTCCCGAGACGGGGGAGCGAGGCATGGCCAAGCCAGCGGACATCCGGACGGGCATGACGGTGCGGGACCGCGATGGCGAACGCCTGGGCGACATCGTCGCCGTGGACGCGCGAGGGATGACCTTGGAGGAAGGCGCCCCCTGTGGGCGGGAGCACCCCCTGCCATGGTCGGAGGTGACGGCCATCGACGGCGAGGATGTGTATCTGGGAAAGGACCTGGCGAGCCTGCCCCCCTCGCTGCCCGGCAACCTCAAGAGCCGCTGGGCGGACCGCCTCCACTGGCTGGGCTGGGGACGGCCTCGGCGCTTCGTCCATGAGCTGACGGGCGCGCTCAAGCGCGCCACGGGCTCGCCGTCGCCGCGCTCCGACACCTGAGGCGCTTCAGGACTCGGGCAGCCGCGCCACCACGATGGGGTCGCTGGGCGAGGGCCAGCCCAGCCCGGGGAAGTCCACGCGGAACAACTCCTGGGGCAGGGGCGGAGAGCCTCCCCAGTAGGGCCAGGTGCAGTGGATGAACTCGCTGGGGCGCCACATGGCGGGGTAGTCCGCCAGGTACTCCATGTGGCGCTCGCGCATGTAGGCCCACAGCGCGTGGCGCTTCAGCGCGCGGGCCGCGTCCTCGTTGACCACGCCGTCCAGGTTCACCACCGTCTGCGGCGTGACGTAGGCGATGATGCCCGCGTTGAACGCGCCCACCACGGCGTCCGCCGGCAGGCGCTCCACGAGGGCGAGGCCCGTGGCCAGCATCTCCGCCTGCCAGGGATAGCTGGGGACATCCCACTGGACGCGCAGGCGCTCCAGGTCCCGGCCCATCGTCAACGTCGTGGCTCCCAGGAGCAGCACACCCGCCAGCGAGGCTCGCGCCGCGCCCCCGCCCTGCCACAGCCGCGCGAGCGCCGCGGGAGCCAGGCACACGAGCAGCGCGCATGGGACGAAGTACCAGGGGCGCGGCAACCACCGCACGTAACCGTGGACGAAGTGCAGCGCCAGCAGCCCCGCCGCGAGCCCCACGAGCAGCGCGGCGGGCAGCGCCGAGTCCAGTGACGGCGAGCGCCGCGACACCGCGTGGCCCACCCCTGTCACGACGAGCCCGGCGGCGCAGAGCAGCAGGAGGTGGACCAGGGGCTCGCCCAGGAACACCTCGGTGGAGTCCAGCGCGCGGAGGAAGACGTCCCAGCCGTGCTCGTGTGCTTGGGCCGCGCTCGCCTCGGGGTGCAGGCGGCTCCAGTTGGCGTGGAAGAGCCACGGGACGGCCGTGGCGCTGCTCTGGAGGAAGGCGCCGGTGCGCACCCAGTTGAGCAGGCTCAGCGCGGCGACGCCGGCCCCCGCTCCACCCGCCACCACGGCCGCGTCTCGCCACCACGCGCGGCGCAGGAGCAGCACGCCGCACGCGGGCGCCAGGATGACCAGCGCATCCGAGCGCGCCAGCAGCGTGAGCACCAGCAGTCCCGCGAGCGCCATGGCGCGTGGGCGCGAAGGGGACTCGGTGTAGCGAAGCAGCCCCAGCACGCTGGCGGCCAGGAAGGCCAACGCGAGCGCCGTCTCCAGGCCGTTGAGCGACTCGCGCACCACCCAGGGGTTCACCGTCAGGCACGCCCCCGTCGCTACGGCGAGGTCCCACCGCTTCGTCCACTTCCACGTGATGCGCGCCACCAGCGTGGACGCCACGGCCATCAGCGCCGTGGCCAGCCACAGCGAGGCCACCACGGGCGCGGGACTGCCCGCCGGATGGAAGGCGAAGAGGGGGAGCAGCAGCCCCAGCCACAGCAGGTGCAACCCCGTGGCGGGCGCTGTTCCGTCGAACGTCACGCCCTGGCCCGCCCAGACGCGGTGGGCAATCTCGAAGTAGTAGAACGCGTCGTCGGGCAGTACGCCCGTCACGAGCGCGCCGAAGTGGGCGTGCAGCCAGTTCCAGCGCACCGCGGCCGAGAGCACGAACGCGCCCGCGCCCAGTGCCAGCCAGCGCCAGCCGTCTCGCATCCAGCCGAGTATCGCCAGTCCCCCCCGTCGCAACCCGCGCATCTGGCTCCTGCTCCGTGAACCCCGTGACGGGGCCGGAAGCTAGCAGGTGCAGGCGCACTGTCGGTGGAATCAGTCGTCGAAGGGGGGCATGGGCGTGCGCCCATGTTTGACGCGATAGCGGAGGATGGCGCGCTCCACCGGGCGCAGCGCGACGAGGGACAGCAGGGCCAGCCCCACGGTGCCGCCCGCCGCGGCATAGAAGCCCATGCCCGAGGTCATCCCCACCGAGGCCGTCAGCCACAGGTTCGCCGCGGTGGTGAGCCCCGTCACCGTGCCGCCCTGGCGCAGGATGACGCCCGCGCCCAGGAAGCCAATGCCCACCACCACCTGGCTGGCGATGCGGCTGATGTCCGTCTGGGTGCCCTCGGGCAGCACCCCTTCACCCAGGCGCACTTCGGTGAAGATGCTGGCGAGGGTGAAGCAGCACGAGCCGAGCGCGACAATCATGTGCGTGCGCAGCCCGGCGTTCTGGCCATTCACCTCGCGCTCGAAGCCCAGGATGCCCCCCAGCACCGTGGCCAGGGCCAGCCGGAAGACGATGGTGCGCGTATCCACGGCGGGGGAGGCTACTCCCCCAGGTCGATCTTCTCGTCCTTGTCCGCGTCCGTCAGTTCGGGATTGGGCAACGTCTCCAGCGTGGCCACCAAGAGCTTGTATGAGGGGACGACGTACGGCTCCACGCTCGGACCGAACTGCTGCACATACTGCTCGGTGCGCTCCACGTACTTCGCGTCCTTCGAGCCCCAGCTCCCCGCGGACTCCACGGCCCACACCTCCTGGCCATCCCGGCAGCGCAAGAGCTGCGCCTTCACCGCCGCCTCCACGCCGTCTCCCACGCGCTTCACCTGCGGGGACAGCCACAGCACGCCCTCGATGCCCTCGACGCACTGCTCGCGGAGGGCCGCGTCCGCGGGCTGGCCCGGCAGCGCCACGTTGCTCTTCACGAGGAAGTCGCGGTTCTGGTTCACCCACTGGCGCGCGATGAGGCTCCACAGCTCGCCCACCTCGGCCTTGTCGTCGGGCAGCGGCTGCGTCACCACCGCGAGCCGCTTCACCTGGAGCCGGTCCACCTGCGCGTAGTCGTCGCGCAGCCGCTGGCTCTTCACCGTGGAGGCACAGCCCGCCAGCACCAGCAGGCCCAGCGCGGGCCCCAGTCGCTTCATCATCATGATGTTCCCTCTCCCTCGGTCCCCGCGCGCCCGGTTGGCGAGCGCTTGGGGGCGTATCCGAATCCGTGATGGGGGCCGGCTCAGGCCGCGCGGGTCGCGGAGGAGTCACCGCCCGCGGCGGACCCCGCGTCCTTCGCGCGCGCCTCGTCACGCTGCCGCTTGTCATGCATGAGCTGCATCACCGCCGCGAGCACCGTGAAGGACACCAGCAGCGTGGTGATGAGGCCGATGCAGGCCACCATGCCCATGGAGCGCAGGCCCATGTGCCCGGCGACCAGCAGCGCCGCGAAGCCGGCCACCGCGGTGAGCGTGGACGAGGCCACCGCCGCGCCCACGCTGCGCAGCGCCACCAGGGGCGAGGTGCCCTCCAGGAAGCGGTGCAGCAGGTAGAGGCCGTGGCTCACGCCGAAGCCCAGCAGGATGGGGAGGATGATGATGTTCATGAAGTTCAGGCGCAGGTCCGCGAGCGCCATGAACCCCATCATCATGCCCAGGCCCACCGTCAGCGGGATGACGGACGCCAGCGCCAGCTTCGCGTTGCGGAAGTCGGCGAAGTGCATCACGAGGATCCACAGCGCGGTGAGGATGACCGTGAGCTTCGCGTCCTTGAGCACCATGCGCGCCAGGCTGGCGTAGAGCTGCGTGGCACCCGCGGCGCGGAACTCCTTCTCCACCGGCGCGCCCACCGGGCCGTTCGTGTACTTGCCCGGCGTCACCATCGCCTTGATGGAGCGCGTCTGGTCCGCGAACTGGAGCATCTGCTTGCCGTCCCACAGGTCCACGCTCGGGTAGATGAACGTGAGGTAGCCGTGGTTCTCCACCTTCGTGCTGGGCAGGTGGCGGAACTGCGTGGCGTAGATCTCCGGCACGCCGTTCACGTCGAACGGGCGCGCCTGGAGCATCTTCATGAACATGGCGGCCTTGTCCTGCGTCTCCGGCGGCAGCGCGGCGACGTCGATCTCCTTCAGCTCGTCCTGCCACTCCTGGAGAATCTTGGCGTTGGCCTGGGCGATCTCCGCCGGGGGCACGAAGGTGAAGAGGCTCATCACCTGCGCGATGGCCGGGCGCTTGGACGGGTCTCGTGTCAGCTCCTGGTACAGCGCCTCCGTCTCCGCCAGGTCCTTCGTGTAGATGGCGAGCGGATCGCTGGCGATCTTGAAGCGCAGGTTGATTTCATCCTGCAGCACCACGGACGGCTGGTTGACCGGCATCAGCGCGCGGGTGTTGTAGTTGAAGCCCACGCCGTGCGGCAGGCGCTCCCAGAAGGACATGCCGTCCTTCACCTCGCCCGCCTTCCACGGGAACGCGCACGCGCACACCACGGCGACGATGACGCAGCCCACCGCGAGCACCAGCCCCGGGCGCGGGATGCGCAGCTCGGCGCCGGACGCACTGTTGACCGGCGGCGGCGTCATCACGCCGATGAGCTTCTTGGGCAGCTCGGGGTTGCGGCGGCCCGCCATGGCGAGCAGCGCCGGGCACCACGAGAAGAGCGTGAAGCCCAGGAACAGGGTGCCGCAGCCAGCCAGGAAGCCGAACTGACTGAAGCCGCGGAACTCGCTGACCATCAGCACGAAGAACGAGCCTGCCACCACCACCGCGGACACCAGCGCCGGGCGTCCCGCGTTGATGACCGCGTCGCGGATGGCCACGTCGTACGGCTTGCCCGCGCCCAGCTCCAGCCGCGTGCGGAAGATGAAGTGGATGCCGTAGTCGATGCCGAACCCCATCAGGATGCCGCCCAGGATGGAGGTGATCATGTTCAGCTCGCCCACCATCAGGTACGTGAAGCCGAGCGTGTAGAGCGTGCCTGCCACCGTGCCGGTGACGACGATGAGCGTGGGCGCCCACTTGCGGAAGAACACGATGGTGATGCCGAAGATGGCCAGCAGCGCGATGATGGTCACCGGCTGCAGCGACTCCTCGATGGCGTACGAGTCATCCACCGCCGTCTTGTAGGAGCCCGTGAAGCCGTAGGCGACCGTCTTGGAGTCGCCCATCTTGGAATAGTCCTCCACGAGCTGCGTGCCGGCCGGGTTCGCCTGCGAGTACTCGGCCAGGTCCTTGCGCAGCTTCTCCACGTACGCCTTCGTCTGGCCAATCTGGTTGGTGTCCCACATCGGCTTGATGAGGAGCAGCAACAGCTTGCGGTCAGGCGAGATGTAGTAGTCGTCCGCGATGCTCTTGTTGCCGACGCTGGAGTACTTGGCGACGAGGTCCGTCAGGTCGAGCTTCACCGGCTCGGTCTTCTTGATCTCGATGTAGAAGGGGTTGTTGCGGCGCAGCTGATCCTTGAGGAAGGCCATGATGCGGCGCTTGCCCTCGGCCAGGTCCTCGGTCTTCACGAAGAGGACCATGTTCTGCTGCACGAACTCGACGGGAATCTTGTACGTGACCGAGCGCGCGTTCTGCTTGTCCGCGGCGATCTTCGCGGCCAGGTCGTCCGCGACGCGCTTGAGCGCGACCTCGTCGTCGCCGCGCAGGGCGACCATGAAGAAGCCGCTGCCGCCCACCATGTCGATGACGCGCTTGACGTCCTTCACCTCTTGGAGGTCCTGGGAGATGAGGTCGAGCTGGTTCGAGTTGATGGTGAGCTTCGAGGTGCCCCAGAGCGCCAGACCGAGCAGCAACAGCAGCACGGTCATCACGGTTCCGGGACGGTTGACCAGCAGCTCGGCGTAGGCGACGGCGAGTCGGGGCGGGGGATGCGAGGAAGGAGCGCTGCTCATGGCCGCGCGACCCTAGCGGCAAACGCCGCCGCCCGGAAGCCGAAGCCCCGTGCCTGTTTGCCCCCTGGGCGCGGGCCCGGCGAGCGGGCCCCTCCGGCCTGTCACCGGGAATACACGCCTCAGCGACCGCCGGGCTCCGGGGCCGGGACTTCGGGGGCTCCGGCCGGTGGGGCCGCCGCCGGCTCGTCCCGGGGCGGCAGGAGGAAGGCCCGAGGGTCCAGGAGGAAGTGGATGATGACCACCCGGACGAACCGCAGCGCCTCGCGGAGGGGTACGTCGCGGGCGCGCAGGGCCACGGCCAGGGCCAGGGCGAAGGACACGCCGAAGTTGAGCAGCCCGATGAAGCCAATGCCCAGCACCGCGGCGAGGAAGTCCGGCTCGAGCACGGCCTCGGGCCCCAGCGAGCACCCCGCGAAGGCCAGCGAGCCGAACGACAGCGTCACGTGCCGCACATCCAGCGGCACCCCGAAGAAGCCCGCCACCCCGGGCGCCACGGCGAGCAGCACGCCGAGCGTCACGCTGCCGCCCACGCCCGCCGCGTGGTGCATCAGCCCATCCGCCACCTTGCGCGCGCCCGACACGCCCAGGACCGCCCGGAGGACGCGGTGGTGCGCGAGCGCCTCTGGTATCTGGCGGTAGACGACGAAATTCTCCAGCCAGCCCGCGGCCACGCTGGACACCCACAGCAGCACGCCCGTGAAGGCCGCCCACAGCAGCGCGGCGCTGTGCCACGGGTGCAGCGACTCCACCACGTGCTGGGCCTTGTCCGCGGACAGCAGGGGGTGGCCCATCACGCGCTGGAATATCAACGCCATGGCCACGGCCACGGGCAGCACGCAGCCCAGGTTGCCCAGCGCCGCCGCGAGCTGGGAGCGGGTGATGCGCGGCACCAACTCGGCCAGTCGCTCCAGGCGGCCGTGCTCGTCGGTGTTCTCGCCCACCGCGCCGGCCAGCGTGGCCGCCGTCATGGAGGGCTGCTTGGTGGCGAGGGTGAAGCCCAGGAACTGCATCACCACGAAGCTTCCGGCGTAGTTGAGCGCCGCGAAGAAGCCCGCGAAGAAGGGCGCCAGGGACAGGCTGCCCAGGAAGAACTTCATCGCCGCGGTGCCCGCGGTCAGCAGGCCGCCGCCCGCGGCCGAGTGCACCATGCCGTGGAACTCGGCGCGCGTGCCGGTGATGTAGTGCTCACCCGAGTGCCCGGCGCGCTCGATGATCTTCCGCGCCAGCAGGCGCACGTTGCGCCGCACCAGCGCCCGCACGGAGCGGTCCGCGTGCGCATGGCCGAGCAGGTTGGACAAGAGCGCCAGGCCCTCGCGCCAGCGGGCCTCGCCTCGGGGCGCGCCCAGCACCCGCGCGATGGCCTCCATCCGGTCCAGGCCGCGGCGGATGCGCTCCAGGCGATACACCAGGTCCACGCTGACGCCCGCGTCCTCCAGGTGCCGAGACACGGTGGCCACCACCTGCCGGCAGTCCGCCACGCTCGTGGCCACCTCGCGCAGCGTGTCCGGTGCGCCGTCGCGCGCGAGCACCGCGTCGCAGACCAACCGCAGCCGCAGGAAGGGCGAGGCGCGGAAGGCCACCTCCAGGCTGCGGTCCCGCACGTCCTCGGCCAGCCCCTGCGCCGCGGTCTGCACCGCGAGGAACAGCAGCGCGTCCATCAGGTCCGCGCGCACGCGGGCGCCCGGCACCACATCCGGCGGCACGGGCTCGCCCACCAGGGCGGACAGGCGCGCGAGCAGCACGGGAGACAACGCCGCCAGCCACTTCGAGTCCTCCGGCACCGGGAAGACGCGCAGCAGCAGCTCCGACAACTGCCCGGGCGCGGGCGGCGCGGGCAGCACGCGCCGCGCGATGCGGTCGCTGACCTCGGAGAAGAACCCATCGCCCGCGGGCAGGCCCACCTGCGCGAAGAGCTTCAGTCCGCGGCTGCCGGCGCACACTCCGGACACCAGCCGGGTGAGGTGCGCGCGCATCGCGCCCTCGCCCTCCAGCACGCGCACCAACAGGGCCAGCCGCGAGTCCGCCGCGGAACCCCCGGGCTCATCGGCGTCCACCAGCCCCTGGGCGGGGATGCGGTCGCGCAGCCAGTGCACCCAGCGCTCCACCCACGCGAGCCGGGCCTCCAGCCCCTCGGCCGGAATGTCCTCCAACAGACGGAACAGGTCGCGCACCGCGGGGTGACCCGGGGCGCGGGGCGCGTACTGAACGGCGAAGGCATCCACCTCGCGCTCGGAGGGCGCGGAGCGGGCCGGCGGCTTCTGGACGGTGGAGGGGACGGACATTCGCCAGGCGCTCGGAGTGAGGAGGGAGGCGGAGAGTACCCGCCTCGCGCAGCCCTCGGAACCTCGATGATGACCGGGAGCCTGGCTGCCCGGTCACTCGGCACGACGCTCGCTGGATTACTTCACCTGCACCGAAGCGAGCTCCTGGTTCTTCTTGCGCATGGCGCCCAGCAGCGCGTCCCAGCCGCCCTCCTTCATGAGCGGGCGGACCTGATCATCCCGGATGCCCTTGAGCATGGAGTCGCCGAGCACTTCCACGTCCACGACCTTCCAGGTCGTGCCGTCCTTGGCCATGGTGTACTTCAGCTTCATCTCCTGCTTCTTCAGTGGGTGATTGATGAAGATGGTGGAGCCCAGCTTCGCCTCGGCGCCGTTCACGTCAGGCGCGTCGTAGGTGATGGAGGCCAGGTTCTTGAAGTTCTCGCGGACCTTGGGGAAGGCCATCTTCGCGAAGAGGGTGTGGAAGAGCTGCAGGAACTCGGTGCGCTGGGCCTTGGTCGCCTTGTCCCAGTCCTCGCCGAGCAGATAGCGGCCCTGCTGCTCGCCCCCGAAGTTCTCCAGCGCCTTCAGGTCCTTCTCGTAGCGGACCGACTGCACCACCGTCTTCACGGGCTTGACCACCGCCTCGTTGGCGGCCGGCGCGGCGAGCGCAGGCAAAGCGAAGGTGAGGGCGGCCAACAGGGAGAAGGTGCGGAAGCGTGCGTTCATACGATTCGTTTTCCTCGGGATAGCGGCGGGTTCCTGTTAGCCCAGGGAAACGGTCGGCGCAGGACAAAATTCAGCGTCAGACCCCGCGTGTAGTGTCGCCGGATGTTCGCCTGCTCGCAGGGCACATCCGCCGAATGTCGCGCCCCACTTGCGGGTTTGACTCTGCTAGGACCGCACGTTTACTGTCCGACCCGCGCACAGTCGTAGAAAAGCGCAAGCTCCGAGAAGACATGCCTACCGACTTCCTGTTCACGTCTGAATCCGTCACCGAGGGCCACCCGGACAAGATCGCCGACCAGATCTCCGACGGGGTGCTCGACGCCATTCTCGCCAAGGACCCCCAGGGCCGAGTCGCCGTGGAGACGCTCGTGAAGACGGGCCTCGCCATTGTCGCGGGTGAGGTGACGACGAACTGTTACGTGGACATTCCGAAGATCGTCCGCGCGACCATCACGCGCATCGGCTACACGGACAGCTCGATGGGCTACGACGGCAACACCTGCGGTGTCATGGTGGCCATCGAGGGCCAGAGCCAGGACATCGCGCGCGGCGTGGACAACAAGAAGGAGCAGGGCGCCGGCGACCAGGGAATGATGTTCGGCTTCGCGTGCGACGAGACGCCGGAGCTGATGCCCGCCCCCATCCACTACGCCCACGCGCTGACGCGCCGGCTGGCGGATGTGCGCCGCAAGAACCACGACTGGATCCGTCCGGACGGCAAGAGCCAGGTGACGGTGGAGTACCGCAACGGTCGTCCGGTGCGCATCGACGCGGTGGTCGTCTCCACGCAGCACTCGGATGACGTCTCCAACAAGAAGATCCAGGAGGCCATCCGCGAGGACGTCATCATCAAGGCGCTCCCCAAGAAGTTGATCGACAACAAGACGAAGTTCTTCATCAACCCGACGGGCCGGTTCGTCATCGGCGGTCCCATGGGCGACTCGGGCGTGACGGGCCGGAAGATCATCGTCGACACCTACGGCGGCATGGGCCGTCACGGTGGTGGCGCGTTCAGCGGCAAGGACCCGTCGAAGGTGGACCGGTCGGCCGCGTACATGGGCCGCTACATCGCCAAGAACGTGGTGGCCGCCGGCCTGGCGCGCCGCTGCGAGGTGCAGGTCTCCTACGCCATTGGCGTGGCGGAGCCGGTCAGCGTGATGGTGGAGACGTTCGGCACCGCCGCGGTTCCCGAGGAGCGCATCGCGAAGGCCGTGCGTCAGGTCTTCGGCCTGAAGCCGCGCGAGATCACCGAGCACCTGGACCTGCTGCGGCCCATCTACCAGAAGACCGCCGCGTACGGTCACTTCGGCCGGACCGACAAGGAGTTCACCTGGGAGCGCACCGACAAGAAGGACGCGCTGCGTGACGCGGCCGGTGGCGCGGCGTCTTCCCGGCTGAAGGCGGTCTGACTCACTCGGCGGCGCGGGCCTTGGGTCCGCGCACCCCGCTTCGCTGAAGCCCGCGCGCTCGCTCCTGGAAAGGGGCGGGCGCGTGGTGCTTTCAGCGGCCTAAGCGCGAGGCCGCGCCGCTCAGGGCTTGGGCGGAGTGGGCGGCGCGGGCAGCCCCGCGGCGGTGAGCGGGAGGTTCTCCCCGGGGGGGATGGGGATGTCATTCCATTCCGGTTCGTCGTCGTTCGGCATGGTGGGATAGCGGGCGAGCCCCTTCAGGGCGATGAGCCTGCCGAAGGTGGTGGCGTCGTTCGGCTTCACCATGCTGGTGCCCGTCACGACGGGCTGCTTCGTGCCCACGGCGTCCGAGTCCGAGAACACGACGGTGAACGGCAGGGACCAGTTGTCCTTCAGTTCGGGGACGAGTCCGAGGTGCGCGGGGGCCAGGTCGATGAGGAAGTCATCGCCTTCCAGCGTCACGTGAGGCAGCGGCTCGGTGAAGTGTGCCGGGAAGAGCCAGCGGACCACGGGCTCACCCTTCGCGGTGCGCGCCACGGCGAGCTGGCGATTCGCGGGGGTCTCGGGCGCGGGGTTCATCGGCGACCACCACAGCTCCAGATGATCCACGCCGAGCAGCTCCTTGTCCGCCATCTTGGCGTGGGCGGGGAGCAGCACGTCGTCGGTGACGTGGATGCGCAGGCGCACGCGACTCGGTTCCTCGAGGAACAGCGCGTCCACCTGCACATGGGCAAGCTGCTCATGACGAGGAGGCCAGTTCTTCGGGACGCGAATGAGCAGGTTGTACGTGGACGCGTGCGTGCGCGCGGGCGTGGCGAGCACTGGAATCAATCCCCCGCGGCGATCCCGGATGGTCGACGGCACTGCGATGTCTGAATGGTCCCGGGTCAGGCATTGGTACCAACTCGATTGCGAGAAGCTCAGCTCCGCCCAGTTCTCGCCTTGTGAGGTGAAGGACAGGCTGTGGCCGCACTCCGCGAGGGCGTTGCGGACGTCGTGGCTGTGCCCGCGCGAGAGCGTGACGAGCTTGCCCTCGCGAAACGCGACGCTGCCCGTCGCGGAGCCCGAATCTCCGGGCAGCTTCACGACGAACTCGAGCCGGCTGGGCGGTGGACCCGGGGGCAAGAGCTTGGGGGCCGGGCACGGCTCCTCGGACCCCTCGGCCTGGTGGAGGCTCCAGAGGACGCCGGGGTCCTGCTCGACGACGAAGAGGGCGTCATGGCCGCCCTTGGCGGTCGTGTGGCAGAGCCACGCGACGTGCTCCAGCTCGGGGTCTTCATCGAGTTGGTAGTCGCTGATCCAAGTCACCGTGAAGGCTCGGTCGCGAGCGTAGGTCTCCACCTGCTCCACGAACGTCGGCGGAGCGGCGCCCGCGGGCGAGGCGAGCAGGACGACGGATGCGAGGAGGAGTCCGGTGCGCATCGGGGGCCTCGGGCAGCGGGTGAGGGCTCCGGCGAGCGCAAGGGGCGCGCTCGGAGCGGGCACAGGATGTCACAACAGGCCCTGGGCGCGCAGGGACGCGATGGCGGCGGCCAGCGCGGGATGGGGCGAGGGAAGCGGGCCCGCGGGCGTCTGGACCTCGCTGACGAAAACGAACGCGCCGTGCCGCGTGGCCACGTGGCCTACCAGCCATGTCACGTTGCCCTCGGGGCGCAGCGCGGAGCCCGTCTTTGCGCTGAGCACCGAGCCGTCCTTCCAAGGACCCGCGAGGTCGATGTCGTCTCGCACGTGAGCCACGCTGTCCGCGCGCTGCACGAGCATGCCTTGCACCGTCCTCAACGTCTGGGCGCTGACCGGGAGCTGGCCTCGGTACATGCGCGCCAGGAAGGCGAGCTGCTCCTCGGGAGAGATGCGCAGCGGGCCGTTGAGCCAGAACTTCGTGATGTCGCCCGACGCGTCCTCATTGCCGTAGTGGAAGCGCTTCAGCCACGCCTCCTCGCGCTCGCGGCCGAGCTTTGTGGCCAGACGCTGGAAGACCCACAACGCGGAGCGGCGCATGGCCGTGTCGAGCGTCTGGTCCTGGTTCCACGCCTCGAAAGAGCGTTTCGTGCCGTCCCACGGGAAGACCTCGTCGGGCGTGGCGACGCCCGACTCCAGGGCGATGAGCGCGTGCGGGACCTTGAAGGTGGAGGCCGGCGTCAGGCGCTCGCGGCAGCGCGCCGCATCGTTGAAGGTCACCTCGCCCGTCTCCAGGCTCATCAGCCCGAAGCAGCCGGGATGGTTCGTGGCGAGGCGCAAGGGCGCGGGGCGGCCGGTGGCGCACGCGGTGCTCGCGAGGACACCGAGGAGGAGGCATCCCAAGAGCTGAAGCGGGTGCTGCGACATGCGAGAGACTCCTGTCGTGAAGGGCGTGAGGCGCGGGTCGCGAAGCAAGGCATGCGCCAGCGGTGGACGGCCGACGCCGGGGCGAAGCGTGGCTCGGGTGACGCGGTGGAGTGGTCTGCGGGCCACACCTCTCACGGGTCCTGCTCGGTCCATCTGTGCGCGAGGTGGCGTTTCGCGAAGGGCGCGGTGGCGGCGTCCCATCTCCGAACGCAGTGATGGGCCCATGACGAGCTCCACCGTGCATCGCCTGGTCCAGGTCGCCGACTATGAGCGCTACGTCGGCGCCGAGACCGTGGAGCGCATCCTGCGCAAGGCGCGCCCGCTCCAAGACCTGCGCGTGGCGCACGTCAACTCCACGTACTACGGCGGCGGCGTGGCGGAGCTGCTCTCTCCGCTCACGCTGCTGATGAACAGCGTGGGGCTCGTGACCGAGTGGCGCGCCATCCAAGGCCCGCCGGACTTCTTCAACATCACGAAGAAGATGCACAACGCGCTACAGGGGGCGTGCATCGACCTGACGCCGCGCAAGCGCCGCATCTACGAAGAGGTCGTCTACGAGAACGCCGTGCGCAACCGGCTGGACCATGACCGCGTCGTGATTCATGACCCGCAGCCGTTGCCCATCGTGCACCACAGCCGCAAGCGAGGCCCGTGGGTGTGGCGCTGTCACGTGGACATGACCCGGCCCGACCCCGCGCTGTGGTCCTATCTCAAGTCGTTCCTGGGGGCCTACGACGCCGCCGTGCTCAGCATCCCCGAGTACGAGCAGGACCTCCCCATCCCCCAGCGATTCTTCCTGCCCGCCATTGATCCGTTCTCCATCAAGAACCGCGAGCTGACGGACAAGGAGATCGACGAGCGCCTCGCGTACCACTGCATCCCCACGGACCTGCCCCTGGTGGTGCAGGTGTCTCGCTTCGACCGCTGGAAGGACCCTGAAGGCGTGGTGGCCGCGTACAAGCTCGCGCGTGAGCAGGTGCCCTGCACGCTGGTGCTCCTGGGCAACATGGCCGCGGATGACCCCGAGGGACAGGAGGTCTACGGCCACCTGCACCGGCACCGCTCGGACCGCATCCTCCTGCTCAGCCGCGAGGACACCGCGCTGGTGAACGCGCTCCAGCGGCGCGCGGCCGTGGTGGTGCAGAAGTCCCTGCGTGAGGGCTTTGGCCTCACGGTGACCGAGGCGATGTGGAAGGGCACGCCCGTCATCGGCGGCAACGTGGGCGGCATCCGCCATCAGCTCCAGGATGGCCACAACGGCTTCCTGGTGGACTCGGTGGAGCAGTGCGCCGCGCGCATCGTGCAACTGCTGCGGGACCCGGCGCTGCGAGACCGCATGGGCCAGCGGGCGCGCGAGACCGTGCGCGAGCGCTTCCTGCTCACCCGTTACCTGGAGCAGTACCTGGACCTCTTCAACGGCTTCGAGGCGCGCTTCCACCTGCGCCCCACGGCCGCGTCTCCGCGCTGAGCTTCCGCCCGCATATCGCCACCACGGGAGAACCTTCGTAGCGTCCCCGGGAAGATCGCTCAGCCCCTCCGTTGAGGAGGCAGGGACTGCGGCATCGGCCAGGGGACTGACGTGTCAGCGAACAAGGCTCGCAAGGCAGTGTGGCGTTGGGCGCCGATGGGGCTGGTCCTGATGCTCGCGGTGGGCGCGGGACTCGTCCGGTGGGGACGCGCGGCGAGGGAGCACGAGGCGCGGGTCGGCGCCGCAGTGTGGCGAGCGGAGGCCGCCACGCGGCTCATCGAGGCGCGTGTGAGCCTCGCGGCGGCGGATGCCTACCGTCCCTATGGTCCGATGCGCGCGGAGCATACCCCGGTGGCGCCGCTCCCGCTCCAGGCGCTGGCCCGACTGGAGTCGCAGGGCGACATGCACGGACTGGCCGCGGCCTATCTCGTGCGCGGCGACGCGGCGCTGGCGGCTCCCTATCTGGAGAAAGCGGAGGCCTCGCCGGATGTGGACTGCGACCGGGCGCTGCTCGCGCTGGACCGCAGAGACCTGACCCGGGCGCTCACGCTGCTGGACGGTGTGCTGCGAGCCCATCCGCGCCACGCGCAGGCCCTGTGGAATCGAGGGCTCGTGCTGCGCGAACTGGAGCTGTGGGCCTCGGCCGCCGAGAGCTTCGAGGCGGTGGCGGCCCTGGGCGAGACGGGCTGGTCGCAGGAGGCCCGCGCTCTCGCCCAGGCGCTGCGCGAGCGATTGGCCTCCGAGCGCGAGGGCTGGAATCGAGGGATGGCCGCGGGCAAGGCGCTGGTGGCGGGGACGGGGACGGTCCCCACGGGGGAGCTGCGCGCCCATCCTGGATTCATGCGCATGTATCTCTACGAGGCCATCCGCGCGGCGGGCTCCATCGAGCGGCTGCGGAGCCTCGCGCCGATGGCGGAGGCATTGGACGCGCGCTTTGGTGGCACGGCGCTGGGTGACGCGCTTCGCTGGGCAGAGGCGCGGGACTTCCGCGTGCGCGCGCCGCTGGCCGAGCGCTACCGGGAGCTGGCCCTCAAGCGCCCCGTGCCGGGGGGCATGCCCGCGTTCCTGGCGGAGCTGCGGCGCGCGGGGGAGCGGGACCTCCTCATGGGGGCGCTCGTCACGAATGGCGAGGTCGCGGCGAACTTGGAGGAGTACGCGTCGCTCGCGCGCGACCTTGGCGACCCGTGGTTCGTGTTGCTCGCGGAGCAGGAGCGCGCGGCGGCCAGCTCGGACCGGGGCTTGTTGCTCCAAGCGGAGCAGGTGCTGCGCGGCGCGGTGGCGACCTGCAAGGCCCAGCCGCTCGGCTATCGCTGCGGCCCCATCTACTCCGCGCTCGCTGAGCTGTATCGCCAGTTCCACCGCGTGCCCGAGGCCATCCAGGCGGTCGAGTCCGCGCAGGCGGCGTACCGGAGCGATGGCTCGTGGAGCGAGGTGCGCTACCTCATGCAGCTCGGTCAGCTCGCGCGGTTCCAGAAGAACGCGGCGCTGGCGGTGGCGTATCTGGGCGAGGTGCTCCTGCGCCGGCCAGAGGACTGCGCCACGCGGCAGTTCGTTCGAGCGAATGACGCGTACGCGCTGTTGCGCGAGCTGGATGTGAAGGGGGCCCGCGCGAGCATGGGCGAGGCGCTCTCCTGTCCGGGGCCGCTGTCGCTCGTGGGCGCGGACACGCTGGCGGACCTGGCGCGACTGAGTCCCGACGCGGAGCAGGACGCGCGGCTCGTGGCGGGGCTGGAGGCGAGACTCCAGGACGCGAAGCTGCCGCCCGGGCAGCGGGTGCTCGCGCGCTACATCCAGGGGAACTATCTCGTCGGGAAGGACCGCGCCCAGGGTGAGGCGCTCTTGCGGCGCGCGGTGGACGAGGCGCGCCAGTTGCCCGACTACAACGTGGAGGCTCGCAAGGCTCGCGCCTACAGCCAGGCGGCGCTCCTCTACGCGGCGGGGCGCGCGGGGGACTTCGCGCGGGCCGAGGCCCTCTTCGGTGAGGAGCTGGGCGCCTCGCTCCCGGGGCGCTGCTCACTGGCGATCAGCGCGGACCTGGAGCGCACGCTCGTGGTCATGCGCGGGCCCGATGGGAGTCTGCGCGGGGACTTCGATGCCTCGCGCACAGCGCCGCTGGGCGAGGAGGTGCGGGGGCTGGTGCCGACGGCGCTGGTGGATGCGCTGCGCCCCTGTGAGCGCGTGGAGGTGGTCGCACGGCCGCCGCTTCATGGTCGCGCCGGCCTGCTGCCCGAGGACATCGCGTGGGCCTACTACGGCGCGCATCCCGCCGTGAGCGCGAGCCCGGCCGGTGGTGTGCGGCGGCTGGTGGTGGCGAACGTGGAGGCGCCGCCGGAGTTGGGGCTGCCTCCCCTGGGCATCTGGCGGTCCTCGGCGCAGGACGTGACGCTGTTGTCCGGCGCGGAGGCCACGCCCGGTCACGTGCTGGAGTCCATGGCGGACGCGACAGAGATCGAGATTCACGCGCACGGGCTGGTGAACCCGAGCCTGTCGGAAGCGTCGCTGCTGGTGCTCTCACCCGAGCCGGGCGGGCATTACGCGCTGACGGCTGGCGAGGTGCGCGCGGCGCGGCTGCGCGGGCAGCCGTTGGTCATCCTCGGGGCGTGTCGCGCGGCGCGCTCGGCGCCGTGGATGTATGAGCGCTTCAGCTTGCCCACGGCGTTCATCGAGGCGGGTGCGCGCACGGTGCTCGCCGCGACGGTGGACGTACCGGACGCGGAGGCGGCGCCGTTCTTCGACGCGGTTCGTGGGCGCATCGAGGACGGCCGGCCCGCCGCCATCGCCTTGCGCGACACCCGCCTGGAGTGGATGGCGCATGCGCCGTCGACCTGGGCTCGGTCGGTGCTTGTCTTTGATTGAGCTGTCGTTGGCGGTTTCGTGACGGGAGGGGAGACATCATGAGGAAGCTGCTGTGGGGAGTGGTGTTGTGCGGCTGGCTGGGGAGCGGGTGCGCGCTGTTCGAGAACCGCCCCGGGGAGAACGAGGGCTCGCGCCCTGCCGAGAACACGTGCGCGGATCCGGGCAGGGCTCCGAGCCCCCCCGTCCTGCGGAGCCTGCGTGAGACTCCCACGCTGCCGCTCGCGTCCACCACCCAGGTCGTGATGGGGTACTGCCCCACGACGGGCGCGTACATCGCGCTGGGCGTCGACGCGAACCACCGCGCCTTCACGTTCTACGTGGGGGGCGGCACCTCGACGCGCAACGTGTTCACCTCGCAGGTCCACGCGTCCGGGGTGCCGCTCGTGACGTACACGCGGATTCTCACGGTCAAGCCGCGGCCGTCGATGACCCTGACGCCGCCCGTGCTCTTCGACCCGTGTGCCCAGTCCCTGCTCCAGGACGTGCCGGGCACGGCGAACGCGAAGCCCAGCGCTCCGGTGGCGGGCGGCGCGGACGCGGGTACGTCGGGAACAGGCGGAACCTGCGCGGCGCCGGGCACGCACTGCGAGATTGGCGATGAGCCGCCGAAGGATCCCGACAATCCGAACAGCTGGTGGAACGGTCGTCAGCGGGGGGCCTTCCAGGAGCTGGCCTGGGGCGCTGCCAAGGCGCTCAACACGGTGAGCGTCCGCGCGGACCAATGAGGGAGAAAAGGGTGCTGCCCGAGTGAAGAAGCCACCTTTGGGGTGACCTTTTCAGGGTCGGACGGACTCGAACCGTTCTCGCTTTTAAGGGCGATTGCCAGGGCGTGTAGGGCCTCTTCGGCCGGGCAGCTCGCTCCTTCACGAGCCGGCGGGAGAATCCTGACGGCGGCCTTCCGCTATTTGGGGAAGGTCGCCAGGGTGAGCGATTCCGGGGGCACGGGAAGCTCGCGCGGGAGCTTCCCCACGCCCGACACGTATCGCCACCCGGTGCCGTCATGGCGGAAGTCGGAGCGCTCCACGAAGGAGCGGTCCTTGCCCCTCTCGAACACCTTCGCGAAGAACAGCACGCGGGCCACGCCCGAGGCGTCCGGGGCTTGGCGGTCCATGACCACCAGCCCGGGGTACTGATGCGCCGCGGCGGAGGCGCGCAGCTCGCGGAGGGCCTCGGCCTCCGGGCGCGCGCGGTCCGGGTGGTCCGGGTGCAGGGTCTTCCAGAGGTAGGCCACCTCCCGGAGCGCGAAGGCGCTGTAGCGGCTGCGCATGAGGTGCTCGGCGTCGGGGGGCTCGGCCTCGCCCCGGTGGTAGGGCGCGCAACACTGGCGATAGCGGAGGCCGGAGGAGCAGGGACACTGGGGCGCGGGAGGCATGGGCGCCGGTGAGCCTACCTGTCCTGTCCTCTTGCCGGGGCGTTGAGTACCGGACCTCGTCGCCGGGGTGATGCTTCGCCCTTGCTGGCGAGCAGGCGCGGGCATATCCCTGGCGCCCGCGCCCCTATGAGCCTCCTCGAAGCCATCGTCCTGGGCCTGGTCCAGGGCCTCACCGAGTTCCTCCCCATCAGTTCCACCGCGCACCTGCGCATCGCCCCGGAGCTGTTCGGCTGGCCGGACCCGGGCGCGGCGTACTCCGCCGTCATCCAATTGGGCACGGTGGCCGCGGTCCTCATCTACTTCCGCAAGGACATCGTCGCGCTGGGCGCCGCGTTCTTCCGCGGCCTGTGGCGCCGCGAGCCCTTCGGGACGCAGGAGTCCCGCCTCGCCTGGTACGTGCTCGTGGGCACGCTGCCCATCGGCCTGCTGGGGCTGGGGCTGAAGAAGCTCATCGAGACGCAGTTCCGCTCGCTCTACGTCATCGCGTGCAGCCTCATCCTGTTGGCGCTGGTGCTGCTCTACGTGGAGAAGCGCGCGTCGCACCGGCGCACCGTGGCGGACATGACGTGGGCGGACGGCATCGCCATCGGGTTGTGGCAGGCGCTCGCGCTGATTCCGGGCTCGTCGCGCTCGGGCACCACGCTGACGGGCGGCCTGTCGCGCGGGCTGAAGCGCGAGGACGCGGCGCGCTACTCGTTCCTGCTCTCCATCCCAGCCACGGGGCTCGCGGGCCTGTTCGAGTTGAAGCACCTGCTCGAGGCCACCGAGCGCCCCTCCGCGGTGGCGCTGTGGACGGGGACGCTGGTGGCGTTCGCCTCGGGCATGGCCGCCATCGCGTGGCTGCTGAAGTTCCTGCGCACGCGCACCACGATGGTGTTCATCGTGTACCGCGTGGTGTTGGGCGTGGTGCTCCTGGTGCTGCTCAAGATGAGCGTGCTCCAGCCGATGTCAGGCGTGGAGAACGTGGACACAGCGAAGTCGCCCCTGAAGCCGCCCGTCGAGAAGCAAGTCACGGACTGAGAGAGGGCGTGGCCGTGGGCGTGCAAGCGCTGTTCGATGCGCTGGAGTCGACGCTGTCGACGCGTCCGGCGCGTTCCTTCGAGCTGCCCGGGGTGGCGCTGCGCGAGGCGGCCGTGCTCGTGCCGCTGTTCGAGCGGGAGGGCGTGGCGCACGTGCTCTTCACGCGGCGCCCCGCCAACCTGCGCACGCACGCGGGCCAGTACGCGTTCCCCGGAGGTGGGCGAGACGCGGAGGACGCCACCCCGCTGCACACGGCGCTGCGTGAGACGGAGGAGGAGCTGGGCATCGACCGGCGCGACGTGCGCGTGCTGGGGATGCTCAACGAGACGCCCACCACCTCCGCGTACCGCATCCGCCCGTTCGTGGGCGTCATCCCGGGGAACGGTCAGTACCGCCCGAGCGCCGCCGAGGTGGACCTCATCCTGGAGGTGCCGCTCGTGCGCTTGATGGACCCGGCGCTGCTGCGCACCGAGCGCGGCATCTGGCAGGGCGTGGAGCACGACCTGTACTTCTACACGTACGACTCGCACGTCATCTGGGGCGCCACCGCGCGCATCGTGCGCGAGCTGTTGCACCTGGTCGCCCGCGTGCCGGATGTCGCGGCGCTGCTCGGACGGCCGTAGCGGACCGGAGCGCGCTCAGAACTGCAGGTACACGTACGGCCGCGTCTCCATGGTGGAGAGGTGGCGGATGCCCAGGCCCAGCAGCACGAGCGCCACGGCCCGCACGGGCACGGGCATTCGCACGAACAGCTCGGCGGACAGCTCATAGAGCTTGAGGGGCAGGGCGTGCGCGGCCACCGCCACGGCGATCATCCCCCACACCAGCGGCGCCACGTTGGCCAGCCCTGGTACGCCCGCCAGCATGCGCGCGTAGAACTCCGCGGCGTGCGTCATGTCCGGCGCGCGGAACACCACGCGCGTCAGCACCACCAGCGTGAAGGTCGCGAGCATGCCCAGCGCGACGCGCACCGGCCCCGGCTCGCTCGTCTTGCCGCGGAACCACCACCAGCAGCGCACCGCGCACAGCGCCACGCCGTGCACGCCGCCCCACACGGCGAAGCGCCAGTCCGCCCCGTGCCACAGGCCGCCCAGCACCATCACCATCATCAGGTTGAAGCACACGCGGGGCTTCGAGCGCCGGTTGCCGCCCAGCGGGATGTACAGGTAGTCCCGCAGCCACGAAGACAGGCTCATGTGCCAGCGGTTCCAGAACTCGAACAGGTTCTTCGCCAGGTACGGCCGCGCGAAGTTCTCCGGGAAGCGGAACCCGAACAGCGCCGCCACGCCCATGGCGATGTCCGAGTACCCCGAGAAGTCGTAGTAGAGCTCCAGCGTGTACGCGACCGCGGCCACCGCGCACTCGGCGGAGGAGTACGCGTGCGGACTGCCGAACACCGGATCCACGATGCCGCTGCCCAGCACGTCCGCGATGATGAGCTTCTTCACCAGCCCCACCGCGACGCGGAACAGCGCGCGCGCGCCGTCATCGGGCGAGAGCGTGGGCTCCTCGCGGAAGTGCGCCATCAGCTCGGAGGCGCGGACGATGGGCCCGCTCACCACGCGGGGGAAGAAGAGCATGTACAGCAGGTGCTCGAAGAACGAGTGCTCCGCGCTCGCCTTCCCTCGGTACACGTCCACCGTGTAGCTGATGGCCTGGAAGACGTAGAAGGACAGGCCCACCGGCAAGAGCAGGTGGAAGGGCTCGGCGCGCACGTCGATGTGCCACGGCGCCAGGAGCGACACGGCCGTCTTGCGCAAGAGCTCCAGGTACTTGAAGCCCGCCAGGAGCCCCAGGTTGGAGACGATGGACAGGACGACGAAGAGCTTGCGCGTGCCCGGCGAATCGGTGCGCGCCATGCCCTTCACGAGCAGGTGGTCCACCGTCACGCCCGCCAGGAAGATGAGCAGCGGGAAGGGCGTGAAGACCGCGTAGAAGTACACGCTCGCCGCGAGCAGCACGAACATCCGCGCGGCGTAGTGGCGGTGCACCGCCCAGTAGGCGGCGAAGACGGCGATGACGAACGCGAGGTACTGGAGGCTGTGAGACAGCACGGTCAGGGCCCTCCCGCGCGGGCCGTGGGCTCGGCCTTCTTGTTCGTCGCGTCGTACGCGCTCATCAGGTCCTTCACGAACGCGGCGGCCAGCCGCTCATAGCCCGTCTGGGTGAGGTGCACGCCGTCCGTGAGTCCCAGCGGCGGCTCCTGTCGCTGCCAGCGCTGCATGGCGCGCTCGCCGCCCATGGCCGCGCGCGCGGACCAGTAGGCGCAGCCCGCGTCCTTGGCAACCTGGGGCAGCGTGGCCAGCACCTTGGCCAGCGACGGCGCCTCCGTCCAGCGGCCCGTGGCGTCCTGCCGCAGTCGGTCCGTGGGGCCGATGATGAGGCACTCGGCGCCGGTGGCCCGGCGCATCCGCGACACGAGCGCGGTGTAGTCCTGGTGCAACGCCGCCGCGTCGAGGCCCTCTTCGCCCGCCTCGTTGGTGCCGTACCAGTACACGAGCAGGTCCGGCCGGCGCGCGGCGAGCTGCGTGTCCAGCGCGGTGGCGTCCATGGCCTTCGCGGTGAAGGCGGTGGCGCCGGGCAGGCCCATCGCGTCGTAGACGATGCCGGGGCGCTCGTACTCCAGCGCGGCGCCCAGCACCGTGGCCGAGCCGCCGCCCTCGGGCACGGACACCCGCACCGTGTGGCCGAGCCCCGTGACGGGGAACGAGCGGATGCGCACCGTGGGCGCGGTGAGCGGCTCGGGAGGTGGTGCCTCGGCGGGGACGGGCTCGCCGTCCACCGTCACTTCCAGCGCACCCGCGCCGGGTTGATCCACCGCGTACACGTCGAGCCGTCCGGCCGGGGCGTCTCCCGCCGGGCAGTCCTTGCAGAACTGGATGGACAGCGAGGCGCCGGGAGCGCCCACCGCGCGCGTGCCGCTCAAGCCCCAGATGCCGCCTGGAGGCGACTCCTTCGCGTCCTCCACGGTCCAGGGGCCCGTCATCGCGCGGACCACGTGGCCCGCGTCCAACCGGGGCGAGGCCTTGCCCGCGGAGATGAAGCCGCGGCCCGCGTCGCCGAAGCGCTTCGCCAGCGCCTCGCGCACCGCGTCCGTGAAGATGTGCGCGGCCGTGTGCGAGGCGCCGAGCTGCGCGATGCCCACGCGCAGCGCCTCGCCAGACTCGCGGCGGTGCAGCTTCGCGAAGGTGCCCGCGAGCGATGGATCCGCGTTCTGGAGCCCTGGGTCATCCTCCACGTTCACGAGCGGCGCGTGGCGCCGGGCGAAGGCGCGCTGCAGCGCCAGGTCCAAGAGGTGGCCGAGCAGGTTCGAGCCACGCACGCGCGGGTGCACCAGGTCCTCGAGGAGGAGGCCCGCCTCCAGCCATCGCAGCGCGCTGCCCTCGCCGCCCATGGCCGCCAGCGTGTCGTAGAACGCGCAGCCGCCCTCGCGCGCGACTTCGCGGAAGATCTGCCCCACCTCGGCGGAGTGGCGGCGCGTCACCAGCTCGCCGCTCATGGTGCGCACGCCCGCGTCGATGGGCGACAGCACGAGGCACGCGGCCTCGGGCGTGGCTTCCCGCACGCGGGCCACCAGCGCCGTCATCTGTGTGCGCACCTCGTCCAGCGTGGTGCGCTCGCGCGACAGGAAGAACGCCTCGTTGCCGCCCACCATCAACACCACCAGCGAGGGCTTGCGGTGTCGAAGCTGAGCGCGGAAGGCCGCGGGCTGCGCGCGCAGGTACACCTCCGCCATGCCACCCAGCAGGCCCACCGTGTCGTAGACGATGCCGGGCGCGCCCGTCTCCAGCGTCACGCCGTGCAGCTCCGTCTTGCCCGAGGCGAGCAGCGAGAGCGTCTTGGCGCCTTCGGGGAGGGTGAGGCGCGCGAAGGCGGCCTCGGGCTTGGAGGCGATGGCGCGCGTCTGGATTCGCTGCGCGGGCTTGCCATCCACCGCGAACTGCACGGCGCCGTTGGCCGGCTGGGTGAGGAAGTACAGCTCCGCCACGCGCGCGCCATCCAGCGCGTAGCGCGTGCCCTGCGCCGGGCCGCTGGTGGAGAAGGCCACGCCCGTCCAGCCCACGCGGTCCTTGGGCCAGTTGGTGTCCACCAGCCGCTCCATCTTCCAGCCCTCGGTGCTGGCGGTGCCCGCGCGCGTGGCGCGGCCCGCCTGGGCCAGCCGGTGGATGTAGAGGAAGCCCCGTCCGCCCGAGCCGAAGCGCTCCTGGAGCCGCTCGCGCACCACGTCGGTGATGTAGTCCGAGGCCACCAGCGAGTCGCCCAGGTGCACCACGCGCACCGGCGTGCGGCGCGCGTCGGCGCGCAGCTCCCCCAGCGCTCGGGTAAAGGGCGCCAGCCCATCCTCCTCGCAGGTGCCGTCCGCTCGGGCCTTGCGGCAGTTCAGCTCGATGTCCACGTGCCTGGCGCCCATGCGCTCGCGCAGGGCCTCCAGCTCCAGCGCGCTCGCCAGGGTGGGGGCGCTCAGGTCCTCCAGGCCGATGCCGGGCACGGCGGCGGGGGCCACCCCCGCGTCGGGGCCCTCCGGCGCGGCGCTCTCCGCCACGGCCGAGGACTCGGACTCCGGGTGGGCCGCGGGCGCCGAGTCTGGCGCGAGCGCGTCCGGAGGCGGCCGTGCCTTCTTCCCGCGCAGGGACGCGGGCAGCACGAGCGCCACCAGCTTGGGCCCCAGCGTGCCTTCGTCCTGGCGGAGGCTGGGAATGGGGCGGAACTGGACCGGCAGTGGCGCGAGCGACAACCCCAACGCGAGCAGCACGGTGAGGGCGAGCGTCCACCCGGTGGATGTGGGCTTGAGGTCCAACGGGCGGCATGAGACTGGCTTTTTGGGGGGCGGTCAAAACTCTGCCCACACTGAAGCGTTCCGCCGGTGGCTGGGCAGGCGGGCAGGCCCCCTTCCGCGAGCGGCGCGAAGCGCTATGGTGCGCCGCCATCCCGCGCCGGGCGGATTGGTCTCCGGCGCCCTCAGGAGTCCGATTCCCGCATGGCCCTCTATCCCGTCATCATGGCTGGTGGCTCCGGCACCCGCTTCTGGCCCCTGTCCCGGCAGGCGCGCCCCAAGCAGTTCCTGCCGCTGGCCTCCAAGCAGCCCCTCATCACCGACACCGCCGCACGCCTCAAGGGGTTGGCCCCGGTGAAGAACACCTTCATCGTCTGCGGGCCGCTGCACGCGAAGAACGCGGCGAAGCTGGTGAAGGGCCTGCCCAAGCAGAACCTCCTGGTGGAGCCGGTGGCGCGGAACACCGCGCCGGCCATCGCCCTGGCCGCGCTCCAGGTGGCCGCGAGGGACCCGAAGGGCGTCCTGGTGGTGCTGCCGTCGGATCACCACGTGGCGGACGTGGCGGGTTTCCAGCGCACGCTGTCGGACGCGGCCCGCATCGCGGAGGCCGGCCACATCGTCACGCTGGGCATCACCCCGCGCCATCCCGAGACGGGCTACGGCTACATCCAGGTGGGCGCGCCCCTGGAGGGCGGGGGCCGCGCGGTGAAGGCGTTCAAGGAGAAGCCGGACCTGGAGACCGCGCGCGCGTACGTGTCCTCCGGCGAGTACGCGTGGAACGGTGGCATCTTCGTCTTCCGCGCGGACGTCATCCTGGAGGCCTTCGCGAAGCACATGCCCCAGATGCAGAAGGGGCTGGACGCGCTGGCGAAGGCGGTGGGCAAGCGGACCTTTGGCGCGGTGCTCAAGCGCGTGTTCCCGAAGCTGCCCTCCATCTCCATCGACTACGGGGTGATGGAGAAGGCGTCCAACATCGCCGTGCTGCCCGGGGACTTCGGGTGGTCGGACGTGGGCTCGTTCGCGGCCATCCCCGAGGTGCGGCCCGCGGACGAGAAGGGCAACGTCATCTCCGGGGCCTCGGCGGTGGTGGTGGACTGCCAGGGCTGCGTGGTGCTCGCGGACAAGCGCCCGCTCGCGGTGGTGGGCCTGACCGATGTCGTGGTGGTGGACTCGGGCGACGCCGTCCTCGTGGTGCCCAAGGACAAGAGCCAGGATGTGCGCAAGGTGGTGGAGGCGCTCAAGGCGCGCAAGATGACGCGCTACCTGTGACGCGCACCGCCCGCCGCGCTCGATTCACGGCGTGACGGGCGGGAGCACGGATGCCGTGCTGGACGCGGCGTCCAGGCGCTCCAGCACGAGGGCGCCCGCGTCGCTGAGCTTCAGGTCGGGAATGCGCCGTGCCTCCCACGAGGGCCGCGGCGCCGCTGGCAGACAGTCCACGCCCGAGGCGCCGCCGCAGGTGGCGAGCATCTGGGTGGCGAGCTGGCGCACCGCTCGGGCCTGCTCCGCGCGGGTCATCAGCCGGAAGCGCGCGAGGAAGGCGGGCGAGGTCTCCAGGAGATCCGCCAGCCCCTGCGGCAAGCGCTGGAGCGCGGCGAGGCTGTCACCGGGGCGCGCGAAGGCGGCCTCCAGCGCGAGCGCGTGCTCCACGAAGGGCTCCACCGGAGCGTCCTGCTCGGGCGCCGCGGTGGTCGCGCCGCCGTACACCTCCGCGAGCGCGGCCGAGTCCCAGCCCTGCCGCAGGTTGGCGTCCACGCGGCGGAACGCGCCGCTCTCCGTCGCGTAGAACGGCCCCACCTCGAACTGGTAGGCGCGGAAGGCGCCCGCCGTCCACTGCACCTCGCCCACGCGCTGCTGGGCCGCGCCGGTGAGCACCCACGCCAGGTTCCCATCCGGACGCAGGACCGTGAGCTTCTCGTAGCGGCGCATGCGCGCGAGCAGCTCCGTGCGCGACACGTCCCGTCCCTCCTCGAAGACTTCGCGCAGCAGGTGCGCCACGGCACGCCGGGGCGCGAACGTCCCCAGCGTGACGGGCCTGCTCAGCAGCGCGCCGTACAGCGCCGCCGCGTCTCCGGGCGACAGCGCCTGCGCGCGCGGAGGCAGCTCCGAGGTGGCGTCGAAGCCGGCGCGCAGGAGCACCGCCTCGAAGAGGTCCGCCTCCTCGCGCGCGGGCGCCTCCGCGATGGTGGCGCCCGGAGCCGCCACGTTGACGGTGGCGCGCGGGGGCGCGGGCGGGGCTTCTGGCTCCGAGCCCACCGGCGGCAGGTGACGGCCACGCTGGAGCGACGGCGGGGACGCCGAGCGGTAGCGGATGGACGGCGCGGGAACGGCCTCGCCAGCGGCTGTCCAAGGGGTGGCGCAGCCCGAGAGCAGCGCGCCCGTGGTGAGCGCGGCGAGGGTGGAAAGGAAGGGTCGCGTGGCGCGAGGAGCTCCGAGACCCGCGAGAGAAACAACCATGAGGCACCTCCGTGGGCGGGACAGAATCCCAAGCGAGGCTGACGTTCGAACCGTTCGGGAAATGACGGGAATCGCAGTGTCAACCGGCTTCTCGGTGTGCGAGAGAATGACAGTGAGAGCAGTTTTTTCCGGAGTGGTTGGAAGCTTTTACCGAGCCGTCGGGGGCCCTCCCGAGGGGGGCCTTGGTCCTTCGGATGCTTGGGGTGTCGGGTGATGCACGCGCGCGCTGCACGGAGGTTGCAGCCCTGGCCGACGAACCCGTCCGCGACGGGCGGTTCGTGGGAGGACTGCGATGGGCTGCCAGCTTTGCGTGCAGAAGCATCCGGAGAGCGAGCCGTGTGAGTCCGGGGCTCCCCGGGGACGAAGGGGCTCGCTCGAGGGCAAGCGACATGGGCCGCTGCTCTTGCGCCGATGGTTGGGCGCGGGGTCCCTGGGCGTGGTGTACGCGGCGGAGCACGCGCCCACGGGCCACTGCTTCGCGGTGAAGGTGCTGCATCCGCACCTCGCGGATCAGCCCGTCGTGCGCTCGCGCTTCGTCACGGAGGCACTCGCCACGCGCAAGCTGCGGCACCCGAACATCGCGCGGGTGATGGATGTGCGCCCGGGGCCCGGGGGGCTGCCCTCGGTGTTGATGGAGCTGGTGGAGGGTGAGCCGCTGTCCCGTCGCGCCTTGCCGCTGACGATGCCCGAGGTGTTGGACGTGCTCCGGCAATCGCTGGCGGGGCTGGAGGCCGCGCACGCGAACGGCGTGGTGCACCGGGGCCTGACGCTGGACAACCTGGTGCTCGCCCGTGACGCGCGGGGCGTGCGGTGCGTGAAGCTGCTCGACTTCGGCGCGAGCGCGGTGCTCAACGCGAGCCTCACCGACGCGGAGCGACGCGCGGGCATGGTGGCGGGCTCGCCGGCGTTCCTCGCGCCCGAGCAGTGGACGGGCGCGGCCGTGGACGGGCGCGCGGACCTCTACGCGCTGGGCGTGGCGGGCTACCTGCTCGCGTGTGGCCGGCTGCCCTTCGGCTTCGGCCGCGTGGGCGACGCGCCTCCCACCGCGCCGCATGTCTTCAATGCTCGCGTCCCCGTGGGCTTCTCCCAGGTGCTCCTGCGCGCCCTGGCCCAGCGCCCCGAGGAGCGCTTCGCGGATGCGCGCGCCTTCCGCGAAGCGCTCGAGGGCGGCCCGCGGCCCGCGACCGCCACCCCCACCGGCCCGCTGCGACCCTTCGTGGTGGAGGGGACTCGGGACGCCGAGACCCTGCGCCGCGAGGCCGCCGCCTTCAGCGCCTCCTCCGAGCTGCTGCCGGTGCCGTCGTCGCGCGGGTCGGGGGTGGCGGTCGTGGACGACGCGGGCGCTGCGCCCGTGGTGCTGATGGAGGCCACCGCGCCGGGCACGGCGACGCCCGCGGACCTGGGCGTGCGGATGGCGCTCCCCGGCGTGGGCTTCCAGGCCGTGGCCGTGAGCGACGTGGCGCCGGGCGGCTTCTTCGTGGCGTGTCCCGGTGCGCTGCCGCCCCTGGCCGCGCGGCTGTGCGTGGAGCTGTCCTCGGGAGGCCGGGCGCTGACGTGCGAGTGCGACGTCGTCCGGCACGTCACCGCCGACGAGGCGCGGACGTGGGGCGTCACCGCGGGCGTCTTCGTCCACCTGGTGGACGTGAGCGAGCCCTGGCGCCAGCTCCTCGCGAGCGGCGCCCCCCCGGCGCGTGAGCCCGCCCCGGACGCGGAGTTGGAGCAGCTCCTGGCGCGCGCGAGCGCCGTGGCGCGCAACCCGTACCGCCTGCTGGGGGCCGCGCCCAACGCGGACTTCGTGGAGATCCGCCGCCGAGGTGACTCCGCGCTGAGCCGGCTGGGCGCCTTCCAGGACCGGCCCCTGCCCACGCGCCAGCGCCTGGCGCTGGAGTCCCTGCGCGCCCGGGTGGAGGCCGCTCGCCGGACGCTGGGCGAGCCCCTGTCCCGCGCGGGCTTCGACGCGCTCCGGGGCAACCTGGAGGGGGTCAGCCAGTGCCTCGCGGCGGGGCTGACCGAGGCGCAGGTGGAGCCCTTGCGGCGCGCCTTCCTCGCCGCCCGTCCGGAGGCCAGCGCCCAGGCCCAGGCCCTCTTCGCCCAGGGGCACGCGCTGGAGTCGGGGCGGTCCCCGCGGGCGGCGCTGGCCCACTACGCGCAGGCCCTGGCCGTGGACCCGCTCAACCTGCCCTGGCTGCGTCACTACGAGGCGCTGCGCCGGCGGACCCAGGCGCGGCCTTCTGTTCGCAAGCTGTCAGCCGCGCAGCCCGTGCGCGCGGCGAGCGCGGGCCGCTGACGCGCGGCGTCTGTCCGCCGTGGGGGGAGGCGTCCGAGCGCACCCGGGCCCTCCTGGACGGCCCGGGAGTCCAGCAGTCAGCCTGACCCCGCAGGTGCGTGCACGCCGGGCGCGGGGCTCGTGTATTGTCCGCCGCCCTCTGCTACGCCCTCTGGCCGTGAGGAGGCGCGGGGACACCTTCATGAACACCCATATCTTTCGCGAGTACGACATCCGGGGTCTGGTGGACAAGGACCTCACCATCGAGGTGGTGGAGCTGCTGGGCAAGGGCCTGGGCACCATCATCCGCCGCAAGGGCGGGACCTCCATCGTGGTGGGGCGCGACTGCCGCGAGTCCTCCACGCGCTTCCGCGACGCGCTGGCGCGCGGCCTGACGTCCACCGGCTTGAACGTGCTCGACGTGGGCGTGGTGCCCACGCCGCTGACGTACTTCGCGGCCAACACGCTGCCCGTGGACGGGCTGGCGATGATTACCGGCAGCCACAACCCGCCCGAGTACAACGGCTTCAAGATTGGCGCGGGCAAGACGACCTTCCACGGCCCGGAGATTCAAGAGCTGCGCCGGCTCATCGAGGCGCGCGACTTCGCCACCTCGGCCAAGCCCGGCACGGTGGAAGCGTTCGACATCATCACGCCCTACAACCACTTCGTCCGGCAGACGGTGAAGGTGGGGCGCAAGGGCATGCGCATCGTCATCGACGCCGGCAACGGCACGGGCGGCGCCATCGCGGTGCCGCTGTTCCAGAGCATGGGCTTCGACGTGGTGCCCCTGTTCTGCGAGATGGACGCCACCTTCCCCAACCACCACCCGGACCCCACCGTGGTGGAGAACCTCCAGGACCTCATCGCGGCGGTGAAGCGCGAGAAGGCCGAGGTGGGCATCGCCTATGACGGCGACAGCGACCGCATTGGCGTCATCGACGACCAGGGCAACATCCTCTGGGGCGATCAGCTCATGGTGCTCTTCAGCCGCTACGTGCTGAAGGAGGCCCCGGGCGCGGCCATCGTGGGCGAGGTGAAGTGCAGCTACACGCTGTACGACGACATCGCGAAGCGCGGCGGCAAGCCGGTGATGTGGAAGGCGGGCCACTCGCTCATCAAGGCGAAGATGAAGGAGGAGCACGCGGAGCTGGCCGGCGAGATGAGCGGCCACATCTTCTTCAAGCACCGCTACTTCGGCTTCGACGACGCGGTGTACTCGTCCGCGCGCCTCCTGGAGATCCTCACCCACGAGAAGCAGAAGCTGTCCGAGCTGCTCGCGGACGTGCCGAAGACGTACGCCAGCCCGGAGCTGCGCTTCGACACGAAGGAGGAGAAGAAGTTCGCGATGGTGAAGCGCGCCACGGAGATTCTGCGCGCCGCGGGCCACAGCATCATCGACGTGGACGGCGTGCGCGTGACGTTCCCGGACGGCTGGGGCCTCATCCGCGCCTCCAACACGCAGCCCATCCTCGTGCTGCGCTTCGAGGCGAGCACCGAGGCGCGGCTCAAGGAGATCCAAGCCCTCATCGACAACACGGTGGCCCAGGCCCAGCGGGAGGTCGGCGCTTGAGCGGGGCGCCGCGGATCGCGGCCCTCAGCGGCAGCCTGCGAGCCCACGGCTTCAACTCCATGCTGCGCGACGCGGCGGTGGCCCAGGCGCGCGCCTTGGGGGCCGACGTGGACGTGGTGGACCTCCGGGCGCTGAACCTGCCCATCTACGACGGCGACGTCGAGGCCGCGGGCCTGCCTGCCTCCGTGGTGGAGCTGCGGGAGCGGATCGACAAGGCGCAGGGCTTCATCATCGCCAGCCCCGAGTACAACTCGTCCATCCCCGGCGGCCTGAAGAACGCGATCGACTGGGCTTCGCGCCCGCCCGGGCAGCGCTTCAAGGAGAAGTGGGCCGCGCTGATGGGCTCCACGCCGGGCATCTTCGGGACGGCGCGCATGCAGCCCCATCTGCGGCAGGTGTTGGCCTTCTTGGGCGCGCACGTGCTGCCCACGCAGGTGCACATCGCGCGCGCGATGGAGGCCTTCACGCCCGAGGGCGTGCTGAAGGACGAGGCCAGGCAGAAGGAGCTCGCCGCGCAGATGGCCTCGCTGGTGGCGCGGCTGAAGGGCTGAAGGGCGCTCGCGAGGTCGCGGGGCGCGAGGAGGAGACTGCACGCCATGCCGACGCTGGGAATCGACCTGGGCGGGACGTTCGCCCGGGCCGCGGTGGTGGATGCCTCGGGGGCGCTGCTCTCGGTGGCCAAGCGGCCGCTCGCCGAGCGCAGCCCGACCGCGGTGGTGGAGACGCTGGCCCAGGCGGCCCGCGAGGCGGTGGCGGGTTCGGGCGTGAGGGTGGAGGGCTGCGCGGTGGTGGGCGCCGCGGGGCAGATCCACAAGGACACCGGCGTGCTCGCGGTGGCGCCGAACCTCGGCTGGCGCAACGTGCCGCTGGCCACGATGTTGGGCGAGAAGCTCGGCTGCACCGTGCAGCTCGTGAATGACTTGTCCGCCGCGGCCTGGGGCGAGCTGCACGCCGGCGCGGGGCGCGGCTCGCAGGACATGCTGGTGGCCTTCGTGGGCTCGGGCGTGGGCAGCGCCATCATCGCGGATGGCCGATTGGTGGGCGGCGCCGGCGGGGTCGCGGGCGAGCTGGGCCACATCAAGGTCGTGCCGGGCGGACGGCGCTGCGGCTGCGGCGAGCTGGGCTGCCTGGAGGCCTACGCGGGGGGGCACAACCTCATCGCGCTGACGCGGGAGCTGCTCGCAGCGGGGCGCTCGCCCATGCTCGCGAAGCTGACGGGCGGCGACCCCGCGCTCGTCACGCCGGTGGTGCTGGAGCAGGCCGCGGAGGCGGGCGACGAAGAGGCGCAGGAGATTCATGACCGCGCGGCCCAGTTCCTGGCGCTCGCGGTGGCCAATCAGGTGACGGTGCTCAACCCGGCGCGGCTCGTGCTGGGCGGCGGCGTGCTGATGAACTGCCCGGGCATCCGCCGCCGTCTGGTGGAGGGCGTGCAGGCCTGGGCCTCGCAGGTGTCGCGCGAGGGGCTGCTCATCGTGGACGCCGAGCTGGGCGACGACAGCGGCTTGATTGGCGCGGGGCTCTTGGGCCTCAGTGCTTCTCGTGCAGGTTGAGCCGGCCAATCCAGAGCGTCGCGCCGATGAGCAGGATGCCCAGCGCCATGAGGACCAGGTCCTTGGCGCTGTTGACGTCCAGGCGCACCGCGCGCTGGAAGAACTCGATGACGAGCACCAGCACGAGCAGCTTGGCGATGCGCTCCTTGAGGTCCTCCAGGCTGGAGGACTGAAGCAGCTGCGGCGTCACCTGTGAGTCGCGCGCCACCTCCAGCCGGCCCATGAAGAGCTCGTAGAGGCCCAGCGAGAAGATGAGGAGGATGGCGGTGACGATGTAGCCGTCCACGGCCTTGACGATGAGCGTGAGCAGCTGGGCGCGCAGGTCCGAGCGCTCCTCGGTGGGCAGGTCCGAGCGCGCGTAGTCGTCCAGGTAGCCGGGGAGCTGCAGCGAGTCCACGGTGGCCATGAAGAAGGCGCTCAGCGTCATCAACAGGCTGAACAGGACGCCCGCCAGCATGATGAAGCGGCTGCCCCACAGCAGGTGCTCGAAGCCTCGGCGCAGCTTTTCCATGCGGGCTCGCGTGCCCGTCTTCTCGAGACGCGGAGACCCGGGCGGGGCTCAATCTGGGGGCTTGCGTCGATGCGGCCATCGCCTCCGAGGGCAGGACTCTTTCGACTGGCGGATGGGCCGCGCGAGCACTCGGGCGGACTGAAGGCGAGGCCATCACCACCTTTCCTGGCGCGAGGAGGAAGGTGCCCATGGGAGTCACGCCCCGTTTGGAAGAGCGGTCCGGTGCGCAGCCCGCATGGCACGCGCTGTCCTCCGAGGTGGCGCTGGCTCGGTTGGACAGCTCCGAGGCGGGCCTCTCCGACGCGGAGGCCCGCGCGCGATTGGCGCGGCACGGGCCCAACGTGCTGGAGCGCGAGCGCACGGACGGCCCGCTGGCCCTGCTCTGGCGGCAGGTGAACAACCCGCTCATCTGGGTGCTCGTGGCCTCGGCGGGGCTCGCGATGCTCTTGGGCAAGGTGACGGACGGGCTGGTGGTGGCCGCGGTGGTGGTGCTCAACACCTTCATCGGCTTCGTGCAGGAGTACCGCGCGGGCAAGGCCATCGAGGCGCTGCGCCACATGGTTCCGGAGAACGCCACGGTGACGCGCGGCGGACGACGGCTGTCAGTCCCCGCCTCGGACCTGGTGCCTGGGGACGTGGTGAGCCTGTCGTCCGGCGACCGCGTGCCGGCGGACATGCGGCTGTTGTCCGCGCGCAACCTCCAGGTGGAGGAGGCCGCGCTCACCGGGGAGTCCGTCCCCGCGCGCAAGGCCGTGCCCGAGGTGCCCGCGGACGCGGAGCTGGGGGACCGCTCGAGCCTGGTGCATGGCGGCACGCTCGTCACCTCGGGGACGACGACGGCGGTGGTGGTGGCCACGGGCGGCGCCACCGAGCTGGGTCGCATCTCCTCCTTGCTGGAGCAGGCCACGGACCTCCAGACGCCGCTGACGCGCGCGCTCGCGGTGTTGGGGCGCACCATCACGGTGGCCATCGTCGTCGTGTCCGTGGCGCTCATGGCCGTGGGGCTCGGGCGCGGCTATCCGCTCAACGAGGCCGTGCTGGTGGCCATCACCCTGGCGGTCGCGGCCATCCCGGAAGGGCTGCCCGCCATCGTCACCATCGCGCTGGCCATCGGCGTCCAGCGCATGGCCGCCCGCCGCGCGGTGGTGCGCAAGCTGCCCGCGGTGGAGACGCTGGGCAGCACCACGGTCATCTGCTCGGACAAGACCGGCACGCTCACGCGCAACGAGATGACGGTGCAGGCGCTGTGGACGCCGGAGGGACGCTATTGCCTCACCGGCGTGGGCTATGCGCCCCGAGGGCAGCTCCAACGCGAAGGTCAGCCCGTGGTGGGCGTGCCCGCGGAAGTGCGCGCGCTGCTGGTGGCGGGCGCGCTGTGCAACGAGTCCACGCTCCAGCTCCATCGCGGGCTGTGGGAGATGACGGGCGACCCCACCGAGGGGGCGCTCGTGGTGGCCGCGGAGAAGGTGGGCCTGCGCGTGGAGGACCTCCGCGCGAGAGAGCCTCGGGTGGACGCCATCCCTTTCGAGTCCGAGCACCAGTACATGGCCACGCTCCACGAGACGGGGCGCGGGACGCGAGGTGTGTTCTTCAAGGGCGCTCCCGAGGTGGTGCTGGCCCGCTGCGCGCCGGTGGAGGGGCTGGGGACGCAGGGCGTGCTCGACGCGGTGGAGGCGCTGGCGCACGAGGGCATGCGCGTGCTCGCGATGGCGTGGAAGGAGGTGCCCGAGTCCCAGGCCACCTTGCGCCCGGGGGATGTGGCCGAGGGGCTCCGGTTGCTGGGGCTGGCGGGGATGATGGATCCACCGCGCGAGGAGGCCATCGAGGCGGTGCGCGTGTGCCACGGCGCGGGCATCACCGTGAAGATGATGACGGGTGACCATCCGGCGACGGCGGAGGCCATTGGCGCGCGGCTCGGACTGATGCCTTCCGGCACGCGGGGCGTGACGGGCGCGGAGCTGTCCGGGATGGATGACGCGCGGCTCGCCGAGGTGGTGCTCGAAGCGAACGTCTTCGCCCGCGTGGCGCCCGAGCACAAGCTGCGCGTGGTGCGCGCGCTCCAGGCCCGAGGGCAGGTGGTGGCGATGACGGGCGATGGCGTCAACGACGCGCCCTCGCTGAAGCAGGCCAACATCGGGGTGGCCATGGGCATCACTGGCACCGCGGTGTCACGCGAGGCCGCGGACATCGTGCTGACGGACGACAACTTCGCCTCCATCGCCGCGGCGGTGGAGGAGGGGCGGCGCGTCTATGACAACCTCATCAAGTCCCTGGCCTTCGTGTTGCCCACCAACCTGGGGCTCGCGCTCATCCTCATGTTCGGCGTGGCCTTCTTCCCCATGGCCGAGGTGGATGGCGTGCGCCAGCCGCTGATGGCCATGCTCCCCACGCAGCTCTTGTGGATCAACCTGGTGGCGACGGTGACGCTGGCGCTCCCGCTGGCCTTCGAGGCGCGTGAACGCGACGTCATGCGACGGCCACCCCGAGCCCCGAACGCGCCCGTGCTCAGCCACTTCGTGGTGATGCGCACGGGGCTGGTGGCGCTGCTCATGTCCGCGGGCGCGGTGGGCCTGTTCCTCTGGGAGTTCACCCGCGACGCGCGCGTGGACAGCGAGGCCGTGTCGCTGGCGGCGGCGCAGACGAGCGCGGTCAACACCGTCATCTGCTTCCAGATGTTCTACCTGCTGCTGTGCCGCACGCTGACGGGCTCCATGCGCGAGGTGGGCGTGTTCTCCAACCCGCTCGTCTTCGTGGGCATTGGCGCGCTGTGCGTGCTCCAGGCGGGCTTCATGTACCTGCCGTTCATGCAGCGCGTGTTCGGCACCGTGGGGCTGTCCGCCAAGGAACTGGGGCTGTCCGTGCTGGTGGGCGCGGTGGTGCTGCCCACGGTGGGGCTGGAGAAGTGGCTGCGGACGCGCGCTCAGGGCCGAGCGGCGCGGGCCGTGGCATCGGGGAGCGACACGTCATCCGGCTCGAAGACGACCTGACATGCATCCAGCCGGGTGCCGCAGGCCCGGTCCAGGTCCGAGCGCGTGTCGCAGCCGGGCCGCTCGTCGCACGCCTCCGGGAGGAAGGCCCAGACGAACTGGAGCACGGTGCCGCGCCGGCCCTCGGGCAGCGCGGCGAGGAAGTCCTCGCGGTGCGCGTCGAACAGGCCCGCGAGGTGGACGGTGTGGCCCTCCAGGCGCACGTGCCGCGGGTCCGCCATGTAGCGGCGGCTGGCGTCGTTGAGCTGCGCGTCCAGGAACTCGCCCTGGAACGGCGCGCCGTCCAGCAGGGGCCCGCCGCGCGTGCCGCGGAAGAGGGCGAAGTGGATGCGCGGGTCCTCGTACTCACCTCGGAGGATGCGGTTCTCCAGGGCCCACAGCGTCAGCCGCTCGCCGCCCACGGGCCAGGCGCGGCCCCAATAGAAGCGGCCCAGCCAGGGCTGCCGCACGCTCTCCAGATACGGATAGCCATCCACCACCTGCTGGAGCACCAGCGCGTTGTACGCGTTGAGCCAGTAGGCCAGCGCGTCCTCGGGCGTGTCGAAGACATCCGGCCGGTTGTGCGGCGAGCACGACGCGAGCTGCGCCACGAAACCATCCAGCGAAGCCCGGTCATGGCCCAGCCCTGGGAAGTCCACCTGCCCATCCGCTCTCACGTGCGTGAGCGCCCGCGAGTAGGTCTGGACGCTGAACGGCGACGACAGGGTGGGCACCGCGGCGGGCACCAGCCCCCGGACGTGAAGCACCCCCCCGAGCCCCACGAGCAGGGGGAGGACCAGGAGCAACACCGCGCGCGGGCGGAGTCGGCGTCGGGTGGGGGCGGGGGCATCCACGGGGTCGCAGTCTATGCGTGCCCGGACACACTCCGCGACCCGTCCGCAGCTCGCATCCTCGCGGATTCACGACGCGCGCTCGCCCAGCGGCCTGCCCAGGGTGCGTGGACTCCCGGACGGAGGGCGAGGCGATGCGGCATGGAATCCAGAGAATTCATGCCGGCCTCAACTTCTCGAAGCTCCAGGAGGAATCCGAGTGGGCGGGGTATGAGCGCCTCGCCGCTATACTGCGTGAGACATGGAGCCTACCCCCGACGTCGTCCGCCACTTCCACCCCGTGCTGCCGGCGAGCGCGCTGGGCCGCAAGCCCGTTCGCGTGGAGCTGGCGGGCCGGGCCTATGCGCTGTTCCGCGATGCGGCCGGGCGTCCCGCGGCGCTGCTGGATGCGTGTCCGCACCGCTTCGCGCCCTTGTCTCGGGGGCGGGTGACGAAGGACGGGCGGCTCGAGTGCCCGTACCACGGCTGGCGCTTCGACTCGCGCGGCAACGGGGTCAATCCCAGTCAGCCGGACCTGCGCCACTGTGACACGCGCGGCTTCCAGGTGGTGGAGCACCTGGGCTACCTGTGGCTGGCCCAGCAGGACACGCCGCTGTCCGCGCTGCCTCAGCTGCAGTCCGAGGACTACGTGTTCGGCGGCTCGTTCTCCACGCTCTTCCGCGCGCCGCTGCACGTGTCGCTCGACAACTTCAGCGAGGACGAGCACACGCCGTTCGTGCACACGCGGCTGGGCTGGGACGGTCCGCACACGGACGCGGTGGAGTTCGAGGCGCACAACTTCGATGACCGCACGGAGGTGCACTACCGCGCGCCGCAGCGGCCCGCGCCCATCATCCGGCTGCTGGGCGTGGCGCCGGGGGACACGTTCCACAATGACTGGGTGACGCGCTTCGACCCGGTGCGCAGCGTGTACACCATTCGCTGGGTGACCGCGGCGGGCCGGCCTCGGCCCTTCGTCACGCAGGCGCACATCTTCTTCGTGCCGGAGACGGCGACGACCACGCGCCTGCACGTCTTCTCGTTCCTGCGCACGGACGTCCGGGCGATGCGGCCGCTGTTGCCGCTCGCGGCCAAGGCCGCCCTGGGGCTCACCTGGTGGGAGGTTCGCGACGACGCGCGCTTCATCCCGATGGTGGCGGACACGCCCTACAGCCACAAAGGCATGCGGTTGGACCGCTACGACAAGCCGCTGGTCCACCAGCGCCGCTTGATGGAGCGCATCTACTACGGGGTTCAGCCAGAGGCCGCGCCGCTGTCGTTGGCGCGCGAGGCCTCTGGGGCGTGAGGGAGCACGCCATCCTCCCGTGGCCTACTGCACGGACGGAGCGGGCTCCTCGTAGGTGTCCTTGGGGCTCGTGCGGGCCTCGTAGACGTTGCAACCACTGGCCCCGGATACCTCCAGCTCGAAGGGGCGCAGCTTCGGGTGGTTGCAGTTGTGGACCTCGCGGTCCTCCGGACTCGCGCTGGTGCTGGCGAAGAACCGGCAGCCCTTGCAGTTGCCCCACTGTGCATCCGCCATGACGACCTCCTCGTGGAAGCGGGGTTCCTCACGAGGGTGGGGTCGCCCCTGGGCGGCTACAAGCCCGGGGCTCCCGTTCTGCGGGCGGGCAGGGAACCCGGCGCCCAGAAGGCGGCGCCGGGCGTGCCTGCGACTACGGCTGCGGCGCCGGAGTCGGAGCGGGCTGCCCAGCGGGCGCCTGCGGCTGTCCAGCGGGCGCCTGCGGCTGGTCGAGGGCGGCGGCGTCCTTGCGCGTCGTGCCGGACTCGAACGAGCCCACGGCCTTGAGCAGGCGCAGCGCGGCCAGCGAGGCCTGGAGGCGCTCGGATACGAAGCCGACCTCCGCGCCGGTGAGCGCAGTGTTGGAGTCCGCGACCTCCAGGTACGTGGCGACGCCCGCCTTGAAGCTGACGTCCGTCAGGCGAGACGACTCACGCGCCAGCGACAGCGACTCCTCGGCCTTGGCGCGGTTGGCCAGGGCGTTCTCCAGGTCGAGCTGCGAGCGGCGCACTTCCTCGCGCACGCGAGACTCGGCCAGGCGCTGGGACTGGGTGGCCTCGACGACCTTGGCGGAGGCCTCGGTGAGGTTCGCCTCGCGCAGGCCGCCGTCGAACAGCGTCCAGCTCAGGCCCAGGGTGATGGCCCACGAGTCGTTCTTGCCCGTGAAGGCCGCCGCGTTGCTGATGTTGTACGTGCCGCTCAGGCCCAGGTTGGGCAGGTAGCTGAGGAGGACGCCCGTCTTGTTCGTGCGGGCGAGGCTGACGCCCGTGGCCGCGGCCGCGACCTCGGTGCGGTGCTCGAGGGCCTCGTTCACCAGCGCGTCGGAGGACTGCTTGGCGGCGACCTGCGGCTCCGGCGGGGCGGCGAGATCGAAGTCCGGCTCGCGCTGGATGAGCGTGCCGAGCGCCAGCTTCAGGCTGGCCAGGGCGTTGCGCGCGCGCACCAGGTCCTGCTCGGCGCGCGTGCGGTCCAACTGGGCGCGCAGCAGCGCCACCCGCGTGACGGTGCCCGCGTCGAAGCGCGCCTGGGTGTCCTTCTCACGCGCCTGGTTCAGCTCCAGCAGCCGCTCCTGGGCCTTGAGGGCCTCCTGCTGCGCGGCGGCGCCGTAGTACGCCTGCGCCACGCCGAAGAGGATCTCGCGGCGCGCGGTCTCCGTGTTCAGCTCCGCCAGCTTCACGGCCTTGTACGACGCCGAGATGGCCGCGAAGAGCTGCGGCGCGATGACGGCCTGCTTCGCCTCCACGCGGGCGCTGCGCAGCCACAGCGGCTGGAGCGTGATGGGCACCGGGGCCAGGAGCCCGGGCGGAATCTGCGCCGAGTCCGAGTTGCGGGTGAGCGCCGCGCCGGCGGTCAACGTGGGCAGGTAGCCCGCCCAGGCCTTGCGCGTCGCCGTCTCCGCCTGATCCAGGCGGGCCTGCGCGATCTTCAAATCCAGGTTCTGCTGGCGGGCCGATTCCAAGGCCTCGTCCAGTGTCAGTACGGGCGCCGCGGCCAGGGTGGCCGACAGGGTCAGCGCCAGAAGGGAACTCATACCGCCTCTACCTCCTCGACAGGCCCGCTCGATCGCGGGCCGGACTCGTCACGGTGGACAAATCCTGGGGAACCTCTAGCCACCAGCGTCCTGGCGAGCACCAGAAAAGCAGGCGGAAGACGACACGAACCGGTGAACCCCCCGGAGCGGGACGCCCTCCAGGCTGCACCGCCCGCGAGGTCCCCTTCGAGTTGTCCGGCCCCCCATTTAGCGGAGCCGGCCGTTCAATGGTGGAATTTCCGGAATGTAGTATCCATCAAAGGTTGATGTTGTCAATTGTTTAGGTGATTCGAGTGAATTAACATAGGAAAATCATGAGCGGGACGAGTGAGGGACAGATGGAGCGAGGGGGGAAGCCGGCGGAGGTCCGACGCCGCTCGGGCGTGGGTCCTTCGGTGGATGCTCTGGGGCAGGACTTGGCGCATGAGGCGTGGGCGCTGCTCTTCGAGGTGATGCACGCGCACATGCGGAACTTCCCGGCGCTGGCCGCGGAGTTCGAGCTCTCGCCGGTGCAGGCGCACGTGGTGCGGCAGTTGGGCGAAGGCCCGCTGGCCATGAGCACGCTGGCGACCTACCTGTCGTGTGACGCCTCGAACGTGACGGGGCTGGTGGACCGGATGGAGGTCCGCGGGCTGGTGGAGCGCCGCAGCAGCGAGCACGACCGTCGCGTGAAGATGCTGGTGCTGACGGAGGCGGGCGCGGCGCTGCGGGAGCGGCTGCTCGAGCGGCTGGCCGAGCCGCCCGCCGTCATCGCGAACATGCCGGAAGGGGACCTGAAGTCCCTGCGCGACATCATGCGCCGGGCGCGAGAGCGTTAGCCCTCCGCGCCCTCACGCGGGGCGCGCTCACTCCAGCAGGAACGTGTACGCGTACTTCAGCTCCGTGGAGACCGCCTCGCCATTCTTGATGGCGGGCTTGAAGCGGAAGCGGAGGACGGCGTCGCGCGCCGCCTCGTTGAGGCCATAGCCAGGGCCGGACACCACCTTGGCGGCCACGACCTTGCCCTCGGTGTCGACGGTGATGGACAGCACCACGGTCCCCTCGATGCCCGCGCTGCGCGCCTCGGGGGGATAGGGAATCTTCACCGCGGAGGAGACCGTGGGCTCGGAGTCCACCTGATAGATGGGCGTGTACTTCGGGGCGGAGTACGCCTTCACGTCCTGGGGGTTCTTCGCCTTCGCATCCACCTTGCCGTAGGTGGTGTTGCCCACGGGCGCGGCGAAGGAGCCCGCGCTGGTGGTGGACGACAGCGTCATGCCCACCACCAAGGGCGGCGGCTTGGCCTGCGGCGGCGGGGGCGTGTCGTTGGGCGGCGGCGGGGCCTGCGACGGCGGTGGAGGCTTGGGGGCCTCGGCTACCTTCACGGGCGGCGGCTTCACCGGCCTCACCTTGGGCGGTGGTGGCTTGGGCTCCTCCTTCTTCTCCTCGGGCGGCGGCGGGGGAGGCTTGTTCACCTCCACCATGACCAGCTCCACGGGGCGCACGACCTCGGGCCGAGGCCGGTCCGCCACGTTCCCGAGCCACCAGAAGCCCACGCCATGCAGCGCGAGCGAGAGGAGCAGGAACGCGAGGACCCCGCGCGTGGAGCGATCGCGGGGATGCAGAGGAGCGTCGAGGACCGCCTGACTCATGGAGAGCGCCTCAGGGCGTGGCGGGCGTGGCCGCGGGGACGGGGGCCACGTCCTTCTCGATGTTGAGCGCGAACTTGGCGATGCCCTGGCCCTTCACCACGTCGATGAGCCGCATCACCCGGCCGTACGGGATGGACTGATCCGCGCTGATGATGGCGCGCGTCTCCTTGTCCTTGGCCACCGCCTCGGCCACCTTGCGAGACAGGTCCGCCTCGCTCACCTCGGCGCCGTCGAAGAAGAACTTCCCGTCCTTGTCGAGCACCACGTTGACCAGGCCCTGCACCGTCTCGCCGCCGTTGGCCGCGCGGGGCAGGTCCACCTCCACCGTCTCGCGGACGATGAAGTTGGCGGTCACCATGAAGATGATGAGCAGCACGAGCACCACGTCCACCAGCGGGGTGACGTTGATGCCTGTGATCTCCTCGTCGTTGTCAGACGCGCCGCCGGCCATGGGCTACCGACCTTCCGCGGCGCGGGCGTTCGCGGAGGCGGACTTGCCTCCCTCGGCGCGCAGGGCCCCGACGAGCGCGTGGCCCAGGGCGTTGGTGCGGCTGGTGAGCGTCTTGAGCTGACGGTTGAAGATGTTGAAGGCCACCACCGCGGGGATGGCCACCGCGAGGCCCACGGCCGTGGCGACGAGCGCCTCGGAGATGCCGGCCATCACGGTCTGCTGGATGGCGGCGCCCTTCACGTTGATGGATCCCAGGTCGTGGAAGGCCTTGATGATGCCGAGCACCGTGCCGAAGAGGCCGATGAACGGCGCGTTGTTGCCCAGCGTGCCCAGGAGCGACAGGAAGCGCTCGTACTGGGGCCGCTCGCGCGCCACGGTGGACGCGATGACCTGCTCCACGGTGTCCGCGCCGCGGTCCGAGGAGGCGAGGCCCTCGCGGATGACGGCGGCCTCCATGCCGCTCCTGCCCGCGATGGCGGTGCGCACGGCCTCGAACTCGCCGCGCGCCAGCCGCAGGGCCAGCTCCTCCGAGTTGGGCAGCCGGTGCCGCGAGAAGAAGACCGCGCGCTCCAGCATCACCGCGATGGACATCACTGACAGGACGACGAGCAGCCAGAGGACCCATTCGGCGCTGGTGAGGGTGACGCCGAGCAACTTGCCGCTGAGCCAGCCGACTTGGGGTTGGCCCGCCTGGGCCAGGATGAAGAGGGACGTCATGGAGGCCTGTGTGTGGGTGGGGTTGCCAACGCGCGCGCGAATCTCTTGTTCCTGAGAGACCAAAAGTCAAATGGAACGGCGCTGAGGGAGCGGGTCCTTCAGCGCCTTGGAGCGGGCGGGGAGGCGGATGTCGGATGGACCACGCCAGGGCATGCCTGGAGTGCAGGGTGGGGCGGAACGTCAGGGGTCGGGCAGGGCCTGGGCCTGGACGTGGGGACTGCGCTCGCGGAGCACCGAGGGCGGGGCTCCATACATGCGCTGGAAGGTGCGCGTCAGGTGGGCCGCGTCCGAGAACCCCGCCGCGTGCGCCGCGACGCCAGGCGGCAGGCCCGCGGCGATGGCGCCCGCCGCGCGCTGGAGCCGGAGCCACAGCAGGTAGGGCCGGGGCGGGACGCCCACGGACTCGGTGAAGGCGTGCATCAGACGCCCCGGGGACAGGCCCGCGATGCGGGCGAGCGCCTCCAGCGAGGTGTCCTCGGGCGGGGGCTCTCGGCGCAGGGCGCGCAGCAGGCGGCGCACCCGCGGGTGCATGCGCCGGGGGGCTGCGTGGGGTTGCGCCGCGAGCGCGTCCACCGTCGCGCGCATCCAGCGAGACACGGCCTCCGGAGCGAGCGGCCCTGGCGCGGCCAGCTCACCGAGCAAGGCATCGCGCTGGGCCGCATCGAAGGTGCGCACGGGCTGACCGGCGAGCGCGCCGAGGAGTCGCTCGCCATCCTGGCTCTCGGGCTCCACGAAGAAGAGGAGCAGCTCGCTGCCGCGGGCGTCGAGCGCGTGCGTCACGTCTGGCCCCACGAGCACCGCGGCCACGTGCTCGGACGTGGCCGCGCCCTCTTGCTGGAGCGCGAGCGTGCCCTGGCGACACAGCGCCAGGTGCAGCGCGTGGTGCGCGTGCGCTCGCGACTGCTCGCCCGGCCCCCACATCGTGAGCGCGGCGGGCCAGAGCACCAGGGGCAGGTTCCCGGGCCCCGCGCGGGACTCAGAAGGCGAGGCGTGGGCGAGCAGCATGGCGCCGAGGGTTACTGCGCGGGGGCGGTGCGCACGATGGCGGGGCCGAGCACCGCGTCGATGCGCTGGCGCAGCTCCGCGTCCAGCTTCACGCCGCTGGCCTTCACGTTGTCGTGGACCTGCTCGGGGCGCGAGGCGCCGATGATGGCCGAGCTCACGCTCGGGTTCTGGAGCACCCACGCGACCGCGAGCTGCGCCATGGTGAGGCCCGCGTCCTTCGCGATGGGTTGGAGCTGCTGCACGCGGGTGAGCACGTCGTCCGTGAGGAAATCCTTGATGAAGCCCGCCCCCCTCGAGTCGCGCGCGCGGCTGCCCGCGGGCGGAGGCTGGCCTGGGCGGTACTTGCCCGTGAGCACGCCCTGCGCGAGCGGGGACCAGACAATCTGCCCCATCCCCTCCGCGTCCGAGACAGGGATGACCTGCGACTCGATGACGCGCCAGAGCATGGAGTACTGCGGCTGGTTGGAGATGAAGGGGATGCGCAGCTCGCGAGCCAGCTTCGCGCCCGCGTGGATCTGCTCCGCGGACCACTCCGAGACGCCGATGTACAGCGCCTTGCCCTGGCGCACGATGTCCGCGAACGCGAGCATGGTCTCCTCCAGCGGTGTGCTCGGGTCGTAGCGGTGGGCCTGATAGAGGTCCACGTAGTCCGTCTGCAGCCGGCGCAGCGACCCATCGATGGACTCGAGGACGTGCTTGCGGGACAGGCCCCGGTCATTCCGCCCCGGGCCCGTGGGCCAGAACACCTTGGTGAACAGCTCGTAGCCGGCGCGGCGCTCGCCCTTGAGCGCGCGGCCGAGCACCGCCTCCGCCTTCGTTTCCGCGTACACGTCCGCGGTGTCGAAGGTGGTGATCCCCACTTCGAGGGCCGCGCGCACGCACGCGAGGGCCGCCTCCTCCTCGACCTGATTCCCATGGGTCAACCAGTTGCCGAAGGAGATCTCGCTGACGACGAGCCCACTGCGTCCAAGGTGGCGGAAGTTCATGGGGGCACGTTAGCGATGCGCGCGGGAAGACGCACGGGTCAGACGGACCGCTCGTCACCGCGGGCGACCGCTCCAGGGCCGCCTTGGACCGTCCCCCTCCCCTCGCTTGTCGCGCATGGGCCGAGTGTCCGACACTGCTGGCCCACACATGGCGGCCAGCGAAGAACGTCGACTCCAAGCTTTGGTCCTCGCGCCCGTGCGGCGCGTGCGGCGGCGCCTCAACGTGGAGGTCTGGCTGGAGCACGGCGTGGCCCCCGCGTGGGCCGTGGCCACCGCGTGCGTGCTCGTCCGCTTGGGGTTTCCCCGTGCGCCCGTGTGGGCGGCGCTCCCGCTCGTGGCGGTGGGGCTGTGGGCCTGGGTCGTGCGGGCCCGCTCGCGGCGCGTCTCGCTGGAGCACGCGGCGGTGCTCGCGGATCGCTCCGCGGGGGCCTCGGGGTTGTTGCTGACGCGGCTGGAGCGCCCCGTGGGGGAGTGGGAACTGGCGGCCAATCAGCTGGCCCGCGCGGTGACGCTTCCGTCGATTCGCTGGCACAGGCCGGTGGCCGCGCTGCTCGGCGCGGTGCTGTTCGCCGGGGTGGGGCATCTGCTGCCTCGGCCCGTGGCGCGCGACACGCGCATCAACGCCGCCGCCGCGACCCAGGTGGCGGCTGTGCAGGCCCAGGCCGAGGCGCTGGCCCGCGAGGAGCCCCTGGGCGCGAATGTCGAAGAGGAGCTGCGCCGGCTCTCGGAGGAGGTCGCGGCGGGGCGCTTCGACGCCGCCGATTGGGAGGCCACCGATGCGCTGTCCCAGCGGTTGGCCGAGCGCGCCGCCGAGGCCGCGGCTCAGCTCGCGCGCGCCGCCGAGGCGGCTCGTGACCTGGAGGATGCGCTGGGCCCGGCTGGGGACGCCGAGGCCGTGACGCGCGAGCGCGAGGCCCTGGAACAGGCCCTGATGGACCTCGACCGGAACGCGAAGGGCGAGACGGGCGAGACGGCCGGGGCTCAGTCGGGGACGCAGCAGGGCGCGCAGGCGTCGGACACGGGGCCGCAGGGCGCGGCGGGGACGCAGCAGGGCGCGCAGGCGTCGAACGCGGGGACGCAAGGGTCGGAGCAGCAGGAGGGGCGCCCCTCGGAGTCGGGTGCGGCGGGAGCACGCTCCGCGGAGCAGGGCGCGGCGGAGGCCCACGCGAAGGCCGCGGGGAACCCCACGCAGCTCTCGGATTTGCGTCGTGCGTTGGCTCAGCGTCAGGCGTCGTTGGAGCGGCGCTTCGGGAACGCGCCATCGGAGCGCCCGGGAGGTGCTTCGTCCGAGGCCCAGCGTGAGGCGCGCGCGGCGACGGGCCAGGGTTCGCGAACGGGACAAGGTTCGCGGTCGTCGTCCTCGGAGAATGGCTCGACGCAACAGGGGGCCGGCGATTCGCGGACCGGGCAGGGGCGCCCCATCACCGACGGCGACCACCTGAGTCGGCACGTGCGGTCCGGGAGCACGGGCGCCTCGTCGGAGGATGGGAAAGGCGAGACGCCCCTGGCGTTCGGTGGGTCGGCGGAGATGGACCCGAGGCGGCTGGCTTACGAGCCCCTGCCCGCTGGTCACGGGGGCGAGGCCGGTGAGGTATGGGGGCTGCGCGCGGGAGATGCACGTCCGCGTGAAGGCGCGGGGACCGCGGAGGGGTCGCGAGGGACGGGCGCGCGGGGCGAGGCGACCGCGGGGCCCGGCGCGACGCAGCTCCTGCCGCGCAACCGCGAGCTGGTGAAGCGGTACTTCGGTGGCGAGTAGTCCAGAAGGGGAGATGACGTGGCAGCGGAGCTACTCAGTCCAGGCGAAGTCCAGGGGGCGGTGGAGGCGGTGGCGCGCCTTCAGGAGGGCCTCAATCAGGTGATGCTCGACCAGCCGGCGGTCGTCGAGCAGGTGGTGGTGGCGGTGCTCGCGCGCGGCCATGTGCTGCTGGAGGGACTGCCGGGCCTGGGCAAGACGGAGCTGTGCAAGGCACTGGCGCGGTTGCTCGCGCTGCCCTTCCGCCGCATCCAGTTCACCCCGGACCTCTTGCCCGGTGACATCACCGGCACCTACGTGCTGGAAGGCGAGTCCCACCGCGAGCTGGTCTTCCGCGAGGGCCCGCTGTTCGCCAGCCTCGTGCTGGCGGATGAAATCAACCGCTCCAGTCCCAAGACACAGTCGGCGCTGCTGGAGGCGATGCAAGAGCGCCGCGTGACGGTGCTCGGTCAGACGCGCCCGTTGCCCGAGCCCTTCTTCGTGCTCGCCACGCAGAACCCCATCGAGTTGGAGGGCACCTATCCCTTGCCGGAGGCCCAGCTCGACCGCTTCCTGTTCCGCATCCAGGTGCCCTCCGTGGGCGCCAAGACGCTGCGCGCGCTGCTCACCACGCGCGTGCGCGGTGCGCCTCCGGAGCTGTCACCCGTGCTGGATGGGCCAGGGCTGGAGCGGCTGTTCGCGGCGGTGGACCGCGTGCACCTGCCGGGGCCGGTGGCGGACTTCATCGGGCGTCTGGTGGAGGCGACCGACCCGCGTCAGCCGAGCGCTCCCGAGCCGGTGCGGCGCTTCGTGCGCTATGGCGCCAGCCCGCGCGCCGCGCTGGCCATGGCCGCGGCGGGACGTGCGCTCGCGCTGCTCAAGGGGCGGCCCAACGTGGGCTTCGATGACGTGGTGGCCGCGGCCCCCGCCGTGCTCAATCACCGGCTGGTGCTCGCGTATGAGGCCTCGCTGGAGAAGGTGTCCACGCAGGACGTGGTGAGCGCGCTGCTCCAGGCGATCCCCGAGGTTCCCCGTGACTAGCGCGCTGCGAGCGCTGGCGCTGGCGGCGCTCCTGCTGGCGGGCGCCGCCCACGCGGGAGAAGAGGTGGCCGCCCCGGAGACCGACGCGGTGGCCGCCCCGGCGGTCGAGCCAGTCGACGCGCCCCCGGCGCCCGGCGGCTATCGCGACGTGTCCGAGTCCATGCTCGTGCTCATGGACGAGGGGGTCCACGCGAGCGTGCAGAGCGGCGCGTTGATGGCGCGGTTCGGGTACACGCCGTTGCAGGTGTCACTGGAGAACGTCTCTCCCGTGGCCCGCTCGCTTCAACTCTCGTTCGAGTCGAGCGAGGCCGGGGGGCGCGTCGCCACGATGGCGCTGAAGCTAGCGCCGCGACAGCGGATGGTGACCCACCTGCTCATCCCCGCGGGGATTCAGTCCGGCAGCGCGCTGTTGGAGGGGGAGGGGCTCGGCATCGGGCGGCAAGGCGTGTACGTGGACAATCCCGGCACGTCGTTGGGCGTCCTGGTGTTGGGCACGCAGAAGGAGTTCGAGCTCGTCACCGCGCTGGCCCGTGCGGAGTCGGGCCAGTCGCCCTTGATGGAGGTCCGGTTCATGGACCCCGCGCTCGCGCCGCGTCAGCTCGTTGCGTACGCGGGATATGGAACCGTGATGGTCGCCACGTCCCCCGACAAGGTGAGTGGCGAGCTGTGGGCCGCGCTGGAGTCGTATGCCGCCACGGGCGGCAACCTGGTCATCGCGCAGGCTCCGCGAGACCTGTCCGCGCGACTCCCGCTCGATACGGCGTCGGAGGCGGAGCCTCTCTATGGCTTCGGGCAGATCCACGTCTGCAGCACCACGGCGAAGGCGTGCGTCGGAGACCTCGAGATGGGCTCGCATGGCGTGGACGGGCCGGTGGTGCCCGTGGGGCTCTCGCGGGGCTGGGCGGGCAACCGGCACCTGCTCAGCAATGGCGAGAGCCCCCTGTTGGCGAGCGCGCGGTCTCCGGTGGGGCACTTCCTGTTCTTGATGGTCCTCTTCGCGGTCGTGGTCGGGCCCGGCTCGCTGCTGCTCTCCCGGCGCAAGGGACCGGTCGCGGTGCTCATCGCCGTGCCCTCGGTGGCGCTCGTGACGTGTGTGGCCCTGGTGCTCTGGTCCGTGCTGGTGGAAGGCTTCTCCGTGCACGCGGCGCGCTACAGCCTCACCTGGTTGGATCGGGAGCGCTCCCGCGCCATCACCGTGGGCCTGGGCGCCTGGTACGCCAACCTGCCCCCGGATTCGTTTGAGCTGCCCGACACGAGCGTGCTGATCGCGCCGGAGGATGGCGAGGGCACGGTGCTGGATCTGGACTGGACGCACGGCCTCGTGGTCCGCGGGGGCTTTCTTCCTGCGCGCACGTATCGTGAATGGGGCGAACTGGCGGTCGTGCCATCACGGGCGCGGCTGCGAGTCCATCGCGAGGGCTCGGACCTCGTCGTGCAGAACGCGCTGGGTGGACCCTTGCTGGGCGGGGCAGTGCGGATGGCGGGCACGCTCTGGACCCTGCCGGCGCTCGCGGATGGCGCGGAGGGCAAGGCCACGCTTCGGGATGAGAGTGCGCAGATGGACTGGGGTTTTCCCGAGGCCGCCGCGAACCGCTTCTCGCGGAGTCTGTTGCTGTTCACCGAGCCTCCGGTGGATGGGGAGTTCGTGGCACGGATGCGCGGCATGGGGACCGCGCCCACCGCGACGTTGGAGGTGGCGCTGGAGGACTCAGGCCACGTCATCCGGGGCCAGGTGGACGAGGGGCGGCCATGAGCTTGTTGGAAGTCAGAGGTCTGTGCCGCGACTACGGGACGCTGCGCGCGGTGGACGACGTGTCCTTCCGGCTGGAGGCGGGCAGCATCCTCGGGTTCATCGGGCCGAACGGCGCGGGCAAGAGCACCACGCTGCGCATCCTGGCGACGCTGGATGTGCCCACTTCGGGGGAGGTGTTGCTGGATGGCATGTCGCTGGTGGATGCGCCGGACAAGGCCCGGCCGCTCATCGGCTACATGCCGGACCGGTACGGCACCTATGACGATGTCACCGTGGCCGAGTTCCTGGACTTCTTCGCGCGGGCCTACGGGCTGAAGGGCGCGCAGCGCACGGCGCGAGTGGCCTCGGTGATGGAGTTCACCGGGCTCACGCCGCTGGCGGGCAGGCTGACCACGGCCCTGTCCAAGGGCATGCGCCAGCGGGTGGCGTTGGGGCGCACGCTGCTGCACGACCCGCGGCTCCTGCTGTTGGACGAGCCCGCGGATGGGTTGGACCCGCGCGCCCGCATCGAGCTGCGCGAGCTGCTGCGCGCGCTGGCGGACCAAGGCAAGGCGGTCATCATCTCCAGCCACATCCTCACGGAGCTGGCGGAGATCTGCGACACCTGCGCCATCATCGAGCAGGGGCGCCTGCTGACGACGGGCACGGTGCAGGACCTGCTGCACCCGGCGACGGATGCGGCGGCCTCCGTGGAGCTGTCGCTGCGGTTGGCGGTGGAGCGTGACGCGGAAGCGGAGTGGGCGCGAGCGGAGCGGTTGCTCCTGGAGCAGCCCCGCGTGATGAAGGTGGTCCGCGATGGTCAGGCGCTGCGCGTCCGGGTGGAGCTGGCGGCGCGGGCGAGCCCCACGGAGCTCGACGCGGCCTGCGCGGTGCTGCTGTCCACGCTGGTGTCGGCGGGGCTTCCGGTGTGCGCGTTCAGCCCGCGCGAGCGCAACCTGGAAGATGCCTTCATGACGGTGACGAAGGGGAGGGTCGCATGAGCGCGCCCGTGATTCCCGCCGCGGAGTTGGCTCCGTCGGCGCAAGCAACGCCGCCCGCGCCGAGCGAGCCCTGGTGGGCGCGGTGGGGCGATCGCCTCAATCCCCTGGTGGTGAAGGAGGTGCGTCAGGGCCTGCGCACGCGGGTCTTCTGGATTTGCTTCGCGCTGATGCTGCTGGCGTGCCTGGCCCTGTCGCTGGTGGCGTACCTGGATCTGCGCAACTCGGCGGTGTCTCAGCAGGGGAGCTCGTTCTTCTTCGCGTTCTTCTTCTGCCTCGCGGTGGTGCACTTCTTCATCGTCCCCTACAGCGCCTACCGCTCCCTGGCGCGCGAGCGGGAGGACGAGACGTGGGTGCTCCTGGTGCTCACGGGCCTGGGCCCGCGCCGGATTCTTCGGGGCAAGGTGGCCTCGTATCTGGTGCAGGGGGCGCTGTACGCCTCGGCGGCGGGGCCGTTCCTGCTCTTCAGCTACTACCTCAACGGCATCGACCTGTTCACCATCCTGCTCGTGCTGGGGCTGGCCGCGGCGTGGCTCGTGTTCGTCACGATGGTGGCGGTCTGCGCCGCGACGTTGGCGGACAGCCGGGTGGGGCGCGCCTTCGTTCACTTCGCGCTCCTCGGGGGGCTGGGCATCTCGCTCGTCACGGCGCTGACGTCCGCCTACGGGATGATCGAACACACCGGCCGATGGATGGGGGACACGGAGTTCTTCATCGGGGTGGGTATCTGTCTGTGGGGGATGCTGTCGTATGGCTGGCTGTTGTTCGAGGCGTCCGCGGCGAGGCTGGCCCTGCCCACGGAGAACTACACGCTCGAGCCGCGCCGGGCGGTGGTGCTTCAGAGCACCTTGTCCCTGCTGGTGGCCCTCTGCGCGTGGCAATTGAAGGACCAGTCGTTCCATGCCGCGTCCTTCACGGGGGTGATGGGGATGGTCCACCTCGCGGGCATCGGGGTCATCCTCGCCTCTGACGCGGATGGGCAGGCGCGCGCGCTCCGTGCGGCGACGCGTCCGTGGTCCCTCTACCGACCCGGCGCGGTGCGAGGGTTCCGTCTGGCGCTCGTGCTGGAGGCGGGCTGGACCGCGGTCTGCTTCGTGATGGTGCAAGCATCCGTGGCCGCGGAGTCGACCCTCGCGGGGTTCAGTCGCGCGCTGGTGTCCATGTTGTTCTACAGCGTGCTCTACCTCTCCGTGTCCCTCCTGCTCAGCCGGCTGGTCCCGCAGGAGCGCTTCAGCCGGTCCGCTTCGGTGCGGCTGGTCTTCTTCTGTGTGGTGGCGCTGGGGGGCGCGGTGCCGCCCGTCTTGGCCTCGCTGCTGGACCTGTCGTCGGATGCCCCGCTGTTCAACGTGCTCAACCCGTTCATGGGGCCGGTGAACTTCGCGGAGTCCAGGTACCGGGATGCGCTGCCCGACTCCATGCTCGCGTGCGTGGGGCTCCTGGCGGTGCTGGCCGCCTTCTGCGCGGACCGGAGTTTGGTGCAGCGTGAGCGGCGGGTCCACGCGTCGTGAGCGTTCGGATGGACGAAGCCGAGGTGGCGAGGCTTGGCGCTGGGCTGGCCCTGGCGCTGCCTCGGGGACCGCACCGCGGCCGAGTGGGCGAGGTGCGCGCCGCGTCGGCGGGCAGCTCGCTGGAGCTGCATGACTTCCGGGCGTACCAGCCCGGAGATGATTTGCGTCAGGTGGACTGGAACGCGGTGGCGCGCACCGGCGACTTGATTCTGCGCGTGCGCCAGGACGAGGTGTCGCCTCGGCTGGAAGTGGTGGTGGATGGCTCGCGCAGCATGGCGCTGTCCGCGTCCAAGGAGGCGCGGGCGCGCGAGGTGGCGCTGCTGACGACGGACGTGGGCGCTCGGCAGGGGCTCTCTCCCGCGCTGTGGGTGGCCGGGGCCCGGGCGGAGCGAGTGCAGGGCGGGGCGTGTCGCAGCGCGCTGCGCACGTCTGAGTTCGATGCGCGGGATGACCTGTCCGCCGCGCTGGCGCGACTGCCGCCGCTCCGGCCGTGTGGCGTGCGCGTGGTGGTGAGCGACTTCCTCGTCGAGGTGGACCTGGGCGCGCTGTGCTCGCGGCTGTCGCGCGGCGCTTCGGCGCTCTTCCTGGTGCAGGTGCTGGACGCGGAGGACCTGGACCCTTCGGGCGGTGAGGGCGCCAGGCTGGTGGACGCGGAGAGCGGCGCGGCGCTGGAGGAGTTGCTGACCGAGCCGGTGCTCGCGGCCTATGCCCGTCGCTTCGCGGAGCATCAGCGCGCCTTGCGGGCCGCGGCCCAACGCGCTCGCGCGACGCTGCTGACCGTGAGCGCGGCGGATCCGCTGAGCGCCCTGGTGGCGGGGCCGTTGCGCGCGCTGTTCGTGCCCGGAGGTGGCGCGTGAACTTCGGCGCGCCGTGGGGCTTGTTGGCGCTCGGGGCGCTCGCGCCGCTGGTGGCGGCGTATTTCCTGCGTCGTCGGCAGAAGCCGGTGATGGTGAGCGCGCTCTTCTTGTGGCGCACCCCACGTCCGCGCGCGGAGGCGGGGCCGCGATGGGAGCGCTTCACGCGCGAGGTCTCGCTGCTGCTGGAGGTGCTGGCGGTGGTGGCCGCGGCGCTCTTCCTGTCGGATGTGCGGTGGGGCGAGGCCGCGCGACGGCGGCACGTCGTGCTCGTGGTGGATGGCAGCCTGTCCATGTCCGCGCGGGGCGCCCCGGCAGACTCGGTGATGGAGCGCGTGCGCCGGGAAGCGGCGAAGCGGGTGGACTCCGAGTCGGCCACCCACGTGACGTTGCTCGCCAGTGGTGCATCGCCGCGCGTGTTGGCGGGGCCGGAGGTGGAGGCTTCTCGGGCGTTGTCGGCGCTGGAGTCCTTCCAGCCGCTGGGCGCGGACCATGACGTGCTGCCCACGCTGCGGTGGGCTCAGGAGCTGGCCGGACCGGGAGCGCCGGTGCACTTCCTCACGGACGCGCCGCCGGTGGAGGGCTTCAGTGTGCCGGCGACGGTGCGCTGGACGGCGCTGGGCGGGCCTCGGGACAACGTGGCGCTCATCTCGGCGCAGCGCCGGGATGAGGGGGACACGGCGACGGTGACGCTGCGGGTGGCGCGCTTTGGTCCGGGGCCCTCAACGGTGGACCTGCGGCTGCGCGCGGCGCCCGGGCCCGGGGCTCGCGAGGGCACGGAGCGCGTCGAGCACGTGGCGCTGCCCGAGGAGGGCGCGACCACCGTGCGCCTCACGTTCCAGGGCGCGGGGGACGTGGAGGCGGCGCTGCCCGACGACGCGCTGCCGGAAGACGGGCACGTGCTCCTGCCGCCCTCGCCGGTGTCGCCGGTGGCGGTGGGGATGGCACCCGAGCTGGGCGCCGCCGAGCGCGCGGCGTTGGAGCGCTTCCTGGCGGCGTCGCCCGAGGTGGCGCGCGGGAGCATGGGGCTCGGGGTTGCCGAGGTGGACGTTGGACCGCGCGGCACGAACGCGAAGGTGACGGTGGGCGCGGGCGGGAAGCTGCGCACGTTCGTCGGTCCCTTCTTCACCGAGAAGGGCGACGCGCTGCTGGATGACGTGCAGCTCGCGGGCGTGCGCTGGACGGCGGGAGACAATCCGCCGGGCCGTCCGCTCATCGCCGCGGGGGACGCGGTGCTGGTGTCCGAGGAGGAGGGGCGGCTGCACCTCAACCTGGACGTGGCGCGCTCCAACGTGCAGCGCACGACGGCGTGGCCCGTGCTGTGGAGCAACGTGTTGCGCGAGGCGCGGCGGAGGCGCGAGGGCTTCCCGCGTCACCAGCTCGCGCTGGGCGAGCCGCTGCCGGTGGTGACGAACCCAGGCGAGCGCTACGCGTTGCGCGGACCGCTGGGCACGAAGCCCGTGTTCGGCGCTGGGCCGCTGACGCTCCCCGCGCCCGCCGCGCCGGGCCGCTACGTGCTGGAGCGGGACGGTGAGGCGGTGGACTCGACCGAGGTCCTCGCGCTGGACGCTCGCGAGTCCGACCTGCGCGGACGCGGCAGCGTGGACCTCGCGGCGAAGGAGACGCGCGCGTCGTCGGAGGCGGCGGCGGGCTCGGGGCGCGCGCGCTGGCCGTTGTGGTTGCTGCTGGCGGCGTTGCTGGCGGACTTCTACGTCACGAGGCGCACGTGAGGCGGGCGGGCCGATGACCTTCACTCTTCCCCAAGCCTGGATCCTGCTGCTGCCGCTGGGGCTCTTCCTGTGGCGCTACGGTCGCCGTCCGGGAGCGCCTCAGTGGCTGCGGGCCGTGTTGTTGGTGCTCGCGGTGGGCGCGCTGTCAGGGCCCGAGCTGCGCCTCGCTGACGCGGGCAGCGATGTGGTGGTCGTGGTGGACCGCTCGCGCTCCATGCCGTCCGACGTGGACCGGACCGCGCAGGAGCTCGTGTCGCTGGTCGAGTCGCAGCGCCGTCCGGGGGACCGCGTGGGCGTGGTCACCTTCGGTCGCGAGGCGCAGGTGGAGAAGGTGCTCACGGACCCTGGGCGCCTCGGTGGCTTCCTGCGGCCCGTGGATGCGGAGGCCTCGGACCTGTCCGCCGCGCTCGATGCCGCGGGTGGGCTGATTCCGGAGGAGCGAGCGGGGCGTGTGCTCGTCATCTCGGATGGGCGGGCCACGGGCGCGGATGCGCGAGGCGCGGCCCGTCGGCTCGCCGCGCGTGGCATCGCGGTGGACTTCCGTCAGGTCGCCCGTCCCGAGGCGCCGCTGGATGTCGCGGTCGTCTCGCTGGACGTGCCGCCGGTGGTCTCCGTGCGTGAGCCGTTTCAGTTCTCCGCGGTCGTGCACGCCACCGCCGCGGTCACCGCCACCGTCCGGTTGGAGCGCGATGGCCGACTCTTGGTGAAGGGCCCGTTCTCCCTCGCGCCCGGCGCGAACGTGCTGTCCTTGCGCGACCTCGTCGAGGAGCCGGGGCTCGCGCGCTACCGGCTCGTGGTGGAGGCTCCGGGTGACGCGGTGGTGGAGAACGACCGAGGCCTGGGCGTGGTGCGCGTGGAGGGGCCTCCGCGCGTGTTGCTGCTCACGCATCAGCCCGGCGGCACGCTCGCGCGGGCGCTCACCGCGGCTGGAATGAACGTGAGCGTGCAGACGCCGTTCGTCTTGTCTCTCGAGGACTTGGAGGGCGTGGGCTCGGTGGTGCTGGAGAACGTGGACGCGAACGCGCTGGGCGAGCGTGGGCTGAATGCGCTCGCGCTGTTCGTGGATCAGCTCGGGGGCGGGCTGGTGATGACGGGCGGGCGCGAGAGCTTCGGTGAGGGGGGCTATCGGAGATCACCCGTCGAGCCGCTGTTGCCCGTGTCGTTGGAGCTGCGCGAGGAGCAGCGCCGGGCCGCCGTGGCGCTGAGCGTGCTCATGGATTGCAGTTGCTCCATGGGTGCCACCGTTCCGGATGGGCGCACGAAGATGGAGGTGGCCGCGGAGGGCGTGGTCGGCGCGCTGACCTTGCTCAACAAGCACGACGAGGCGTCCGTGCTGATGGTCGACACGGAGCCCCACGTCATCTTCCCGATGAAGAGCGTGGAAGAGGGGCTGCCCGTGGGCAAGGTCGCGCGCGGCTTCAGTGGAGGCGGCGGCATCTACGTGGGGGCGGCGCTGCGCGCGGGCCAGGAACAGATTCTCGCCAGCGACAAGTCGACGCGGCACGTGCTCCTCTTCGCCGACGCGGCGGACTCGACCAACCCCGAGGACTACCAGCGCATCCTCTCGGACTTGCGCTCCCGCAACGTCACCGTGTCCGTCATCGGGCTGGGGACGGCGAAGGACTCGGACGCGGCGCTGCTGCGCGACGTGGCGGTGCGCGGTGGTGGGCGCATCTACTTCGCGGAGGACGCGCTCAGCCTGCCGCGCATCTTCAGCCAGGAGACCATCGCGGTCGCGCGCGCCACCTTCCGGGACGAGCCCACGTCGATGGAGGCCGCCCCGGACCTGTCGTTGCTGGGCCCGCTGCCCACGCAAGGGCTGCCGCAGTTGGGGGGCTACAACCTCACGTACTTGAAGCCGCGCGCGAACGTGGCGCTGCGCACGCTCGATGACAGCGGCGCGCCCGTGTTGGCGCTCTGGTCGCGAGGCGCGGGCCGCGTGGTGGCCTTCACCGCGGAGGTGGATGGCCCGTACACCGGCGAGCTGCGCGAGTGGAGTGCCCTGCGCCCCACGCTGGAGGCGATGGTGCGCTGGACGCTGGGCAGCAGTGCTCCGGCGAGCCAGTCCGTGGTGCGCTCCGAGCGGCGCGGCAACCTGCTGCGCGTCACGCTGGACGTGCCCGAGGGCGAGCCCATGCCGGGCGCGAGCCCCACCCTGACGCTGGTGTCGGGAGATGGGCGGAGCTCGTCCGTCGAGCAGCCCCTGCACTGGGAGGACGCGGACCGCCTCGCCGTCGAGGTGCCGCTGAGCGGCAGTGGCACCTGGTTCCCGCTGGTGAAGCTGGGCGCGCGTGTGCTCCGCGCCCCGCCCGTCGTGCTGCCGTACGCGCCGGAGTTCGAGCCCGGCGGCGCGAAGGAGGGACGTGAGCTGTTGATGGCGCTCGCGGCCGTGGGCGGGGGCGTGGAGCGCCTGTCCATGACGGGGCTCTTCCAGGATGCGCCCGCGTCGGCGGGCCTCGTCTCGCTGGCGCCGTGGTTGGTGGGCCTGGCCGTGGCCGTGTTGCTGGCGGAGGTGACCGTGCGCCGGCTCCTCTCCGGACCGCGGCTGCGCAAGGTCGCCCGCGCCGCGCCTCCGCGCGCCCCGGCCGCGTCTCTTTCGCCGGTGTGGCAGGTGGCCGCGCCGCGGCACGCGAAGCCACCGGCTGGGCCGAGCGAGGCGCCCGCGGCGTCCGAGGCGCCCGCCGCGAGCGAGACGAAGGCGGCGCCGGCCGGCATGGACTCCGCATTGGAAGCGGCACGGGCGCGCGCTCGCCGGCGCCTGGGACAGTGAGGCCCGCGGGGATTCAAGGTATGACGCCGCCGATGACGGAGTCCCGCTGGACGCGCGTGGCGTGGAGTTGGTTGGGCGGAGCGCTCGCCGTGCTCGCGTTCGAGGCCGCGCGGCTCGCGCTGCACAAGTCCTTCAGCATCGACGAGTTCCAGTACGCCCACTCGGCGTGGCTCATGGCCCACGGGCAGGTGCCCTACCGCGACTTCTTCGAGGTGCACCTCCCGCTCGTCTACCAGCTCCTCGCGCCGCTGTTCTGGGTGTATGGGGATGCGCCGAGCACGATGCTCGTCCTGCGCGCGGCCATGCTCGCGCCGCTGGCGGGCGCGGCGCTGGCGACCTGGGGCATCAACCGGCGCGAGGGCTCGTTCGCGGCGCTGCTCGCTCCCGTGTTGCTGCTGTCGCTTCCGTCCTACGCGCGGTTCGCCACCGAGGTGCGGCCGGACGCGCTCTCCACCGCGTTGTTTCTTGGTGCGCTGGCGATGCTGTCGTCGCGCACGGTCGGCAAGGGGGGGAGCTTCCTGTCCGGCGCGTTGCTGGTCGCGGCGGTGTGGGCCTCGCAGAAGGTGCTGTTCCACGGTGGCCTCGTGGGCCTCGCGCTCCTCGTGGATGTCGCGTGGCGACGGGGGCGTCCTCCGGCGCGGCTGGGCTCGCCGCGCGCCTTCCTCGTGGGCGCGGGGAGCGTGCTGGCGCTGGTGGCCGTGTACCTCACCGTGACGGCGTCCTGGGGCGCGACGTGGCGGTGGTGCTTCGTCTGGGCCGCGGAGCATCAACGCCACTACCCGGGCTTCTCATGGCGCGACTTCTTCGTCCCGACAGTGCGCGAGCAGCCCGTGTTCTTCATCCTGGCCGCGCTGGGCCTCGCGCGAGCCCTCTGGACGCTCGTGCGCGAGGGGCCCGCGCGCTGGAGTCATCCGGACGCGCTGCTGGTGCTCGCCGTGCCCGCGACGTTCGGCGCGTACGCGCTCCAACGCGCTCCGTTCCCTTACAGCCTGTTGCCGTTCCTCGGGGTGCTGGCGCCGCTGGCCGCGCGTGGCGCGATGCTGGCGGTGATGTGGCCGCGCACGCTCGGGCCGCGTATCGAGGCGGCGGTGGGGTTGGGCGCGCTGCTCGCGCTCCAGGCGACGGGCCTGGAGCAGTTGCTGGACGGTGGGGACAACGCGCGTCAACGCGAGGTGCTCGCGCGCATCGGGACGCTGACGGGGCCCGAGGACGTCGTCTACGACAACGCGGGCGGCGCGGTGAGCCGTCCGCACGCGCACTTCTACTTCTACACGGACGCGTACCTGCGAGGCTCCGTCGCGGAGCAGCTCGCGCGCGAGGTGCCCGAGGCCCTGGTGTCACGGGGCTGCGTGCTGCGCGTGGACGACCTGCGCACCCCGGGCTTGCCGCCCTCGCTGCGCGCCTTCCTGGACGCGCACTATCAACCGCTCGATGGCGACCTGTACCTCTGGGGCCAGGGCTACGACGCGTCGGGCGCCGCGCCGCTGGAGGACCGCTTCCTCGCCGTGCGCGAGGACCGCTACTTCGTGGAGCCGGCCCAGGTGCTCGAACGCGGCACGCTCGTCATCGACGGGGGGCGGGTGACGACCCCGGAGTTCTCGCTGTCCCGGGGCGAGCACACGGTGCGCTACGAGGGGCCCGCCGGACGCTTCCACCTGCTCTGGCTGCCACGTGACGGCCAGCGCTGGCGTCCGCGTCCTGGCGTGCCCGCGACCTTCTCACGCCTCTTCTGAGGCGGCCCTCACGGACACGGGCGCTGTCCGCCCGCGACCTTGTAGGCGTTCACCTTCTTGGCGAGGTTGCCGTTGTCCGTCTCGGGCGTCGTCTGGCCCAGGGCACCGGCGCCGAAGGCGAAGCCGACCCCGTGCGCGGCGGCCACCTCGTCGGCGTGCGCGAAGAAGTAGTCCACGCGGTTGTCGCGCCAGTGGTTGTCCGTGTTGTTGAGGGACATGTTGCCCAGCGGGAGCTGCCACCAGAAGTTCGGCTTGTTGAGGCGCTCGGACACGGCCTTGGCCCACGTGAAGGCCTGACGAAAGTGGGGGAGCTTGGTGTTGTTGGTGTCCCACCACGTGGCCTTGCCCTGCTGCTTCTCGTACCAGCCCGCGTCCCGGTCGGAGGCCTCCACGGTGACGAAGTCCATCTCCGTGGCGCCGAGCTGCGAGAGGAAGTCCGCGACCTTGTTCGCCTCGCCCGCCACGTTGAAGGACGCGTTGGTGTTGATGGACACGTCCACCTTGGTGGCCCACGCGCTGGCGTGCAGGCCCACCTTCGCGTTCGGCGCGTACTTGCGCGCCATGGCGATCATGCACTTGCTCAAGCCCGCGGCGTTGTTCTCGTGCGAGGCGCAGTCCGTGGGGTTCGCGGCGGCCACCTGCGCGGGCATGGCGCGCGGCGTCCCGTCCGGGGAGAAGAACTGGAGATAGGCCCAGAGGTCGGGCTCGATTTGCAGCAGCACCTGCTCACTGCCCACCTGCTTCAGCAAGAAGCGCCAGTCCGCCAGATAGCGGCGCAGGAAGTTCACGTCGTTGAGCGCGGCGAGCTGTGCCTGGCCCTCGGTGTAGCCGCTGGCCTGGAACTCTTCGTAGTAGGTGATGAAGGGAATCTGGTGGTTGCCGCGCGCGGTCTTGATGAAGTCGCGCACGTAGGCGCCCGGCGGATCCTGGTCCCACTGCCAGCAGCCCCACCAACCACACGCCCCGCCCGCGCACGAGGTGCCCGCCGCGGTGCATCCCGAGGCGCACGACGTGCAGGCGTCCTTCGAGTCGAAGATGCCGGCCGCGACGTAGAGGTAGCGCAGGTCAAAGGGCGCGGCCTTCGCGGTGGCGTCCTCCATCTGCGCGCCCACGATGAGCCGGTCCTTGCCGAGCTGCGAGAGGAAGCGTGACTCCATGCAGCCCGAGGGCTGCGTGCCACCGTCCGTCGGGTTCTCCGTACCGCCGTCGGTACTGGGATGGGGCTCCGTCGGTCCTGGGTCGGAGCAGCCGGCCAGCACCACCAGGCCGAGCACGAGACACAGCCACGGCTTCTGTCGAGAGATTGAGGAGGTCCGCATGGGTGTCATGCACGCTACCCCGGCTTTGTGACGCCGACGCGGCAATGGCACTCAAGGGCAGCGAGTGTTCGCCGCGCTCCCTCTCATGAGCAGACATTTCGTCTGTGGAGCCCCGGTCAGTTTCCACTCTCTCGAAAGATGGGATGTCTGCCTTTGGGGCGGGTGTGCGCTGACCTGGGTGCGTCAGTATTCGTTGGTCCAGATGAGGTCCAGGCCGCCGTGGCGCGCATCGCCATACTGGCCTTCCACGCTCCACCGGGGACCGAACTGGTATTCGAAGCGCACGGCGTTGGCGTTCTCGCCTTGCTGCAAGTTGGCGCCGACGCGGCCGGTGTAGCCCACGTAGATTTTGTCCGTGACGTAGGTGCCCACCTCCAGCTTGGTGCCCGCGAGCCCCGCGCCGCCGGCTTCGATGGAGAGCACGTCCAACGGCAGCTTGGAGGCCAGCGTCTTTCGCGCCTGGTTGGCGATGTACGAGCCCACCACCGAGGCCGCCTGCGCGCCCGCCGTCATGGACGCGCCGGAGTTGCGCTCCAGGGTGCGGCGGCCCGTGGCGAGCAGGGTGTAGATTTCAGACTCGGGCAGCGGCGGCTCGCTGCTCGTCTTCAGGGTGATGTCCTTGCCCTGGCCTCGGATGGTGACGAACACCGTGACCTGCGCTGAGTCGTTGCGGTGCTCGGCCGTGACGTTGATGTACGGCGCGAGGGCCGGGCCGGTGAAGCGCACCTGACTGTCCTTCTGCACGTCGAAGCGGCGGCCCAGCACGTCCACGCGGCCGAAGATGACGGTGACCTCGCCGAACATGCGGGCCTCGTCCGTGTACTCCAGCCGGAAGTCATCCGAGAGGCCGAGCTGGAGGTTCAAGTCCGAGCCCTTCACCCAGATGTTCCGGGGCGCGTGCACGTTCACCCAGTACGCGCGCCGCGCCGGCTCTGGCTCGGGCGTCGACGGCGCGCCCTCGGGTGGCGCCGTCCCTGTCGCGGTGCCCGGCGCGGGTGGCGGTGTGGCGGCCTTGCGCTTGCGCCGCTCCACCGGAACGCCGTTGCGCACCAGCACCACGTCGGTGGGACGGTCGAGTGACTGGAGGTCCTTGCGCTTGATTTCGGGCAGCTCGACGTGGGCCTCGGGGATGGACAGGTCGGTCAGGTGCACGAGCTGATCCGACAGGGTGCCGCGCATCGTCATGTTCATGCTCAAGAGCGCGAGCAGCTGGTCATCCACCACGATGGGGAAGTTCTTCGTGGTGCCCTTGCCCTCGAGCGAATACTCGTCGCCCTGGGCGCGCTTGGCCTGCGCGGAGAGGTCCAGCGTGCCGTTGCCCGCCTGCGCCGAGAGGCGCTTGAGCTGGATGTTCTCGCGCGTCGCGTCCAGGTCGAGCTGGATGCCGCGATACTCGCCGAACCCCATCAAGCCCAGCTTGCCGTCCGTCCACTGCAGCGTGCCTTGGAAGGTGGGGGCGCCCACGGTCCCGCCCAGCCGGGCCTGCGCCTGGAGGATGCCGCCCAGGGTTCGCACGGTCTGCGAGGCGCCAGAGAGGAAGGACGGGTCGAAGTCGTTCGCGCGCAGGTTCATCTCCAGCGGCGCGCTGGCGACGGGCAGCGACGCGGCCTGGAGCGCCGGGAGCGACAGGTCCAGCGTCAGACCGCCGTTCAGCTGGAGCGTGCCGCCGCTCGCGCCGGAGAACATCGCGTCCACCGTGGAGCGCTGCGACGCATAGGTGTAGTGCGCGCGGGCCTGTCCGAGCGCGAGCGAGCCCACGCCCAGCTTCTGCACGGTGGCGGTGAGGTCCACCTGCGGCGCTTCCAACGTGCCGTGGGCGAGCATCTCCAGCGCCAGCAGTCCTTGCAGGCCGCGCCCCTCACCGGCTGGGTGCGGATGCAGCTCGTGCAAGGGCACGGGGCCCGCGTGGCCCTTCAACTCGAAGGGCACATGGCCGAACACGTCCCGGTCTTGCAGCGCGGCCAGCGGCGCCTTGAGCAGGAGCGTCAGCTCCGCGAGCGCCTCCTGCTGGCGCTGCGCGTTCAGCGTCAGCTTCACGTCCTCGGTGCTGGCGACGATGGCGAGCTGGCCGTCCAGCGGCGGCGCGCCGTTGAGCGTGGCGTTCTTGGCGAGCACATCCACCCGGCCCACGGGCGTCACCAGCGAGCCCGAGGCCGCCACCTGCACGGACACCGTGCCCGAGGGGGCCTCCACGCCCGGCATGCCTTGGAGCAGCGCCAGCGAGAGATCCGCCAGCCGTGCCTCCAGCTGCACGGGCGTGTCCAGCGCCTGCGCGGCGGTGGGCGGATGCGCGAGCAGTCCATTCAGGGTGAACGGCGTGCGCAGCACCGCGTAGGTCTGTGGGCTCAAGCCCTGCACGTCCAGGCGAGCGTCCAGTGTCTGGTCTTCTGGATCCGAGCCCGCGCGCAGCTCGAAGGAGAGCGGCCGGGCGAAGAGCTCCTCGGGGCGGCCGGTGTAGCGCAGCTCGCGCCCGCGCAGGGTGAGCGCCACGCGCGGATCCTTCGCGGTGCCGGTGACCTCCAGCAGCCCCGCGAGGTGTCCGGTGGGGCTCGGGGTCGGCGGCGCATCGGGCTCGGGCTCGGGGCGGTGGACGAGCGCCATGGCCCCCGCGATGTCGACATCCTCCAGGTTGATTCGCAGCGACACGGGCTCGCGCCGGCGCCGCAAGAGGCCCTGGATGGGGATGTCGAAGTCGGCGGTGGCGTGCGCCGCGGGGAGCCCCGCGCTGAGCGTGCCCGTGGCGCGGTCTCCGGACGTGCGCCCCCTCAGCCCGAGCGCGAGGTTCTCGTATCCCCGCGCGCGACCGTCCTTCCACGCGAGGTCCACTTCCGCGTCGGGCCGCGACAGCACGCCGCGCGTGGCCACGTGGCCTGTGACGGTGCCGCCCAGGCCCAGCGACTCCGGGACGAAGAGGCGCGGAAGCTTCGCGAGGTCCACGGCGCCCAGCTCCACGCGCGCATCCAGGCGCGAGCCCACCTTCGTCATGCCCACCGAGAGCGACTGCGACTCGGAGGCCAGCGCCAGCGGGGGCTCCACGGCCACGCGTCCCCCGCCGAAGCGCACGTGCGTGGGGTGCCGCAGCGTCCAGGTGGCCTCGGGCCAGGACAGCGACAGCGTGCGCACGTCCAGCCCGTCGCCGCCGGAGTCCACCTGTCCGCGCAGCCCGAGCGCGAACTGCGCGTCGCCGGCCAGGTTGATGTGCGCCTCCAGGTTCTGGTTCTCCGTGGCGATGACGGCGGACAGGTCGCGGAAGGCACGGCCTCCGGTGCGCAGCTCGGCCACGGCCAGGTTGGCGTCGGTGGTGAGGGGGCGCGTCACGTTGGGGATGTCCACGTGCAGGCGCAGGCCCTTCATGGCGAAGTCGCCATAGGTGAGCGCGGCGAAGTCTCCGTCCGCCTTCAGGTGGGGCGTGCGCGGCGGGCCGTCCAGACGCAGGTCCAGCGCGCCGCCGCCGGCCAGGGGGGGCACCACGCCGCCCGGCACCAGCCGATTCAGCGCGCGGGAGAGCTGCTCCAGGTTCGTCGCCTGGAGCGTGCCCGTGGCGCGCAGGGACTTCGTCGTGCCTTCGCCACTGGCCACGAGCGAGGCGCCCGGCACGAGCACCCGCAGCTTCGCGAGCTGATAGCGCCCGTCCTTCGCGCTCGCGCGCACCTCCACGGGGCCTACCGCCTGGCCTCGGTACTCGGACGGGGAGACGGTGAGGGCCGCGTCGCCATCCAGCGACTCCAGGCTCGTGCCGCCGCCCTTCGCGACGAGGTCCGCGGACAGGTGCGTGGCGATGCCCTCGTCCATCAACTCCGCGAGGTTCACGTCGCGCACCTTCACGGTGAGCCCGCTCGACCGCAGCCGCTCCAGGTCGAAGTCACCGTCCACGTCCACCGTGGCCTTCGCCGCGCTCGCGGCGAGCTTCGCCGTCACCGTGTCGCCGTCGAGGCCCGCCGTGCCGTGCAGCGTCACCGGCACCACGAGCGGCCAGGAGGAGAGCAGCCCCTGCGCCAGGGCAGGCGCCACCGTGAGCCGCCGCAGCTCCAGGCCGAGCGTCTTGGGCCCGGACTGCTTCGCCGCCGCGTCCAGCTCCAGCCCCGCGAGGGCGAGCTGGAGATCCACCTCGCGCGCGTCCTGCTGGCCCGAGCCCTTCACCGTCAGCTTCACGGGGCCCGCGGTGGGACGACTGAGCGCGCCTGTGGCATCGAGCGTCACGGTGAACGCCTGGTTCGCCAGCGCATACGAGCCCGAGCCCGTCGCGGAGAAGTCCTCCAGGCGCGCCTGCCGCTGGCCGCCGTCCGGCAGCTCCTGCTGGAAGTCCACGTACGCGTGGGTGAGCTGGAGCGCGCTCAGCGACAGCCGCAGGCGGCTCGGCGTGGGGGAGGGCGGCTCCTCGGGCTTGGGGTGTCGCGGCGCCACCGCGCGCGAGAGGTTCAGCCCGCGCTCGTCTTGAGCGAGGTAGAGGCGAGGCGTGTCGAGCGTCACGGACGTGAGGTCGACGGAGTTTCGGAGCAATCGGGAGAGCCTCGCGCGGGCCTGCACGCGGGCCACCTCCGCCACCAGCTCGCCCTCGGGCGTGTACAGCTTCAGGTCCGTGAGGGTCACCTGGCCCAGGCCCACGTCCAGGCTGCCCACCTCCAGGCGCCCCGCGAGCTGCTCGCCCGCGATTCCCAAGCCCTGGCGCAGGAGCCACGCCTCGCCTGGACGGCTGGTCGCGAAGAGCAGGGCGCCCGCCACGAGCAGCACGAGCAGGGCCAACAGGCCGCCCAGTCCCCATGCCAGTCGTCGTCGCCAGCGCGCGCGCTTCAAAACGCCTCTCCAATGGAAATCTGCAGGGCGCACATCCCCTCGGGCGAGCCCGCGAAGGTGGCGTCTGGAGACGTGGGTCCGGACAGGGGCGCCTTCACGGCCTTGCGTCCGATGCCGAAGCAACCTCCGGCGGTGGGATAGGTGTAGCCGTCGGTCGCGACGGGCAATCCCCGCCCGATGTTCAACCGCCGCGCGAGGTCCAGGCGGATGGGGCCCACCACCGTGAGGTAGCGCATGCCCAGGCCCACTGCGTGGTAGTGGTCGGGGCCGAACAGCTTGGGCGAGTCCTTGCGCAGGAAGCCGTTCACGCCCACCAGCCCCGAGTCATAGAAGCCCGCGACCACGAAGCTCTCGGAGAGCTGGTAGCGCAGCTCCACCGAACTCTCGAACAGGCTGTTGCCGCCCACCGGGACGGTCTGCTGCTCGCCGTTGTCGGGCGCGCCCACGGCCACCATGGGGGACAGCCGGTTGCCGTTGAAGCCGCGCATGAAGTTGGCGCCGCCGGAGAAGAAGCGCGTGACGATGGAGCTCTGGCTGTTGCCCAGCGTGTTGAGCGTGCCCATGCGCAGCTTGGCCGCCACGGTGACCCGCCGCCGCTCGCCGAACGACTCGTAGAAGCGCAGGTCCGGCAAGAGGCGCACATAGTCGAAGCCGCCGAAGAACGGCCCGCCGCCGCGCTGCACGCTCAGCCCCAGGTAGTAGCCGTCGCGCGGCTCCACGGGGTCGTCCCGCCGGTCCCAGGCGAAGGCGATCTCCACGAAGCTCAGCGCCTGCGTGCACTTGCTGGACGCGGTGGTGCTGGAGCCGCTCGTGGCGCAGCCGAGGACGATGGGCGGCACGGTCGCGTCCGCCGCGACGCTGCCGTTGAGCCGGTACACCTGGAGGTTGTACGAGGGGAAGACGCTGAAGCTGGGGTGGGGCTGCCAGATGACACCCGCCTGGAGGCGCCCGCCCAGGTAGTCATACGCCTGCTCCACGCCCTTCTCGCCCGTGAGGGAGGACTGCAAGCGCAGGTCGCGCAGGAGGAAGCGCGGCTGCTCGAACTCGGCGGTGAGGTTGAAGATGGTGCCGCTCTTGGCGCTGGAGTTGTCCGAGCTCTTGAGCGCGGCGATGACGTTGGGGATGAACGCATAGCCGGCGCGTCCCCGGAGCGTCAGTCGGCGCAGGCCGCCGTGGAAGTTGCGGTGCGTCCACTCGCCTAACAGGCGCACCTCCTGGCGCGCGGCATCCACGCCGATACCACCGCCGAGCCGGATGGAGCGGAACGGCGCCTCGCGCACGTCCACCACGATGGGCACCGTGGCGTTCGTCCGGTCGGGCGCGCCGCGGTTCACCTTGGCCGCGCCGAAGACGCCCATGCGGAACACGCGGGCCTGGGCTTCGGCCAGCGCGGATTCGCTGTAGTACGCGCCCTTGTGCACCGCGCCCTGCGCCTGCTCGATGATGCGCTTGGGCGGCACCTGGGGGTTGGCGTCCGTGGCGACGAAGATGTTGCCGAAGCGGTAGCGCAGGCCCGGCTTCGCCTGGAGGTGGACGGTGGCCTCTTGCGTGGCCACGTCCACGTGCACCTCGCCCGTCACCTCCGCCTCCGCGTAGCCCAGCTCGCGCAAGCGCTGCTTGAGCTCCTCCTTCGTCGTGCCCCAGGCCTCCTCGCGGAAGATGTCGCCCTCGCGCACGGGCAGGTTCGCCAGGAGCCGCTCGCGCTGCAGCGGGGTGGGCGCGGATTCCCCTTGGGACAGGGGCTCCAGCCCGTCGATGTGGATGGCGGCGATGCGGGTGGGCTTTCCCTCCTGGACGCTCACCTCCAGCCGGACCGTGTCCTTGCCCACCTCCTGTACTTCGTTGGCGACGACCTCGGCCTGGTAGAAGCCCTGGGCCGCGTAGTACCGCTCGATGCGGCGCAGGTCCGCCTGCCACGCGTTGGGGTCGAAGTAGTGCGGCTTGCCGAACGGCCAGAACGCGTACCAGGGCGTGGCCGAGGTGAGGATGCGGTCCTTGAGGGCCCCCTCGGAGACCTGCTTCGTGCCCTCGATGTCCAGCGCTTCCACCTTGGGGCCGGGTGGGGGCTCGGACATGGTGGCGCAGGCCGTCACCAGCGCCAGGAGGGTGGTGGCGAACAGGAGGCGAAGGGAGCGGAGCGGGACGACGGCGGCCACGGGGCCGTTTCTAGCCGGAAGTCCGCGCGCTGACCTGTTTCCCTTCGTTTCGGCCACGAGACTCTGTCGCATTGCGCCCCTGAAAACACCTTGCTCAGTGTCGGGTGTCTCTCGCTCGGGCGCCAGAGGACGTGCAACCCGGCGCGGGGTGCGCCAGATTGGGGCCCTATGTCATGGCGAATCACGCTGCTGGTGTCGGCCTCGCTGGCGCTGCTCGGCACTGCCTGCGGGGTCAACGAGGACGAGGTGGTGATTCTCAAGGAGGGCGAGAGCCTGCGCGACGCGCCCTACTGTGGCTCCCTCGGCTGCGAGGACCCCTACAAGTTCTGCGCGGAGCTGTTCTTCGACTTCGGCCGCTCGCCCCCCATCTGCGTGGGGGATGACATCTGCGCGCGACTCCAGTGCGCCAACGACGGCCGGCGCTGCGCCGTGTTCGACGGCTTCCCCGGCCAGGTGAAGTGCATCAAGTGAGCAGTTCCCGAGCGCCTGCCCTGGCGGGCGAGGCTCAGCGCCGAGCGGACGCGGTGAGCCACGCCAGCCGCTCGGCGGCCTCTTTCGTCTGAGGGTTCGTCAAGAGCTCGGACGCGTCCTGGGCCATGCGATACGCCCAGTTCGAGTCGCTCATGGAGCCCGGCAGGTTGATGCGCTCGCGCGTGCCCAGCACGTCCTGCCACGGCAACACGCACAGGTCGCTGCCCGCGTTGAGCGTGGCGGCCAGCGTGGCGCGGTGGATGTCCGGGGTGAACTCGCGCGTCAGCGGGACGCCGTGGAACTCCGGCCACGCGCGCGCGGCGGCGTGCCGCTCGTCGTCGCGGGCGCCCTCCCACCACTCGGCCACGGTGTCGGTGTCATGGGTGCCGGTGGTGACCAGCGACACGGCGGGGAATTGGTGCGGGTCGCGGTAGGTCTGGTCGTCGCGCTCCCAGCGCATCACCCGGTAGCCGGGCAGCTGGAGGTTCGCGAGGATGTGGCGCACGAAGGGCGGGATGACGCCCAGGTCCTCGGCGACGATGCCAGCGCCCTCGGACAGGAGCCGGAAGTTGCGCTCGCCCAGGCGCCGCTGGCTGTCCTCGTCCGGTGGGGTGAAGCGGCCCGTGGGCGTGTGCCCGTCGCGGATCCACTGGCGGAAGTAGCCCACCGCGTGGTCCACCCGGCGCAGGTCGTAGTAGCTGGCGGCCTTGGCGGCGCGCTGCTTGAGCCACCGGTAGTCCTCGCGCTCCATGGCCGCGAAGTCGAAGTAGGGCAGGCCCCAGTCCTGGCCCGTGGCCGAGAAGTCATCCGGCGGCACGCCCAGCCGCGCGTCGCGGCGGAGGATGTCCGGGTGGGCCCAGCAGTCCGAGCTGTCCTGCCCGATGATGAAGGGCTCGTCGCCGCACAAGAGCACGTCGTGCGCGCGCGCCTGGGTCCGCATCGCGTTCCACTGCGCCTCGGCCAGCCACTGGAGCCACGCGTGGTAGCGCACGCGGCGCTCCAGCTCCTGGGCCTTGCCACGCAGGGCCTCCGGGTGGCGCGCGCGCAAGCCTTCGGGCCACTCCCACCACGCGCGGCGGGACTCCTGCTCGCTGATGGCGGTGAAGAGGGCGTAGTCCTCCAGCCACTCGCCCTGCGCCTCGCGCCACTGCTGGAACTGGCGGGCGCGCTCGGTGCGCGGGGCCCACGCGTGCGCCTCGAAGTGCTCGAACGCGCGCGCGAAGGCGGCGTCCTTCAGCGGGAACACCAGGTCGTAGCGGATGCGCGGCGCGGCGCGGGCCTCCAGAAGCTGGCGGCGCTCCGCTTCGGAGAGCGCGCCCTCGCCGCCGGTGGCCTGGTACTCGGGCACCTGGGCCAGGTCGATGAACAGCGGGTTGAGTCCGAACGCCGAGCGCGTGGCATAGGGGCTGGAGTCGCCCGGGGCCGTGGGCAACAGCGGCAACACCATCAACATCCGCTGCCGCGCGGCGCGCATCCAGCCGAAGAGGCCGGGGAGGGCGCCAAAGTCGCCGATGCCGAAGTCCGTCTGGGAGCGCAGCGAGAAGAGAGGAAGGAGAAGACCGGAGAGCCGGCCAGGCGTGGACATGCCGCGCAATCTGCCCCAGCCCCGAGCCGGTGTGAACTGCCACCCCGCGGTTGACGTTCCCTGGTGGGCGGGAGACAGAAGGTGTCCATGGACCCGCTGCCCGAAGCCTTCTATGCCCGCCCCGCGCTGGTGGTCGCGCGCGAGCTGCTGGGCACGCTCCTCGTCGTGGAGGAGGGCGGCTGGCGGCGGGTGGGGCGAATCGTGGAGACGGAGGCCTACGTGGGGCCGCACGACCTGGCGAGCCACTCATCCAAGGGCCTGACCCCACGCACCGAGGTGATGTTCGGTCCGGCGGGCCGCGCGTACGTCTACCTCATCTACGGCATGCATCACTGCTTCAACGTCACCACGGACGCGCCCGGCCACGGGGCCGCGGTGCTGGTGCGCGCGGTGGAGCCGGTGCAGGGGCTGCCTCCGGCCGCGCGCACGGATGGCCCGGGGCGGCTGTGCAAGGCGCTGGGGCTGACGATGGCGCACAACCGCGCGCCGCTGTACTCGCCGGCGCTGCACCTGCTGACCGGCGCGCCGGTGCCCGAGTCCCAGGTGGCGCGGGGGCCGCGCATCGGGGTGGACTACGCGGGGGCGTGGGCCGCCGAGCCCTTCCGGCTCTGGGTTCGCGACAGCCGACATGTCAGCCGGGCTCCGGGCAAGCGGGCATGAAGCCGGCCTTGACGCGGGACGCGGCGACTGGTTGGGTGCGCCCTCCCATGTCCGACCAGGTCGACACAGGAGACGACCGCCGGCTGCTGGCGCGGGCGCAGGACGGCGAGATCGCCGCCTTCGAGGCGCTGGTGGAGGCCCACCAGGACAAGGTGTACGGCCTGGCGCTGCGGATGACCCGCTCCGAGGCGGACGCCGCCGAAATCACCCAGGACACCTTCCTGTCCGCCTATCAACACCTGAAGGACTTCCGAGGCGAGGCCGCCTTCGGGTCCTGGGTGCATCGCATCGCCGCCAACCACGCGCTCATGCGCCTGCGCCACCGGCGGGTGGCCCAGGCCGCCGAGTCCGAGCTGCAGGGCCCCGAGTTCACCGAGCGGGGCACCCTGGCGGACTACCCCCTCTCCGACTGGGGCCAGAACGCCGAGGAAAAGGCCCTGGACGCTGAGCTGGGCGTGGCCATCCAGCAGGCGACCGACCGGCTGCCCGAGGGCTACAGGGAGGTCTTCCTCTTGAAAGACGTGGACGGCCTCAGTTACGAACAGATTTCAGAGGCAACGGGGGATTCCATCCCTGCTATCAAGAGTCGTCTGCACCGGGCCCGGCTTGCGCTTCGCGAGGCCATCGAGCAGTTCTACCAGCCGGGATGATCGCGGGATTTGAAACCCGCCGGGGGGCTCGGCATCTTCGTAGAAAGAGGATGATGCGCGCCGCAGCCAGCCGAGGTTCGGATGTATACGTGTAAAGATTCCATCAACCTCCTGCTGGAGTACCTCGACGGCGAGATGACGCCGGAGGAAGCGCGCCATTTGAAGGAGCACTTCGCGGGCTGCAGGCCGTGCGAGGAGTTCCTGAGCACCTACCGGGCCACGTCCGGGATGTGCAAACGCGCGTTGGCTCAGCGAATTCCCCAGGAAGTCTCGGCCAAGCTGACCGAGTTCCTGCGGTCGAAGATCAAGCCCGCGTCTTGAACCTGAAGCAATTGTCCCTGCCGGAGCTGCACGAGGCCCTGGCTCCACTCGCCCCCTCTCCGGTGGCCGTCCGCAAGGTGTTCGCGGCGGTGTTCGCGCATGGCCTGCCGTCGGTGGAGGCCATCTGCCGGGCGCCCCAGGTGCCGCGCCGCGTCGCGGACCACCTGCGCGCCCACGCCGAAATGCCGAGCCTCCGGGTGGTGGAGCGGCGCAAGGCGGACGACGGCTTCGTGAAGTACCTCTTCGAGTCGCCGCTGGGCGGGCAGATTGAAGCGGTGCGCATCCCCATCTTCGATGAGAAGTACGTCGTCTGCGTCTCCAGCCAGGTGGGCTGTGCGCTGGCGTGCGACTTCTGCATGACGGGGAAGCTGGGCTTCAAGCGCAACCTCCAGACCTGGGAGATCCTGGACCAGGTGATGCAGGTGCGCGCCGAGGCGGACCGGCCCGTGCGCGGCGTGGTGTTCATGGGGATGGGCGAGCCGCTGCTCAACTACAAGGAGACGCTCCGGGCGGCGCAGATCCTGTCCAACCCGGCGGGCTTCTCCATCTCCGGGCAGTCCATCACCTTCTCCACCGCGGGGCATGTGCCGGCCATCCGGCGCTACACGCGCGAGGGGCACCCGTACCGGCTGGCCTTCTCGGTGACGAGCGCCATCGCGGAGAAGCGCGCGCAGGTGCTGCCCATCGAGAAGACGCACCCGCTGCCGGAGCTCATCGAGGCCATCCGCGAGTACAGCGAGGCGCGGCGCGAGCGGGCGATGATTGCCTACGTGGCCATCCAGGGCTTCAACCTGGGGCGCGAGGACGCCGAGGCGCTGAAGGTGGCCTTCGAGGGCATCCCCATCAAGGTGGACCTCATCGACGTGACGGACCCCACGGGGAAGTACCTGCCGCCCACGGCCGAGGAGTTGAGCGCGTTTCGCGACCACCTCCAGATTCTCAAGGCGCCCATCGCGCGGCGGTACTCGGGCGGCAAGGAGATTGGCGCGGCCTGCGGCACGCTGGCGGCCAGCCAGTATGGCGGCACGGTGCTCGCGCCGCCGGGTGAGTGACGCGGCGCCCCTCCCTGGGGCGTGCGCGGTCCAGTAGTGGACGGTGCCCGGAGTACGCGAGCGCCTTTTGCAGTGGGCCGCGACGACCTATGTCTGGTCCGAGCGGAGGTGGGGCGCGCGCATGGTGGTGGCATTCATCGACAAGCTCATCGGGTCGCTGGGGCCGTTCGGGCTGCTCGTGCTCGGAGTGGCGGCGATGCTCGAGTACGTGGTGCCGCCCTTCCCGGGAGACACCATCACCTTGCTGGGCGGGGTGTACGCGGTGCGCGGCGCGCAGCCGTGGCCCCTGGTGTTCCTGGTGGTGACGGTGGGCAGCGTGGTGGGCGCGGCCATCGACTACGCCGTGGGCCGGTGGTTGGCCCGCCGCTTCGACGCCCATCCCGAGTGGAGCTTCTTCGGCCTCACCCATGCCCGACTGGTGCAGGTGCAGGCGCGGATGCGGACCACGGGGCCGTGGCTGCTCGTCATCAACCGCTTCCTGCCCGGCATCCGCGGCGTCATCTTCATCGCGGCGGGCGCCGCGCAGATGCCTCGCTTCAACGCGTTGATGCTGGGGGCGGTGTCCGCCATGGCGCACACGGCGCTGGTGCTCGGGTTGGGCATGGCGGTGGGCGGCAACCTGGAGCGGCTGACGTACCTCGTGAGCCGCTACCAGTACGCGGTCGTGGGGTTGGTGGTCGTGGCGGTGGTGGCCTTGGCGGTGCGCGCGCTGGCTCGGCGCCGCACGGCGCCCACGGGGCAGTGAGGGGACGTCCGGAGGGCGCAGGGGCGCGTCGGCTCGCGGACGCCCGGGTGGGCGATGATTGCGCGTCCCCAGGTTGCGCGCTTGAGTCCGGCCATGGTCCGTGCCCGCTCCTGGTGGCTGCTCCTCGTGGCGCTCGTGCTCGTTGGCGGCTGTCACTGCGGTGATGGTGGCGTGAGCGGCTCGCGGGGCGGCTTCCGCGTGCGCGACGAGGGCGAGGTGGACTTCGGTCGCGTGCTGGAGGGCACCCAGGCGCGCCGCGCCGTGACGCTGGTGGCCACCGGGCGCGCCAGCGCGTCCGTGACGGCCTCGGTGGAGGGGGCTCCCTTCTCCGTGGTGACCGCGAGCGTGACGGTGCCGGGGGCCGGCGAGGCGGCGGTGGACGTGGTGTTCACCGCGGGCGGCAGCGCCGAGGCGGGCACGTTGGTGCTCACCTCGGGCTCCTCGTCGGTGGCCGTGCCCTTGAAGGGCACGGGCGTGCATCCGTTGACGTGTCTGCCGTCGGCCGAGTGCCGCGAGTCCCGCTTCGACCTGGCGACGGGCACCTGCATCGAGACGCCGCAGGATGACGGCGCGTCGTGCAATCCGTCCAGCCGCTGTCAGGAGCATGGACGCTGTCAGGCGGGCGTCTGCGCGGGCACGCCGCGCTCGTGCGACGACGACAACCCCTGCACGGTGGATTCGTGCTCGCCCACGCGGGGGTGTGTGAACACGGACGTGGTGTGCCCCGCGTCGAGCAACCCCTGCAAGGTGGGCGTGTGCAACCGCAACCGGGGCTGCGTCGAGGCGGACGCCGAGGACTTCCAGCCGTGCGGCTCGGTGGACTGCAAGCACGCCAACGTGTGCTTCTCGGGCACGTGCAAGAGCGTGCCGACACCGGAGGGCTTTCTCTGCGCGCCGGCCACCGCGTGTCAGGGCGAGGGACACTGCGCCAGCGGCGAGTGCGCCCGTCCCGACGCGGGTGACCTGACGCCCACGTTCAGTCAGGTGCTGGGCGGCGTCCCCGTGGCGGAGGACGGCGGCCCGGTGTTGCTCTCCCAAGGCACCGCGTTGCTGGCCTCCCTGTGCGACGCGGACGCGGGCTGCCGCCTCGTCTCGTACACGTCGCAGGGCCTCCTGCGCTTCGAGGCCCCATATCCCGACGGTGGCCCGCGCACGCTCGTGGCCAGCTCGGATGGGGGCGTGCTGGTGCGCGCGCCGGAGGCGCTGGAGTCCTATGCGCTCTCGGCGGGTGGGGTGCGGCAGTGGGCCGCGGCGCTGAGCGCGCTGTCGCCGGAGGACGCGGGGCTGGAGGGCTGGCGCGCCGAGACGGGCGCGGGACAGGTGGCGCTCACGCCCGAGGGGAACATCGTCGCGTACGTGACGTGGACCGCTCCCGAGGAGGACGGCGGCCTGTCCACCGCGTCGCGAGTCGCGCGACTGGTATGGCTCAACGCGGATGGCGGCACGGTGCTGCGCGCGGGGCCGATGGAGCCCGGGCTCGGCTCGGGGCGGCTCGCGGTGGACGCCACCGGTCGCGCGTATCTCTTCACGCCGGACGGCCGGCTCGTGCTGGCCGAGTCGGAGGACTCGGACGCGGGAGTCGCGGCGCTGCGGCTCGTCACGTTGGGCGACGGCGTGCCCGACGCGGGCCTGTCGTTGTCGGTGGTGGCGGGGCGGTTGTGGCTGGGCGCGAGCGCCTTCACCGACACGGATGGCGGGGTGAGAGGACGGGCGGACTGGACGGAGCCGAGCCAGCAGCTGTCGCCGTGGAGCGAGCCCGCGCTGATGTCTCCCGCGGCCACGGGCTACGCCTTCGCGCTGGCGTGTGGGCGTCCGCCCGGCGTGGCCTGTCCTCCCGAGGAGGTGCGCGTGGTCCTGCGCGCGTTCGGCTCGGACGATGGGCGCCGCTTGTGGGACGTGGACGTGCGCCCCTTCGACACCGAGCCCGGCTCGCTCCTGGAGGTGGCGCTCCTGGAGGGCGGTGGGGTGGGCGTGCTCGCGGACTCGGAGGTGCGGGGCGGCCGCCGGACGTGGCTGGAGATGTTCACCGCGGGCAAGCGCGTGTCGATGTGCCCGCTGCCGGGCCTGCCGCACGTGGCGGGCGCGGTGTTCGCGGGCGGCGCGCTGAGCGTGGTGCTGGAGCGCGATGGCGTCTGGCGCCTGGAGTCGTATGCGCTCGACCGCGGCGCCGTCGCGGAGACGCGCGGTTGGCCGCAGCGCCACGGCGGCGCAGCCGGTGCCCGTCGCGCGGGCCCGTAGCGCATCGCTTCAGAAGCCCGCGTTGGGGTCCACCCACAGGTCCTCGAAGCGGACCTGGGGCGGGGTCTGGTGCAGGCGCAGCCCCTGGATGGCGGGCGAGGCGGCCGCGTGGATGCGGTCGTGGAACAGCGGGATGAGCGGGCAGTCCTCGTGGAAGATGCGCTCCGCGCGGCGGTAGAGCTGGTCGCGCAGCTCCGGGTCGATGGAGATGCGCGCCTCGGAGGTGATGCGGTCCAGCTCCGGGTTGCGGTAGCCCACGGGGTAGACGGTCTGCGCGCCCGAGTTGAGCAGGAAGTGGAGGAACGAGTCGGGGTCCGCGAAGTCCGCCAACCACAGCGTGCGGAAGGCCGGAATCTTCCCCTCGCGCAGCCGCGCCGTGTACTCGAGCGACGGCATCTCCAGGTGCCGCAGCTCCAGCAGGCCCGCTTGCACCAGCGGGCGGAACAGCACGGCGTCCTCGGCGGAGCTGTCGCGGCCGGCGGGATGGTGCAGGGTGAGTTGGAGGCGGCGCACGCCCGCTTCGCGCAACAGCTGCTCCGCGAGCGTCACGTCCGGGCCTGGGGCCGGGCCTGGCTCGCCGGTGTCGAGCAGCTCCGGCGGGGTGAGCGTGCGGGCCACGCGCGCGCCCGGATGGAACTGCCCGACCATGCCGGGGATGTCCATGCCCGCCCGGAGCGCGCGGCGCACGCGCACGTCGTCATAGGGCGGCTCGCGCAGGTTGAGGCCCACGAACGCGGTGGAGGGCGTGGTGCTGGCCACGACCTGGAACGGCTCCAACCGAGGCTCCTCGGTGTGCTCGGTGGGCAGGAAGGACACCAGGTCCACGTCGCCCGTGAGCAGCCGCGTGATGCCCGCCTGCCGCGAGTCCACCAACTGGAACTCCAGCCGGTCCAGCATGGGCGAGCCGCCGCGCCAGTACGTGGGGTTGCGCTCCAGCACCACGCGGTCGGGTTCGAGCGCGATGAGGCGGAAGGGGCCCGTGCCCACCAGCCGCCCCGTGGTGTCCACGCGGGCCACGCTGGTGGCGGTCAGCGCCATGAGCTGGAGGAAGAAGGCCTTGGGCTCGCGCAGGCGGATCTCCAGCGTGCCCTCGTCCAGCACCTCGATGCCCGTCACCTCGCGCGCCAGCCCCTGGCCGTATTCGAGCGCGCCCTCCACGTCTTCCAGGAGGCTGCGGTCCGGCGAGCGCACCGCGGGGTCCATCAACCGCTCCAGGTGTCGCTTCACGTCCTGGGCGGTGAGCAGCGTGCCGTCATGGAAGGTGACGCCGCGGCGCAGATAGAAGCGGTAGCGGCGCGCGGAGGGGTCCGCGTCCCAGCGCTCGGCGAGGTCCGGCACGAGCAGGCCGTCCTCCAGGCGCAGGAGGCCGGAGAACACGCAGGCGGTCAGCTCCGCCATCTGGCTCTCCACCGTGAACAGCGGATCCACCGCCTGCCGGTTGCGCAGCGAGGCCGTCTGATGCAGCGCCACGCGCAGCCTGCCGCCCACGCGCGGGCTGGGGAGCTGGAAGCGGAACACCTCGGCCTCCAGGCTGCGCGCCTCGTGGCCCAGCTGCTCCACCGTGCGGTCCAACCCGTCGCCGATGCGGATGACCCGGCGCGCGTCCTCGCGCACCTGGGCGACTTCCTCACGGATGGCGGCGTCGCCTCGGGTGAGGACCGCGTGCGCCATGCGCAGCTCGTCGATGGCCGCGCTCAGCCGCATGACCGCTTCGGACAGCTCGCGGCCGGTGTGGGCCTGCGCCTCGGCCTTCTGCGCGGCGCCCTGGCCCACGCGCGCCATCTCCTGCGTCTGGCGCACCAACTCGCGGGCGTGGCCGGACTGCTCGATGGCCATGCGCGTGACGTCCTCCACGCGCGTCGCCACGCGGCGGCTCGCCTCCACCACGGTGGAGCCCTGCGCCTCCAGTCGCTGCGTCTCGGCCACCGTGGCCTCCACGGCGGCGAAGGTGCGCTGGGTGATGGTGCGAATCTCGGCCAGCGCCTCGGCGGCCCGGTCTCCCAACTGCACGCCCGCGGTGGCCTGCTCACGGCCCTCCTGCACCAGCGTCACGGCGGTCTGCACCGCGTCGCGGATGCCCGTCACCATGGCGCCAATCTCGCGCGTGGAGCGCGTGGTGCGCTCGGCGAGGCTGCGAATCTCGTTGGCCACCACGCCAAAGGGGCGGCCGTGCTCGCCCGCCTGCGCGGCGATGATGGCGGCGTTGAGGGCCAGGAGGTTCGTCTGGTCGGCGATCTCCTGGATGACGTCCACGATGCGGCCGATGGCGGTCGAGCGCGCGCCGAGCGTGCCCATCAGCTCGGCCGCCTTGCGCACCGTCTCCTCCACCCGGTACATGCCCTGGACGCTGTCGCCCACGAGCAGCTCCCCGTGCTCGGCGGTGGCCGTCACCGCGTGGGCCAACTGGTTGGTCTCGTTGGCGCGGCGGCGCACGGCGTCGATGCCGCCCTCCACCATGGCCACGAAGTCCTCGGCCTCGCTGGCGAAGCGGCCCAGCTCGTCGCCGGACGCGGCGATGTGCGCCAGCCGCTCGCTCATCGCCTCCATGAGCGAGCTGGTGCTCTGGCCGAAGTCGTTGACGGTGGCCATGCCCGCCACCACCTGGTGCAGCCGCTCGGTCATCTCCAGCAGCGCGCCCGTGGTCTCATGGGCGAAGGCCTCCAGGTGCTGCACGCGCTTGACGGCGGTCTGGAGGCTGTCGCCGCTGCTGCCCACCGCCGTGAGCGTGCGCTCCACGGCGCCGCCTTGCCGTCGCGCCGCTTCGAGCAGCAGCGTGGCCTGTTCGCCCACGCCGTTGCAGGTGCGATGCAGGTTCGCCGTCACGTGCTGCACCTGCGCCAGCGCGCGCCGCAGCGACAGCACCAACCGGCGCACGTCCTCCTGCCCCTCGAACTCCTGCCGGATGGGCGTGGCGAGGTCACCCTCCGCCAGCCGGCCCATCACCGCGCGCCGGGCATGGCGCCGCAGCGCCGCCCAGCGGAACCACGCGAGGTATCCGCCCACCAACCAGAGCGCGGGCACGCCGAGGAGCAGCACGGCCCACCCTTCCACGTCGTGCGGCTCTCCCGTGACGGCCCGCAGGAGCAGACCCAGCACGAGGGCGGAAGGGAGGCCCGCCGCGACCCCGAACGCGAAGAGGTACCGTTTGGCTCCCATGGGCCCCTCCACGCTATCCCGCCTTCTGGCTCCGGTCCTCAAATCGACACACACTCCGAGCCCGTGCCCGCCCTCTTGGTCGCTCTGCTCCTCGCTCTCCCAGATAAGCCTGTAAACACGGAGCCACCGGAGCGTTCGGCGCGTTACGTCTTCGCGTGGCGCGGGGTGCCGGTGGGCACGGTGAACCTGCATTGGGCGGCGGGGCGTTTCACGTACGAGAGCCACCACCTGCACACGCGCGAGGGACAGGTGGGCGAGCGCGTGCGCGAGGTGACCCTGCGGGTGGATGCCGCGGGGCACGTGGAGGGGACCCACGCGGTGCCGCAGGCGCTGTGGTTGTGGCGCGCGCCGCCGGCGGTGGGCTGCGTGACGGGGCGCGAGGAGCTGTCGGGCCAGGAGGGGCCTCACTGCGTGACGGCGGTGCACGGGGCGCAGGTGGAGGGCACGCTGCTGGGCGCGGCGTTCCGCGCGCGCTACGGCGAGGACGGGGAGCTGGCGTCACTGGAGGTGGGGGACTCGCGCTTCACGCGGGCTGCGCCAGGAGCGCGGCTGCGCGCGCCGCCCGAGCTGTTCGCCGCGGGGCTGCCCGTGGAGGGGCGGGGGATGGGGCCGCTGCGCTTGGAGCCCGCGCTGGAGGTGCCCGAGCGGCTGCCAGACATGACGGCCTGGGCCGTGGCGCCGGCGCGGACCCTGGCTGCGCGGGTCCACGCGGCGTTTCCGAGCAAGGCTCCGTCCGCGGCGGACTGGCGCGTGGGCGCGGACGCCGAAGCGGGCGGGTGCCTGGCGCACGCGCTGCGCTTCGCGAAGCTGGCGGAGCGGGCCGGGCAGCGGGTGGGGGTGGTGCACGGCCTGCTGGTGGTGGATGGCGGGCCGGCGCGCCCGCACGCGTGGGTGCGCGTGGCGCTGAAGGGGGGCGGCACGCTGGACCTGGACCCCACCTCGCTGGATGAGGTGTCGCCGGCCACGCACGTGGCGGTGGCCCTGGTTCCCGCGGACGGTCCCGCCCTGGAGGCGGGGGAGCGCTGGTTGGCGCTCCTGCGCGGTGAGCACCGGGTGGTGCGGGGCGCTACTCGAAGGGAATGATGGACAGCCGGGCGCCGGGCTCCACGTCGAGCACTTCCTTGGCGCGGGCGGGGAGGTAGACGACCTGGTTGTCCAGGCGCGCCTGGCAGCGCACGGCGCGGAAGCGGTTGCGGCCCGAGTCGTTCTCGATGGCGACGAGCACGTCATCGCCCTCCATCTCGAAGTCCTCCTCCGCGAGCTTCACGGTGCGGTAGCGGCGCACCAGCGAGACGTCCCCGGTGTTCGCCTCGAAGTGGGGGCCGCCGTCGAACGGGTCGATGCGCTCCACGTAGCGGAAGCCCACGCGCTCCAGCATGCGCTGCACGCCGCGCGTGGCCGGGCCCACCTCGCCCAGCACCTTCTGCACGCGGTCCGGGAACAGCGACGCGTAGATGTCCGAGGAGGGGAACAGCTCCTTGATGAACTCCTTGTTCTGCCGGCTCAGCCGGTCCGCCTCCAGGTACGTCAGGCCGGTGAACTTCTTGCCGCACGCCTCCCACAAGAGGCTGCGCCCATCCGGCAACAGCGGCGGCAAGAGCTCCGCGAGCACGCGCGGGCGGAACAGCCGCCGGTGCATGGCGATGAACAGGAAGCGCACGAAGGACAGCTGCTTGCCGGGCTTGTCCGGCGTGGCGCGGTAGGGCGGGTCCACCACCAGGCCGCCAATCTCCGTGGGGCCCTCGTAGTTGTAGGCGATGGACAGCACCTTGTGCCGCAGGTGCCGCTCGAGCGACGCCGAGTAGTGCTCGCGCTCGCTCACCTCGTAATAGATGTGCGGGGCCTCATACGTGCCGTGCTGCGCGATGATCATCGACGTGCCGATGATGAGGTTGTTGCGCACGTCCTCGAGCACGAAGAGGTACTCGCGTCCGAAAGGGTCCTTCACCTTGCCCGCGAAGCTCTTCACCGACTTGTCGATGATGGCTTCGAGCGTCTCTTCATTGTTCGGCAGGTTCACGGTGTTGAGCACCGCGGCCAGCCGCTTCAGGCCAGCAAGGTCGGTCTTCTGGACGTCACGCAGGACGAGCATGGGGCACCCGGGACGGCCCCGGAGTGGGGCCGCCGGTAGGGGTGTGGACCATACACCACGCCTGCGGGCCGCCAGCCTCTTGGATGCATGTCCGCCATGACGCATTGCGTCGTCTGGAGCCTGAGCGCCCGGACGGAGGGTGTGGGCCCGGTGCGCGCCGCCCTGTGAAACATGCTGAAGACAGACATCCGCCTGGCCGGGTGCATGGTCTGTTGTCAGACAGCCGGGATGACTTTCCAGGGGGAATGAAGGCTGGAATGCATTGCGATAGGGTTTGTCAATCGTTGGCTGTCAAACCTTCGCAAGGATGTGTCATTGAGAGTTCTGCCCCTTTGGCTTGCGATGTCGGTGGTACCGGCCCTGGCGTCGGCGGAGATCGTCTGGAAGGGCGACTTCGAGACTGGGGATCGGTCGCAGTACAGCAGCACGCAGATGGTCAGCGCGGATCGCCTCCAGGTGGTGACGTCACCGGTGGCGGAGGGCAAGTACGCGCTCAAAGCCACGGTGAGGCAGGGGGATGACCCCATCGGGTCCAGCGGGAATCGCAACGAGCTGGTCTACATGGGGGATGAGGCGGTGGGCTCGGAGTACTACTACCGCTGGAAGGTGATGTTCGCTCCGGACTTCCCGAGCGTGGACACCTGGCAGCTCTTCACGCAGTGGCACCACGATGGTTGCTGTGGCTCGCCGCCGGTGGAGTTCTTTGTCTATGGCGAGGAGATTCGTCTGTCGTTGAACGACAACGAGACGCCGTGGACCACGAAGCTGACGCGCGGCGTGTGGCACGAGTTCATCTTCCACGTGAGGTGGTCGTCGGACCCCAAGGTGGGCTTCGTGGAGCTGTGGCACAACGGCCAGCTCGTCCTGCCCAAGCGCAACGTGGGGACGATGTACTCGGGCATGAAGAACTACCTGAAGCTCGGCCTGTACCGGAACGAGACCGTGTCTCAGACGGGCGTCGTCTACCATGACGGGTTCATCCAGGCGACGCGCGCCGAGGATGTCTTCCCCACGACAACCCCGCCGGACGCGGGTACGCCCACGCCGTTGGATGCGGGCACTCCTCCTCCCACCGTCACGCCGGACGCGGGCACGCCCCCGCCGGTGGATGCGGGGACGCCTCCTCCTACGACGACGGATGCGGGGACGCCTCCTCCCACCGTCACGCCGGACGCGGGCACGCCTCCGCCCGCGACCACCGATGCGGGCACGACGACCCCGGTGGTTCCGGATGCGGGCGTGACGGCCCCGACGACTCCGGAGCCCGGGGCCGCGCCGGATGGCTGCTCCTCCACGGGAGGTTCGCTCGCCGCGCTGTCGCTGCTGGGCTTGCTGGGGCTGGCGCGCGCGCGCCGCCGGGCCTGAGGTCCTTGGCCCCCGGTGTTCCCAGTCAGGGGCATCGGGGGCCGCGGCGTGGGGCGCCCGCCCTCCCTTCGGGCGAGGAGGCGATGACCGCGAGGAAGCGGCGGGGCGCGCGAGGGGCTGTGGCATCATCCCGGCCCCGCATGTCCTCGCGCCCCCAGGTCTCGCTCGTCCTCAGCTATCAGTACCCCGGCAAGTACGCGTTCACGGTGTTGGCCGGCGCCGTGGAGGCGGACCCTGCGCTCGCGGACGTGTCGCTGCACTTCCCGCGCGACCGCGACTCGCTGCTGACCACCGTGCGCGAGCGGGCGGACGCGGGCGACGTGGTGGTGGTGGCCTGGTCGTTCTACTCGGCCAGCTTCGGCCCCGCCGCCGAGGAGCTGGCCTGGGTTCGCGCGCGGCTGGAGGGTCGTCAGGTGTTGTGCATCGCGGGCGGGGTGCACGCCACGGCCGAGCCACTCCAGACCCTCCAGGCCGGCTTCGACCTCATCGCCGTGGGCGAGGGCGAGCACACGCTGCGTGCCCTGCTCCTGCGCGTGCTCCAAGGGGAGGACCCACGCGGCACGCATGGCGTGGCGTATCTGGATGCGGGCAAGCTGGTGCAGCGCGGCCATGGCGAGGGCGTGCGGCTGGATGACTTCCCGCCCTTCGCCGCGCGGCACGCGAAGTTCGGCGCGGTGGAGATCACCCGGGGCTGCATCTACGCCTGCCGCTTCTGTCAGACGCCGTTCATGAGCAAGGCGCGCTTCCGGCATCGCTCGGTGGCCAACGTGGCGCGGTGGGCAGGCGAGCTGCGACGCGCGGGGCGGCGGGACATCCGCTTCATCACGCCCACGTCCATGTCCTACGGCACGGCGGACGAGACGATGAACCTGGGCGCGGTGGAGGCGCTGCTCGTCGCGGTGCGCGAGGCCATGGGGCCGGACGGGCGCATCTTCTACGGCACCTTCCCCTCGGAGGTCCGCCCCGAGCATGTGACGCCCGAGGCCCTGGCGCTGCTCAAGCGCCACGTGCACAACGACAACCTCATCATCGGCGGCCAGTCCGGCTCCGAGCGCATGCTCCAGGCCACGCGCCGTGGGCACGACGTGGAGACGGTGGTGCGGGCGGCGCGCCTCGCGGTGGAGGGGGGCTTCGTGCCCAACGTGGACTTCATCCTCGGGCTGCCGGGCGAGGAGCCCGAGGACGTGGACGCCACGCTGGACTTGATGCAGCGGCTGGCGGACCTGGGCGCGCGGGTGCATGGGCACACCTTCATGCCCCTGCCCGGGACGCCGTACCGAGACGCGCCGCCGGGGCGGGTGGATGAGCGCGCCCAGCAGCGGCTGGATTGGCTCGCGTCGCGCGGGCGCTTGTATGGACATTGGAAGCAGCAGGGCGTGCTCGCCGAGCAGATTGCCGCCCGAAGACAGCCACGCGCGCGGTAGTGGGCGCCGTTAGGATGGATGCGATGGCAGACCAGACGCCGCCCTATTGGGTCCTCATCTCCGTGCTGTTCAGCTCCCAGCCCCTCACGCCGGCGCTGGCGATGACGCTGCACGAGGCCGCCTATGCGCTGCACCAGCGGGGCGAGGGCTCGCGCGAGGTGGCCGGAGACTTGCTCAGCGGGCGCGTGCGCAACCTGCGCAAGGACGTGTCGCTCGGAGGGGTCGCGGGGCCAGCCTTCGAGGCGGAGATTGAAACCGAGCGAGGCTCGGGCGTGGTGCGCTTCGTCCTCACGCAGCAAGGCCTGGAGCTGATGCGCCAGTCCGAGTCCCAGCCGCGCGCCCCCGTCCGCCCCCAGTACCTCAACTGAGGGCCAGGGGCGCGCAGGACTTCCTGGGCAGATTGGGCAGACATCCATTCCCGTGAGAAGGGTTTGTGTCTCTGTCGAGGAGCGGCGATTCTTGGAGGCGCTCTCTTCTCGCCTTGAGGCGGGCCGGTCGGCTCAAGGCATTCTCAGGGACACATGATTCATTTGCATGGCTCCTCCGCGGCGAGGCCGCGGACTTGGATGGGCGTTGGTTTGTTCGTGTTGGTGGTGTCGTGCTTGAGCGAGTCCCCCTCTTCCTCCGGGGCGCCCGGTGTGGCGCCTGAGGCTCGGCCCGAGGTCCGAGCGCCATTCGATGTCTCGGCCGTGATGCGACAGGCCCACTTCGCGTTCCGGCCCGAGGGCTCGGCCTGGACGGGAGGACACGCCACGTATGTCGTTCTCGCGGACGAGCGCGGGGTGTCGCTGACGCCGAGGTCCGTTGCGCCGGCGCAGCGCGGTGGCTCGGAGGTGGGCGCGCACGGGGCTCCGGATGCGGTCCCGCGCGGAGCGCCCCTCTCGCTGGGCCGCATGCGCTGGCAGCGCGGCGCGCGGCACGAGGACGAGCCGCGTGTGCGGACTCAGGTGGAGCCGACGGGTGGGCTCGTGTTGTCTCAAGAAGGCATTGAGGAGCACCTGTCGAACACGGAGGAAGGACTCCGGCAGGAGTGGCGTTTCGCCTCTGCGCCCGAGGGAGCAGGAGCGCTGGTGCTGACGGTGCCCGCGAAGGGCGCTGCCTACGTCAGTGCGAGCGCCAAGGGGCTGCACTTCAAGGACGCGCGGATGGGGCTGGGCGTTCGCTACGGGCACGCGACCTGGGTGGATGCGGCGGGCCATGGCACGCCGGTGCAGGCGAAGTTCGTGGCGGGGTCCGTCCAGTTCCAGGTGCCCACGGCGGTGCTGGAGGCGACCGTGTTTCCCGCGACCTTGGCGACCGTCGTCTCGCCCGAGATTGGCTTGAACCAGCCGATTCCCGCGCGCGCGGCGGGCGAGCAGAGTCAGCCCGCGGTGGCCTCGAATGGGGCCGGCTCGCTCGTGGTGTGGCAGGACAGCCTGAATGGCACGGAGCGAATCCTGGGCGCGCGTGTCTCCACCGCGGGGGTGGTGCAGGACATCTGGGGCATCGACATCTCCCGTGGTGCCTCGCCGCTTCACGGGTGGGGTGCGCCGGCGGTTGCCTCGGATGGTGAAGGCTATCTGGTGGTCTGGTCGTCTTCGGTGAATGACACCATGCCCAAGCTCATGGCCGCGCGCGTGGCGCGAGATGGCGGCTTGCTGGAGTCTGCTCCCTTCGTGCTGTCCTCGACGGGGTATGGGCAGTTCGGATCCGCGGTGGCCTCCAACGGGACGAACTACCTGGTCACGTGGACCACGGCCGACACGGCGTCACGCCTCTCGGCGATCCGTGTCTCCCGCGAGGGCACGCTCCTGGATGCGACGGAGCAGACCCTCGCGAGTGATGTCGGGTCGGAGGCCCAGAGCGCCGTGGCCTCGAATGGGACGGACTACCTGGTGGCGTGGACGCAAGCGCGCGTCGTCTCCAGCGTGCTCGTGGACGGCGCGACGGGAACGGCGGCGCCACAAAGCGTGGTGCTCGTACAGGAGGCCGTGACCGACAGTGCCCCCGCCGTGGCCTCCGCGGGCGCGAACTATCTCGTCGTGTGGCGTGATGGTCGGACCGACGCGATGGGAGACATCTACGGTTCACGCGTCTCCGGCGCGGGCGAGCTGCTGGATACCGCGGGCATCGCCATCGTTGCGACGCATGCGAACGAATTGGATCCGACCGTGGCCTCCGACGGCACTCAGTACCTGGTGGGCTGGACGGATTCGCTTGGGGGGCTCACTCGCATCCTGGGCACGCGCGTCAGCAGTGATGGCGCTGTGGTGGATGACACGAGCCTCCTGCTCTCCACCACCACCGTGTCCCATGCCGCGGCTTCGGTGGCCTTCGATGGCGTGAACTTCCTGGCTGTTTCGGTCTGGTACCCGGACTGGAATTCAGACCTCCACGCGTTGCAGGTCACACCTCAAGGGGCGGTCCTCGACCCGGATGGATTCTTCATCGGGGCGACGGCCAGTCAGCAGACCCAGCCCGCGGTGGCGTCGAACGGCACGGACTTCCTGGTGGTCTGGCAGGATGAGTGGTCGAGCGGCGAGGTCGTGGTGGGCACGCGGGTATCAGCGGATGGCCGGCCCTTGGACCCCACCGGAATCCTCGTCTCCTCGAACACCGGGGAAGACTTCATGGTCTCGGCTCCCGTGGTGGCCTCGAACGGCACGGACTACTTCGTCGCCTGGTACTCCCTGCAAGAGTATTCCCGAAGGCTGGTCGGGACGCGGATCACTCGCGCGGGGACGGTTCAGAATCCAGGGGGCCGCGTCCTCGTTCCGGAGAAGCCGCTGAATTCGCCCCTTGGGAATCCGGTGGGCCTCGCGTCGAACGGGGAGACCTATCTGGTGGCCTTCGCCGTCCAGGATGATTCGCCCAATGGCTACCTCGGTGGCGTGCGTGTCTCGGGGCAGGGCGATGTCCTGGACGCCACGGCACTTCACCTCGCCGATACGTCGACAGGATGCGACACTCCCCGGGTCGCGTCGAATGGCACCGACTTCCTTGTGGTGTGGAGCAGCGGTGGCGATGACCGGGATGTCCTGGGGACGCGGGTGACGCGCGACGGACAGGGCTTGGATGGCGCCGGCATTCCCATCGCGACCCAGCGGTACAACCAACAGACCCCGGCGGTGGCCTCGAACGGGGAGGATTACCTGGTCGTCTGGGCGGGCTACAGCAGCAAGAATCGGCCGCACATCTATGGCACGCGGGTGACGCGGGCGGGAGCGGTGTTGGATCCCGCCAGCCTGACCATCGCCAACCTGCGTTACCAGCGCTTCCCCTCCGTGACCTTCATCGGATCGGAGTATCTGGTCGCGTGGCAGGACAGCGTGCTCAACGCCTTCGAGGAGAACGTCTACAGCGCGCGGGTGACGAGCGCGGGCGTCGTACGTGAGCCGGATGGGTTCCCCGTCGCGGCCTCCGCGGACAACGAGGAGCGGCCCGCGGTGGCCTTCCTGGGAACTGGGCGCACGGCGCTCGTGGTCTATTCGCACAATGACCCGAAGCCGCCGTACGGTGGGCCTCGCGTTCGCGCGCGCCTGGTGACGTTCGGGGACAATCGGCCGCCGGTGGCGGGGGCGTTGTCGCTGTCCACGGCCGAGGATGTTCCGCTGACGCTGACGCTCGCGGGGAGCGACCCAGACAATCAGCCGTTGAGCTACGTGATTCGCGCTTCGCCTCGCCATGGAACACTGAGTGGCGCTGGCGCCACGTGGACCTATACGCCCGTGCCCGATTACTCGGGGGCGGACGACTTCACCTATCAGGTCACGGATGGAGAGCTCTTCTCGGCGCCGGCCACCGTCTCCATCCAGGTGACGCCCGTCAATCATCCGCCCTCCGTGCCAGTGCTCCTCGCGCCTGAGGACGGTGCCCTGTGGGTGGAGGGCATCGGGACGTTCCGGTGGCAGGCCTCGACGGATGACGGCGCGGAGGCTCCGAGCTACGCCTTGGAGCTGTTCCAGGGCGGAGCGGTCATCCGGACCGCGCGCACGATGGAGACGACGCACGCCCTGGCGGAGGTCCTTCCCCCGGGACGCTACGAGTGGCGAGTCACCGCCGTGGACTCGGAGGGGCTCGCCAGCGCTCCTTCGCCGCGGCGTGGGTTCGTGGTGGTGGCGCGTGTGCCGTTGGATGGCGGAGTCGTCACGGATGGAGGCCTCGCGGACGCGGGGGCCGCAGAAGATGCGGGGAGCGCGCCGGATGCGGGCGGCACGTGGGACGCAGGCAGCGCGCTCGATGCCGGCAGTGCGCCGGATGCGGGCAGCGCACCGGATGCGGGCAGCGTGCTCGACGCGGGCAGTGCCGCCGATGCGGGAACCTTGGCGGATGCCGGAAGCGGAGAGGGGCCGCGTGATGGGGGCGCGGGAGAGCCGGATGGCGGCGCCGTGGACGCGGGCTCGAACAACCCCGGCTCCCCCGACTCGGGAGTCCCGGATGCGGGCCAGCCCATGGATGACGGAGGTGTGCATCCGCCGCCTGTGTCGCCTCCTGTCGAGGCCTCGGGGTGTGGTTGCAACCCCGTGCCCGGCGCGACACCTGGAGCGTCCGTGATGCTGGCGGCCCTGGGCGTGGTGCTGGGCTGGTCGCGTCGGCGCCGTTGAGGCGCTCACGCTGAATGGGCCGTCCCCTTCGGGGGACGGTCCATCGCTTCGGAAATGAAACGGGGCGGGCCCACCCGCGAAGGTGGAGCCGCCCCGGAGGCTGGCGTCGAGCCTGGCGCCGCGTCCTACTCGCGCTCGAGGTCGATCTTCATGTCGTTGCCCATGCCGAGGATGGCCTGGGACATGGATACGGAGGACATGATGGCCAGGTCGTTGAGCGCCTTGGTGTCATCCGCGGAGGGCGCCGCGCCGGCCTTGCCACCCTGGCCGCCGCCGCCCTTCACCGCGTTCATCATGTAGGAGCCGAGCAGCGCGCCGTGCGGGGACGCGCCCACCTGGGACAGCGCCGACGCCACCACGGAGCTGCCGGACAGCGGGTCGCCTGGGCGCGGGGCCTGGGCGTTGGGGCCCTGCACGAGCGCGCCAAAGCGGGCACCGGACGTTCCGCCCACCGAGCCACCCGCGTTGGTGGTGGCGGCCTGCACCCGAGGACCACCGAGGGACGTGATGCTGTTCATGGCTGCTCCCGTCACGACCCCGTGGGCACACCACGCGCTTTTGGGGTGTCTGATCCCCATTATCGCCCGGCCGGGCCCGAAGTTGCGCGCCTGGACTGAAAAGCCGAAGGCCGCGAACCCACTGGGGATTTCCCCCCGTGGGCCGCGGCCTGGCGAGTCAAGCGGGACGGCCTAGAACTGGTGGGCCTCGGTGGACTCGTGCAGGGCCAGGGTGCTGGCGCTGCCGCCCGAGATGATTTCCGCCACCTGGTCGAAGTAGCCCGTGCCCACCTCGCGCTGGTGACGCGTGGCGGTGTAGCCGTCCTTCTCGGCGCCGAACTCGGCCTGCTGCAACTCGCTGTAGGCCGCCATGCCGCGGTCCTTGTACTGGCGCGCCAGCTGGTACATCGAGTGGTTCAGCGCGTGGAAGCCAGCCAGCGTGACGAACTGGAACTTGTAGCCCATGGCGCCCAGCTCGCGCTGGAACCTGGCGATGGTCGCGTCGTCCAGGTTCTTCTTCCAGTTGAAGGACGGCGAGCAGTTGTACGCCAGGAGCTTGCCCGGGTACTTCGCGTGGATGCCCTCGGCGAACTCGCGCGCCTGCTTCAGGTCCGGGGTGCTCGTCTCGCACCAGATGAGGTCCGCGAACGGCGCGTAGGCGAGGCCGCGCGCGATGGCGCAGGCAAGGCCACCCTTGAGGCGGTGGAAGCCCTCGTGCGTGCGGCCCGCCTTGTGGTCGATGAAGGCGTGGTCGTACTCGTCCGCGTCGCTCATCAGCAGCTTGGCGCTGTCCGCGTCCGTGCGCGCCACCAGGAGCGTGGGCACGCCCATGACGTCCGCCGCCAGCCGCGCCGCCGTCAGCGTGCGGATGAAGTGGCTGGTGGGCACCAGCACCTTGCCGCCCATGTGGCCACACTTCTTCTCGCTGGCGAGCTGATCCTCGAAGTGCACGCCCGCGGCGCCCGCCTCAATCATCGCCTTCATCAGCTCGTAGGCGTTGAGCGGACCGCCGAAGCCGGCCTCCGCGTCCGCCAGGATGGGCGCGAACCAGTAGCGGTCGCTCTTGCCCTCGGCGTGGTCAATCTGGTCCGCGCGGCGCAGCGAGTTGTTGATCTTCTTCACCACGGAGGGAACGCTGTCCACCGGGTACAGGCTCTGGTCCGGGTACATCTGCCCAGCCGAGTTCGCGTCCGCCGCCACCTGCCAGCCCGACAGGTAGATGGCCTTGAGGCCCGCGCGCACCATCTGCACGGCCTGGTTGCCCGTGAGTGAGCCGAGCGCGTTGATGTATGGGTCCGTGTGGAGCAGCTCCCACAGACGCTTGGCGCCCATCTCCGCCAGCGTGTACTGGATCTGGATGGAGCCGCGCAGCTTCTCCACGTCCTTCTGGGAGTAGTTGCGCTGGATGCCCTCGAACCGCCGGGCATGGAGCTTCGCGTGAGGGGAGGCTTCGGAAGGGGTCTGCGTCGCGTCGTACATGCCGGGACTCCTCGCTGCGGGTCAGTCAGGTTGGGGTGGAACTTCAGGAAGCGGTGTCGAGGGCCTCGTAGGCCGGGAGGGTGAGGAAGTCCTCGAAGGTGTCGGTGGCGGACAGCCGCTCGAAGAGGACGCGCGCGCGCTCCAGATGCGCGGCGCCGTAGCGCTCCTTGGCGCCTTCCTTCTCGATGCGCGCCATCTCCTGCGCGAGCAGGTCGCGGAACAGCGCGGGCGTCACCTTGCGACCGTCCTCGAGCGTGGCGCCGTGGTGGATCCACTGCCACACCTGCGCGCGGGAAATCTCCGCGGTGGCCGCGTCCTCCATGAGGTTGTAGAGCGGCACGCAGCCCAGCCCGCCCAGCCACGCGGCCATGTACTGGATGCCCACGCGGATGTTGTGGCGCAGCCCGTCCTCGGTGCGCGTGCCGGAGGGGACCTTGAGCAGCTCGGCCTCGGTGACGCGCACGTCGGCGCGCGCGTTGTCGAGCTGATGGGGGCCCTTCATGTTCGCGTCGAAGATGTCGCGCGCCAGGGACACGAGGCCGGGGTGCGCCACCCAGGTGCCGTCGTGGCCATTCTTCACCTCGCGCTGCTTGTCGACGCGGACCTTCTCCATCACCGCGTCGTTGGCGGAGGCGTCACCCTTGATGGGGATGAAGGCGGCCATGCCGCCCATGGCGTGCACGCGGCGGCGGTGGCACGTCTGGATGAGCAGCTGCGAGTAGGCGTTGAGGAACGCCTTGTCCATGGTGACCTGCCCGCGGTCCGGCAGCACCACGGACGCGTCCGACTGGAGCGTCTTGATGAAGCTGAAGATGTAGTCCCACCGGCCGCAGTTGAGCCCCGCCGAGTGGTCGCGCAGCTCGTAGAGGATCTCGTGCATCTCGAACGCGGCGGGCAGCGTCTCGATGAGCACCGTGGCCTTGATGGTGCCGCGCGGGACGCCGAGCGCTTCCTGCGCCTCCACGAACACGTCGTTCCAGAGGCGCGCCTCCAGGTGGCTCTGCATCTTCGGCAGGTAGAAGTACGGACCCGTGCCGCGCTCCAACTGCGCGCGCGCGTTGTGGAAGAAGAAGAGCCCGAAGTCGAAGAGCGAGCCCGACACCGGCTTGCCATCCACCGTCAGGTGCCGCTCCAGCAGGTGCCAGCCGCGGGGCCGCACGAAGAGCACCGCCGTCTTGGGCTGGAGCGCGTAGTGCTTGCCGCCCTCGGCCGTGAAGTCGATGGTTCGGCGCACGGCGTCGCGCAGGTTGAGCTGCCCGCGCACCACGTTGTCCCAGGTGGGGCTGTTGGCGTCCTCGAAGTCCGCCATGAACACGTTCGCGCCCGAGTTCAGCGCGTTGATGATCATCTTCCGGTCCACCGGGCCGGTGATCTCCACCCGCCGGTCCTGGAGGTCCGCCGGCAGCGGGGCCACCGTCCAGTCGCCGTCCCGGATGGCCTGCGTCTCCGGCAGGAAGTGCGGGCGCTCGCCCCGGCGCCAGGCCTTCGCCATCTCCTGCCGGCGCGCCAGCAACGCCTCGCGCCGCGCCCCGAACGTCCGGACGAGCCGCGCCACGAAGGCCACCGCCTCGGGCGTCAGGACCTCCGCGTAATCCGGATGCCACGGGCCCTGGAGGCTCACACCCGGACCGAAGGTCGGGCTCTTCTGCGTCGGGACGGTTGCGCTCATCCGTGCTCCTGACATGCCGCGTTGTAAATACGCTCTGACGGGTCCGAAAATGCGTCTTCAGAGCGCGATTTGGAAGCCTTGGTGAATTAGAAGCCGCTTGGCTGTAAGGTTGTCAACACCATGATCATTAAATTTGTAAATCAACAGACTTGCGCAATGGGGCGGCGGCGGGCCCGTAGGCCACGATGAGGCCCGGCTCCACGCGGAAGCCGGGCCCCACGGAGGGTCACGCCATGGCGGGGACGAAGCGCTGCACGGCTTGCTCGAAGGAACTCGGCGCGCGGGTGGTGCGCTGCCCGGAGTGCCACGAGCGCCTGATTCCGATGCACCGAGGCGAGGGCCGCACGTTGCTGGGCGCCTGCGCGGCGCTCGCGCGGGAGCTGAACGTGGACCCCTCGCTCGTGCGAGTGGCCTTCATGGTGACGCTGGCTGTCTCGGGCGGGACGGCCCTGCTCGTGTACCTGCTCTTGTGCGGCTTCACGCCGGCGGTGGAGGGCGGCACGGCCCCGCTGCAGCGGCTGGTGAACTGGCTGGCCCGCGTGGGCAACGCCCCCGCGGACGAGATGCCGCGCTACGAGCGGCGCGTCTAGCTACACGCGCCAGGCGCGGGCCACGGCCTCCATGCGGCCGGCCACGTCACGCAGCTGCTGAGTCATCTGCTGCGTGCCGTGAAGGCCCCGCATCGTCTCGTCCATCACCCGGGACAGGTCCGTCACCGAGGTGAAGATCTGGGCGATGCCGGCGTTCTGCTGCGTCACCGCGGCGGCAATCTGATGCGCCGCGGAGGCGTTGTCCTCGATGATGCCCGCCAGCTCGCGCAGGCTGTCTCCGCTGGCGCGCACCTGGGCGAGTCCCGTCTCGGTGCGGCGCTGGCCCTCCTCGGATAGCGCCACCGTGGTGTGGATGCCGCCGCGGATGTCGTCGAGAATCTCGCGCACGCGGCCGGTGGCCTGGATGGACTGGTCCGCGAGGCTGCGAATCTCGCGCGCCACCACGTTGAAGCCCTTGCCGTGCTCGCCCGAGCGTACCGCCTCGATGGCCGCGTTGAGCGCGAGCATGTTGGACTGGTCCGCCAGGTCCTTCACCGTCTGGGTGATGCCGCCAATCTGCTGCGTGCGGTCGTTGAGCTGCGAGATGCTGGAGGCCATCCGCGTCACCTGCTCGCGCAACTGCTCGAAGCCCTGGAGGCTGGCGCTGACGGTCGTCTCGCCGGACTGGCCCACCTCGCGGGCGCGCGTGGCCACGCCGAGCACCGCCTGGGAGCGCTCGGCGGCCATCATCGACGTCTGCTTGATTTCCTGCGCCGTCACCTGCGTCTCCTGGATGGCGGCGGACTGCTGCGCCAGGGTGCGCTCCTGCTGGGTCGCGGCGGAGGTGAGCGCCTCGACCGTTTCGCCGAGCACGCGCGTGCCCTGCTGGAGGCTCGTGGTGGACTCGCGCAGGTGCGCGAGCAGGCGGGAGAACGCGGTGGACAGCTCGCCCACCTCGTCCTGTCGGTGGTGGAACTCGACCTCCTGCGTGAGGTCTCCCTCGCGCACGATGCGGCCCACCACGTTGCTCAGCGTGACGATGGGGCGGGTGATGCCGCGAGCGAGCCACGCGGACGCGAGCGCGCCGAGCGTCAGGGCGATGACGACCATGAGGGAGGCCACCTGGATGGAGTGCGCCACCACCGCGTAGGCCTCGTCGGAGTCCACGGTGGCCACGAAGCGCCAGCCGTCTCCCACGTCGTGCAGGTGCGAGTCGTTGGCGGCCTCCTCGCGGATAGGGACCGCGGGGGGCGGCGTGGTGGCGTCGTGCGAGTCGTACAGCGACGTGCCGTCCGCGGCGAGCACCTCCAGCGCGAAGCTCACCTGGCCGCGCGCGTGGGCGCGCTGGATGACGGTGGACACGACGTCGCCCACCTGGGCCCAGTCATACGCGGCCAGGAGCAGGCCGATGCGCGCGCCGGTGATGGGGTGGACCACGGGCACGGTCAGGGGCAGCACGCGCTTGCCGAAGAACGGGTCCACCTGGGTGAGGGCGTGCGCGTCGAAGTGGCCCTCCCGCGCTGCCTGGAACCAAGAGGCGGCGAGCACCTCGGGCCGGCGTCCGGCGAAGCCGTCCCGCAGCGCGGGCGTGCTGAAGGACACCGCGCGCCCGTCGGGCGTGAAGAGCACCAGCCCGGCGAAGGACGGGTGCCGGCGGTGGAACGTGGCGAGCACCGCGTCGCTCTTCGCGTAGGTGTCGACGAGGAGCGCGTCGCGCAGCACGGAGTCCTCGGCCCAGGTCTGAACGCTCGCTTCGCGCTCGGCGAGGGTTCCCTCCACCACGTCGCGCAGGCCCTCGGCCTCCACCTGGAGCGTGGCGTGGATCTGCTTCTGCAGGTCGCGGCGGGAGAAGGACACGCCCAGCGTGACGAGGGGGACGATGGCCACGAGCAGCAGCAGCGAGACGGACAGCGTGAGGCGACCGCGCAGTTTCATTCCAGCCAGCAGGCGCATGGGAGGGCTTCAGGGGTCGAGAAGTGGGAGGCCGAACGTGAGCGCGCCGAGGACCTGCGCGCCGCCGCGGAGGGAAGGGGAGAGAGACCTGGACCGCGAAGGTCTGGGCGGATTCGTCGAAGGCCACGGGCGAGCGATGCGCTCCGCCTCGGCCGTTGGCCTCGGCCCGCGGCCAGACTCATCCACACCATCGACATGCACGCGCACCCCGACGCGCCTCGGCGGTGGACTGGGCCTGCCGGGCGTCCCGCGGAGTGTGTCACATGAAACATTTCCCCTTCCAACCCGATGCGCCTGCCTGCCCTCGGCTCCGCCGCCCCCGAGGGAAGCACGGGGGCTGGGTGCCTCCGGACTCGCGTGGGGATGTGTCATGTTTCACGGGAATTAAATGTTTCGCGAGGTCGTGCTGCCGGGGCGAAGGGGGCGTGTTAACTCGGGCGGACAGGCCGAGGACCGCCCGCCGGGTTCGAGGGGGGACTCGGGAGGAAGGGATGCCATGAGCACGAAGAACGTTCGCATCGAGAAAGACACCTTCGGTCCCATCGAGGTCCCCGCGGACCGGCTCTGGGGCGCGCAGACGCAGCGCAGCCGTCAGAACTTCGCCATCTCCACGGAGCGCATGCCCCTGGCGCTCATCCAGGCGCTGGTGCTGGTGAAGAAGGCGGCGGCGCTCGTCAACCAGGAGAACGGCTCGCTCGGGCGCGACAAGGCGGAGGCCATCGTGCGCGCGGCGGACGAGGTGCTCGCGGGTGGCCACGACGAGGAGTTCCCGCTGCTCGTGTGGCAGACGGGCAGCGGCACCCAGACGAACATGAACTGCAACGAGGTGCTGGCCAACCGCGCCTCGGAGTTGATGGGCGGCGAGCGCGGCGAGAGTCGGCGCGTGCACCCCAACGACGACGTGAACAAGGGGCAGAGCTCCAACGACGTCTTCCCCACCGCGATGAGCGTGGCCGCGGTGGAGGCGCTGACGCGGCAGGTGCTGCCCGAGCTGGAGTCGCTGCGGGACGTGCTCGCCCAGAAGGCCGAGGCGTTCAAGGACATCGTCAAGATTGGCCGCACGCACCTCCAGGACGCCACGCCGCTCACGCTGGGCCAGGAGTTCAGCGGCTACGTGGCGCAGCTGGAGCACGCCCGCGCGCACGTGGAGGCGTCCCTGCCGCACCTGTCCGAGCTGGCGCTGGGCGGCACCGCGGTGGGCACGGGCCTCAACGCGCCGCCGGGGTACGCGGAGCGCGTGGCGCGCGAGATTGGTCGGCTGACCGGGCACGTATTCCGAACCGCGCCCAACAAGTTCGAGGCGCTGGCCGCCAACGACGCGCTGGTGCACGCGCACGGCACGCTCAAGGGGCTCGCGGCGGTGTTGTTCAAGCTGGCCAATGACGTGCGCTGGCTGGCGTCCGGACCGCGCTCGGGCATTGGCGAGCTGACCCTCCCGGAGAACGAGCCGGGCAGCTCCATCATGCCGGGCAAGGTGAACCCCACGCAGAGCGAGGCGCTCACCATGCTGTGCGCGCAGGTGATGGGCAACGACGTGGCCATCGCGTTGGGCGGGGCCTCGGGCAACTTCGAGCTCAACGTCTACAAGCCGCTGCTCATCCACAACTTCCTGCAGAGCTGCCGGCTGCTGGCGGATGGCATGCGCAGCTTCCGGCTCCACTGCGCCGTGGGCATCGAGCCCAACCTGCCGCGCCTGAAGGAGAACCTGGAGCGCAGCCTCATGCTGGTGACGGCCCTCAATCCGCATATCGGCTACGACAACGCCGCGCGCATCGCGAAGAAGGCGCACAAGGAGGGCACCACGCTCAAGGAGGCCGCGGTCGCGCTGGGGCTCGTCACGCCCGAGCAGTTCGACCAGTGGGTGCGCCCCGAGCAGATGACCGGGCCTCGGTAATCGAGGCGTCTCGTATGGCGCGTGTGGCCCCTGGATTCGGGCCCGGGGCCCCGCGCGAGCGCGACGAAGTCCAGGGCGGGGCGGGCCGCGCCCTCTTCGAGCTGCCCGCCACGGGCGTGGGCGCGGCGCGCCAGGGCAGGAGCAACCGTGGGCCAGCGCACGCTCCGTGCGAAGAGACGGGCACGGCGAAGCGAGGACGATTAGGGTAGGGGAGCCATGAACGTCCCCTTCGTCATTGAAACCACGCACCGCGGCGAGCGGGCGTATGACCTCTACAGCCGGCTCCTCAAGGACCGCATCATCCTCTTGGGCACGCCCATCAACGACGACGTCGCGAACGTCATCGTCGCCCAGCTCCTCTTCCTGGAGTCCGAGGACCCCGACAAGGGCATCAACCTCTACATCAACTCGCCGGGTGGCTCGGTCACCGCGGCCCTCGCGATGTACGACACGATGCAGTACGTCAAGTGTCCGGTGTCCACCATCTGCATCGGACAGGCCTCCTCCGCGGGCGCGCTGCTGCTGCTGGCGGGCTCCAAGGGCAAGCGCGCCGCGCTCCCCAACAGCCGCATCATGATTCACCAGCCGCTGGGCGGTGCGCAGGGCCAGGCCTCGGACATCGCCATCCAGGCGAAAGAGATTCTCCGGCTGCGCACCTACATCAACGGCCTCATCGTGAAGCACACCGGCCACAGCCTGGAGCGCATCGAGAAGGACACCGAGCGCGACTACTACATGAGCGCCGAGGAGGCCCGGCAGTACGGCCTCATCGACGAGGTGGTGGAGAAGCAGGGCGTTCCGCTGCCCACCCGCTAGGTCCCCGCCGGGGCGGCTTGCCTCGCCGACGGGAATGCAGAGACAGGGCCACCGCTCCGGGACGGGCGGTGGCCTTTCTGTTTCGTGCGGCCTCGAAACATTCCGGGCGTTGGCGCGCGGTGGGGTCCCGCGCTGGCGCAGCGGGCAGGCGCCGTGGCCTCGGGTGAGGTGGGCGGCCGGGCCTCCTGCGAGGGGCGCGGCGCGTGGCCAACGTGCGGATATGGCGCCTCGCACCCTGGCATTCCTTCTGACCGCGTCCTCGTTGCTGGGCTCCGCGTGCATCCCGGGTCCCACCGGACGTCCCCCCGAGCCCCCCAACTCCGCGCGAGTCCAGGAGGAGCTGGGCGAGCGGGACGTCATCCAAGCGGGGCAGGCCTATGCTCAGCAGAACAGCCTGGTGCTGTCCCAGGCGGGCGAGGCCGTTCAGATTCGGCCCAACTACTGGCGCATCCGCTTCGGCCTGCCGGAGAAGGGGTCGGGCAAGGTGCTGGAGTTGGAGTTCGACTCGCTGGCCCGGCACGTGACGCGCGTGCAGGAGATCGACGTCGTCTCCGGCGAGGCCATCCCGGTGAACCCCTCCAGCGCCGCGGGGGGCCCCACGACCCAGCCGCCGCCCTGAGTGGGGCACCGTGGCCCTCACGCCGGGCAGGCGGGCGAGGGCCATGTCCCACCGCGCCTCCCATCGTTCAAAGGTGTCCGCGCGCGTGGGGCTCGCGTAGCGGTGAGCCGGTCGGCGGTTCAGGATGCTTCCGTGGACGCGCGCCCGGCGCCGTCTTCCGCTAGCGTTCCGGGGTTGCCAGGAGGTCCTTCGCGATGGAGTCGCACGAGACGCGGTTGGAGCGGCTGGAGCAGCGCTACCGGCGCTTGCAGGGAGTCACCCTCACGGCGCTCGTGCTGGCGGGGCTGGGGATGGGGGCGACGGTGCTGCGCGAGGAGTCGATGCCGAGCGGTGAGCTGGTCGCGTCGCGCTTCGTCCTCACGGACGCGAAGGGCCGCACCCGGGCCACGTGGGGCGTGGAGGAGAACGGCGCCACCCAGCTCGTCCTGCGCGACACCTCGGGGCGCCCGCGCGCGCTGCTGGGCGTGGATGGAGATGGCTCGCCGCGGCTGCGCTTCTCCGCGCAAGGCGGCGAGATGCTGGCCGAGCTGACCGTGTACTCCGACGAGGCGCCTCGGCTGACGTTGGCCAAGCCCGGCGGCGTGGAGCTGTTCGCGGTGGGTCTCCAGGTGGACGGCTCGTCGCGACTGGAGCTGTCGGACCCCGATGGCCGGCCGCGCGTCATCCTCGGCGCGGACGAGCAGGGCTCCCCGGGGCTGTTGCTGGTGGACCGCAAGGGGCAGCCTCGGGTGAACCTGCGCGTGTCTCCCTCCGACAACGCGAGCCTCATCCTGGAGGGCAATGACGGCGAGGTGTTCCGCGCGCCGGTCCCCGTGCAGTGAGTCTCACGGCGTGGGAGGAACCACCGAGTAACCGCGTTGCAACAAGGGCGCGAGCCGGTCGCTGACGTCCCACGCCTCCACGACCTGTCCGTCGCGCATGCGCCAGAGGGACTGCCCTTGCAGCGTCACGCGCCGCGGCTGCCCTGTGGCGTCCCGAGGCCCCTTCGCGTCCGTCCCGGTGGCGCGCCAGTGCAGGGAGACGAGGTCTCCGTCCGCCATCACGTGCAGCAGGTCGAAGCGCAGGTCGGGGAACGCCGCGAAGCTTGCCTCGGCCTGTTGTCGCAGCAGCGCGGGCCCGCGGGTCTTCGGCGGTGAGTCCAGCGTGCGGTCCATGAAGTCCGCCGCGATGTACTCGGGGATGCGGTCCAGGCGCTTCTGGTTGTAGACCTCCTCGGTGAACTGCCGCGCGCGCAGCTTGTTCTGCTCGCCGGGCGCGGCGGAGCGCTCGGCGGGCGCGGTGGTGGCGCAGCCCGCCAGGCAGGCCGCGAGCAGGAGGGAGAGCGTCAGGCGTTTCATCATGGCGCCCGGAGTCTGTGTCCGGGCACCGGGGCCGGCAGGGGATGCTCGCGCGAATCGTTCAGCTCATGGCGCAAGGCGGCCCAGGCCAATGGGCGCGGCCAGGCAGGTGTCCGGAATCCCGAAGCTGTCCACCAGCGCGACCGCGTCCGGGCGCAGCTCCGCGCACAGGCGAACGACTTCCTTGCGGAGGGCGCGCGCCTTGGCGCCTTCCAGGTGGTCGTGCTCCAGGAACCAGCCACTGGCCGCTTCCAGACAGGACAGGCCGTGGAGGTCGCACAGGCGCTCCAACACGTGCCGGAGCGAGGCCTGCTTCACGGTGGACACCGCGGTGCGGAAGCGCTCCAGCACCACGCGCTCGACGTGGGCGTGGGCCAGCGCGAGCAGGTGCGCCTGGCACTGATTGAACGCCTCGAAGGCCTCCACGCCCGAGGCGAGCCGCTTGCGCAGGCGCCGCGCCACCGAGGTGAGCAGCTCCTCCTCGCGGAAGCGCAGCGCGCGCAGCTGGAAGTCGTCATCGCGCAGGTGCGCGCTGTCCGTGCGCCGCGTGGTGAACGGGTTGCGGTCCGTCATGGCGCCCGTGGCTCGGTCGAGGATGAGCTTGAGCACGGTGTGGACGCGGTCGTCCTCGAAGCGCTGGCGGTAGCCCGTCATGAGGCTCTTGGCCACCAGTTGCAGGAGCACCGTGTTGTCGCCCTCGAAGGTGGTGAAGACGTCCGTGTCCGCCTTCAGCGTGGGCAGGCGGTTCTGCTCCAGATAGCCCTGGCCGCCGCACGCCTCGCGCGCCACCTGGAGCGCGTGCGTGGTGTGCCACGAGGCGTGGGCCTTGAGGCCGGCCGCGAGCGCCTCGACCTCTTGCGCATCCTCCTCCGTGCGGTGGACGTAGCGGTCCACCAGGTACTTCAGCGCGAAGTCGAGCGCGTAGGTCTTCGCGACGAGGGGGAGCAGGCGCAGTTGGTGTGCCTGGTGGTCCAGGAGGCGGACCTCGTGCGCTCCGGCGGGGCCGAACTGGCGGCGCAGGTCTCCGTAGCGCACCGCGATGGTCAGGCCGCTCTTGGCCGCGCTCAGCGCCGCGCAGGCCACGCTCACGCGGCCCGCGACGAGCGTGCCCAGCATGGTGAAGAAGCGCTTGGAGTCTCCGGGGATGGCGCTGGTGTACTCGCCCGACTCGCTCACCCGGCCGAAGCGGTCCAGCAGGTTCGCGCGTGGGACTCGGACGCCGTGGAACCACAGCCGTCCGTTGTCCACGCCGTTGAGGCCCATCTTCTCGCCGCAGTCCTCGATGCGCACGCCGGGCAGCACGTGTCCCTGCTCATCTCGGAGGGGCACGAGCAGCGCGTGCACGCCCATGCGTTCTCCGCCGACCTCCAGTTGCGCGAACACGGTGGCCATTCGCGCGTGACGTGCGGCGTTGCCGATCCACTCCTTGCGCGCGGCCTCGGAGGGCGTGTCCACCACGAACTCCTGCGTCGCGGCGTCGTAGCGCGCCACCGTCTGCACATCGCGAACGTTGGAGCCGTGGCCCAGCTCGCTCATCGCGAAGCAGCCGGGCAGCTCCAGCGAGGCCACGCGGCCCAGGTAGTCTCGGTGATGCGGTCGCGTGCCGAGGAAGAGGATGCTCGAGCCGAACAGCCCGAAGTGCACGCCCGCCTTCACGACGAGGCTCAGGTCGAAGAAGGCCAGGGTCTCGAACGCGGCGATGAAGCCTCCCAGGTCCGCGCCGGCCTCGCGTCCCTCGGGATACGCGATGCGACCGAGTCCCTGGTCCGCCAGTCGCTTCAGCCACGCGAAGACCTGCTCGCGATAGGCCGCCGTGTGGCGCGTGTCCGTGTAGCGGAAGGCCGGGTCCTTCAGCCATTCGCGCACCTGGGCTCGGAGGGTGGGATACGTGGCGTCCAGCAGCGTCTGCATCGCGGCGGGCTCGAAGGACGCGCTGAGGGAGCCGGGCGGCAGCGTCGTGTCGGGCACCAGCGCGCGCACCGCTTCGCGGCCGGACACGCCGAGCGACTCTTCCAGGCCGAGGAGCGCCTGGGTCAGCTCGGGCATGGGGACGGGGAGGGCCTCATCTCCCGAGACGACCTGCGCGAGCTGTGCGCCCAGCTCCGCGAGGTTCTTCTGTTGGCTGTGGGTGAGGCGCTCGGCGGTGCGGCGGATGTGCTCACGGAGCAGGGCCAGCTCGCGCGCGGAGGGGGGCATGAGGGGATCCACCCAACGCGCGAGGACCGCGCTGGAGCGCAGGTCCAACCAGGGCTGGGAGCGGGCCGCGGCGCCGAGTGCGCGCAGCTCATCGGCGGTCAGCTCTCCATCTGTCCACGCCATGTAGAGCATGGGGACCAGCGGCATGAGGCGGGGGAGGGACAGCAGCTCCTGCGCGGACGGGCGGGCGGCGTCATCCTTCATGGCGTCTCTCCAGGTGGCGAGGTCCGCGCAGTCTGGCCAGCGCGGCGGGCCACGGCAATGGTGGATGCGGCATGGCGGTCCACCGACGACGACGTGCTCAGCGTGCCGAGGTGACGCCGACCTGCTGGCAGGACTCGCGCACGGGGCACGTGGAGCAGTGGGGGCGCGAGCCCGTGCACACCTGCTTGCCGAAGGGCACGAGCAGCCGGTTCAACTCGACCCAGTAGGCGCGGGGCAGGCGGGCCTCGAGGGCTCGGCGTGTGGCCTCGGGCGTTCGCGTCGCCACATAGCCCCAGCGGTTCGTCACGCGATGCACGTGGATGTCCACGCTGATGGCCTCCTGCCCGCACGCGATTCCCAGCGCGAGGTGCGCGCACTTGGGCCCGACGCCATGGAAGGACTGGAGCACGTCCGCGTCGCAGGGGAGCACGCCGCCGAACTCGTCGCGCGTGCGCACGGCGAGGGCGTGGAGTTGCCGGGCCTTGGCTTCGTGGAACGTGACGGGCTGGATGAGGGCGTCGATGTCCGTCGCGGAGAGGCGCGCGAGGGCCTCTGGCGTCGAGGCTCGGGAGAGCAGCGCGAGGGAGGTGGGCAAGCTCACTTCGTCCATCGTGCGGATGGAGAGGATGCAGCCCACGAGCTGCTCGAAGAGGGTGGCGTGGCCTCGCTCGGCCAGCGCGAACATGGCCGCGTCCGCGAAGTCGCGGATGCGTTCGCGGATACGGGCGAGCACGGTGTCGATGTCGAACGGGTGCTCCGGGGGGTGAGCCTGTGGCGCGGAGGCGCTTCGCGCGGAGTGGGTGTGGAGGCGTGCGCGTCGGCCGGTGGTCGTGGGCATGTCCGGCTCCGTGGGTCGGGCTGCTTGAAAAGGTGGCGACGCGGCGGAGGGGCTGCTCGCGGTGATGCTGGCTCGATGGGCGGGCGGCGCGGCGAGGGCTGGACGGGTTGTGCAGGTCCTTGCACAGCTGCCACCCGCGCGATGCGGTATGGCTGTGCAGCCCGCGAGGGCGCGAGTTTCAATCCCCTGTGGTTTCAAGGCATTCTTCGTGGCACGTCCGTTGTAGGAGGGGGGCCCATGTATTGTTCCGCATGCCGCCAGGAGCGGCTCGGGAGTGCGAAGACGTGCGTGATGTGTGGTTCACGCATGGGTGCACGGCCCCGGCCCGTCCTGGAGGCCGAACTGGCCCACGTCCACTTCCTCCTCGACGAACTCCAGCGCTGGGAGCCTTCGGATGTCCCCGCTCACGTTCGTCGCTTCCTGTCGGAGCGCTACGAGCGGCAAGCGCGCATCCTGCTTTCGGTGCTCAGTGAGCTGCCGTCGGAGATGGCTGCCGCGGAAGGCGTGGAGTCCGCGCGGGCGGTTGGGCGCGAGGCCGGTTCGCTGAGCGTGGCCGCGCGAGCCGCGGCGCATGAGGTTCGCGAGGGCTCGGCCGCGGCGGATGCAACGGTGGCCGCTCGTGTGGATGCGGAGACGTCTGGCGCTTCGGTGTCCGCGCGGGAGGCTTCCCACGAAGGTGCTGCTGCGGCGGTGTTCGCGCGCGCGGACGTGTCGGAGGCAGAAGGCTCCGAGCACGCAGCGGCGCCGTCGGGCACGGAGGAGGAGCGTGTTGCTGGGGCTTCGGATGCGTCGGCCCGAGGAGCGAGTGGCGCAGAAGGCGGCCTTGTCGTTGACGCTTCGGAGGCGTCCGCGCTCGGAGCGCTGACCGGGCCGGGGCGACGTGTTGGCGACGCTGCGTTGCCGGGCGAATCGCTTGGTACCGAGGGCGATGCGGCGCCGATGCGTGATGTCGCGCAGCACGGCGCTGTTGCGGCGGCAGGGAGTGTGTCCGCGGATGCGATGGGGACGCACTCCACTGCGCAGGGACAGGGGCAGGCCGCTGGAGTGGAGGGCTCGGTCGATGCGGGAGCGCGGGTTCCGCGTCCTGAGGTGCCTCCCGGGAAGGGCATGCCGGCTCGGGGCAGGGGGCCGGCGCGAGGGACCGGGCGCGCATCTTCGCTGCCCATGCGTCCTGGTGATCCGTTCACCGAGCCGCCACAGCCCAAGGGAGAGGCGGCCCGCATCGTCGAGGAGGCCTCCTCGTGGAATCGGATGTGGCGGCCGTTCCTCTACGAGAGCATCGCGTGGTTCCTTGGCGCGTTCCTCATCCTCTCGGGCACGCTCTACCTTGTCTTCGAGTCGTGGGCGGGGATGACGTCCGTCACCCGCTCGCTCGTCGTGTTCTTGATGACGGCGGGGTACTCGGCGGGCTTCTCCATCTGGGGCAACTTCCTGGCTCGCCGCGAGGCGCTGCGTCAGCCCGGGAGAATTCTGGGGTTGATTGGCTCGGCGGTGGCTCCGCTGGTGGGGATTGCCCTGGGGCCCATGGGGCTGGGAGATGCGCTGCAACTCGATGGCGTGTCGCCGGTGCTCCTCGTTCCGTTGTTGTTCGGCTGGGCCGCCGTCGCCGCGGTGTTCGCGCGCAAGCCCCTGGATGCCTTTGACGCGCCATCTCGCCGCCATGTGCAGGTGGCCCTGGTCGCCACCATGTTGATGATGGGCCTGGCGCCGCTGGTGGCTCGGCTCGGTGGACTCGCCGTCTGGCTGAATGTCCTGCCGTGTGGGCTCTTCTTCTTGCTGTCGCGCAAGGCGCCTCCGACTCCTCGCGAGGGCGGCGCGCTCGGCTTCGTCATCGCGGCTCCGCTGTTCCTCGCCGGGGTCTTCGCCGTGCGCCTGCATGTGGCGCTCGCGTCGGCGGATGTGGCTCCCTCGGTGGGCACCTACGCGCCGTTCGCCGCGTTCGTGCTCGCGACCTGCCTGCGGTTCCGGAATGAGGGGGAGACGCGCGCGGCGGAGCCGCTCGCCCTGGTCGTGGTGGCGCTTCAGGTGGCATGTCTCGCGGCGGGTGCCGCGGGGGCCGCGCCCGCGCTGTTCCTCACCGCCGTGGTGGTCACCTGGACGCTGTGGACCCTGGCTCGCGGTCCCATCGCGCGGCTGCCGTGGCTCTATCCCGCGTATGGCGCGGCGTATCTCGCGTATGCCTCGACCGTTGAGTTGGTCCCGGGGCCCGCGCGCTCGCTGCTGGCGGCCATCAAGCAGCGCATGGGCTACGCGCCCGGGAACGTGTTGCCGTACCAGTACGGTGCCCTCTCCGCGGTGCCGTTCATCCTCGCGGGCATCGTGCTCGCGGCCCGGTTCCGGTGGCGAGGGGAGCGCACGAGCGAGGTGCGCGACCTGGGGCTCTCGGAGGTGTTGCTGCGCGCCACCGCGGTGGCCCTCCCGTGCTTCGTCCTCTACGGCCATCTGGGAACGGACGCGCGCCCGGCGTTCTGGGCGGCGCTGAGCCTGTCGCTGGTGGGCCTGGGCGCGGGCCTCCTGCTGGAGCGCTTCTATCTGGTGGCGGTGGGCGCGGGGGTGTTCTTCCTGCTGCCGTTCTCCGCGCTGGGGGCTTACGGGACGGGCGTTGCGTCGGTGGTGTGCGGCGCGTTCGCGTTGGCGCTCGCGGGCGTGGGCTCGCTGTGCACGAAGCGCACGCGCGCCTTCCTCGCGTCGACGGTGGGAGTGGTGTCGACCATCGTCTTCTTGTTGAGCGCGTTCGCGGGCTCGGGCGTCGCCGAGGTCGTGGGCATGGGCCTGGGTGGCACGGCCGCGCTCGTGGCGGCGTGGACGGTGCGCAGTGAGCCCGCGTTCGCGTTCGCGGCGTTCCTGCTGGCCGCCACGTTGCCGAAGCTGGCCTTCATGCACGGCTCCCGCACGGTGGCCCCGGTGATGGCGGCCGTGGCGCTGGGGCTCGCGGTGCTGGGCGAGCGGGGTGGCATCGTCAGGCGGCTCGGTGTCCCGGCGGTCGTGTATGCCGTCGTGGCGTTCATCTGGGGCATGGCCGCGCAGGTCACGCTCCTGGGCGCGGTGGTGCTCGTGTGCGCCGCGGCCGTGGCGGTGGCCTCGCGCAGCTTCCCGGCGATTCGCCCCCTCGCGGTGGTGATGGCCGCGTTCGCGCTGTTGCCCGACATGTCCTCGCTGTATCGCCCGTGGAACGGCTGGATGACGCCGTGGATGTCCCAGGCGCTGTTCGCCGTGTGGTCCTTGGGCAGCTCGGTCCTCACCGCGCGCCGGGGCCGCAGCCCGAGCACCCTCGCCGCGGGCCTCGTGGCCTTGGTGTTCCCGCTCTTCGCCGTCGCGGTGGGCCCCACGTCGCAGCGGGAGTGGCACCTGCTGGCCGCGTCGTTCGTGGCGCTGCTCACGTCGCGCAGCCTGCACCCGTCGCTCAGCCTGGGCATGGCCACCGTGTACGCGGTCGCGGGCCTGACGGCCTCGGGTCCCGTGGCGCTGTTGGGGCTGGCCACGGTGCTGGCGGTGCTCGCGGTGCTGGAGGAGGTGCCCGCCGTGCTGCGCGTCGCCGCGGGCGGTCAGCGCTTCGCGTGGGTGGGGACGCTGGGCTCGGTGGCCGTGCTCGCGCTCGCCACGGTGCGCTGGACGGACTCCCGGCTGGCCCTGCTGATGGTGGGGACGTGCCTGTTGCCCCTCCTGTGGACCCGCGCGACGCGGCAGCCGTTCTTCGCGAGCCTGATGGTGGTGTTCTCGGTGGCGGGCATCCTGGTGGTGGGGCGCCCGTTCTCGTGGGCCTCGGGCCTGGCGCTGTTCGCGCTGGTGCTCGTGCGCGCCGTGGAGCATGTGCCCGCGGCGTCTCGTGCCCTGCTGCGCTCCACCGACGAGGTACCTCGGCGCGCGTTGTCCCTGTGGATGCAGGTGCAGCTGGGCCTGTTGGGCGCGGTGCTGTGGATGGTGCCTTGGTCGTCTCCCCTGGCGCTCGTCCTGGTCGCGGGGGCGCTCGCGCTGTTGCCGGGGCCGCTCCCGTCGCTGCGGGTGTCCGGGGCCGCGCTGCTCGTGCTCACGGTTCCTTCGGCTCGGCCGTACGCCACGGTCCTGCTCCTGGGGCTGGCGTTGGCGGAGCACCATGTTTCCTCCGCGCTGCACCGCTTCTTCCGCGCGCCTCGCGATGGCGCCTTGCGCCCCGCGGCCGTGGGCATGGCGTTCGTCCTGACGGTGCTTCCTGCCGCCGAGTCGAGCACGCCATGGGCCATCGCCTCGGTCGCGGGGGTGCTGTTCGCGGCGGCCTTCCTGCTCTCGCAGCGGTGGTTGCTGGCGGCGGCGGTGGTGGTGCTCGCCAGCGCGCCGCTGGGAGAGGCGGCTGACTTCGCGCGCGGGGTGTGGCGTCCCGAGGCGGGCCCGTGGGTGTTGGGAGTGGCGCTGATGGCAGCGGCGCTCGCCGCCGTGTGTCAGTCCGAGTCCGTGCAGGGCGCGCTCACGCGATGGTCCGAGCGGCTGACGCCGGGCCTGGAGGGCTCCTGGAGCGAGCCGCTGTGGGTGGGCGGCGCGCTCGTGCTGGCGGGGGTGGTGGTCACGCGGCTCCTGGACGTGGGGCCGGGAGCGCTGACGCCGATGATGGCGGGGATGGCGGCGCTCACGGCGCTCGTCCTGATGGTGACGCGCACGCGGTGGATGGCAGGCGTGGCGCAGGGGTTGTTGGCCGCGTCGATTGTCGCGGCGGTGCCGCTGCTCTGGGCTCCCGCCGTGCTTGGGGGCGCGGGGCTGGTGTTGTGCATCGCGGGCCTGTTGCTGGACGCGCGCGACGTGGAGGTGGGCGAGGTGCTCCACCACGGCGGGTGGGTGCTGTCGCTGCTGGCCTTCGGTGGGTTGAGGGACCCGCGACACCTGAGCCTCTCGCTGTGCCTTGCCTTCGGTCTGGGCTGCGCGTGGACGGTGGTGGTGCGGCGCCGGGAGCGGGAGTGGGTGGGGTGGTTGGCCTCGCTCGTGGCCGCGCATGGCGCGTGGGTGCACCTGGGCGCGGTGTACTCCAGCGGCCGAGGCCCGGAGTTCATCCTCCCGTACTTCGGCGCGTCGAGCGCGGTGCTGGCCACGGTGGTGCTGCTCGTGGCGGGCGAGCGTGAGCGCGGCCGGATGGGGCAGCTCTTCACGCTGGTGTCGCTCACCGAGCTGACCCTGGGGCTGATGTGGATGGAGGTCGCGGGCGGCGCGGTGCGCGAGGCGCTGGTGGCCTCGGGCTCGCTCGCGGTGCTGCTGTTCGCGCTGGTGCACCGGGCCGTGACGAAGCGGGACGAGGGCTTCGCGTGGCTGGCGCAGGCCGTGCTCACGGTGGGCTATCTGTGCGTGCGGCGCATGGGGCAGGGCGCGGTGCCCGGCATGGAGGACAGCCTCGCGGCGCTGGTGGGCGGCGCGCTCTTCAATGGGCTGCACGCCTTCGCGATGCGCGAGGGCGCGGACCTCCCGGCCTTCCGCCGGCCCGCGCTGGTGGGCGCGTACCTCTTCCCGATTCTGGGGTTGCTCGCGGTGCCGTGGGCGTCGTCGCCGCTGATGGCCGCGGCGCTGCTCGTGGGGCATGCCGCCCACTTCGCGGCGCTGGCCACGCACCCCGAGCGTCGCGGGCTCGCGTCGTTGGCGTCCGTGGTGGCCTTCAACGCGGCGCTGGTGTGGGTGTGGTTCGGGACGGGCGCGGGGCAGCTCCAGTACTACGCCATCCCCGCGGGCCTCTCGCTGCTCGCGCTCTTGCGCGTGTTCCGCGATGGGGTGGAGGAAGACACCTACGCTCGCCTGCGCGCGGTGGCGGCCTCCGTCATCTACATGGCCGGCGCGTGGGAGCCGCTCCAGTTCAGCCATGGCAGCGCGATGATTCTGTGCGTCTTCCTGTGTCTGGTGGGGGTGGGCGCGGGCATCGCGCTGCGGATCCGCTCCTACGTGTACCTGGGCACGGGCTTCCTGGTGACGTGCGTGGCCGCGAACCTGGTGCGCTTCGGCATGCGCGACCACCGCGTGGGCGCGGCGTTCCTGTCCTTGCTCGGTTTGCTGGTGGTGGGCTTCATGGTGCTGCTGAGCGCGCACCGCGCGGCTTTGCTCCAGCGGTACGAGCGGGTGAAGGACTTGCTGTCCACCTGGGAAGGTTGAGCAAAGTTGGACGTGCAACGGTCCCGGGAGGTGAGGTTGAATGCGCGCGCCTTACCCCCGGGAGGTAGTTTGCCGAGCCGTCCGAGCCTGCTGGTCCTCATTCCGCTCTGTGCCCTCGTTGGCTGCGCCACGGTGCGTCCGGTTCCTTCGCCCGAGGTCTCCCTCCAGGTCCCACCGCCCGTGCAGGCTCCCCCTCTCGCGGAGACGCCCGCGTCCACCGTGGGAGCGCTGGGGGCCAAGGCAGAAGAGGCGCCGCCCGCTGCGCCTGCCCGCCTGACGGCCACGCACGCGGAGGCCGTGGCGTCCGATACGCAGGCGCTGCTCCAGCCCGTGGCCGGCGTCATCTCCGCCGCGCTGGAGGCCGCCGCGCTGTTGACGGGGCCCGCGAGCGGCACCGGCCGGTTCTGGGATGAGCTGCTGACGCACACGGCGCCCGGGCTGCAAATCGTGAAGCGCGCCACGCAACTCGTGGGCGTGCGCAACCTGGGCCGCGTCAGCCGGCAGGTGCCCAATGACTGCTCGGGCTTCGTGCGACTGGCGTATCTCCAGGTGGGCATCGACCTGGTGGCGCACGGCTTCCTCGCGGGCGAGAACGCGGTCTCCGGCATCTTCCGCCGCGCGATGGAGGTGGGCTCGGTCCACCGCCAGAACCCGAACCCTGGCGACCTCGTCTTCTTCCGCGAGACGTATGACCGCAACCGCGATGGCAAGCGCAACGATGGGATGACCCACATCGCCGTGGTCGAGGGCGTGGATGCCGACGGCACCGTCACCTTCATCCACCGGGGCAGCAAGGGCGTGGCGCGCGGGCGGATGAACCTGTCCTTCCCCACCACGCATCGGCTCGCGTCCAACGGCACGGTGCTCAACGACTTCATCCGTCCCGCCGCCAAGGGCAGCCGCGCGTACCTCGCGGGCGAGTTGTTCGCGGCCTTCGCGTCGCCGGGCGGCCTGTAACCTTCCAGCCTGTCTGTGTCTGCACTCGCCGTGCGTTTGAAGAGGCAGGGCCTGACGCCGTAATGAGGTGTCATGCGAATCCCCCTGCTTCTCGGCGTGCTGCTGATGAGTGGCTCCGGCTGCATCGTGGCCCGGCCCGGTGGTCCCGTGGTCGTCCATCGCCCGGGCCCCTCGCGGCCTCCGCCTCCGCCGCCCTCCCGTCCCTCGGCGATGTCGTACGACGAGGCCGTCAACCTGGGCTGGGGGCAGTGCCGCTCGCGTGGCTATGACTGCCAGCTCCAGGAAGCGCACCTGACGGGCAACAACGTGTGGAAGGTGAAGTTCCGCGCCTTCGCTCCGGGCGGCAAGGGTCACCTGCACCTGGACTACGACGCGTACTCGCGCAGCCTGCTCCGCGTGGACGACAAGGTGAAGGGGCGCGGCGACTGGGACGACGACGATGACGACCACGGACGTGGCCGCGGCAAGAAGCGCGGCCACGCGAAGTGGGACGACTGAGTCTCTTGCTCAGGGCATCGTGGTGCGCAGCAGCGCATCGGTGTGCGTGAGCAGCTCGGGGCCGCCGGGCTGCCCGTGGCCCGGCACCACGGTGCGCATGGCGGGGAAGCGCTCCCGCATCGCGGCGAGGCTCGCGGGCCACGCCGCCACGTCCGCGTCCTTCGTGTTGCCCAGGTCCTCGGCGCTGGCGTCCTTCACCGCGCAACCTCCGAACAGGATGCCGCTGGCCGGATGCCACACGACGAGGTTGTCGGGCGTATGCGCGGCGCCTGGGTGGAACAGCTCGACGGGCGCGAGGCTCAGCGCGTGGGCGAACGTGGCGGTGGGAATCGGCTGCTCATGGGAAGCACCGAGCCGCGCCGTCTCCTCCAGCCCGTAGACGGGAATCCGCTGGGCCGTGAGCGCGGGGATGCCCGAGGTCCGGTCGGCGTGGAAGTGTGTCACCACGGCCGCGCGCACGGGGCGGTGCAGGGTGTCCCGAGCCCACGTGAGCAGGTGCTCCGCTTGGGACACGTCCCAGCCCGTGTCCACCAGCACGGAGGTGGCGCCCTCTTCGATGAGCAGCCCGTTGGCGGGTGCGTCCGGGAACGCGGGCGTGTGCGTGATGTGCAGCCAGACGCCCGGAGCGATGCGGCGCACGCGCACGCCCGGAGCCAGCACGGTCTCCTCGGCCGCGACGGAAGCGGTGGAGGAGGGCGCTGGAGTGGGGACGGACGCGCAGGCCCAACTGAGCGCGAGCAGGGGCCAGACGCAGAGCGAGCGAAGGGACAGCGAGGACATGGAGGCTCCGGGACCAAGGCGCGCGGGCATCGCGCGGTGCCCGGCCGTGTGCAATGCGCGTACCTCGCGGATCCGCCGCGAGGTGTGGCGCGGGAGCCGCGCGGTGGCTCAGCCGGACTTCTTGCGGAGCTGGCGCAGCGCGTCCTCGGCCTCGTCGTGGCCACAGCTCTTCAGGCCCAGCAGGCCCTTGTCGCGCGGCTGCTCCGAGAGGCGGGTGAGGGCGGGGATGGCGTCCGCGTCTCCCAGGGCCGCCAGCCGCCGCGCGGCCCGCGCGCGCACGCCGCAGTCACGGGACTCCAGCGAAGCCGAGTACATCTTCACCAGGTTGAGTCCCTCGGTGTGCTGCGTGGCTTCCAGGTAGCGCAGCGCGCCCCACTGGCGAGCGGAGTACTTCTCCGTGGCCAGGTCCTCGAAGCGCGCGTGGACTTGCTTCTCGGGGAGCGAGTCGAGCAGTCGGCGCAGGCCGCGATCGCTCTCGGCGTCACCGAAGTCCTCGGCCAGTCCATCGAGTACCCAGTCGCGCACGTTGGCGCGGTCCGCCTCGCCCAGCGTGGCGAGCAGGTCGTGCTCCGGGTCGTGCTTCCCCAGGGCGTGCAGGGCCGCCGCGCGCGCCTGCTTCACGGGGGGGCTGGACTTCTCGGGTTCGGACAGCGCGTTGAGCCGCTTGAGGGCCTCGGCGGGCTTGCCCTCCGCGAGCAGCGCGCGCGACTGGACCACCGCGTCGCGCGAGTGAACCACCCACGCGATGCCGCCGACGAGGAGCACCGCCGCTCCGGCCACCGCGCCGAGCTGTCGAGGCTGATGGCGCAGGTGGATGGCGAGTGCGCGCAGGCGCGCGGGCAAGGTGCGCAGCAGTTCGCGGAGGGGCACCTCACGCGCGCGCGCCACGCCCGTGGAGAGCACCGCGAGGGCCGTCTCTCGAAGCGCGAGGAGCGGCGAGGGGCGGGGCTTGGAGGCGAAGCGATCGCCGAAGGGCGCACCCTCCGCGGCGCGCACGCAGCGATACAACAGGAGCTGCTCCTCGCGGCCGGGCAGGGGAATGGTGCCGCAAGGGTCGGCGGGGGCCTCCACGCGGTTGCGCGCCAGGTTCACCGCCTCGGTGAAGGTGACCTCGCCCGCGGAGGCCACGTGCTCCACGGCCTTCACGACCTCCATGGGCTCGCCCATCACCGAGTCCTGGGTGACGAGCACCTCGCCCGCGTGGATGCAGACGCGCACGTGGAGCTGCTGCTCGGCGGGCACGGCCTGGTTATGGCGCCACAGCGCATCCTGCATCGCCATGCCGCACAGCACGGAGGCGGTGGGCGAGCGGAAGACGACGAGCAGCGCGTCGCCGCGCTTCTGGATGAGCCGGCCGTCATGCTCGCGCACGAGCGGCAACAGCAGCCGGTCATGCGTCTCCAGCATCCGCGCGTTCTCTTCGTGCGTCTGCCGGCTGGTGCGCTCGGTGAAGCCCTGCAGGTCGGTGAGCATCACCGTGAGGTTCTGCGGCTTCGTCGCCAGGGCGGATCCGCCCGTCACCGCGGCGGTGCTGCCCGAGGGACGCGTGCCGAACGCGGCGGTCCCCGAGCGTCCTGAGGGCGCGGGGGGCTGCGATGCCGCGGGAGCGGGCGTGGCGCCGAACACGGCCGTCCCCGAGCCCGGCGTCGCCGGCATCGCGCCGGCTCCACCGAACATCGCGGTACCGCTCGGGGGCGAGGGCACGGCCGCGCCCGCGCCGAACAGGGACGTGCTGGACGCTGGCGTGTGGCTGCCCGAAGGCGGTGGAGAGGTCCCGGGCGACAGCGACAGCAGCGCTTGATGCGCGGCGGTGAGCGCGTCCGCCAGCTCATGCGCGGATTGCACGCGGCGCGAGGGGTCCTTCTCCAGCAGGCGCATCACCAGGGCCAGGAGGCCCACGGCGCGAGACAGCCCCGGCGCGGCGCGGTCCAGCGGCAGCGGCGCGGCGGAGGCGTGCTGCGCCAGGTAGTGGCGGGGCGCGGGGCCATCGAAGGGGAGGCGCCCGGACAGGACGCGGTAGCACAGCACTCCGAAGGAGTAGAGGTCGCTGCGCGTGTCCACCCGCGCGCCCACGGCCTGCTCCGGCGAGAGGTACTCGGGGGTCCCGAGCACGACGCCAATCTGGCTCAGGTTGCTGGCGGCGTCCGGCTCCACCAACCGCGCGATGCCGAAGTCGAGCAGTCGGGCCTGTTCACCGCGCCCGCCCTGGGAGACGAAGACGTTCTCCGGCTTGAGGTCGCGGTGGATGATGCCCTTGTCGTGGATGGCGGCCAGCCCCTCCGCGAGCTGCTGCAACAACGGCAGCGCGCGCATGGGGGCGAGCGGCCCTGCATTGAGCATGTCGTGGAGGCTGGTGCCCTCGACGAACTCCATCACCAGACACGCGGCGTCGCCGGACTCGCCGAAGTCGACGATGCGCACCACGGCGGGGTGCTCCACCGCGGACAGCAGGCGCGCCTCGCGCTTGAACCGCTCGGCCATGCCCGCCTGCGCGTGCAGGTCGTGGTGCAGCACCTTGATGGCGACCTTGCGGCCCAGGGAGACTTGCTCCCCCAGGTAGACCTCGCCCATGCCGCCGGAGCCCAGTGGACGGAGCACCCGGAAGCGACCGTCGAGCACAAGGGAGTCGTTGGCCAGCACGGTGCGACATCTTGCACGGCTTCGGCTCGTTGCGCACCGCGTTCTGCGGGGCCGTGCGCCGGGTCTCCCTTGCCCCGCCGCCTGCCCGACAAGCGGGGGATTGGCAAAAATTTCGAGGGCTTAGCCTGCGTGGTACCCTCCCCGCCTCCGCGATGGCCACCGAAAGCGACTCCTCCAAGCCTGCCGCGTCCCCGGCGGGTGCCGCCGCACCCGAGCTGCGCCTGCTGGACCGGCGCGCCTTCGTGGGCTTTCCGGCGCTGGAGGTGCAGCCCGGCCTGCGCATCTCCGACTTCGCGCTTCAGATTCCGGACGTCAGCTTTCCGTTCAACGTCAGCGCGGGCGCCACGCGCTACCAGCGCAAGAAGCTGCTGTTCGGCTTCCTGGAGCTGTCCGTCGACGCGGACCTCGTGGGCCGCAAGGTGGCGGAGCTGGCCGGGCGACTGGCGGGCATCGAGGACCTGAGGCTCCACTTCCGCCCCGGCTACCTGGAGGGCCAGGGGCGGCTGCCCGCGCCGGAGCGCACGCCGTTCACGTTCAAGGTCGCCTTCGACGCGGATGGGGACAAGCTCGCCGTCTACCTCTACGACGTGCGGCTGTATGGCTTCTGCGCCACGCCGGCGGTGCAGGTGCCGGGGCTGTTGTCCACCGCGGTGGGCGCGTTGGCGCTGCTGCCCGACGTGGAGGTGCGCGGCGCCACGGGCTTCTCCACGCGCGTGTTGCCGGCGCTGTGTCAGCTCGCGGCGCTGAGCCGAGGCTACAAGATGCCCACGCTGGACACCGCGCGCCTGTCCGCCGCCGAGGTGTCCCCCAGCGGGCTGCGGCTGCGCTTCGCGGCGGGAGGGCTTCCTCCGCCGGCTCCTCCGGACGAGGAGCTGATGCTCACGCTGGAGGGCGCGCGGGCCTTCGCGGACGCGGAGGCGCTCGTCGCGCAGGGGCGGCTGGCCGAGGCGCGCCAGGCCTATCTCCAAGCCGGAGACGCGCAGGACGCGCACCCCTTCGCCGCGGAGCGCCTGCTGTCCCTGTTGGTGGCGGATCCGCAGGCGCATGACCTGGCGCTGGACGTGGCGGCCACGCTCCTGCGTCGGCGAGACCGCAGCCCGGCGGCCCTGTGGGGCGAGGCGGTGGTGCGCGAGCGCCGCGGTGAGGGGGCTCGCGCGGCGGAGCGCTATCTGGCGCTGTGCGCGCAGGCTCGGCGCGTGTCGGAGGACGCCGCGGCCTTCTTCGCGGCCGAGGCCGCCGCGCGTTCATCGCGAGACACGGCGCCCCAGGTCGCGGTGAAGGCGCTGCACGAACTGCTCGGCCTGAAGCCGGACCACCTGCCGTCGCTCAAGGCCCTGGCGCGGGCGTCGGATCAGGCAAGAGACCGCGCCGGTGCCGTGCGGGCCTACCGTCGCCTGGCGGCCCTCGCGCGCGACCCCATCGAGGCGGCCGATGCGCACGTGCACCTCGCGCGGCTGTGCGCGCAGACGGATGACGACGTCGCCGGGGCGCGGCTGCACTGCGAGGCCGCGCTGCGGCTGTCGCCCGACCAGCCCGACGCGCTGCTGCTGCTGGGCGAGCTGTGCCACCGAGGGGGTGAGCACCTGCGCGCGCTCAAGGCGTTGGACCGGCTGCGCGACGTGGCGCTGGCCCGGCACGAGCTGGACCGGGTGGGGCAGTCCAACCTGCTCGCCGGCCGCGTGTGGGAAGAGGGCCTGCGCCAGCCCGAGAACGCGCTCTTGCGCTACCGCGAGGCGGTGTCGCTCTTGCCCGGGGAGCCCGAGCCCCTCTTCGCCGCCGCGCGCGTCGCCGAGGGATTGGGACGGCTCCAAGAGGCGCTCTCCGGTTATCAGCAGGCGCTGGAGCTGGCGGGCCCGGCGCCGCGCTCGGAAGGGGTGCGCAAGGCCGCGCATGAGAGTCACCACGCCCTGGCCCGGCTGTACCGCTCGCGGCTGGGCGACCCCGCGCGTGCGCGTGAGCATCTGGAGTCCGCGCTGGCGTTGGATCCACGCGACGGCGTGGCGCTGGACGAGCTGATTCCCTACTTCCGGGGCACGGGCCGCGGACAGGAACTCGCGGAGGCGCTGGAGAAGGCCGCCGCGCTGAAGGAGGAGCCGAAGGCGCGCGCCGCGCTGTGGGCCGAGGCCGGCGAGCTGTACCGGGGCCGACTCCAGCAGCCGGAGAAGGCCGAGCGGCTGCTCACGCTCGCCCTGGAGGCCGAGGGGGACCATCGCCCCGCGCTGGAGTCCTTGCTGTCGCTGGCGGAGGCACGGCGGGACGGCGCGCTCCTGACGCGGTGCCTGGCTTCCCTGGCGCGGCTGACGACGGAGCCCAAGGAGCGTGCGCAGCGCTACCGGCGCCTGTCGGTGGCCGCACGCGACCTCGCGTTTGATTTGGACCTCGCGGCGCACGCGCTGCAAGAGGTGCTGCGCGCGGAGCCGGATGACCTGCCGGCGCTGGGTGAGCTGTGCGCGTTGCAGCGCAAGCGCTCGGACATGGCGGGGCTGGCCGCGGCGCTGGAGGAGCGCGCGCGGGTGGCCGAGGCGCAGGGTGACAAGCGGCTCGGGGCGGCGGCCCTGCGCGAACTCGCCCATGTGTTGGAGGCCCGCCTGGGCCGCGTGGGCGAGGCGCTGGTGGCGCTGGAGAAGGCGGCGCGGCTCGCCCCGGACTCGGCGGTGCTGCTGGACCTGGCGGACCTGTCCCTGCGCTGCGAGCGGCCCGAGCACGCCCGGCGCGCGCTGGAGGGACTGCTCGCGATGCTGCCGCGCACGGCGGCGCCCGAGAAGCTGGCGGACGTGCGCTCCCGACTGGGCCGCGCGTGCGAGATGCTCGGCGATCGCGAGGGGGCCATCGCCGCCTACGCGCAGGCGTTCCCGCTGCGCCGGTTGGATGACGCCCTGGCCGGGCGACTCGAAGCCCTCTACACCGAGGCCGGAGAGGCGCAGGCGCTCGCGGAGCTGTGGGCCACGCGTGCCCAGGCGCTGGTGGGCGCGGACCGGGCGGAGGAGGCCGCGCCGCTCTATCTCCAGAGCGCTCGCGCCCTGCTGGAGCGCGCAGAGCGCCCGGCGGCGCTGCTGCGCCTGACGGCCGCGTTGGAGGCGAGCCCCAAGGGGCCGCTGGCCGCCGAGGTCTTGGAGCTGCTGGCCGAGCTGGAGCTGGAGCGCGGCGAGAAGCTGGAGGCCGCGCGCCTGTACGCGCGCCGTGCCCTGCTGGTGCCGGAAGCGCGCGAGGGCGCCAAGCTCCTCTTCCGCGCCTCGCTCCTGGCCGCGGGGACCAGCCGCGAGGAGTCGTTCCTCGCCGAGGCGCTGGAGCGCGATGCCACCTACGCGCCGGCCCGGGTGCACCGAGGCGAGCTGCGGCTCGTCACCGACGCGCGCGCCGCGCTGGAAGACTTCGAGGCCGTGCTGGCCCTGCCGCCTTCGGACGCGGACGCGCCCCGAGAGACGGAGCGGGTGGCCCTCACGCGCAAGGCCGCCACCGCCGCCGTGCGGGCGTCGCGCACGGACGCCGCGCGCCGGTTGCTCGCCGAGTACTGTGCCCGCGCGCCGGAGGACTTGGACGCGCGCCTGGAGCTGGCCGCGCTGCACCGCAAGGCGGGCGCACGCGAGGCCCTGGCGGACCTGCTGGTGGAGCTGTGGCCGCGCCTCACGGGAGACGCCCGGCGTCAGGTGCGGCGTGAGCTGGCGGAGCTGAGCCTCGCGCTGGGGCGGACCACCACGTCGGCGGACTCGCTGCGCGGGCTCCTGCGCGACGAGCCCGAGGACACCTGGGCCGCGCAGTCCTTGTTGGACCTGCTGCCGCCCGCTGGCACCGGGACGCCCGACGAGGAGGCCGAGCGCCTGGAGTTGTTGGGCTCGTTGGTGTCCGCGTCCACGGGCGAGGCTCGCGCGGAGCTGCTGGCGCGGCGCGCGGCGCTGCACCGGAGCGCGGGGCGTCTGGCCGTGGCCCGCGAGGACTACGCCGAGGCCGCGTCGCTGTCACACCGCCCCGCGCCGCTGTGGCTCGCGCTGGCCGAGCTGGCGCACGAGGCGCAGGAAGAGTCCGCAGAGCTGGAGGCGTGGCGTCGAGCCGTGGCCGCCGATGCCTCCCTGGGCGCTCGGGCGCGTGAGCGGATGATGGCGCTGGCCGCCGTGCTGCTCCGTCAGGATGCGCGCGGCCCCGCGCGCGCGGCGCTGCGTGCGGCCATTGACCTGGAGCCGCCCGCGGAGGAGCGCTGCGATGCCTTCTTCGCGCTCGCGGAGCTGGCACGTCGCGAGGGCCAGGCCGATGAAGAGGCCTCTGCCCTGGCCGAGGCCGCGCGCCAGGGGCCCGTGCCTCGGCGGGTGGAGGCGTTGCTGACTCGCGCCGCGCTGCTCGAAGCGGCGGGTGGGCTGCGCGACGCCGCTCGGGATTTGGAGTCCGCCCTGGCGTTGGCTCCGCGCCACGCGCGCGCTATCGACGGATTGCACCGCGTGCTGCGCGGGCTGGAGGACTGGAAGGGCCTCGCCGCGCTGCTGGCCGACGAGGCGCCGCATGCGCCCACGGGCTCTGGCGCGGCGCTGTACGCGGAGCTGGCCGGGTTGTACCTGGACCGACTGGGGCAGCCAGGGCCCGCCGAGGCCGCGCTGCGCCAGTCGCTGCGCCTGGACCCCGCGGACTCGGCGGTGCGCCGGCGGCTGGTGTCGTTGGTGGCGGGGCGGGGCGAGCCGCTGGAGGCCGCATCGCTCCTGGAGGCCGCGGCGGAGGGGGCGTCGCCCGAGGAGGCCGCGTCGCTCCTGCGTGAAGGCGTGGCGTACGCGCGGCGGGCCGAGGATGTGGACCGCGCGCTGCGGCTGGCGCGTCGCGCGCATGCCCTCGTGGCGGCGCAGGGCGAGGACCTCGCCATCCTCGCGGAGCTGCTCTATCAGCGCGGCGCGGTGCGCGAGGCGCTGCCGCTGCAAGAGTCGCTCGCCGCCGCGGTGGACTTCCACGATGCGCCCGACCCTGCCGAGGCCGTGTTCCTGCGGCTGGGCGAGCTGGCCGAGCAGTCCGGTGACGTTCGTCGCGCGGTGACGGCCTACCGGACGCTGCTCGCCGAGCGGCCGCTGTGCGAGCCCGCGGTGGGACGGCTCTCCGCGCTGCTGGAGCGGGACGACCCGCGAGGCGCGTTCGAGGTGCTCGTCACGCACGCGCGTGCGTTGGCGCCTTCGGAGCGCACGGCGCAGCGGCTGGTGGCGCTGGCGGACCGAGCGCGCGCGGCCCTGTCCGACGCGGGCGTGGCGGCATCGCTGCTCTCGCGCGCGGCGAGCATGTCCGAGGCGCCGCTGCCGCTGCACCGCCGACTCGTGTCGCTCTACCGCGAGACGGGCCGCGTGGCGGACCTCCTCGTCGAGCTGCGCCAGGTGGCCGGGCTGAGCCTCGCCGCGGACGACCTTCCCTCCGCGCTCGCCGCCTACGAAGAAGAGGCCCGGCTCGCGGAGGACACGGGCCGCGCGGACGAAGCGCTGCGCGCGCTGGTGGACCTGCGGGAACTCCTGACCGAGCAGGGCCGGCCCGCCGACGCCGCGGCCCACGAGCGGCGTCGCGCCGAGCTGCTGCGCGACGTGAAGCTGGACCTCTCCGCCGCGGAGGAGGCGCTGGAGAGCGCCTTCGCGCTGGCGGCGGACCTGGGGACGGCGCGCTTGGGCGCGGCGCTGGCGGAGCGCCGGGACGACGCCTCGGCCGAGGCGCGCTGGCTGGAGCGAGGTCTGCCGCTGCTCACCGAGACGCCCGCGCGAGCGCCCGTGTTGCTCCGGCTGGCCCGGCTGAACCTGGGCGTCCTGGCCGACTCGGCCAAGGCCGAGGGCTTCCTGCGCGAGGCGCTGCGTCAGGACCGCGCGCTCGCGGAGGCGGAGGCGCTGCTCGCGGGGCTCCTGGAGAAGGAAGACCGGCTGGGCGAGCTGGCCGCCTGGTACGAGGAGTGCGCCGGAGACACGACCGATGCCGCGCGCCGCGCGGACCTCTTCTACCGGGCCGCGCTCCTCTACCGCGATCGCGCCCAGAAGCCCGAGGCCGCCGCGGCGGCCCTCATCGCCGCGCGCGCCGCGAGGCCGGACGACCTGGAGCTGACCGCGCAGGCCGCGGAGCTGCTGCACCAGGTGCGCCGCCCCGCCGATGCCGCCGAGTTCGACGCGGTGTTGCTGGAGGCGGAGCCGTTCCGCGAGCCCGTCTTCACCCGGCACCACGCCTTCCTCGTGTCCTCCGAGGACTGGCAGGCCCTGGCCGAGCTGATGCTGCGCCGCGCCGGGCGTCAGGCGCCCACCGAGGCCGCCGCCAGCTACCTCGCCGCCGCCCGGGCCTTCCGCGACGCGGGAGCCCTGGAGCGCGCGCTGCTGTGTGAGAACCAGGCCTTCGAGCTGAGCCCCGCGAGCGCGGAGGCCTTCGAGCGCGTGCGCGAGCGGGCGGCTGGGGACGTGCGCCGGTTGGCGGAGTTGCTCGCCCAGCGCGCGGCGGCGGTGACGCCGGACGAAGCCCTGCCGCTCCTGCGCGAGCGGGCGACGACGCTGCTCGACGCGGGCGAGGCGTTGCTGGCCGCCGAGGCCTTCGACGACTACCTGGCCCGCGCGAGCACCGACGTGGACGCCCTGTCCGCGCGCGCCGAGCTGGCGGCGAGAGACGGCGGCGCCACCGCGGCGCGGCCGTATGACCGCAAGCTCCTGTCCGCGGGCGGTGACGCGCTGCCCGTGCCGCTGCGCGCGCGCACGCACCTTCGCCTGGGCCATGCGTCCCTCGCGGCGGGCGCCTTCCACGACGCGGCGGAGTCCTTCGACGCGGTGGTGGCGCTGGAGCCGGAGGGCGAGCGCGGCCATGAGGCGCTCTCGTTGCTCGCGGAAGTGCACGCGCGCACGAACAACGCGGCGGGGCTCTACCGGGCCTCGTTGCTGCTCGCTCAGCGCACCGAGGACGGCGCCACCCGCGAGGCGATGTACCGCCGCGCTGCGGAGCTCTTCGAGGACCCGCGCGAGGCCATCGACGCGCTGCTGCCCCTCGTGCGGCTGCGGCCCTCGGACGCGACGGTCATCGACCGCGCGGTGCGAGGCCTGCGCGCGCTGGGACGCCACGGCGACCTCTTGGCGGTGTACGAGGCCGGAGCGGAAGCCGCTGGGGGCGCCCGCGCCGCCGAGCTGCTCCTGGCCGCGGCCTCGGTCGCCGCCGAGTCGATGGCGGACCCCGAGGCGGCCTGGGCGCTCACCCAGCGCGCCGCGGAGGCGGACCCCTCGGACGTGCCGGCCCTGCGCGCGCTCGTGGAGGGGCTGCGCGCGCGAGCGCAGACGGCGCTCCTGGTTGACGCGCTGGAGCGGCTCATCCCGCTGACGGTGGACGCGGACGAAGCCTCCACGCTGCGGTTGGAGTTCGCGACGCTGGCGCGCGACGCGGGGCGCGAGGACGTGGCCCGCGACGCGCTGGAGCTCGTGGTGTCACGCGGCCCGTCCGGCGCGGGCTACGCCGAGGCGCTCGAAGTCCTGGAGCCGCTGCTCGGAGAGTCGCACGCGCGACGCGCCGAGGTCCGCGTGGCGCGCGCCGAGCTGGTGACGGGCGCGCAGCGGGTGACGCTGCTCGTCGCCGCCGCGCGCGCGTTCGAGAAGGCGGAGCGACTGGAGGATGCGCTCAAGGCCGCGAAGGCCGCCGCCTCCACCGAGCCGGACCTGCGCGCCGCGCTGCTGGTCGCGCACCTGCACCGTGCCTCGGGAGACGCGCCGCGCGCGGCCCAGGCCCTGTTGCAGGCCGCGAAGCTGGCCGCCCCCGATGAGCGGCCTCCGCTGCTGTTGGAGGCGGCGGACCTCTGGGAGAAGGCGAACGAGTCGGGCGAGGCGCTGGAGGTCATCGAGCGCATCGCCTCCGAGGCCCCGGACATCCTGCCTCCCGCCGAGTTGGCCGAGCGCTTTGGCCGACTGGGCGCTTTCGCGCGAGCCGTGGACGTGGGCTTCGCGCCCGCCATGGCCGCGGGCGAGTACACCGACGCGCTGGCCATGGCCGCGCAGGCGGGAGACACGGTCCGCTCACGTGAGGCGCTGTGGGCGCTCGTCGCGCTGCCGGACGCGGACTCCGCCCACGCGGGAGCCCTGGCGGACGGCCTGCGCGCGGAGGGCGAGTGGGAGGGACTGCTGGAGCTGGCGGGCCTGTCCGCCGAGCGTGACGGCGCCTTCGCCGTGGCGCTGCGAGACGAAGTGGCCCGCGGCCCGGCCGCCTCCGTGAGGGCCCGCCTGCGCGCCCTGGACGAACTGTCCACCACGCCGGGCTTCGCGGCCCGCCTGACGCTCCTGCTCCCGGAGGCGGGGAGTCTGCCCGAGCCCGTGGCGGAGGCCGTGCTGGCGCACGTGCGCGCGCAGCCCGAGCCCGCCCGCATCGAAGCCCTGTCGATGCTCGCCGACGGCTGGGCCGAACGGCGCGCGTCCCTGCTGCGCGAGCGCTACGCGCTGGAGCGCGCCCTGGAGCGGTTGGAGCCCGCCGAGCGCACGCTGGCACAGCTCGCCGAGGGCGAGGCGGAGCCGAAGGCGCGCGCGGCGCTGCACCTGGAGCGCGGCGAGCTGCTCCAAGGTCCACTCGCGCAGCCCGCGGAGGCGCGTCAGGCCTTCGAGCTGGCGCTCGCGGACGATGACGCGTGCCTGCCCGCGGTCCGCTTCCTGCTGGCCCTGGTGGACGAGTCACGCGAGCCCGCGGTCTTCCTCTCCCTGGCGGAGCGCCTGTCCGCGGTGGAAGGTCCGGACGCGTGGGCGCCGCATCGCGAGCGACTCGCGGACGCGTTCGAGGCCCTCGCGCGGCCCGGAGACGCCGCCGCGCAGTTGGAGCAGCTCCCGGAGACGGATGAGCGGCTGGCCCGTCGCGCGCGGCTGGCGGAGGAGCGAGGCCACACCGGAGAAGCGCTCCAGCTTCGCGAGCGGCTCACGGACGAACCGGCGATGCTGGAGTCCATCCTGCGCGGCTACCTGGAGGCGCAGCTCGTGGCCCCGGCGACGCGGCTGGCCGAGCGGCTGGCGGACTCGGGTGTGCTGTCCCCCGAAGCCACGCGCCTCGTCGCCGAGCGCCTCGCGCCCACCGCCGAGGGGGCCGCGCTGGCGATTCGTCTCTGGCCGGCCCTGCTGCGCGAGCGCACGATGGACGTGGACGGCTGGACGCTCTTCGCGGAGGCCCTGCGCGCCGTGGGCCGCAAGGACGTGGTCGAGCGCGTGGACGGCATCGCGGCATCGCTCGCGTCGAGCAAGACGCCGGCCCCCCGCGCACCCGTGACCGCGCTGCCGCCGCGCGAGGGCGCGTTCGAGCACGCGATGCCCGCGAACGCGGTGCCGGTGACGACGGAGAGCCTCCCCCGGCTGTACTCCGCACTGAACCCGATGCTCGCGTCGCTGGGCGCGGCGGACGTGCGCGTGCGCGTCGCCCCCACGGGAGGCGTGGAGGCGTACCTGGTGACGCCGGACACGCTGGTGCTGGGCGCGGCGTCGCTGGCGTGCTTCGGGCCCGTGGAGTTGGGCTGGCTGTGCGCGCTGGCGCTCGTGCTCGGCGAGCACGGCGCGCGGCTGGCGCGGCCTGGAGCTATGCCCGAGCTGGACGCGGCGGCGGTAACGGCCTGGCGCGCGATGCCAACGTCGCTCGCGGCGGGCCGGGTGCTGGCGCTGCTGGACGCGAGCGTGCGCGGCGGGGATCCGATGCGGGTGGAGGTGGGTGCGGTGTTGGCGAACAGCGAGGCCTTCCGCGCGGTGGCTCTCGCGGCGCTGGACGTCTAACCTCGCGGGCCTCATGCCCTTGAAGCGACTCGCGCTGCTCCTGGTCCCCGTCACCGCGGTGCTGGTGGCGATGGCTTGCTATTCGGACCCCGTGTACCCGGGCAACCAGGTGGTGGGCTCGTTCCGCTTCGAGGCGAAGCTGGACCCGGGCCGCACCACCTGCGACGCGGGCTCGCCAGACTTCGCGCAGATTGACGACGCCGGGACGTTCCGCTTCGAGGGGACGTTCTCGCGCGACACCGATGCGGGCACGGGCTTCTTCACGGTGCAGGGCTTCACGCGCGACGCGGGCTTCGAGGGCCAGCTCGCCATGTCCACGCACCGCGCCTCCGCGCCGCGCGCATCCTGTGGCACGGGCTGCGAGGACTCGCAGATTGAAGAGGCGCTCAACGTGCTGCTCTTGAGCGACAGCCAGACGCGCGGCATCGAGGGCGACTGCGCCCGCCTGGACGGAGGCACGCCCACGGGCACGCCCCCAGGGCCCAAGGAAGGCGGCTACGACGCGACGCTCGCGTGCGGCACGTTGCGAGACGTCTTCCTGCCGGGCTCGGGCCCCAAGTGCAACTGCCAGCCCTCCACCTGCACCACCGTCTACACGGTCCGAGGAGAGCGAACGTACTGAGCCATGGCCCAGCCCCTGCCCGCAGCGCCGTCCCCCGACGAGCGGCAGTCCGCTGAGCCCACCGCGCGCCTCCCCGGCGCGGAGTCTCCCGCTCCCGCCTCCTTGCGTCTGCCCTTCCTGGAGGGGCTGCGCGGTCTCGCCGCGCTCTACGTGCTGAACCACCACATGCTGCAGACGGTGGGCTGGACACCGCCCACCCCCGGCGTGAGCGCGCCGTGGCGGCACCTCGTGGACCTGTTCGTGCGAGGCCACTCGGCGGTCGTCGTCTTCATCGTCCTGTCGGGCTACTGCTTGATGTTGCCCGTGGTGCGCTCGCGGCGACGTGAGATGTCGGGAGGGTGGCGCACGTACCTGCGCCGCCGCGCTCGCCGCATCCTGCCGCCGTACTACGCGGCCTTCGCATTCTCGCTCCTGTGCGTGCTGCCCTCGTTCCTGCTGGGACGCGAGAGCGGTCGGCACAGCTTCTCACCGGGCAACCTGGTCTCGCACCTGACACTGGTGCACAACCTGTTTCCCGAGTGGGTCTACGCCACCAACGGCCCGCTCTGGAGCATCGCCACGGAGTGGCAGATCTACTTCTTCTTCCCCTTCCTCCTGCTGCCCGCGTGGCGGAGATGGGGCGGGGCGGCGGCCATCGGCGTGGGAACGGCGGTGGGCTGCGCGCTGACCTGGGCCTTCCCGAGCATCCACTCGGCGGCGCCCTGGTTCATCGGCCTGTTCGCGCTCGGCATGGTGGCCGCGGCCATCAACTTCCCCGAGCACGAGTCGCCCTCCTGGGCGCGCGTGCCGTGGGTCTGGCTCGCGGTTGGGTTCGGGGTGGGCGCCGAGGTGCTCGTCTATGTCTGTCCCCAGCTCAACTGGTACGCCCCGCCCGGCGTGGAGCGCAGCCCGTTCCATTGGGTGAGCGACTTCGTCCTCGCGCTCGGCACGGCTTGTCTCGTGGTGCACTGCACTCGCGCGACGACGCACGGCGAGGGCACGGCGAGTCGCTGGGTGCGCGCGCTCACGCCGCGGGGGCTGGTGGCCCTGGGGGGCTTCTCGTACAGCCTGTATCTGGTGCACGTGCCGCTGTTGATTCGAGTGGAGCAGGTGGGCCGGGCGCTCGGCCTGTCGTCCGGTGGGTTGTATGCGTTTCTAGCGCTCGTGGGGACACCGCTCATCGTGGTCGCCAGCCGGATGTTTCACCGGTACTTCGAGCGGCCCTTCCTGGGGGCGGGCCCGGTGGCCTCATCCAGTCGGGCGGGCTGAAGCGCGCGTCGTGTAACGTGCGCCGCGACGAAGCACGGAGGAACTGATGACGAAGCGCGCGGTGGTGCTCCTGTCCGGGGGCCTGGATTCGACGACGTGTCTGGCGATGGCGAAGGCGGCGGGCTTCGAGCCCGTGTGTCTGGGCATCGCGTATGGACAGCGTCACTCGGTGGAGTTGGAGCGGGCCCGCAAGGTGGCCCAGGTGATGGGCGTGACGGACGTCCGAGTGGTGACGGTGGACTTGCGCCAGATTGGTGGCTCGGCGCTCACAGCGGACATCCCGGTGCCCAAGGACCGCTCGGACGGCGAGATGTCGCACGAGATTCCGGTGACGTACGTGCCGGCGCGCAACGCGCTGTTCCTCTCCATGGCGCTGGGGCTGGCGGAGGTGGTGGGCGCCACGGACATCTACATCGGCGTCAACGCGGTGGACTACAGCGGCTATCCGGACTGCCGCCCCGAGTTCATCCGCTCCTTCGAGTCCATGGCGAACCTGGCCACCAAGGCGGGCGTGGAGGGCGCGCGCTTCACCGTGCACGCGCCGCTGTCGGGTCTGACGAAGGCGCAGATCATCCAGGAGGGCGTGCGGCTGGGCGTGGACTACGGCCTGACCCACTCCTGCTACGACCCGGACACGAAGGGCCGCGCGTGTGGCCGCTGTGACAGCTGCCTGCTGCGCAAGAAGGGCTTCGAGGAGGCCGGAGTCCCGGACCCCACGCCGTACACGGACGGAGTCTGAGCATGCGCGCCGCATCGGGATGGCTGGTGGTGGCAGGGCTGAGTCTGGGAAGCGGAGCGCTCGCGCAAGCGCCTCAGCGAGCAGCGAGCCCCCCGGCGCCGGATGCGAGCATCGCGCCGCTGGTGGACGCGACGACGGTGGTGGAGGACCTGGTGTTGGACCTCCGCTACGCGACGCCCGACAACTTCCTGAATCGCAAGGTGTATCCCGACGGCGCGCGGTGTCTGTTGTTGCCAGACGCCGCGCGCCGGCTGAAGCAGGCGGCGGACGCGCTGCGGCCGAAAGGCTATCGGCTGAAGGTCTATGATTGTTATCGGCCGCGCGCGGTGCAGTGGGAGATGTGGAAGATCATGCCCAAGCCTGGATATGTGGCGGACCCGCGCAAGGGCTCCAATCACAACCGAGGCGCGGCGGTGGACCTGACGCTGGTGACACGGGAGGGGGGCGAGGTGGAGATGCCGACCCCGTTCGACAGCTTCAGCCCGGCGGCGCACCAGGGCTACACAGGAGGGACGCCCGCGTCCCGAGCGCACCGCGCCATTCTCCTCGAGGCGATGACGGGGACGGGCTTCACGCCGAACAAGATGGAGTGGTGGCACTTCGACCTGCCCGGCGCCACGAAGCTCCCGGTCCAGGACGTGCCGTTCACGTCACCGAAGCCCTGAGGCCGTCGGGCGGCGTCGCAATGAAGGCCAGGGCGGCGCAAGCGAAGGGCTCCCGCTGCTCCCCGAAGATGGGGCAATGGCCGCTCCCTGGAACGACCCACAGGCGGGACGCCGGAATCGCGCGGTACATCTCCATCGACAGCTCCACGGGATAGAGCGGATCCCGGTCGCCCTGGACGAGCAGCGTCGGCGCGCGCACCGTGCCCAGCAGGGGCGGGGTGAAGTTCATGTCGTCAACGCTGTTCGCGAAGCCGCGCGCGTGGCGCCAGAGCGCTCGGATCTGCGCGTCGCCGTGAACGTGCTTGGAGCGCATCTCCGCCCACTCCGCTTCGGAGCGTGACTCCTCCGTGAAGGTGGCCATGAGCTGGCGCGCCTGCGCGGGGTAGTACGGCGTGCTGGACACGAGCACCATGCGCTCGACGCGGCCGGGAGCGAGCGTCGCCACATGCAGCAGCGTGTTGCCGCCCAGGCTCATCCCCATGGCGCGACACCGCTCGATCCCCAGCGAGTCCAGCAGCGCCAGGACATCCACCGCGCACTGGCGCATGGTGAAGTTGTCCGAGGGGTTGAGGCTGCGACCATGGCCGCGCAGGTCCGGAACGATCAGCCGGTATTGGCGGCCCAGCGCGTCCAAATCAAAGACATGGGCCCAGTCCGCGCCCACGCCGGTGAAGCCATGAAGCAGCAACAGCGGAGGGCCTTCGCCCATCACCGTGAAGTGCAGGCGCAGCCCGTCGAGCAGCGGGGGCCGCGAGTCTCTCGTTGCGTCCATTGGCGTGTCTCCTGGATGAGACCGGAGGAGCCCGGTCGCACGCAGAAGTACGGAACGCACGCGCAAGTTGATAGCTTCGTTCTTTCCTGCAAAGCTGCCACGCGGCATCACGGCATGGAAGATTCGCCGAGGCGCGGCCCAAAGACAGACGCTGAGTGGAGCACGCTGTGATGTCGCGAGAGTCCGCGGCGGCACCTGGGCGCGGCGCGTCCATGCTGCGGACGCTCACTCCCCGACGTCCGGTCCCATCATGATGAAACGATGATGAAGTGACGATGTCCTCGTGAGGCACGGGCGAGGTGAGTCTGCGAATGATGCGACATCACCTGCACCGAGGTGTTCGTCCTGAAGCTCCGCATGTGCATCCGTTGGAGTGGTCCGCGACTGAGGGCGGCGGCTCCATGCGGTGTCGTGCCGAGCTGCTGTCTGGATGAATGGCGAGTACCGAGGGAACGGTGGTCAGTGACGAGCTGAAGCAGTCGCTCGTTGGGGCTCTGTGCGTGTTCTCCCAGTCCTTGGAGGGGAGCGGCGCACGGAGGCGAATGCGAAGCAGGTGGACGTCATCACGGAGTCGCCGAGGGGGCGATCACTCCGTGAGGGAGGGGCGAGGGGGCTTCAAGGCATTCGTCAGGTCGGCGTTGGGTCTGAGGCCCAACTGGGTGCGGCGCAGAGACGTGGCGCCGCCCTGGTTGGGCCTCAGGTTGATGTGGCCCGGATGCTCAAGCCACTCCGCGTCCTCAATATCTTCGGAAGGTCGTGCTCTGGGCATCCAAGCCCGTCGCTCGTATGGGTGTGCCCCTCGAGACGTATCCGGGTGTGGGAAAGGTCTTGGTGCCTCGTGAGCTGAACAGCGGCAAGTTGCAGGGGATATGTCGCTCTTTTCATGTAGGAAATGAGTGTGATTGGGCCAATGGCGTGAAGGTCGCAGCTACCTCCGGGGGTGGCTCGAGGTGGCCCATTGCGAGCGCGGAGAGAGCGTTCGTCCTCTCGGGTGCAGTCGCTACTGCGCCTCCCACGCACTACTGGATTGGCGACGGCCCATGCTGCCCATTGGGCTCAACCGCCCAAGAGGTGCGTGGGGTCCGCATCATCACGACGCACCCTGCTTCTGATTCCGCCCCCTACGCCGACTGCCTTTCCCTTTCAGGCCCTGCGCCGCTGATTCTTGAGTTCCTCTCGTGGCGACGTCGCGGCTGGGACGCCACTCCGTAGCCGTCGAACTGGATGAACGGTACCGTGGGGTCTTCATGGAGAGACGACGCGCGCGGAGGTTTGGATGCTCCCTATGTCACCGACGTTCACCTATCGGCGACTGGAGCGCGAACTGAGGCCCGTGCTCCGGTACGGCGGGACATCGGTCGAGTGGGTGGACGCGGACGGCAAGAGCGACTTCACCCTCTCCGCTGCCGACCTGTGGGCCGCGCGCGACTGAGCGCGAGCCCCGACCGATTCGAGGGACGCCGCCCGAGCGCTGAGAGCCCGGGTCGCGCGTTCAGAGCTGCGGCACTGCTCGGCTGCACGCCTGGAGCGGGCTGTCTTCGTCCGCGCCCACATCATCGATGCCACCCGTGATGAAACGATGATGAAGTGGAGAGGTGCACATGCGGTTTGCTGTGGGCGTGACCGGGATGATGCCCTCCTCCCGGCTCGCTGAGGTTGCCCCGATGAGGTTCGTGTTTCGAAGTGCCCTGTGTGCGTGGCTCTTGCTCTTCGTCTCGCCCGCCTGGGCTGAGGGCGAGGCGGGTCGGGCCGCGTCATGCGTCCTGCTGGGGAAGGTCCGTAGCGAGTTGAACCCGAACGGGGAGCCGGGCGTCGTCATTGTCGCGACTTCGCCCAGCACGGTGAGCGCCCAGACCGTGGTGACGAACGCCAAGGGCGACTATCGAATCCCTCAGCTGCCGCCGGGGGCCTACTCCCTCCGCTTGGAGAAGGAGGGCTTCGCGGTGGCGGAGCGAACGGGCGTGGACCTGCGAGCGGGCCGCGTCGTCCGAGTCGACATCGCGCTGACGCCCATCCCCGCAACGTCCCCACGTGCCGAGGCCCCCACGGAGGACGTGGGTGCTGTGCGCGGCCAGGGGGTGGATGTGGACCAGGATCTCATCAATCGAATCGCCGTGGTTCGAGTCCCTCGGAGCGGGTCGCATGGGCAGAGCGATGGGATGCTGGCCGAGGATTGGCTCTCGGGGCTGAGTCCGAGCGACCCTGGTTACGGGATCAATGGAAAGGGGCCTCTCCTTCCTCCGCCTGCCTGGAACCCCGACCGTCGGTTCGAGGGCCTCATCGGGGTGAACACTGCGACGGACAGTGACGGCCCTCAGGGCAGCAACAGCAGTCGTGACGCCGCGCCGGATTGGGCCGTGCCGCTCATGCCGGTGGTGATTCCGGATGGCACGCCGCAGACCGTGTTCCGTGCGCCGCGTCCCAGCGAACCCGCGGCCAGTCACTCCGAGCCGGTGTCTGCGCCCCCGCCCTTGAGTGACATGTACTTCAAGGGCTACGGCGTGAATCCCACCGTGGACACGGAGGAGCAGCGCTTCTCCACCTTCTCGGTGGATACTGATACGGCGTCGTACTCGCTCACCCGCGCCTATCTCGAGCGGTCCGCGCTCCCCGACGAGCGCGCCGTGCGGGTCGAGGAGTTCGTCAACGCGTTCGAGTATGGCTATGTCAACGGAGGGGATGTGCCGTTCACGGTGAGCGTGGAGGGCTTTCCGTCTCCCGCGCGCTTTGGCTACCGGGTCCTTCGCATCGGCGTGAAGGCGCCGGAGGTCCGCGCCGCGGAGCGCAAGCCGAGCCATCTGGTCTTCGTCATCGATGTCTCGGGGTCCATGGATGGCAGCGAGCGACTGGGGCTCGTGAAGCGCGCGCTGCACTTGCTGGTGGACGCGCTCGACGCGCGCGACCGGATCTCCATCGTCGCGTATGGAAGTGAGGCGCGGGAGGTCCTCGCGCCCACGGCCGCCACCGAGAAGCAGCCGCTGCACGCCGCCATCAACTCGGTGTCCATTGGTGGCTCCACCAACGCTCAGGCGGGCCTGGAGCTGGGCTATGCCCTGGCGGCGCGCAACCGGGTGGAGGGCGGCATCAACCGCATCATCCTCTGCTCGGACGGCGTGGCGAACAACGGCGTCACCGACGCGGATGGCATCTGGGCTCGCGTGAAGGACCAGGCGGCCCAGGGCATCACGCTCTCCACGGTGGGCTTCGGCATGGGCCACTACAACGACGTCCTGATGGAGCGCCTGGCCCAGGTGGGGGAGGGCAACTACGCCTACGTGGACCGGCTGGAGGAGGCGCGGCGCATCTTCGTGCAGAACCTCACGGGCATGCTCCAGGTCGTGGCCAAGGATGTGAAGTTCCAGGTGGAGTTCGACCGCTCGGTCGTGTCTCGCTACCGCTTGATTGGTTATGAGAACCGGGCCCTGACGCGGCAGGAGTTCACCGACGACAAGGTGGATGCCGGCGAGGTGGGGGCGGGCCATGAAGTGACCGCCCTCTACGAGGTGCAGCTCCGCACGCCCTCCCTGCCGCTGGGGAAGTTCCGCATTCGCTTCAAGGCGCCAGATGGCGGCTCCTCGAAGCCACTGGAGGTCCAGCTCCCGGCCGAGGCCATGCGGTCCTCATATGAAAGCGCCGCTCCCGTGACACGTCTGGCCTACGTGGCGGCGGCGTTCGCCGAGAAGCTGCGCGGTTCGTACTGGATTCGCCCGCTGACCTATGACCGCCTCATCGTGCTCTGGGAGGGATTGGGCCCCGCCTTGAAGGATCGCCCTGACGTGAAGACGCTGGGGGCGCTCATCCGGACCACCCGCTCGCTCGACAAGCGCGACGACCGCTTCGAGTCCATCGTCCCCGTTCGCGGAATGGACTTCGACCGCGCCCCCCGCATCAAGTAGGTCTCCCTCCGCATGACTCGCCGGCTGTTGCCCACCCTGATCGCCCTCGTGCTCGGCCTCGCCGGGCTCGGGGTGGGTTTGTGGAGTCTCGAGCGCATCTTCATCGCCGAGCGCGACGACGCCCGCGCGGCGCTGCGCTCCCAGCGCGAGGCCCTGGAGCAGTATGCCCGTGCGTCGCTGCGACAGTCCTTGCGGCGGGAGCTGGAGGGCGTTCGGCACTCGCTGGAGGCCGCGCGGTGGGAGCCGCTGCTGCCCGCCGCCGGGCTCTATCTGCGAGAGCACGACGAGCAGCTCCTCCCACGGCTCGCGCGCTTCAATCCGTCCAAGGCCACGCCCGCTCAAGAGCGCTACGCGCGGCTGCGCGCTGGCACGGAGGTGACGAAGGCCGGAGAGGGGCCCTGGGCCGAGCGCCTCGCGTTGATGAAGAGCGTGGAGCGCACGCTGGCGGCGAAGGGCCGGACCGCGGCGACGATGCAGGCCCTGGGCGCGCTCTTCTTCCACCGCACGCACTACATGCTGGCCTCCTGGCGGGACCTGCCCTCGCTCCTGCTCGTGGTGGAGCGCGTGGCTGCCCAGGGAGACCTGCTGCCAGATGTGATGCGGGCGCTGGTGCGAGAGGGCTGGCGCGGGGGGCCGGGCTCGGTGGGGATGGAGGGCTTGCAGCGCTTGTTGTTGCTCAAGCGCTCACGGCTCACGGCGGCGGACTTCCAGTTCCTCCGCGAGCGCATCACCACGCTGTCGATGCGCCTGGGCATCCCCGCGGAGGACTTCGAGGCGCGCGCGCAAGAACTCGCGACCGCGCCCCTGGACCTGCCGGAGCACATTGACGGGCCCGTCCTGGCGCGGTCCGGTTGGTACCTGGAGCCGGACCGAGGCGCCATCGTGCGAGGCGTCACGGTGAACGTGCCCGCCCACTTGGAAGCCCTCACGCGCGAGATGCGCGAGCGAGGGCTCTTGAGCGAGGACGGGACGGTGACGCTGCCCGGGGATGAGCCCGTGCTGCTGCTCGCGTCGCTGCCCGTCTCCGTCGAGTCACCCTTGTGGGCTCGCGGTGAGGCGGCCCTGGCGCGGCGTCATGCCTTGAAGTCGTTCATGGTGGGGATGTGCGCGGTGCTCGCGTTCGTCATCGCGGGCCTGGCCTTCCTGGCGCAGCACCGGAAGCACCGCTTCCTCGAGCTCAAGAGCGACTTCGTGGCCACGGTCTCGCACGAGCTGCGCACGCCGCTCGCCTCCATCCGCTTGCTCGCGGAGACGCTGGAGTGGCGAGTCGCGGAGGGCGCGGGCGCCAGGGATTACCCCGCGCGAATCATCCGCGAGGCGGACGGCCTGGGCTTCCTGGTGGAGAACCTGCTGTCCTTCAATCGCATCGACAAGGGGCGCTGGACGCCGAAGCTCGCCCCGGTGCGGTGGGACGAGTTGCTCGCGGGGCTGCGCCAGGACCTGGAGGGCTGGACCCAGGTGCCGGTGTCCCTGTCCGTGGAGGTGGGCGACCACGGGCTGCACGGCGACGCGCAGCTGCTGCGCTTGCTCCTGGCGAACCTGGGTCGCAATGCCTGTCTTTACAACAACCGCGACCCCGTCATCCTGCGCGTGGAAGTGTTTCCGGGAGGCCGCCTGCGGTTCTCGGACAATGGCGTGGGCATCCCCGAGTCCGAGTGGGAGCACGTCTTCGACGAGTTCCGTCGCTTGCCTTCCGTGGGCCGGCGAGAGGTGCCGGGCAGCGGCCTGGGGCTCTCGCTCTGTCGCCGCATCGCCGCGCTGCACGGTGGCTCGCTGCGGGTCGCCGCATCGAGCCCCGAGGGCACCACCTTCGAGCTGAGTTTTCCGGAGCGCTGACATGAATGCATCAACCCTCGCCATCCTCGTCGTCGAGGATGATCCGAATCTGCGGCTCGCGCTGCGCGACAACCTGGAGCACCAGGGGGGCTATGTCGTGGAGGAGGCGACGTCGGTGCGCGAGGCCCGCGAACAGCTGTCCCGGCGCCCCTTCCAGCTCATCCTCCTGGACGTGATGCTCCCGGATGGGGATGGCTATTCGCTGTGCCGCGCCCTGCGGGACGAGGGGGAGACGGTGCCTGTGATGATGCTCACCGCGCGAACGCTGGAGGATGACGTGGTGCGCGGCTTCGAGTCCGGCGCGCAGGATTACCTGGGCAAGCCCTACCGTCTGCGCGAGCTGTTGGCGCGCGTGGGGGCGCTGGTGCGCCGGGCGGGAGGCGCGCAGGCGAAGACGGTCCGGTTCGCGGGCTACACGCTGGACCTCGCCGGGCGTCGGGTGGAGCACCCCTCGGGCGAGCCCATCGAGCTGACGCGCAAGGAGTTCGACCTGCTGGCCTTCTTCATCCGCGAGCGGGAGCGCGCGCTGCGCCGCGATGAAATCCTCGACGCGGTGTGGGGCGCGGACGTGGTGGTGGACCCTCACACCGTGGACAACTTCGTCTCCAGCCTGAAGCGTAAGCTGCGATGGAACAGCGCGTCGCGCTTCTGTCTTCAGACGGTGCGAGGCGTGGGCTATCGGTTGGAGGTCGAGGGCGAGGCCGTCGCGCCGGCGTGAAACCCCGGGCGCGGGGTGCGTGGCGCGAGGCGGCCTGCTATCTCAGGGGCCATGTCCAACACGCTCCTGGAGCACGCCGCCACCGACATGGGCCATGAGGACACGCTGCTGTCCTCGGGCTCCACCCATGAGGCACCGCTGGGCACGCCGTCCGGGGCGCCGCGCAACACGGTGTTGCCCCGCGTGGAGTGGAAGGGCGCGCAGCCCGCGGTGGTCCCCTTCGCGCGCGAGCGCTTCGAGGAGGTCCGTCCCCTGGGCCAAGGAGGCATGGGCGAGGTGGTCCTGCTCCAGGACCACGACATCGATCGACAGGTGGCGCTCAAGCGCATGCACCCCGGCGCGGACATGGACCGGGTGCTGCGCTTCGTGGAGGAGATTCGCATCGTCGGCCAGCTCGATCACCCGAACATCGTCCCGTTGCACGACGTGGGCGTGGATGAGCGCGGCCGGTACTTCTTCGTGATGAAGCACCTGGAGGGCGAGACGCTCGAATCCATCATCGCGCGGCTGCGCCGAGGCGACCCGGATGCCCACGCGCGCTTCCCGTACACGATGCGGATGCAAATCTTCCTCGGCGTCCTCAACGCCGTCTCCTACGCGCACCGCAAGGGCTTCATCCACCGGGACCTCAAGCCAGCGAACATCATGGTGGGCCCGTTCGGTGAAGTGACGGTGCTCGATTGGGGGCTCGCGCGGCGCGTGCGCTCGGGTTCCGAGTCCGCGCCCCCGCCGCTCCCCGTGGCCATGCGCCATGCCGCCCCACCGGCCCTGCCCAGTCCGGAGACCACGTCGCCGCACACACAGCAGGGCACCGTGATGGGCACGCCGCTGTACATGTCTCCTGAGCAGGCGCGGGGAAGCCACGCGACGATGGATGTGCGCAGTGACATCTACAGCCTCAGCGTGGTGTTCCACGAGTTCCTCTGCCTGCGCCATTACTTGGAGGGCCGCAAGACCCTGGAGGACATCTTCAAGGGCGTGGAGTCAGTGCTGCCCTCGATGCAGGACCTGCATCGCACGACGAACCAGCCGCCCGTGCCGGCCGAGCTGGCGTGGTTCGTGATGAAGGGCTTCTACAAGGACCCCGCGCAGCGCTACGGCTCGGTGGAGGAGATGGTGACGTCACTCCAGGGTGTGCTGGACGGGCGCATCCAGGTGCACTGCCAGCGCACGCTCCTCAAGAACGGCCTGCATCGCATGCTGAGGGTGGTGGATGCGCACCCGGTGCTCGTGGTCCTCGTCACCGGCGCGCTGTTCTCGCTGGGGCTGGCCTCCGCGGTGAATCTGGGCATGTCGCTGTTCACCGCGCTGTTCCGCTGACGTTCCCGGCGGAAGAGGTGAGCCCTGGCGCGACGCCAGGGCTCGGGGCTTCGACTAGCAGTTGTTCCCGCTCGGGCACTTGCACGAGCCAGACTTCACCTGCGACGAGCGGACCTTCTCCGCGTCCGTGCGGTTGCTGAAGTGACCCATACACTGGTCCGTGCCACGCTGGTCCTTCATCTTCGCGTGGTCGCGCGTGTCGATTTCACACTCGCCATTGGACGTCTTGTAGACGTGATAGCTGTCATTGGCCAGGGCGGGAGTCGCCATCAGGAACATCGCACCCAGGATCGCCTTCGTCATCGTCTTCATCGCGTGTGTCCTCCCTCGTTGCGAGACAGCCCCGGGGGCACACCGACTCCCCGGGACCCGCGCAATCAAACCCGTTCGCGTGTTTGTTTCAAGTAGGAGCCGTCAATCACACGCACCGGGTGGGGACGCCGCGTGGCTTCACCCCGTCTGAGAGGCGCTGGAGGTCCCCAGCGAGACTTCCCGCAGCAACGTCGCGGTCTCCTCGGGCCGAGCGCTGCGCGCGATGTCCGCCAGCGCCACCATTCCGCACACCGCGCCGTCATCGTCCAGCACCACCATGCGCCGCACCTGCGCGGCCTCCATCAACTCCAGACACTGGGCCACGGTCGTGTCCCCGAACACCGTGGCCGCGTTCGGCGTCATGGCGTCGTTCACGGTCAGCGCCGCCGGGTCTCGTCCCTGGGCCACCACGCGGCAGGTGATGTCCCGATCGGTGATGACGCCCACCGGCAGCCCGTCGCTGTCCACCACGGGCAGCGCGCCACAGTCGCCCTCGACCATCCATTGCGCCGCCTGACGCATGCTCGTGTCCGGCATGCAGGTGACGGGATCTCGGGTCATGATGTCCTCGACCTTCATGGGACGCCTCCGGGCATGGGTGGACACGGCTCGCCTCACCCAACGTGGGGTGCCAGGACTCGCTCCCCCAGACGCATCGCTGCGAGCGGCGGCGCCCTCGCCCGGAGAGCAGGGGAGGGGACGGGCCTGTGTGCCCTGGATGCGGGCCAGGCGGTGCGCACGCTTGGGGCATGCACATCCGGAACGTGACGGAAGAGTCCTCGTGGTTCGACGTCTTGCTGACGGGCAAGCGCTCGCAGGCCGCCGTGATGCGGTTGGATCCCGGCGGCGCCAGCAGCCCCGCGCCCTTGGCCAATGAGGGAAGCGACCAGGTCCTCCTCGTGCTCGAGGGACTGGTGGAGGTAGAGCTGCAGGGGGAGACCCGCCTGATGCGGCGCGGAGACCTGCTCCTCATCCCCGCTGGCGAGGCGCTGCGTGTCCTCAACGCGGGGGATGTCGAGGCGGTGACGTTCAACGTGTACGGTCCACCGGCCTACCCCACGACCGAGCAGGTCGAGTCGCTCGCCACCTCGCCGTCACACTAGCCACGTCGTGAGAACGTGAGACGCCGTAACATCGCGATTTCTCGCGTCTTCATGCGTGCTTGGTGCACCCGTCAACACCGGACTATGCTCCCCGCGGTCCCGCGACCTCGCGTCGCGTCATGGATTTCCCGAGGGGATGATGAGCGCCGAACCGGCAGTCGCCGCCACCCTGTCCGAAGCCGCCCGCGAAATCGTGGACGTGGGGCGCTTCCTCAGCGTGAGGAACTTCGTACCCGCCACCAGTGGCAACTTCTCCCGCCGCCTGGATTCACGCACCGCGGCCGTCACGCGCTCCGGGGTGGACAAGGGCGAGCTGACCGAGTCGGACGTGCTGGTGGCGGACATCCACGCCCCGCCGCCCAAGGGCTCGTCGGCGGAGACGCCGCTGCACCTGCAAATCTATCGCGAGCGCCCCGAGGCCCAGGCGGTGCTGCACACGCACTCGGTGATGTCCGCGCTGCTCTCCTCGATGCTGGAGGCCGAGGGTGAAATCAAGCTGAGCAACTTCGAGCTGCTCAAGGCCCTGGGCAACACGCGCACCCACGAGACGACGGTCCGCATTCCCATCTTTCCGAACGACCAGGACATCCCTCGGCTCGCGGACAAGGTGACCGCGGTGCTGGCGCAGCGCGCGGACCTGGTGGCGTATCTCATCGCGGGACATGGCCTGTATGCCTGGGGCCGCGACATGGCCGAGGCGCGCCGCCACACGGTGGCGCTGGAGCATCTGCTGACCTACGAACTCGAGAAGATGAAGGTGCGTCGATGAGCAGCCTCACCATCTATCAGGAGTCCTCCCCCAAGCCGCTGGGTGTCTTCACCGAGACGCAAGACATCGGGCGCGAGCTGAAGTCCATTGGTGTCCGCTTCCGCCGCGTGGATGCCTCCGTCGCGCTGCCGGACGGCGCGGGCCAGGACGAGGTGCTCGCGGCCTACCGGAGCGTCGTGGACGCGGAGAAGGCGGAGCACGGCTACAACACGGTGGACGTGGTGCGCATCAAGCCGGACGCGCCCAACGCGGCGCAGGCGCGCCAGAAGTTCCTCTCCGAGCACACCCACACCGAGGACGAGTCCCGCATCATGGTGGAGGGCAGCGGCTGCTTCTACCTGCACGCGGCGGACAAGGTGTTCCAGGTGGTGTGCACGCGCGGCGACCTCATCAGCGTCCCCGAGGGCATGCGCCACTGGTTCGACATGGGGCCTCAGCCCCTGTTCGCGGCCATCCGTTTCTTCATCCGGCCGGATGGCTGGGTGGGGAACTTCACGGGCAACGCCATCGCGGACCTCTTTCCCAAGTACGAGCCGTGAGCGACCTGCGCGCCATCGTCACGGACATCGAGGGCACGACCAGCTCCATCTCCTTCGTGAAGGACGTGCTGTTCCCTCATGCGCGTCGCCACCTGGCGGCCTATGTGGCCGCGCACCGGAGCGAGCCCGAGGTCCGCGCGTGTCTGGACTCCGCGCGCACGCTGGCGGGGGGCGCTCCGAGCGATGACGCCGTCGTGGCGTTGCTGCTCCAGTGGCTGGACGAGGACCGCAAGGTCACCCCGCTCAAGACGCTCCAGGGCCTCATCTGGGCGGCGGGCTACGCGAGCGGCGAGTTGCACGGCCACGTCTACGCGGACGCAGCGGCGGGGCTGCGTCAGTGGCATCAGCGCGGGCTGCGGCTGTATGTCTATTCCTCGGGGAGCGTGGCCGCGCAGAAACTCATCTACGGCTACAGCACGCAGGGGGACCTGACGCCGCTGTTCTCCGGCTACTTCGACACCACCACCGGCCCGAAGCAGGAGTCACCCTCCTACACGCGCATCGCGCAGGCGGTGGGGTTGCCTCCCGGGGAGCTCCTCTTCCTGTCGGACAACGTGGCGGAGCTGGACGCCGCGAAGAGCGCGGGCCTGCGCACCGCGTGTCTGGACCGAGGCGAGGTGGTGATTCGGCCCGGCCATGGCCACCCGGCCTACCCCAGTTTCGAGCAACTCGACCCATGGGCTCTCAGGGCCTGAACTCCTCACTTTCCGTACCGGAGCGCGCATCCCCATGTCGAATCCCTCCACGCCCGTCCTCGGCATCATCGGTGGCAGCGGCCTGTATCAGATTGACGGAATGACGGACGTGAGCTGGCGCCGCGTCGCGTCTCCCTTTGGCGACGCCTCGGACGAGCTGTGCTTCGGGAAGATCGCCGGGAACCCGGTGGTGTTCCTGCCTCGCCATGGCCGCGGGCACCGCATCCCGCCCTCGGAGCTGAACTACCGGGCGAACATCGACGCGCTCAAGCGCGCCGGGGTGACGGACGTCCTGTCCATCTCCGCGGTGGGCAGCCTGCGCGAGGACCTGCCGCCGGGAACCTTCGTGGTGGTGGACCAGTTCGTGGACCGCACCTTCGCGCGGGTGAAGAGCTTCTTCGGCACCGGGCTGGTGGCGCACGTGTCCATGGCGAAGCCGGTGTGCGCGCGCCTGGGGGACGCGGTGATGGCCGCGTGTGAGGGATTGGACCTCAAGGTGGTGCGCGGCGGCACGTACCTGGTGATGGAGGGGCCGCAGTTCTCCACGCTGGCGGAGAGCAAGCTCTACCGGAGCTGGGGCTGCGACGTGATTGGCATGACGAACATGCCGGAGGCCAAGCTCGCCCGAGAGGCGGAGCTTTGCTACGCGAGCGTCTCCATGGTCACTGACTTCGACTGCTGGCACCCGGGCCATGACGCCGTCACGGTGGACCAGGTGGTGGCGGTGCTGCTGGGGAACGCGGGCAAGGCGCGCGGGCTGGTGAAGAACGTGGCGCCGCTGCTGGGTGCGCACCAGGGGCCGTGCCGGCACGGCTGCCAGACGGCGCTGGACCACGCGCTCATCACCGCCCCGGAGGCGCGTGACCCCGCGGTGCTCCAGAAGCTGTCCGCCGTGGCGGGTCGGGTCCTGAAGCAATAGTCCGCCGGTCGGTGGGGCAAGGCCATACATGCGGAGAGGCCTTTCACGAACGTGAGAGGCCTCGCAGAATGGCCGGCATGAACGCCTACGAGCTGACCGTCCCGATGTTCCTCCGCACGCTGTCCCAGGTGCACGTCTGGTTGGACCGCGCTGTGGCGCTGTCTGAGCAGAAGAAGTTCAACGTCCAGGTCCTGCTGAACGCGCGGCTCGCGCCGGACCAGTTCGCCTTCATCCGCCAGGTTCAAATCCTGAGTGACATCGCCAAGGGGACGTCCGGGCTTCTCGCGGGGGTGACGCCGCCTCGCTATGAGGACACCGAGACGACGCTGGACGATCTGCGCGCGCGGCTGAACAAGACGCGGGACTGGTTGCTCACGCTCAAGCCCGAGCAGTTCGAGGGCGCGGCGGCGCGGACCGTGCCGCTGAGCTTCATGCCCGGCAAGGGGATGAAGAGCATGGACTACCTGACCCAGATGTCCCTGCCGAACTTCTTCTTCCACGCCACCACGGCCTACTCCATCCTGCGCCACAACGGCGTGGACCTGGGCAAGGCCCAGTATCTCGGAGAGCTGAAGACCCACGACCTCTGAGCCGAGGCCCACGAAGGCGCGGTGGTCGACAGGGGACGCACCCTCGCGCGGAGGGGCGTCCCTTTCTTCGTGGCCGCGCACCTTGCCGGGCATGGCGGGTGCGGACGCATGGCGCCGCGCAACGTCGCGCGGCACCTGGAGACGGCCGCGCGCGGAGGTTCCGGGGGGAATCGGCACGGCGTCAGGGCGGGCCCTTCTTGGGGCGGCGGCCCCTTCCTCCCGAGGGCGCTTGAGGTGCATCCGAGGTGGTCTTCCCGACGTGTCGCATGCCGGGATGGACACCCGGGGTGAGGCCCTGGTGTTCAGCGATGCGCAGGAGCAGGGCGCGCAGCTGGCCGCGCTCCCGCTCGTCGAGCGCCGCGCAGAGGGCCTCGTCGTGGGCGCGCGCGATGCGGCCGACGGACTCCAGGGTCTGCCGGCCTCGCGGGCTCAGGTGGAGTTCATAGAGGCGCCGGTCCTCGGGGTTGTCGCGCCGCTCGACGAGCCCGCGGCCTTCCAGTTCATCCACGAGCACGACCATGCGACTGGGGAGGATGGACAGGCGCTTGGCCAGGGCGTGCTGACTGGAGCCCGCGCCGTTCCCGATGGCGCGCAGGATTCCGACCTGCGGCGGAGAGAGGCCGGTGGGACCCAGGTGTTCGGCGAACCGGGAGGCCGCATGGGCGCCAAGCTGCGCGAGCAGGAACGCGGTCGACCCGCCTTCTCGGCCCGGGGCCGGCCGCGCCTCTTCATCTTTCTTCATGAATCGAATCTAGCGTGTCCATATGGTTTGAGTGATGAATCGTTCACTGGGTGAACGATATGAGAGAGAACAATCAAGAGGCGCAGCTGGTGGTGGTGAAGCACCCGGGGCCGCCGTTGGTGATGGTGGGCTCCATCTTCGCGGCCTTGTTCGTCGCGAGCCTGGGCTTGTCGCTCGCCATCGCGAAGGGGACGCCGTTCCCCTCTCCGTTCCAGCTCGAGGAACTCTCGCTGGCGTACTTCACGGCGAACGGGGTCGCGGTGCGGACGAGCGCGTTCTTGCAGTTCTGCGCGTCGGTGCCGCTGGGCATCTTCACGGCGACGGTGGTGAGTCGGCTGCGCTTCCTTGGGGTGAACGTGGCGGGGACGACCATCGCGCTGTACGGCGGGTTCCTGGCGTCGTTCTGGATGGGGGCCTCGGCGTTGGCGCAGTGGGTGTTGTCGGAGCCGGGCATCGCGGCGTCGCCAGCCGTGGTGCGAGCGTTCCACGTGCTCGCGTTCTTGACGGGAGGCCCGGGCTACGCGGTGGGGATTGGCCTGCTCATCGCGGGCGTGGCGGTCTCGGCGGGGCTGCACGGACTGCTGTCGCGGACGTTGATGGTGATGGGGCTCGTGGTGGCGTCCCTGGCGGAGCTGTCCGCGCTCTCGCTGGTTCTCCCCGCCGCGGCCTATCTGCTGCCCCTGGCGCGCTTCCCTGCCTTTGTCTGGCTCATCCGAACGGGCTCCGCGCTCCCAAAGGGGCGCGCGGTGTCGTCGAACGCGTAGGCACTCCGCGCGAGCGTCGTGAACGGACAGAGGGCCCCATTCAGCCGGCGGCGGGCGCTCCCTCCTTCCTCCACCTCACCGCTCACGAGTCTCCACGGCCCTGTGATACCGGGCTCCGGCGCTCGTCGTGCCGCTCCTCCTCGTATTCCAATCCCAGGACGCCGCCACGCATCGAAGCGCCGCGGCCGGGAGCCCTCAGCGGCTCCAGGCATTCGAACGTGCGGCGCTCGTGGGGAGGGCGCCGCGCTCCTGCCGCGCCAGCTCGCCAGTGAGAGGAACATGAGAAGTCTCTCATTCTGGACCGTCGCTTACGATGATGTAAGTCGTGGGGCTATCGTTCGAGTCCGCGTGGATGGACTCACTGGAGAACAGGTCATGGCAGGCGATGTCGAGGCAGTGCCTTTCAGGGGGAGGTCCAGCATGCTTCGCCGCTGGTCGCTGGCGGCTCTCGGGTGTGTGCTCGGGAGCTTTCATGTGGGGTGCGGTGGTGGAAGTCTGGAGTCCGTGAGCACCGCCGAGTGTGCCTCTGGAAAGAAGTGGACGGGAGGAGACAGCGGCTCCTCCGAGATGCACCCCGGAGGTGACTGCATCCAGTGCCACTCCCAGCGAGCCGATGCCCCCCGATTCGTGGTGGCGGGCACGGTCCATTCCGCCGCGCATGAGGCGAACGACTGTGCGGGTGTCGAGGGTGCCCAGGTCGTCATCACCGACGCCAAGCAGAAGGCGTACACGCTGACGACGAACGCCGCGGGAAACTTCTACCTTCGCGCCGGAGATGCCCAGGACTTCGCGTTCCCGTTCACCGCCCGGGTGACCCACGGGAGCGTCGAGCGCGCCATGAGCACGCCCCAGAGCACCGGAGCATGCGGTTCGTGCCACACTGTGACGGGCACCGCGGGCGCACCCGGGCGAATCAACCTCGAGTGACCCAGGGCAATGGGCCGCATCGACCGGAGCGCTCTCTCACGGGCGTCAAGATTGCCGGCCCAGCGACGGAGGGTTTGAGCCTCATCTCCTCTGCTCGCCATGGCGAAGGGACCTCCGATAGGAGCCCGCGCGGATCGCGTCGTTTCGTCTCGGACCCATGCTCCTACCGTTGGAGTTCCGAGGCGGGGAGCGGGTTTCTGTGGGCCTTGCTCAGGCGTGTAGTCACTCCAATTGAACGTGTCTTGGCATTGATTCGCTGTCGCCGCCATCATCAAGCTGTCGCGACGCTTTCCATTGCGAGGCGCACGGCGCTCACCTCGAGCTGCGACTGCCGGACGTTCGCCTTTCGCGAGAGTCAAGGCTGGCCCGGCCATTGGCAAGGGCCAGCCCACGTTGCGGGGCAGGGGCTGTGAACTCGTCCCCGACGCCTACTGGCTGCGCGTGGGAGCCGCGCTCGATTCATTTGCCCGGGTGATACTGGTTTCATTTGTCCGGGTAGTATTGGCGGTGGATGGATGTGCTTCTCTTTTTTCAATGTTCGCGTGCATGGGCGTGCACCCGGAAGCACAGGGGATTAGTGGTGGGCTCCACCACACCATGGGGCATGGACCCAGGGCACCACGTCGCGACGGCGCGCGGTGAAGGCTGGGCATTGGAGAATACGTGAGCCAAGACATTCAGGCGGTTACGCAGTTGATTCAGACGTACTTTGATGGGCTTCACGAGGGCGATACGCAGAAGCTCGGCACCGTCTTTCATGAGTTGTGCAACGTCTACTCCATCAACGAGGAGGGCGGCGTTCGGATTGTCCCGCGGGCTCAGTGGCTGGAGCTGGTGGCGAGCAGGCCCTCACCGAAATCGCGAGGGCTCGCGCGCGCGGGTCGCATCGTGTCTCTCGACCTGACGGGACCGGAGATGGCGTTCGTGAAGGTGGAGCTCTCCATCCACCCGCGTTACTACACGGACTGCCTCACCATGCTGCGCTCGAAGGACGGCGACTGGAGGGTTGTCTCCAAGACCTTCCGCATGGACGTGAAGGAATAGGTATCAAGCACCCCTCCGCAGTGAGATGGCACGCTGCGGAGGGGACCGCTGTCGCTCAGGACGTGCGCTTCACTTCTGGGTCATCCATCAGGTCGCATCGAGCCTCATCCTGCCGAACTCAGCAGGAGCGCATGGCGTGCTGCGAGACGGTCGTGCCGCCGAGCGTGTTTCAGGGCTGGGACGCAGGAGCGGGCTGGGGCTCGGGCGTGGCCTCGTGGCAGGTGGCCTCCAGGTCCCAGTTGATGAGGAGGCGCTCCTGCTCGGTCGGCTCCGCGGCGAGGCCCGGAGCGCAGTCCGGACCATGCGTGGCACACGTGTAGATGTGCCAGTCCCCCGGCCACCCTGCCGTGCACCAGCGGCTGCACGGCACCGTCCAATCACAGACGTCCAGGCACTCTCCATAGGGATTGGGCCCGGCCATCGCGGCGAAGGGCAGGGCAAGGCTGGCCACGGCGAGGAACGACTTCATGAATCGAGACATGGTGGGCTCCGAAGGCAGAACGTCTGGGACCGCGAGGGGAAAGTCCGAGATGCAATGCAACGGCGTACCGCCCGTCCAGTGAATCAGGCGAAATGTCTTGCACGAAGTGCGCGGCCGGACGGATGCCGATACGAGAATATCAGTCGGTCCGTGGCGTGTCCTCTCGCCCCGCCTGGACCCGGGTGCGAGTCGACTGCGCGCAGCTGGCGGCAGGTCACGGCCGCGTGACGTGGGCCGGGGACTGGTGCCCCGGATTCAAGTCGGGCGATGTCTTGGATTGACGCTCGGCTGCGCGACCGGGCGGGCGCCGTGCCCCTCTCGGAGACCGTGTGCGCCCCACCTCCATCCGCCGCGCGGAGTCCTTTCGGCGGCGCACCGGGGGCTGCTACCTTCTGGGGAGAATCCGCTCCCCGAGGAACGACGCTCCATGAAGGTGAATGGCCACCCGATGCGCTCCATCTGGGTCGAGTCCGACGGTGTGTCCGTCGGCGTGCTCGACCAGACCCGCCTGCCCCATGCCTTCGTGAAGGTGCGGCTCTCCACGGCGGAGGAGGCGGCTCATGCCATCCGGAGCATGCTGGTGCGCGGCGCGCCCCTCATCGGCGCCACCGCCGCGTATGGCCTGTGTCTGGCCCTCCGCGTGGATGCCTCGGACGCTGGGTTGAAGGCCGCGCACGCGATGCTCCGCGCCACGCGCCCCACGGCCGTCAATCTGCACTGGGCGCTCGACGGCATGCTCGCGGCGCTCGCCCCCCTGCCGCCCGCCGAGCGCGAGGCCGAGGCGTGGCGCCGCGCCGCCGCCCTCTGCGACGAGGACGTCGCCATCAACCGCTCCATCGGCGAGCACGCGCTGAAGCTCTTCCAGGCCGCATGGGAGAAGAAGGGCAAGCAGGGCCGCCTCAACGTGCTCACCCACTGCAACGCGGGGTGGCTGGCCACCGTGGACTGGGGCACCGCGCTCGCGCCCATCTACCTGGCCCACGACGCGGGCCTCCCGGTCCATGTCTGGGTGGACGAGACGCGCCCCCGAAACCAGGGCGCGGGCCTCACCGCCTGGGAGCTGGGCCAGCACGGTGTTCCGCACACCGTCATCGCCGACAACGTGGGCGGCCACCTCATGCAGCACGGCATGGTGGACCTGTGCATCGTGGGCACCGACCGCACGACGGCCCAGGGCGACGTGGCCAACAAGATTGGCACCTACCTCAAGGCGCTCGCCGCGAAGGACACCGGCGTGCCCTTCTACGTGGCGCTGCCTTCGCCCACCATCGACTGGACGCTCCGCGATGGCCTCAAGGAGATTCCCATTGAGCAGCGCGAGGGCACGGAGCTGAGCGAGGTGTCCGGTCGCCTGCCGTCCGGAGACATCGCGACCGTGCGCATCACCCCGCCCAGCAGCCCCGCCGCCAACTACGCCTTCGATGTGACGCCGGCCCGGCTGGTGACGGCGCTCGTCACCGAGCGCGGCGTCTGCCCCGCCACCGAGGAGGGCATGCTGTCGCTCTTCCCCGAGCGACGGGCCGCGCGAGGCACCGGCTCATGACGGGGGCGGGGGAGCACCGGGCGCTGCGCGAGGCGATGATCGCCACCTCGCGGCGCATGAACAGCGCGGGCCTCAACCAGGGCACCTCGGGGAACCTGAGCGCGCGCGTGGCGGGCGGCTTCCTGCTCACCCCCACCGGCATGGACTACGACGCGCTCGTCCCCGAGGACCTCGTGTTCATGCGCTTCGACGGGAGCCACGAGGGACGGCGACGCCCATCCTCCGAGTGGCAGCTCCACCGCGACCTGCTCGCGGCGCGGCCGGACATGGGCGCGGTGCTCCACACGCATTCCATGTTCAGCACGACGCTCGCGTGCCTGCGCAAGAGCATCCCCGCGTTCCATTACATGATCTCCGCCGCGGGGGGCACGGACGTGCGCTGCGCGGAGTACGCCACGTTCGGCTCTGCGGAGCTGGCGCGCAACACCCTGGTCGCGCTGGAGGGGCGCAAGGCCTGCCTCCTGGCCAACCACGGCCTCGTGGCGCTGGGCGTGGACCTGCCCGCGGCCTTCAAGCTCGCGGTGGAGGTGGAGACGCTGGCCGCCATGTACTGGCGGGCCCTGCAGGTGGGAACGCCAGTGGTGCTCGACGGCGCGGAGATGACGCGCGTCATCGACCGCTTCAAGACCTACGGCCAACAGCCCGCGCTCCCCGAAGACTCTCGGGAGTGATGCGCGGGCCGGGCCGCGGGTGAGCGCGGGTTAGAACTTGCCCGCGCGCGCCTGGTCGAACGGGACGCGGTGGTTGAGGTACGTGGTGTCGATGGAGTGCGCCTGCACGGGGCTGCCGCTCTCCGTGAAGCGCTTCACCACGGCGCCCTTGCCGGGGTGGTGGAGGAACTCGTCCAGGCCCTTGCCATCGCCCAGGCCGAACGCGCCGGGCACGATGTCCTTCGTGTTGATGTAGTGCACGTAGTTGGGGCCGTCCGGATAGGACATGGCCGCCGCGCCGAACGTCTCCACGTTCAGCTTGGACATGGTCTTCTCCACGTCCGCCTGGGACATCCCATCCTCGATGCGCAGCCGGCGGGCCACGTCACCCAGCGCGCGGCTGGTGATGAGACCGCCCTGGCTGTGCGCCATGACGTGCACCGAGCGCCCGGCCTTCAGCTCCGAGTAGAGCGTGTCCGCCAGCGTGTCCACCGCCGGGTTCTTGCCCTTGTCGAGCTTGTCCTTGGCGCACTGGATGACGTCCGCGACGGCGCCCTCCGTGGCGTTGTGGATGCCAATGGCCTTCGCGCCCGTCTTGTCGGCGATCTCCTGGAGCGTGTAGGACTGGGTCGCCTTCTCCGTGAGGATGCCGTTGACGTAGACGACGGTCTCCTTCGGGTTCGGGTTGTTGCGCGGCGTCACGCCCGGGATGGACGACAGCGGCGTGTTGGGCGGGAACGTCTGGCCCCCCGCGCCCACGAACTGGCCGTCATACTGGCGATCCGGCTGGCTGCCCTTGCCAAACAGCTCCTTCACCGTGGTGGCCTTCGCCTCCACCTTGTGCTCGAACGCGTCGACCGCCTGACCGACCTTGCGGCCACCCTCGGCGACCTGGTGCGCGGTGTTCTGCGCCGTGTGCTTCACATTGTCGACAGCGTGCTCTGCACCGGTCCGGACCCGGTTGAGGATGTTACGGCCGCGCTCGAGGGGGTTCATGGCAGCTCCTGCGGAATTGGATGAAAAGTGACAACGATTTCCAATTCTCCTGGATCAACCGCCGCGAGTTGCGTCGCATGAATGACGCAATGAGTTGTCTGTCCATACCCCACTGGGTTGGACTTGACCGCGAGTGTGTCAGGATTTCTCTCGTCGATGAAATTCGACGGTGTCGACAGAATGGATGACGCGCAATGTCAGACGCGCTCACCCCGCCTGGAGATGGGCGTGGAGGGTCTCGGCGCGGAGGAAGAGGAACTGCGCGTCACCAAAGCCCAAGGCATCGCCGTCATTGAGCATCCACTCCTCCCCCTCGTTCAGCGAGCGGGTGTTGAGCCACGTGCCATTCATGGAGCCGGAGTCCCGCACGGAGCAGGTGTGCGCCGCGGCGTGCCAACGCAGCACGGCATGCTGCTTGGAGACAGACGGGTCATGGACGACCAGCTTGCAGTCCTCCAGTCGGCCCACGGTCAGCTCCTGGCCGTCATGGTCCGGGCGGAGGAAATGGACGTTCAGCGCGTCAAAGCCCTGGAGCATGACGAGCAGGCGCTCGACGAGGCGGGAGCGGTGCGCCATGCCCACGGTGCGGGCCTGGGCCAGGCGCAGGGCCACCTGCTGGAAGACGGGCTCGGGGGGCTGCTGGATGAGGACCACCGCGCCGGAGGCTTCCAGGAAACTGGCCAGAGGGGCACGGGCGAAGGGGCGCAGTTGCTTGACGGTGGGCATGCGCTCCCCGTTCTACACCCGCGCCAGCGCTCGGTGCGGCCGGCGCGGTCGCCTCTGTTGAGGGCCGCGCCGACCCTGGCCGTGGTCAGCTTCGTGTGGGGGAGGCGCCCGGCGTCTTGAGCAGGTGGTCGCCGTAGTCCTCGCGGAGCTTCGTCTTGAGGAACTTGCCGGTGGAGGTCCGCGGAATCTGCGAGATGAACAGGTAGTCGTCCGGCAGCCACCACTTGGTGACGAGCGCCTCCAGGTGCGCGGCCAGCTCCTCCTTCGTGGCCTGCTGTCCCTGTTTGAACACGACCGCGGCCAGTGGGCGCTCGTCCCAGCGTGCGTGCCGGCCCGCGAACACCGCGGCCTCCAGCACGGCGGGGTGGCTCATCAGCGCGTTCTCCAGCGCGACGGAGCTGATCCACTCACCTCCGGACTTGATGACGTCCTTGCTGCGGTCGGTGATGTGCAAATAGCCCTCAGGGTCGATGGTGACCACATCGCCTGTCTTGAACCAGCCATCCGCGGAGAAGCGGTCCCCGCCCTCGTTGCTGAAGTAGGAGGCCGCCACCCAGGGGCCGCGCACCTCCAGCTCGCCCATGGTCGCGTTGTCCCAGGGCAACACCTCGCCGGTGTCGCTCACGTGGCGCGTCTCCACGAAAGGGACGGGGAAGCCTTGTGAGGCATTGGCCGCGAGCTGGGCCTCGGCGGAGGCGTGGTGCAGGTCTCCCTTCAGGCGCGCCAGCGTGCCCAGCGGGTTCATCTCCGTCATGCCCCAGGCGTGCAGCACCTCCAGGTCGTGGCGCTTGCGGAACCCGTCGATGAGCGACGGCGGCGCGGCCGAGCCACCAATCACCATGGTGCGCATGGCGTGGAGGTCCCAGCGCTTCGGCTCGCGGTCGAGCAGGGCGAGGATGCCCAGCCAGATGGTGGGCACGCCGCCCGCGATGGTCACCTTCTCCTCGGCCATCAAGTCGAGCAGCGACTGTGGATCCAGGTGCGGCCCCGGAAAGACAATCTTCGCGCCGGTGGCCACGCAGTCGAAGGGGAGGCCCCAGGCCGCCGCGTGAAACATGGGCACCACGGGGAGCACGGTGTCCGCTTCGCGCAGGCCCAGCACCTCGGGGAGACAGCACACCAGCGTGTGCAGCACGGTGGAGCGGTGGCTGTAGAGCACGCCCTTGGGATTGCCCGTGGTGCCGGAGGTGTAGCAGAGCGCCGCGGCGGAGTTCTCGTCCAGGCGGGGGAAGTCGAAGTGGGGGGGCTCGGGCAAGAGCAGCTGCTCGTAGTCGAGCATGCCCTCGGGCACGGGCCCGTCATCGGGGACGACGATGACATGCTTCAGCGAGGGCACCGCGCCTCGGAACTTCTCCAGCAGGGGGAGCAGCGAGCGATCCACCACCACCACCTGGTCCTCGGCGTGGCGCGCGATGTAGCCCAGGTCCGTGGGGTGCAGGCGGAGGTTGAGCGTGTGCATCACCGCGCCCATGGCGGGCACGCCGAAATACACCTCCAGGTGCCGATAGTGATTCCAGCTCAGCGTGGCCACCCGGTCGCCCGGCTTCACCCCCAGTTTCGTCAGGGCATGGGCGAGCTGACACGTGCGCCGGTAGAAGTCCGCGTACGTGTAGCGATGCAAGGACTTGTCCGGGTTGCGGCTGACAATCTCCGAGCGGGCGAAGTACGTGCGCGCGCGCTCCAGGAAGTGGGTCAGCGTGAGCGGAAAGTCCATCATGCGGCCGGTGAGCATCGGCACCATCCCTTGGCGTGGGGTCAGGGGGCCGATGCTACCGGATGTCGGGTCAGCCGAAGAACACCTGGGCGACCTCGAAGAACGAGCGCGGCACCTGCTTGAGTTCGCGGGTCGCGACGGACAGCTCCTCGCTGACAATCTCATTGCCGCGCAGCGCGGCCATCTTCCCGAACTCGCCGCGGGCCACCATGTCGCAGGCGTGCACGCCGTAGCGGGTGGCGAGCACGCGGTCGTGCGCCGTGGGGGCGCCGCCTCGCTGGATGTGGCCCAGCACGGACACGCGCGTCTCGAAGCCCGTGCGCCGTTCGATCTCCGCCGCGATGAGGTTGCCCACGCCGCCCAGTCGGGGACGGCCGGCCTCGTCCAGCGCGCCGGTGGTGATGAGCTGCTCGTCCTGGTCCGCCGCCATCTTGATGCGGGTGCCCTCGGCCACCACGACGATGGAGAAGGAGCGCCCGCTGGCGTGGCGGCGCTGGATGTGCTGCGCGACGCGCTCCAGGTCCGCGGGAATCTCTGGCACGAGGATGACGTCCGCGCCGCCCGCGATGCCCGAGTAGGTGGCGATCCACCCCACGTGCCGGCCCATGACTTCGCAGACGATGACGCGCTTGTGGGACTCGGCGGTGGAGTGGAGCCGGTCCACCGCCTCGGTGGCGATGCTCACCGCGGTGTCGAAGCCGAAGGTGAAGTCCGTGCCGTTGAGGTCGTTGTCGATGGTCTTCGGCACGCCGACGATGCGCAGGCCCTCCTGGGACATGCGCGTGGCGGCGGACAGGGTGCCCTCGCCCCCGATGGCGATGACGGCGTGGATGCCATTGCGCTCCACGGCGCGCTTCACGCGCTCCAGGCCGTTCTCCACCTTGAACGGGTTGACGCGCGAGGTGCCGAGGATGGTGCCTCCGCGGTGCAGGATGCCGGAGGTGGTCTCTCGCGTGAGGCGGAAGTGATTGTCGTCCAGCAATCCCTTCCAGCCATCGCGCAGGCCCATCATTTCAATGCCGTGCTCGCTGGCACGACGGACGATGGCTCGGATGACGGCGTTGAGGCCGGGGCAGTCTCCCCCGCCAGTGAGCACGGCGACTTTCATGGGGGACGTTCTATCGCGCCCGGTGCCAGTTCCGTGAGGACCGATTGCCCGAGCGCCCGCCAGGGAGCGCTGCGTCCCCCCGCTACCCGAACAGGGGCGGACGCCGCGTGGCCCAGGGCTGGGCGGCCTCAAGCTGGGCGGCCAGCCGGAAGAGGGTGGCCTCGCCGCCAAACCGCCCCAGGAACTGCACGCCCACGGGCAGGCCGTCCGGGGTCCAGTGCAGGGGCACGCTCATGGCGGGGTGGCCGGTGAGGTTGGCCAGGGGGCTGTAGGGCGTGAAGGACGCGGCGCGGAACAGGGGCGTGAGGGGCGCGTCCGGCGGAGCCCCGAAGGTGCCCAGCGGCGGGGGAGGCTCCGCCACGGTGGGCATGAGCCAGACGTCCACGTCGGTGAAGGCGCGAGCCTGGGCACGGGCGAAGCGTTGCAGCTCCGCCTGGGCCTGGAGGAACGCGCTCAAGCCCTGGGAGAGGCCGAATTGATAAAGGCTCCACGTGAAGGGCTCGAAGTGCTCGGGCGAGGGCGTGCGGCCCAGGCGCTGCGCGAAGCTGTCGATGGTGTAGACGACGCCCGCGGCCCACACCGTCATGAAGTGCAGGCTGAGTGAATCCTCCTGCGGCAGGGTGAGGTCCTCCTCGATGACGGTGTGGCCCAGCTCCTCCAGCAGGTTGGCGGTCTGGCTCACGGCGAGCAGGCATTCGGGGTGGATGGGGGCGCCCACCGCGTTGCGCAGACCCAGTCGGATGCGCAGGGGCCCAGGAGGCGCTCCCACTTCCTGGAGGTAGGGGCGCGCCTTGGGCGGCGCCAGCGTGGGAGCGCCTGGATCCGCGCCCTCGGTGGCGTCGAGCAGCGCGGCGCTGTCGCGCACGGAGCGGGTGAGGGCGTGCTCCACGACGAGCGCGTGGTAGGGGTCCGCCAGCTCGGGGCCGAGCGGATTGCGGCCCCGCGTGGGCTTCAGGCCGAAGAGGCCGCAACACGCGGCGGGGATGCGGATGGAGCCACCGCCATCCGCGGCATGCGCGAAGGGCACCATGCCGCTGGCCACCGCGGCGGCGGCGCCTCCGCTGGAGCCTCCGACGGAGCGCCCCAGGTCCCACGGGTTCTTGCACGCGCCGAGCAGCGCGCCCTCGGTGGTGGGCAGCAGTCCGAACTCGGGGGTGTTCGTCTTGCCGAGTACGACGAGCCCGGTGCGAAGCTGGCGCTGGAGCAGCTCCGCGTCGTGGTCGGGGATGAAGTCGCGCGTGAAGCGCGAGCCACCCGTGAGGGGAATCCCCGCTTGCGCGAGCAGGAAGTCTTTCAAGAGGAAGGGCACGCCGGTGAAGGGGCCCTGGGGCAGCGGGCGCTTCGCCTTGTCGCGGGCTTGCTCGAACTGGGTCTGCGTGACGGCGTTGAGTTTGGGGTTGAGCCGTTCGATGCGGGCAATCGCGGCGTCCACCAGCTCCAGCGCGGAGACTTCCTTGCGGCGGACGAGGTCCGCCTGCGCGGTCGCGTCGAGTGTCACGAAGGGGTCCATGTGGCCCGCAGTGTACCGTGTCTTCTGTCCACGGGGCGCCGACGGCTCTGTCCTCTTCCCGCCAGCGAGGGGAATGGACGCGGCAAGGATGCGCGGGCGCCCTATGCTGTGGGCCGCTCGTGAACCTGCGTGTCTTCAGCTCCGAGAAGGAAGCCGCCGAGGCCTGCGCCGCCCGTCTCGCGGAGGCGGTGCGTTTGCAACCCGACCTCGTGCTGGGTCTGCCCACGGGCCGCACTCCGCTCAACGTCTATCGGGAGCTGGTGGCGCTCACGCGACGCGGGGGGCTGGACCTGTCGCGCGTGGTGACGTTCAACCTGGACGAGTTCCTGGGCCTGCCGCCCGAGGACGCGGGCAGCTTCCGCGCGTACATGGAGCGGCACCTGTTCCATCACGTGAACCTGGCGCCCGAGCGCATCCACTTCCTCGACGGGAGCGCGGAGGACGCCGAGGCCGAGTGCGCGCGCTACGACGCGGCGCTCGCCGCCGCGGGCGGACTGGACCTGCTCCTGTTGGGCATCGGTCCCAATGGCCACATCGCCTTCAACGAACCGGGCGAGTCGCTGGTGGCCTCGTGTCATCGCGCGCGCCTGAGTCGCGAGACGCGGTTGGCCAACGCCATGCTGTTCGGAGACGACCCCTCTCGCGTGCCGATGGCGGCGCTGACGCTGGGCGTGTCCAGCATCCTTCAGGCGCGGCGCGTGGTGTTGCTCGCGTTCGGAGCGAGCAAGGCGGCGGCGGTGACCGCCATGCTCCATGGGCCGGTGACGCCGCACTGCCCGGCCTCCTTCCTCCAGCTCCACCGAGACGTGGAGGTCTGGTTGGACGAGCCCGCCGCGCGCGGTGTGCGCCACCACCGCCCGCGGTGATGCGCTTCATGCTTTCTCGCGCTGACTCAGCACCACGCCGCCGAGGATGAGCACGCCAGCGATGGCCAGGCTGGGCGTCACGGCTTCATCGAGCAGCAGCCACGCCCAGGCCACGCCGAACAGCGGGACGATGTACGTCACGGTGACGGCGCGGGCCGCACCGATGCGCTGGATGAGGCGGAAGAACACCGCGTAGGCGAAGCCGGTGCAGAACACCCCGAGCCCCGCGGCGGCCGCCCAGGACTTCGCCGGGATGGCGTGCTCGGGCCATGAGAGCAGCGCGAAGGGCAACAGCAGCACCGCGGCGCACAGCAGCGTCGCCGAGGCGACCGCGCCCGGAGCCAGTCCGGCGAGCTTGCGGCGCACCAGGTTGGCGCCAATGCCATACAGGAACGCGGCCGTGGTCCCCGCCGCCGCGGCCCAGCCGACGCTGGCACCCGCCGCCTTTCCACTGGCGAGCACGACCACGCCCGCGAAGCCCGCGACGAGTGCGATCGCCCGCCGTGGGCCGATGCGCTCGCCGTAGAACGCGAAGGCCACGAGGGCGGTGAACAGCGCGGCCATGCTGTTGGTGATCGCGCCCACACCCGCGGGGGCGCGCTGCGCGGCCCAGGCGAACAACGAGAACGGCACCGCTGAATTGATGGCGCCCACCAACACCAGCATGGGCCAGCGCGCGAGCGTGAGGTCGGCGCGCGCACGCCACAAGAGGGGCAGCAGCACGAGCGCGCCCAGCACCAGGCGGATTTCCACCAAGGGCAGGGCGCCGAAGTCCTTGGCGGCGATGCGCATGAACAGGAAGGACGCGCCCCAGACAGCGGCCAGTCCGCCCAGCTCCAGCGGGGTGCGCCAGGAGTCGGAGAGGGACGGGGAGGTGGGCGTCGCGGGGGAGAGGGCGGGAGCGCTCATGGGAGGGATCCGTTTCAGGGAGGCGGCGACACGAATAACGGGCTGGGTGTCCGCGGCGCATTCTGGATATCGCCGCCCGGGCCACAAGCGCGTACTCTGAGCGGCAGACACAAGCCAGATTTGAGGCTCCCCCTTTGGCCCTCCGCACGGACCTGCTCCCCGCGCTGGCGGCGTTCGAATCCGCCGCCCGCCACCAGAACTTCGCCCATGCGGCGAAGGAGCTGCACCTGACCGCCAGCGCCGTCAGCCACCATGTGCGCCAGTTGGAGGCGCGGCTGGGGCTCGTGTTGTTTCAGCGTCACGCGCGTGGGGTGTCGCTGACGCCGCAGGGACGCCAGCTCGCGGATGCGGCCAGCTCCGCGATGTCCGACATGGACAGCGTGATGCGCAACCTGCTCGCGGGATGCGACTATCCCGAGCGGGTGCGTATCTCGATGCTGCACTCGCTGGCCTACGGCTGGTTGTTGCCACGCCTGCCCGCGTTCGTTCGCGCGCACCCGGGAGTTCGCGTGCACGTGGACTCCGAGGCGTCGCTGGCGCGCTTCGATGAGGGCGGCGCGGACCTCGCCATTCGCTACGGGCAGGGCCCCTGGCCTGGACTCACCGCGCACCACTTGATGGACGACACCTTGTTCCCCGCGGCATCGCCTGCACTGCCGGGGCTCGGGAACGTGCGCGAGGCGGCGGACCTCGCGGCGCTGCCGCTCATCGCGGACCTGGCTCGGCAAGGTTGGAACGACTGGTTCCGCGCGGCGGGGGTGCGGGACGCGCGAATCGACGAGCGCTTCCACTTCAGTGACACGTCCGCCGCGCTGATGGCGGCCAGCCAGGGACTCGGCGTGTTGCTGGCCCGCGAGCGAGTCTCGGCGGCGTATCTCGAGGATGGGCGGCTCGTTCGCTTGCCTGGCCCCTCCCTGACCACGCGCGTTTCATACTTCGTCGTGTACCCCGCGCATCGGCGATTGAGACCCGCAGCGAAGTCGTTCGTGGATTGGGTGCTGGCTCAGCCGGATGCCGCGCGGGTGCGCTAGGGTCTCGCGCTCGAGGAGTCTGCCATGGCATTCATGTTGTTGGTTTTGGAGTCGGGCGAGGAGCGGCGCACTCGCCCACCGGACGTGGCGCGGCGCGCGTTCGAGCGCATGGGGAAGTTCGTCGAGAGCGTCATGGCGCGAGGCGTGTGCAAGTTCGCTGACTCGCTCAAGTCCGACGCCGAGGGCGTGCGGCTCACGACGCGAGCAGGAAAGCCGATGGTCAGCGACGGGCCCTTCACGGAGGCGAAAGAGATTGTCGGGGGCTTCTTCTATCTCGACGTCCAGACGCGTGAAGAGGCCATGGCCATCGCCAGGGAGTGCCCCGCGAGCGAATGGGCGACGCTCGAGCTGCGCGAGACGGGCCCCTGCTTCTATTAGTGCCGAGCCCACGATGACCCGTGCCGCGAGGCCCATGAGGGCTTGACCTGCTCAAGCCGGGCATCGCGGGGGCATGAGGCGTGATGAGGGTTTCCCTCGGTCCGAACCTGCCACGTCGTTCAGGCTGGACAGAGCCGGCGGTACCTTGAGTCTGCCTTTGCGCGAGTCTTTCTCGCGCGGGCGCTCGGGGGTTCTCGTCCATGTCCAATCTGTCTGACTCTCGGCAAGCCGGGAGTGCGGTCCTATTCACGACCGGCGCTGTTCTCTCCGCGCTCTTCCTGGGCGTGACGCGATGGGGACGGGCGACACGCCGCGGTGCTGCACGGCGGACGGAGCGCGGCGAGCGGGCCCCTTCGCCGTCGGCGTCCTGGCGAGGGGTACCGCGAGCGGGTGTCCTCTGGCTCGGAGTGGCCCTGGGGCTGACCAGCTGCGCGTCGGTGGCGCCAGAGCGGGGCCCAACGCTGAACCTGAACACCCGGCCGCGTACTCCGGACGGCTCCGCGCTCAGCGAGCGGTCGGATGCAGCGCATTCATCTGGCCCCGTCTCTCGGCCGTCATCCGTCACGGGGCCTGATGCGTCGGAGCGGCTGACGCGCCGCCGTGACGTTCGTGAGAATGAATCTGGGGCAGGGTCGGCGGTTGGGGGCGGGCGCACGTGGCCGGGCGAGTGGAACCGGATGATCATGGAGACTCTCTTCGACGCGGAGGCTGAAGCTGGCCAAAGGTTGACGCGGAATCAGGTCCTGGACATCGTCGGGGAACGCATGAAGGTCTACAGAGTCCCGCTCCTGTTCACGACCTGGAGGAGCCGATGACCGGCGACGGACAATCCTGGCAGGGGAACTGGAAGGGCCGTTTGTACGGGCGCGTCCGTGCGAGAGGCTACGACTCACTCACGGCATTCGCTGAGGCCCGTCCCACTGCATCATTGGTGGCGCTGGCTGAGGAACTGGGGCCGGACGACGTTGCTGGAGTTCAGGTCTACGATGGTTTGGTGGCCGAAGCGATACGAACCGGGCAAGTGACCCGCTTGGTTCGTGGGCAACTTGTACGCGAGCTATGGGCGAGCCTCCCTGAGGGATGGCCAGCTGTGTTGGACGACGACAACCGCTTCAAGATTGCTAAGGCCATTGGACTCTGGTCCGGCATCGTTCCAGACACCCATAAGGAGAGGGTTCGCCGGGCGCGGGAGGTGCTTCGCGCCGACCCTCCGCCTCCGGGCTGGCGCCCACTCAGTCCCGACGACGAGCTTCTCCTGATGCTCCTTCCCGACGAGCAGGCCTGAGCGGAAGCGGCGCGCCCGCGCCATTGCTCAGCGCGGGCCCGCGAGGAAGACACTCGGACTGGGCGCCAGCCAATCGTGCTGGCTCAGCGACAGACAGTGGAGGCGGGGGGATATATCCCGGCGTCTTCGCCCCGCGAGCGCATGGCTCGTGGGGCGCGGCCGGGAACGCATTGTCTGTTATTGCCGCAGCATCGGGTGCTGAACCCATGCCCCGGCATTTCGGGCCGGGTCGGCGTGGTCCGGATGGAAGTCCGGCTTCAGAGCGAAGTCCACGCGATACACCCGGCCCGTGGCGCGCGCGTTCGAGCCGTCCTCAGGACTGACCGCCGTGCTCTTGTCCCAGCCCACGTCGAAGGTCTGGTCCATGGAATAGCCCAGGGAAGCTGTATCAGAACACGAGCACGCCCTGCCAACGCCAATGTCTCGACGGTGTTGGTCCACCTGACCCAGGGGCAGGTCCTGGATGTCGACATCTGTGGCGTCGTGGATTCGTCGACGAACGACGACACGTATCTGCGCCTCATCGACTCGAGCACGAACATCGAGGTCGCTTCCAATGACGACGCGTGCGGTGGGCATGGCAGCCGCATCACGTACACCGCGACCCGCACCGGCCCCCATGAGGTCCGGCTGGGGTGCTCCTCCGCGCTGTCGTGCTCCGGTGCGCTCGCCTTCACGCGCAGCGGCATCCCTCCGCCCAGCCAGATGCTTCCGAGCGGTTTCGTCAACGCGAAGTCCTATCTGGAGCCGCGCCGTCCGACCGAGGCCGCGGGGGAGCGACATCGTCGATGTCGACTACAGCGAGTTCCAGGATGACCTCGCGGCGTACCTCACGAGGAGGTGACCCTCCGCCAGGTCGTGGACCAACACCTCCAGGTCATCATCGAGGGGAAGCTGTATCAGCTCGTCGATGGAGCGATGCCAACGTAGGCTTCCGCTTCGTGCAGAACGGTGGCGTGCCGGGACCTCCCGGCTCCAGCGAGACGCAGGTCAATTCCAAGTACTTCATGACGGCCGGCAGCTTCTACGGACGCGCGCGCGTCGGTAGGGACTGGTTCGGCACCCGCATCGTTCGCGTGCCGTGATGTGAAAGGGAGGACGGCGCCCGGACGCGACGCCGTCTTCCGTTGTAGTGTCTGGCCATGCCCCGCTCCCGTGCGCCAGGTCTCCTGTCTGTCTGCCTGTTGAGAGGGTGTGCCACGGGGCTGCCCGTGGTGATGGGGCTGGGCTCCGTCGCGTGCGGTGATGCCGCGGGCCCCGCGACGCTCGCGCGCGGCGAGGCAGGGGCGGGCCTCGTGCCGAGCTCCTTCCTGACCCGAGGGAAGGCACGGTCGTCCACCTCGGGCGAGCGTGGCGGAGAGGTGGGGCGCATCTCCTACTGGTGGGGGAAGGTCAACGTTCACAAGGCGCCGGGCGGCCCTTGGACGCATGATGCCGACTGTTCCTCGGGTGCGAGCCTGGAGCCGCTGTCGTACTGCCAGAAGTTCTTCCCGGGAACCGACTCCGTCACGGAGGTGCCCGTCACGCCCAAGCCCGACCGTGTGTGGTTCACGGCGGGGTGCGGGGCGTCGTACTCGAACGATGGGTTGAAGGAGTTTGTCTGCAATGACCACGAGGTGGAGCCGCGGAGAGCCCCGCCGCTGACGGTCAGCCTCGCGAGCGGCGCCCGTGGCAGGGACTCCGACGGGGCCGAATGCACTGCAAGAAGCGATGCCTGTTCGTGAGCGACGTCCGCCCGGTTCCCATTGGCGAGACTGTCGTCCGCACGGACAACCCGCTGTTCGATTCAGGCTTCGCTGATGCGAGGTCCCCTGGGGCCGGTTGAAGACAGGCGTTGGCCTGTGCTCGCGATCGTCGCGCGCGTCGGCTCGTGGGAAGGACCTCGTCGGGCCGTGTGACTGCCGCCGGCCCGGTGTAGTGTCGGTCCATGTCCCGCTCCCGTGTGATGCGTCTGCTTCCGGTCTGCCTGCTGGGATTGTCTGGCGTGTTGGGCGCGGGTTGTCCCAGCGAGCTGGAGCAACGTGCCCGAGGGCTCCTCGTGTCGCGTGAGTGTTCGGGGTGTGATCTCCGAGGGGTCTCCCTGGAGGGCGCGGACCTGGAGCGGGCTCGGCTCTCCGGGGCGCGGCTGGAGAAGGCCCGGCTGGTGCGCGCGCAGCTTCGGGGCGCGGACCTCTCCGGCGTGGACCTCACGCTCGCGGACCTTCAGGGCGCGGACCTGCGTGAGTGCAACCTCGACGGGGCTTTTCTGGAGCAGGCGCTCCTTCAGGGCGTGAACCTGGAGGGCGCGGACCTGCGAGGCGCGCGGGGGTTGGAGTCCGCGCGCTACGAGGGCGCGAACCTGCGCGGCATCAATCTGGAGGAGCGCGGTTTTCACGGGCCCAACGGGCCCTACCGCCGCTCCGAGCGCTCCCACGCGTACTCCGTGCCGGTAGGCGGCGCGCTGCTGGCCCGGGCAGACCTGCGCGGCGCGAAGCTGCGGCGCGCCGTGCTGGAGCGCTGCGACCTGGAGAACGCCAACCTGCGCGACGCGGACCTGCGGGAGGCCGTGCTGGAGAACGCCAACCTGGAGGGCGCGCGCTTGGATGGCGCCAACCTGTCGGGCGCCACCTGGACAGATGGGAGTCATTGCGCGGAGGGCTCGGTGGGAGAGTGCCGGCCCTCCAAGAAAAGGTAGCGGAAAAGGTAGCGAGGCTCAGCCTGCGCGGGCCTGGGCGTCCACCGCGGCCAGCTCGTCCTTGCTCAACTTCAGCGTCGCGCCCTGGAGGTTCTCCTCCAGGTGCTTCACGGACGAGGTGCCGGGAATGGGCAGCATCACCGGCGAGCGCGCCAGGAGCCACGCGAGCGCAATCTGCGCCGGGGTGGCGTTGTGCTTGCGAGCGACCGAGTCCAGCGGGCTCCCTGGCTTGGCCAGCCCGCCCGTCGCGAGCGGGAACCACGGGATGAAGCCCAGGTTCTCCTTCGCGCAGTAATCGAGCACCGCCTCATGCACGCGGTCCGTGAGGTTGTAGCGGTTCTGCACCGACACGATGTCCACCACCTTGCGGGCGCGCTGAATCTCCTCCACCGACACCTCGGAGAGCCCGATGTGGCGAATCTTCCCCTCCTTCTGGAGCGCCTTCAGCTCTCCCAGGGACTCCTCCACGGGGACCTTCGGGTCGATGCGATGCAATTGATAGAGGTCGATGCGCTCCCGCTTCAGCCGGCGCAGGGACATCTCCAATTCCTGACGCAGGTACTTGGGCGCTCCCACGGGGAACCACTGGTTGGGGCCTGTGCGCACCAGCCCCGCCTTGGTGGCGATGACGACGCCCGGCGCGTAGGGGTGAAGCGCCTCGGCGATGATCTCCTCGCTGACATACGGGCCATAGGAGTCCGCCGTGTCGATGAAGTCCACGCCCAGCTCCAGGGCGCGGCGGAGCACACGCACCGCCTCGGCGCGGTCCTTGGGCGGACCCCAGATGCCCGGGCCGGTGAGCTGCATGGCGCCATAACCCAGGCGATGGATGGGAAGGTCTCCGCCCAGCTTGAAGGTGCCACTCTGCTCAGCGGGGCGAGTCGCGGTGCCAGTCATGCGGTGAATCCTCCTGGAAGGAAGGTGGGGTCCTCCAGGATGTGCTGGAGGGCCCACCGGCACACGAGAATTCGAGCGCCCCGGTGCTCACTCGGACAATGCCGCCTCAGGCGAGGGGCTCAGCCTCGCTTCAGCCGCGTGTCGAGCTGCTTCTTCAGGGCCTCCTTCACGGGAGGGTAGAGGTCCTGTCGGCTGACGGAGTGGGACACCCGCATCAAGTAGTCCAGGCTCCCATAGGGAGGATCGACCTTCGGCTGATCCACCTGGAGGCCGCCCGCGCTCCGCTCGCTGACGATGACGAAGTAGCTCTCCAGGTGGTTCACCAGGTCGATGAGGACGCGCAGGCCGGGAGACTTCGTCTTGCTCCCATACGTGGCCAGCGAAGCGGCCCAGTCCGCGGCCGAGGCCCACTTCTGCACGAGCAGCCGCAGCGGCTCCACCTGCGCGAGCAAGGTGAAGAGCAGGTCGCGCAGGTCGCGTGGATTGCGCAGCGCGGGCGCCACGGCGTAGCGCTTCTCGATTCCCTCCAGCCGCGAGATGAACCGGCCGAACTCGACGTCCTTGTGCCGGTGGCTGTACCCATCCTCCTTGGAGACATCCACCTGGGTGATGGCCGTGGCGAACTTCGTCGCCTTGAGCTGCGCGGCGGGCGAGGTGACCGTGTTGTCGAACTCCGCGACCTGCTCCTCCAGCATCGAGCCGATGAGCGCCCACAGCGGACCATTCAAGGTCTTCCGGTCCACGCCAATGAGGCGCACGAGCGGTTGCAGGAAGTCGGCGAGGTGCAGGTCATCGAAGAGCCCGCCCACGGGGTACTCGCCCTTCTTGCGGCGGGCGCGGAGCGCCTTCTCCGTGGGGTCGATGCCCTTCTCCACGGTCTTCAGCTCCGCGAGGAAGCGGGCCAGGAGCGAGTCGCTCAGCACCTTGCGCTCATGCGTGAGCTTGCCCTTGAGCTCCGTGGCGACGGGGAACTGTAGCGGCGTGTTGAACTGGCGCAGCAGTCCCCTCACCGCGTCGAACACCTTGCGGAGCTGGGCGATGGCCGTGAGGGACTCGTCATAGAGCTGCTCCGCCTTCACCTTGTCCATCAGCAGGTGCAGGTCGATGTGCCAGAAGCGGTCGTCCTTGTCGACGGGCCGCGTGGACATCAGCGCGGCGTTCAGCTTGCCCATGTCGAAGTGGAGCCCATGCACCTCCTTCATGAGCGCGTCCGAGTTGCCCTTCTGGCGAAGGACGTCGTGCAACGGCATGAGCGAGAAGTCTGCGACCACGCGCTGGGTGAGGTCGTATTTGCAGAAGACGTTGGTGATGTGGCACGCGTCGCTGAACGCGCCTGTCTTCACCGGATGCATCTTCGTGAAGAAGGGCGTGGACAGGTAGGTGATGCTGCGAATCTTCCACTTCTTCGGCCACTCCTTCGACGTGGCGGCCCGCTCGGTGAACTCATTGATGACATTGCCGCCGTGCGAGTGGCCGATGAGGTGGATGGAGACCTCTCGGTTGAGAAAGGCCGCGTAGTACGGCTTTTCGCCGCCACCGCCGCAGAGGCGATCCGCCAGGTATCTGCCCGCGATGGTCCGGTTGTCTGGGTTGTTGTCTCCGCTCCACCCGTGCATCGTGAAGAGGTGCAGGTTCGTGTAGTCCTTGCGCAGGGCATCCAGCGCCTCGCGGAAGGGACGGTTGTCCTGCCAATACCAGTTGGGGTCATGCGCGCTGCTGGCGAGCTTCGGGTCATGGAAGCTGGCCGAGCGCGCTGCGGTGTCCATGTTGCCGGGGTCGACGGTGCCGCCCACCAGCACGATGATGTTGGGCACGTCGCGGACGACGAGCTTGTTCGCGCTGTTGAGCGCGACGCGCACCTTCTGCTTCGACTCGGAGTCAGGGGACTGAGAGGTGGGGGGCGCCATGGGCATTCTCGGACAAGGGTTCAGCAGCCGTGCTCGCGCTCCAAGCGGGCGCGCGTCTGGGGACCGAGCGCGTCCTGTTCCTCCAGGCCATTGGCCTGCTGGAAGGCGCGCAGCATCTGCTCCGTGAGCGGCTCATCCGCGGCGCTGGGGTCTCCGCTGTCGAAGCCCAGGTTGTTGAGCCGCGCCCTCGCGCCCGCGACGTCATCGCTGGGCGTCAGGTGGCTCAGCTCCAGCGTCCACTCCATCGACTCCTGCTCGGAGAGCCACACGGTGAGGGTGGCCTCCTCGGCGTCCATGGGGACCGGCGTCGCCATCCAGCCCTCGCCATCGGTCTGCCCCTCCACGGGCTGCGCTCCCTCGATGTCGAGGTGATAGCGCACGCGTGCCAGCGGACGGGCGTCGGGGCCGTCGTCGTGGAACTGGAGCTTGAGGGTGGTCTGCGCCTTCTTCAGCGTGAACGTGTGTTGCTTGCCCGTGCCGGCCTTCATCTCAGCGGGTGCGGCGTCAGGGATGTGGAGGGTGTCCCCGGGCAGGATGACGAAGGGGTTGGGGCGGCGCTGCTTGAACGCGGCGTTCTCGGGTGCGTCGTAGAGGGCCTTCCAATCGGGCAGGCCGTACTTCCGGGCGATGCGCATCAAGTGCTCCCCCGCCTTCACCGTGTGCTTGCGCGGCATGGTTCCCCCTCCCTGGCGTGGTGTTGCACCCGCAGTGTACACAGAAATACAGCGGGACTGTGAGGTTGGAAGCGCGCGAAGTGGGCTCGGATGGGGGGCAACCCCAGGCTCGGCGTCGGAGGAACCTGGGAGGTGCGTGGCTCGCGTTACAGTCGAACGCATGGAGGTCCGCGCGCGGGGGAGACTGTGGCTGCTGTCGTTGGTGGGCGTGGTGCTGCTCGGTGCCCTCCCGCGTTGGCGTGACGGACTGCGTGACGCGGGGCTCCCGATGCGCGCGCCCGCGCCAGGACTCCTGCTGGTGGCGAGACCGGGCGCGGTGGATCGCAACTTCGACGGGACGGTCGTGTTGCTGCTCGAGGTCGGGACGCAGGGGGCGTGGGGGCTCGTCCTCAATCGCCCCCGCGCGCCAGAGGGGCCTCCCTTGCCAGCCGGCGTGGATCGCTGGGGCGGTCCCGTGCGGCCGGAGCGGCGGTTCACCCTGACACGGGTGGGCTCAGGGGAGGGACTCGCGGGCCTGCGCTGGGAGGAAGGAGAGGGGACACCGCGGGGCAGTACGGTGCTGCGCTTCACGGGGTCTGCGGCATGGGGGCCCGGACAATTGGAGCGCGAGCTGCGCGGAGGGGGTTGGTGGCTCACGCAGGGCGATGCCGCGCGCGCCTTCCTGCTTCCCGGAGCGCAGTGGGCTGAGTTCGCGGCGCCCTTCTTGTAAGTGCGACAGCGGCATGGCGCCGCGTGGAGGTCCGAGATCGGGACGCGTCAGGTCCCCTCGGGCTTGACGGCCGAGAGGATGTATCGCGGCAACAGCTCCTCGCGGAACTTCCTCCAGATGGAGGCTTGATTGTAGTTGGCCGCGGTGAACATCACCACGAGGTCCAGCTCGGGGACCACCATCACGAGCTGGCCTCCATTCCCGCTGGCTTCGTATTCGCCATACACGTGGTCGCCCACGCGCATGGTGTTTCTCCACCAGGCGTATCCGTAGCTCCGCCCCTCCGGGAGGGTCGACTGCGGCGCGGTGGAGCGCTCCACCCAGCGCTGGCTCACCACGCGCTGCCCCTTCCACATCCCGCCTGCCATGTAGAGCTGGCCGAGCTTCAGCGCGTCTCGCGGGCGCATGAAGATGCCTCCCCCCAGGTATTGCTCCCCGTCGGGCATCAGGTCGAGGTGGTAGTCGCGCATCTGAAGTGGCTTGGCGACGAATTGATGGAAGAACTCCGGGAGCCACGCGCGGGTGGCGTTGCGCAGGACGCCACCGAGCAGGTTCATGTTCGCCGAGCAGTAGACGCCGCGCTTTCCTGGCTCTGCCGCCATGGGCAGGTCCAGCGTGTAGCGGTACCAGTCCGGCACGGCGTCATCGAGGCGGTCCTCGTTTCCGGGGGAGGCGGGGTCATCGTCGTCGCACGCGAGGCCCGAGGACATGGACAGCACATTCGCGACGGTGAGCCGGCGCTTGCGTGCATCCAGGTTCGCCACCTTGCCTTTGTACTCGGGGAACAGCGCGAGCACCGGCGTGTCCACGGTGAAGGGCGCGCCCTGGTCCAGGGCAATGCCTACCATCAAGGACGCGTAGCTCTTCGCGGCGGACCGCAAGTCATGGGGGCGCTCCTTGTCGAATCCCTGGAAGTATTCCTCGACCACGAGCTTCCCGTGGCGCGCGATGAGCAGCCCTTGAATGGCAGGCGCGGACTCGGGGCCCGGCTCCTGGTCGAGGATGCGCTGCACGAGCTGCCGAACAGGCTCGAGCTCCAGTCCCGCCTCGTCGAGCGAGGCTGTTTCCCAACCATCGTCCTCCGCGAGCGGCGGCTGATACACATACGGGCTTGCCTCGGGTGTCCGCGCGTGGAGCCCCACGGCCTGGTTCCGCTCGCGGCGCGTGAACTCGAAGGTCTCCTCCATGGCGGGGATGCGCAGGGACAGCCGCGCGGACTTCGCGTCATACGAGCCTTCCAACTGGAGGCCGCCGCCCTGGGCGCTGAGGCGGACCGACTCGCCCTGGAGCTCGACGCGGAAGGTCTGCTTGCCGCCCCAGTTGCGCTCGGGGTTGCGGAGGAAGGCCTCCACCGTGTCGTCCTGCTGTTTGCGAACGACGAGGTACAGCGAGAAGCGATCCTCCAGGGGCGCGACCTCGCCGCGCCAGACGCCCGACTGCACCGGTATCAGCGTCACCGGCGTGGCGAACTTCATGCCGCTCATGCGCACGCGCGGTTGGACCCAATGGCTGGTGATGCGCTGCCCTTCTTGCGGCACGGGCCCTCTCAGCGCTCCTTGTCCACCCGGAAGGATGACGCGGAGCCTCCCGCCCTCCACGCGCGCGGGGACGTCGAACCCCGCGATGCGCGCGCGCCACACCCCTGCTCGGCTCGTCAGCGTCAGTTCACCGCGCACCTGAGGCCCGAGGAGCCGCTCGCTGCCCCAGGTCCCTACGAGCCCTTCCGCGGAGGGAGAGGCATTGGGCGCGGCGAGCACGAGCCACGGCACCAGCATCAGCAGGCTCACCACGACGCCTCTCGCTCGGGTCCTGCTTGGACGGAGGAGAAGCACGCTTCGCGAAGCAGCACCCATGTGGCGAGACTCTCACATGCCACGGGTCGGCGGAGGCGCGAGTTCTCCGCCGACGTGCGTCATGCTCAGTGGGGCATGGCGCTCATGTCCATGTAGAAGACTTCCCAGTGGTGCCCGTCGAGGTCGTAGAAGCTCCAGCCGTACATGAAGCCGTGGTCCTGCGGTTCGACGGCGTACGAGCCGCCCGCGGCGATGGCTGTCTTCACCATCGAGTCGACCTCTTCGCGGCTCGAGCACGACAGGGCGAAGAGGCCCTCGGTCGCCTTGCGGGTGTCGCAGATGTCCTTCTTGGTGAAGTCCTTGAACCGCTTCTCCACGAGGAGCATCACGTAGGCCTCCTCGCTGATCATCATGCACGTCGCGTTGTCGTCGCTGAAGCGCGGGTCGAACTGGAAGCCCAGCTTGGTGAAGAACGCGTTGGTGGCCTTCAGGTCCTTCACGGGGAGGTTGATGAAGACCTTGCGGGGAGTGTTCGTCGTGGCCATGGAATGCTCCAGGAAATGGGTTCGCTTGGATGACTCCCCGAGCGGCCGAAAATCATCGGTGCCCCGTGAAGAAAATCAGGGGTCGGCTTTTTCGGGAGGCAAGAAGGCAGGAAGGCCGAACCGCGGGAACAGCTTCGCGGTGTCCAGGAAGTAGTTCAGCCCGATGATGCGGTCGCCCTGAATCTCCAGCACATTGAGGGCCCACGGGGTGAATGTTCCTCCCGGGCCTCCTGGTCGGTACTGACCGAAGGCGGGAGCGCCACTCGCCGTCGTGGCGACCAGCCGAGAGCCCCGGCAGCGCGCGCCGCGCCCGACCAACCAGCTGCGGATGTCACCGGCGCCACGGAGCCAGAGGGAATACGGCGGCATGGACATGCTCACCTCTTGATGCAGCAGCGCGGTGAGGGCCTCCATGTCGTAGCGCTCGAAGGCGTCCACGTAGCTTTGCACCAAGGTGGACTGGACCTCCGACAGTGGGGTGCGAGGGCTGAGGTCCCGCGTCGCCAGGGTGGCGCGGGCTCGCTGGAGCGCGCTGTTGACGGCGGCCACGGTCATGTCGAGCGCCTCCGCGATCTCCGCGGCGGGCCACTCCAGCACTTCCGTGAGCAGCAACACCGCGCGCTGCCGAGGCGGGAGATGTTGGAGCGCGGCCACGAAGGCCAGCCGGATGCTCTGGCGCATCATCACCAACTCTACGGGCGTGGACTGCGCGGGCAGCACCGAGGCGTCTGGAACAGGCTCCACCCAGTGCGAGTCCGGGAGCGCGGTGAGGACCGCATCCTCGGGCACGGCGGGCGCTCCCATCTCGATAGGGCGTGCCCGGCGCGAGTTCTCGTGCATCGCGTCTAGGCACACATTGGTGGCGATGCGGTACAGCCACGCGCGCGGATTCGCGCGGCCCGCGAACTGGTCGCGGTGACGGAGCGCGCGGATGAACGTCTCCTGAACGGCGTCCTCTGCCTCGGCGATGGAGCCCAGCATTCGGTAGCAGTGGCCGGTGAGCGCGGTGCGGTGCTCCTCCAGGTCGAGTTCCACCGAGGGGCCAAGCGTCGAGGGCGAGTCAGCCATGGGCTGGGCTCTACCAGAGTTCACGAGGGCCGGCCGAGCCAAAGGGCCGCCCTGACGCGGACGTGACGATTCCCGGTCACAGCTCCGTGAGACGGGCGGTCTAATTCTCCGACCCCATGACGAACACCTTGTCGGAGTTGACGAACGAGCTGGTGGCCCGCGCTACCGAGGGCGACGCACGCGCGGTCGAGGCGATCGTCCAGGCGCTCGAACGCCCCCTCTTCAACGTGGCTTTGCGGATGCTCCTGGATCGGCAGGACGCCGAGGACGCGACGCAGGAGGCGATGATTCGCATCGTGACGCGACTGGCCCGATTTCGCGGCGAGTCACGCTTCTCCACCTGGGCCTGGCGCATCGCGGTCCGAAGGATTCTGGACTTCCGACAGCAGCGGGCCGCCTCGGCGCGCAGCACGTTCGAGGCCTTCGCGGAGGACCTCACGGAGGGACTTGATGAGGACGCGGTCGAGCGCACCGAGGACGCCATCCTCCATCAACAGCTCAAGCTGCGCTGTGGCAGGGCGATGCTCCAGTGTCTGGATGGAGACCACCGCATCGCGTTCGTGCTCGGCGAGCTGCTCGAGTTCTCCTCGTCGGACGCCGCGGAGATTCTCGACATTGAACCGGCCACGTTCCGCAAGCGACTCAGTCGAGCGCGCTCGGCGCTCAGCGCGTTCCTGAATCGCCACTGTGGCATCGCCAACCCCGAGGCGGCCTGTGCTTGTCATCGAAGGTTGGGCCGTGCGCAGGCGTTGGGCCGCATCGAGCACTCCGAGCCCGCGAGCCCCGAGGGCACCGTGGCGGCCCTGCGAACGCAGATGGCGACGCTCTCCGAACTTCGACGCGTCACGACCTTCTACCGAAGCGAGCCCGAGTCCAAGAGCCGGACCGATTTCGTCACGACGCTGCGCACGATGCTTGGCGCGATTCACTGACCCAGGAAGAACCATGACCTCCATCTCCGCTGAGTTTCCCTTCACGCACCGCTTCGTCGAGGTGCACGGCTCCCGCATGGCGTATGTCGATGAAGGGCAGGGTGCCCCCATCCTGTTCCTGCACGGCAATCCCACATCGTCCTATCTCTGGCGCAATGTCATTCCACACCTGCGAGGACTGGGGCGGTGCATCGCGCCGGACCTCATTGGAATGGGAGCCTCGGACAAGCCCGAGTTGAGCTACCGGTTCGTGGACCATGCGAGGTATCTGGATGGGTTTATCTCCGCGTTGGGATTGAACCGCATCACGCTGGTGGTTCATGACTGGGGTTCGGCGCTTGGTCTGGATTGGGCCATGCGACACTCAGAGCGTGTTCGAGGCGTGGTCTTCATGGAGGCGTTCCTGTCGCCGCTCGCGTCGTGGGAGCAGTTTCCGGAGCGAGCGCGAGGCTTGTTCCAGCGCTTCCGAGACCCGGGCGTGGGTGAGGACCTCGTGCTCGACCAGAACATCTTCGTGGAGCAGGTGCTACCGGGCTCGGTGGTGAGAGGACTGACGCCGGCCGAGATGGCGCACTACCGGGCGCCGTTCCCGGACCGGACCTCACGCAAGCCGACGCTGGCCTGGCCGCGCGAGATTCCCGTCGCGGGACACCCCGTGGACGTGGCGAGGATTGTGGAGCGATATCGAGACGCCCTCTGTCACTCGCCGCTGCCCAAGTTGCTGTTCGCCGTAGAGCCCGGCGTGCTCGTGCCACCGCCGCTGGTGGCCTGGTGCCGCGAACACCTGCCGCACCTGGAGGTCATCGACCTGGGGCGGGGGCTGCACTTCATCCAGGAAGACCACCCGCACGCCATCGGTCAGGGAATCGCGGACTGGATGCGCAGGCTGCCCGCGGTGTGATTGTCATTGGCGTGACGAGGCTCCCTGGGGCGCTACGTCTCGAAGAACTGTTGGGTGAGCCCACGGCGAACCGCGGACGGTCAGGCGCCGCGAGTCGCGTGCGCCGAGGCTTTCTTGGGTGCGTCGTCCCGCACCGCTGGCTTCGCCGGAACGCGCTCACGCGCAACGGGGGGGCGAGGTGTGCCCCGCTGGACCGTGTGCTGAGACCGCGCTGTCGACGGCGTCGCCTTGCGTGAGGGCTGCTGCGCCACCTTCTGGTTTCGTGGCGGTGGGGGGCGGGCGGGGCGCTCGGCCACGGGCTGCGGACGCGGGGCGGGCTCGGGCTTTGTCCTCGCGACGGGGCTCGGCGCGTCTCGCTTGTCCGCGACTCGCAGGGGCGGCCTCGCCGCGGGCGCGGGGGGCGGACGCAGGTGCGCGTACGCGGTCATCACCTTCGCCACGTAGAACTCGGTCTCTCCGTTGTGGGGCACGTGTCCGTTCACCGCGCCCGGACCTGCGTTGTACGCCGCGACCGCCAGCCGCACGTCGTCGAAGCGACGCAGTTGCTCCGCCAGGTAGCGCGCGCTGCCCTCGATGGCGGGACCCGGGTCGAACGGGTCCTCCACCCGCAGGTGCCGAGCTGTGTCCGGCATGAGCTGCCCCGGCCCCATCGCTCCCGCCGCGGAGATGCGATGCGTGTGCGTCTCGGACTCCACCTGCACGAGCGCTTGGAGCAGCCCGGTCGGAATGCCGTGCCGGCGCTCCGCGGCCACCACGAGCGGCTCCAGCGGCGGATGCTCATCCAGCACGCATGACGGACGATGCTGCGCATACGCCCCGAGCGCCCGCGCCTTCGTCGCCAGGAAGTCGAAGGACAGGAGCGGCACCCGCGTGTCACCCAGCCAGGCCACCAGCAGGTTGAGCACCACCACGGGGGCCAACACGCACGGCACCAGCCACCACGCCCACCCTGGAATCTGGAACCCGCCCCGGGCTCGCTTGTGTCCCACGCGCCCACCCTTACGGGCGCTTGGGCTCCCCGTCCAACTTCCGGCGCGCGGGCCCCCCCGGCCTCCGCAGCCCGTCCAGCACCAGCGTGGTGAGCGCGTCCGGAATCTCCAGCGGATTGCCCAGCCCTGCGTCCTCCTCGCTCAGCACGGCCAGGAGCAGGCGCTCCACCGCGCCCACCACCGCGAGCGCGCTCACCGCCGGCCGGATGGGCCGCAGGAGCCCGTGCGTGTGCGCCTTCTGGGTGATGTCCACCGCGTGGTGCGCCACCTGCCTCGCCAGCGCGACCACCTTCTGCCGCGCCCCCACCGCCGGCCCTCGGCACTCCTGGAGGTACAGCCGCACCACGCTCGGGTATTGCAAGAGCGCGCCCGCGATGACCGCCGCCATCGCCCGGTACGCCTCGAACATGGTCTCCACGTCCCGTGCCGCCACCAGCGCGCGTCCGCACACCTCCAGCCCCTCCAGCAGGGCCTCGCGCACCGGCGCCAGCAGCGCGTCCACCAGCGCGGCCTTGTCCTCGAAGTAGCGGTAGAACGTCCCCTTGGCCACCCCCGCCGCCTGGGTGATGTCGTCGATGGTGACCGCGTCCAGGCCTCGCTCGAGGAACAGCCGCAGCGCGGCGTCCTCCAGCACGCGGGTCCGCTCCCTCCGGTTGACGTCTCGGGGCCCGCCGCGTGGGCCCGGCCGCTTCAGGGTCGCCATGGGTTTGCACTCCAGCGCGTCACGGGATACAAAAAGAGTGACCAAATAGTCATTGTTTATTGCTGGGCCGTCGGCCGGGCGGCCCGCCGGAGAAGGCCATGATTGGCATCCCGCTGGGCTGGGCGTACTCCAATTTCGGGGAATGGGTGCTGCACAAGCACGTGCTCCACGGGCTGGGGCGGCGCAAGGGCAGCATCTGGAGCTTCCACTGGAACGAGCACCACCAGAAGTCGCGCCGCCACGACATGCTGGATGACCAGTACCTGCGCTCGCTGTGGACGTGGTCCGCGCAGACCAAGGAGCTGCTCGCCCTGGCGGTGCTGGCCCTGGCCCACGCGCCCCTGTTCCCCGTGGCGCCCTTCTTCGTGGGCACGGTGTGGGCCTGCGCCGCGAACTACTACCGCGTGCACCGCCGCGCGCACCTGGACCCGGCGTGGGCGCGCGCGCACCTGCCCTGGCACTACGATCACCACATGGGCCGCGACCAGAACGCGAACTGGTGCGTGACGCACCCGTTCTTCGACCATGTGATGGGGACGCGGCGCGAGTTCCTCGGCGTGCAGCCCGCGGCGGCGGCGTCCTGAGCGCGCCGCCCCGGCGCCTCGAACGAGCGAGGCGCCGGGCGCGCGAACGGTCAGAACAGCAGGTTGAAGTAGTTGGCCCGCGCCTTCACGGCGGCGCAGACCTTCATGTTGGCGGTCCACTGGGTGGACGGCAGCGAGCCCTTCGCGTCGAAGACGAAGTCGAGGTTGCTCTGCTTGGCCAGGTCCAGCACGTCCACCGCGCCGCCGCCCGTCAGGCGGATCTGCCGCACGGGGCCGGTGCCGGAGCGGCGGTACTCGCCCACGAGGATGACCTCGTCGGAGCCGGGCTTGCGCAAGGACACGGTGGCGCGCTCGATGCCGCTCAGGTCCGTGTTGGCGTCGACCTCGAACGTCTTGAGCCGCAGCGCGGACGTCACCTCGACGTCCTCGGGCAGCGGCTCGGCGAAGTCTCCCAGGGGCAGGGAGAGGGTCTGCTGGACGCTCGCGGTGCCCGAGGGCGCGGCGGGGAACGAGACGTCCGCTTGGGTCTTGCAGATCTCCTCGGCCTCGACTTCGAGGGTGAAGAGCGAGTCGCAGCCCGTGACGAGCAACGGCGCGGCGCACAGCAGGAGCGCCCGATAGGAAGGAATGCGCATGGCGGGAGGCTCCTGGCTCAGAAGAAGTAGAAGATGAAGCCGAGCTTCACCGAGGGAATGGTGGCGCGCACGTGGAGCGGTCCGGCCGTGACGCTGTCGTCGTTCGTCGCGTCCTGGAGGAGCGGCGTGGGGTCCTTCACGTTGAGCGCGACGTAGCTCAGGCCCAGGTGCAGGAAGAAGTTGAAGCGGTTGGCCGCGCCCACTTCCAGGCCGAGGCTGCCGCCCACGTAGTCATAGGCGACGTCTCGGATGCCCGCCGTGGCTGGCCCGGGCGTGCGGCCCAACCAGTCGATGACGTCGTTGTAGTCCGAGCCGAAGTAGTGCCCCGCCTCCGCGTTGATGGACGGCGAGATGAAGGTCTGCAGGGGCAGCACGCTCACCCCGCCCCGCAGGCCGAAGCTGAGCGAGTTCGTCGTGGGACCCGCCTGCAACCGCAGCCACGGCGTTGGCTTCACCACCGCCGAGACGCCCACCCCGTGAGGCGCCCCCGCGTCCACCAGCAAACCCAGCTTGTACTGCCCGCCCCCGCCCTCCTGGGCCTGGGCCTGTGCACTCAGGCCCAATGTCAACACGCCCAACAGCACCGCCACCGGCCGCGCGAGTCGAAGGGGACTGCGTCGTCTTTCTGGAGGTATGCCCATCATCATCATGGATGTCGTTCCACTGGTTTCCGGCCCAGGGGGCATCATTCGCGGAAGGCCCGGTGAAAGAGAAGCGACGCCCACGGGTTTCCCAGGTGGGTGTTCGGTCTCCCACCTGGGCCTGTGGAAACCCGCACAACTGTCTTAGCTAGAACTCCATGATAATCCTGGAGGGCCATGGGCGTGGGCGGGAGGGGATGCGAAGGTGCGTTGCTGGTGAAGAAGTGACGTGGGCGGCACGGGGCGCTCCGGAGAGGCGGCCCGGGATGCGAGGGACTGGATGATCGACGAGGTCGATCAACGCTTGAAGGCGTGGGTGGGCCGCATTGCCTTGGATGCCCCCGTGCATCTGGGCGTGCCGGACCGCGAGGCCTTGGAGCGCGGCGTCTGCCTGTATCTGCTGGAGCTGGCGCCCGCGCCGGCGGCTCGCACGGGCCGGCGTGCGCCGCTGCAGTTCTCGGTCTGCTACCTGGTGACCGCGGGCGCGGCCTCACCTGAAGCCGCGCATCGGCTGCTCGGTGAGCTGGTGTTCGCGGCCATGCAGGAGTCGGAGTTCGAGGTGGACCTGGCGCCCGTGGCCGCGGCGGTGTGGGCTGGGCTGCGCGTGCCGCCGCGCCCGGGATTCCGCCTGCGCATTCCGGTGCGCAAGGAGCGGCAGGAGACGGCCCCTCGCCGGGCGGGCTTCCCCGTGGTCGTGGCCTCCGCGCCGGACGAGACGTTCCAAGGCCGCGTGGTGGGGCCTGGGGACGAGCCCATTCCCGGCGCCCTGGTGGAGCTGCCCACGCTGCGCTTGAGCACGCGAACGGACGCGCGGGGCTGCTTCCGCTTTCCTCAAGTGCCCCCAGCCGCGGCGCTCGGGCGGCTGGAGGTGCGGGCTCGAGGAGAGCTGCTCGCAGTGGGCGAGGAGGCGCTGGCCACGGGCACGCAGCCGCTGCTCATCCGCGTCCCGATGAAGGAGGACGGGCCCGGGTGCTAAGACGCTCCGGATGCGAGGACGAATCAGGGTCTGGGTGAAGTCGTTGTCGCAGTGGGCCCCGCTGCTCGTGTCCGGCTTGCTGCTGGGCAGTCCGGCCCACGCGGAGCCCGCGCCGGAGCTGCTCTGGGCGGTGGAGTATCGTACGTCCCTCGTCCGTGAGTCCTCCTCGGGCGTGAGTGAGGACCACGTCACGCTCGTCGTCGCGTCCGACCCCGACTCCAGCTCCATCAAGGACGTGTCGGTGAAGAACCACAACTTCCACGCGCCAGAGGCCGTCCGACTGGACGACGACCCGGCGCGGGCCGCGGCCATCGCCGCGCTCCTCCCCCAGCTTCCCGAGGGGCCGCTGCGCTACTCCCGGGGCAAGGCCTCCGCGCGCACCTGGCCCTGCCTGCCCAAGGTCCGGGTGAACACCCCGGAGTACCGCCTCCAGGAGGACTTCACCGTGACGGCGGGGATGCGGACCGTGGAGGTGGAGTTCGTCTGGGACGATAAGGCCCCCGCGCCCCCCGAGCCCGTGGCCCGGCTGCGGAAGCTGCTGGAGCGCACCGCCCTCGGCGCGAGCGCGTGGTGCCGGTCGCAGCGGTCGAGCGGCGCCAGGTAGTCAGGCCACCCTGGCCCCGTCACCCTCGGGCTTGTCATGGCGCGATGCGTGAAATACGCCTGCGCCATGTCCACCGCCGCGCTCCCCGCTGACTTCCTCCGCGCCCTCGCCGAGGGCTTCCCGTCGGACTTCCTCTCTCGGGAGCCGAGCGAGCTTCAGGAGTACGGTCGCGACTGGACGCGCGTGTACACGCCGGCGCCCAGCGCGGTGGCCCTGCCGCGCACGACGGACGAGGTGTCCCGCCTGCTGTCGCTCTGCCACCAGCACCACGTCGCGGTGGTGCCGTCCGGTGGGCGCACGGGGCTGGCGGGCGGCGCGGTGGCGGCGCGAGGCGAGCTGGTGCTGTCGCTGCGGCGGATGAACCGGATGGACGCGGTGGACTCGCTCGGCAACACGGTGCGCGTGCAGGCGGGGGCGGTGACGGAGGCGGTGCACCAGCACTGCGCGCCCTACGGGCTGACGTGGCCGGTGGACTTCGCGTCCAAGGGGTCGAGCACCGTGGGCGGCAACATCGCCACCAACGCAGGTGGCGTGAAGGTCATCCGCTACGGGCTCACGCGGCAGTGGGTGCTGGGGCTCCAGGTGGTGACGGCGACGGGGCAGGTGCTGGAGCTCAACGGCGCGCTGGAGAAGAACAACACCGGCACGGACCTGCGCCAGCTCTTCATCGGCAGCGAGGGCACGCTGGGCGTCATCACCGAGGCCACGCTCAAGCTGACGCGTCTGCCCGGCAAGCAGGACGTGTTCCTCTTCGCCGTGCCGGACGTGGCCGCCGTGCTGCGGCTGTTCCGCGACGCGCGGCAGGCGCCGCTGCTCATCTCGGCCTACGAGTTCTTCACCGACTTGTGCCTCGCCCGCGTGCAGCGCCACCGCAAGCTGCGCTCACCCTTCGAGGCGCCCAGCGGCTGCTACGTGCTGCTGGAGGCCGAGAGCCCGGACGCGAGCGCCGTGGAGGCGTGGCTGGCGTCCCTCTTCGAGCGGGGGCTGGTGACGGACGGCACGCAGGCGCAGGGCATGGCCCAGTCCGCCGAGCTGTGGGCGCTGCGCGAGTCCATCAGCGAGAGCCTGTCCGCCACCGGCGTGCTGCACAAGAACGACATCTCGCTGCCGGTGGCCGCGCTGGAGGCCTTCTGCGCCGAGCTCGACAGCGTCTTCCGCGCCCGCTACCCGGGCTGGGAAATCTGCCTCTTCGGCCATATCGGGGACGGCAACCTGCACGTCAACATCATGAAGCCGGACACGCTGGAGAAGGACGCGTTCTTCGCCCACGTGAAGCAGGCGGACCACGCGATGTTCGAGCTGGTGCGCAAGCACGGCGGCAGCATCTCCGCCGAGCATGGCATTGGCCTGTTGAAGAAGGACTACCTCGCGTACTCGCGGGCCCCGGCGGAATTGGAGCTGCTGCGCGCCCTCAAGCGCGCGTTGGATCCCCAGGGCATCCTCAACCCTGGGAAGATCCTCGACGCGTGAGCCCGTTCGCGCGCGGACGTCAGGACACGATGCGCGTCTTGATGTCCGTGCTCAGGCTGGCGATGGCCTCGCACACCTGCTGGGACACGTCCTGGTCCAGGTCCATCACCAGGTAGCCGATGTTGGAGTCCGTGCTCAGCACCTGCGCGTGGATGTTGGCGTTGAGGTCCGAGACGATGCGGTTGATGTCACGCAGCACGCCTGGCGTGTTGCGGTGCACGTTGAGGATGCGGTGCGTGCCGGGGATGAGCGGGTTCTCCACGTTGGGGAAGTTCACCGCGCCCGTGGTGGCGCCGGACTTGAAGAACTTGAGCAGGGACGTGGCCACCTCCTTGCCGATGGACGCCTGCGCCTCCTCGGTGGAGCCGCCGATGTGCGGCGTGAGCACCACGTTGGACAGGCCCTGCAACTCGGTGACGAAGCCGTCCGAGTTGCCCTCGGGCTCCTCGGGATAGACGTCCACCGCGGCCCCGCTCAGGTGCTTGGAGCGCAGCGCCTGCGCCAGCGCGCTGATGTCCACGACCGTGCCGCGGCTGGCGTTGATGAGGCACGCGCCCGGCTTCATCTGCGCCAACTGCTCCGCGCCCATCATCATGTGCGTGGAGGGCGTGGCCGGCACGTGCAGGGTGACGAAGTCGGACTGGCCCAACAGCTCCGCCAGCGTGGCCACCGGGCGCGAGTTGCCCAAGGGCAGCCGGGTCATCACGTCGTAGTACAGCACGCGCATGCCCAGGGACTCGGCCAGCACGCCGAGCTGCGAGCCGATGTGGCCATAGCCGATGATGCCCAGCGTCTTGCCGCGCACCTCGTGGCTGCCCGTGGCCACCTTGCGCCACTGGCCGGTGTGCACCTCGCGGCTGCGGTCGAAGAGCTGGCGCGTGAGCACCACCACCTCCGCCAACACCATCTCCGCCACGCTGCGCGTGTTGCTGAACGGGGCGTTGAACACCGGGACGCCGTGCTGATTGGCCGCCGGCAGGTCCACCTGGTTCGTGCCGATGCAGAACGCGCCAATCGCGAGCAGGTCCTTGGCCTTGGCCAGAACGCTCGGCGGAATGGTCGTCTTGCTGCGGATGCCCAACAGGTGCACGCCCTGCAGCCGCTCCGCCAGCTCCTCCGGCTTGAGCGCCGCGGACAACCGCTCCACCGACAGGCCCTCCGCGGACAACATCTCCTGCGCCGACACGTGGATGTTCTCCAGCAGCAGGACGCGGAAGGGACCCTTCTTGCTGATGGGACGCTGCGGCGACGAACCGGATGTGCTCATGGCGCTGTGCGTTAGATGGCGGCCTGCGGGCTGTCAAGCCTCGCTTGGACGGGGCCGTTGAGAGGTCGTCTGGGAGGACAGGGGACGTGCTCGCCCGGGGACAGTGGGCGGCGCCGTCCCCATGGGGAAGAGGGGCTCAGTCCGCGTCGGGGTTCTGGAGCCACTCGAGGGCTTCGGCGCGGGTCTGGAACGTGCGGGCGGGGATGTTGAGCATGGCCCGCTTCGTCATGCGCCACGCCTGGAGGCCGCTGGACGGGTCGCTCACCACGCGCGCCGAGCGCTGCATGCCGTGGAGCTGGGCGTAGGCATTCAGGTTCGCCATCACGCCCACCACGTTGGAGGGCATCACCCGAAGCTGCGACTGGTCCACCAGCGCGGACCAATCACCGCCGAGGCTCGCGATGACCCCCTTGAGCTGCTTCTCGTACTCGGCCAGGTCCTCCGCGGTGACCTCCGCGGGATAGATGACCTCGAGGATGCGCGGCGGGTGGACGTGGATCTGAAATGGCATTCGATTACGGCTCCAGAGAGGGCGGGCATCGTACCCGCTGGGGCCGTCATCGGATACCGGCGTGTGTCATTCCTTCGTGCCTGCCCGGTGTCCGTGTTGTCCTGGAGGGCAGGAATGTCAGACCCACCGGCGACCCTCGTCGCTGCCGTTCGATCGGGCCCCGTGCGCCATGGCGTGCGCGGGCGGTCGAAGCCGGCAAGGGGGTTTCATGAGAACCAGGCTGTACGTCCTCGGCGCGATGCTGGGTGCGGCGCCGGGACTCCTGCCGGTGGTGTCGTCCATGTCGGTACCACCGTCGGGGGAGTCGAGGCAGGAAGCGCGGGGGGCCTCTCGCAAGGGCAAGGGGCGCTCCCAGGGAAGTGGACAGACAGGCAACCACGCGGAGGTCGTTCCACCTCCGCTCGCGCCTGAAGCCCGTGGGCCTGACGCTCACGGAACCGATGCATCGGAGGGCGCGGCGAGCGGCAGCCGCACGCGCCAGACGGGTGAGGCGAAGGCTCCGCGTCACCCCTGTGAGCTCGTCACCATCCTCCAGGTGCCGTGCGATCCCTCCCGAGCCGTGTGCGAGTACACGTATTGGGAGTGCCCGGAAGCGGTGAACCCGCTCCGCGTCTGAGTCGTAGACGGGGCGAGCGGTGGGCGACGAAAGATGCGTTGCCCACCGCTTCGCCTTGCGCCAGGGGGTCAGTTGGTGACGGCGGCGCTGGCGGGCTGTTTGAGGTACTGCTCCAAGAAGCCCAGCGTGCGCGAGTAGGCCTCCAACTCGTTCTTCTTCTTCTTGAAGCCGTGGCCCTCGTCGGGGAAGACGACGTACTCGACGGGCACGTTGTTCTTGCGCACCGCTTGGACCATCTCGTCGGACTCCACGCGCAGCACCCGTGGGTCGTTGGCGCCCTGGATGACGAGCAGCGGCTTGCGGATCTGCTCCGCGTGGAAGAGGGGCGAGATGTCGCGCAGCATCTGCTCCTGCGTCGTCGGGTCGCCCATCTCCTGGTAGAGCGCCTGACGGCGGGACTCCCAATACGGGGGCATGTTCTTCAAGGTGCGCAGCCAGTTGGCCACGCCGAAGATGTCCACGCCCACGTTGAAGGCGTCCGGGTGGAAGGCGAGCGCGGCCAGCGTCATGTAGCCGCCGTAGCTGCCGCCGATGATGCCCACGCGCGTGGCGTCCACGTACGGCAGGCTGGCCAGGTACTTGCGCGCCTCCACGCAGTCGCGCAGCGGCTCGCGGCCGTGCTTCTGGTCATCCGCGCGGAAGAAGCTCTTGCCGTACCCCGAGCTGCCCCGGTTGTTGATGCCGAGCACCACATATCCGTGGTTGGCCAGGTACTGCATGAACGCCGCGTAGCCCTTGCGCGTCTGTCCGCCCGGGCCGCCATGGACCCAGACGAGCGCGGGGACCTTGTTGTCGGGTGAGGCCTGGTGCGGCTTGTAGAGGATGTTGGGGATCTCCACGCCGTCGAACGACTTGAAGCGCACGCGCTGGGCCTCCACCAGGTCCTCCGGATCCACCGTGGGCGACAGGGTGTTCGTCAGGCGCGTGGCCTTCTTCGTCGCGAGCACGTAGGCGTAGAGGTTGGTGGGCGAGCGGTCGCCGTTGTGCAGCAGCGAGAGCCGCTGCTCATCGCGCGAGAACTGGACCGCGACGACGTCCCCTTCGGGGAGCGTGGGCAGGGGCAGCTCGGTGCCCTTCTTCACGTCGTGCAGGCGCACCGTGGCGCGGCCGTCCTCGTTGATGACGGTGATGCGATAGGCGCCGCTGCGCGAGAACGTGGAGGAGACAATGTCCCAGTCCGTCTTCTCCACCTCCTCCAGCGTCCCGGTGGCGTCCACATAGCGCATCACGCGGGTGAACTCCGAGTCGACGTTGGTCAGCACGTACAGCGCGCCGGAGAGCGGGTCGAAGTCCGCGACGGAGAACTGGGCGTCACCCTGGTGGGGCGTCAGGAGCTTGAGCGCGCGGGTCGCCAGGTCATAGCGCCACAGGTCGCTGTCGGACGTGGTGCGGGGCTTCAGCAGCGCCAGGGACTTCTCGTCCGGCGCCACGCCCGCGACGTCGTAGCCCGCGTCGTTCTGGAAGAGCTGCGTGCGCGCGTAGGTCTTCGCGTCGTAGCGGTACAGGTCCATGAAGCGCGCGTCGCGCTCGTTGGTGAGGGCGTAGAAGGCGGAGTCATCGCGGCTCCAGCCCAGGAACGAGGCGCGCAGCTTGCTGCCCGGCGTGAGGTCTCGCTCCTTGCCGTCCGGGGTGCGCACGTACAGGTGGACCTGCTCGTTGCCGCCCTGGTCTCGCTGGAACAGCAGGCGCTCGTCGCGCGGGAACGCGCTCACGAGGAAGGTGCTGTCGGTGGTGGAGTGGGTGAGCTGGGCGGGCGCCCCTCCGCCCACGGGGACGCGGAAGATGTTGAAGATGCCCGTCTGATTGGACGAGTAGAGGAGGTGCTTCTGGTCGGCGGTGAAGTCCATGCCCGCCAGCCCGGTCGTCCCCATGAACTGTTCAATGGTGTACTGCTTGGATGGACGCGGGGGCGCGGTGGGCGCGGGCAGCGCGACGGCCGCGAGCGGCAGGAGGGTCACCAGGGCGAGCGCTCGGCATGAAGCATTCCAGACGGTCATGCGGACTCCGGGCGATGGGGTATCGGGCGGCGGGGACCACCCGCCCGACACTGTGACGCAAACCCCATCCCCGGGGGAACCGCGCGGGCCTGGGCCGGTCAGGGCCGGGCCGCGGGTTGTCCGGTGCCGGGCGCATGGTCGTTGAAGACGTCGCCGCCGATCGAATCCACGATGGACTGCACGGCCTTCTGGCCGCGCACGCTGTTGCCCGCCTCATCCAGCGGAGGTGAGAACGTCGCGATGGCGAAGCGCCCCGGCACCACGGCGACGATGCCGCCGCCCACGCCGCTCTTGGCGGGCAGGCCCACATCGAAGGACCACTTGCCCGAGTTCTCATAGAGGCCCGTGGTGAGCATCAGCGACAGCACCTTCTCCGCGTTCTTCTCGTCAATCACGCGCTTGCCGGTGAGGGGATTCACGCCGCCGTTGGCCAGCGTGGCGCCCATCACGGCCAGGTCCTTGGCGGTGATGGCCACCGAGCACTGCCGCGTGTAGATGTCCAAGGCCTCCATGGGGTCGCCCGGGATGACGTCATAGGACTTCAAGAGCCACGCGATGGCGCGGTTGCGCGTGTTGGTGTCCGACTCGGAGCGATAGACCTCTTGGTTCACGGAGAGGTTGCGCCCGGCGAACAGGTTGTAGGTGCCGAGGATGCGGGCCCAGCGCTCGTCGGCGTTGCCCGCCGGCACCATGCTCACGGACGCGATGGCGCCCGCGTTCACCAGCGGGTTGCCCGCGGGCGGCCGCTTGGCCTCCTTGTTCTCCTCGATGACGGTGATGGAGTTGAAGGGCGCGCCCGTGGCGTTGGCGCCAATCTTCGTCTCCACCGTCTCCGCGCCCACGTCCTGGAGCAGGCGCGCCAGGGTGAACGGCTTGGAGACGGACTCGATGGCGAAGGGCTGCTGGCTGTCCCCCACCTCGAAGACGCGCCCATCCACCGTGACAATCACGATGCCGAAGTAGTCCGGGTTCACCTGGGCGAGGAACGGGATGTAATCCGCGTTCTTGCCTTCCTTCACGTAGCGGAACTGGTCGTGCGCGTGCTGGATGGCGCTGCGCGCCTGTTCGTCGGTGAGGTCCGCGCGTTGCATCGCGGCCTCGTGCTTCGCCGACGATGCCGAGGTGTCGGCCTGGGGGGCGAGCGCCAGCGCGCTCGCGGGCAGGCCCATGAGCCACAGCACGCCACCGAGCACCGCTCCCTGCTTCCACCGCTGGCTCATCGTCCTCGTCATGGCTCCTCCGGTCGCCGCGAGCGCGGCGGGTGCCTGGGCGCGAAATGGCCGCCGCCTTCATGCTGGGAATGCCCGTCACCGTCCGGCAACGGACGCGGTCCGCGACGACCGGGTGGGTGTGCCTGGCTGCCTTGTCCCCGCGGACGAGCCGGGGCGCGGACGGCCCGCGTGGCTGCTTGGAGGTGGGATGCGCGTGGACTCGGTGCGGCATGCCCATGCGAACGCTTGACTCCCCCCGCCCCCCGGACGAAAAGCCGGGGCGCACGCGGCGGCCGCCGCTACTTCTCCTGGCCGCCAGGGAGCCCGGCATTGAAGCTCGCGACGCTCAAGGACGGTACCCGGGACGGACGGCTCATCGTCGTCAAGCGGGACAATTCAGCCTATGCGCTGGCCACCAACGTGGCCCTCACCCTGCAAGCCGCGCTGGATGATTGGGATGCGAAGGAGCCGCTGCTGCGCGCGCTGTCGCAGCAGCTCGAGGCGGGCACGGTGCAGAGCCGCCCGCTCGACGAGAAGGCCCTGCACGCCCCGTTGCCCCGCGCCTACGAGTGGGTGGACGGCAGCGCGTACCTCAACCACGTCATCCTGGTGCGCAAGGCGCGCAACGCCGAGCCGCCCGCCACGCTGAAGACGGATCCGCTCGTCTATCAGGGCGGCTCGGGAGACTTCCTCGCGCCCACCGCGGACCTGCCGCTGGCGGATGAGGCGTGGGGCATGGACTTCGAGAGCGAGGTCGCCGTCATCCTCGGCGACACGCCGCAGGGCACCAAGGCCCAGGACGGCGCGAAGCACGTCAAGCTGGTGATGATCGCCAACGACGTGTCGCTGCGGAACCTCATCCCGGATGAACTGGCCAAGGGCTTCGGCTTCTTCCAGAGCAAGCCGGCCACGGCGTTCGGTCCGTTCGCGGTGACGCCGGACGAGCTGGGTGCGGCGTGGCACGACGGGCGCGTGCACCTGCGCATGCGCAGCACGCTCAACGGCCAGCTCGTGGGCGACCCCGAGGCGGGGCCGGAGATGCACTTCTCCTTCTTCGACCTCATCCAGCACATCACCAAGACGCGCGCGTACACGGCGGGCACCATCCTGGGCAGCGGCACGGTGTCCAACGCGGACCGGGCGCGCGGCATCTCGTGCCTCGCCGAGCGGCGGATGATCGAAACCATCGAGGAGGGCAAGCCGAAGACGCCCTTCATGAAGCCCGGCGACACCATCGAGATCGAGATGCAGGATGCAGAGGGGCACAGCGTGTTCGGGCGCATCGCGCAGAAGGTGGTGAAGGTCCCATGAAGGGGTTGCGTCTCTACAGCTACTGGCGCTCCTCGGCGTCCTGGCGGGCGCGGGTGGGGCTGCACTTCAAGGGCCTGTCCTTCGAGTACATCCCCGTGCACCTCATGGAGGATGGGGGCAAGCAGAACACGGCCGAGTACCGCGCGCTCAATCCCATGCGCACGGTGCCCACGCTCGAGTGGACGGAGAATGGCGAGACGCGGCGGCTGTCCCAGTCGCTCCCCATCCTGGAGTACCTGGACGCGCGCGTGCCGCAGCCCTCGTTGTTCCCCGAGGACCTGCTGTTGAAGGCCCGGGTGCGGATGCTCGCGGAGATGGTGAACTCGGGCATCCAGCCGTTGCAGAACCTGTCGGTCCTCCAGAAGCTGAAGAACGAGCTGAAGGCGGACGAGCGGGCCTGGGCGGCGCATTGGATTGGGCGCGGCCTGGAGGCGCTGGAGACCACGGTGAAGCCGTGGGCGGGTCGCTTCTGTGTGGGAGACTCGGTGTCGTTGGCGGACATCTGCCTGGTGCCGCAGCTCTACAACGCGCGGCGCTTCGCGGTGGACGTGGCGCAGTACCCCACGCTGCTGCGCATCGAGGCCGCGTGTGAGGCGCTCCCGGCCTTCCAGGCGGCGCATCCGGACCGTCAGCCCGACGCGCAGCCGGCGTAGTCCGAGGGGCGAAAACCCCGTGGCACGGCCCGCAGGCCGAAAAATGCGGGCCGTGTCGATCCACCGAATCCTCATTCGTTGTCGGGATGGAAGCCCGCTTCGGCTCTCCCCACGAAAGAGAGACTCCCATGGCCTCGTACATCCTCATTGCGCTCGCGGTGCTCGTCGTCGGCTTCATCGTGTTTGTCGCCACGCGTCCGGCGGCGTTCCGCATCGAGCGGACCGCGCATCTGCCGGTGCCCGCGTCCGTCGTCTTCACGCTGCTCAATGACTTCCACCAGTGGGGCCGGTGGTCGCCCTTCGAGAAGTTGGACCCGAACGCGGAGCGGCGCATCGATGGGGCGCCGACGGGGGTGGGGGCGCGGTACGCGTGGAAGGGAAACAACCAGATGGGCGAGGGGCGGCTGACCATCCAGGAGAGCCTGCCCGAGGAGCGGGTGCGGGTGGAGATGGTGTTCTTGAAGCCGTTTTCGGCCACGAGCTACGCGGTGTTCCTCCTGGTGCCGGACGGGAAGGGAACGAAGGTGACCTGGCGGATGGAGGGGGACAACGGCTTCATGGGCAAGGCGTTCACGGTGCTGCTGGACGTAGACAGCATGCAGGGGAAGAACTTCGAGGAAGGACTCGCGCGCCTCGGTGCCGCCGGACTCGAGGACATGGCCAAGCACGCCGTGGCTTCCGCCGAGTCACGCGCGAGCGGTCACTGAGCTGGGATGGGGGAGGCACAGGTGTGGCGTCCTGTTCTCCTCCGCGTGGGTCCTTGGAGGAAGACGTAGCGAGTCACCTTCAGACGATGTTTGACGGCCGGCGAATCCGGCGGGGCTCAGTTGGGGATTCTGTTACGCCCTTCTCTGCTTGGCGTGAACCTGGAGGTGTGACGCTCGCCTCCCTCAGTCGTTCTCGTTCCCGTTGCTCTGCTTTCCGGGCTGCGGCATCACACGACGCATCACTGCAGGGCCGCTATTCGCGATAGGGGCGCCTCTTGTTTCAGCGTGTCGTGAAATCGAGGATCTGCGCTTCTGGACGGTCGTGTCCATGACCAGCCTGTCATCCGGTACGTCCTTCAAACAAACAGGAGGCACATAGTAGAACGCAGCCGGAGATTTCATGGCCCGAGCGCGTATTCTCGCCGTAGTCCTACTTTTCTCGTTGCCAGCGATGGCGTCCGAGGAGCCGCCGATGGTGCACGTGGTCCGGGCACTGCTCTCGCTTCCGGAGGACAGGCTCAACATCGGTGATGCAGCACTGCGCTTGGGTACCTTCGTGGACGCTGACACGGACGTTGTTGAGGGGCGGCGGCGTATCGATTTGCTGGCGGGACAGGTGCGTACCCTGGTGGGCTCCCGGACGGACCCGGATTACCGCATCCGCGCCATCAACCAAGTCCTCTTCCGGGAGAATGGCTTCACCTACGACAAAGACGACCCAATGGGGCGGCGGCTTGACGCTTCGTCGCTGTGGCGGCTGTTGGCCACGAAGAAGGGCAACTGTGTCTCGCTGCCTGTCCTCTGGTTCGTGGTGGCGGAGCGTCTGGACTATCCGGTGGCCATCGTGGAAGCTCCGCAGCACTTCTTCCTGCGCTACCAGGAGGGCTCGTACCGCTCCAACATCGAGGCCACCTCCGGCGGGGGCGAGGCAAGTGACGAGCGCATCATCCAAGACTTGGAAGTCCCGTCAGAGGCGGTCTCCTCTGGCGCCATGATGCGCTCTCTTTCCAAGAGAGAGCTTCTAGGGGCGCTCATTGCTGAAGTAGCCGCGCGTCTCGTGAATGACTGGAACGTGGGGCTTGGAGCGCGTCTGTCCGAGTTGGCCCTTACGGTTCATCCGCGCAGCATTACGGCGAATTGGAACCTGGCATTGGTCTTTAATTATCTGGCGGCCATGCGGGTGTCTGTCCAATCGCCGGGTGGGAGGATTCCTCCCCACAAGACGCCCAGGGTGAAGGATGATGCACGCCGCGCCTTGGTCTACAGTCAGAAAGCTACTCGGCTAGGCGCTCCACATCCCTTGGTTCAGGATTACTGGACAAGGGTGTCCAAAATGGGAGGCACCGAGGTGGGGGCCAAGAAGCCGCCACCCGAACCATTTGATGTCTCCTCCCTATTCAATCCGGGGGGGCGACCTATCCAGTTTGCACTCGCGGCAGATCCATTCCTTTTTGAGCGTGCCAGACGAGACCCTGGGTCTGTTTTGAGTGTGTGTGCAAACGTTTGCGGCCCCGCGCCTGGTAATAAATGCGCAAAACTTCAGCCGTTGGACCTGGACGAAGGAGGAGGCAAGTGAGGCGTGTAGTAGGAGCCCGTTGGCTAGTAGCGCTGCTGTTGCTGATGCCGCTGTCTGTCTTTGCGCGCTGGTATGACGCCGGCACTGGCCGGTTCCTCTCGGAGGACCCGTTGCTTGGCGACATTCTCCAGCGCCAGAAACTTCTTCAGAACCCCATTGGGTTGCATCCCTGGACTTATGCCCACGTCAATCCGCTTCGGTACACGGACCCGGATGGCCGGGCAGCGAATGATGGGTACGGCAATCAGTTCCTGCCGCCAGACCTCCAGAATGCGTGTGCTGGGGGGCCTAGTAGTTGCCTGAACGCTGGTTTCGCTGCAATGCGGGATGATTGCGTCGCTGGGAGTGAGACTGCATGCGCCATCAAGACAGGCTACATAGCAGCTGTCACTTCCCCTGCGTTTCTGTCAAAGACCGGGATGATGGTTTGGGCTGGGGTCTCCCTCCTCAGTTCCAAGGGCCACAACCCGGGTGATCAACAGATTGTCGATCCGGTAACGGCTAGCGCGCTGGGGATGGCGAATACTTTTGTAATTGCCTACAAGTGTGGGGACGACATCTCCAGGGACGATGGGGCCACGATGTCGTGCGGGCTGACGGGTTTCAACCTTGTTATGTTGGGTTACTCTCGGCAGTCATACCGTGCTGTGATGGCTCGGGAGGCATTGCTTGCTGAGGCGCGACTAGCTCTCTCCCCGCGTGAGCGAATTCTATCTAGCTTGGCGGAGAGTCGCGCTGCACGAGAGGCCAGTAATTTCGAACAGCACGCGATGAGAGAGCGGTTGCTGGCGAACCTGAACGAAAGCCGTGCTGCGCGAGAGTCGAGTGATTTCAGTCTTGCCGGAAGGGGATTTGTTCGTATTCGTGCGGACTATGAAAAACATATTATTGAAAGAGACTTTGCTGTCGACCGCAAGAAAGGGATTGGCGGGGCGCATAGCCTTGAAGAGTTTATGAAGTATTCGAAGGAGATTAATATTGTGAAGACGGAGGCTCACCCGACTATCCAGGGCGTTCAGCGAGTACACTATCAAGTGGCCGCACTGGATGCTGCTGGACAGCCAGCGGGAACGTGGAAGGCGAAAATATTCGAGAAGACGGTTTATGACCCGAAGGTGATTTCGAATGAGCAGTATCTGCAGTGGGGTAGACAGGCAGCGGCAGAGGCGCAGGCTGAGGGGCGTCTTTCTCGTGAATGGTCCGGGACAACTCCAGAAGGCATTAGGATGCGGGGGTATCTTGATGATTCAGGTGCGGTGAGGAGCTTCTTCCCTGATTTTTGAGAGTCGGAATGGATAAGCGAATTTCGATTGTTTCAGATTTCGATCCACTTTTTCCTATGCAGGCGTTCTTTAATGCGATTGGCGCGGGCGAGTTTGTGGACGTGATTGAGGGATTGCTGAATGGAGTGGGGAGAGGTCTCGATGGTGTAGATTGCGATTTTCCTGGAGACCTTGATCCCGGCGAGCCTCGCTTTGATGGTGTACGTTTTTCCTTGTATGAGGACGTCGTGATTGCGGGTTGTCCTGTCTTTCGGCAGTTTCTGGTTGAGGCCTGCCGAGCGCACGTTCGAGAGCACCCTGAAGACAAGCAAAAGTTGGAGTCTCTCTTGCTGCGATGGGGGACGGGGCTCTTGGGGTGAGAGTAGGGGCGCCGCCGAACTTGTTGGCCGGGGATGAAAGTGAAGAAGGTTGGCATGTATTACTACTTGCCGCTCCGTGACCTCATTGATGTGTGGGTAGTGTGCCGCTGGGCGGGGCTGATGCTCTTGCTCTGGAGAGAGGTGGAGTCGCCTCTATTGTACGGGTGACAGGTTTGTCAGGTTGTTTATTGGTGTGACTGGTAAATGTCGCTTGGGCGAACGCTTTGGTTGGCGTCTCTCTCCTGGTGGTTTTGGATTGTGTGCTCGAGATGTGAAGTTTCAGGGTTTTCTCTGTGGCTGCGCTCTCAAGGCGAAAGCAGATAAGTAATTTCTGAACCCCCAGCCTGAGAAGCTCTGTTGGGATTCGTGCGACTGAGCGCTCGCCCCTTTGGTCAGATTGGGAGGGACAGTCGGATGAGGGCTTCGAGTCCTCGGCGGAGGCGCTTGGGGTCGGGGGTTGGCTTGCCGTGGCGGAAGGTCTCTTCGAGCCTTGGGAAGTCTCCTGTCGCCAGCAACTTCTTGGCGAGGGCTTCGTCCGTTGGGGTCTGTGTTTCGGCTTCTCGGAGGGCGTGGCCGAAGACATAGTCGTCCACCATCGCCAATAGCGTCAGCTTCTCCTTCGCGGAGAGCTTTGTTTCGGCCAGGGTTTCTAGACACTGCTCCGCGTGGCGGAGCGCGTTGGGGCCTGGCGGCGCTCCTCGCATCGCCACCAGTGCCCAGGGGTGTCTCCGCAACATCTCTGCCGTGCCGAGCGCGATGTCGAGGAGGGCTTGTGGGCCCTTCTTGCTCACAGTGGGCAGCAACAGCTCCCCCATCAACGCGTCGTCCATCAGGGCCAACAGCTCGGCTCGGGTCTTCACGTAGTAGTAGAGGCTCATCGTCGAGCCTCCGAGTCGCTGAGCGACGCTTCGCATGCTCACCGCGTCGAAGCCCTCGGTGTCCGCGATGGCGATGGCCGCCTCCGCAATCTTCGCTCGCGAGAGCTTGGGCTGCCTTGCGCCTGGCTCCTCGCGTGTCCAGATGGACTGGGTCGCCTCCTGCTTCCTCGCTCGCTTCTTCGACCGTCCTTGCATTCCGTACATCGTACGATGAGGATGATTCGTATGGTGTACGAACAAGAGGTGCTCATCGTCGGCGCGGGGCCTACGGGGCTGACGCTCGCCGTGGACCTGGCTCGGCGGGGCGTGAGGGTGCGCATCGTCGATGCGGCCGTGGAGCCTTCCCGTGGCTCTCGCGGGAAGGGGATTCAGCCTCGCACTCAGGAGATCTTCGACCTGCTTGGGGTGATGCCCGAGATTGCGAAGGCGGGTGGTCTCTACCAGCGCCTGCGCTTCCACTTCGGTCCGTTCAGTTTTCGCGGCGGCTCGCTCGGGACTCGTCACGCGCCTACTGCGGCGACGCCGTATCCCAACCTGCTGCAAGTGCCGCAGTTCAAGACGGAAGGCGTGCTCCGCGCGCGCCTCGCCGAATTGGGCGTCTCAGTGGAGTACGGCCGCCGCTTCGAGTCGTTCGTCCAGCGCGACGACGGGGTCGAGGTGGCGCTCTCGGAGGGTGTGCTCGTCCGGTGTGCCTATCTCGTGGGCTGCGATGGGGGACGGAGCGCCGTCCGCAAGGCGCTGGGGTTCGGGCTGGTGGGCTCCACCGTGGAGGACAAGACGCTGCTCGTCGGCGATGTGAAGGTCGAGGGGTTGTCTCGCGAGGACTGGCATGTCTGGCCCTGGGCTCGAGGCGGCATGCTCGGGCTGTGCCCGATGCCGCACTCCGATTTCTTCCAGGTGACGTGCGCCAAGGTGGAGGACGTGGCGGGACTCATTGAGTCCGTCAGCAAGTGCCGCGTCACCGAGGTGCTCACGTCATCGAGCTACACCCCGCAGGCTCGCATGGTGCAGCGCTATCGGGGGGGGCGCGTTTTCCTCGCGGGTGATGCGGCGCATCTGCATCCGCCCACGGGCGGCCAAGGGCTCAACACGGGTGTTCAGGATGCGTGGAATCTTGGGTGGAAGCTCGCATGGGCACTGCGTGGCGGCCCGGACTCGATTCTCGACAGCTATCAGGCCGAGCGACTCCCTGTTGCCGCTGCTGTCTTGAACCTGAGTCGCACGTTGTATGTGAATCGCTCGCTCAAGCGCGGCGCTCTGACGAATCAGCTCGGGCTTCATTATCGGGAGAGTGCTCTCTCGTCGGGCGCACCCGTGGGCGAGCTTCACCCCGGTGACCGCATGCCGGATGGGCGATTGCCCAATGGGCAGCGTGTCTTCGATGTGCTCCGTCATCCCGGGGCGACGTTGCTGTCGCGCGGGGACTCGAAGGTGCTCGTTCGCCCTGATGGCTACATCGCGCGCATCGGGCGCGATGTCGTCGACCACTACGCGGGCCTGCCGGTGCTTCGGATCTCGACCTGAGGTATCGCCTGGGCCGGTGGCTGGGCCAGAGCGTCGAGGTCCGCCGACTGGGCTTCGCGAGGGATTCGATTCCATGACATGGGTGTCGCGACTTGGGCGTGCTGGGAGGCTCGGGACTGCTGGCCATCTGTGGGCGCGAGGTGGCACCTGACTTGCTACGGGCCCGGAGCGCGCGCTCGCTCGCGATGACTTCAGTGTGGTGCTCGGGGGCGGCCATGGGGCTCTCGGGGAAAGGTCCAGCCGAGGCAATGTCAGACACGAGGCCGTCGTTTCAGGTGATTCCGCAGTCCCTGCGTTCGTTCATCCCTCCTCGTGCGCACCCCTGGGCCGCGCGACTCGCGTTGCTGGTGGCGTGCGCGAGCGTGGTTGCCACTTCCGCGCCTTCGTCCCCCGATATCTTTTCACCCCCGCGCACCGGCACCCCCGTGCAGCTCACGTCCCAGGAGCCGAGTGTCACCCGGAATGTCGTGGTGCAGGTCTCCTCGAAGGAGAACCTCTTCGGACGGGTCGAGGGGGCGCTCCAAGTCCGAGCCACCGCGCGCTGGACTCCGACGAATCCCTCCCAGTCCGCGCGCCCCTGGCTGCGGGTGGTGTTGGAGCAGCCCGGGAGCTCTCCTCCGTTGCTGGGCTCGGCGGTCACCCTCGGTGGGCCGGGCGAGACAGTCACGCTGAGCGAGCGCGCCTTCGTGTCATCTCCGCCGGACTGTCGTTCGAATGAGGCTGCGCCGTGTGCCTTTCCGATGACCGTTCGCTTCGAACTGGAGCGCGGCGTCGCCGAGGGCACTGTCGACATCGAATGGGACATGCTGGCGAACGTGCATGTCGATGGTCACCCCGCCATGCCCGAAGACTTCGCGGTGGGCGTGTTCGAGCCATGAGCCATCCGCCGCGCCATCATGCGACGGCCTCTTCGCGTCCTTTTCCCGGCAGCATGCTGTTGCATCCCGGCATGCTGCTGGCCGTGGGCGTGCTCGTCCTCAATGACCATGTCTTCAAGGCCCGTTGGCCGTCGTGGTGGACCGGGAAGCTGTCGGATGTGGCGGGGCTCGTCATGTTCCCACTGCTGCTTCAGGCCCTCTGGGAAGTGGCTCGCGCTGGAGTGAAGGGGGAGTTCCATCCTTCGCGGCATGTGCTCTGGGGTTGCATCCTGGCGGCGGGGCTCGGCTTCTCCGCGACCAAGGTGTCTCGGCTCGCGGCGGAGGGTTGGCGTTGGGGGCTCGGGGGCATGCAGTGGCCGGTTCGGGCTGTTCGCGCCTGGGGCGTGGGTCAGCCTCGGCCTTCGGTGCGGCCGGTCTCGCATGTGATGGATGTGACGGACCTGCTCGCGTTGCCGGCGCTTGGGTTGGCCTGGCGGCTTGGCCGCGGACGCTGTGCGCCGCTGTCGTCGGCGGGCGATGTCGTCCATCCGTTGCTGAAGGCGGCGGAGGAACGCGGGTAGGGTCCGGCGGATGACTCAGCCGCGCGAACCTTCCTCCGAGCCCGAGGCGCCGCACGCTCGGGGGCCCGCGCTCGCGGAGCTGGCCCTGCTGTTCCTTCGCCTGGGGACCACCGCCTTCGGTGGCCCCGCGGCGCACATCGCGATGATGGAGGACGAGGTCGTGCGCCGCCGTCGCTGGCTGTCGCGCGAGGAGTTCGTGGACCTGCTGGGTGCCTGCAATCTCATCCCGGGCCCGAACTCCACCGAGCTGGCCATCCACCTCGGACATCGGCGCGCGGGGTGGCTTGGGCTCATCGTGGCGGGGGCCTGCTTCATCCTTCCCGCCGCGCTCATCGTCTCGGGCATTGCCTGGGCCTATGTGCGGTTCGGCAGTCTGCCGCGCGCGGACGCGCTGCTGTATGGCGTGAAACCCGTCATCATCGCCGTGGTGCTCCAGGCCCTGTGGGGCCTGCTTCGCTCCACCGTGAAGGCCGCCGGGCTCGCGGGGCTGGGCGTGGGTGCGGTGATTGCGAGCGCGCTGGGCGTCAACGAGCTGCTTGTGTTGTTGCTCGCGGGACTTGCCGTGCTCGTGGCTCGCGCGATGACTCGGTGGAAGCAGGGGACTCCGTCCTCGCTGGCGAGTCTGGTCCCGCTGTGGCCCGTGGTGCCCTCGGGCGTGGCGGCCCTCGCGACTCCCTTCAGCCTTCAGGGCCTGTTCCTGTTCTTCCTCAAGGTGGGCTCGGTCCTTTACGGCAGCGGATATGTGCTGCTGGCCTTCCTGCGCTCGGACCTGGTGGAGCGCTGGGGCTGGCTCACCCAGGCTCAGCTTCTCGATGCGGTGGCGGTGGGGCAGGTGACGCCTGGGCCCGTGTTCACCACGGCGACGTTCATCGGCTACGTGCTCGGCGGTGCGCCCGGTGCGGCGGTGGCCACGTTGGGCATCTTCTTGCCGTCGTTCTTCTTCGTCGCGGTGAGTGGTCCGCTGGTGCCTCGGCTGCGGCGTTCATGGGCGGCGGGCGCGGTGCTCGATGGTGTCAACGTCGCGTCCCTCGCGCTCATGGCGCTGGTGACGTGGCAGCTCGGGCGCTCGGCGCTGGTGGATGGATGGACGGTGGCGCTCTCGGTGGTGTCCGCCGTGTTGCTGCTTCGCTTCCGCATCAACTCCGCGTGGCTCGTGCTCGGCGGAGGCGCGGTGGGGATGCTCGTGGCGGGTTGAGCGTGGCGCTTCGAGTCGTGGCGTGGAGCGCGCGGCGCCGGTGAGGCGTCAGGCCCAGCGCTCGGCTGCGAAGCGAGATGCGGCTCGGTCTGGCGGGACGTTCGGAGCGGCAGCTCGCCTCACGTAGCGGAGGGGCATCTGGGCTTGACGTGCATGCGCCGCATGCTTCATCGGCCTACGGCGCGCGCCTGCGACGGACCGAGGCGATGGCGAGTCCCAGTGTCGCCAGCGGCACTCCGATGACGAGCGGCCACAGCCACGCGGGCGCCCCCGTGTACACGACGGCGCGCAGCTCTCGGCCCGGATTGTTGCCGTTCACGAAGTCCGCCAGTGGCATCTTCCACTCCACCGAGTCCTTCTGCGGGTTCACCGTGCCGTTCGTCTCGCCGATGCTCTCGCCGTGCACCCTCACCGTGACGTGGTGGTCCGCGAAGAGCGCCAGCGCCAACCGGTGCCCCAACTCTTTCGCCGCCGCGTCCGCGAGGTCGGTGTCCACCCGCGCGCTGGGCTGGTCTGGCTCGAAGCGCTGCACGAAGAGGGCCTCTCCGCTCGACGGCTTCTCGATGCGCAGCCCCCACAATCCGCCGAGCTGCGCGCGCTCCTCCGTCGTGGCGACGTCCAGGGCCCGCTGTTGGAGCGTGGACAGCCGCGTGGCGTCCTTCACGGTCAGGTCGTAGATGACGTGGAGCAGCGCTCCCTCTTCGGTGTAGGTCAGCTCGAAGTGGGAGAGGTCCGGGTCATTCTTCAGCCGGACCTCGGCGGCCTGGGTGCGTCCCTTCAGGCGCGCCATCGGCTCTTCTGCGCCAGCCTGTGCCAGCGGCAGGAGCGCTCGGGGCATGCTCAGGTCCACGCGCACGCGCGCCGAGCCGTCCGAGTGCAGCCAGACGTCCTCCACCATGTCGAAGCAGCCGGTGAGCGACAGCATCGCCAGCGCGGCGAGCAGCCAGCGCGGGCGCGGGAGCGAGCACGAGGAGGTGGCCATGAGGCCGAATCTACCCCGGCGGGAAGGGCAGGGTGGAGACGGTGGCCGTGGCAGGGCCCTCGGCGAGGGTCAGCTCCGTCCCGGGCTCCAGCGAGTCCCGGTGCACGTAGCCCAGCGCCACCCGCTGTCCCCGCGTGGGCGAGCGCACGACGGACGTCACCCAGCCCACCTTCTTGCCGCCGCGGCGCAGCTCGGTGCCGGGCGCCACGTCCGCCTCGCCGAGCAACAGCCCCGCCAGCTTGCGGTTCATGTGTCCGCGGAAGGTGGCGCGGGCGATGACCTCCTGCCCGATGTAGCAACCCTTGTTGTACGAGATGGCGTGGGTGAGGTTGGCCTCCAGCGGGATGGTGGTGTCCACCATGTCCTGGCCATACCGAGGCACCCCGGCCTCCACCCTCAGCAGCTCCAGCGCCTCGAAGCCCAGCGGGCGCATGCCCTGGGCCGCGCCGGCTTCAGTCAGCGCCGTCCACACCGCCTCCAGCCCCGCGCGCGGGACGAGCACGTCCACGTCCGAGGCGCCCAGCGACGTGTTGCCCACCAGCCGGACTTCCTGCCCGCCCAGCGTGGCCGTCCGGCTCGCCTGGTGCGCCAGGGGCTCGAACGGGGCGCCCAGGGCGGCGGTCAGCACCGCGGGTGTCCGGGGGCCGAGCAGCCGCAGCCACCCCAGTTCGGCCGTGGCGTCGTGCAGCTCGGCGTCCTCGGAGATGAGGTACTTCTCCAGGAACTCCCGGACCTTGGCGCCCAGGCCGGGCTCGGTGTCCAGGGCGAGGTCGTCCTCCCGCTTGAGGATGCGGGCGTCCGCCACCATGGCCCCCTTCACGGTGATGAGGGCGGCATAGGCGGCCGAGCCGACCGGGAGGCCCTTCACCTCCTGGGTGACCATGCCGTGCAGGAAGGAGGCGCGGTCCTCCCCGGTTATCCGGAGGATTTCGCGGTAGGACGCATCGTGGAGCCCCACGGCGTCGCGGGCCGCGCGATACTCGGCGCCCACGTCGTCCCCATACCCGGCCACTGCTTCGCGGCCGCCCACGGAAAAGAAGCGGGCCCCGGCCCGCTCGTGAACAAAATGCAGCGACAGCGGTTCCATGTCCGTCGCTATATAGAGGCGAAGGAGCGTTTGCCACGATGGATGTGAAGCACCTGTCGTCCTTCCAGGGGTTCTCCCTGGAGAAGCTCCAGAAACACGCCGTCTTCCAGTCCGGGCGCTTCCTCCTGGATGTCTACTGCCTGGCCGCGGGCCAGTCGCAGAAGCCCCACCGGCACACCAGCTCCGACAAGGTCTATGTCGTCCTGGAGGGCCGGTGTCGCTTTCGCGTGGGCACCGAGGAAGAGACCCATGGGCCCGGCGCCTCGGTCTTCGCCCCCGCGGGCGCGGAGCACGGGGTCGCCAATGACGGCCCGGAACCCGCCCGCCTCCTCGTCCTGATGACCCCTCCTCCGGAGCACGTATGAGCCAGAAGGCCCCAGCCAAGGCCCCACCGACTCCCTCCGTCCCCACGCGCGGCGCGTCCTTGCTGCTGCTGCTCGGGGTCGCCGAGTGTGTCCTGTCCCTCTTCCAGTGGACGCAGTTGCTGACCCTCCGCGAGGGCGGCAGCACCGTCTGCGGCATCTCCGAGCACGTCAACTGCGAGACGGTGTGGAACTCGCCGTTCGCCAGCCGCGTGCACGAGCTGCTCGGCATGCCCGTGGCGGGCCTCGGGCTCGTGTGGGGCTTGGTCGCCGTGGGGCTCGCGTCGCTGTACCTCGTGTGGGCCCGCGCGGGTCGGGACGTGCGCCCGGCCGCCGTGGGCTTGCGCCTGGTGGCCGCCGCGGGCGTCGTCTCCGTGGTGACGTTCGCCGCCGCGAGCGCGCAGGTGGGCGCGCTGTGTCTCACCTGTCTGGGCACCTACGTGCTGGTGCTCGCCTTCGTCGCGGTGGCGTGGCGCGGTCTGCCCGCGCCGGTGATGCCGCGCGCCGGGGAGCTGGCGCCCGCGTTGAAGTGGACGGTGGGAATGGCGGTGGCCGCGTTCATCGTCACCCTGCTGCCGGGCAGCGCCACCCCGAAGGCCTCGGAGCCCGGGGTCATCCTCCCGCCCACGACGGCGTCCTCGTCCGAGAGTGGTTCGAGCGCCGCGGCCACCACGCCGCTGACGCTGGACCTGCTCCTGGGGAGCCTCACGGTGGAGCAGCGCCAGGGCCTGTCGGACGCGCTCGCGCAGTACCGCGCGGCCACGCCGCAGCCGTTCTCCACGCCGCCGCGTCGCCTGTACGGTCCGGCGGACGCGCCCGTGAAGATTGTCGAGTGGACGGACAGCAAGTGCCCCCACTGCAAGGCGCTGGTGGAGGAGCTGGCCGTGCTGAAGAAGCGCGTGCCGGCGGGCTCCGTGTCGGTGGAGGCCCGTCAGTTCCCGCTGGATGGCATGTGCAACCCGGCCATGCCGCGCCGAGGCCCGGACGCGCCGAGCGTGCGGTGCCAGGCCGCCAAGGCCCAGGTGTGCCTGGAGAGCGCGCCGGACTTCTGGGAGCTGCGCGAGAAGCTCTTCAACGCCCAGGCGATGCTGGACACGGACAACGTGGTGCAGATCGCCTCGTCGGGCTCCATGTCGCGCATGCAGCTGGACGCGTGCATGGCGAGCCCGGAGACGCTGGGCAAGCTGCGCTCGGACGTGGAGGCCGCGATGAAGTTCAACCTGGAGGGCACCCCGCTCGTGGTCGTGAACGGCCGCGTGGTGCCGCCTGCTCCGGCGCTGCTCTACGCGCTCGTGCTGGCGGGTGGGAACGCCAACGCCCCCGAGTTCCAGGTGCTGCCGCCGCCGCGCGTGTTCATGTCCGGCGAGCCCTCGGGCCACGAGGGCCACGGCCACTAGGCCGCTGTCGCATGGGCAAGCGCGACAAGAAGGATGAGGCGCCGGCACCCGCGGCGCCCTTCCACAATCCGTTCGCCGCGCTGGCCGCTCAGCGCGCCGCGCTGCCGACCGGCCCCGCGCCCAAGCCGGCCGCGGCGAAGCCCGAGCCCAAGGGGCCCGCGCGCGCCGTGGTGCGCATGGAGCGCAAGGGGCGGGGCGGCAAGGAAGTGACGGTGGTGGAGCAGCTCGGTCTGCCCGAGGCGCAGCTCGAGGTGTGGCTCAAGGCGCTCAAGGGCTCGCTGGGCTGCGGGGGCGCGCTGGAGGACGGGACGCTCGTCCTCCAGGGCGATCAACGGGAGCGACTCCCCGCGCTGCTCGAAGCGCGGGGGGTGCGCCGCGTCACCGTCGGCTGATTACAGCGCGGCGATGACGGCGTCGGTGAAGTCGCGGGTGGTCGCGCCGCCGCCCAGGTCGCCGGTGCGCACCTTGCCGTCGCCGTAGACCTTGAGGATGGCGTTGGCCATGCGCTTGGACTCCTCGCGCAGGTCCATCCAGTCCAGCATCATCACCGCGGACATCATCAGCGCGGTGGGGTTGGCGATGCCCTTGCCCGCGATGTCCGGGGCGGTGCCGTGCACGGCCTCGAAGACGGCGGTGCGCTCGCCGATGTTCGCGCCCGGCACCAGGCCCAGGCCGCCCACCAGTCCGGCGCACAGGTCGCTGACGATGTCCCCGTAGAGGTTCTCCGTCACCAGCACGTCGAAGCGGGTCGGGTCCTTCACCAGCTGCATGCAGAGGTTGTCGATGATGACTTCCTCGTACTGAATCTCCGGGAACTCACGGCCGACCTTGCGGCAGCAGTCCAGGAAGAGGCCGTCCGAGAGCTTCATGATGTTCGCCTTGTGGACGGCGGACACCTTCTTGCGACCGGCCTTCTTGGCGTACTCGAAGGCGAAGCGGGCGATGCGCGTGGAGGCCTTCTCGGTGATGATCTTCAGCGACTCGACGACGCCCGGGACGATGATGTGCTCCAGGCCGGCGTAGAGGTCCTCGGTGTTCTCGCGCACGACGATGAGGTCCACGCCGTCATAGCGCGTCTTCACGTTGGGCACGCTCTTGACGGGGCGCAGGGACGCGTAGAGGTCCAGCCGCTTGCGCAGGCCCACGTTCGCGGAGGGCAGGCCGCCGCCCACCACGGTGCCGGTGGGGCCCTTGAGCGCGACGCCGCTGCGCAGGACCGCCTCCACCGTCTCGTGCGGGAGGTTGGTGCCGAACTTGGCCACGATTTCGCTGCCGGCGTCCTTGAACTCGAACTCGAGCGGGACCTTGAGCGCTTCGAGGACGCGGAGGGTGGCCGCCGTCACCTCGGGGCCGATGCCGTCGCCATTGATGATTGTCACAGTGCGCGTGTTCGCCATGGCGGGGGTACACAGCACAAAAGCACCGCCCCCGGAAGGAGGAATCCGCGCGGGCTTCAGCCTCGGACATGGCCGCCATGAACGCGGGCGGCGTCCGTCAGCGGGCTGGGGCCTGCCCGCCAGGGCGGCTGGGGGCTACGGCTCGAACAGCGGGGGAGACGGCGGGCGGGGCGCGGGCGGGCCGGGGGGCGCCACGGGGGGACGCCGCGTCCGGCGCCGATGGTGGATGGCATAGGGCCGGTAGAAGGACTCCCACAGGGCGGCGCGCCGGCCCCGAGGGCGGGTGCGCAGCTCGCCCAGGGGCGCCCGGATGAAGAGCGAGGCGAGGAACAGGTACGCCGCCGCCAGGGTGATGACGATGAGGGTGCCCATCACCACCACCCCCGGTATCCACGCCACGTGGGCGCGGTCGAGGAACTCCTCGAGCGAGTCCGGGGGCCTCGGGTGGCTGTACACCTTGAAGAACCAGGTGACGAGCAGGACCATCAGGATGGGGCCGTAGGCGCGGTTGAGCCGCGTGGCGATGGCCGACGACAGCGAGAGCTGGATTTGCGGCCGGGACATCTCCACCGCCAGCTCGCGCAGCGCGTCCGGGTCCACGGGCTCGCGCCGGAGCATGGGCGCCCACCAGCCGTCCTCCAGGAGGCGCACGCGGCGGTTCCACAGGTCGTAGTAGCGGTAGCGCCGCGCCTCGATGAGCAGGAAGGACACCACCATCCAGATGCCCACCAGGAAGGTGACGTGGGAGCTGTCCGGGGACGCGAAGCCGAACGAGATGACCGCCGCCGTGGTGGTGAGGGCCCAGTTCGTCGTCGTGTCCAGGCGGGTGCGCCAGGTGTCCGAGCGGCTCAGCTCCCCCCGATAGAGCTGGGCCATGGACTGCTCCGACAAGAGGGGCTGCTCCAGGTCGTCCTGTCTTCGGTCGTTCGTTGGCATGCGGTCGCCCGAAAGGTGGCGGCGGGCGGGGGCCCAGGCCATGAGCGGGCGAGCGGGCGCATGGGTGGCCCGCCCGAGCCGCCGTGCACACGTTGCTGCCTGAGCGTGCCCTCCGCCAACGCCATCGTCGCCCTCCGCGAGCTGCTCGACACGGAACTCGAGCGCATCACCCGCCTGTGGGCCAAGCGCCTGCGCGCGGAGACGTACGAAGTGGACATCCCCGGCAAGGACCTGCGCGCGCCGCTGCGACGGCTGCTGACCGAGCTTGCCCGGCTGCTCAAGGACCGGGGCGAGGACGCCATCCGCTTGTGGCCGGAGGTGGTGCGCTCGCACGGGGCCTACCGGTACGAACAGAACTTCGAACCGGAGGACCTCACGCGCGAGTTCAAGTCGCTCGCGGAGGTCATCTTCTACGTCTACGCGCGGCGCAACGGGCGGTTGGATTCGCACGTGGCGGAGCTGGTGTCCGAGCTGGTGTGGGAGGCGGACGCGTCCGCACAGGCGTCCTACGCGCGCGTGCTGAAGACGGAGGAGGTGCGCTTTCGCGAAGCCGCCGTGATGGAGTCGGTGCTCAACCACGTGGACGTGGGCATCCTCCTGGCCGAGGTGGACGGCACGGTGTCCTTCGTCACGCCGCCGGTGAGCCGACTGATGGGCGTGCCCATGCGCGCGGTGGTGGGCGCGCGGCCCGTCATCTCGATGGCGCCCGTGCTGTCTCAAGTCAACGCGCGCCACCCGTCCGACGAGCCGTTCCACGCGCAGGACATGCCGTACCTGCGCGCGCTCAGGGAGCACGGCCCGGTGCGCGGGGTGATGATGCGGGTGGAGCGGCCCGACGGCGAGGAGGCCGCCCTGGAGCTGTCCGCCACGCCCGTCTGGGAAGAGGAGGGCGAGCTGGCTGGCGTCATCCAGACCTTCACGGACCGCACCGAGTCCGTCAACAAGACCAAGGCGCTGGAGAGCGCGCACGACGAGCTGCGACGCCTCCAGGGCCAGTTGTTGCGGCGCACGCGGCAGCAGGCCCTGGGGCAGTTGGCCAGCGGCGCGGCGCACGCGCTCAACAACTTCCTCAACGTGCTGAGGCTGCGCATCACGCTCTTGCAGCGCGAGTACAAGCCCGAGCACCTGGAGGCGCTCGACAAGACGGTGCGGCAGATTGGCGAGCTGGTGGCGCGGCTCCAGGAGTTCAACGTCCAGCGCACGGAGGAGCGGCTGTCCGACGTGCCGGTGGACCAGACGGTGCGCGAGGCGCTGGAGCTGTCGCGCGGCGAGCTGGAGCAGCGCGACCACCCCGTCCACGTGGAGCTGGACTTGCGGGGCCCGGGCGAGGTGCGCGCCGACGCGGGCTTCTTCCGCGAGCTCATCGTGAACCTGTTGTTGTCCGCGCGCGACCGCATGGAGGACGGTGGCACGCTGCACGTCTCCACGCGGCGCGAAGGTGACGCCTGGCTGTCCCTGCGCATCGAGGACCAGGGGCCGCCCTACGAAGTGGACGAGCTGGCTCGGCTGTTTGATCCGCTGCGCCGCGACCCGGGGGCGCCCCAGCTCTCGCTCTACCTGGCGGTGGCGCGCGCGCAGGTGCAGCGCTGGGGCGGTGAGCTGTCCGCGGAGAACTCCGAGCGCGGACCGGGCGCGGCCTTCGTGGTGCGGCTGCCGCGCGTCACGGAGGCGCGTGCGCCCACCTCCGCGCCCGCCGCCGAGGGCGAGACCCGGCCGGAGCCGAACCGGCGCTTCCAGCAGACGCGCAGCGTGCTCGTGGTGGATGACGACCTGGACAACGCGCGGATGATGGCCGAGGTGCTGACCGAGGAGGGCTACGACGTGCAGGTGGCCCACAGCCCCGCGGTGGCGCTCCAGTTGTGGGACCGGCGCCGCTTTGACGCCGCGCTGCTGGACGCGGTGATGCCGGAGATGTCCGGCTGGGAGCTGGCGAAGGCGCTGCGCGAGCGCTCGCCCCAGGCGCTGCTGGCCATCGTCACGGGCATGGACGTGCGAGGACAGAACCGCGCCAGCCTCGCGCTGGTGGACGCGGTGTTCCGCAAGCCCATCGACGTGGGCGCCCTGGATGACTTCCTCGGGCGGCAGGGCGCGCCGCAGCCTCCGGACGCGGACCCGGGGCTGGGCGGGGCCGAGGCCCCCCACTAGAGTCCGCGCCGTGACGTCCCCCCTGGAACTGGAGCACCTGCGCCGCAAGGTCGAGTCCGGCGCCGTGCTGGCCGACGCGGAGCTGGTCGCGCTGCGCGACGCGGCTCGGATGGGCAGCGGCCCCACGCCTCGGCTCGTGGTGGCCCACGCGCTCGTCAACGCGGGCGCCGAGCGCGAGGCCCTGCCGCTCTTGGAGGCCCTGCGCCGCGACTTCCCGCGCGACATCCCGGTGCGGCTGGGGCTGGCGCGCGCGCTGCTCGGGCTGGAGCGGCACGGCGACGCGGAGGTGGAGCTGCGCGACGCGATGGCGCTCGGGCCGGATGACCCGGAGGTGCTCAAGGTGCTCGCGGTGCTCGCGCTCCGTCGGGGCGAGGCCGAGCGCGCCCGCGCCTACGTGGCGGATGCGCTCGCGCGCGACCCGTTCGACGCGGAGACGCGGCTGTTGAAGGAGGAGCTGGAGGCGGTGGACCTTCCGCCGCCCCCCACGCCGCAGGAGCAGGTGCTGCGCCCGGAGTTCACCGCCGCGCTGGCCGCGGCGCTGGGGCGCGCGGGGGTGGCCTTCCGCCGACAGGGCAAGGACCTCCTGCTCAAGCTCGCGACGGGCGGCGTGGGACGGGTGGACCTGGGCTCGCTCTATGGCGCGTATCGCGAGGCGCCCGGGACGCGAGGGCTCACGGCCTACGTGGACGCGCTCGCGGCGCGGCTGGGTGGGTTGTCCTCGGAGCTGGGGGAGGCGGACGCGCGGCTCGAGGCGCGCCTGCGTCCGGTGCTGCGTCCGGCGGACTTCCCGGCGGGCGCGGTGGGGGCGCTGCACCGGCCGGGGCCCGCGGGCCTGGACGTATTCTACGTGCTGGAGGATGCGGACTTCGTGCGCTACCTGCCGACGTCCGCGCTGGAGGGCGCGGGGCTGACGGCGGACGCGGTGGACGCGGCGGCCTGGCGCAACCTGGAGGCGCGCCCCGCGCCGGTGCACCCGGTGGTCATCGACCAGGGCGAGGTGCGCCAGGCCGAAGCGTTCACCGGACTCTGGGCGGTGGCCGAGGGAGACGGGCACGACGGCGCGCGGCTGCTGACGCGCGCGCAGTGGCGCCGCGTGGTGTCCCAGGCCGGAGAGGGGCCGCTCCAGGTGAGCCTGGGGCGGCGTGAGCTGGTGCTGGTGTGCCGCGAGTCGGACGAAGCCTCGCGCGAGGCGCTCCTCCGCCTGGGGCATGCGCCGGACGGCATCCCGGGCCTGTTCCGGCTCTCCGCGGACGGACTGTCGCGCGCGTGACGCTTCAGCCGGCCGTGCCCAGGGGCAGGCGGTCGACGAAGCGCACCTCTCGGTAGCCCAGGGTGACGAGGAGTGCGCGCAGGGCGCGCTCCGCGGACTGGCGGGCACGCTCCTGGAGGCGCGCGTCCTCGCGCACCTCGCGCTCGAAGGCGAGGCGGGCCTTCTCCAGCAGCTCGGCCGTCTGGGCGCTGTCCAGGTTGGAGTCGATGATCTCCGTCTCGCCGGGCCGCAGCGAAACCTGGACCTCCAAGGGCGGCAGGACGACGTCCACGCGGGTGCCGGTGACGCGGAGGCTCTCCGGGCCAAAGCGCTGGAAGTCGAAGCCCAGGTGCGCGTCCGCGAAGACGATGGCGCGGCCGTGCGGGTCCTGGAGCGTGTAGCGCGCCCAGGCGATGACGTCCTTCCAGAGCGCGTCCTGGGCCTCGGGCTGGGGCGTGAAGACGACCTTCTTGTAGAGGGAGACGTCCAGCGTCTCCAGGCGCGCGACGTCGCGCATCTGCTGCACCACCGAGGGGGTGTCCGGCAGCGAAGGCGAGGGCGGACGGAGGAGCAGCCATGTGCCCGCCGCGCCGAGCACCGCGGCGGCGAGGACGCTGAGGACTCGCGAGAGGCGCGCCATCCGCGCAGTGTATCCGCTTCCCACGGACGGGCGTCTGGGGCAGCGTGTGCATTCATGCACAGACAGTGGGGGGGCCCTGGGGCCCTGCCCGTGGAGCTGACGGACGCGGAGGTCGAGGCGCTGGGCGCGCGCGGCTACTTCCTGCGGACGTCGCTCCTCGGAGAGGTCGAGGCGCGCTCGGTCCAAGATGAGGCACGCGCTCGGGTGTCCGCGGGGACGTTGCATCCCGCAGGCATCCGGCGCGGCGCGGACCGCACGGTGGATTCACACGTGCGAGGAGACCATGTGGATTGGGTGCTGCCCCAGTCGGGCTCGGCGCTCGGGACGTTGTGGGAGCGATTTCAGGCGTTGGGCGAGGCGTTGTCCTCCGGCGCCTATCTGGGGCTGGGCCGCTTCGACCTCCAGCTCGCGTGCTACCCCGGCGGAGGCGCGCGCTACGCTCGGCACCTGGACGCCTTTCCGGGCCAGTCCAACCGGCGGGCCACGGCCATCTGGTACGCCAACTCGGACTGGAAGCCCGCGCATGGGGGCCAGCTCCGGCTGTATCCGGACGGCGAGGACCCCGTGGAGGTGCCGCCCCGGCTCGACACGTTGGTGGTGTTCCTGAGCGAGCGGCTGGAGCACGAGGTGCTGCCCACGCACGTTCCCCGGCTGGCGCTCACCGCGTGGTACTACGGGCGCGATGCCGGCTGAGCACGCCATGAGTTCGCGCGTCATCGTCACCGAGGACGACGAGGGGCGTCGCTCGCTGCGGCTCAGCGAGGGCGGGGCGCGGCAGAGCACGGTGCGTCCCGGCGAGCCGCTGCGGTTGGAGCTGCCCTACACGCGCATGGCCATGGTGGGCCTGGCCTTCGTGCCCGAGCCCGAGAGCGTGCTCGTGGTGGGGCTGGGGGGTGGGGCCATCCCGATGTTCCTGCGCGCGGTGCTGCCCGAGGTCCACATCGACGTGGTGGACAACGACCCCGAGGTCGTCGACGCGGCGAAGACGTACTGCGGCTTCCAGGAGGACTCGCAGCTGCGCGTGCACGTGGCGGATGCCCGGGCCTTCATGGACGCCGAGGGGCCCGAATACGGGCTCATCATCCTGGACGCGTTCGACGCGGAGAACATCCCGCGTCACCTCGCCACGCGGGAGTTCCTCATCGCCACGCGGGCGCGGCTGGCTCGCAACGGCGCGGTGGTGGGCAACTTGTGGGAGTCCGCCGCCAACCCGCACTACGCCGCCATGGTGCGCACCTACCAGGTGAGCTTCCACGGCGTGTCCGTCTTCGAGGTGCCCCCCACCACGAACCGCATCCTCGTGGGCCTGGAGCGGCCGGAGCGCTACTCCAAGGCGGCCCTGGTGGCTCGGGCCGAGCGCGTGGAGCGGGAGCGGGACCTGCCCTTCAAGCTGAGCACGCTGGTGGCCCGGCGCTATCGCCCCCTTACGCAGCGGCAGAAGGGCGCGCGGGTGATGACGGACGCGGGGCTGGAGTAGCCGCGCTCAACCCGGCGCTGGCGGTTCGCGCTGCGCCAGGGCTCGGGCGCGCAGGCCCTCGAAGTCGGGCACGAAGGGGCGCTCGAGGACGAGCCGGGGCCGGGAGATGCGGTCCATGCGGAACATGCGCGCCGCGTCCCGCTCGACGTCCAGCGCGAGCACGTACCAGACGGGGGCCTCCACCAGCAGGCCGTGCGGCTCCACGCAGCGTCGGCTCGGCTGGCCATGGCGGTCCCGGTAGTCGAAGGACAGGCACACCTGCGCGGCGAAGGCCCGCTCGAACACGCCGAGCAGCTCCTCCGAGGGCGGTCCCACCTCCGCCAGCACGCGCGAGGAGGCGGGGCGTCCCACGACCACGCGCTCGCAGAGGGCGCGCAGGTGGCGGGCCCTCTCGCGGGGCACGCTGGCGAACAGCTTGTGGAGCGCCGAGCGCGTGCTCCGGCTCCAGGGCAGCCCGGTGGCCGTGGCCGACAAGCTCGCGGCCAGCCACAGCGAGGTCACCTCTTCCGGTGAGAGGTGCACGGCGGTGACCCCGCGCGCGCCCTCCAGGCGCACGCCTCCGCCGGGCCCTGGGTCGCTCTCGATGGGGTGTCCCATGCCGCGCAGCGTGGCGAGGTCCCGGTGCACCGTTCGGGCGCTCACCTTCAGCGCGGAGGCAATCTCCGCGACCGGGGTGGCCTCGCGCCCGCGCAAGAAATCCAACAGTCCCATCACCCGCTCGGTCCGAACCATTGGTGACAGTTTCTGTCAGGGATGGCCCGTACTCAATGCGGCGTTGGACGCGCACTGCCGCGCGCCAGCGACTTGGGAGGGATGTCATGCAAGGGCCCGTGGGAGCGCTGTACGTGGACGACGGGGGAAAGGGTGGGGTGCCGGTGGTGTTCGTCCACGCCAGCGCGGGCAACACCGGGCACTGGGCGGCGCAGCTCGCGCACCTGCGCCGGCGTCAGCGGGCCATCGCGTTGGACTTGCGTGGGCATGGGCGCTCGGCGCTGTCCTGGGATGGGCGCTACTCGGTGGAGGCGCTCGCGGAGGACGTCGAGGCGGTGGTGCGGGGCTTGGGCCTGACGCGCTACGTGCTGGTGGGGCACAGCCTGGGCGGGGCGGTGTGCGTGGCCCAGGCCGCCGCGCACCCGGGCGCGGTGGCCGGGCTGTTCCTCCTCGACCCGGCCTCGGACGGTCGGGACATGCCGCCCGAGCAGGCCCAGGGGCTCATGGCCGCGCTCGCCTCGGACGACTGGGCGCAGGTGGTGGAGCAGTTCTGGTCACCGATGCTCGCGGACTCGCGCCCCGAGGTGCGGGCGCGCATCGTGGCGGACCTGCGGCGGACCCCGCGCGAGGCGGTGCGTGGACCGCTGGGGGCGCTGCTCACCTTCGACCCGGTGGCGGCGCTGAAGCGCTACCGGGGGCCTCGGCTGAGCGTCGTCACGCGGTTCAACGACGCGCCGGGTTCGTATCACCGGCTCGTGGCGGACCTGCCGTCGCGGCCCATGGAGGGCGTGGGGCACTGGGTCCAACTGGATGCGCCCGAGGCGGTGAACGCCGCGCTGGACGCGTTCCTCGCTCAGCTGGGGGGCGCCAGCAGCACGACGGAGTAGCCCACCGCCGTGCGTGCGCCCGCGTTCTCGTAGGAGTGCTTCTGGTCGCCCCGGAACACGACGACGTCGCCGGGCGCGAGCACGAAGCGCTCCCCGCTGGCCACGAGGATCATCTCGCCGGACTCGCAGGCGAGGTACTCGCGCGTCCCGGCGGTGTGCGGCACGCCGGTGAGGCGCACCTTGGGGGGCAGCTCCACCCGGTCGAACTCCATGCCGGGGAGCGGATCCGGCAGGAGCTTGCGCAGCATGCCGGCGCCGCGCATGCGCACGGGCAGGCTCTCGCGTGGGTAGTGCCGGGCGTTCGCGCGGGGCCGGGCCAGCAGCTCCTCCAAGGAGACTTGGAGGGCCGCCGCGGCCTTGTGCAGCACCGTGAGGGTGGGATTGGCGGCGCCAGACTCCAGGTGGGCCCAGGTGGCCCGAGGCACGTTCGCCAGCTTCGCGAGCTGGGCCTGGGTGGCGCCGCGGCGCTCGCGCAGGGTTCGGATGTTGCGTGCCAGTCGGCCCGCCAGGTCCTCTTCGGTGTCGCTCATGTATTGGCAATCTGCCAAAGGAATGGCGCGCGTTCCAACGAATGGGCAGGCCTGAGGTAATGCGTCTCGCGTCCGGAGGTGTTCGCATGAGACTCGTAGGAACTGCGGCGCTGGTGACCGGCGCAAGCCGAGGGCTCGGGCTGGCTTTGGTGGGCGCCCTGGCGCGGCGCGGGGTTCGCGTGGTGGGCGTGGCGCAGGATGGGCAGGCGTTGGAGGCCGCGCTCCATCCCCTGCGCGAAGAGGGCCTGGAGGTGTACGGGCTGGTGTCTGACGTGGCCGCCGCGGGAGCGGTCCAGCCGCTGGTGAGCGTGGCGACGTCGCTGGTGGGCCCGCTGGATGTGATGGTGCACACCCCGAGCACCGTGGGGCGCACGCCGCTGTCGCCGCTGCTGGACACCGCGGGCGACTACCTGACCAGCGTGCTGGAGACGAACGTGATGGGGTCGTTCCGCATCACCCAGGCCATCGCGAAGGCCATGGTGCGGCGAGGGCGGGGACTGGTGGTGCACGTGTCCTCGGGCGCGGTGGTGCAGCCGCGCTGGGGCGCTGCGGGCGTGTCCAGGGCGGCGCTGGAGCACCTGGGCCGCCTCTGGGCCGCCGAGCTGGAGGGCACCGGGGTGCGCTTCCTCTCCGTGGACCCCGCGGAGCTGGACGTGCGGATGTGCCCGGACGGCGTGGCGGCGCGGCTGGTCGGGGTGGTGGAGCAGCAGGCCGAGGCCCTGCCTTCGGGCACGGGCCCGGAGCCGTCCCTGCCGAAGGCCGCGTGACGCCTCCGGTCGGCGCACCCTGTTACTGCGAGAGCATGGGCTCCAGCTCCACCTTCACCCAGCCCGGCTTTCGCAGGTCGAAGTTGCGGTAGGCCTCGAGCGCGCCCGTCATGGGCTCCACGTGGCTGAGGACCGAGGTCGGGTCCACCGCGCCCGAGCGCACCAGCTCCAGCAGCCGGGGGATGTACGGGCGGTGGTTGCAGTGGCCCATGTTGACCGTGAGGTTCTTGTTCATCGCCTCGCCGATGGGGAAGCTGCGCGCGGTCTCCGGGTAGACGCCGATGATGGACAGGGTGCCCGCCTTGGCCAGGGCGGCGACGGCCCAGCGCAGCGCCTGGGAAGGTCCGTCCCCTGGCACCCAGTTGGCGCCCGAGGGCTTCGCGTGGGGCGTGGTGGACCGTTGCTCTTGCTGGAAGCCGGCCTTGTCCGCTCGGGCCTTCAGGCCGCCGGGGCCGTGGTGCGGATGCACGGCGTCGATTCCCACCGCGTCGATGGCGCGGTCCACGCCGATGCCCCCGGTGAGCCGCCGCAGCGCCACCACCGGGTCCTCCTTGTCGAAGTTGATGACCTCCGCGCCCTGGGCCCGGGCCAGGTCCAGGCGGTCCGGATGGCAGTCGATGGCGAACACGCGGCCGGCGTGCATCAGCTTCACGCTGGCGATGGCGAACAGCCCCACGGGCCCGACGCCGAACACCGCCACGGTGTCGCCGGGGGTCACCTCGGCCAGCTCCGCGGCCATGTAGCCGGTGGGGAAGATGTCGGAGATGAGGATGGCCTGCTCGTCGTTGACGCCCTCGGGGACGCGCACCAGCCCCACGTTCGCGAAGGGCACGCGCACCTTCTCGGCCTGCATGCCGGGGAAGCTGCCCGAGGACTCGGGACCGCCGAAGAAGGCCGTGCCAGAGCCGTGGGGGTTGGCCACGTCGCACTGCGAGGTGTAGCCGGCCCGGCAGTACACGCAGTTGCCGCAGGCGATGGTGGACGGGATGACCACGCGGTCGCCCACGTCGAAGTTGCGCACGTCGTCGCCGAGCGCCTCGATGTAACCCACGCCCTCGTGCCCGAGGATGGTGCCCGGCGTCATCCCCGGCAGGGTGCCGCGAATCATGTGCAGGTCCGTGCCGCAGATGGCGCTCGCGCTCAGCCGGACGATGGCGTCGGTGGGCTGCTCGAGGCGCGGCTCGGGCACGTCGTCCAGTCGGATGTCGCCCACTCCATGAAAGACCACCGCTTTCATCGCGCGCTCCTGGCCCGAGGGGCCACTCCGAGGACCGTGGGGCTCATGGCGAGCCCCGCGCCTCGGACGCTGGACATGGCGGGGGTGGGGGGCAACGCGCGCGGGCCTCCCCGTCGGACGGCGTCCAGGGGGACGGGCGGCGCTAGCGCTGGGGGTGGTGCACGTGGAAGGAGATGCGCTTGCCGAAGACGCGGCGGAAGGGCAGCACCTCACGCTCCACGTTCCACAGCTCCAGGTCCACGGGCTGGCGCGTGGTGAGGTGGATGGCCACGCCGTCTCGCCCGTGGCTGGCCTTCAGCGCCTTGATGGGCTGGTGGTGGCTGCGGTCCAACGAGTCCGCCACGCGCAGCAGCGTGGCGAGCTTGCGCACGGTGCGGACCTCGGCCGGGGTGAGGCCCTCCATGCCCGAGTGTCGTGGGTCGGGCGGGCTGCGGCGGTGGTAGCGGGCGACGCGGGCAATCACCTCGCGCTCGCCATCCGCGAGGCCGGGGATGTCCGCGTTGCGGATGAGGTAGTACGTGTGCTTGTGGTGGCGCTCGTAGTTGACCGCGTTGCCAATGTCATGGAGCAGCGCCGCCGCCTCCAGATGGGGCCGCGCCGACAGCGGGAGCTGGTGCAGCGCCGCGAGGTCATCGAAGAGGGCCAGCGCCAGCCGCGCCACCTGCCGGGCGTGCTTCTCATCGAAGAGGAAGCGCCGGCCGATGACGAGCGCCGCGTCAGCGAGGCTGTGGTCGTCGCGCGTCTCGTCCTGACGGTAGAGCAGGTCCACCAGCAGGCCGTCTCGCAGGCCGCGGTTGACCACGCTCACCGAGTCCACGCCCAGGTGCTTCACCACGCCTTCGAGGATGACGGCGCCGGAGGTGATGATGTCCGCGCGGCGCGGGTCGAAGCGCTTGCGCCGCCGCTCCGGGGTCAGGTCCGCCAGCGTCTCCACCGCCTGGGTGAGCTGGCGCGCGGTGGCGTTGCCGCCGTTCTCTCCCGCCGCGAAGGACACCACCGCGTTGATGGTGCCCGAGGAGCCCAGGGCCACCTTGGGCAGCGGGGGCAGGTCCGCGGGCAGCGTCTTGCGCAGGACCTCGGACACGAAGCTGCGCATCAGGCGCAGCTGCTTGGGCGTCACCTTGCGGGAGGCGTCGAACACCTCGGTGAGCCGCACCGAGCCGAGCGCGAGGCTCCAGAGGTTGTCGGGTCGCTCGCCCACCGCGGTGGCGACCTCGGTGCTGCCGCCGCCGATGTCCACGAGGAGCGAGCGGGTGGACGCGGGCTTGCGGTGCAGCACGCCCAGGCAGATGAGGCGCGCCTCCTCCTTGCCGCTCACGACCTCCAGGTGGAGCCCGGCCTCCTCGTGCACGCGCCGGACGATGTCCTCGCGGTTGCGCGCCTCGCGCAGGGCGCTGGTGGCCACCGCGCGCACCTGGGCCTTGTGGCGCCGGCACAGCGCGGCGTAGCGCCGCAGCGTGGAGAGCAGGCGATCGGCGGTCTCCGCCGGCATGAGGCCGGTGGCGAAGACGCCCTCCCCGGGGCGGATGGGGTCTCGCTCCTGGTGCAGCGTCTCCAGGGCGCCGTCCGCGTCGGGCCGCGCCAGCTCCAGGCGCACGGCGTTGGTGCCCACGTCGATGGCGGCGAGGACGGGATGGTGAGGGGGCTTGGTGGAGGGAGCAGGCATTGGGTCGCGCGCGGAGTCTAGGGCCTCACAACGCCCGAGCGCAGCGGTTCCATTCTCGCTCGCTCCGGGGCGGGTCGCTCCCGTGACAGCCGCGTGAACTCCGCGCCCGCTCCCTCGGAGCTCAGGAGTGCGCGGAAGGAGGCTCGGCTTCGCGCGCCAAGGCGTCGGCGCGAATCCGCCGCGAGGACTCCTGGAGCTCCCTCCACGCGCGCTCGTACTCCGCCCGAGTCTCCGCCCAGCCTTTGCCCCGCGCGCTGCCCAGCCGCTGGAGCAGGTCGCTGGTGGTGAGGAAGCCCTGCCGGAAGAACTCGACCTCGCGTCGGGTGAGCAGGGCGTCCTCGGCGCGGGTGCGGCGCAGGGCGGCGGTGTGCGCGTCGAACTGCGCGCCCAGCTGTCGCAGCTCGGCCTCCCGCTTGCGTCGGTAGCCCTCGCGCAAGGCGCTGGCGCGGGACTCCGCGCTCCGGAGAAACGAATCGGTGCGGGTGCGGAGCCGCTCCAGGCCGTCCTTCAGCCGCTGGAAGTCCTGCGCATCCGCCTGCCTCAGCGCGGCCAGCTCGCGGTCGAAGTCCTGCTCACGCTGGCGGGCGCCGGTGAGCTCGGCGAGGGCCTCATCCGTCCGCTCGATGTCGGCCTGGGCGCTCAGTTCGTCGATGCGCGCGGACAGCTGCTGCTTCTCCGCCTCCAGCTTCCGCAGGTACGCCTCTTGCTCGGTCATGGCCTCGTCCTCCCGCTGGCGCGCCGACCGGCCGTGGCCGTGGCGAGGCGCGCGTGCCCGAGGAAGGGTGAGGCCGCTTCATGCCGAGCGCATCCGGACGTCGTGGCGCTCGGGACTCCCGGGTCGGCGGACGGCGTGCGCGCGGAGGGCCGGGCGCCTCGCTCTCCCGGGACGCGTCAGCGCACCCGGCGCCGGCCGACGAAGTTCGCGAAATGCTCGGCCAGGCGCGCCACGGTCAGCCCCACCACATCCAGCAGCCAGCGCTGGAGGCGGGAGCGACCGCACTCGTTCAGCGTGACGGCGCGGGCGCGGGCCACGTGCTGCGTGAGCCACGTGGTGGCCTGGGCCGCGATCCCCGCCTCCTTCACCTCCACCAGCGTCTCCAGGTTCACCAGCGACAGCGGATCCAGGTTGAAGCTGCCCACCAGCACCGTGCAGCCATCCATCACCGCGGCCTTCGCGTGCAGCGTGGAGGCCGTCCACTCGTGGATGTGAACCCCGGACTTCAGCAGCGAGTGGTACAGCCGCATGGTCGCCGCGCGGGCGAACACCACGTCGCTGCGCCCGGCCAACAGCAGCGACACCTTCACGCCCCGCCGCGCCGCGCGCTTCAAGGCCTTCACGAAGGCGCTGTCCGGCAGGAAGTACGCGTGCGCGAGGATGACCTCCTGGGTCGCGCGTTCGATGGCGGACAGGTAGCGCTTGCGCAGCCGGTGGCCGCCGCCGAAGCCGGAGAGGAACACGCTCACTGGCCCCGAGGTCAGCTCGGACGTGCCCGCGTCCAGGTGGGCCCCGAGCTGCTGGCAGATGTCTCCGCGCAGCTCCAGCGCCAGGTCCGCCCACCCCGGGTCGTCTCCATGCGCCGCGTAGTCGTCCCCGATGTTGATGCCGCCGAGGAAGGCCACCGCGTCATCGACGAGGAGGATCTTGCGGTGGTTGCGCCAGGCGCGACCGGTGAAGAACGACGTCAGCGGGTTGTAGACGCGCACCCGCGCGCCCGCGTCGCGCAGCTCCGCCGACAAGAGGTGGCTGCTGTTCACGCTGCCCCAGCCATCCACCACCACCTTCACGTCCACGCCGCGCCGGCACGCCGCGATCAACGCGGCCACGAAGCGCGAGCCCACGCCCTCGCGCTCGAAGGCGTAGACCTCCAGGTGCACGCGTCGCTGGGCGCCCGCGATGGCCTCCAGCATGCGCGGATAGGCCTGGGCCCCCCCGTCCAGCAGGGTGAAGTCCGGGCTGTCCGCGGTGGGCGACGGAAGCGGCAGTGCGTCAGGGGGCACGGCGGAACTCACGCGCGGTCCTCCTGGCGCCGCGGCGCGTGCCCGGCGGGCCTGCTGCTGTCATGGAATTTGTGCGACCCGGGTGGAGGCATGCGTGGGTCGGTGCGGCGGGCTCCGAGGGAGACGCGCGGGAGGAGCGGGTGGGTACGGCGCATGGTCTTTCGAGTGTAGCGCGCCGGTCATGACACACGGGTTGTGTCTCACCGTGTGTCGTCGCACCTGCCCGAGGAGGAAGCGGGCCCGGGGCATCGACGCTCGCGGCTCGAATCGGTAGCCTCTGGCCCCGTGCCCGTAGCCGAGAAGCCCGTTCGTCATCGGAAGATTGGCGCCTACCGCATCCTCGGCGAACTGGGCCGAGGCGGCATGGCGCTCGTGTATCGCGGCCTCCACGAGATGATTCAGCGCGAGGTGGCCATCAAGGAGCTGCTGCCCGAGGGCCAGCACGACAAGGAGGCGGTGTCGCGCTTCCGTCGTGAGTCGCTGGCGCTGGCCGCCTTCCGTCACCAGAACATCGTCACGCTCTATGACCTGGTGGAGAAGGGCGAGTCCCTCTTCATGGTGATGGAGTACGTGGACGGGCCCACGCTCCACACGCTCATCAAGGAAGGCCCGCTGCCTCCGGACGTGGCCGCGGTGGTGGGCGCGCGCATCGCCTCCGCGCTGGACCACGCGCACTTCCGCCGCATCATCCACCGCGACCTCAAGCCCGCCAACGTCATGCTCACCAAGGCGGGTGAGGTGAAGCTGATGGACTTCGGCATCGCGAAGGACGTGGGGCTGGAGGCGCTCACGCAGCAGGGCATGGCGGTGGGCACGCCCTCGTACATGTCTCCGGAGCAGGTGACGGGCGCGCCGCTGGACGCGCGCACGGACATCTTCTCGCTGGGCGTGTTGCTCTATGAGGCCCTCACCGGCGCTCGGCCCTTCCAGGGCAAGACGGCGGGCGAGGTGTTCGCGCGCATCCGCGACGGCAAGTACCCGCCGCTGCACAAGGTGGCCCCGAGCGTGCCGGCGCCGCTGGCGCGCATCGTCCGGAGGGCGCTGGAGGTGAAGCCCGAGGACCGCTTCCCGGACGCGGCGGCCATGCGGCGCGAATTGGACGTGTTCCTCGCGCACGAGGTGCAGGTGTCCCACGCGGCGCTGCTCGTGGCCTTCCTGCGCTTCCGACAGAAGCTGACCGAGACAGAGGCGCTGGCGCACCTCACGCAGAAGGAGCTGGGCGTGATGGAGGCCTTCGACGCGCCTCGCCCGCGCGCATCCGGAGGGCGTCTCAAGTGGGTGCTCGCGGCGGCGGCGGCCGTCGTCACGGCGGCGGGCACCGGGCTCTACTTCACCCAGGCGCAGTGGGCGCCGCTCGTGCAGCACCTCACCCGCTGAGGCGGGACAAGGAGAATTCCATGGGACGCATCGTCACTTTCGTCGTGGGCCTGGGCGTGGTGCTGGGCGCCGTCTGGTACGTGATGAACCGGCCCGCCCGGACGGATCCCCAGGCTGCCGCCGCGCGGCAGCTGGAGAACGTGCACAAGGCGGCTGACCGACTGGGCGGAGAGCTCCAGAAGGGCGCCGACGACATCATGAAGAAGACGGAGGAGTGAGCCGCGGGACGCGGGCCCTCGCGTCCTACTTCTTCTCGTGCGTGACGGTGACGATGGTGCCGATGCCGCCGCGCACGAAGAAGTCGCCCACCACCGTGAGCTTGCGCGGCTGGATGGCGCGGATGATGTCGTCCGCGATGGTGTTGGTCACCTTCTCGTGGAACGCGCCCTCGTTGCGGTAGGCCCACATGTAGAGCTTGAGGCTCTTGAGCTCCACGCACTTCTGGTCGGGCACGTACTTGATGGTGAAGCGCGCGAAGTCCGGCTGGCCCGTCATGGGGCACAGGCAGGTGAACTCCGGGCAGTCGAAGGCGATTTCATAGTCGCGCTCGGGGGCCGGGTTGGGGAACGTCTGGAGGTCCTTGGACGGCTGGGAAGGCATGCGGCTGTCGTCTAGCACACGCCTGGGCCATTGCATCCCTTTCCCCACCGTCGGCTCCCTGGCTGCTGACCCCTCGCGTGTGTTGGCGGCCCAACGCCGCGGGCGTCCAACGCGCTGGATTGGAGTGCGAGGCGAGTTCCGCGGTCGGCCGAGGGGCCATAATCCAGCGCTCGCCCCCTCCTCCCTTTTCCGTCGCGCATGCCGCTCCCCCACGACATCGAGGACGTCCTCGCGGGTCTGCCCCAGGCCATGGTGCGCGTGGGGCCGGACCTGCGGGTGCAGTGGTGCGAGGAGGGCTTCGCCGCGAAGACGGGCGTGGAGCTGCGTCCGGGCGGCGGTCTCTTGGAGGTGCTGGAGCGCGGCCGGAGCCTGGACGCCGTGGAGCGGGCCATCCGCGAGGGGCACTCGCATTCCGGGCACGTCATCACCCGGGCGCTGCGGCAGGTGCGCGTGCAGGTGTGGCCCACGCGGGTGGGAGAGCCGGCGGGCTCCTGGTTGGTGATGGAGCCCTCGGGGGTGGATGACGAGGGCGCCTTCTCGCAGGCGGTGCAGGAGATTGCCCGCGCGGTGGGTGAGTCGCTGGAGGTGGACAGCGTGTGCGCCGCCGCGGTGGTGGCGCTGGTGCGCTGCGCCCAGGTGCGGCGGGCCGAGGTGTTCCTCTCCGAGGAGGACGGGCAGCCGCTGCGCCGGGGCGCGGTGTCGGACCTGGCGGGCTCGGAGGCGCCGGAGGACACCTTCGACCCCGCGGATGATCCGTTCCGCCAGGCGCTGGCCACGCGCCAGCCGCAGCTCGGCATCCAGCGGGGCTACGGCGACGCGATGGGCTCCATCTTCGCGGCGGTGCCGCTGTGCGCGCCGCGCCGCACGGTGGGGCTGCTGCTGCTCTACAAGGAGCAGGGCACGTCCTTCTCGGTGCGCGAGCTGGAGCTGTGGAGCGCCGCGGCCAACCAGCTCGCGGTGGCGGTGGAGAACGCGCGGCTCTTGCGCGAGGCGCAGGCGGCGCTGCGGGTGCGCGAGGAGTTCATGTCCATCGCCTCGCACGAGATGAAGACGCCGCTGACGCCGCTGAAGCTCGGCCTGTACTCCATGGAGCGGAGGCTCGCCGCGGGGCAGCCGGTGGAGCTGGCGGGCGTGCTCAAGGCCAAGCGGCAGGTGGACCGCTTGGGGGGCCTGGTGGACGACCTGCTGGACGCCAGCCGGTTGGAGCTGGGGCGCCTGGCGTTGCAGCTCGCGCCGCTGGAGATGGGGCAGCTGGTGGCGGAGGTGGTGGACCACTTCCGCCACGCCTTCGAGCGGCCCTTCTCCGTGGAAGTGCCGCGCGAGTGCGTCTGGGTCTTGGGGGATAGGGACCGGCTGGAGCAGGTGCTGGTGAACCTGCTGGAGAACGCGCACAAGTACAGCCCGGCGGGCGAGTCCATCGGCGTGAAGGTGGACCGGCTGGCGGGCGAGGCGCGCATCCACGTGCAGGACCGAGGCATCGGCATTCCAGGGGCGGACCAGTCCCAGGTGTTCCAGCGCTTCTATCGGGCGCGCAACGTGTCGCACCGCAACTTCGGCGGGTTGGGGCTGGGGCTGTTCATCAGCCACTCCATCGCGAAGATGCACGGCGGTGGGCTGTCGTTGACGAGCGCGGAGGGCGAGGGCTCCACCTTCACGGTGTGCCTGCCCCGCATGCCGCCGCACGAGGTGAAGCGGCTGCCTCGGCGCGTGCTGCTGCTGGACGAGGACGCGACCCAGGAGGCGGTGGCCGAGCGCGTGCTGCGCGCGGAGGGCTTCGAGGTGCTCACGGTGCATGACGGCGCGGAGTCGCTGCGCCGGGCCACGCACCTGCCGGTGGACCTGGTGGTGCTGTCCACCAGCGCCGCGCACGGACAGGTGGGCGTCTTCCTGGAGACCTTCGCCACCCTGCCACGCGCCCGGCCGGTGCCCATCCTCCTGGCCGGGGATGCGCGACCCTGGTGGGCGCAGGAGGACGCCTCGCTGTGCACGCGTCCCTACAGCCCGGACGAGCTGGTGGCGCGCGTTCGCAACGTGCTGGCCCTGGAGCCTCGTTGGCGCGCGGCCTCGGGGGTGTCCCACGCGGACGTGGAGCCGGTCAGCGCGCCTCGGCAGTGAGGGCGCGGAAGTCCACCGTCGTCACGCCCGCGCGCGCCAGGGCCTGGCTGGCGCGTGGGTGGAGGAAGGTGGCCAGCTCCACCTCGCGTTGCTCGGCGTAGCGACTCTTGACCTGTTCGGGCGCGAAGCCGGGGTGGCACATCAGCTCGGTGATGCCCTCGGCGGGGAGCGCGCTCACCGTGGCCTCCAGTCGCTCCAACGTCCAGTGCGCGGTGGCGCCCGTCTCACCCAGGAAGTGGGACGGAGAGGCCACGCCTCGCGAGGCGAAGGCGCGGTGCATGGCCGGGTCGAGCGCGCGCACGGGGAGCCCCGTGGCTCGCGCGGCTCGGATGAGCCCCTCCAGCACGCCGGGGTGGCGGTGCAGGTGCTTGTGCACGTCCACGTGGGTGGGGCGCTGGCCCGCGAGGGCGTGGAAGCGTTCGAGCTGGGAGAGGCACTCGGCCTCCGCCACGTCCGGAGGCAGCGTGGGGGCTCGGGACTCGTCGAAGAGGCCGTCATTCAGGAGCGCGGTGGGGAAGGCGCTCCACGCGGGCGTGCCTCGCGCGAGGTTCAGGTGCAGGCCCACGGACAGCCCTCGCGCGTCGCGCGCGGCCTGGGCGGACCACGGCGTGTTCACCAGGAGGGTGGCGGAGGTGACGATGCCCTCGCGCAGTGCGCGGAGGATGCCGCGTGTCACCGCGGGGTCGTAGCCCAGGTCATCCGCGTTGATGATGACAGCGCGCGCGCGCGGCCTCACGGCCGGGGCCGCGCTTGGAAGAAGCGCCACAGCTCGCGCGAGGCATCCAGGTTGCGGGTGCCGTTGTTGTAGAGCGGCTGGCCGGGCCACGCGTGCTGGCCGCCCTGGATGGTGCACAGGCTGGCGGTGGCGCTGTCGGGAGTGCAGCCGGTGTACGCCTCACAGGTGCTGTCTCCCTTGGAGTAGGTCTGCTGGAGCGGGCCCTTGCAGCCATTGCGCTCGGCGAAGGTCCGCACCGAGTCCGGGGCGGACGGGTAGGGCGCGGTGGCGAAGGCCACGGTGCCGCCGTCGAAGGCGATGGTGGCGTCCGCGGTGCCGTGGAAGTGCAGCACGGGCACGGGCCGCGAGGGCGCGCAAGGCATGACGCCCAGCATGCCGGACACGGGCGCGATGGCGGCGAAGCGCTGGGCGCGCTCACAGGCGAGCCGGTACGCGAAGAACGCTCCGTTGGAGAATCCGGTGGCGAAGGTGCGGCGCGGATCCACGCACACCTTCGTGTCGAGGTCCGCGAGCATGGCGTCCACGAAGCCCACGTCGTCCACGTTGGCGATCTGCGCGGGCCCGCAGCAGGCCCCGCCCGCGTTCCAGCTGGTGGTGCCCGCATCGACACCGCTCACGCCGAAGACGTCGTGTGCGTCGAGCCCCATCGGGTACACGGTGATGAAGCCCTCGGTGTCGCCCAGGGCGGAGAGCTGGGTGAGTTGCTCCATCTCCGTCCGGTTCGAGGTGAAGCCGTGGAACGCGAAGATGACGGGCGTGGGCCGGGTGGCGTCGTAGCCCGGCGGCACGTGCACGGTGTAGCTCCGCGTCCGGCCTCCGCTCTGCACCGTGGATTCGATGGTGCCGGGGCCCTGGGTGAGCCCGGTGCAGCTCGTGCGATCCGGAGGCGCGACGTCGCCGTTGCGCACCACTCCCGAGTCTGGTGGATCCGACGGCGTGCCGGGAGAGTCCGAGCACGCGGCCAGGGTTCCGAGGAAGCTGACGACAAGGGCGGCGCGAAGGGTACGCATGGGCTCCGGTTTATCTCCTGGCGTGCCGGCATGCACCCGGTCCCCCTTGCGCGGTGGACCACCCCCGTGCAACGGGAGGCGCGCGTGTCGGACAGGGGACAGGGTGAGGTGCGTGAAAGCACCGTCCGCCGCTGGACGCTCCACAGGGTGTGTCGAGCAGGCCAACCGCTCCCTGGTCGTCGAGGGCGCGGCGCCGAGGCGGGGCGCCCGTGTTGCGAGGCACATCAGGCCCGCGTGCGGTGCGACTCCCACCTGGGGCGCGACGCTGAGGCGGAGCGCCCGCGTTGCGTGGTGCGTCTCGCCCGTGTGCGGTGCGCGCTCAGTTCCCCGCCTTGCACTCGGCGGACAGCGCCTCCGCGCGCGCGGGGAAGCGCTCGGTGAGGGCCCGCTTGGCCTCGGCCACGGCGGCGGCGTCTCCCGCGTGGGCGTGGAGTTGGCACCGCGCCGCCAGGGCTCGCGGATCCTGCGGCGCGAGGCGATCCGCTTCTCGATAGGCGCGCTCGGCGCCGCTGGCGTCGCCCTGACGGAAGAGGACCGCGCCCAGGTAGTAGTGCGCCTCGGCCAGCTGCGGCGCCTTTCGCACGGCCCGCTTCAGCAGCGCCGCCGCGTCGTCCACGCGCTCCTGGCGGAAGCGCACGAAGCCCAGCTCCGCGAGCGCCTCGGGGTCCTCGTGCTCGCGCGTCCAGTTGGAGAGCACGGTCGCGGCCTCGTCCAGTCGGCTCGCGCGCGACAGCATGCGTCCGTAGCGCGGCGCCACGTCGGAGTGGTTCGGCGCTTGGGCGTAGGCCTTCGCCAGCGTGGCCAGCGCGCCCGGCACATCTCCCTGGCGCTCGCGCAGCTCGGTGAGCGCCAGGGGAACGCGGAGGTCCTTGGGCGCCAGCGAGGCCGCCACGTCGAGGGCGTGCTCGGCGCGCTTGCCCATGCGCAGCTCGGTGGCCGCGCGCGCGGCGAGCAGATGTGCCTCCACGTCCTGTGGGAAGCGCGCGGCATAGGCATCCGCCAGCTCGAGGGCCTTCGCGTGCGCACCGGATGCCAGCAACAGCGCGCTCGCCCGGGCCAGCTCCGCCGCGGTCGCGCGGGCGTCCGTCCCCAGCCCATTCAGGGCGGCGACGCGCGTCTCGGGAGTGGTGGCCGCCTCGGCCCGAGCGAGCTTCTCGGTGGGAGGCGTTCCTGGCCGGCGGAGGTACCAGGTCGCGCCGCCGCCCAACGCACCCACGAGGAGCAACCCACCCAGCACCCCCGCCACGCGCCTGCCGCGTCCCCGCGATGACTCCCCGGCGGGCGCGTCCTCGATGCGCGAGGGCGACGCCGCGCGCGGCGAGGCGGAGGGCTCGGGTGGAGGCGCGGCCGCGACATCCGGCGGCGGAAGCACCGCGGCGGGGACCGTCGCCGCATAGCTGGGAGGCACGACGCCCTGATTCGGCGGCGTCCCCGAGTGGGATGGGTCCGCGAGCCGTGCCCGGCGCAGCGCCAGTCGCTTGGGGTCCGTGCCGGGCGGGAACAGCACGTCCACGTAGGCGGCCACCTGCGCGGGCGTGGCGACCTCGGCCTGACCGCCGATGGACTCGAGGGCCTCGATGAAGGACTGGAGGCTGTCGAACCGCGCGGCCGGGTCACGCGCGAGCGCGGTGAGGCAGACCATCTCCAGCGCGGGAGGCACGGACGGGTCGAACGCGGTGGGCGGGCGCGGGCGTCCCTCGGCGATGCGCGTGAGCACCTCTTCGGCGTTCATGCCCGTGAAGGGCCGCCGCCCGCAGAGCTGCTCGTACAGCATGACGCCCGCGGCGAAGATGTCCGCGCGGTGGTCCACGGGGCGGCCGGCGATCATCTCCGGCGACATGTAGAAGAACTTGCCCTTGAGCGTCCCCGGCTCGGTGCCCGAGCCCAGCGCGTCCGCCTTGGCGATGCCGAAGTCGATGACCTTCACCGCGCCGTTGGTGCCCACGTGGATGTTGTCGGGCGTGAAGTCGCGGTGGACGATGCGCAGCGGGCGACCGCTCTCGTCAACGGCGCGATGCGCGGCGTCCAGTCCCCGGCACGCATCCACGAGCACCCGCAGCGTCAGGCCCAGCGGCACGCGCTGCCCGCGCTCGGCGGCCTCCTGGCGCACCTCCGCGAACGAGCGCCCCTCCAGCAGCTCCATGGCGATGAAGGGCTCGGTGCCCTCCATGCCCAGCTCCAGGATGGTGACGACGTGCGGGTGGCGAACCTGCGCGGTGATGCGCGCCTCGTTGAGGAACATCTGCACGATGCGGCGGTCCGAGGCGAGGTGCGGCATCAGCCGCTTCACCGCGACCGCGGGACCATGCCGCCCGTCCTCTTCGATGCGGCGGCCCAGGTACACCTCGGCCATGCCGCCCGTCGCGATTCGCGCGCTCAGGCGGTAGCGGCCCACCCAATACAGGCTCTGCTCCGACGGCTCCACGGTGGCGGCAGTCTACGTAGCAGCGGCTCCGCTTCCCAATCTCCTTCTGCACGGCTCGAACGTTCGCTCTGTCGCCAGGCGCGAGGCCCACACGCTCCCCGGCGGCCTGAACCTGCCCCGCTCCCTCGCGGCGGCGCGTGGATCACCCCTCGCCTCGGTGGCCGGACGCGCCGCGAGGTCCCGCCTCCCCGCCTGGATGGATGGGGCACCGGGGCGGAAGCGACCCCCTGCGATGGGGACGTGACACGTGCGTTGCGCACACCGAGGGTCGTGGCCGCGCCGCATGTGGGTGCACTCCCTTCCAGTGCGCGCCAGGGCTCGGGGGGAGTGCTAACGTCGGCGCATTCCGTTTGGGTCTCGGGGGCGGGGACCGTCAGGCACTCAGTCGCTGCGTCTGCTGGAGGGATGTTGGGCACCGTCCTCAAGGGTGGATACGTCGTCGAGCTGGAACCCGCGCTGGTGGAGCGCGTGGACCTTCGCATCGAAGGAGACCGCATCGCGGCGCGCGGTCCGGACCTCCAGCCGGGGCCGGACGACGAGGTCGTCGCCCTGTCCGGCAAGCTCGTCTTCCCGGGGCTGGTGAGCGCGCACCACCGGCTGCACATGATGCTCGGGCGGGGCATGCCGCAGCCCGCCCTGGAGACCTATCAAGAGTCCCTGGAGCGTGTGCGCTGGCGCTACGAGAACGCGCTGGACCTGGACGCGGTGCAGGTGGCCGGCACCGCGGGCGGCCTGGAGGCGCTCCAGTGCGGCACCACCACGCTCCTGGACCTGCACTCCTCCCCGAAGGCGGTGACGGGCTCGCTGGTGCGGCTGGCGCGCGGGCTCCACGAGGTGGGTGTTCGCGGCGTGTTGTCCTACGCGGTGACGGACCGCGTGGGCGCGGTCGGGCGCGAGGAGGGCCTGGAGGAGACGGTCAGCTTCGCGAAGAAGGCCAAGGGCCGCTTCCGAGGCCAGGTGGGCGCCGGCCCCAGCTTCACGCTGTCCGATGACGCGTTCCAAGGGCTGACCGAGGCGCTGCACGCCACGGGCACCGGGCTGCACGTGCCGCTGGCGGAGGACCCGCTCGACGAGCGGCTCTCCATGGAGCGCCATGGGGCCTCGCCCGTGGCGCGGCTGCTGAACGCGAATCTCCTCTCGCCGCGCACGCTGCTGGCCCACGTGGGGCACCTGGCGTGGGCGGACCTCGCGCAGGTCATCGCGACGGGCTCGTGGATTGTCCACACGCCGCGCTCCAACCAAGGGCTGGAAGTGGGCTACGCGCCCGCGCTGAAGTTCGGCGCGCGGGCCACGCTGGGCGCGGATGGCGTCTCGGCGGACCTCTTCGCCGAGGCGCAGGCGGCCTATCTGCGTTCGCGCGAGGCGGGCCAGCCCATCGACGTGCTGCGCTATCTCACCAACGGGCACCGGCTGGCGTCGCAGGTGTTCGAGGCGGCCATCGGGCCCATGCGCGAGGGCGCGCTGGCCGACCTGCTGGTGCTGGACTACCAGCCGCCCACGCCGCTCGCGGCGGGCAACCTCGCGTGGCACGTGGTGTACGGACTCGGCAGTCGCCACGTGGAGGCGGTGATGGTGGATGGCGTGTGGCGCGTGTGGGCGCGTCGGCCGTTGTCGGTCAACCCCACGGTGGTGGCCGAGCAGGCGCGCGAGGCCGCCGCGTCCGTGTGGGGCCGCATGGCGGAAGCGGGCTAGCGCCCTCGGGCCGGCTTGCAATCCGCGCGGGAACGCCTTCAAGTCCGCGCCATGCTCATTCCCTTGCTCGTGGCGGGGCTGGTCAGCGCGGCCATTCCCCAGGTGGGCGAAGTCGCCCCGGACTTCACGGTGAAGGACACCACCGGCGCCGTGCACACGCTGTCGGAGATGGTGAAGCAGGGCCCGGTCATCGTGGCCTTCTTCCCCAAGGCCTTCACGAGTGGCTGCACGAAGGAGCTGACGGCCTACAAGGACCGTTACACCGAGGTCGAGAAGCTCCAGGGCCAGGTGCTCGCCATCTCCATGGACGACGCGGAGACGCTCACGCGCTTCAAGACGGAGCTGAAGGCGCCGTTCCCGTTCATCCCGGACCCCGAGGGGAAGGTCGTCGGCGCGTACGACGTGAAGATGCCCGTGCTGTCGCTGGCCAAGCGCTACACGTTCACCGTGGGCGAGGGCCGCAAGATTCTCAAGGTGGACTCGGGCGGTGACGCCGTCGACCCGACGGGCGCCATCACCGCGTGCCCGCTGCGCAAGCCCGCCGCCGCGCCCGCCTTCATCCCCAGCGACGCCGGGACGAAGTAGCCGGGCCCCGTGCGCAAGGCACCCGGGGCGCAGGTCGCGCGCCCGGGTGTGCCCCGTGCACCCGACCCTCAGTGCGCGAGGGTGAGCGCCGTGTCGACGGACTCGATGCGCAGCGTGTTGTCCATCAGCAGGGGAAGCAGCAGCCGCTGACGGCGTGCATCCAGCCCGAGGTCCGCGATGCCCATCTGCTGGGTCGCGGTGGCCGTGAAGGTGCCGCCCTCTCGGCCCACGAGCAGGTCACCCGCGTCCCAACTGGTGATGGCGAGGCGTCCATCCGCCAACGCGACGATTCCATCGAGCTGCCCCGCAGGCATGTGCTGCACGGCGCTCCGGGTGCCATCGGCGGAGAGCCGGTAGACGTCGCCTGTGCCCATGGTGGCGACGAGCAGTCCGTCCTTCCACTCGACGCCGTTGGGATGGCCGAGCACCTCGCCCTTGGCCACCGTGCGCACGGAGCCGTCCGGCTTGATTTGATAGATGGCGTCGGTGCCGGTGGGCTCGAAGGCGCCGCCGTTGTCGCGATACCCCATGTCGGAGGCGTACACCGAGCCATCCGGCGCGCTGACCAGGTCGTTGAGGAACGTGGCGCCGTCGATGGTGACGTCGCTGAGCTGCCGACCGGTGTGGCGATCGAAGCGCCTCACGACCGTGATGTCGGAGACGTAGAGCACGTCGCCCGCGAGCGCCATGCCCTTGGGGGCATCGAGGTGGACGTCGGCGCTGCGGCCGTCAATCCACGCGAGGTTCAGGACGGTGCCGTCCGGCGAGATGCGCGAGATGAAGCCATTGTCGTCCGCGACGAGCGGGCTCCCCGCCATGTTGCTGACCAGGTACACGTCCGCCTCGGGGTCGTGAAGCGCGGACTCCGGAGAAGAGAAGCCCTGGAGGACGATGGGCGAGGGCAGCGAAGGCGGGGGCGTGGGCTTCGAGTCGTCGCAGCCCGCGACCAGCAGCGTGAAGCAGAGGAGATGAGAGGTGCGCATGGAAATCCCTGGAGCGCTCCGCCGGGAAGTCGGCGTCGCGTGGAGGGACTTCTAGGAAACGGTGCGTGGGCGCGTGTTCCCGCACCGCTCAAAGATGTGCCCGGTCCGCTCTCGCTCGCGTGCGCGGGACTCCGGCCCAGTGCCGGTACTGGCGGCTGAACTTCGCGGGCGAGGTGTAGCCGCAGCGCTGCGCCACCTCGGAGATGGCGAGCCGCGAATCCGCCAGCAGCGAGTGGGCCAGCGACATGCGCTCTTCCAGCAGGAGCTGGCGCAGCGTGGTGCCCTGGGACGAGAGCTGACGGCGCAGCGTGGCCTCGCTCACGCCGAACTGGCGGGCCACATGCGTGGCGCGCGGCGTCTCCGCGAGTCCCCGGCGCAGCCACTGGCGCACGGCGAGGATGGGGTCCTGGCGGAAGTGGGAGCGGGGCGCGGGCTCTTCGGAGAGGCCTCGGTACTGGACGGACAGGCTCAGCAGCACGTCCTCCAGGCGGTGCCGCAGCACGGTGGCGTGGGTCTCCACCTCGGGGATGCTCTGGCAGTAGTGCAGCAGGGCCAGCAGCGTCGAGCGGTTCGGCTTCATCACATGGGGCCGGTCCGCGGAGAAGGCACCGAACGCGGGGGACACGCACAGCGAGGGGTGATGCTGCTGGAGTTGGGCGCCCACCTCGGGCGAGACGTCCATGACGAAGGCGCGGTACTCGCCCTCGTGAGGAACGTTGGTGATGCTCAGGCCCATGGGGCCGGGCAGCACCAGCGCGCTCCCGGTGGGGACCTCGAAGCGGTGGCCCTTGTAGCGCACGTCCTTGTGGCCGCGGCAGACGATGGCCAGCAGCGGGCGCGTGAAGTCCAGGTGGCGGAAGTGCTCGCGGTTCCACGCGACATAGATGCCGAGCCGCGCCAGGGGCGTGTCACAGAGGTTCACGCTCCCAGTCCGCTCCGGGCGGAGCTGCTCGGCGGCATGCGCGAGCTTGCGGAAAAGGGCCTCGCGCTCGAGCTCGGGGTCTTCCTCCAGGGCGTGGTCTTTCATCGGGAGAGCGGCGGCGGTCGCGGCGGACGAGGACACGCCGGCAGCACACCGCGCCGGATGCGCTGGCGACAAGGACTTCGTGAGGGCGACACGGAGAGGAACCGACGTCGCGGATAGCTGACACAAGGCTGTCACAGCTCAAGCGCAAGGTAGGCGCCGTGTCTGGGGCGAGTGCCCTGGAGTGGCTTCCGCGTGCGCGGGGCCCGAGGAGGACGTGATGCTGTGGATGCTGTTCTGGCTCGATGTGTCGGTGTGGCCCGCTCCCGCTCGCAAGGGCAACGCCGTGGTGCGCAAGCCGAGGAGGCGGGCTTCCGCGAAGCGCAAGCCCGCCACGCTGCCTGACTCCGTGGCGTGGTTGCCGGACCGGATGGGGCCCGGCGAGCCATCGACGGTGGCACCGACGCCGCGTCGCTCGGCGCAGGCGTCCGCGCGCAGGGCGGGGTGACGGGCGCGGGTCAGGCGTTCGGCGTATTCATGCGTGCGGGGGAAATCAATTCGCGCGGCGGGAACACGAACTGTGCGGCTCCGGACACGAGCGGTGACGCGTCCGCCTGAAGCGCTTCGAGCGCGGCGAGCCGCTCGGGCGTCCATCCACGCTGAGGCCCCGCGTCTCGCACGAGGCACCACAGCGCCACGCGCCGGGCCTGCGCGCTGGCGCTGGCGCGGAGCCGTGCGCCGACCGGCTCCAGGGTCTCGAGCGGGAGCCGCTCCACCTCGCCATGGCAGGCCTCCAGCGCGTTGGCATCGAGCAGGGCCGCCTCCCCCAGTTCCGCGATGCGCGCGGCGAAGTCGAGAGGCTCCAGTCCCGCCGCGGCGCAGCGCACGCGGAGCGCCACGAGCCGCGGGTCGTCGCTCACCACGCGCTCGGCGATTCGCGCGGCCTCGGTGACCACGGGGCGCCAGTTCTTCATGACCCCCAGCACCTGGTTCGTGGCGACGTGCAGCGCGCGAAGGTCCGAGCGGGTCGCGCCCAGGTGCGGCTCGAGCCTTGCGATGGTGCGCTCGTCACACCGGAAGAGCAGCGCGTTCGTGGCGGCCCGCACCTCGTCGTCATAGGGCGATGCGATCCGCGCGCCGCAGGCATCCAGGAACACGAACTCCCGGTCCCTGACGGCGAGGGAGGCCGCCCGTTTCAGCAACTCGATGCGGGCTTCCGGCTCGGGGCGCGCCAACACCCGGGCGAGCAGCGCGGACAGGCGCCGGTCGGACTCGGCGGTCAGCCGGTCGGCCGGGATGTCTCCCACGCGCGCGGCCATGACGAGGTCGCTGCCGGTGACGGCTCGTTCGAGGATTGCCCAGGTCGGCTCGCGGTCCAGGTGGTCCCACAGGGCGCGAAGCAGGGCGATGCGCACATCGCGGTGAAGCGGCTGTGCATCCATGTCGACGAGGCGCGCGTAGGCGGCGTCCGAGCGCAGCTCCCCCAGAAGGCGCACCACTTCCTTGGCCACGGTGACCTTGGTCAGCGGGACATCCGCCAACAAGGCCGCCACCCGCGCGGGCGGCATCCCGTTGAAGGCGCGGCGCAGGCCGTAGATGGCGATGCGCGCGAGGCCCCCTTCCAGGCTGCGCAGCAGCGTGGGCACGCCCTGGCCCTGGTCACAGCGCGCCAGCACCCGCAGGGCGCGCTCCTGCACCACCGGTCGCGGGTCACCCACGAGCGCGCACAAGCCCTCCATGGGCCCCCAGTCGAGCGCCGCCATCCGCGCCACCGCGCTCAGCAGCGTCGGCGTGTCGCGCTGGGGATCCGCGCAGACCTCCGCGAGCGCTCCGGAGTACGCGGCACACTGCGTGGCGGTCCACCGGAAGAAGCCCTGCTCGAAGGGCAGCAGCCAGCGCGAGTCGCCCAGGGTGAACTTGCCCCGGATGACGGGGGCACTCAGGTACGGCCCCAGCAGGTCCTGTCGTCGCCGGTGCAGGTAGGTGCGGACGACGTGGGCGTGGATGGCGCTGGCGTCCTGCTTCAACAAGCGGGGGAGCAGTGCGTCGAAGGTCCGGACCGCGCGGCGCCGCAGCAACCCCAGGGCGCTCTCCGAGGGGTCGCCCAGGCGCAGCGCGACGCGCTCCAGGGCCGCGAGCAGCTCCGGGTGGAGCTCCTGCTCCCGCTGCTCGTTCGCCGCCAGCTCGACGATGTCGCTCTCCCAGCCCTTGTCGAACCAGCGCCGCATCACCGCGCCCAGTCCCGCCACGAAGCGGGGGCGGTCGCACTTCGCCATCCACCGCATGATGCCCAGGGCGAACCTGTGCGAACCCGTGAGGTCGCGCATGGCTTCGAGCATCTGCGACATCCCCGGCACGAGCGCGGCGCGTGAGCCCAGGCTCTCGGACAGTCTGAGGATGGCGTCACCGCGCCTCTGGTCGGCCCAGGTCTTGGCGATGGTGAGCAGCTGCGGCGCCGCGATGCGCACCTCGTCATCGGTCAAGTGGTCACCCAGGCGTGGGTCCTGGAGTCCCCCGCGTTCTTGAATCAGGGTCGCCAGCCAGCCCGCGCCCCACTCGGCATCCAGCCGGAAGGTGCGCAGCAGGAGCCGCTCCGCGCTGTTGGCGGACTCCATGGACAGGTCGGCGGCATCGAGCGCGTCCCGCAGCAGCTGGCCGATGGCCTGCGTGTGCTCGGGACGGAAGACCTGGCGGGGCCAACTCGCGAGCGCTTGCAGCATCACGCGCCGCACGGGGTCCTGCTCGTTCTTGCGCGCCAGCACCATCGCGAACGCGGCGTCCGCCACCGCGGGCTCGTCCGGACGCAGGCCCGGGATGGCCAGGGCCGCCTCCAGGGCCGTGCCGCGCACCCCTCCCTCCGGATGGCCCAGATAGGTCTGGAGTGCGGACAGCGCTTCCTCCCAGGGGAGAAACCGCGCGTAGGCGATGCGGCGGGTCGGCTGCGTCGCCAAGGCCACGACGTCACGCAGATGGCGGCGCGCCTCGCGCTCCCGCAGGGGCTCGGGCAGGGCCTCCAGCGCATCGAGCGCGATGCTGCCATCGGCGTCCTGTGACGCGCGGCTCCAGCGCGCGTGGACGCGGTCCCGCTCCGCGCCCTCGGGAATCCGCTTCAGCAACTCGGTGCCCCAGGCCGGCGCGAGGTCCACCGCGGCGCACCACGCCTCGGCGAGGGTGACGCGCTCGGGCTCGGTCACCTTCTTGAGCAACGCCTCGGCCTCACCGAGCGAGTCGGGCCGGTGCATGACGAGCCACTGGAGGGACGCGACGTCCAGCGCCCGCACGTGGCGCGCGAAGAGGTTCGCCGGTGTGAGCGCGGACGCATGCCGCTGCAACAGGGCCACGGTCTGCCGGGGCTGATGTTCCGCCAGTCGCCTCCAGGTGGACGTGGACGGATGGACGCCGCGGGACAGCAGCAACTCGGCGAGCGTGAGGCCCGCCGCGGGCGCCTGGTCCGCGACGCGCGCGAGCGAGGCGTCGAGGAGCTGGCGCGTCACCGGATCCGGCACGCCCTCCACCGCGCGGAGCCGCTCGGCGAGCACGTCGCCCAAGGTGGTGGGGGCGAAGCGCGCCAGTCGCGTCCAGAAGCGGCGGCTCGGACGTTCCAGCGCGTGGGGGAGGTGCTTGCGCAGGCCCGAGGCGGAAGCGAGGGGGACGACATCGGCGAAGCCGTGGACGCCGGGCTGGGTCATCAACCAGTCGAGGTACGCATCGATGACGCCCTGTCGCTGTCGCTCCACCAGCCTGAGGAGCAGCTGCCCCTCGCGGCGCATCGCGTACGCCATCTTGAGGGCCTCCAGCGCCTGGAGGTCGTCGCACACCATCGGAACGAGCAGGAACGCGAGGGCGCGGATGCGGGAGGACACATCCGCGGTGGCTCGGAGCACGCGGCCCCCGTCCCTCCAGGTGAACTGGGCGCTCAGCGCGAGCCGGCGCTCGTAGGCCGCGCCCTGGCTCAGCGTGTCGAGCAGGGTGCGGTCCGCCTCTCGCGTCCTCGCCCCGCGCCCCAGCTCGACCATCCGTCGCACGCGGGCATCGTGGTGGAGGGCGGACAGCTCGGTGTGCAGGGCGCGCAGGGCGGCGTCGGACATGGCCGCGCAGGATGCCTGCTCTCTCGACTTCCTGACATGACGCGGTTGGTCAGTGACGGGCCTCGGCCGGAGTGATGGGCGCGTCCCCGTGTGCGTGGGCCCGGGTGTGGTGCGCGAAGAGGAAGCGGCGCACGGCGGCGCGGGTGAGCAGGCCGCACGTGTCGGAGCCGGGCGTTCGGCTCACCGGCAGGGCGTCCACGTCCTCCTGGTCCATCATCCGCAGCGCCTGCGCCAGGTCCGTGTCCGGCGCGAGCGAGGGCAGCTTGCGCGCCAGGTCACTCGCCACGAGCAGCGGATAGACGGACTCGTCGCGCCACACCTCGCGCAGCTGCTCCACCTGCACCGTGCCGTAGACGCGGCCCTCGGTGTCGAGCACGGGGAGGGTGCCCGCCTCGGCGGTGAGCAGCAGGTCCGTCAGGGGGCGCAGCGGCGTGCCCGCGGGCACGGGCACCTGCTCGGCCATCAGCGCGCGCACGGGCGTGGCTTGGAGCAGGTCCTGGTCGCTCTGGTCCTTGGGCGCCTTGCGCTCGGTGAGGTAGTGGCAGAGCGCGGACGCGATGGTGCACGTCACCATGAGCGGCAGGATGATGTCGTGGCTCCCGCTCAGCTCGTACAGCATCATCATGCCGGTGAGCGGGCCTCGGGTGAGCGCCGCGACCGCGCCGCCCATGCCGACGATGGCGTAGGCCCCGCTGGGGCCGGTGCTCGCGGGGAAGACGTAGTGCACCAGCGTGCCAAACGCGCCGCCCGCCATGGCGCCGATGACGGCCGCCGGGAAGAACGTCCCGCCCGAGCCCCCCGAGCCGATGGTGATGGAGGTGGCCACCAGCTTCAGCGCGCACGCGGTGACGAGGAAGAAGAAGGGCAGTTTTCCCACCGCCGCCAGGTTGATGTAGTCGTGCCCGCTGCCCCACACCGTGGGGCTCACCATGGCGAGCAGGCCCGCGCACAGGCCGCCCAGGGCCGCGCGCTGCGGCAGCGGACGGGCGCCCAGCCACGGTGACAGCCGTCCCCCCATCCGCCCGTGGAAGAAGTGCTCCACCCCGTGCAGCATGCGCACGAACGCGAAGGCCAGGAGGCCGCAGCCGATGCCCAGGCCCGCGTAGGCGAACACCTCGGCGCCGCTGATGAGCTCGTAGTCGACGTGGTGAATCATGGGCGCCTCGCCCAGGACGCCCCGGCTCACCAGCGTCCCCGCCACGCTGGCGAGGATGATGGGCGAGAACACGCGCAGCTCGAACTCGCGCAGGATGATCTCCATCGCGAACACCGCGCCCGCGATGGGGGCGTTGAAGGACGCCGAGATGCCCGCGCCCGCCCCGCACGCCAGCAGGATGGACAGCTCCTTGCGGCTGAAGCCCAGCACCCGGCCCACCGTGGACGCGAACGCCGCGCCGCCATAGACGATGGGCCCCTCTCGCCCGCCCGAGCCACCGCTTCCGATGGTGATGGCGGAGGCAATCAGCTTCAGCAGGCCCCGGTCCGCGGGCACCATGTTGGCGCCGCTCTTCACCGCGCGGACCACCTCGGGCACGCCGTGGCCGTGCGTCTCCGGCCTGTCTCGCAGCAGGCGCCCCACCGCGAGCCCGCCCAGCATGGGGGACAGCAACATCACCCACCACGGCAGCGTGGGCAGCAGGCTCGGCAGGTCGTGCGAGTGGCCGAACACGCTGTTGATGGCCGCCAGCGCGACCAGCGGGTAGTAGAGCGACAGGGCGCCCAGCGTCAGCAGCGAGAGCAGCCGCAGCCGGCGCTTCACCTCGTCACGGGGGCCGCCCGGCTCGATGACCCGCGCCACCGCCAGGGCGCCCAACGCGAGCGGCGCGCCCACCAGCATGTACTCGAAGTGCCACCTCGCCTGGGAGAACGCCTCCACCAGCGAGCGCAGCTGCTGCGAGCCCGGGCGCAGCGTGTGCGCCAGGTCCGCGGCCCCGAAGGCCACGCCGCTCACCACGCCGATGAGGTTGGCGAAGATGCCGGCGGCCAGCCCGCTGTAGAGCCCCACCACCGCGCCCGCGATGGGCAGCACGGAGGGACCCGGGAGGCGAAGACGGTTGGAGGCTTGGAGCGCGGCGTGGGTGAAGCGCCTCAGGTCCGAGCGGAGGCGGATCCGCAGGGCGCGCAGGCGAGCGCGCGGGTCCGGCGGAGGTTCATCGACATTCATTTGTGCTCCCACTAAGCCAGGAACACGGCGGCTTCAAGTGACTTGGTGATGGGGCCGGTCGGTTGCCACCCACGCCACGGTTCGACCGGGTGTTCCCGGCGGGGCGGCGAGGTGGGCGTGGTACGAGGGGCGTCCCGGGGAGTCAGCGGACACCAGGCGGGGCGGGGCTCCGGGCCGCCACGCGAGCGAGGCGTCGCATGCTCAAGGCAGGAGACACGGCCCCGGACTTCACCGTCCAGGACCACACCGGAAGAACGCATCGGCTGGCGGACTACCGGGGCAAGAACGTGGTGCTCTGGTTCTATCCGAAGGCGGATACCCCGGGCTGCACCGCCGAGGGCTGCGGCTTCCGGGACCACCAGCCGACGTACGCGCAGAAGGACGCGGTCATCCTGGGCATCAGCTTCGACACGCCCGCGGAGAACAAGGCCTTCGCGGAGAAGTTCAGCTTCAACTTCCCGCTGCTCTGCGACACGGACCGCAAGGTGGGGCGGGCCTATGGCGCGGCGGATGATGCCTCGGCGGCCAACGCGCGCCGGGTGGGCGTCATCATCGGGCCGGACGGCAAGGTGAAGGCGTGGTACCCGAAGGTGGACGCGCGGGCCTTCCCGCAGGAAGCGCTCCAGCAGCTCTGACGGAACGCGGGAGCCCCCGGGGCGAAGTCCGTCGCCCCGGGCTCACGGCGCGTAGCTGCGCGAGCCCATCCGCGAGCGTACGAGCACCGCCAGCCCCGCCAACGCGAGCCAGGGCGCCACATGGCCCCACAGCACGTGCGCCACCGTTCCAGTGGGGCAGTGCAGGTGCAGCACCAGGAGGCCCGCTCCCGCGGCGGACAACCCGGCCGCCAGCGCGCGCCCCGGCGTGAAGGCCGCGCGCCGCAGCAGCACCATCGCCACGGCCAGCGGCGCCACGGACATCCCCACCTCCAGGCCCAGGCAGCGGAGCGTTCCGGACAGGAGCGGCCGATGCGAGAGCCCCGAGCCGCACAGCACCTGGGCCACCGCGAGCCCCGCCACGCCCAGGCCCAACGCCCCCCACGGACGAGGCCGGCGCAGCGGAGCCAGCGCCAGGAGCGCGCCGCCGCCCACGACCAGCAGGAGCAGCAGCGCCAGGGTCAGCACCACCGGAGCGGGCGCGGCGTTGAGCACGAGCCCCTTGCGCCCCAGCGCCAGCAAGCCCGCCGCGACGACCGCGGCATCCACGGCCAGCAGGAGCGCCAGCTCATGCCACCACGGCGTGGGGCGAGGGCTCGCGGCCAACTCCGCCAGGGCGAGTCGTCGCGCGGACTCCAAGGCCGGTGGCGCTGATGAAGGCGGGGCCTCCAGCGCGCCGAAGCCTTCCCTCAGCGCGCGGCAGTCCCCGCAGGCGGCGGCGTGCGCGGCCAGCGGGGCGGGGAGGGGCTCGCCCACAAGGTCCAGGACCTGCTCGCACTCGGGCGTCATGGCGCCACCTCGTCGCGCAGGCCGGCCAGGAGCTCGCGCAGCCGCGCGTAGCCCCGGTGCGCGCGGACCTTCACCGCGCTCTCGGTCAGGCCGAGCACCTCGGCGATCTCCGCGAAGCCCATGCCCTCGAAGCGGTGCATGAGGATGGGCAGGCGCTGTCCTTCGGGAAGCTGGGCGAGGGCGCGCTGGACGGTCCGCTCCAGGCCCGCGTCGCGCGGGGCGGGCAGGTCGGCGGGGATGGTGCTGGGCAGCTCCCCCTCGGAGGTCAGCTCCTCGGGGCGGCGCCCGCGGCGCTGGTGGTCCCTCGCCGCGTTGGTGGCGATGGCGTACAGCCACGGCTTCACCCGCGAGCCCGCCTGGAAGCGGCCCCGCGCGCGCACCAGGGACAGGAACGTGAGCTGCGCCAGGTCGTCCGCGACCGCCGCGCTGCCCGTCACCCGCGTGAGGTAGCCGTGGACGGGGCGCGAATAGCGCAGGAAGAGTGCATCGAACGCCGCGGCCTCTCCCTGACAGAACCTCGCCATCAACGCCTCATCGGACTCGTCGGCCGCACCCTCGCGCGCCGGGATTCTTCCGGTACGCACGGGCTCGATTCCAGGTTGCAGCGAGGGCGGCGTCACGGCGCGCGGACTCTAACCGGGTGTCTGCTGAGGGCCAGAGAACGGCGGGCCCACGCCGCTCAGTGTGGGAACGAGTGCGGCGAGGTGCTCCGCGCCCGCCCCGGTTCAGGACGCACGCGAGGCGCGCAGCTCCGCCAGCCACGACTCGAACGCGGGGTGCCCGTGCAGCGGAGCGAGGTCCTCGTCCGACGCCGCGTAGGCCGCGTCGTGGAAGCCCAGCTCGCTCGCTCGCCGCAAGAGGCGCACGGCGTCCGAGACATTGCGCGCCCGCGAGAAGGCGCAGGCCGCGTCGTAGGCGATGCCCGGGTCCGGCACGAACTCGAGCGCGGCCTCGCTCACCGCCGCCGCCTCCGAGTAGGCGCCTCGGATGAACAGGGCGCGCTCGGCGCACTGGAACGCGGCCGCCGGCTCCACCTGGGGGAGTCGCAGCGCCTCCTGCACCTTGCCCATCCGGATGAGCGAGCCCGCGAACTCGTGCAGCACGGTCCGGTCCCCCGTCTCGCGCCACGCCAGCTCCCACGCCGCCACGGCCTTCTGCTCATCCCCGATGAGGGACAGCGCCGCCGCCATGGCGTGCGTCTCCACCTGGGGGTGGGCCTGCACCTGGGAGAAGTGGTCCAGCGCCACGCGGCCCTGGCCCTGCTTCAGCGCCACCCAGCCCAGCAGGTGGTGGGCGCGGCTGGCGTGCGTGGGCGTGAGGGCCTCGCTCTCCAAGACGAAGTGGCCCAGGCGGCGCGCGTCGTCCAGCCGGCCCGAGGCCAGGGCCTCGCGCGCGTCGTGGAGGGCCTGCATCTCGGCCTCCTCCAGCCGGACGTTGTCGCCCTTGAGCCCCACGGACACCATGCGCAGGGCCCGGAAGCCGAACATGGCGAAGAGGAAGGTGAGGAACAGTCCGCCGCCGCGCGCCCAGCTCAGCGCCACCACGCCCAGGCACAGGAGCAGCGACAGCCCGCCCGACACCAGGAGGCCCCGGCGCCCGAACACGCGCGTCGCCACCGCGGTGCTGATGTGGCCACCATCCAGCGGCGGCACGGGCAGCAGGTTGAGCACGGCCCAGAAGACGTTGGCCTCGAAGAAGTGCTGGAGGAAGAAGTACGCGGCCGGCGACACCGTGTCCAAGGCGCCGAGCACCGCCTTGCACCCCAGCCCCAGGCCGAGGCCCGCCATGGGGCCGGCCAGGCTGCTGAAGACCTCGCGGTGCCAGGGCAGCGGCGCGGTGGCGTGCGGGTCCGTCACCCCGCCCAGGAAGACGAGCGAGATGCGCGGCTGGTAGCCGTACAAGCGGAAGACCACCGCGTGCCCCAGCTCGTGCACGAGCACCGACACGAAGACGATGAGCATCCACGAGAGGACATAGGTGGCCACGGCGCTGCCGTAGCCCGGCCCCTGCGGGTCCAGCAAGCGCTCCCCCAGCCAGCCCGCCGCGGTGGAGCCTCGGCCCGCGGTGGGCAGCGACTGGTAGGCGAGCGCCGCGGAGAACATCAGATGGGTGAGCTGAACCTCGACGGGAATGCTCCCGAGACGAAACCGGAACATGGCGAGGGACCTTAACCGCTGGAGACCGTGCGCGCAGTCCGTTGCTCGTCCACTGCAACCCCGGGGTCAATCCGCTAGGTTCCCCCGCCTCCATGTTGCCGATTGGTCCCTACGTCCTGCCGAACCCGTACATCCTCGCGCCCATGGCCGGGGTGAGCGAGCAGCCCTTCCGTGTCATTGCCTTCCGCCTGGGCGCCGCCCTGTGCCCCACGGAGCTGGTCAGCTCCCAGGGGCTGATGCGCGCCAACCAGCGCACGCTCAAGTACCTGCGCTTCGACCGCGAGGTGGAGCGGCCCTACTCGCTCCAGATTTTCGGAGGAGACCCGGAGGCCATGGCGCTCGCGGCCCAGGTGGGCCAGTCGCACGGCGCGCAGGTCATCGACATCAACATGGGCTGCCCGGTGAAGAAGGTGACGCGCAACGGGGCGGGCAGCGGCCTGTTGTGCGACATCCCCCGCGCGGCGGACATCGTCCGGCGCATTCGCGAGGCCACGGGGCTGCCCGTCACCTGCAAGATTCGCTCGGGCTGGGACGCGAAGACGCTCAACTACCTCCAGGTCGCCGAGGCGCTCCAGGAGGCGGGCTGCGCGGCCTTGGCCATCCACCCGCGCACGCGCGAGCAGGGCTACTCGGGCCGGGCGGATTGGCGCTGCATCACGGACCTGAAGCGCCACTTCCCCACGCTGCCCATCATCGGGAATGGGGACGTGAAGACGCCCGAGGACGCGCGCCGCATGCGCGAGAGCACCGGCTGCGACTACGTGATGATTGGCCGGGGCGCGCTGGGCAACCCGTGGATATTTCGCGAGCTGGCCGGAGGCCCGCCCCCCACGCCCGAGGAGCGCTGCCAGCTCGTGCGGGCCCACTTCCGCGAGCACGTGGCCTTCGTGGGAGACCCGCTGGGCGCGGCGCGCTCCTTCCGCCGCCACCTGGGCTGGTACGCCCACGGCCTGAGCGGCGCGGCGGCCTTCCGCGCCGAGGTGAACCAGCTCGACTCGCCCGCGGAGGTGGAGGACGCCGTGGCCCGCTTCTTCGTGGGCGCGGACGTGGACGCCGCGCCTCCGGATGAAGAGCAGGACGTGGACTACCGCGCGGCGCTGGGCTGAGTCGCCTCGGCCGGGGTGATGAGCCGCCGCCCGGTGGCCACCGCGCGGTAGTAGTCGCACGCGGGGGTGGGGCGGCGCTCCAGCGTCTGGAAGTCCACGTGGTACAGGCCGAAGCGCGGCCCCCAGCCCTCCAGCCACTCGAAGTTGTCGAGCAGGCTCCAGTAGAGGTACCCGCGCACGTCCACGCCCTCGGCCCGCGCGGTCAGCACCTGGGCCAGGTGTTCATGGATGTAGCTCGGCCGGCGCTGGCCGTCGCGGTCGTCGATGCCGTTCTCCGTAATCCACACGGGGCGGCCGTACCGGCGCACCTCGCGCAGAATCTGGAGGAAGCCCTCGGGCCAGTCCTCCCAGCCGATGTCCGTGTAGCCCCGCTCGCGTCGGTCCCGGTACTTGAACTCGATGAACGGCGGGCGCGGCACGAAGCGCAGGTGCGCGCGCGTGTAGTAGTTGACGCCCACGAACTCCACCGAGTCGCGCGCCGCCGGGATGTCCACCCGCGTGGAGGCCACGCCCGGCATGCTGACGCGCAGCTTCCCGGAGGACAGCGCCTCGTGGAACGCGTGGTTGTAGGCCTGGGCGCTCAGCTGGACCAGGGCGCGGTCCATGGGGTGCCACCAGCGGTCCGGCGCGAAGGCCAGCATGTTCTGGGAGATGCCCAGCTCCACCCGGCCCAGGCGCTCGAGCAGCTCCTGGCGCGCGGCGGCGTGTGAGCGGACCATGTTCTCCATCGCCGCCATGGTGCGCGGGCCGTCCGCGATGCCCGGCGGAATGGCGCCCTGGAGGTAGCCGCCCAGGAGCAGCACCATCGGCTCGTTGAAGGAGATGACGAGCGCGTCGAGCCCCTCCAGGAGCGGCGCCACCCGGCGGACGTAGCGGCGGAAGGCCTCCACGCTCGCGGGCAGGTGCCACGGCGTCAGGCCGGCGAACCAGGTGGGGTGCGTGAAGTGGTGCAGCGTCACCACGGGCCGCAGGCCGTGGGCGCGCATCCGCGTGAGCCGCTCGCGGTAGGCCTCCAGCGCCGCCTCGTCGAAGCGGCCCGGCTCGGGCTCCACGCGCGCCCACTCCAGCGAGATGCGGAACGCCGTGGCGCCCACCGCGCGCGCCAGGGCGTAGTCCTCCTCGAAGCGGTTCCAGTGGTCGACGGCGGGGCCGCATCTGGCGTGCGGCTCCTTCAACTTTCCGGCCCGCTCCCACTCGGCCCAGTCGTTCTCGATGCCGCCCTCCACCTGGTACGCCGACGTGGCGACGCCGAAGGTGAAGTGCTCGGGGAAGGTCTGCGCGTGGACGCTCATGCTGGGCGCGGACCCTACGGCCTCGCCCGACGCGGGGGAAAGCGCGGCGTCGCGCAGCGCAGATGCGCGACAGCGGACAGTGCGCGGCGCGCGCGGTGCCCAACGCGTCCGGAGGCTGAAAATCGGCCTCGCGCGCGTTTGGCGCGGGCCTCGCGAGTGCCCACTCCGCGCGTTGGACGCGCCCGAAGCCGAGAAATCGGCCTCGCCCCGCGATGCGATACATCACCATGCGTTGACACACTGGCATGTCGCCCGTACCATTCACTTCAAGCACTCACTTCCATGAATGCGAGTGCAGGGCTCGCCATGCGCGGGCCAATCACCTGAACGGAGGGTTCCGATGGCCGCGAAGAAGTCCGCGAAGAAGAAGACCGCGTCGAAGAAGACCGCGACGAAGAAGACCGCCCGCAAGACCACCGCCGCGAAGACGGCGAAGAAGGGTGCGGCGAAGAAGACGGCGAAGAAGACGGCCCGCAAGGCGCCGGCTCGCAAGCGCGCCTCGTCGGCTTCGTCGGCCCCGGCCCCCACCGAGGGCTGAAGCACGGCGTCATCTTCGGACGCGATTGACGTCCGGTGAACGGCTCGGCGGAATCCGCCGGGCCGTTTTTCTTTTCCCGGAGGGCCCCATGTCGCTGCGTCCCGTCGAGTTCGAGCAGGTCCTGACGGAGGTGGCGGAGCGACTCGTCGGGTCGGTGGCGCAGAAGGCGTGGTGCCCGCTGCCCCGCCTCTTGTACGTGGAGCTGCGAGTCCCCGGTCGCTCCCACCTCCTGTGTCTGTGCGCGGAAGGGGACCTGGCGCGCGTCTCGGTGGCGGCTGATCGCTTCCCCACCCCCGGAGAGCCCGCTCCTTTCCAGCGTTGGCTGCGCCAGGAGTTGACTGGCTTCAAGCTGGAGGGCGCCCGCTGGATGGAGGCCGAGCGGGTGGCCGTGTTCGACTTCGCGCGCGAGGACGCGCGCCGTCGTCTGGTGTTGGAGGTGGGCGCTCCCGGAGGCGTCGCCCTGCTGAGCGAGAGCGGCCGGGTGTTGATGCTCTCCGGTGAGGGCTTCGCGCAGCGCCGCTCGCTGCACCCGGGCGCGATGTGGACTCCGCCCGAGCCCGTCTCCGCCGAGGCGCTCGCGAAGGGACGCGCGCAACCCTCCCGGCTCACGCCGGACCCAGCGGCGGCCCTGCCTCTGTTGGAGTCCTCCGAGCGACTGCTGGGGCAGAAGGACAAGGCGAGCCGCGCCGAGTCCATTCGCCGCCGACTGGCGCAGCCGTACCGCGCGCGCCTCAAGCGCTCCGGGCGCACGCTGGAGAAGGTCCGCGCGGAGGCGGCGCGCGGCCCCGAGTCCGAAGCGCATCGGAAGGTGGGCGAGCTGCTCGCGCAGAACCTCTACCGCCTCAAGCGCGGCGTCACCGAGGTGACGCTCACGGCCTACACCGAGTCCGGCGTGGAGGAGGTGCGGGTGAAGCTGGACCCGAAGCGCGGTCCCAAGGAGGAGGCGGACTGGCGCTTCCATCAGTACCGGCGCCTGCAGCGCGGCGTGGAGCAGGCGCGACACCGCGAGGCGGAGCTGGCGCGCGAGGTGGCGCACGCGCAGGAGGCGCTCTCGCAGATTGAGCAGATGGACGAGGCGGCGCTGCTGGCCCAGGCCGAGGTGCTGCACGTGGCGTCCGGCGAGGACGGCACGGCGGTGGGCCGCCCCTTCAAGGAATACGTGGGCCACGGCGGCGCGCGCATCTGGGTGGGGCGTGGCTCCGAAGACAATGACACCCTCACGTTCAAGGTGGCGCGGCCCTGGCACCTGTGGCTGCACGCGCGCGGAGTGCCCGGCAGTCATGTGGTGGTGCCGCTGGAGCGCAGCGGCGAGCCCGCCCAAGAGGTGTTGTTGGATGCCGCGCATCTGGCGCTGCACCACTCGGGCGCCAAGGGCGAGCCGCGGGGGGAAGTGAGCTATGTGCCGGTGAAGTTCGTGCGCAAGACGAAGGGCGGGGCGCCGGGGGCGGTGACGTACTCGCGCGAGAAGACCTTCGTGGTGCGCATGGAGCCGGAGCGACTGGAGCGCTTGTTGAAGTCCCGTCACGGCGAGCCTTCTGCTTCCTGACGTCTGCGGGCCGGTGATGGCGGGCGCGGTTGACGGGCTGACGGAGGGCAGGCGGGCGAGAGTCGTTGGCCTTGAGTCCCGAGGGGTGCCGGGTACGATGCCCTTCGCGTGACGCCCGAGCACACCCGTCAGATGTCCCTCTTCCCGCGTGGCCTCTCCGCGGCGGCCCGCAGCGCCGCCGCCCCTGCCACGCCTGAGCCTCGGACACCGGCGCCGCTGCCGCCGCGTCACCGCGTGCCCGAGGAAGCGCCTCGCATGCTCACCGCCGCGCGCGATGAGCTGTGGACGCGCGCCGAGGCCCTCGCCTATCGGCTGAGCGCGGACCTGGGCATGCCCGTGCGGCTGGCGGTGACGGACAACCGCTCCACCATGGTGTCGTTCCGCCGCGGCTCGAGCGCGCTCCAGCTCAGGCTCCACCACATGTTCCTGGACGCACCCGAGCCCGTGGTGCGTGCGGTGGCGGACTATGCGGGCCGCGGCCACCGCAGCGCCGGCAGCGTGCTGGACGACTACATCCGGGGGCAGCAGCCGCGCATCCGCCAGATGCGCCGCGAGTCCGACGCCGAGCTCAATCCGCTCGGGCGCTGCTTCGACCTCCAGGCGATGTTCCACTCCGTCAACGCGACCTTCTTCGGCAGCAACATCCAGGCGCGCATCGGCTGGGGCCGCATGCCGCCGCGCCGCCGCCGCAAGTCCATCCGCCTGGGCGTCTACGACCACCAGACGCGCGAGATTCGCATCCACCCCGCGTTGGATCGGCCCGAGGTGCCCGCCTTCTTCGTGGAGTTCATCGTCTTCCACGAGATGCTGCACCAGCTCTTCCCCAGCACGGGACGCGGCGGGCGCCGCGTGCACCACCCGAGGGCCTTCCGGGAGCGCGAGCGGACGTATCCGCACTACGCCGCTGCGCTGCGTTGGGAGCGCGAGAACCTGGGTGTGCTGTTGCGCGGTTGAAGGCTCCGCCGCCCGCAGGCTCATTTACCGTTTTACCGAGCGGAGGCCGCTCGTTGCGTGCTTGACCGCGTCGGTGGCTGCACCCATCCTCGCGGGCTCTATGCGACGAGCGAAGATTGTCTGCACCCTCGGTCCCGCCAGCCAGAGCCAGGAGATGTTGGAGGCGCTGCTGGAAAACGGAATGGACGTGGCCCGCCTCAACTTCTCCCACGGCAGCCACGAGCAGCATCAGGAGAACATCGACAAGTTGCGCGCGGCCTCGCTGAAGGTGCGCAAGGCCGTGGGCATCCTGGGCGACCTCCAGGGGCCGAAGATTCGCACGGGCCGCTTCATCACTGGCAGCACCGAGCTGAAGAACGGTGGTGTCTTCCACATCACCACCGATGAGAGCGTGAAGGGCACGGATGAAATCGTGTCCACCACGTACCCGTTCCTCGCCGCGGACGTGAACCCCGGCGATCGCATCCTCCTGGATGACGGTCTGCTCGAGCTGCGCGTGCTGGAGACGGACAAGCAGCAGCTCATCAAGACCGAGGTCATCCACGGCGGCACGCTCAAGAACAACAAGGGCATCAATCTGCCCGGCGTGGCGGTGCGCGCGGCGGCGCTCACTCCGAAGGACCGCGAGGACCTGGTGTTCGGCCTGAAGGCCGGCGTGGACTACATCGCGCTGTCGTTCGTGCGCCAGCCGTCGGACCTGGACACGGCCCGGCAGGCCATGGCGGAGGTGGGCCGCTCGGTGCCCATCATCTCCAAGCTGGAGAAGCCCGAGGCGATTGCCCGCCTCGACGCCATCCTCGACAAGACGGACGGCGTGATGGTCGCGCGTGGCGACCTGGGCGTGGAGATTCCTCCCGAGGAGGTGCCGGCCGTCCAGAAGGACATCATCCGGCGCTCCAACCTGCGCGGCCTGCCCGTCATCGTGGCCACGCAGATGCTCAACTCGATGATTGAAAACCCCCGGCCCACCCGCGCCGAGGCGAGCGACGTGGCCAACGCCGTGTACGACGGCGCGGACGCGGTGATGCTCTCCGGCGAGACGGCCAGCGGGAAGTTCCCCATCGAGTCCGTGCAGATGATGGAGCGCATCATCCTGGCGGCCGAGTCGTCCTCGCGCTCGCAGCACCTGATGCGCGGCCTGGAGATGCCGTTCGGGCAGCAGGTGAACTTCCCGGACGTCATCGCGCGCGTGGCGTGCGAGGCGGCCAAGGCGAGCAACGCGTCGCTCATCGCGGCGTTCACGCTGTCGGGTGTGACGGCGCGCCTGCTTGCGCACTACCGGCCGTCGGTGCCCATCATCGCGTTCAGCCCGAACCAGGAGGTGCGCCGCCGCCTGTCGCTGGTGTGGGGCGTGGTGCCGCGCGTGCTGGAGCCCATCCAGGAGTCGGAGGCCATGGTGCGCCGCGTGGAGGAGGAGCTGCTCGCGCGCGGACTGGCTCGCCAGGGCGACCGCATCGTCATCGTCTTCGGCGCGCCCGTGGGTCAGCCCGGGAAGATCAACAGCCTGCGCCTGCACACCATCCGCTGACGCGAGGCTCGGGGTCCTCTCCTCTGGCGGGAGGAGGGGACCGGGCCGTCAGCGCTTGAGGGCCTTGCGCGGAATCTCCGCCTCGACGAAGACGGTGAACAGCTCCGGGTCGAGCTGCCCGGAGCGGGCCTCCTTCTGGAGGATGTCGAGCGCGAGCGTGTGCGGCACGGCCTTCTTGTAGGGCCGGTCGCTGGCGGTGAGCGCGTCGTAGATGTCCGCGATGGACATCATCCGGGACTGGACGGGGATGGTCCTCTCGGGGATGGCGCGCGGGTAGCCGCTGCCGTCGAGCTTCTCGTGGTGCGCGTAGGCGATCTCCGGCACGCGGCGCAGGGCGCGCGTCCAGGGAATCTGCGAGAGGAACCGGTAGGTGTGCTCCACATGGCTCTCGATCTCGCGGCGCTCCTCGGAGGAGAGGGTGCCGCGAGGGATGGAGAGCGACTGGATTTCCTGTGGGCGCAAGAGCGGCTGGAGCTGCTCGTTCGCGTCGGTGTACGTCAGGCGGCCCAGCTCGGAGAGCCGCTCGAAGCCGCCCTGCGCGAGGACGGTGGGGCGGTTGCAGGTGAGGACGAACTCCATCACCTCGTCGAGCTGCTTCATCTCGTGGGTGAGCCGCGCATCCTCCTCGGCGTCGATGTCGGGCAGGGCGCGATCGCCGCGCACCTTCACGGCCGCGAGGCGGCGCCGGCAACTCTGGAGCTGCAAGTCCTTGCGCGCGAGCTGGAAGCGCGAGCGGAGCCCCTCCAACTCGTGCGGATAGAGCTTCTCGGCCTTGACCAGGACGGGCTCTCGCACGCCCACCTTGCCGAAGTCGTGCAGCAGCGAGGCGTAGCGCAGCTCCTGCAACTCCACGGCGGAGAAGCGCAGGTGGGCGTAGGCGCCGGAGGGGTGGTGCTCGAGCGCCTGCGCGAGCGTGACGGTGAGGTCGGCGACGCGGCCCGAGTGGCCGGCGGTGGTGGGGTCGCGCGCTTCGATGGCGACGACGGAGGCGGAGACGAAGCCCTCGAAGAGGCGGTTGATTTCCTCGTGGAGGAGCGCGTTCTCGATGGCCCCAGCGGCCTGGGCGCCCAGGGCGAGCAGCAGCTCCTCGTCCTCGGCGTCGAAGACGAGCCCGCCCAGTTTGTTGAGGGCCTGGATGACGCCCGTCACGTCACCGTTGGCGTCGCGCATGGGGACGCACAGGATGGTTTGCGTGTGGTAGCCGCTGGAGACGTCGAACGAGCGGTTGAAGCGCGCGTCCGCGTAGGCATCCGGGATGTTGATGATGGCGCCCGTCTGCGCCACCTGCCCGGCGATGCCGCTGCCCACCGGGAGGCGAATCTCGCTCTTGGAGCCCTGGGCCACCTTGCTCCACAGCTCGTTGCGCTCGCGGTCGAGCACGAAGAGCGAGCAGCGGTCCGCGCCCACCACCTTGGTGGCCTCGTAGAGGATGAGGGGCAGCAGCAGGTCCAGGTCCCGCTCGGCGCTCATCGCCTTGGCGACATCCAGGATGGACGTCAGCTTGGCCAGGCGACGCGAGAGGTTGGGGGCAGGGGTCTCGGAGGGGGCATGCACCGGGGCTGGCTCCGGGGAGGCGGGTCGGGACCGCAGGGCTTCAAGGTTGTAGCACGGCGGCACGAGCCCTTGCCCACGGTGGCCCACCTGGACGGTGGGGAGGGGATGTCCGCCAGTGTCCTCGCCGAGCGAGCGGACGTACCCGGACGGGGTTGAAGCGGCTATGAAGCGCCGCCATGAAACGCCCTGTTCGCATCGCCCCCTCGCTCCTGTCGTCTGACTTTGGCCGCCTCGCCGAGGAGGTCCGCGCCGTGGAAGCGGCGGGCGCGGACTTGATTCATGTGGATGTCATGGATGGTCGCTTCGTCCCCAACATCACCCTGGGGCCGGTGATTGTGGAGGCCATCAAGCGGGTGGCGACGAAGCCGCTCGACGTGCACCTGATGATTATGGAGCCGGAGAAGTACGTGGACGCGTTCGTGAAGGCGGGCGCGGACATCGTCACGGTGCACGTGGAGGCGAGCCCGCACCTGCACCGGACGCTGCAGCACATCCGTCACGCGGGGGCGAAGGCGTCGGTGGTGCTCAACCCGGCCACGCCGCTGGTGGCGATTGAAGAGGTGCTGGGCGAGCTGGACATGGTGCTGCTGATGAGCGTGAACCCCGGCTTCGGGGGCCAGAGCTTCATCGAGACCACGGTCGACAAGGTCCGCCGGCTGCGCGCGATGCTGGACGCGCGCGGGCTGGACGTGGACATCGAGGTGGACGGCGGCATCAACGCGCAGACGGCGAAGCGCGTGGTGGACGCGGGCGCGACGGTGCTGGTGGCGGGCAGCTACGTGTTCGGCGCGAAGGACTACGCCGCGGCCATCCGCTCGCTGCGGCCCTGAGCGGCGCTCACGAGCGCGCGTGCGCCACGGAGGTGGCCAGGCGCGCGATGCGGGTGATGAAGGTGGGGTCGAAGGGCTTCACCTCGTAGTCGTCGGCGCCCAGTTCGAAGCACACGTGACGGGTGAACTGGTCCTCGACGCCGCTGAGGATGATGACCTTGCAGTCGCGGGTGAGCGGATCCTGCTTGAGCTGCGCGAGCAGGTCCCTCCCGTCCTGGTGTTGATTGATGTCCAGGATGATGACGGCGGGATGGTGCTGCCGAGCCAGCTCCAGCACGCGCTCGGAGGTGGTGTCGGAGACGCAGGTGAGGCCGGACCGACGGGCCTCTCGTGCAAGCGCGGAGACGATGAGGGGCTCATCGTCCGAGATGAGGATGACCGGGGGCGTCATGGTCCTCTTCGGTTGCAACGATTCCGGGATAGGGGAGGCTCCGGAGTCGGTGTCATGCCTATCGTGGAGTACAGGAATGTCCGGGTGTTTGGAAGAGGGATGAAGGTTGCCCTGGGGGGCACCTGAGTCTGGAGGGACCCTGTACAGGGGGGCGAGGGGGAGGAAAGAAAAGGTGATCCGAAGGGCGTTGACTCAGCGAGGCGGCTCGGATATTTCCGCGTCGCCTCGTCGGTCCCGAAGCAGCATGCCGACGCGGTGCAGCGCATTTTCGGGGAGTGGCTCAGCCTGGTAGAGCACTTGGTTCGGGACCAAGGGGTCGCAGGTTCAAATCCTGTCTCCCCGACCATTCAAAGGGCGCGGAATCCGAAGAGAAATCCTCGGGTCCGCGCCCTTCGTCTTTCTGCGCCGTGAGCCGCGGGGCTCGGTCTGAATCCGGGCGGGGCCGCGCGCGAAGGCGAGTCCTCGGCCTCGATGACGTCCTCCGATGGGGCGTGGATGACGCCCCCTGACCGTGGCTCGGGTCCTGGCCTCCCGAAGCGGAGCACCGTGGCGGCTGGAATCGCGTCCCCTCGCGAGGGTCCTGTCCCGGGGTGCCTCGGCGGTGCGCCGCGCGGTGGCGTCCAAGCCTTGACGCGAGATGTGGCTCGCCGCGTTCCGGCCTGATTGCACCAGCCGCGTCCAGCTTGACTGATAATCCTGATTTTATGGCTTGGGCCCATTGAACGGGTTGCTCGCCACGGGAAGAATCACGGCTCGGCGCGGACGCAAGCGGGGCCGCGCCGGTTCCCAGGGAGACGCGACATCATGATGAAGCACGTTCGAACGTGGGCTGTCTTGGTGTTGGCCGGAATGTCAGTCAGTTGCGGTGTGGCGCTGGCTGACGGCGAGACGTTGTCGAGCGCTCGCCAGCGCAGCCTCGGGGCTTACTGCGACGCTCAAACCCTGTGCGACACAGGCGAGGTGTGTGATGTCCCTTCGAGCACCTGTGTCCCCGCGCCGCCGGATCCCGACCCTTGCGAGCAGGTCCATTGCTGGGTCTGGGAGATGTGCATGGATGGGATGTGCGTGGACGATCCCAACAACTGCATGAACACGGGCTGCGATACGGGCTTCACGTGTGAGAGCGGAGCGTGCGTGCCGGACTGCTTGGGCCAGGGGAACTGTGGAACCTGTGACAGTGATTACAATTGCGACCCTGGCTACATGTGCAGGGGCGGGAAGTGTGTCGAAGAAGAGATGTAGGACCCTCATCGCGTGAACTCAGAGCCATGACCAGACAATTGCTCAGTGCCGCTGCTGTGCTGTTCCTCGGAGTGGGGTTGGGCTGTGGGGCGCCATCGCCCACTGCCACGCGTTCCTCCACCACGAAGCAGTCCTTCGTCGGCGCCCACTGTGACGCGAATACTCCGTGTGACGAGGGCGAGTATTGCTACAAGAACTATTGTTTCCCGGAGCCCACCAATGATGCCTGTGAAGGTGTCGTTTGCTATTGGGGGCAGTCCTGCTTGGACGGGACCTGCGTGGATGGACCCGGGAGTTGCGCGGACATGAATGACTGTGGTCCGGGGCAGTCCTGTGTCGGCGGAATCTGCCAGGGGTGGGAGTAGCGCCGAGTGACCGTCGCCTCCGCTGATGCGCCGCGAGCCAGTTCAGCTGCGGGGCAGGCCGGTACCGAGTTGGCCGGCGCGGGCCTCGTGCCCGGCCAACTTGAGCTCGTGCTCTTGGGGAGCGCGCTGCTGGGGACCGCGCTGCTGATTGGCGTGGATGGGCTCGAAACGAGCGACCGGTTCTTCCTCCCGAAGCGGCTGGTGCTCGGCGGAGTCGCCACGCTGCTCGGTCTGCGTTGGCTTGTGTCGCGGCGCGCGCCACCTGGGCTCGATACCTCATTCGTGGCTTGGGGCGGCGTGCTGGGCGTGTCCCTGGCATCCGTCGTGTTCGGGTCCGTGTCCCTTCCGCTTGGTTTCGAGCGGCTGGCGTCGGATGCCTCGGCACTGGTCATCGCGATGTCGGCTGCGCGCATCGCGGGGCACGACAGGGGTCGCAATGCTCTCGTAGCGCTGCTGACGTGGGCCGCCGTGTTGGTTGCGATGGTTGCCTTGCTGGAGGCGCTGGGACTGGCGCTGCCATGGGGCGAGATTCGCCGTCCCGCATCCACGCTGGGAGGGCGCAATCAGGTGGCGGGTTTCGTTGCGCTCATCCTCCCTCTGGCTGTTGCACGTTTCTCGCGGGGGGGTGAACGCGCCTGGGGCGTCTCGGCGGTCATCTTGGGGACGGTGGTCGTGCTCACGCGGTGCCGGAGTGTCTGGCTGGGGCTCGGCATCGCGGTCCTCATGGTGGGGGTGAGCTTGCTGCGGGCCCCGCTGTCCTCCGACCTGCGCTCGCGTGTTCTGCGAGGGGTGTGGGTGTGTGCTGCTTCCGTGGGCCTCGCGGTCTTGATTCCGTGGCCGGGATTGCAGTGGAAGGAATCACGTCCGTTCGCGGACTCCCTCGCTCGGCTCGTGGAGTATGACCAAGGGTCGGGGCGCTACCGCATCGAGCAGGCCCAGGTCTCCTGGGCCATTGTCTCCTCGGCGCCCCTTCTTGGCGTCGGGCTCACCGGGTGGGGAGATGCCAGTTCGCGGTATGCCCATTCGGCGGGCCTGCATCCTCCACCGTATGGAGATGGTCGGGCGCCGCGGTCGGAGCTCCTGCGCGTCCTGGTCGAGACAGGTCTGCTCGGGTTCGTGGCGATGTTGGGTTGGGCGTGGAGGGTCGCGCGCAGGGGGCGGACCGACGGCGCCAGGGTGCCGGGGCTCGGCGCTGCGTTCATGGTCCTCGCCACGCATGCCCTCTTTGATCAGCCCCTCCTGCACGCGGAGCAACTCGCGGCGCTCGGTGTGCTCGTGGGGTTCTCGGTGGCGGGCGCCAGACCGCTCGCGATTCCTGTCGCTGGGCGGAAGCTGGTTCTCGCCGGCCTGATGCTTCTGGTCGTCGGCGGAACAGGGGCCTTGGGGCGCTACTACTGGATTGCGGTCAGGGGGCCGACTCGGGCGTTGGTGTCCACGGGGCACGTCGAGGCCCTCGCGCGGGTGGCGCTGCGGCTGACGCGTGGACGCGACTGCGAGGCCGCGGCTCCCCTGCTCGACCGAGCGGTCGCGGATGCGCCACATCTCATCGGGCTGCTGTGTCTGTCCGCGAGGTGCGCGGAGGCGCGCGGAGACGTCGCTTCGGCCCGCGAGTTCGCACTCCGAGCCGACGCGGTGGAACCTCATCTTGCTGCGAGGCTCGGAGGGTCGACGACCCACGACTGCGTCACGGTCCTGCGGTTGTTGGAGTCGGCGAAGGCGGAGCATCCGTAGTCGGTCCCGCCTCGGGGGCCGCGACCTCGGAGTTCAAGTCGCACTCGTGCGCCAGGAGCGGCGCGAGGCCGTCGTGAGACTTCAACGCAGTCTCGGGTGTGCTGGATGAGGTGAAGCGCACCGGGCTGGATGCCTCGGCGTGGGAGGTGAGGAGCGTCCGCCACGCGAGTTCGGCCTCGTACCGTTGCTGCCGAGTGATGAGGCGTGAGTAATAGAGCTGGCGAAGCACTCGCGCGTGGGCGCGAGTGAATCGGTCGAGGTTGGGGCCCACCAAGGGGGCGCGCGGAGCGGCGATGAGGCTCGCCAGCGTCGCGGCCTCGAAGGGAGTCAGCGTCTCAGGGGACTTCCCGAAGTACTCGCGGGAAGCGGCCTTGGCCCCGTAGACGCCGTCTCCCCACTCGATGGTGTTGAGGTAGAGCTCGAGGATGCGCTGCTTCGGGAGGGTTCTTTCGAGGTCACGCACGAGAAACGTCTCGCGCAGCTTTCGTCCCAGGGTGCGCTCGGGTGAAAGGAACAGTGTTCGAGCGAGCTGGCCGGTGATGGTGCTGGCGCCGCGCAGTCGCCCCGTGAGCACCGCATCCTGGAGCGCGAACCGGATCTCACCCCAGTCAAATCCTCCGTGTCGGAAGAACTTCCTGTCCTCCGCCTTCACCACGGCGCACGCCAGCAAGGGCATTCGCTGGAGCGGCATCCAGTCCTCCGGTGCGAGCTGCGCATCTGGCTTGCGCTCATGTTCGCGCAGTCGCAGCAGGGCCGTGGTCGTGGGGCGCTCGGTCTGAAGTGCGCTGACATCCGGCGTGCCGTGCCACAGCCAGAGGCCATAGGCGAACGCCACGAGGCCCATGACCGCGACAACGAGAAGGGCACGCCGGATACCTCGCTTCACCCTGCCGACTCCCATGTGAACATGCTCGCTGCCTCGGGATGCTTGGGTGCCTGCGCAGATGATTCTGGGCCGCCACGACCCCGAGAACTCCGGTAGTTCTCGGGGGCATACCGTATCCGAACATGGCGCCACGTGGTTGACGATGCCGCACTCCAGGGCGCGCCCCGACCTAGGGTGGCTCCCAGCTGTGAGCCCGCGAGGGTGCGTACCGCCAAGGCTGGCAGCACCGTGAACAACACGCTCGAGCTCCGCAGGCTGACAGGTGCGGCGAGTCGTGCCTTCGGCGTTCGTCACGTCTGCTGTGCCACCCAGTACGTTGCACACGCTGGGGCTCTCGGTGGTGCGCCTTGGCTCACTCACGTGAGGCGAGGCCGCGTGATTGATGCCCCCCGAACTGGGACGCGCTCTCTTGGCGAGAGGGAACACGTGAGTGCTGGGGTTCACGGAGGACTGCTGCGAGGCGGTTCGTCGCTGTTCAGGCTGTTCTCCAGGACTGGGCCGGAGGCAGCGGAGTCCCGCGTGGAACTCTCGCCAAGGCGGGAACGAACTCGAGGGCAGGCAGTGGAGGCAGGCCCTCCAGCTCCGCGAGTCGCAGCAATGCCAGCCCGTCCACGTGAATCCGGCCCGTTGTCGCTCCGACTTCGGCATCAAAATCCGGCCGCCGACGGTACTCCGTGAACTCTCGTTTCCGCTCGGAGAGGAGTGACGTGAACGCGGCCTCGAAGGCGGAGACGTCCTTCAGGAGCAGGGCGTGACAGACCTCGCGCCGTGGGTCGAGCCCTCCTTCCAGCACGGCCTCCCAGTGCGTCAGCACACGATGAAGTGCATCCTCGCTGCGGCGCGTGTCCATCATCTGGTGCAGGAAGTGCGCGAAGAGGAAGTCCTCTTCGTACTCCATGCCCTCGATGTGGTGTCGCGAGGAGAGGAGTGCAATCTCACGCGCGGTAGGGAGATCACCCGCGGCCAAGGCATCACTGAACCCGACGGTGTCGCTCCCCAGCCGGAGTTCCGTCGGAATGGCGCGGGTCTGTGTCAGGGTCAGCAGGTGATGCCGGGCCTGCCCCGCCTTGCAGAGCGACGCCGCGAACGTGTCGGCATCGGCGTTCAGGAGCAAAGCGCAGATGCCGAGCACCCTGTGGGTCACGCAGGCGTTCGATATGTGGTGGGCCAGGGACTCATCCTGAAGCGCCATGCCTTCCACGCTGGCGTGGAGGCTCAGGGACATGTTGTACCGGGCCACGTCCACGTAGTCGTGACTCATAGGGTGATGTCCACTTCGTCACCCACCGGGTACCAGGTGGCCCCCGTGATGCCTTCCTTCTCGAGCTGCTCCTTGAGTGCACGACGGACAATCATCAGCCGGGGGACCGCCGCGCTCCGAAAGACTCCCGCGGAGGTCTCGATCTTGTCCTCGCTCAAGGCGAGGCGCCTCAAATACATGAATCGCTCCGGCTTCAGCGGATCCAGATCTCCTTCTGTGCGTTGCATGTCGACGCACTCCTGCGTGCCAATGACATTCGCGATATAGCAATCTTCACTGGCGACCCGACCCCGATGATTCAGCAGGGTGAATCGGAGGAACTCGATCTCCGCGCCGGAGTGCTGTTCCAGCAGCTCCTTCATCCGCTTGGTCACCATGAAGTAATTCAGGGCATTCGGGATGACGTCAGCGATCTTCAGACCCGGTTCCTGCTTGGTCATGCTGAACCGAAGGCCGTCTGGATACTCGGTGCCCATGCGAATCCCGCGCGCGGGCTTGTGTATCTTCGACATCCCTTCCGGGATGTTGAAGATGGCGCAGTACCCATCGAGTACCAGCCAGTCCAGAATGAAGTATTCGCTCGACGTCATCGCGGTTGCTTCCATGGTGGGGGACATCTGGACTACTTCCGAAAGAGGTCGTTGATCTTCGCCGCGGCCTTCTTCGTCATCGCGGTAGTCTTCCCCGCGGCGACAATCGATCGAAACGTGTTGTCCTCCCACGTTTCGATCTGGGTCCGAACACCGGCGACATTGGCCGCCGTGATCTCGTGTCCGTCCTCACTCTCTGATAGGGATTGCTTGCAGCTGTTGAGGACGTTGATGCAGGACTGGTTGTAGGCGCGGTGCCACCCTTTGTGCTTGGGGAGCATCAGCGCGAAGGCGACATCCTGGGTGATGGGGAGGATGATCAAATTCTTGCCGGTATTGATGTTGTACTCGGCGGCTTGGAGGACCTCTGCTTCTTTCTCCGTGAGCGCCTCGGAGATGGCCTCCTCGGGCATGATGTGGTGGTACTCATGCCCGAAAGGAAGATGACCGACCTTGTAGTTGCTGCCCACGAAGTGCCAAGCATTCGTGGTGAGCCGCGGGTCGGTATTCTTGTGCTCCTTGCGCGGAAGGCCCAGTTCCTTCTCTGCCTTGGGCTGTCGGCCGGTTGACGAGAACACCGCCATCTGGTTGGGCAAGCGCGCCCGATGATTCAGCTCGAGCGGGGTTCCTTCTGGATGGGTTTTCGTGAAGTCGTATTCGTAAAGGGAGTGTTTTGAAGTAGCTGTGCCCTTGACGACCTCGCCCAGTGCCGCGTTGTACCCATTGGGCTTGTAGGCGCAGTTGGGATAGGTCGGACTGTCGAACGTGACCTCATGTTTGTTCACGCAGCCCTTCTGGTCCTTATGGTCCTTCTCTTTCGCGAGGGCAACGTGCTTGCCAGTGGCCATCTCTAGGTCCTCCCTTCCTTTCGCAGCGAGCGCTCGGGCGCTTTGACGTGGAACGCACCCCTGCCGCCGTCGTCACCGGCGGTCCAGACAAGGACATCCCGAGTCTGGGCATAGCCTCGAGCGAATCCACGGATGGCCATGCAGAGGCCAACCAGTCCAGTTGCCGCACCAATCTCCCCAACGCTTTGGGCAGGGTACCACTGCCGTGTCGTCCTCAGTGGCAGGTCGCTGAGGCGCACCAGCGCGGTGCCCCAGTCTTGTGCCCGGTAGGCATCTCCGTTCAATGCCCCGATGATGAGTCCGGTCTCCTCCCCTCTGTCAGAGAGGGCCTCCAGGGTTGTCCGGACGCAGCGCGAGAGTGCCTGCCCCAAGGCGGGCTGCCGCGAGCGACGGTGGAATCGCTCCGATTCGAAATGGAAGGCATTGATGGACGCTTCGATGGAGGTTCCTCGACGCTTGGCGGAGGCGGGCAGCTCAAGGACGGCGAAGGCCGCGGCTTCTCCTGGGAGGACGCCCACTGGGTGCTCGGGGCCTTTGAGCAGGCCGAGTTGGTCCAGCGACCAAGCCACCTGCGGCTCGACCAGGCTGTCGAGGGCTCCGATGATGCAGCGGTCGACCTGGTGGGTTCGAAGCAGCTCTGCTGAATCGCGGAGTGCCTCGAAGAGGCCGGCATCGCCGAACAACGTTCGTTGAATGGCGGGAGGCATGCATGACCTCATGTTCTTGAGCACCGCGGGCATCAACCGCCTTGTGTAGACCTCTCGCCGGGCATCGCACTCCTCGGGGAGGAGGCCTGATTCTTCCAAGATGCGGCGGTGAATGTCGCTTGGCGCAACGAGGTAGAGCGCGCTCCGAGAGAGGTCTCGGACCTCCACGCTCAGGGCGAGGTCCGCCAGCCCCGCGACCGCGAGCGCGGTGAGACGACCGAGGCCCGAGAACCCTGCCGTGACCCAGGGAATAGAGTGCCCTTGTGGGGCCTGACTCCCACCGCCATCTGCGTCGAAGAGGCGTGGCTCATCCAGTGGAGCGATACGTAGGAGTCCTGCCCTGCTCGCCGCGCATCCGTCCACGACGCCTCTCCCCAGCGCCGAGACCATGCCGATTCCAGTGACGGCGAGCATCTCGACTCCACAAATAAGGGACCCCGCCTGCAAGGACTGTCGCGTGAATGCCCAGACCCAGTTGGGTGTACCCGCCCAGGTCGTCCACACCGCGCCGCTTCCCTCCACGCCACCCGTCTGCGATGGGGGCACCGCCTGCTCCGATGATGTGGTGACGTTGAATGCGGACCTGCGCGGCGCTCAGCTCGGCGGGTTCCGTACCTCAGCACTGCGCGCTGGTGGACACCCAGGTCCCCGTGGCTTCCGCCCATGCGGCGCCGCAGCCGACGACTGTGCTCGGCGTGTCTCGGCCCGTGCTCGCCAACACCTCGATGGAGACCTTCGTCCAGGAGACGTCGACCTGCATCGGCTGTCATGCCTCGGCGCGGACGCTGCGCCAGGACTCGTTCGTCTCCTCGGACTTCACCTTCTCGGGCATCAGGTCATGCGCGGCCAGTCCATTGCCGCGCATCCCTACGGGTTGCTCCCGGAGTTCACGGGGGACGACTCCACTGCGGGAGCTGTCACCTCGTCGAAGGCCGGAACCCGGATGCGGCGTGGTGGGGGAATGCGCCTGGAGTACGCCACGCGCGCTTCGCTCCAGGCGCGCATCAACTCGTGCTTCATGCGCAGTGACGTGAGCGCCACGGCGCGGGGGCTGGCGGCGCGCGCTGACTTGCGCTCGCTTGCTCCAGGGGCGAAGTCCGCGAGGCGCTGGGGCGTGGCGGACGGAGCGTGAGATGGGGGGGCGCGCGTCACGGGATATCCACCGAGCGCTCACTCATGTGGGTTGCTTCTGCGCATCCGTCCGGGGAGGCTGCCGCCCCCATGTCGCGCCTCCTCGCAGCCCTCCTGGTTCTGTTCGCTCTGCCTGCCTCCGCCAAGGCCCCGAAGCTCACGCTGTTCATCAGCGTGGACTCGATGGGAAGCGACGTCCTCTTGCGCAACCGCCCGCGCCTCACTGGCGGCCTGGGCCGTCTCCTCTCCACCGGTGCGTACTATCCCTATGCCCGGTATGCCTATGCGGAGGCGCGGACCGCTCCGGGACATGCCACGCTGGCCACCGGCGCCAACCCCTGGCGCCACGGCATCGTGGACAATGAGGTCTACGACCGCGCGACAGGGCAGGTGCTCCAGGCGTACTGGGATCCGAAGCAGTCGCTCCTCAACGCCACGACCGCTCCGGGCTCCGACACCAGCCCCGTCAACCTCATGGCCGAGTCCCTCGCGGACCGCCTGCGCGTCTCCACGCAGGGGCGCGGCAAGGTGGTCGCGCTCTCTTTCAAGGCTCGCGCCGCGATTCCCCTGGCCGGACGCCAGGGACAAGCGTGGTGGTTCGATGAGTCCACCGGGCGGATGGTGACGAGCACCTGGTACGCGAAGGAAGAGCCCGAGTGGATGCGCGCGTTCAACGCACGCAAGCTGGCTGATGCGGGCTTCGGCAAGACGTGGGAGCTGCTGCGTCCTCGCACTGAATACGTGGGCGAGGATGCCCGCGACGTGGAGCCGGAGGCCTACGGGATGGGGCGGACGTTCCCTCACTCGCTGAAGGGCGGACTCTCGGCGCCGGGGCCCGCGTCGTATCGCGCGTTCGCGGTGTCGCCGCTGTCGCATGACCTGCTCGTGCAGGCCGCGAAGGCGGCGATGGAGGCCGAGCACCTCGGCCAGGACGACGTGCCGGACATCCTCGCGGTGAGCTTCAGTGGCACGGACGCGGTGTTCCATGCGTTCGGTCCGTACTCATGGGAGACGCAGGACACGCTGTTGCGCTTGGACCAGGCGATGGGCGAGCTCATCGCCGCCGCCGAGCGCGCTGCGGGGGGGCGCGAGAATCTGGTCATCGCGCTGTCGGCGGACCACGGCGGCGCGGAGATTCCCGAGGCCTGGGCTCAGGCAGGGGCGCCCGCGATGCGCCTCAACCCCAATGACGTGGAGAAGGGGCTCGCGCAGGAGCTGCGCGCGAAGTTCGGCGCGGACGTGACGGTGAAGATGATGGAACTGGACGCCTACCTGGGCGGCAAGGCGTTGGAGTCGGGTCAATTGGACGCGGTGGCGGTGCGACGCGCGGCGGCGGTCTGGCTCGCGAAGCAGCCCTATGTGGAGCTGGCCGTGGCGAAGGATGACCTGGCCGCCGCGCCTGACATCGAGGGGCTCGTGGCGCCGCTGCGGCGCGGGTTCTCTCCGCAGCGCAGCGGGGACGTGCTCTTCGTCGCGAAGCCCTTCCACGTCGTGAGCGATTACCCGCGCGGGACGAACCATGGGACGCCCTACTCGTATGACACGCAGGTGCCCGTCGTGTTCGTGGGCCGAGGCGTGAAGCCGGGCGTGTATCTGGAGGAGATCAACCCGGTGGATGTGGCGCCCACCTTGTCCGCGCTGCTGGAGATGGGGATGCCCGCGGCGGCGGAGGGCAAGCCGCGCGCGGAGGCGCTGACCGGAGGGTAGGGGCTCAGGCTCGCTCGCGGCGAGCCTGCTTCGCGCGATGGGTGCAGGGCGCTTCGAGCGCCCGGGGCTCACTCCGTGGACGGGGCTTCGAGGGTGTCCATCACCTTGCGGAGCTGGGTCGCGCGGCCCGTGGCGGTTCGCGCGGTCAAGAGCCTCAAGATGAGCGCGTATTGTCGTGTCTTGCCGAGCGCCTCGAAGGTCTTCGTCGCGCGCGGACTCGTGCGCAGGGCCTCGGCGAGGTCCGGTGGGACGCTGGCGTCGCGCTGCGACTCGTACGCGGCGGCCCATCGCCCATCGGCCTTGGCCGCGTCGACTTCCGCTTGTCCCGAGGGGCGCATCCGCCCCGCTCGGGTCAGCGCCGCGACCTTGGCCACATTGACCTGGGACCAGCGACTGCGTGGTCGGCGGGGCACATACTTCTGCAAGTAGTGCGTGGCATCGAGGGACTTGCGCAGGCCGGAGATCCACCCGAAGCACAGGCCGACATCGACCGCCTCATCGTCGGTCAGGGAGGGAATGCCCGAGCCCTTCTTCGCGAGCTTCAGCCAGACACCGACGGGGTCGGCGGCATGCCGCTCCAGCCAGACCTCGAAGGCCTTGGCGTCACGGAAGGCGATGACCGGCGCCTCGGGCGAGGCGGACTTCGTTGGCACGCGGGAGACTCCAACAGGAGGCATCGATGCGCCTCGACCTTGGGGCAGGATGCCGAAGCCACCGGTCCTTGTCGAGGCCACCGCGGAGCCGCGAGACCGCCCTGCCATGGGCGTGATTTTCTTGAGGCCCCCGTGGGGCATCCGTAGGCTCGCGTGTATCAGCGCTGGAGCCGTGAAACATGGATGTCCACTACACCTGGATTGGCGAGCCCCCGACGGACAGAACCAAGGACATCGATGCGCCGCGGCGACTGGCCACGCGGTGCTCGGGCCAGGGCATCAAGATCTATTTCTGGTGTCTCGACGCGCACGTCGCCACGTATCAGCGCGACTTCGCCAGCCACAAGAACGTCACCGTCCGAGGCATCCAGTCCTTCCTGGGCGCGGCGACGGGAAGGGCGTATCGCTGGTACTACTGGTACTCGGAGTCGGATGACTGGGCTGTCGCGGCAATGACAGACATCCTCACGTGGGGCCTGGACGCGGCGACGCCTCGGAGCTACCGGGCCTTCGTGAAGGACGCGTGGTCGCTCTTCCTCATGTACACCTGGGGGGGCTACGTGATGGACGCGGGCGTGGGCCCCATCGACGGAGGCACCTTCTCCCTTCCCGAGCCCAAGACGTTCATGGCGCCCACGTTGAACGAGGTGGACTCGTTGGGCATGTGGCGTATCCAGCTCAGTCAGCTCGCGGGGTGGCAGGGCCAGGGCGACGTCACGCTCAACGTCAGCGCCGCCGGCAGTGTCTGTGAGGCCATGAATTACACGCTCCCAGACGAAAACTACGCGATGGAGATGTGCTCGCTCATCGAGGTCTGGATGCTGGCGAGCCCGCGCTACTCCAAGGGCGCCTGGGCGGCCCTGAAGCAATACTGTGTCTTCTGGAAGGGGATGCAGCAGCACGACTCGCTGGTCGGTGACGGGGCGCCCAACGTCTTCCGCTACCTCATCGCGGGCTCGGTCTACAACGGGCTGTCCCATGGCCACGGCAAGAAGGCCCCCAAGACCTCGCTCTGGTCCTGCACGTCCGCGGGGCAGGGCAGCTCCTCGGTGGATGTCACCAAGCTGAAGCTGCGCAAGACGTATCACGGCTCCAGCGCCAAATAGGCTCACGGCGCATCGCGCCATGTCTTGCGTCAAGGACGCACTGTGTCGTGGACCGTCCGTGTGAAAACGCACGTACACACAACCGACGACATCGTGCGCCCGATAATCCCCCACGCCCCCTCGTCTGGAGTCGCTCATGAGCGTGAAGCCTCTGTCCTCGTCGTCCTCGTCCCTGCCCCGGACCGTTGCTCCGAAGGCGGCGGAGAAGGCGGCGAAGCCCAACCTGCTCGAGCGCGTCGCGCAGGGCGTGCAGAACGTGGCTCGGGGCGCCAAGCAGCTCGTGGACACCTTCGAGGCGCACCTGCCCAAGCTGGGCGGGCTCAAGCCCACCCATGGCGCCAAGCCCTGGGATGGCATCACCCTCACCGGCAAGCCCCTCAAGATTCCCACTGACGCACTGCGTTCGGTGGACCTTGGCGCGCTGCGCAAGGTGCTGGAAAAGATCATCCCGCAGAAGATTGATGACGTTCAGGGCAAGAAGTTCATCGCCCAGACGCAGGGCTTCCGCGACACGCTGGGCAAGGTCCGGTCGTTGGCGGCGGAGCTGGACATGTTGCCCCCGGCGCACCCGCGCCGCGCCGAGGTGAAGGCCGCGCTGGAGAAGGCCGAGGGCGAGCTGACCCGCACCACGGGTTACACGCGCGCCAACGCGCCGAAGCCGGGCTCCCTGTGGGTGGATCCTCAGTTCCTGGCCAAGGAGCTGCCCAACGGGCAGGTCTCCGCGAGCCGCTTCCCCACGGGGACGCCCGTGACGAAGCCGCCCACGCCCAAGGACCTGCTGTTCGGTGGGGACGTGGCCAAGGCGCAGGCGTACACGGCCTCGGTGGCGAAGAACCGCGCGCAGGCGGGCATGCCGGTGAAGGACGGTGAGCCCATTGGCGTGCACCTGAGCCTGGAGGGCGGTGGCGGCAAAGGCAAACGCTACGCCGCGATGCTCAGCGAGATGCATGACCTGGGCGTCGTCCCCGTGAGCCTTTCGGGCACCTCGGCGGGTTCCATCGCGGCGGCCATGGCCGCGACGGGCGCGGATCCGAAGCAGATTGAAGCGCTGGCCAAGGACCCGCGTCTGTCCAAGCTGTATGACTTGGATTTGGACATGAAGGACGGCGGTCTGCTGAATGGACAGGCCGCGTACGACCTCTTCGATTCGAAGTTGCGTGAATTGACGGGCATCAAGGATCGGCCCGTGACGTTCGCGGACCTGAAGGTCCCGCTGCAACTCGTGGCGGCCAAGGCGTACGACAGCGCGGTGGGCCCCGAGGGATTCAAGAGCGCGAAGGACCGCATCTTCGTCTTCAGCCAGGAGACGACGCCGGACACGCCCGTGGCGCTCGCCATCCGCGCCTCCATGGCCATCCCCGGGGTCTTCGAGCCGGTGCAGATGGTGGATCCGACCACGGGCCGCAACGTCCACCTGGTCGACGGCGGCACGCTCGACAACATGCCCATGGGTTACAACAAGAACGACCTGCCGCAGATTGGCGCGTCGCTCTACTCGCGCGGCGGCTCGCATCCCTCGAACGGTCAGGCGACGCCGAAGCCGTTGCCCACGGGCCAGCTCGACACGGATGACGTGCTCTGGAACAGCGTCAACGGCCTGATGCTGCTGAACCAGAACGCCACGGCCGCGCAGGACTGGCGCGACAAGGCGCAGCCTGGGGCGAACCAGTTCATGCTCAGCGTTCCCACCTGGAACCTGGAGAACCCGAAGCAGGGCGACAGCATGCTGAGCTTCGGCTACGACGAGAAGGTCGACCCCATTCTCGATCAGCAGACGCATCAGGTGACGCGCGACTTCCTGCGCAACTTCATGGATGACCTCAAGGTGCCGGGCTCGCGCGGCACCAACATGGTCACCCAGGTTCCGGCGAACATGAAGTTCGACGTGCCGGTGACAGTGAAGGGCGAGGCGTTCAAGGTCTCCTACGCCGGGGGCGACTTCGTCACCGCGACGGACGCGCGCGGCAAGGCCACGCAGGTGAAGCTGGGCCGCAAGCAGATTGAGTCCATGTACCTGGACAATCAGGCGTTCGGAGACCTCAGCGTTCAGCTCGGCAGCGCGCTCGCGAACCCGCGCAGCGTGCGGCCCTCCTGGCTGCCTTTCTGAACCCTGGGCGGGTAGGCTCGGCCCGCGATGAGCATCGAGTCCGCGAATCCCATCCTGCGCGAGCTGCTGGAGTCCCACGGAGTCGCTTGCCAGGAGGAGGGCGAGTGGCTCCGGGTAGGCGAGGGGAGCGTCCGCGCCCAGGCGGCATGGATTCAAGCCGAAGGGAGCGATCCGCGGCGCACCGTTCGGCTCGATGTCGCCATCGCGCCGTGGGCGGGCCGGATCTGGGTCGAGTCATTCGGTGGCCTCGGAGGATCGCAGGCAGAGGCCAGGAAGGACGCCGTGCAGAACTTCGTGCGCGGCTCCCTGCATGTCTTGCTGGGGGCATTCATTCGGGCCCCGGACTCGCACGTTGACGTTCAGGAATGGCGCATTGGGGGACGACTTCGCCGGGTCATCGTGGGCGACCTCTTGATCCGCTCGACTCGACCATCCGCGCAGGCGGGGGCGCCCACGTGGCTGAAGGCGCTGTGGGGCGCTCTGGAAACGGTGGCGCTGTCGCCGGGGGTCCATGCGCTGCGAGTCTTCTTCGCGCAGATGAACCACGCCCCCATGACGCTGGAGGTCCAGCTCGACAACGCGCCGTGGCCCGAGTTGAGCGCCGCGCTGGAGGCCGCCCCTTGGCCCCGCGCCGAGGCGTTCCTCAGCCACCGCTTGTTCGCCATCATCCAAGGCGGCGTCGACGCGAGCCGGGTCCTGGCCTCGTTCGTCGAGCCGCCCTCGCGGCCGTTGAGTGTCCTGCGCCAGGAGGCGTTGGAGGCAGGCGCCAGCCTGCTCGAAGCGGAGAAGCTGGTCGTCTATCTGCCCGAGGCGCTGGCGAGCGTGGTGGTGCGTGACCTGGGCGTGAAGCTGCCGACTTCCTTCATCTTCATGGATGAGGCCGCGCCCGGGGAGCGGCACGAGGTCGAGTTGGAGCACGATCCACTGTGGGCCGAGTCCATGCGCCTCGCGGAGCAGGTGTTCTCCGAGCAGTCACTGACGCGGTCGCAGCTCGATGTTGTCATCGCGCGCAGCGCCATGTTGAACGCACTCAGCCGGGCCATGGAGGCAGGCACCGACCCCAACGGTGCGCTCATCGCTCCCTGGGTCGCTCCCCTCACGCGGGAGGGCATGGACGCGCTGCGAATGGCCGTGGGCGGACAGCGGAGCACCCCGAAGGGCTGAGGGGCTCGCCATCGGACGACGCCCACCTAGCTTCGTGGCTTCTCGATGGGGGAGCCGACGACATGCGTGGCTGGGGGATGCTGGGAATCTGCGTCGCGGTCTGTCTGGGAGGCAACGCGGCGGGGGCACGTGAGGGCTCGGGACCTGGTGCACTCCTGCTGGGGGCTGGGCCTGTGTCCTCGGAGTGCAAGGCGCTGCTCCCCGGGCCTTTGGGTGAGCCCACGGGAACGCTCGAATCGACGGACCCCGATGACAGCGTGAATGTCTGGGTCGATGGGGCCGGCAATGTGTTGGCGGAGTACCGCAATGGCGTGGCCAATTCCTACCGGCTCGATCTGCTCCGCCCGAATGGCGTCCGGGTGGCGCGGTTCTTCGACCTTCCGCCGCAGTCCCACGTGGTGGAACAGGCCACGGGTTTTCATCTGATGGGCGCGCTGTCGTCCACCGACCTCACCCCGGTGCTCCGCGTGCTGTCCGCTGATGGCAAACTGACCCAGCGTCCGGAGACCTACTCGGGCGTCCAGGATGCCGTTCCCTGGATGGGGCGCGGCACGCTGCTCGTCCGAGTCCGGCCAATCTCCTCGAACACCCGGCGCGTGGAGGCGTTCTCCTTGGACGCGACGGGCGCGCCGGTCTCAGGCCCGCTCTTCATCACGGGCTTCTCGAGCACTCGCGCGACGCCGGTCCATTTGGGCTCCACCTCCGCGGATGCGGCGCTCGTCGTCTTCGCCCTCTCGGAGAGCGATGACCATCTTCAATGGGGGGCGCGTTGGTTCAAGCCCGGAGGCGTCGCGGTGGGCGAGTCCTTCGAGGTGGCGGCCCATCTGTCCGCGTGGGCGGATGTCCAGGTGCAGCCGCTGCTCCGTGGTGAGCTGGGATTGCGCACCCAGCGCGCGTGGCTGGGGCGGTTCCGTCCCTTTGACAAGTCATTGCTGCTGGCCCCGCCCTGGCTCGCCTCGCAGCCACAGCTCGACGTGGGCTGGGTTGGAGGTGGGAGCGGATTCGGGCTCACCTCGCCGGAGGGCGACTTCGCGTGCACGCCCTTCATCGAGGTGCGCACGGCCGCCGGGGTCGACTGTGGCGAGGTGGTCGTTCCGCCGCCCTCGCCCCCGTGTCACGGTGCGTGGCTGCGCCTCACCCGCACGGGGACGTTGGTGGAGTTCGCGCCCCTCGTCACCGAGCCCGGGCTCCAGATTCGTTGGTGGACGGGCCTCTTGCGCTGAACACGACGGGCGAGGCCCGCTACGATGCGCGCTCGGCGTTTCTTCGAGGCCCTCCATGTCCGACATGACCGTGCTCACTCGATGGCTGACTTTCGGCGCGTATCTGCTTGGCGGGGGCCTGGCCATGTACGGGTTTCTTCGCGTCAAGGGCGGACTCCTGGCCGCGGATGCTCGCCTCCGCGCGGAGGGGACACCGGCCACGGCCACGGTCCTGGAGATGCAGGACACCGCGCTTCGCATCAACCGCGCCCATGTCTATTCCATCCTCTTGGAGGTCCGGATGGAGGGGCGAGCGCCCTATCAGGTTCGGACGCGGACGCGCTTGACGCACATGAGTGGCCTCGCGGTCTGGGGCCCGGGCTTGCGGATCAACGTGCGGGTCGATCCCAACAACCCGCAGCGCCTCGTCATCCTCGGGCCCATACAGGCCGTCGATCTGGCACGTGTGCTGGGGGCCGCCGCCGCGCCGCCGCAGGACCCGGTGCAGGCGATGACCGACCTGCAACGCCTCGCGGACGCGGGGCTCATCAGCCCCAGTGAGTTCGAGGCGAAGCGGGCGGAGATTCTGGGGCGGCTGTGAGCCGGGCGCGAAGCTGATGCGGCCCGCGGGCATGGTTTCGCTGGCGCCCGCTGTTCGCCCCAGCCCGAGTCGACGGACTGAGCCGGGCGCTGGCTCAGGCCCTCCCTCGCCGAGACACGGCGAGGGAGGTTGATACCCGGGGGCTACGGGAGCGTCACGGGTGGCGCGCCCTTCAGCAACTCCTGGGCGAGCGTGGGGGCTTCATCGCGCATGGTCTTGAGGTTCTCCTCGAGCCAGGTGTAGCCGCGGCTCATCGCGCGCCGGGTGTGGACCAGCTCGCCCTGCTCGTTGATGTAGTGGACCGAGAACTCCGCGATGCCCGTGGCGCGGAACTGGTCGGTGTCCACCACCGCGATCGTCGAGCCGTCCGCGGCGCGAATCTCCTTCTCCACCTCCGTGCGCAAGACGAGCGCCATGGGGATGATGACGCCCTTGGCGCCGGAGCGCTTCACGTACTCGGCCAGCTCCTTCTGCACGCGCGGCGGAACGATGAAGTTGTCCAGGCCGATGCGGGGGATGGTCTCGCACCACTCGTTGGTACCGGCCAGGGTCTTGAACTTCGCCCCGGACGAGTCCTGGCCATAAGCAGTCCAGAGCGCGGGCCCGACATAGTCCTGCACCGCGCGGTTGACCTTGTCATTGCCCTGCGCGGAGTAGGCGCAGATCAACATGGGGGTGAGGGCATAGGGCGAGTCGAGCGCGCTCCAGTGGCCGTCGGTAAGGAACTTGGGATTCGAGTTCGCGGCTCGAGAGCCGAAGCAGCCCGGCAGGAGCGCGGCGGACGTGAGCAGCGTGACGAGGGGCATCCAACGAGAAGGGGACATGGGAACTCCCGAATCGAGGTGAGCCATGCGGTGCATGAGCGCGCCCTTGGACCCCGCTGCTTGAACACGGGTTCCACGAATTATTCGGAGTTCTAGGTGCCCTTGTGCGGAAGTGAGGGTGCGCGCACAACTCGGGGCGGGCTCCCGCGGATAATGTGGGGAGCGCGGTTTCTCCCTCGGACTCCCATCATGGCCACGAAGATTCAAGACAGCTCGCGTCCCCGTCTCAATGTCTCGCGGCCCGCCGCGCAGGAGTCCCAGGGCGCGGAGGCGAAGCCCCAGAGCCGTCCGCTCGCGTTCAAGGATGGCTTCGAGTCCGCGAGCCAGCCGCCCCGGCTGCCCGCCCCGCCGCCCATCCTGTCGCTGCCGGCGCCCCCGCCCATCCTGTCGCTGCCGGCCCCGTCCACCCCGACGACGCCGCAGGTGCCTCCCGAGGGGGGCCCCTCGAAGCCGCCCGCGTCGGCGGACTCGGATCCGATGAAGTACATCGAGTACCTGTCCTCGGACGCGATGAAGGGGCGCGACAGCCCCTCGGCGGGCCTGGATGCGGCCTCCGCGTACGTGCAGGAGCACGTGAAGAAGTACGGGCTCGTGGGGCCGAACTCGAAGAACCCGGAGAACCCCTTCCAGCAGAAGTTCAACGTCTACTCGTTCCTGGGCACCCCCGCGGCGAAGGGCGAGCTGCACGCCCCGCACAAGGACTTCGGGCACAAGACGTTCGAGGAGGGGTTCTACCTGGACGACCAGATGCCCAAGGACACGCTGGCCGCGCTCAACCGGCAGTATGAGAGCACGATGAAGGCGACCGGGCAGTCCGCGGTGGCGCCGCGCTCCGGCAAGCAGCGCAGCGTGGAGGAGCTGCGGCAGGTGGCCACGGCGACGGGGCAGGCGGTGAACACCATGGCCATGCTCCCCGGCACCGGGCCGCACAAGGACGAGGTCATCGTGGTGATGGCCCACCTGGACCACGTGGGCACGGACCGGAAGGGCAACGTCTACAACGGCGCGGACGACAACGCGTCCGGCAGCGCGGTGCTGATGGCCTCGGTGCCGGAGCTGGCCGAGATGCAGAAGAACGGCAAGCTGGACCGCTCGGTGCTGTTCATCTGGACGGGGGCCGAGGAGAAGGGCCTGGTGGGCTCGCAGTACTTCGTGGACCACCCCATCCCGGGCCTGGAGATGAAGAACATCGCGGGCGTCATCAACACGGACATGGTGGGCCGCTGGGATGATCAGCGCCTGTCCGTGGTGGACACCAACACCAAGGGCCAGCCCAACTACTTCCACGACATGGTGGACCAGGCGAACCAGAAGCTGGCGGATCCGTTCGACCGCATCAACCGGGACATCAACGTCTACCGGGACCGGCAGGACGGCGCGTCGTTTGGCCGCAAGGGCGAGGACGTCCTCTTCCTCTTCGAGGGCCTGTCCAACCCGAAGGGCGGCGGCGACCTCATCCCCGAGTACCACGAGCCGGAAGACGACATCGGGAAGATCATCGAGGACAACGGCGGACAGAAGCCGCGCCGCATCAAGGACCTCCTGGTCAACGTCATCGGGATGGCGTCGAACCGCGTGGCCGAGCAGTGAGCCTGGGGCCCTGCCGCCTCTCCGGGTGAGAGGCGGCACGTGCCCGGTGCGGCGGGGCTACTCCTTGTTGAGCACGCCCAGGGACCAGCCCTGGACCTCGGACAGCCGGCCGCGCCACCAGATCTGCGGCGGCTGCAGGACGCCGTTGGGGCCCACGATGCGCGCGTCGCGCAGGTGGATGAAGGTGAGGGGCTCATGGGCCGACTCCGCCTTCTTGGCGTCGTAGACCTGCGCGGCCATCGTCTCGTACTTCGCCTGTAGGGACGCGGCGGCGTCTCCCGCGCCCGCGCGCTTGAGGGCGCCGGAGAAGGTGGACCCGAAGTTCTTGATGAACTCCGCGCCGGACACCAGCTCTCCGGACACCTGCGTGCCCCCGACGGTCAGCGTGATGCCGACGTTGAGCCCGTGGTCGTTGACCATGTTCAACAGCAGCTCCAAGAACCAGTCGTGCGGGGTCGACGTCTTCGAAACCTGGGATGCACCGTGGGTCGTCATGGGTCCTCGTTGAGGGACTGGGGGAGACAGCACTGGCTACCGCTCGATGGCACGGCACCATAGCGGTCGACTCGGTCCGTCCACCAGTCAGCCGACGCATCGCCCCGCTGCCTGGGGCCGCTCGACCCCGGGAGTGGTGGGCGGTTCACAGTCGGACGCTCTCCCTCCCTGGTGGGAGGCATTCTCCCTTTGAAATTCAGGGGGGCTTCCCGTAGTTTCCCCCGGACTTCGAGGAGCGTTGCGAGGCCGGTTGGGCCCCAGGCTCGAAGCGATGGACCCAACGGCGCTCACCTGTACGCGTTGCTCGCGAGGGTGAGTCCGCTGAAGCGGCTCGGCTGGACCTCGTCAGCGCGCGGCGCAACCTGGATCAGGAGCCATTGCCATGACCGCTGTGACCAAGACGCAGAAGCAGGACCACGCCATCGCCGACATCTCCCTGGCGGCGTGGGGTCGTAAGGAGATTCGCATCGCCGAGAGCGAGATGCCCGCGCTGATGGCGATCCGCGAGGAGTACGCCAAGCAGCAGCCCCTGAAGGGCGCCCGCGTGACGGGCTCGCTGCACATGACCATCCAGACGGCGGTGTTGGTGGAGACGCTCCAGGCGCTCGGCGCCGAGGTGCGCTGGGCCTCGTGCAACATCTTCTCCACGCAGGACCACGCCGCCGCCGCGCTGGTGGAGGCCGGCACGCCGGTGTTCGCTCACAAGGGCGAGACGCTGAAGGAGTACTGGGACTTCACCCACCGCATCTTCGACTTCGGCCCGGCCGGCAGCGAGCACGAGGGTCCGAACATGATCCTCGACGACGGCGGTGACGCGACGCTGCTCATGCACCTGGGCAAGCGCGCGGAGAAGGACGCGAGCGTCCTGGCCTCGCCGCAGAGCGAGGAGGAGCGCGAGCTGTACAGCGCCATCAAGGCGAAGCTGGCGCAGGACCCGACGTGGTACTCGCGCAAGAGCGCCAGGATCCTCGGCGTCACCGAGGAGACGACCACGGGCGTGCACCGCCTCCAGGAGATGTCCGCGAAGGGCACGCTGCTGTTCCGCGCCATCAACGTCAACGACAGCGTGACGAAGAGCAAGTTCGACAACCTGTACGGCTGCCGCGAGTCGCTGGTGGACGGCATCAAGCGCGCCACGGACGTGATGATCGCCGGGAAGATCGCCGTCGTGGCGGGCTACGGTGACGTGGGCAAGGGCTCGGCGCAGGCGCTGCGCGCGCTGTCCGCCCAGGTGTGGGTGACGGAGATCGACCCCATCTGCGCGCTCCAGGCCGCGATGGAAGGCTACCGCGTGGTCACCATGGACTACGCGGCGGACAAGGCGGACATCTTCGTCACCGCCACCGGCAACAAGAGCGTCATCACCCACGAGCACATGGCGCGGATGAAGGACCAGGCCATCGTGTGCAACATCGGCCACTTCGACAATGAGATCGAGGTCGCCTCGCTCGAGAAGTACAAGTGGGAGGAGATCAAGCCCCAGGTCGACCACGTCATCTTCCCGGACGGCAAGCGCATCATCCTGCTGGCCAAGGGCCGCCTGGTGAACCTGGGCTGCGGCACCGGCCACCCCAGCTACGTGATGTCCAGCTCGTTCGCCAACCAGACCATCGCGCAGATCGAGCTGTACTCGCACAGCGACAAGTACCAGGTGGGCAAGGTCTACGTGCTGCCCAAGCACCTGGATGAGAAGGTCGCCCGGCTCCAGCTCAAGAAGCTCAACGCGCAGCTCACCGAGCTGACGCCGGAGCAGGCCACGTACATCGGCGTGCAGAAGAGCGGCCCGTACAAGCAGGACACCTACCGCTACTAAGACCGACCTCCGCGCCTCGCCCTGGACTGGGCGCCCTGGGCCGGATGGCGCGGAGGCGCACCGGCGGAGGGCGAGGCGCGAATCGGTCTCTGTCGTGCCGTGGCAGCGGGGAGCGCCCCGCTGCCACGGGGTTGAGGGAAGGAGGGCCTAGCGCTAGGGCCTAGCGCTTCGCTGAACCGCTCGGTCCCCGGCGTCGTCCGCTGGCGGGGCCGAACAGGTAGGTGCTCACGAGTTCGAGCGCCTCCGCCGCGACGTCCTCCGTCGAGAGTCCCTCGTGCGGCTCAATCACCGCGCGATGCGCCAGGGCCTCGATGACCGTCTCCGTGATGAACGCCGCCATCTGGGGCGTGCGTCCATTCAGCGCCTCTCGCTGGGCCTCGAAGAACTCCGTGAATCGCCGCATCACGAAGCGCCCCGTGTCCGGGCCGCTCTGGATGCGCCGGCGAGGCACTTCCTCGGTGAAGACGCGGTGGAGCTTGGGGTTGACGCGGTGGGCGTCGAGCGTCGCGTGGATGACGGCGCGAAGCGTCTCGCGCGGCTCGGCGGTGGCGGCCTGGCGGAAGGCCGCGTCGAGCCGCTCGCGGACCTCGCGGGAGTGCTGCTCGCCCAGCGCGACGACGATGGCCTCCTTGTTCGGGAAGTACTGGTAGAGGGAGCCGACGCTGATCCCCGCCATCTTCGCGATGGCGATGGTGGTCGCTGCCTCGTACCCCTGCTTGCTCAGAACGCGAATGGCGGCGTCGAGGATGGAGGCCACCATCGCCATCGACCGCTCCTGTCGAGGCGCTTTCCTCGGGGCGAACTTCGTCCGTGCGGGGTTCGTGCGGGGCATGGTCCTGAACGCGAATTGAGAATGCGAATAAAAATTCGCATGATGCCCCGCATGAATTCAAGTCGAACCCAGGGCCACGGGGCGCGCTACGACGTGGTCATCGCGGGGGCGGGGCCGGTGGGGTTGCTCCTGGCGAGCGAGCTGCGACTCGCGAAGCTGAACGTGCTCGTGCTCGAGCAGGCCGCGGACCCCAGCTCGCCGCTCAAGCGGTTGCCGTTCGGACGCCGGGGGCTCTGGGGACCGAGCATCGAGGCCTTCTATTGGCGCGGCCTGTTGGACGCGCTCGCGGATGCACCGGATGACCACGCGGGGGGGCGCTTCAAGCAGCGCCGCTCCATCTCCGACAAGAGCGGTCCCGCGGGTCACTTCGCGAGCATCCAGTTCGACTTCGCCCACGTGGATGCGTCGCGCTGGGTGCACCGCATCCCCGGGCCCGCGGACGTGCAGTTGGGCCTCGAGATGGGCCACATCGAGCGGGTCCTCGCCGAGCGCGCGGGAACCCTTGGGGTCGAGATTCGCCGTGGCCATGGCGTCAGCGGGTTCGAGCAGTCCGCGGATGAGGTCGTGGTTCATGCCGGCGCGCAGCGATTCGTGGCGAAGTATCTCGTCGGCTGCGACGGCGGTCGCAGCACCGTCCGCAAGCAGGGCGGCTTCGAGTTCGTGGGCACCGAGCCCGAGCTGACGGGCTACTCGGTCCATGTCGACGTGGCTGACCCGGCGACGCTCCCGATGGGCGCGTATCTCACGGAGACCGGCAGGTATCAGCAGTGGCAGCCGGGCTACGTCATCGCGGCCGAGTTCGACGGAGGGGCAGCGCATCGCACGCGCGCGATGACGCTCGAGCACATCCAGGCGATGCTGCGGCGCGTGTCGGGCAAGGAGGTGACCGTCACCGCGCTGCACGTGGCGACCACCTGGTCCGATCGCTCGATGCAGGCCAGCACCTATCGCCAGGGGCGCGTGTTGCTCGCGGGGGATGCCGCGCACATCCACTCGCCGCTCGGCGGCCAGGGGCTGAACCTCGGGATTGGCGATGCGATGAACCTCGGCTGGAAGCTCGCGGCCGTGGTTCGCGGGGACGCGCCCGAGGGGCTGCTCGACAGCTACACCGCCGAGCGGCACCCCATGGGCGCGCGCATCTTGGATTGGACCCGAGCGCAGGTCGCGCTGATGCGACCGAAGTCGAGCGCGCTCCAGGCCATCATCCGCGACTTGCTGGAGACCCGCGACGGCGCGACCTACTTCGCCGAGCGGCTCTGGGGGCGCACCCTGCGCTACGAGCTGGGGGGCACGCATCCGCTGGTGGGGCGGAGCTGCCCGGACTTCGAGCTGGATGACGGCACGAGGTTCGGCGCGCTGCTGCGAGGTGGCCAGGGCGTGCTGTTGGACTTCGACCGACGGCTCGGTGGCCTCGAGGGCCAGTGGGGCTCGCGCGTGAAATACGTGGCGCGCGATGCGAAGGCGCGGCTGGGGGCCTCCGCGTTGCTCGTGCGCCCGGATGGCTTCGTCGCGTGGGCGAGCGACGGGGCGGCGACGCCTGAAGAGGTGGTGCAGGCCGCCTCGCGGTGGTTCAGCCTCGGCTGAGCCGCTCACCGCTGCCGCGCCCAAGGCCGCTCCCCTCTCGTGGGGCGCGGCCCGGAGACACTGGGGCCGAGGCGTGCGCGGCGTGACTCAGCGCGCGGTGCCCTGGCACCATCCGGCGGAGCTGCAGGTGCGCCGACCATCGCAATCGCAGTTGCTCGAGCAGCGGTTCGAGCCCTGGGGGTTCCACGCCTCATTCCAGTAGTACTGGGGGCTGGTGCAGCTCACCGGAGGACGCGCGGTGCCCTGGCACCACCCGAAGGAGCTGCACGTGCGCATCCCGTCGCACTGACAGGCGTTCGAGCAGCGATTGGCCCCTCCGGGGTTCGTCCCTTCGTCGTGATAGTAATTGTAGAACTTGCAGCCGGCGAGCTCCTGCGCTTGCGCCGAGACCTCGGAGTCGTCCTGCGTGTACTCCGTTTCGGGCGCGGTGCTCTCCGAAGGGCTTGCGACACCACAGCCGGAAGCGAAGGCCAACGCCCAGGACATGGCGGACAGAACGAGACAGCGCGCCGCGTGACGATGGATATTCAAGCACTCCTCCACAGCGTGAAGACATCTGGCTGAGACAGCCGGGTGTTTCCATAACTCGCTGCAAAAGCAGAGAGCGCCGTGAGGTTTGGCGTTGCTCGGCCATGAACGTTCCGCGCGTTGCTCAGTGCTCAGCCTGGAGATGGAAGCGAGCGCCAGCGGACGTCGGAGGGACGCGGGTTCGAGGGCGGTGTCGAGAGCCCGATGGGGAAACGTAGAAGGGCCCGGTGACGCACGGGCGTCACCGGGCCCCGGTGCATCCAGGACTACTCGTAGGTGCCCACCACTCCCACGGATGAGGCCACCCCGGAGAGGCGCACGTACCAGGTGCCCGCGGCGGGGCTCTGGAAGGTGCAGGTCTCCGCGCTGCCGACGTTGTTGGACAGGCAGTCGTAGTCCGTCTGCGTGGCGGGGCTTCCCAGCAGGACGCGCAGGTCGATGCCCGCCCCGTTGCAGGACACGGTGCCCTGCGTGACGAACGTCAGCTTCGTCGCGCCGGGGGGCACCTCCAGCTTGTACTGGAGCGGCGAGCTCGCGTTGATGCAGGACGGGTTGATGACGAGCGCCCGGTTCACCAGCGGCTGGATGCCATCCGGCGCGCCCACCGCGTCGTAGTCCGCGCTGAGCAGCGCGCCGTTGAAGGTGCCACTCAGTCGCACGTACCAGAGGCCCGGCGTGGGGTTCTGGATTTCACAGGCGCGTCGGCTCGTCGTCTTGACGGCGCAGGCGGTGTCGCTCGCGGTGGGCAGGGCGCCCGCGCGCGCGGTCATCACCGCGTTGGCTCCGCCGCCGAACAGGTCCAGGCTGAGGAAGCCCTGGCCCGCGGGCACCTCCACCTGGAAGTACTGCGCCTGAACCGGCGTGCTGGAGAGGTTGGGCACCGGGGCGCCGCGCGCGAGCGGGAAGACATCTCCTTCGTTGGAGTACGTGCCCGTCAGGCTGGCGCCGCTGAAGGCATACGCCCGGCCCACCGCGACGAACCAGGTCCCCGCCTCGGGGTTCTGCACGAGGCACGTCGCGACGTTGCCCGAAGTGCCCTCCGCGAAGCAGGCCGGATTGGCCATGGTGGGGCGCACGCCGCGCTGGATGTAGAGGTCCGCGAAGCCGTCCCCGCCCGACAGGTTGAACTTGAGCAGGGATTGGCCGGCCGGGACCTCCAGCTTGTAGAGCTGCACGGCGTAGCCCTCGCCGTGGAGGCCGTTGATGGCGACGCCGCGGGTGAGCTCCGGGACGCCTTCCCCGGGAGTCTGCGCCGACGTCGCCGTCAGCACCGCGCCGGTGAACGCCGCGGAGACGGCGCGGACCGCCGCGTACCAGGTGCCCGCCTGCGGCTGACTGAAGGCGCACGTGTCCTCGGCCTTGCCCACCACTTGCACGGTGCAGTCGGACGTCGTGTTGTCCGGCGGGGTTCCGTAGCGCACGAAGAGGTTGGCCGTGCCCGTCGTGTTGCGCAGATTGAAGGCCAGGTCGCTCATGCCCGGGGCCACGTCGAACTGATACAGCCGCTGCTCGCCCAGCGCGCCGGAGATGGCGACCTCGGAGATGCCCGAGGTGAGCGTGCGGGTGGTGGACGTGGTGGCGCGCACGCGGCCCTGGAAGCCATCCTCCGCCTTGACCATCACGTACCAGAGGCCCGAAGCGGGGGCCTGCACCGCGCACGAGGCGCCGGGCTGCGCCTGCGTGGAGCTGGCCATGCACTTGTAGCTCGTCGTGGTGGGCGCGCTGCCCTGCTTCACATACAGCTCCGCGTCCTGCTGGGTGAGCAGGTCCACGGTGAGCAGCGTCTGGCCCGCGGGGACGTTCAGGGTGAGGTAGCGGTAGCGCCCCGCGAAGTCCGTCAGCGCGAGCGGGACGTTGTCCGCCAGCGTCAGCGTGGAGTCAGGGAGGCGATCCGCGCTGGCCCGAAGTGTCACGTCGGTGGTGTTCCCCGTCGGGTTGCCGGCCTGGAGGAACCAGGTGCCCGCCTGGGGATTCGCGATGACACACCGCCGTCCACCGTCCGGCTGAACCCCGTTGCAGTCCACGCTCGTCGTGGGGGGCGTGCTCCGTGTGGCCTGGAGCGTCGCGAAGGAGCCATTGCCGAGGCGGCCCTCGAGGGTCAGCGCGGACAGGCCGCTTGGCACCTCGATGCGGAAGAACCTGCCGGAGCCGTACTGCGACGAAGCCAACGGGCCCACCCACTGGTTCATGGGCAGCTCGGGGTACTGCTGGAGGGAGACCCGCAGGCCCGCGCCGGTGTAGTTCTCGCGACCGCGGACGCGCACATACCAGGTGCCCGAGGTGGGGGCGGTGATTTCACACGCGCTCGTGCAGGTGCTGCCTCCGGTTGCGGGTGGCTTCGCGCCGGCCTGCATCAAGTATGCGGCGTTTCCGTCGCCGGGCAGGGGCTCGAACTTCAGGCTCTGCATGCCCACCGGCACGCTGAAGCTGTAGAAGCGATCCACCATGTACGTGCCGGACAGGTCCGTCACCCACTGGCCGACCGTGAGGGGCTCGGTGGGCAGCTCCGGCGCCGTGGCGGTGAAGGTGGCGCGAACGAAGAAGTCCGCGACCTCCTTGGTGGCCCGCATCCGCACGTACCAGAGGCCCGAGACGGGCAGGTCGAACACGCAGCTGGTGCGCCCATCCGTCAGTGTGCCCTGGCAATCATTGTAGCTGGACGTGTCCGCGGGAACGGGGCGCGTGCCCGAGCGGATGGCGATCCGCGGCTGGCCCGCGCTGCTCGTCATGTCGAAGCGCAGGCGGCGCTGCCCGGTGGGGACGTTGAGGGTGTAGTAGCGGTTGTCGTCCGGTGACGCGGAGATGCCGCTCAGCGCCTGCCCGTTCACCAGCGCCACCGGCGCGCTCACCTCACCGGAGTACCAGACGCGCAAGGTGGTGTTCAGCCGGATGGTGGAGTCCGTGGTCGCCAGCACATACCAGGTGCCCGCCTGTGGCTCATTGACCTCGCAGCTCGAGGTGGATGAGCATGCGTAGGTGCTGCTGTTGGTGGGCTTGGGCAGCGCGCCATACGCCAGATAGACCGTCGGCGAGATGGCGTTGTCGCCCCGGTTCACCGAGATGCGCAGCTTGCCGGCGTTGGGTGGGACGGACAGCGTGAAGGCGCGGGTGTCGCTGGCGCTCATCAACGTGAAGCCGGAGGACGGCTTGCCCGGCGTCAGCTCCTGCGGCGCGAGCGCGCCGTTCGCGTAGTACGCCTGGAGCGCGACGCCGATGAAGGCGCTCTTGGCGTGCAACTGGATGTACCAGGTCCCCGCCTGCGGGTTGTTGATGACGCACTCGTCGATGGCGTATGGCTGCTCGGAAAGACAGTCATACGTCGTCGTGGTGGCGCGCTCGTTGAACCGCACGTAGAGGTTGGAGTTCTCGATCATGCTGCTCGTCGTGCGGACCCGGAGCACGGTCTGCCCGGGCGGCACTTCGATGGCATAGTTGAGCAACTCGTTGACGCTGGCGCTCAGCGGGCTCTCCACCCGGTCATTGCCCAGGAACATCACCGGCGTTCCGTCTGCCGCTTGGAGGCTGCTGGTGACGCGCACGTTGGTGTAGTCCGTGGTGCCGCGGACCATGATGTACCAGGTGCCCGCCTGCGGATTGGCGATGTTGCACTCCTCGATGGAGGAGTCAGACCTCGCCGAGGTGCACGTGGCCGCGGTGGTCGTCGGAGGCGTGTCGAACGACACATACAGGTCCGGATTGCCCGAGCCGCCCATCGTTCGCACGTGCAGGGCCGTCTGGCCCGCGGGCACCGACACGGTCCAGTAGCGCTGGCTCCCCGCGGCGCCGCTCACCGTGACGAACTGGCCGCTGCCGAGCACGTTCGCCAGCGGGGCGTACTCACCCAGCAGCGAGACGGTCGCGAAGGCGGCGTAGCCTCGGGTCATCACGTACCAGGTGCCCGCCTCGGGGTTGTCAATGGCGCACAGCTCCGTGTTGCCCGCGGCCGTGGACGCGCACCGGTAGGACGTGGTGGTGGGCTCGGCGCCAAACTGCACGAAGAGGTCCACGTCCCCCGTGCCGCCCGATGTCTTGAAATTGAGCACCTTCTGGCCGGGGGGCACCTGGAGCGTGAACAGCTTCTGCTCGTCCTTCGCGCCCGACACGGAGGTGGCCTGGCCCGCCGTCAGCGCGACGGCGGTGAGCGTCGCCCCGCCAATCGTGGTGCCAGTCGCTTCTTGCCCCGGAGTCGGGCGGCTCGCGGTGGGACCGCATGCGCTCAGGCACAGCCCGAGCAGACATCCAAACCAGACGACCCTGGACCGCGAAGACATGACGCCATCCTCGTGCCGGGGCGGAGTCGCGCCGGCGCGTGTGGAGAGGGATTGAGAAGGCAGGGATGCAGCGGCGCGCGCGTGGCTAGTCATGGCGCACCCGCAGCTCGACGTCGTTGTAGCTGATGCCGCGGGCATCGATGTACCAGAGGCCCGCCTGCGGATAGGTCAGCGTGCAGGCGTCGTCTGTGCCAGAGAGGGTGGAGGCGCAGTCGTAGGTGGAGACGGGCGCATCGCCGCGTCGCACATAGAGGTTGGTGGAGCCCGAGGTTTTCTTCGGGACGCCCACGGTCGACACCTCGAGGGCCGAGACCCCGGCGGGGACTGACACCACGTAGTAGTGAGAGCCCGCCCCGGCCGGCACGCGGATCCGCGAGCCGTTCAGGAGCGGCTCGATGCCCGAAACCGCCTGGGTGAGCTGATCCATCCCGGTGAGGGTCGCCCCGCGGTACTTGCCGGTCAGCAGCACGTACCAGGTGCCCGCGGCCGGCGCCGAGACGACGCAGTCCATGGACTGGCTGCCAAGGCCAGACGTGCAACGCGTATCCGTCAGGGTGGGGACGGCGGCGCGCTTCGCCCGCAGCTCCACGTTCTGCAAGTCGCCGGAGACGTGGACGCGCAGCTGCGTCCGCCCGGCCGGAACGTCCATGGCGAAGAGTCGTGGAATGGTGCCCTCCGCCGTCAGGTTGGGCACGGGGATGTGCGGCGTGAGCGGCGCGACGTCCGTGTCCTGGGAGTAGCGCCCAGTGAGGTACACGCCACTGAAGTCCGAGGCCGCGCGGACGAGCGCGAACCACGTGCCCGCCTGGGGCTGGTCGATGACACAGCGCTCACCCGTGGAGGCCGGCGCCGCATGGCACACGGTGTTCGTGGGCGAGGGGCGCGTGCCGGATTGGACATACAAGTCCAGCGAACCCGTGCCGCCCGAGACATCGAACTCCACGCGCTTCTGCCCGGCTGGGATGTCCAGTTTCCAGAGGCGATAGGCGCCCACCTTGCCGGTGAGGTTCACCCGCGCCACGCCATTCTCCAGCGCCTCCACCTCGTCCGCGGGCGTGGCCGAGGTCGTGGCCGTGAGTTGCACGTTGGAGAAGTCTGTCTTCCCTCGGGCGAGGATGTACCAGCGGCCCGGCTGGGGGTTCGCGATGGCGCAGGTCTCCAGCGGCGCGTCTGGCACGTCCGACTTGCAGTCGGAGTCCGCCGAGTTGGGGATGCCCTCGCGCCTCACCAGCAGCGCCACGTCACCCTGGGACCAGACATCCCAGCCGTTCATCACCTCGGAGAGCTGCACGAGCAGGTCGCTGGTGCCCGCGGGGACATCCACCGTCCACAGGCGCTCGGAGTTCTGGGTCCCCGTCAAGGCAGGCTCCATCCAACCGCTGAACAGGGGATAGGGCTGGGCGGTGGTGGCGCGCACCGTGGCCGTCAGGGGCACGGGTGAGGTGACCATTGCGTACCACGTGCCCGCGGCGGGGCGCGTGAAGACACAGCGGCGCGACTCGGTGGGGGACCCGTAGGACCTGGCGCATGCGGCGTCGAACGTGGTCGGCTCGCGTCCATACTGGACCAACATCGAGGCACCCACGGGCGCGGGGAGGCGGGCATACAGGTCGAAGACGACCTGCTCACTGTTGGGAGGGACCTCGAACCGGAAGTACTGACGGGTGTTGATGGGGACCGAGACGCTCACCGGCGCCGTGTCCGCCAGCTCCATGGTCGCAAGGTCGCTGCGCTCCACGGTGGCGAGCAAGGTGGCCGCGGTGTTCGCGGCGACATTGAGGGTGATGAACCAGCCGCCGGCCTGGGGCTTCGTGACGGTGCAGCGATTCTGATTGCACGTGGAGAGGGCGGAGGCCGACCAGGAACCGGGCCGCAGGGCCAGGCCCACCGAGGTGCCGCTGGTGGCCGTCACCGTCAGGCCCTTCGCGTCCGCGGGGACGTCCAGGCGGTAGTAGAGCGTGCGGCTCTGCGGCACCGCGGTCAGTGTCTGGGACTCACCCGGTGCCAGGGGCGCGATGGGCGCCAGCGTGGCACGCACGCGTGTGTCCGAAGCGGTCGCGTTCGAGCGCACGCGCACGTACCAGGGGCCTGGCTCCGGCGTGTAATAGGAACAGCTGCTGGAGGTGCTGCCCGTGCAGAAGCGGGCGTCCGTGGGCGTGGGGCGTCCCTTGGTCTTGAGATAGACATCCGCCACGTCGGGCGCGCCGGACAGCTCCATCGTCAGGCCCACCTGATCCACGGGCACGTCGATGCGGAACATCGCGTCCTGCGTGGGCGTGCTGGCGAAGGGCATCCATTGCCCATCCGCGAGGACGACCTCGGCCGCCTCCGCGACGGGCGTGAAGGTGCCCTGGAGCTTGTAGTTGGCGAGGGCGCTCTTGGCTTGGACCGCCACGTACCAGGTGCCAGCGCGGGGCTGGTTGATGACGCAGCTCGCGGTCCCCGAGCGCAGGTTGCCCGTGCAGTCCGCGGACAGCGGCCAGGGCTTGGCGGCGAAGTTGGCCAGGAGCACCGCGTCGCCCGTGCCTCCGGTGAGCTCGAAGGCGACTCGGCCTTGCCCGGCGGGGACGTCGAGCGTGTAGTAGCGCGTCTCGTCGGCGGGGATGGAGATGCCCGTCACCGGCAGGGCCGAGGTGAGGGCAACCACGCTGGGATCCGGCGCGGGCGTGGCGACGGCCGTGAGGGTGACGCCGGTGAAGGCGGCGGTGCCGCGCACCGTGATGAACCACATGCCCGCCGTGGGCGCGGTGATGACACATTGCTCTGTGTCGGTGGTTGTCTTGGACCGGCACGTGTAGCTGGTCAGCGTGGGCTGAGCCCCGTATTTCACATACAGGTCCACGTTGGTCGCGTTCGCCAACGTGACGGTCAGCTTGGACTGACCGGCGGGCACCTCCAGTCCGAAGACCGTCTCCCCGCCCGAAATGCCTGACAATTCCTGGCGGGACTCCCCCTGTGTGAGCAGGGGGACCTCCGCGTGTGTCGCGGGTTCGGGGACCGGGGCCTCCTCACCGCGGTCGCACGCGCTCGCGAACATGAGCGCGCCCAGGACTGCGCACATCAGACTTCGACGCATGGTTGCTCCTCGTCGTCGGGGATGGCCGAGATGGCCTGGAAACCCGAATGCGACGCGGAGTGTAGAAAGGGGTCTGACATGGCGAGCCAAAGGCAGCCATGGCCAGACTCTCAGAGCCCGCGAAAGCGCGTGGCTCGCGGCTCAGGGCGCGGCGGGCGCGACGGCCACGCGCTGGCCCACGCTGCCCAGCTCCAGGTGGGTGAGCTGGGAGAGGCGAGGACCCACCGTGGGCAGGATGAACCAGCTCGCGGAGGAGAGGGCGGGCGGATGGCGCAGCGAGGCGGAGAGGGGCAGCTCGCGCTCCTCAATTCCATCCTGTGAAGAATGGAAAGTGACTCGCAATGTCTGGGCGGGGCCGAGGACGCGAACATAGAAGGCGTAACGGTCCTGGCCGCCGCCCGCGTCGCCCGTCGCATAGCCGAGCACCTCCAGGTTTCCCTCTCGAATGGAGAGCGGGGTGACGCCCTCCGGGAGCGGGGGCGGCGTGGGGCGAGGCTCCTCCAGGTCATAGGCACGCATCGCCGCGTGGGCGGGGACGCCGGGCACGGGTGCGTAGGGCTCGGCGAGGGGCGAGACGAGGTAGGCGTGGTAGCCGCGCGAGCGCGCGAGCGGGACATCCGGCGGCACGCGGTAGGCCATGCGCCCGCTCCAGAACATGAGGCTCAGCGTCTCGAACGTGAGCGGAGGGTCCATCTCCACCGCCTCGAAGAGCACGCTGCGCGCGGGCGTGGCCTTCGCCAGCGCGAGCCCGACCTCGCGCGAGGAGCTCACATACAGCTCCTGCGCATGCGCGCCCTGATAGCGCGCCTTCTCCACGGGCACGGTGATGAGCAATTGCCACGCGAGAAGCGCCGAGGCGGGGATGCCGACGACGGCTGTCAGCCACGGCGCCTTGCGCGACAGCCGCCAGATGACGAGGCCGAGCACCATCGCGGCGGAGGCCAACATCAAGCCCTCGGCGAGCCCGGGCCACGTGCGGGTCTGCTCCAGCCGGGGTGAGACGGGAATCATCTCTCGGGCGCGCGTGAGGACGGGCAGGTGACGGATGGCCAGCGGGCTCGCGAGCCCTCCTGTCAGGAGGGCGGCGACCACGGGCTGACGTCTGGCCTCCGAGCCGACGATGACCAGGCTGGCGAGCGCGCCGGGCACCGCGCCCCACGCGATGGCGGGCACCTTCACCGCGCCCAGCGAGAGCACGAACCACGTGGCGCCCACCCACAGCGAGAGCCCCACCACCTCCAGCTCCCGTCGCCGGACGGCGCGCACCAGCAGCGCGCAATAGGCCAGCAGGAGCACCACGCCCGGGATGGGCTGGAAGCTGGTGGTGTTGATCTCGTTGATGATGGCGTCGAGGGGCCGGCGCCAGGGGCCCACGTCCACCGACGGGTCATCGATGAGGTGCGCGCGCGTCACGCGGGATTCGAGCGCGTGCAACTCGGGCCACTTCCACGCGGAATAGAAGCTCCATGGCGCCGCCACCATCCAGGCCGCGGCGAGCATCGCCACCACCGTGCCCAGGCGCGGTCCCTCGCAGAAGCGCAGCCGACCCAGCACCCAGAGGGAGACGGCCACGCCCAGCGGCGTGAGCGCCAGCCCTGTCTTGCAGAGGAAGCCCAGCCCCACCACCACGCCCGCCACAATCCCCCAGCGCCAGGACCTCTCCCGCGTGGCATGGAAGAGGAGCGCTGTCGCCACCGCGTTGCAGCCCGCGAGGGTGCAGTCCGTCACGTCCCCGAAGAAGCGGCCCTGCACGAGCTGCCATCCGAAGGGCAGCGCGAGGAAGGCCGCCGCGCCCACCATGGCCCAGGTTCGTCCCGCGGGCCGCCGCGCGATGAGGTACAGCGAGACCGCCGCCGCCAGATGCCCCAGCAGCGACGCGAGCCGCAGCGCCAGCGGCGTCACGCCGATGACACGCATCATCAGCGCCGCGAACCAGAACGGGCCCGTGGGCTTGTGCATCCAGACGTGGGCCGCCCACCAGTGGCGTGGATCGCTCGGGTAGAGCGGGTCCTTGTAGATGTGCGGCGTGAAGAACGTGTCGAGCGTGCCGCGCGCGGCGGCCTGATGCATCGCCTCATCCCAGTTGTAGATGGCGGGATGGGCCAGATGCGGCGCGAGCTGCGCGAGTCCCCAGATGACCAGCGCCGCGAGCAGGACCACGTCGAGCTTCGTTCGAGAAGGGGCGGAGCGGGAGGCGGAGGGAGTGCTCATCGCGGAAGAGCCGGGGATACCACCATCAATGCCCCCGGTCCGCCAGCTTGGGGCCCCTCAGGCGGGCTTGCGAGCGACCAGCTGGACCACGGCGGCGGTGCCCGTGTGAAGCCGGCCCTCGCGCACGTCGCGCGTGATTTCGCGGAGCACGGGCAGCTCCAGCCCGGCGAAGTCCTCGCGCAACTCCTCGGCGGTGTAGAGCAGCTCCCGCACGGGCGGACCTCCGGTGCGGAAGGTGAGCTGCGCGGGCGTGTATGCCTCCAGGAGGATGAGCCCCCCGGGCTTCAGGCCGCGCGCGAGGGCTTGATGCGTCGCGCGGCGCAGCGCGGGCGGCAGATGGCAGAAGATGAGGATGCCCGCGTCCCAGGTGGACGGCGCGATGGTGAAGTCGGCCAGATCGCTCACCACGGTGTGCACCGTGACGCCGCGCGCGGCGGCCAGCTTCTTCGCCTTGTCGAGTCCCACGTTGGAGGCATCGACCGCGGTGACGTCATGGCCGAGCGACGCGAGGTGGACCGCGTTGCGGCCTTCTCCCTCGGCCAGGCTCAGCACGCGCGCCTGCGCGGGGAGGCGAGCGGCCATCTCCGCGAGGAAGTCATTGGGCTGCGTGCCATAGGCATACGCGTCACCGCTGAAGCGGGTGTTCCAGTACGTGGCTGCGTCCGGGGGTTGCTCGGCCATGGGGCGACCTCGTTCGTCCGCGCGCGATGTCGCGGCAGGGGCTTCAAGGAGCATGGAGGTTCGAGGGCGCCTGGGGAAGTGTTTCGAGGGCCGCCGGTCCGGAGGGCGACCGGGCGCGCGCGAGCGTCGTGAATCCTTTGTCTCGCTTCATGGCTCTCACTTCCCACCGAGGTGCATTCCCTGGGACGGCAAGGCGCCGTCATTCCCGAGGTGTGCCCAGTCTCGACAGGCAAGGAGCCAACGTGTCCTCACTTCCGCACTCGCCCGCGAAGTCCGCAGCCCTCTCGGTCGCCCCCGGCGTGGAGCACCATCGGGTGCTCATCGTGGGGGGCGGCACCGCGGGCATCACGGTCGCCGCGCGACTGAAGCGCGCCGGAGTGGACGGCGTGGCCATCATCGAGCCTTCGACTCATCACTACTATCAGCCATTGTGGACGCTCGTGGGCGGAGGGGCGGCGGACATCGCGAGCACCGTGCGGCCTCAGGCGGATTACATCCCCCAGGGAACGCGCTGGATTCAGGACTGGGCCGCCGAGGTGGATCCGGTTCGCCATCAGGTGCGCACGCGCGGCGGGCTGTGTCTGTCCTATGACTTCCTCGTGGTGGCGCCGGGCATCCAACTGGACTGGGACAAGGTCCGGGGGCTGCGCGAGGCCTTGGAGACGCCGTATGTCTCCAGCAACTATGACTTCCGGCTCGCGCCGAAGACGTGGGAGATGGTTCGTGCGTTCAAGGGCGGCACGGCCGTGTTCACCCATCCCGCGGGGCCGGTGAAGTGCGCGGGGGCGCCGCAGAAGATCATGTACCTGGTGGCGGACCATCTGCGGCGCACCGGGCTCGCGGGGCGCTCACGCGTCGTCTTCGGCTCGGCGGCCAAGGCCATCTTCGGCGTGAAGCCCTTCGCGGAGGTGTTGGAGGGCGTGGTGAAGCGCTACGCCATCGAGACGCGCTTCTGCCACAACCTCGTGGAGATCCGCCCGGACTCGCGCGAGGCCATCTTCGCGGCGACGACGGACACCGGCACCGAGCAGGTGACGATCCCCTACGACATGATGCACGTCACCCCGCCGCAGAGCGCGCCGGACTTCATCAAGCAGAGCCCGCTGGCGCACGCGAGCGGGCCGAACGCGGGCTGGGTGAAGGCGGACAAGCACACGCTCCAGCACCCCGACCATCCGAATGTCTTCGCGCTCGGGGACGCCAGTGATTTGCCCACCTCTCGCACGGGCGCGGCGATTCGCGCCCAGGCGCCGGTGCTGGTGGAGAACCTGTGCGCGGTGATGCGAGGCCAGACGCCCCCCGCGCGGTACGACGGCTACGCCTCCTGCCCGCTGGTGACCGCGTACGGGAAGCTGCTGCTCGCCGAGTTCGACTACGACGGCAAGCCCTCGCCCAGCATCCCGTTCCTCAACACGCTGAAGGAGCGGCGAGACATGTATTGGCTCAAGAAGTACGGCCTGCCTCGGCTGTACTGGGATGGAATGTTGCGCGGGCGCGCGTGAGTCACCCGGCCGGGCGCTTCACTTCGGGCAGGCAGCGCGGCGCGTTCGCGTCGTCGTCGGTCCGAGGAAAGTCGAAGAAGGCGTGATGCTCGACGCCTTCTCGCTCCCAGGTGAGGTCCAGCTTCACGGAGGCGCCCCAGGTCACCTCGGGGTCGGTGGTCGCGCGATCGGCGCTCTTGGGGACGAGGAAGGACAGCCGCCGCCCGCGCAGGGTGTCCAGCGGGAGGTAGCAGACGGACAGTCGCCGCGACGCGCCGGGCTCCCAGCTCAGTTCACCCTGCTGACTCAAGACGAGCGCGCTCAGGTCCGGCGCGAAGGAGAGCGACGTGCCCTCCTCGTCCAGGAGTCGGGTGCCCGCGCGTGAAAACAGCAGGACGTGGGCGCAGTCGGTTCCGCAGCCCGAGGTGAGCAGGATGTCGCTCCCGCTCCACCGGAAGCCGCCGCCCACGCCGGGATGGAAGTGCGCGACGCGCTGACGCGAGGGCACATCGAAGACATCCACCCAGCGCGCGCCCTTCTCCACCTCGCTCGAATACCAGACGAGGAGGCTTCTCCCATCCGAGGAGAGGACGGCATCCCAGACCGCGAGCTGGTAGCGGCAGGAGCGCTGCGTGGGCTGGGCGGACGTGCACAGCTCCACGGTTTCGTCCCGGCAGGTGGTGACCGTCACGGCGCGATGCGTGCGGTGGATCCGCAGCGGACACTCGGCGACGGCGAGCGGGGCGGATAGCACGAGCCAGACACTGAGACATCGGACGAGGAAGGGGAGGGCGGGCACGCGAGCCACCATGGGCGCCAGAGCATAGCGCCACCTCCGCCGCGCGGGGGCCGCCCCATCGCGAACGGGCCGCCGGGGAGTGATACTGGCCTCCATGTGTCCCCTCCTCATGCTCTTCGCGGGGTGTTGCTTCCTGTTCGCCCAGGCTGGAGTCCTGGCCTATCTCCATCACGGGCGGCTGGCGCTGGTTTCGCTGGTGTCCGGCCTGTGGGTGGGCGGAGTGCTCGTGGGGCGGGAGATGATCTTCCACGCGGCAGCGGTGGATTTTCAGCTCACGCGGGAGCTTCAAGCCCTCATCAACCAGGATGGGCGGGGAGGGGCGGAGGCCACTCGCGCCGCCGCGCGCCAGCTCCGGGGCGAGCTGGAGCGCCGGTTGCGCGAGGAGCGCGTCAGTCTCTTTCGCCGGCGCCGGATGGTGCGCTTCCTGGCGCGACTGCGTGAGCTGGAGGAGGGGGACGGAGCGCGGCCGAGGTGAGCCGCGGGCCCTGGGTCGCGCGGGCCCGGTCAGCCACGGTGGGCCTCGCCAGGGGTGCTTTTCCGACCCACGCGGTGGTGTCTGTGAACGCCCTGTCTGGAGTGGCGCTGACTGCGCGTGGTGGCGTGGCTCAAAAGGGGGCGCAGCGAGAAGCGCACCTCATGCGCACTGCCCCTGCGTACGAGCAAGGAAGCGGGCCGAGAGGCGCACGGGACTGATAGGCTCGGGGACGTCTCATTCTTCTTCGCGCGCAGGGACCCGTTCATGAGCAGCAGCGACGCCTCCACCCCGAATCCCCAGCCAGACCTCAATCGTGTCGCGGTGGAGATTGCTCCCGAGACTTTCTGGGTGGGCAAGCGGGAGGCGGGGAGCATCTTCTACGCGAACCCGTTCCTGCGCCGCTTCCGGGGCACGGACACGCGCACGCAGAAGCCCTCGGAGTTCAACCTCCTCATCGACCCGGGCTCGAGCAGCGACTTCTCCACCATCCACACCAAGGTGGTGTCGCTCATTGGCGGGATGGACCGGCTGTCCGCGCTGTTCATCAACCACCAGGACCCGGACGTGGGCTCGTCGGCGGGAATCATCTCCGCGCGCTACTCGCCCCGAGCCAGCATCCTGTGCTCCGAGGACACGTGGCGGCTCATCGTCCACTTCAACCTGCCGCGCAATCGCTTCATCCCCACGGAGAAGTTCTCCCAGGGGTTGAGCGTGCCCACGGGCCACAAGCTCATCCCGGTGCCCTCGCCGTTCTGTCATTTCCGCGGCGCGGTGATGCTCTATGACCCGCAGACCCGCGTGCTCTTCACGGGCGACCTCTTCGGCGGCCTGACGGACTCGAAGGCGCAGGGCCTGTGGGCGGATGAGTCGGATTGGACGGGCATCCGTGCCTTCCATCAAATCTACATGCCGGTGAACTCCGCGTTGGTGCGCGCGGTGGCGGCCATCCGCCAGCTGACGCCCGCGGTGGAGATGATCGCCCCACAGCACGGGCGCGTGATTCGTGGCCGGTTGGTGCAGCAGTTCCTGGAGCGGATGGAGCGGCTCCAGGTGGGCCTGGACATCATCGACGAGGCGCAGGACCGCACGTACCTGCAGGCCTGGAACACGGTGGTGGACCGGGTGCTGGCGTTGGCGCGGGGCTACCTGGGGGACTCGGTGGACGCCAAGCTCGTCGCGAGCACGCAGCTGGCGGACACGGCGCAGTTCAAGGGCAAGCGCCTGGAAATCACGCGCATGGGGAAGTGGACGCTGGAGCACGTGGTGGAGTTGCTCTGCCAGGGCGAGCCGCCGGAGATCGCCGGTCCCATCCTGGTGGAGGCCACGTCCGCCGCGGCGGAGTACAACCTGCCCACGCCGCACCTGGACATCGAGGGGGCGAACGCCGCTCCGGCCCCCATCTCGCTGCTGGAGTCCTGAGCCCACCGCCCCACCCGCGCGAGAGGGGAGCACGCCGTGCACCCACCGGATGATGACGATGCCGCGGGCGTGACGTACCTGAGCGTGAAGGCGCTCGGTCCGCGTCGTGCCCCGGGGGCCGCCGACCCCGCCTTGGAAGAGACGCTGCCGCGCGTGACGCCGCCCGTGTCGCCGCAGGGCACGCTGTTGCAGGGCGCGGTGACGCCGCCGTCGCCCACGCCGAACCGGGGCCTCATCCCCGGGCAGATGGTGGCCAATCGCTATCGCGTGGAGAAGTGGCTGGGCGCGGGTGGCACGTCCACCGTGTACCAGGTGATGGACCTGGCGAAGAACCAGCGCGTGGCGCTCAAGGTGCTCGCGGTGCCTCACGCGGACGAGGACATGGTGCGGCGCTTCCGCCAGGAGGTGCAGCACGCCCAGGCCCTGGAGCACATCAACATCCTCCACGTCTTCGACGTGGGCTGGGACGGCGAGCGCCACTACCTCACCGTGGAGCTGCTGGACGGCAAGGACTTGCGTCAGGTGTTGCTGGAGCAGCGGCCCACGCTGGCCAATGCCTTGCGCTGGCTCACCCACGCCACGGTGGCGCTGGAGCACGCGCACGCGCACGGGGTGCTGCATCGGGACGTGAAGCCCGGCAACCTGTTCATCACCCGCACGGGCGTGTTGAAGCTGATGGACTTCGGCCTCGCCAAGAGCGCGCATGTCATGGGCAGCACTGCCCAGGGCGCCACGCTGGGGACGCCCGAGTACATGGCGCCCGAGCAGGTGATGGGCACGCCGCCCGTATCGCCCGCCACGGACCTGTATGCGCTGGGCGTGGTGGCCTACGAGTTGTTCACCGGGCAGCTGCCGTTCCGCCACTCACAGCCGGTGCCGCTGATGTTCCTGCACGTGCAAGAGCCGCCAGTCCCGCCGCGGACGCTGCGCCCGGACCTGCCGGAGCCCTTCGAGCGCATCGTGCTCAAGCTCATGCGCAAGCGCCCCGAGGAGCGCTATCCCAGCGCCACCGCCCTGCGCGCCGCGCTGGCGAAGCTGTGGCCGCTCGTGCTGCCTCGCGCGTGAGGGAAGCGCCCGCTCACCGCCGGCTCTCTGTCTGTCCTCACGGAAAATACATTCCAGGCGGGATGTGTCCGGGCGCGCCCTCTCTCGCCGCCTCGCGGTGCGTCATCTACAAAACGAGAGAGCGAGAATAAGCAGCGATATTTGATTAGCGAGAACAAGTGCTGATACGTGCGGAGGTTCCCCCCAGCTCGGAAAGGTGCCTCGCATGCAGCGTCGTCTCCGAAGTGGTTTGCGCCAGTTGTTCTCCCCTTGGTGGTTGGCTTCCGCGGTTGCGTTGTCCTGTGGTCCCGTCGCGGAGGAGCCGACCCCCGCTCCGCAGCCGGAGTCGGTCGCGCAGCCGTTGGCCGTGAGCGGCTTCGCGGAGATGCACCACCACATGTTCGCCGAGGAGGCGTTCGGAGGGGGCTGGTTCCACGGCAGCTATACCGGTGCGCTCGCGAGCTGTGACGGAGGCGCTCCGGAGAGCGACCACGCGCGGGTGCGCATGGACCTTCGGGACTTGCTCAACCTGTGTCCCAACTCAGGCAGCGTGAACCTGAGCGGTGTGCCCATCCTGTCGGACGTGTTTGGCGTGGGCGGAGCGGTGGCCTCGGAGGTCATCGGTCAAATCGAGGGCACCGAGGGTGACACCGGCCTGCACCTGGGCCGCATGAACACCCCCACCGAGTGGCCGCGCTGGGACACCATCGCCCATCAGCAGGCGTGGGAAGGCTGGCTGAAGCAGGCCAAGGACGGCGGCATGTCCCTGGTGATGGTGTCGCTCGTGAGCAACGAGTTCCTCTGCAAGGCGCTGCCGTACCAGAACCTCAAGCGGCCCTGCGATGAGATGGCGGACGTGGACCTCCAGCTCCAGATGGCCCGAGACTTCGACGCGCGCAATGACTGGGTGGAGATTGCCCTGTCCCCCGCGCACGCGCGGCAGATCATCGCGGCGGGCAAGCTCGCCATGGTGCTGTCCATCGAGTCGAGCAAGCTGTTCGGCACCAAGGACTGGCGCGCGGAGCTCAACCGCGTGTACGGGCTGGGCGTGCGCTCGTTGCAGCCGGTGCACCAATTGGACAACCGCTTCGGTGGCGCGGCGCCGCACAACGCCATCTTCCAGGTCGCGCAGTTCCTGGAGAACTGCCACATCGACACGGACTGCGGCCTGACGGGCTCGGGCTTCACGCTCGGCTTCGACGTGGACGCCAACTGCCGCAACACCAAGGGCCTGACGACGGACGGCAAGGCGCTGGTCCAGGAGATGATGGCCAAGGGCATGCTCATCGACATGGCCCACATGTCCGAGCGCAGCGTGCAGGACGCCTTCGCGCTGTCCCAGGCGAACACCTACTACCCGCTGTTCGTCTCGCACGGCCACTTCCGCGAGGTGATGAACCCGGACCTGGCCGCCAACGAGAAGACGACGCCCGCGTGGGTGGTGCGCGACATCCGCCAGACGGGCGGCATGTTCGGTCTTCGCACGGCGCATGACGAGACGCGGACCTATACGCGCACGACAGTGGCCAACAACTGCCAGGGCTCCACGCGCTCGCTGGCGCAGGCGTATGAGTTTGGTCGCCAGGGCCTGAAGGTCAACATGGGCTTCGGCGCGGACCTCAACGGCTTCATCCAGCAGACGCGCCCGCGCTTCGGCAACTTCGGCGCGTGCTCGGCGGGCTTCCGCGCGGAGGCGGATGCGCAGATGGATCAGCAGCGCACGTCGGGCCCGGGACGCCTGGGCACGGACTTCGATGTCTATGGTCTGGCGCATGTGGGCTTCCTGCCGGATGTGGTGCGCGACCTGAAGCAGCTCGGCGTCAACACCACGGGCCTGGAGGGCTCGGCCGAGAACTTCATCCGCATGTGGGAGCGGGCGAACAGCGCGCGCACGGGCATGGCGGACGCGGCGGCGGACATCGACACCAGCGGCGTGGCGACCTACGTCCCCAAGGCCACCCGCGAGGCGGCGTATCCCCAGCAGTGTGGCAAGGCCTACGCGCCGGCGTCCAAGGCGGTCGGTGACACCTGCCGCTTCGCCGCGGAGTGCAAGAGCAACTCGTGCACGACGTCGGAGGGCTGCTCCGGCTCGACGGGCTCGTGCCTCTGCGTCACCGACGCGCACTGTGGCACCAATCAGTACTGCGGTTGGGGCCTGAACTCGGGCAGCTGCGTGAACAAGAAGGCGAAGGGCGCGCTGTGCTCCAGCGCGCGCGAGTGTCTGTCCAACTCGTGCAAGTGGTTGACCTGCGGCTGAGTCGGACCCACCGGGGCGGCGCTGTGTGGCGCCGTCTCGGTGTTCGTGGGGCTCGTCGCGCTCAGCTCTTGCTTGGAGGGGCGGAATCCATCGAAGTCGAGGGCCGAAGCACGAGGGGGGACCTTGGACCCCGGTATTCGAGAGATTCTTCCGGCAGGCGGGTATGGAGCTGACCGACCCGGTCAATCAGGTTCGGATTCGAGGGCACCATGGCCCTCATCCTCGCGGCTATCACGAACAGGGACGCCCACCGAACAGGACCGCCAGCTCGCCCACTTCCAGCCGATGGTGTCCGTCGCCGGAGTGCACCCAGCACTCGCCCTGCTCCACGAGGTGGAACGCGGCGAAGGGCGCTTCGGGGAGCACCATGCCCCAGGGGGCGTGCAACTCCCAGGCGGCGGAGATGCTCCCTTTCAGGCGCACCCCGCTCAACACCGCCGAGAGTGGCTCCATCCCATCCGCTCCTTCCGGTACGGCCGGCCCATGAATCGGGACGGGGGACCCAGCGCGTGGTCGCCCAGGTTCTTACCTGGGTGCGCGTGGGCCGGCGCTCCATTTCGGAGTCGCGTCGCGTCCCCCCGTGAGCAATGAGTCGCATCACATGGTCGTGGAGGACATCCGTTATGACATCCCCTCCGAGCGCGCGGAGGCCTTGCTCGAAGCCTATCGCCTCGCGGGTGAGCACCTGCGCGCCTCGTCGCACTGTCTGCGCTACGAGGTCACCCGAGGTGCCGAGGAGCCGCGTCACTTCATCGTGCGCATCGAGTGGGATTCTCTGGAGGGGCACCTCCAGGGGTTTCGTGGCGGCGGCTCGTTTCCCGCGTTCCTCGCGCTGGTGCGGCCGTTCATCGCCGACATCCAAGAGATGAAGCACTACCGCGTCGAAGGGACGTGGAGCCGTCCGTGAGCGAGGCCACAGCCGGCGTGCCCTCGCTGTACGACTGGGCTGGCGGGGCCGAGGTGCTCGCGCGGCTGCCCGAGTCTTTCTATGCGCGTGTGAGCACGGATCCGTTGCTCGGGCCCGTCTTCGCGCGGATGTCTTCGGCACACCCCGGCCACGTCGCCCTCTTCTTGGGCGAGGTGCTCGGTGGGCCGGCGCATTACCGCGGGGCGCATGGCGGACACGCGCACATGCTGCGGCATCACCTGGAGAAGCACCTGACTGAAGCGCAGCGGCGAAGGTGGGTGGCGCTGTTGCTCGACACCGCCGACGAAGCAGCGCTGCCCGCGGACCCTGAGTTCCGCTCGGCCTTGGTGGCGTACCTCGAGTGGGGCTCCCGGCTCGCGCTCATCAACTCCCAGCCCGGCGCGAGCGTGACCTTTGATGCGCCCGTGCCCGTCTGGGGCTGGGGCGTGCCGGGAGGTCCCTATCGCCCGCGAGGGCGTGGACGGCTCGGGCTCCGAGCGGAGGTCGCGGCTCGGAGCCCGCCGTCGCGTGAGTCACTTGCAGGGGCTGGCGATGTCCGTCGCGGAGACCAGGTTGATGGTCAGCGAGTCGGAGCGGGAGATCATCGACGTGTAATAGGCAATCTGGTGGTGGCCGTTGCTCGTGCCCGAGGGGTTCGCGAACGCCGCGTAGTTCATGGCGAGGTTCTCGGTGAACCTCACGTTGGGATCGGACGCGATGGTGCTCGCGCTGAATCGCCACGCGGCGACGGTCTCCACCGTGAACGATGCGCCCGCGAGCGAGGTGTGGTTCTTCACCCGGCCGCCATATCCGCCGTCGAACATGCCGGCCCACCAGCGGCTGAACTGCGTGGGCGGGTCGTTGATGGGATTCCAGATATCGCGCTGGTGGTAGTACCAGGTGGCCCGTCCTGTGCTGACCGTGCTCCGGTTGACGAGTCCCCATCCCTCGATGGAGCGGGGCACGGGGCCATGCGACGCGGACCAGTGGGTGGGGACGCAGCCTCCGTCCTGCACCAGCTTCACGTTGACCGGGAGGGTGATTTGCGCGCCCACGCCGGGGCCGTTCGTCGTGCCCGGGCTGTTGCTGATGAGCCCCACGCTCCGGTTGTTGGCGCACTCCGTCTGCAATTCAAACTGCCAGAAGCCCTTGGCGTTGTCGGCGCGCACCATGAGCGAGCCGGTGGAGAAGGTGGCCTCCTGGATGCGGATGACGACGTAGTCCGCGCTCGCCTTGCCATTCTCCCGGTAGACATAGAACGAGCTGGTGAAGCCCGCCTCGGTGGACTGGCTCTTGCCGCTCGTCGCGGACCAGCTCCCGTGCGTGATGGTCATGGGGAAGCTGCGGCTCAGCGTCCGAATGCCATACATGACGCCGGTGGGAGGGATGAGGCCGGGGCCGCCCACGGAGCGGCGGGCGCGGTGGTGGTGCGCCTCCAGCATGGCGCCCCAGTCGTGTTTCAGCGCGTCCGCGTCATGCACCAGCCGAGGGCCGCGCGCCTCGGGCGTGGGGGGCGTCACGGCCCCCTTGTCCCCGCCCGACTGGTGCTCCACCGCGGGCTCGTCGAGGGGGGCGCTGCCCAGCGCGGTGACCGAGTAGCTGGAGGGCGTGGCGATGTCCGTATCACGGGTCACCAGCAGGGCCGTGGCTCCTTCTTCGAGGCTGAGCGACGCGAGGCCCGCCAGCGCCTCGCGCGCCGCTGAATCCGGGCGACCGAGCACCACCGTCTTGCCCGCGTCGAGAGCCGAGCGCAGCAGGGACGTGTAGTGCTCGGGCTTCGTGGTGGCGCAGTCGACCCAGAGCACCTCCGCGTGCTCGAGCCCTTCCTTGCCCTGTTTGACAGTGACGTCCCCCACCTCCTTCAGCGCGGAGAAGTCGTGTCCCGCCGGTGCACCCGTGAACAGGATGCGTGGCCTCGTGTGTGTCGTGGTCTTCATGTGTGACTGCCCTCCACGTCGATTCATCGCCGCCGGGAGTCGGCGCTCAGGTCATCCCGGGAAGGAGGAACTGCTCGGCGTGCAGGTAGCTGAGCGTGTACCCGAGCGAGGTGCCGAAGGTGCCGCCCAGGGTGAGCGCGATGACCTTGCGCATGCCCTCCACGTCGAGCTGGAGCGTGGGGCCCCCTGAGACGTTGTAGGACGCGCGACGCAGCCCATCCGCGAGCCCGTCCACGTCATCCAGCGAGCGCGCCACGCGCGACAACCACGCCTTGCCTCCCGAGGCCACCACGCTGCCGGCCACGCCCGCCGCCCCGCCGAACACCGCGGCGAATGTGAGGTCCGCGCCCAGCGGCGCGCCCGCGATGGCGTTACCCATCACCTGGCTGGCAATTCCAGACGCCACGCCGCCCACGAGGTCCACGCCCGCGCGCACGCCGATGTTGAGCAGGCTGCGGCTGGCGAGGTTGAGTCCCGTGGCCGCCAGTTCGCCCGCGGCGGAGAAGCCCCCGGCGATGGCTCCCGCCGCCGCGCCAATGCCCACCTGGGCTCCCCAGCCCTTCCAGCTGAACTCTCCGCCCGTGGCGTTGGTGCTGATGTTGTAGGCAAGGCCGCCCAGGCCCGCGCCCACCAGTCCGCCCACGGCCATGCCCACCGCGATGGCCGCGACACCTTGCAGGCCCGGGACGAAGGACAGCGCGATGCCACCCGCGATGAGCGCGATGTCCACCGCGTAGGTGACGATGTGCTCCCAGTTCCGCGAGAACCAGTCGGGCAGGGTGTTGGTGAAGAAGTTCTTGATGCTGCCAAAGAAGCCGAAGCCCGACGGGTCGATGTGCGTGACGGGGTCGTTCAGGACGTAGGCGTAGCGATTGAACGCCCCGGTGCGGTCCTCTTGCGTGGCGAGCTGGGTGTCCGTGGTGATGAAGCCACCCAGCAAGGGGCTGTAGTAGCGAGAGGCCGCGCAGTAGAGACCGGTGCTGTCCATCTCCAGGCCGGTGTACTTGCGCCGGAAGTCATCACTGCCCGCGCGCAGTCGAGGGGTGCCGAACGGGTCATAATCCATGGCACTGGCGACCTGGCCCCGCTCATCGGTCAACAGCGTGGTGCTGCGCGTGTTGTTGACGTGGAAGTAGCGCGTGCCGGGCGTGGGGATTCCAGAGAGTCCGCTCGGCGGTGCGCCGCTCTCCGTGGCGGTGACGGAGGCGATGAGGTGCTCACCATCCAAGACGTAGCGCGTGTGCTGGCGTGCGCCGGAGGAGAAGACGACCACCTCGTAGCAAGGGGCGATGTAGTAGGTCGTCTGTTCCGGCTCCACCTTCTTGAGCCGGCGCCCGTCGTGGTCATAGGTGAAGCTCACCTCGCCGGCCTGGATGAGTCGTCGCTCGCCGTCGTAGCGGAACCGCGTGGTCGTGCCCTGGTGCTGGAGCTCCACCAGGCTGCCGTTCGCGTCGTAGCGCGTGGTGACCGCGTCGGTGCTCGCGGGAGAGAACCCGCGGGTGAGCTGATAGCCCGCGCGCTCCAGCGTCAGCCCGTCCTTGCGGATGAGGCTGCAAGCCGTGTCATAGGCATACTCCTTGAGGCCGAGGTCTCCACCTTGGGCGCGCAGCAGCTGGCCCACGGTGTCGTAGGTGAACGTCTCGTCGCGCCGCGACTCCAGCCGGTCTCGAACGGCGCTCACCTGCCAGAAGGGATTCCACTCCAGCGTGTTGGCGGACACGGGCCGCTCGTCGTGGCCATACACGTCCTGCGTGAGCTGATGTCCGTCCGCCGTGTACGTCCAGGCGGTGCGCACGCCATTGGCATACCGAGCCGCGGCCGGGGCCCCCAGCGCCGTGAAGTCCGACTGGAGGAGATGCTCGGTGCCGCCCTCCGTGATGCGCTGCAGCCGCTCCATGGAGTCGCGCTGGTAGCGCAGCTCGGTCTTCGCTGTGTTGGGGTAGACGAGCCGAGAGAGCTGATGCGCGGGGGTGAACTCCTGGCCCAGCGTGTACTGCGTCCCATCCAGCGTCAGTCGCGAGGAGAGGACGTTCCCGTCGGCGTCATAGCCATACGCATACGTGGTGCCGTCCGGGAGCCGCACGCGGGTTCGCTTGCCGAGTGACCAGTCGCTGGTGGGTTCGTCATAGGTGTAGGTCGTCTCCTCGGAGCCCACGCGCTTCGACAGCAGTCGTTGGAGCGGGTCGTACTGGAACGTCGTCACCTGCCCGGCGCCGTCCGTGTGGGTCCACTGGCGTTGGTCGTCTCGGTAGGCATACGTCTCGCGCGTGAAGGTGGTGCTGCCCGCGCGCGTGGCGATGACGAGGTGGCGGTCCAAGCCGTCATAGGTGAAGGTGCTCTCCACCTTCGGGTCGGTCGCGGTGAGCCGTCGCCCCAGGGCGTCGTGGGCGTAGCGCGTGGTGTTGCCGTGGCTGTCCTGCAACTCCACCAGGCACTGGGCTTCGCCATAGAACCCGTGGGTCAGGGTGCGGGTGCGGGTCTCGCTGGTGGTCGCGCCCTCGGTGACGACGACGCGGTTGGCGCGCGGATACTCGTAGGTCGTCACATGGGTCGTCGTGCCGACGCCGGTTGTTTCCCGGCGCACCACCCGCTCGTATTCGTCATACGTGAGCGCCTGGGCACGCTGGGGCGAGTCCCCTCGGAAGTAGGGCAGGGACTGTTCCACCGGCTGGTCGTGCGCATCCAGGACGGAGTCCTCTTGGACCGCGCGGCCCACCAGGGTCCCGTTCTCCATGCCCTGGCGCGCGATGCGCGTCACGCGCCCGAAACCGTCCACGTAGTCCGTCTGGGACTTCCAGCTGTCCTGGTTCCATTCCTGTCGGGTCAGCGTGCGGCGATATCTCCCCTCCGCGTCCTGGCCTCGCTGGTAGCGCAGGGTGGCGACGAGCGCGCCTTCGGGGCCGGTGCGCTGGGTCTCGACTGGACGGCCCAGTCCATCGTGCAGGTGCACCTCCCGCGCGCCGGTCGGCAGCGTCTGCGAGGTGAGGACGCCGAGGGCCGCGTCGTATTGGAACTCGAACTCCAGGGCGCGTCCGGAGGGGGGCGTTGGCAGCACGCGCTTGCTCGGGAACGTGCGGTAGGTGCTCTCGTAGTGGTTCGTGACGACCGCCTTCGCGGGGTCCTCCAGGCGCGTGGTGTTGCCCCAGTCGTCATACGCGTACGTGTAGACCTGCCACGTGTCCGCGCCGCTCCAGCGGGCGTGGGTTCTCACGTCCCAGGTGTCGGAGGCGTACGTCGTGCGCTCCCAATGGAGCGGCTGGGTGCCCTGCGGGTCGGCGCTGAGCTTGCGCTCGGTGAGGAAGCCGAAGCGGTGGTGCTCCACGCTGTTCTGGAAGGACTGCGCTGTGTAGAGCGGCGCGGTGGCGGTACCCGTGGCCGTCTGCGTGATGGCGATGGCGTTGCCGTAGTCGTCGTATTGGAAGGAGTTCGTGCGCACGCAGTCGGGCGAGTCCGTGGTGGCGAAGGTGTAGAGCTTCTTGCGCGCCTCCGTCGTCTGGAGTTGGTACACGCCCGCGCTCTCCGGGGTGCTGTAGACGTACTCGGAGCGCGCCATCAGCGCCTGGTCCGACGCGCGACGCACCGTCTGTGATTCCACGGCGGAGGTGCGAGGGAAGTCCTGGTGGTAGCGCGTCTCGGTGATGACGCCCGAGGCGCCTGTCTGCGGGTCCGTCTTGGACCACGACGCGAAGCCCATCCAGCCGCGTCCCTGGAGGCTCAGCCGCGCGCCGGCATAGGTGAAGGCATGGGTGGAGCCCTGGGCCGCCGAGTACACCTGCGCGTAGGCGGCCACGACGTAGCGGGGGTACTGGACGGAGCGCGAGGCGAAGCTCATGCCCACCGGGTGGGTCTGGGCGCCGGGCTGCGCGGCCAGCGCATAGGTGGCCCCGGGGAGCTGGTTGTTGAACAGCGCCTGCATGTCCACCGCGTCCGAGGCGGGCGGCTTGCGGCTGTAGATGGATGAATCGGTGAGCGGCTTGTAGGTCAGCTCGAAGCGCCCCCCCAGGCCATTGGTGATGGAGGCGACCAGGTCGGGATAATCGAGCGTCGCGGACAGCAGGTGGGTGGCGCCGGAGCCATCGACGTGCAGCACGTCGGCCTTGCCGATGCCCGTCAATCCGAGCGCGGCGGTGGACTCGCCCGCGGCGACGAAATCGGGCAGCTGGGACACCTTCGGGTAGGCGCGCAGGGTGCCCCCCTCGTTGACGAGCACCGCGAGGCGACTGGGGGCCGGCGCGCCCGCTGGCCGGTGCTCGCCCATGATGATCAGGTCGTCCCGGCCGCTGCCTCGGACGTCCGCGGGCATGAGCTGCGGAATGATGGCGCCGAACGCGAGCCCCGTGCTGCCCAGGTCCTGGAGGACGAAGCCCTTGCCGGTGTTGCGGAGCGTGCGCAGGTGCAGCGTGCTGCCATCTGTATAGGGATTGAGCAGGTCCAGCGTGCCGTTGCCGCTCAAGTGGATGGGCAGGAGGCTGCCACCCCAGGGCACCCGTGTGCCGGAGGGCAGCAGCGGCGGGGTCTGGACCTGGAAGCCCTGGCGCTCGGGTGCGGCCTTGAGCCACGTCAGCTTCAGGAAGCCGCTGTCATTCGTGGCGTAGACGAGGTCGGTCTGCCCATTCCCGTCCAAGTCCAGCGGCACCAGATGTCCGCCAAATGGCAGCGAGGTGGAGACCGGGCCGCTGGAGGACGGCGCGAAGCTGTTCCCCTGCGAGTACAGGACGTCCAGCTTCAGCATCGCGGCGTTGTTCGTGGCGTAGACAAGGTCGGAGCGGCCATCGCCATCCACGTCCAGGGCGAGGAGCCGCCCACCCCAGATGAGGTCGGAGGGGCCCGCGCCGTTCACCGGCCCCTGGCGCGCGAGCGTCCAGCGCCCATTGCGCTCGGTGGCCTTGAAGAGGGTCAACCCCAGACGGCCCCCGTTGTTGGCCGCGTAGACGAGGTCCATGTGGCCATCCGCGTCCACGTCCAGGGGGCAGAACGCTCCGCCCCAGGGAAGCGTCGCGCCGCCCAGGTCCACGGCGTGCGGGCCCTCCAGGCCCTGTTTGGTGGACAGATAGAGGTCCAAGCGGAGTTGCTGGTTCGTGGCGTACGCGTGCAGCACGTCCGTGAGGCCGTTGCCGCTCACGTCCATGGGGATGCGCAGGCCACCCTGCAACGTCTTCCCGAGTGAGCGAGGCGGCTGGAACAGCGTGGGCTCCGCGTCCCCCTGGCCCTGCCACGCGAAGGTGGTGCGGGGCAGGGAGGTGTCTCGGGCCTCCGTGGAGACGGCGTGCAGCAGGGGGCGCCGCGTGGCCTTGCTGAGCTGGTAGTCGAACCGGTAGGTGCGCACCAGCGCGCCATCCACGAAGGTCTGCACTTGGGACAGCAGGCGGGTGGTGCGGAAGGGATGGCCGCCCACGTACTGCGTGGTGGCGTCTTGCCGCTCGGTGTAGGCGAAGCGGACCTGTCGCTTCTTGGCGATGGGGTGGCGGGCGTTGTCCGTGTACTCGATGAGCTTCGGATAGTGGACGTTGTTCTGCGCGTCCTGCTCATACGTCACCGTCATGAAGTTGCCATGCCGGTCGGTGACGCGCTGGAGGGACCACAAGCGGATGGCGGGCTGCGTGCTCGACGCTGGCACGCGCGAGTCCTCGGTCGTGCCGTACTCCCATGTCTGTCCATCCCGAGCATGGACGATGAAGGAGCGCGGACCCCGCTGGATGTCCCAGCCCGCGGGATATTGGGGGACCACCTTGCGCCAGGACTGGATCTCCGTGTGGTAGACCGTCTGGGGTTGCCCGTAGGCGCCCGAGACCGCCATCAATCGCTGCCCATCCAGCGTGAAGCGGTCATCCAGGTCATAGGAGACGGCGCCGTGCTGGCCGTCCTGCGCGACGGTGCGGCCCGCGCGGGTGATGGAGGAGAGCCCGCTCAGGCCAAAGCCCACGCCCATCAGCCCATCCGCGCCGCCGCTGTTGTAGGCAATACCCAGCGCGGGTGCGAGGCCCGCGGTCCCCGGAGGGACCTTCAGCTCGAATGCATAGGAAGCGCCACCGTCCTTGTCGACCTGGAACTGGTCCGTGAGCCTGCCGGTGCTGTCTGCCATTGCATGCCCCCGTGCCGGGCGAAGCCCCGCCCGTCGCCGTCGCCCCCGAGAGGCGTGGCGTGAGTGGTGGACCCGCCGCGCCTTCTGGCGGGCGAGCGAGTGTCGTTCTCAGCAGGAGGCTCGGCGAGGTCCACCCGGGCAGGTGGACTCACGTGAGGATGTGTGGACCAGGGGAACCGGTTCTCCCTCCACAATCAGAATGCGATGAATGCCATTCAATAAGAGCAGTGGGGCTCGGGGAAAGTCGAGCAGAGATTGTCAGCTCAGACTCGCGGCCGTGAAGAGTGTCGCTTTCCCACCAGGGGAACGGCGGTGCACGGATGCCTGGGGTTGTTCGCTAGTGAATGAGGATGGCCGTGGAGACGGTGGCGAACATCACGACCCTGATGCATGGCATGAGGCGAGGCGTGGACCCGGGGAGGGGAGGTCCACCCGGGCGACACGGTGACGAGCGATGGCGCCACCCGCCTCGCGAGGGCCCAACCCCAGCTACCGCAGAGGGTGGGCACGTCGTCGTGGCGAGCAGTCTGGCGGACCTCGGCGCGCCGCAGTTGCACGACATCAATCTGGCCAGCTCATGGGCACCATGGCGTCGTTCTGGACGGCCCTCGACCCGCGGTCTGGTGGTTGGCAGGCGAGGCTTCGTGGGCGACCGCCCGAGCGGCACCCTGGATTCGAGTGACGCTCGGGCAACGCCGCTGGGCTTGCTTCGAGGGGCTCGGTCCCGTCAGCGCCTGGCGGCGCGCTTGACCGGCTGGGGCGCCAGCCGGGGGAACTTGGACAGCCACCGCTTGAACATCTGCTGGGCCGCGGTCTGAGTGCCTTCGGAGACCAGCGACTCGACGTCGAAGAGGAGCTGGTAGGCCTTCAGGTGTTGGTACGCGACCTCGGCCCAGAACTCGTCCTCGGTCGTGATGGGATTGGGGCCGTCGACGGTGCCCGGCGTCGGGATGTTGGGCAGCTGCGTGTAGGGGCCCGGGAGGGCGCCGCCGAGCTCCGAGGCGGTGACGGCCGCATTGACCAGGTTCGTGATGTCCGAGGGGACTTGTCCACCCGCCCACTTCGTGGGGTAGAGGGTGGGGATCTTCTTGAGCATGTCGACGACCCACGCGTGCGGCACGGCGTCGAGGCTGTTCCAGATGTTCTGGTTCCAGGCGTACTGCGGCTGCGACAGGTTCAGGCTGACGGGCGGAAACACCTGACCGAAGAAGTCGGAGGTGCCCTTGTTTCCAGGCGTAGGGCCTGCCACCGGAAGCACGTAGACGTTGCCCCAATTGCCGGTGCTGAACACGCCGCCCGAGGGATTGAACAGGGCGAGCGCGAGCGTGGGCGCCAGCGCGCCCCCCAGGCTGTGGCCACCGAAGATGAGCGTCTTCGAGCCCGTGTCGCTCAAGGAGCGGAGGAACTCCACCAGGGTCTGCCGGGTGGTCACCGAGTCGGTCATGCCGAGCAGGTTGTTGGTTCCCAGCGCGGTCCCTGTCGAGATGACGGGCCACGGATTGATTCCCTGGGGCACGCTGTAGGAGGGCAGGCTCGGGAAGGCCGCCGTCCAGAGTGTCGTGGTGTTGACGCTGTTGTCTTCGTCATCCTTGTCATAGGCGGACGACCCGTTGGTGCCTGCGATGGCGACGACGTAGACAGACCGGTCGGGGTTCGCCGCGACGTACATGACATTGTCTGCGAAGCTCTCGGGACTGTCCTTGGCCTCGAAGACCGCCGGCCCCCAGACGACCGACCACTGGCCTTCCATGGCCTGCTGGACGTCCGGCAGGGCCAGGAAGGTCGTCAGCTTGGACTTCAGGGTCTGCGCCAATGTCTGGGAAGCGCCCGCGATGTCACCGACGCGGTTGGATTCCCAGGTGAGGAGAAAGGCCTTCTGACAGAGATTGAGGGGAGTGATGGGGGATGCCATAGGATTCCTCTGTGCCGTGGTGGGACCTACTTCGTGCAGCGGTAGGTCTGGGCTTACAGGCTTCGGCCCGACTGCCCACGCGCCATCAATGCAGGCATGGTGCCAGTCCCGTAAGTCGAGGAATTTCCTCTCGGGCGCCCGTGTGCGAGGTGTGCCATGTCTGGGAATGACATGTCCGGCCTGGGGGCTGACGTGTCAGGCTTCCTGGTGAAATCTGCCGCGCGCGTGAACGTATGGATTGGAGACACGCGGGCGGGCTGTCTCGGCATGTTTCCGCGCGCCCCATCGCGGCGCACATCGGCCGACACATGGGATTTTCGTTCGAGCGCGCAATCGAGTGCGCCGGGCCTCGTAGGGGCCTTGGAAGTCCCGCAGTGCCTCCACGAACTCTCTCCGGGCCCAGGACGCCATGACCTCCAGACTCTTCTTCCACGGCCTGTCGCCCACCCCCGGTGTCAGGGCGCTCCCTGCGTGGGTGCTGACGGCTGCGCTAGCGCTCACGGGGACCGCGGTCGCGGCCGAGCGCGCCCGTGTTGTGGCGTCACCGCCATTCACGCAGGTCCTCGAGCGCGAAGTGCCAGCCCTCATGAAGGAGGCCCACATTCAGGGCGCGGCCGTGGGGCTGATTGTGGGCGGCAAGCTGGTCTACGCGAAGGGCTTTGGCTTCGCCGACCATGCGGGCAAGGTGCCAGTGACGCCCGACACCGTGTTCGTCGCGGCCTCGCTGTCCAAGCCGATCGCCAGTTGGGTGACGATGCGCCTGGCCGAGCAGGGGCGCGTGCAGTTGGATAAGCCAGTGGCCGAGATGGTATCGCCCTGGCCGCTGGCGAAGAGCGAGTTCGACCCGCGTCAAATCACGATCCGCCGCCTGCTGTCGCACACCGCGGGCACGACCCTGGGCGGGTATCAAGGCTGGCTCGACTTCAAGGAGCTGCCGAGCCTGGAGGAGTCCCTGGCCGGCAAGACCAATGGGCGTGGCGCGGTGGAGCTGTTCGCGCCGGTCGGGGCGAAGTTCCAGTACTCCGGAGGTGGATACACCCTGATGCAGTTGGCCATCGAGAGGACCACCCAGCGCAAGTATTCGGATCTGGCGCGCGAACTGGTGTTCCGGCCGCTGGGCATGAAACAGAGCAGCGTCGCCATGACGCCGGAGGTGCTTGCGGGTGCCGCGCAGGGCCATGACGATGATGGCAGTCCGGTGCCGCCGCGGTACTACGTGGAGCAGGCGCCCTCCACCCTGACCACCACCGTCCACGACTTCGCCCGCTGGATGATTGCTGGAATGGCGAACACCGCTGGCGCGCATCCTCTGTCCCAGGCGCAACTGGCCCAAATGTATACCCCCGCGGAGCTGACCACGCCGCGCGCGCCGAACGAGGCGGTCTACGGCCTGGGGCATTTCATCGAACGCCTTGGCGATGGCAGCACCGCAGTGGGGCATGACGGACGCAACCAGGCTGGTTTCCGAGCCAAGTTCTTGATGCGTCCGCAATCTGGCGACGGCATCGTCTTCTTCAGCAACTCGCGCAGTGGTCTGGCTTTGGATCGAATCATCTGCCTGTGGGGCGCCGACGTCGCGAAGGTCGCTCCCGAGACAACCTGCAAGAAGTCATGAGCTGGGGGCCGTGAGGCCCCGCGACGGACGGGCCTCACGCGCAGCCCAAGCGCCCTGGAGTCTAGCGGGGGGCGCTGGAGCGAACGATTGAGCCCCTCATTCCGAACCACGAGTCTCCAGGGTGGTAAGCAAGGCCCGCTGGATCCTCTTCGCCGCCCTCTGTCTGGCCGTGGGGCTCTATCCCGGCAGCTACTTGCTCTCCGCCTCGAACGTCGGAATCCGAGCCCTGAAGAGCAGAGAACTCCTGACCAGCTCCGTCTGGAATGCGGCCTTCTACACCCATATCTGTCTGGGCGGACTGGCTCTGGGCCTTGGCTGGACGCAGTTCGTGGCAAGGCTGCGGCTCAAGTTTCCGCGCGCGCACCGGCTCGTCGGAAAGGTCTACGTCGGAGCGGCCCTGCTGAGTGGGCTTGCCGCTGTCTATCTGGGCTTCTTCGCCCAGGGGGGCGCCGTCGCCGCAGCGGGCTTCGTCAGCCTGGGAGTCGTCTGGCTTTACACCACGGCCTCTGCCTACCGACTCATTCGGAACCGACACATCGAAGGACACCGGCGCATGATGACCTATAGCGATGCCGCCTGTTTCGCGGCGGTCACGCTGAGGCTCTGGATGCCGGTCCTGACTCACGCACTGGGCGACTTCGTCTCGGCCTACAGGGTCGTCGCCTGGCTCTGCTGGCTCCCCAACCTCGGCGTGGCATTCGTCATCTCGCGCAGGCACTCGCAGGCGCGCTTGCTCGTGCCTTCGTGACGACCTCGTTGCCCCGGGTGTGGGGTGCGCTTCAGGTGAGGCATGGGACGGCGTTCGGCCGCGGGGCTTCTGCCGCGACCTATTCGGCCTTGAGTCCCTCCACCGGCTCCACGCTGCTGGCCTTGAGGGCTGGGTAGATGGACGCGAGGTAGGTGACGAGCACGGCGATGACGACAGCCAGCGCGGTCTGCACCGGCTCGACGCGCACCGGCAGCGCCGGCATGAAGTACACGGCCGCGTCCATCTTGATGCCTACCTTCTCGATGAACACACACCACGAAAGGCCAGACATCAGTCCGAGGAGGCCCCCCGCGACGCCGATTTGCAGACCCTCGGCGAGGAATATCTTCACGATGCCTCCGTCCGGGACGCCCAATGCCTTGAGGACGGAGATCTCCTTGCGCTTCTCCAGCACCAACATGATGACGGTGGCGACGATGAGCCCCGCCGCCACGATGATGATGATGGAGAGGATGATGCCCATCACCAGCTTTTGCAGGCGCAGCGCCGAGAAGAGGTTCTTGTTCATCGCGCCCCAGTCCCGCGCCCGGTAGGGATAGCCGCCCAGCGCCTTCACCGCCTGGGCCGCGATGCGCCGCGCGTCGTCGATGTCCGCCACCTTCAGCTCGATGCCCGTGGCGCCCTCGACGGCGAAGAAGTCCTGCGCCTCGCGCAGGAGGATGTAGACGAACTTGGAGTCGTACTCGTACATGCCCGAGTAGAAGATGGCCGCCACGCGGAAGGCGCGGCTCTTCGGAATCGGGCCGGAGGGGCCCATCCCGGTTCCCAGCGGGGAGATGACATTCACCGTGTCGCCCTCCACCACGCGCAGCGACGCCGCCAGCTCTCGGCCGATGATGATGCCGGGCAACACGACGGGCTTCGGGGGCGCGCCGCTCTTCGCGTCATGGGTTTCGTCGGAGGGTTCGTGAGGGACAATCTTCTCTGGGGCGCCGAGGAGGTCGATGGAGCCGCTCCCCTGGATGTTGCGCGGCAGGTCCGTCACCTCGCCCACCGTGGCGGGGTCGATGCCTTTGATGACGACGCCGTCGGCGTTGTGCTCGGAGGCAATCATCACCTGGTTGATGAGGAAGGGCGTCTGTCCCACGACGCCGGGCACCTTGCGGACGGTGTCCATGACCTGGGGATACTCGGTGAGGCCGCCCGTGTACTTGGACACCACGGCGTGCGCGTTGGTGCCCAGGATTTTCTGCCGCAGCTCCGTCTCGAAGCCGCTCATCACCGACATGACGATGATGAGCGCCATGACCCCCACGCCCACGCCGCCCACGGACAGGGCGGTCATCATCATGGTCGGGGATTGCACTCGCTGCTTGAGGCGGTTGAGGTCGGCCGCCGCGGCCAGCGGATCCGTCAGCCCCAGTCTTCGGATGCGGGTGCGCTCCACCGCGGCTTCCGTCGAGCGGAGGATGAAGGCGACGAGCAGCGGCGGGATGATGCCGAGCATCAGCACGGCCAGCGTGCCCAACAGCAGCGAGGGACGGAACACCGCCACGTGCCGGCGCGCGACGAAGAGCTCGAAGCCCATCCGCAGGTCGAGGCGTCCGCTGCCGGCGGCGATGAACCCGGTGTTGATGCCCAGCACCAGCAGCAGCACCAGGGACGTGAAGACGAGCCAGTACCCCAGCTCCGCGCGACCGAGCAGCGCCGCGACGTTCGTCACCTCGCGCAGATGAGGGCCCAGCGCGAGTTGGAGCTCCGGAACCTGCCCCACCAGCGTGAGGACGATGGGGATGGGCAGGCCCAGGTACAGCACGCCGAGGGTGGCCTCGGGCAAGGACAGCCGCTGCGCCCGCGAGGCGCCGAGGAATCCGAAGAGGAAGGCCACCATTCCTCCCGCGAGCAGGGCCAGGGCGAAGGCCCCCGTGGGCGTCAATGACAGGACTCCACTGCTCGCTTCCGTCGTCCCCGCGAACTCCGGGTGCGCTCCCCCATCCGACAGCCACGTCTGCAGGGCGATGAGGAGGACCTCCGCCAGCAGGAGGCCGCCTCCATACGCCGCGAGGGTGCGCCAAGAGAAGTCCTGGTAGCGCGCCAGCCGCGGATACAGCGCGGCGCCCGCGGCCGGACTCGGGCCGTCCGGAGACGCTGGCACCCGGCGGATGCCCGCCGCGATGAACCCCCAGCCCGCGAGCCATACCGCCGTCCCCACCAGCAGCACCCCGGGGTTCGACACCGGGGCGAGGTCCTGGTGGGCCGCGAGCAGCGCCGCGCTCAGGACTTGGACGAGGCTGCCCCAGCCCAGCAGGGAGAGCCCCAGTGCGGGGCTGGCCTCTTCCCACGCATGGGCGGACAGGAGCGCCACCGCGAGCAGTCCGAAGCCCACGAGGGCCACCCCCGCCCCCAGCCAGAGATAGGTCCAGCGGTAGGCGGTCTGTCGTTCAGGGGGTGGGGATTGCAATGGGGTTTCGAGCGAGGGAAGGGGATTCATGCGGAGAGCCCGCGGAGGAAGACTTCGAAGCATGCGCCCAGGGGTCGGTGGCGCTGGGCCTCAAAGCCCTTCGAGAGCAAGCCGACGCACAGACAGTGCATGAACTCGACGAACCCCCGCGCCTGCCCGGCGAGCGATGTCCTCGACCGAGGCCTTCTTGAAGCCATCGCGGAGGAAGGCTTCGCCAGCCGCGAGGAGGATGGCCGCGCGCGGATCCGAACTCATTGACCAGATTCCTATTCTGGTCACCAGGTCAACGCAAGGCGCCTGGGCTTCGGGGATGCGGCCAGGCAGGCAGCTCGTGCTCTCCGGTATGAGCGGCGACCCTCAGTCGGATTCGGCCAGATGAACGAGGCGCGGTGTCGCGAGCGGGTGGACGACGCAATCCTCGGGGCCGCCGTCCTCCCACGCGAGCATGGCGAACTCGGCGGGTGTATCGAGCGCGATGATGGGGTGATGCCAGACGCCACGGTGGTAGTTCACGCCCTGGCCCGGTCCCGCTACGAAGGCCAGGAGTCGCTCCGGGTCGGGGCCACCGGAGGCCCGCGCGGGGGCGACGCACACGAGGTAGCGGGAGCAGCGCAAGGGGAGGAAGGTCTGGCTCGACCGTGGGTGATGTTCGAGCAGTCCGACCGTGAAGGGCAGGGGTTGAGGCAGCGCGCGGAAGACCGCGAGGTTGGGCTTGGCTCCGTCGCGCGTGCTTTCGAGCCTCGCGGTCCAGTCGTAGCGCACCGCGGTCCCCTGGTTCGCCGTCGCCCCCTCGGAGAGCCCCGCGGACACGACGTCACCGAAGGGCGCGAAGCCCTCTGGAGTGAGGGCTCGCGCGAGGAGGGCGTGGTGCGAAGGGACGCGGCTCGTCATCCGTGGAGCCTATCGACTTGGACCGGCCGTGAGGCAATGCCGGTAGGTCCGGTGCCGTTCTCGAACCGTCTGTTTTCCGATAGGAAGCGCCATGCCCGAAACGAGTGCGGCGGCGGCCTCCCCGCCCCCCACGCAGCTTCCCGAGTCCTGTCCAGTCCACCCCGAGCGCGCCTGCATCGGGACGTGTAAGCGATGCGGTGTCTTTCTTTGCGTGGAGTGTCGGCATCCGGTCGAGTCCACCCGATGCCACGCCTGTGTCCAGGTCCTCCAGGGGAACGCCCGCCCAGGACTCAGGGGCTTGATGTGGCTCGCTCTGCTGATGCTGGCCGGGCAGCCCGTGTTGTTCTTCTCTGTGGCCACCACGGCTCAGCAGGCGGCGAGCGGCGCGGGATGGCGAGACATCTGGGCAAACATGGATTGGCTCAGCGCCACCGGCTATGAGCTCCTGGGCTCGGGAGTCCTTGCTCTCTATGGGCTCATCCTGACGCCGGCCTATCTCATGCGCCGTCGGTGGATCCCACGTCAGATGCAGTACTTCCTCGTCTGCAATCTGGTCCTTCGAGGTGTATTGGTCGCGGTTTCTAGAGCCATGATGCTCCCGCCTGGCCAGTTGGAGACGGCCGTTCCCAACTTGATGGGGAGTCTCTTGAGCGGTCTGTTGATGACAGGTGTCTGGATGTTCTATTTCGCGAAAAGCAACGACGTGAAGCAGACCTTCGTCACGTGATGCGTGGCCGGGGGGGGCGGCGAGCGCCCCCTCACCACGTGGAGCTGGAGAAGCCGGAGCCACCCCCTGACGACGATGAGTTGTCGTCGCTGCCGCCTCCACCTCCTCCGTCGCTGCTCCAGGACGAGCTGGAGAATCCCGAGTCGTCACTGCTGCTCGAGGAGGACGAGCTGCTGCTCCAGGAGAAATGAGAGGTGTGCGCGGAGGCCATCTGGCGACGGTGCCGCTCCTCGCTCTGGCGCCGGGCTTCCTCCTCTTCGCGATGGCGTTGCTCCTCCTCGCGCCGTGCGGCCTCCGCGCGGCGGTGGTGCTCGACGATGCGCTCGGCCTCGGCGATGGCCTCCTGGGCCTGCCGTTCGGCCCGGCGCGCGTCGGTCGTGGCGCGTCGATAGTCTCCCCCGTTCAGGGCCGTGCGAGCGCTCGTGAGCGACGGATTGCCCGTGTCTCCCGTCAGGGTGACGCCATAGCCCCCGGACCAGCGGCTGGCCTTGCGGACCTCCTGCGTGGCTTGATTCACGGCCTCCTGGGCGTCCTTGGCCGCCTGCATCTCGCGAGTCAGCACGGCGGATGCCTTCGTGGCGGCCTCCGCGATGCGGTCTCCCTCGGCATGCAGGGCTTCCCAGTCGCCATGGTCTTCGAGCAGGGTCGCATCCGCGCGTGCGAGCGCGGTCGCCAGCGCCTCGACGGAGGCGCGGGCGCCGGTGGTCGCTACGCTGTCCGCGATGCCGTCCCTGGCCGCCTTTCGCGCCAGGCCCTCGGCGTTCTCGACCGCTTTGCGCGTCAGCCGCAGGCTCGTCTCCACGCGGGTGTGCTCCTCGTGGTTCGCCTTGGCTCGCTGGTGGAGTTGCAGGAGGGCCTGCCCCACGGTGCTGAGCTGCTCGGCGGCGGCGAAGGGCTCGGCGGGCCGGGCGTGGACCGCGTCTCGCGTGTGCGTGAGGTCCTGCTGGGCTCGGGTGATGTGGGAGATGGTCGAGGCGGAGGTGCGTCGATCCGTGGCGATGGCCAGACATTGCTGGGCCAGCTGCTCCGTGACCGCGAGCTGCTCCGTGTTGCGCACCTCCAGGGCCGCGAGCTGCTGAAGCTTCTCGGCCAGCTCCGTGAGGCGGTGCTTCACGAGCGCACAGCAGCCCTCGACCTGTCCGAGGAGTGCATCGGCTTCGAGCAGGTGCCCCTGGTCATGCGCGGGTGGCGCCGCGTCGAGTGCCTCTTGGGCTTGTCCCCAGCAGGCGGTGGCCTCCTGGAGGTTGTCGTGCACGGTGCCGTTCGCGTGAGGATGGGTGGGGTCTCCCGCGCGCAATCGCAGGGCGGCGGGTTGATAGCGCGGGAGGGTGCTGCCCAGGTGGGCCTCGTGCTCCGCGCGCTGCGCCTTCATGTCCCCGAGCAGGGCGCGCGCCGCGTGAAGGCGTGACGCGTAGCGCGCCTCGGCCTCGCGAGACTTCGCGACCATCGCGTCCGCGTCCGTCACCCGGGCTTGGGCCGTGTCGAGGTGCTCGCGCACGGGCCCGAGCTCACCGCTCCCCAGCCCCGCGTGGGCCTGCGCGAGCGCGGCCTCACCCGCCGAGAGTCGGCCCGAGGGGTTCTCGTCCTTCTCGCGCAACATCGCCGAGGCCGGAAGCCCCAACGCGCGGCCCAGCTCCGTCCGCGCCGAGTCGACGCCCTGGGCTGAACGGTCCAGCTCCACCTTGACGCGCACCGCCTCGCCCGCGAGCGTCTCGGCCTGGGCGCTCCGGTCGCGCAGCCGGTCCATCGCCACGGTCAGCGCCTGGATGTCCGCGCTCACGTCGCGCTTCACCAGCACGGAAGCGATCTCCTCCGCCTGCCGGGCGAGCGCGGCGAGGCCGGCATCCAGCCACGCGCCCGCCAGGCCCAGCCCGCCGAGCGCGGTGGCCGCCTGCGCGGTGACGGGGAGCAGCTCGCCGTGCCCTTGCTTGAGTGTGGCGTGAAGCGCGTCGGCGTCCTCGCGCGGCCGGCGTGCTTCGGTGAGCGGCCCTTCCAGCGCGGCGAGCGGGTCCTTCGCGAGCAAGGGGCGCGCCTGTCCCAGGAGCTTCTCCAGAGCGGGAGTGACACGAGACTGGAGCGAGGCCACGTGGAGCACGGACCCCAGCGCGGCCAGGGCGCTCAGCTCCGCGAGGACGCGCTCCATCGCGGACACGCTCTCCTGGGTGCGCTCGGTCGATGTTTCCAGCGCCTCCAGCGCGTCCGCCGCGCTCCCCGCGCGACCATTGAAGGCCTCGACGAGCGCCGCGAAGGAGAGCGAGAAGGGTTGATAGCTGGAGACGCTGCCCAGGAGCTTCTGCGTCTGGGTGCGACCTCCGCGCAGCACCCACTCGACGCCATCATCCGGTTCGAAGGCGATGGGTTGATCCCGCAGCAGGCTCACGGCGCGCACGTAGGGCCCGGTCGTCAGGTGGGCCACGAGGAGGCCCCAGGCGCCTCGCGCCTCCAGTTGTTCCTCCGCCGAGGAGAGCACGCGCGTGGCGGCGACGGACAAGAGGAACAGTTCGTCCACGTCGGAGGCGAGCTTCAGGGCGCGTGCCTGGGTGATGCCCTCAAAGCGTGCGCGGATGTCTTCCTGACTCGTGCCCGCGACCAGGTGCGTGCGCTCCAGCATGCCGAACAGCGCCTGGGTCTTCTCGTCCAGGGCCGTGCGCCACTGGGAGAGCAGCGTGAGCGCCTCCGCGCGGTGGCGGTTGCGGCGGCGACGGGCGCGGATGAGCAGCCCCATCGCGCTGACCGTGGCGATGAAGATGACCAGGTTCCGCAGCGCGCGCATGGCCTCGGCGTGTCGGATGGCTCCTTGCGCGGACTCCAGCGCCGCGTCGGCCCGAGCGAGTTCCTGGAGGAACGTGGCCCGGTCCTGATGCTCGAAGGCCGTGCGGGCCTGTCGCTGCGCCTCGCGCGTGGTGGAGAGCGGTGCCTGGGCCACCGAGGCGAGCGGGCGTCGGGAGAGCGCCTCCACCTGCTCCGGCAGTTCCTGGAGCCGCTTCTGTCTTGTGACGAGGGTGTCGAGCAGGGTGCTCGCTGCGTTGAGCCGGGTGGCGGCGCTTTCGAGGCGCTTGGCGTAGTCGGGCGCCAGGGACACCACCGCGACGCGCGCGGCCTCGACCTCCCCGCGCGCGTCCTCCACCTCCGGGAGGAGCATGGGCTGGAGGGGATGGGCCAGCAGCGCAGCCAGCTCCGCCTCCCGCTGACGCTGTTGCGTGAGGGCCTCCGTGTACTCCGTCAGCCCTTGGCTCGCTCGGGAGAGGGCCTCGCGCAGCTCGGCTTGGAGTGCCTTGGCGGCCTCGGGGTTCGCACGGGCCTCGGGTTCGAGGTGGCCGAGCGCCTCGACGAGCCGGGTTCGCATGCCTCCGAGGTCCGGGTTGGCCTGACGCACGCCCTCGGGCGGGTGCCCCTCGAACAGGGTGCGATGTCGGGCCCCGAGCGTGTCCAGCGCCGCGCCCAGCTCCTGGAGCGACCCGCGCACGGCGTCCAGCTCCGCCCGCCGTGCCTCGCGCTCCTTCTGGAGCTGCTGCGCCAGGCGTCCCTGGATGGTCGTGACGGTATCGCGCGCCGCGTCGAGGACTCGGCCTCCGCTGCGCATGGCGGCGATGGCCGAGGCGTCCAGGTTGCCTTGCCAGTGCGCCTCGCCCAGCCCGCGCTTGTCCATCGCGTCCGAGCCGAAATACGACAGGTTCCGCTCGCGCAGGGAGAGCAGGAAGATGGCGCCGTCCTGCTCTCCCGTGTCCGGATGGCGCAGGGCGCCGAAGCTCGTGCGGTTCGAGAGCCCTTTTCCGAGCGCCTGCTTCGCGGCCTCGATTCCCTCGAAGCGGCTGCCCGAGGCGTCCGTGAAGCGCTCCTGCTCCGCGTCGTTGGAGAGCACCACCGTCCAGTGCGGCGCCTCCTGGCTCAGCCAGACCTCCAACTCGCGCAGCTGCTCGTCGGAAGCTCCCACGTCGCCCTTCACGTAGAGGTGCTGCGACTCCTTCCACGCCTCCACCACCCGCGTGATGCTCCGCACGCGCAGCGGGCGCTGGGCCGCGGGGGCGGAGGTTCCCAGCAAGAGGAGGGTGAGGACGACCAGCGCGGCGGCGGAGCGGGGATGGGGCATCAAGGGAGGTCGGGAACGGGATGCGCGGGGGGAGAGGTGCCTCGGCCCGGTGCCATGGAGCCTCTTTCCCGATGAAACGTGGAGCGACGCGATTCTTGTCCGCTCCGCTTCGGGATGGGAAGCCGCCGCGCTGCCCGGGGACCGCGTGGATGCGATTAGACTCGCGGCGAGGAGCGAGCATGGACCTGGAAGAGCTGCGCGCCTTTCTCGATGTGGCGGAGACCGGCTCGTTTCTGGCCGCCGCGGACGCGCTGGGCGTGTCGCGCACGACGCTGCGTCGGCGGGTGGAAGCGCTGGAGGCGCGAGCAGGCGTGCCGCTGCTCAAGAGCACCAGCCAGGGCATCGTCCTGACCGAGGCGGGTGGTGTGCTCGCGCGGCGCGGGCGCGTGATGATGCAGGAGACGAGCGCCCTGCTGGCCTCCATCCGCGAGGTGGGGCAGGCGCCCTCAGGCGTGCTGCGCGTGGTCTTGCCGGTGGGGCTCCCGCCGCATCTCTTGAGCCCCTTGTTGGGCTTGCTGCGCGCGGCCTACCCGCTGCTGCGCGTGCACGCTCGCTTCAGCGTGGATCCGCTGAGTGAGCCGCTGGAGGGCGTGGACCTCGCGGCGCACTTTGGCGAGGACGTGCCCAAGGGGCCGTGGCTGTCCTTCGTGGTGATGCGGGTGCGCGAGGGGCTCGTCGCGAGCCCGGAGTACCTCCAGCGGCGCGGGACCCCCGACTCGGTGGAGGCGCTGCGCGAGCACGAGCTGTTCGCCTGGGAAGCGCCGCACGAGGACGCGCGTCAGTGGCCGCGCGTGGGCGGCTCCCTGTTCACGGTCGAGCCGGCGCTCATCACGCCGGACATCCACTTCATCCGCACCTGCTGTCTGGCGGGGCAGGGCATCGGGCTGGTGCCCAGCGTGGACCTCCCCGACCCGGGCGTTCCGCCAGACTCCCTGGTGGCGGTGCTGCCCGAGTCGGTCGGCCGTGTTCGCGCGGTGCGCATCAGCGTGCCCGAGGCCCTGGCCGAGATTCCGAAGATCCGATTCGTGCTCACCCACGTGCGCGACTTCCTCGCCGCCACGGAGGGGCTGGGCGCGACTACGGGTTCCAGCAGTTCGCTCGCTGGTCGTTGATGTACGTCCAGAACCGGAGGTCTCCGCGCACGTTGCCGTAGCCGTACCAGTTCCAGCCGCCTCCACCGTCGTGGAACTCCGCCATGCGCCAGCCCGCGCCGAATGTGCTCGCGCACAGTTGGTTGGCGACGGAGAGGCTCGTCAGCGAGGTGCCCGCCACGGGCAAGGTGGTGGCGAGGTTCGCGGAGGTCCATCCGTTGTAGAAGTCAGGCGTGACGCCCGGCGGGACAGGGGCTCCATCCTGCTTGAGACAGAGCACGGGCAGGACCGCCGTGCACGCGGTCTCGCCCTGATAGGCATTGCAGCTGGCGCAGCCCACATGGTCCACGCCAGCCACATGGTCGAGCTTCGACCACGTCATGCCCCGCCCTCCCGAGGCGAGCGCGGTGGGCACCGCCAGCAAGGAGATTCCCAACACCGCGAGTCGCACGTCACATCGTCCGTTCATGGCGCTCGGATTTGGGAACGCGCGACGGGAGATGCAAGGGGGCCCATCCCTCGGGCCCCCATGTGTGGCGAGGAGTGTCGAGCGGGCTACGGCGCCTGACGTCGGCGGCGCAGCCACAGCGCGGCGCCCATCGCCAACGGCAACATGCCTCCCCCCAAGGCCGCGGCCAGCGTGCGGCGCCGCACGTTCTTCCACGGCAGGGAGATCCTGGACTGGCTGGCCCGGACCCTGGCGAAGTCAGGGTCTGGGCACGCCTGTCCGAACTGCCAGGTCCCCGGGATGCTCGCGCCCTTCTGGATATAGGTGCGCCACAGCCGTTGGCCTCGCTCGGGGTCGATGGAGGAGGTGTAGCGCGCCGCGTGGCACAGCAGCATCGCGTAGGCCTGGCTGCGCGGCGGCATGAGCGCCGCGGCCTCTTCGGCGAGGTCCGCCGCCGTCGCGCGGTAGTGGAAGCGCAGGGGCGAGGGCGGCGCGTGGGCCGTGCGCCGCGCGCGCTCGGCGTCCGAGAGCAGCGGCTTCCCCTTCAGCACGGGGGAGAGCACGTCGCGCATGGAGTCGTCCGGGGTGTTGAACTCCTCGTCGGTGTCCAGGGAGTAGTCGCCCGCGGTCCAGGCCCAGTCTGGAGACGCCTCGGTCCCCAGCAGCTCCATGCCCAGGCGTCGCGCGATCCGCGATGCCGCGTACAGCGCCTGGGCCTTGTCGACGGCGTTGGAGGTGCTCCGCGCGCGAGCGAGGAGGTCCGCGTACTCGCGCGCCGGCTGCTCCCATTCGGTGCCTCGGAAGTACTCCTGCGCCTCCTGGTCCGCGTGCGTGCGCAGCAGGCGCCGCGCGAGCAGGCGCCGCAGCATCTCCGCCGTGCTCTTCTCCTTCGCCCCGTAGGGCGCGAAGGGCGTGCAGTTCAGCCCGGCCTGCTCGGCGGTCGTGTGGACCGTGGTGGACGGGGCGTGGGTCGCCACCAGCTTCTTCAGCTCCTCCACCGTGAGGACGCGCTCGGCCACCTCCGCCACGTCGGGCCAGTAGCAGGTCTCCACCAGCGCCTCCGCGGAGCGCGCGAAGTCACCCTGCGCGAGCGCGAGCACCGCGCGCTCACCCTCCAGCCGCAGGTGCGGGCGGAAGTTGGGGGTGGAGCCCTCGCCCGTCCAGTCCTCCGTCGCGGGGATGCCCGCCGAGGCCTCCGCGAGCAGTCGCTCCGCCTCCGCCGCGTCGCCTCGGCGCAGCGCGAGCTTGGCGCGCACCCAGGTGGAGAGCGGCGTGTGCTCCAGCCCGGCGAAGCGCTCGGCCTGCTCGAAGCGGCCCGCTCGCCACGCCGCCGCCGCGAGTCGATCCGCGCCCGCCAGTCCGGGCACGGCCGCCAGCGCGTCGAGGGTCCTCGCCACGCGTTCCATGCGGTGGTCGTCCGAGGACTCCCACTCGCGCGCGCGCGTCCACACATAGGCCGCCATCAGCCGCTGCGCCACCGGCTCCTTCAGCGCCTTCTGCAGCCGGGCCGGGTCGCGGGTGAGGGCCCGCGCCACCAGCAGCAGGGACGTGGCCGCGTGATGACTTCCGTGCGCGGCCTGCTCCGCGTAGAGGCGGATGGCCCCCGCGTCGTCACCCGCGTCCAGCAGGAGGCGCGCCTCCTCTCCCAAGCTGGCCAGCGCGAGCCCCAGTGGATCCTCGAAGCCCTGGCGCGCCAGCTCCCGCACCCCGCGGAAGTGGGGGATGGCTTCGTGTTGGAAGCCCGCGCCGGACGTGCGGCCCAGCATGTAGCGCGCGAAGGTGGAGAATCGGCGCCGCTGCTCGGGTGGCAGGTCGAGGACCGCCTGGAAGCGCGCGTACGCCTGCCTGCTGTCTCCCGCCTTGAACGCCGCCGCGCCCGACTCATAGAGCTGCGTCTCCTGGGCACCGCCGCCCACCCGCGCCCCCTTGGGCTCCTCCCAGTCCTCGATGACTGGGAAGGGCTTCTCGGGGGGCGGCACCAGCCGCGAGGCCTCCAGGGCGAAGGAGCCTTCGGGCAGCTCGGCCAAGGTCCTCGCGCGGTCATTGAGCAGGATGGGAGGGAAGTCAGGGCCGCACGCCCGCGCGGCGCGCCAGGGCGCGAGCAGCGTCACGGCGGCGACAGCGGACAGCCACACACTACGGAGCGACAAGGGACACCTCGGTTCCTCGCACGAAGCCCACGATGCGACGCTCACCGACGCGCAGGCGAGGAGGCGTGCGCGCCACGAGCGAGGTCCCTTGCGTGGCATAGCCCGCCACGCCTTCGAGGACCTCGATGTTTCCAGAAAGAGAGAGCCGTGACGGCGCGTCCGCGTCCACGAGGCCGGTGTTCTCGATGACGATGTCGCGCGTCCCGTGGCCCGCATCCACCAACTGGGACGCGAGCCGAGGCTCCAACGCGCCGCCCGTCAGGACCGCGGCCAGCGTGGCCGGACTCCACGCATCCAGGTCGCCCCGCGACCCGAGCCGGAACCACACGATGCCTTCCACGCCCTCCACCGGGTCCTCGCGCAGCGCGGTCAGGAAGCGGCCCACGTCCCGAGGCTCGACGCCCAGTCGCGTGCCATCGCGCAGCCTCGCGCGGTACGTGGGCAATGCCAGACGGAACGGATGATGCGTGGCCTTCGCCCACGACTCCGCGAAGGCGCGCGCCTGCTCCGGCGTGAAGAGCGTGGGGGCGCGCACGGCGTGCACCTGGAGGACGACCTCGTCAGGAAGAGAGACCAGGCGTGCCACGTGCGGCGAGGACGCCCAGGTGGGCAGCGCGGTGATGGACAGCCGCAGTCCTTCTAGCGTGGCGCGCTCGCGCTCGAGCCAGTCCGCATAGGCCCCCAGCGAGGCCGTGGCGCAGTCGTGATCGACCTCGACGCCGCCCACCCGCACGCCGCGCGCCCGCCAGTCCCGGGCCCGCGCCGCGACCTCCTCGAGCGAGAGCCCATCCAGCGGCGCCGTGCCGTCCACGCGCATCACCGCCACCACCTCGCGACCTCCGCGCGCCAACGCCTCCACGTCCACCGGCACGTCCACGGGCACGCGCTCCGGCCCGGAGAACTCGCGGGCCAGCACGCGCAGCGCGCTCAGCTGCGCGGGCGCCTCGCGGACGGCCTCGCTCAGCTCCGGCGACCACTCGCGCTGCCACACATAGGCGTCATGCACGAGGGGCCGAGGCCGCTCCCGAGAACACGCCAGCCCGAGCGCGAGGCACACGGCTCCCATGAGCCTGGCGTGGCCTGACTTCCAGGACTGTGAGGTGAAGGGCATGACGGACCGCGGCGGACGGCATCCATGCTGCCATGTCTGGACGACGCGTGCGCTGCTCTCGTCGAGGTGGCTGCTTGCACGCTCAGGGGCGCGGCAGGACCCGAGTGCGCCCGGACACCCAGGGATGTCCAGGCGCATGGCCCGAAGTGCACGATCGCGTCTCCCGGCCGAGGGGCGGCCCGGGCGTTAGAAGATCGTGTCCTTGTCGGTGAGGTTGTAGACCTCTTGCACGCCGCGCAGGAGCTGGGGGAAGTCGAGTTGCAGGTCCTTCAGGTGCCCGGTGCGCATGTCGAAGACCCAGCCATGCACGGTGGGGAACCCCCCGTTCACGTAGGAGCGCTGCACGGCGGCGGTCTTGATGATGCTGATGCACTGCTCGGTGACGTTCAGCTCGACGAGCCGGGCGTAGCGCGCTTCCTGGTCCGCCAGCGCATCCAGCTCTGCCTTGTGCAGGCGGTAGACGTCGCGCACGTTGCGGAGCCAGGGGTTGAGGATGCCCAGGTCGCGCGGCTGCATGGCGGCGCGCACCCCCTGGCAGCCGTAGTGACCGCACACGATGATGTGCTTCACCGACAAGTAGCGGACGGCGTAGTTGATGACCGCCATCACGTTCAGGTCGACGTTGTTGACCAGGTTCGCCACGTTGCGGTGGACGAACACCTCGCCGGGCTCCACGCCCATGATTTCGTTGGCGGGGACGCGGCTGTCGGAGCAGCCAATGTAGAGGTAGTCCGGATTGTGCTCCGCGGACAGGCGCTCGAAGTACTGGGGGTCGCCCTTCGTCTTCTCAGCGGCCCAGCGGCGGTTGTTCTCGAACAGCTGTTCGTAGGATGGCATGGCGGCCCTGGCATGCCCGCCTTGGCTCCAAGGTGTCAACCCAGAAGATGGGAACGTGTGGGTGGGTGTTCGGGCCGCGGCATCCGACACGTCACGGCTCAGCGTCCCTTGGAGAGCAGCAGCTCCCGCCGGATGCGCCGCAGGCTCTCCGCGAGGGGATTCGCCGCGCCCAGCCGCACCCAGGGCTTCTCACCCACCAGCGTCCCCAGCTCGATGAGCGCGGGCAGCACGCGCAGCGGTTCGAGGGTTTCGACCGCGAGGGTGACCCGTTTGGCACCGGCCGTGGCCGTGAGCTGATCCTCGGGCTTCAAGTAGGGCCGCAGCAGGGACGTGAGCTCGGCGGTTTCGCGCTTCGTGTTCCAGAAGAACGCCGCCACCTCGATGCGATGGCTGGTGAGGAGTCGCGCGGTGCCGCCGTGTTTCAGGGCGAGCTGTCCCAGCCGCGCTCCGATGTGGGGCGCTTCGACGAGGATGTGCTGCCCGGCCACCCGAAAGTCACCGCGGAGGTTCTTCCCAAAGCGCGTCGCCGAGTCCTCACCCTTGAACTTGAGCCACAGGCGCTCGGGGCCCTCGGGCTGGCGTTGGATGGCGAGCCGCAGCGGCAGCAGTGCCGCGTCGGGCGCATCCACCAGCTCCGCGGCGAGGCGCGCGTCATGTCGCTCGGCCAGGGCCTTCAGCCACTCGACCCGCGGGAGCAGGGCCTCGCTGTGGTCCGTGGCAATGGAGAAGGGGACGACGCCGAAGAGGACCGACGCCGAGGACTCCGTGGCGAAGTCTCCCACGTCCTCCGCGGCCAGTTGGACCTCCAGTGCCTCGAGCGCGCGCTCGGAGCTGGCGGTGAAGCCCACCGCCAAGGAGGTCTGCCCGTGTCCATGGATGGAGGAGTGGACCTCCCGTCCGCCGCGCTTCCAGACGAGCCGCCGCAGGGAAGGGAAGTCATCGTTCAGCGTCATGTCGGTGTAGAGCATGACGGTCTGCCCGACGGAGAAGAGGGCCTCGGGGGGCGTCTCGTCTTCGGTGACGTGGATGCCCTCGGCCTCCAGCAATCGCAGCCACGGCTCAGGATAGCCGCGAGGATTCGAGCCCAGGGGCAGTGCGAGGGCGTCCACCAGGTCCGAGGCCTGCTGCGCGGACTCGAAGCGGCCCACCAGGAGACAGTCGCCGCTGTTGTTCCCGGAGTACCCCTGCCACACGCGCACGCCTGGAGTCAGGGACGCCGCGGGAGGAGCACCCGCCCGCGCGCAGCCACGCAAGGGGGCCGCGGAGGCGAGCGTGTCCGGGCGCTGGGCCCACGCGGCGAGCACGTCTTGCGCCGAGGCGATGGGGATGCCTCGGGCTTGAAAGGAACAGGCCTTGAGCTCCCGCTGCGAGGTGAGGGTGACGAAGTCGAGGCCCGCGCCACAGTCACCCTCGAACAGTCGGGGCACCTCGACGAGCGCGTCGCCGAAGCAGACAGACAGGCGGGTCCGGAGTGGACTCGCTGCGACCGCTTGCGTGAGTCGCGCCTCGTCGCGTGCGTTCAGGTGGAGCCGCGCGTCGGGCCCCACGTAGCGCAGGAGCGCCACGTCGCGGCAGCCCAGGTCGCGCAGCCGGCGCAGCATCGCGGGCAGCACGCCCAGGCGCTCGGGCGTGGCGAGGACATTCACGCCGAACGTCGCTCCCGCGCGCGCGAGTCGCTGGACGGTCTCCTCCCAGGCGTTGTCCTCGTAGAGCGACACGCGCACCTCGCCGAGGTGCGGGGCCAGTCGCGCCAGCCGCTCGTCGCTCAGCAGCGTGCCGTTCGTGGTGAGGTGGACGGCCAGCGGCGTCTCGGTGGCGAGGCGCTCCACGAGGGTGTCGAAGCCTCGGAACGCCAGCGGCTCACCGCCGCCGAACGCGACCTCCAGCGTGCCAGCCCGGGCCAGTCCGCAGAGGACGTCGAAGGCCGAGTCCGGGGTCCAGTCACTCCGCGCCGCGCGGTCCCGGGAGCAGAAGCCGCAGGTCAGGTTGCACGCGTTGGTGATGCCGAAGAGGACCAGCCGTGGGGCCCGGCGTCGCAGGTGGCGGGTGCCCGGACTGTCGATGCGCAGGTGCGTGCCCGTGCGCGGGTGGAACCACAGCAAGGCGCCATCCAGTGCGTGGGGACGCCAGTCGGGGAGCGGTGTCACGGAGTTCCTCCAGCGAGTGCAGCGGTCCCCTACAGCCCGAGCCCCGCGAACCTGACAGGCTCCGCGTGAGGGCGCGCCCGGTTCAGGGGACTCGTGTCAGGAGGAGCCCTTGGCGCGAGCGCCGAGGGGAGAGGCAGCCGTGCGCTCCATCGGTTCGGGGGGCTCGGTGGGGAAGGCTCCGAGCGCGTGACCGCAGAGGAACGTCGAGGCGTAGAAGGCGATCCGCAGCAACTCGGGCGAGAGGGCAACTGGCATCGCCGAGGGATGCGCCGCCGCCCAGGCGAGCGTCGCCGCCACGTTCGACTCGTGGCTCGCCACGGCGACGCCGAGGGTCACGAGGATGAAGACGATGTTCATCGCCACGTTGAGGGGCGAGTACAGCAGCCAGGCACGCTCCTGGAGGAACTCGGTCATCTTGGGCAGCGCGTACTTCTTGTGGAGGAGGCCCAGGATGCCTCCACTCACGAGGGGCCCCGCCAACTGGAAGATCTGGGCCACCGCGTGAAACAGCTCGACCTTGTTCATGCCGCGATGATGTCGCCCGGTCGTGGTGCGAAACAAGCACGGAGCTTGTCGGGGTCCATGGGTCTACACTCCGGGTCGTTCTCGAGAATCCACCCGAGGAGCCTGCTGTGATGCCGTCGTCGCGTTGGTGTTTGTCCTTGCTGCTCATGATGGGGGCGCTGGCCCACGCGGAGCCCGCCGTGGAGCCCCCCGCCGAGCAGGCGCCGCCGCATGGGTCGCTGACGCTCACCTCCACCGTGCTCAAGGAGCAGCGGCACATCCTCGTCTATCTGCCGCCGGGCTACGACGCGCCCGGAGCCACCACCCGCTATCCCGTCCTGTACATGCCGGACGGCGGAGAGCAGGAGGACTTCCCGCACGTCGCCGCCACCGTGGACGCGGGCATCCGCGCGGGTGAGCTGCGGCCGTTCATCGTGGTGGGCATCGAGAACACCGAGCGTCGCCGCGACATGACGGGCCCGACGCGCGTGGCCGAGGATCGCAAGATTGCTCCGCGCGTGGGGGGCTCGGCCGCGTTCCGTCGCTTCATCCGCGACGAGCTGATGCCGCAGGTGCGCCAGCGCTACCGCGTGACCGAGGAGCGGGCCATCATCGGCGAGTCGCTCGCCGGCCTGTTCATCGTCGAGACCTTCTTCCTCGAGCCCACGCTGTTCGACAGCTACATCGCCTTGAGTCCGAGCCTGTGGTGGAACCGCGACGAACTGGTCCGCAAGGCCGCCGAGCGCCTCGCGCGTCAGCCCGGCCCTCGCGGCGCGCTCTACCTGGCCTCCGCGGATGAGGACACCATCGCGCCCCAGGCCGCGCGCCTGGCGGAGGCGCTGAAGGCCCATGCTTCGCCCGGCTTGCGGTGGCGGTACGAGCCTCGGCCGGACCTCACCCACGGCACCATCTATCGCGCGGTCGCGCCGGGAGCCCTGCGCCAATGGCTCGCCCCGGCGCCTCGGGCCGGTGCCCCGGATTAGGTCCGGGACACGCCGTCGCGTGAGCAACCCCGGGTGAAGTGAAGTGGTGAACGGACGACACCCGCGTCCGCGCGGGGAACCTCCCGATGTTTCCCCCGCGACAATGCCCCTGCCAGCAGGAATGATGTCGCGGCCTCGGGTTGGCGCTCTCCCCACGCCGGCCCGAGGTGGGTCGCCTCACAGGCAGGAGCGCGTGATGAGAATCGAGGGCGGTGGCAACACGAAGCCAGTGCAGAACGCCTCGTCCCACCCGGCGCTCGCCCAAGGGCACACCGCCGCCGAGCACGCGACGAAAGCGGAGGAGACCGCCCGCGCCGCGCTCGACGCGACGAAGAAGGCCCGCACTCCCGAGGACGCGAGCGCGGCGGCCAAGGCGGCGGCGGACGCCGCGAAGCAGGCCCACGCCGCGCTCGACCAGGCCAAGGCCGCGCTCGAAGAGGCGAAGAAGGCTCCCCCCGAGAGCGTGGGCGCTGAGCCCCTCGCGCAGCTCCAGGCCCACGTCAAGACCGCGCAGGTCGCCGCCACCAGGGCCACATCCCATGCGGAGGCTGCGGGAAAGGCGGCGCAAGCCAAGACGCAGGGCTCCAGCTTCAGCGACAAGGCGAATCCCCACCCGCTGGTCGAGGCGGCCAGGCCCGAGCAGCACATCGCCCGGAGTCTGTCGTTGGGCCGGACCCGCGCGGCCTCGGGAGCGGGCGCGAGCTTCGCGACGAAGGGCCGCGAAATCACGCTGACCTTCGAAGGCAAGGTCACCACGGAGAAGGTGACGCCGGACAACGCGAAGGAACTCTTGGGGAAGCTCAAGAAGGCGGACCCCACGGGGACCGCGCCCGGGACCTATGCGGCCCGTCAGGCCATCCTGGAGCACTCGGGCGGCAAGGTGGAGTCCCATGAGGCCTTCACCCTGAAGGAGCTGCCCACCAAGGACTTGTCCTCGTTCATGATCGACCGCTCGAACTGGATCCCCGAGCGCCTCGCGCTCCAGGACGAGATTGTCGGGAAGGAAGTGGGCCACGCCGAGAAGCTGTCCGCGCGCATCGCGGAGCATGGCGAGACGGGGGTCGTCTATGCCTTGCGCGGCAACACCGCCTCCGGCAAGAGCACGACCGTCAAGAAGGACCCCGAGCTGAGCAAGAAGGTGCTGGACTCGGATGGGGAGACGCGGGGCGCGATGAACCCGGACCCCATCAAGGCGCAGCTCGTCGCCGCGCACGCGGGGAAGATCAGCACCCAGCAGTCCCACTGGGAGGGCTCGGCGATGTCCCAGCGCGTGGAGCGGGCGATGCTCGCCAAGCCGGACAGCTCGCTCGTGTTGGACAAGCGCTTCGCGGGCGCGAACGACATCCCGCAGCTGCTCAAGGCCATCGGGACCCGGAAGCTCAAGCTCATCGACCTGGAGGTCCCGCTGGAGACCTCCTGCGTCCGCGTGCTCACCCGCAAGCCGGGCACCGCGGACCCCTTGGTTCCCTTCGCGCCTGTCGGCGGCGGCTTCAGCGGGGTGCGCCAGTATCGGCAGGACCTGCTCCTGGGGCGGGAGGATGGCCCCGAGGAAGGTCGCTTCCAGGGCGTCATCGAGAACAAGCAGATCACCGACTACAAGCTCTACGTGACGGATGCGCAGGGGCAGCAGACCCTGGTCGCGGAGAAGCGCGACGGCAAGTGGCTCGGGCCGGATACCGCCAAGAAGCAGGCGCTGTTCGACCAGGCTGTCGGGGCGGATCCAAGCCAGGACATCGCCCAGGTGAAGGCGACGGTCATCGACACCGCGTTCATCAAGAAGCAGGTGGATGGCATCAAGGCGCAGGGCTTCCCGGGTGCGGACGCCGTGGCGGAGAAGACGCGTGTGTCGCTCGAGGCCTACCAAGGCAAGACACTCGACCAGGCCTTGGATGCGCACTCGAAACAATGAGCGACGGTGACGGGCTCAACGACTGGGAACAGCCATGACGACTGAAGGAAAGTTCGTACCGAAGACCGCCGAGGAGACCCTCAAGGAGCTGCGGCAGGCCCGCGACAAGCGCCGTGAGGAAGAGCGGGCCGCGATCCGTCAGGCGCGCGCCACGTCGGGGCGTGAGCCGTTCGACATCGAGAAGTTCAAGCAGCTCTATGACGTGAGCCTCGACGTGGGTGACCGCGCGCTGGGCCCCGGCGACGTCGAGGATTACGAGCGCAAATACTATCTCGCCGCGCCACCCGAGGTGAAGACGCTTCCGCAGTTCGCGGAGCACCTGATGTGGTTGTTCACGAATGATGCGGGTTGAAGGGTGTCATTGGGTGCGCTGGCGCGGCTGACTATGCTTGCGCCAGGAGCGTCCCATGACCCCTGCCGTGCCGCAGCCCGTCGGTCTCGAGCCCACCGCTGTTCACGCAGGAGGGGAGTCCGCCCCCCTGGAGCCCCCGCAGCCCGCGCCTCCGCCTGCGTGGAGCCTCGCGAGCCGCCTCGCCTTCCGCTTCGCGTGCGCCTACGTCTGTCTCTACGGCTTCTCCTTGTTGATGGAGTCGCTGCCGAGCGGAGACCTCGTCTCCCGGTTCCTCAATGACCAGGTCTGGCACGTCGTGGTGCCGTGGCTCGGGAAGCACGTGCTGCGCCTGGGGGCGGACATCACCACCTTCCAGAACGGCAGTGGCGACACCACGTACAACTACGTGCAGTTGCTGCTGTACCTCACGCTGGCGGGCGCCGTGACCGCGGCGTGGTCTGTCTGGGATTGGCGCCGCCCCCAGTATGTGAAAGCCCATGACGTGCTGCGCACGTTGGTGCGCTACGTGCTCGCCGCCGCGATGCTCAGTTACGGCATGGCGAAGGTCATCAAGTTGCAGTTCCCCGCGCCGAGCCCCGGGCGCTTGATGGAGCCGCTGGGAGAGCTGTCGCCCATGGGCCTCTTGTGGACCTTCATGGGGTACTCCACCGGCTACAACCTCTTCACCGGCAGCGCCGAGGTGCTGGGCGGGTTGTTGCTGTTCTCGCGCCGCACCACCACGCTGGGAGCGCTGGTCGTCGTGGGCGTCATGTCCAACGTGGTGGCGCTCAACTTCTTCTACGACGTCCCGGTCAAGATCTACTCCTCGCACCTGCTGTTGTTCGCCGTGCTCCTGCTGCTGCCGGACCTGCGCCGGCTGGCGGACGTGCTGGTGCTGAACCGCGCGACGCGCGCCGTGGCGCTGGCGCCGCCCTTCGTCTTCTCGGCGCGAGAGACATGGGGCCTGCGAGGACTGAAGCTCCTCGTGGTCGGGTGGTTGGTGTGGACCAACGTGGGCGAGGCCTTGGACTTCCGCACCCAGTACGGCGAGGCGGCTCCCAAGCCCCCGCTTTACGGGCTCTACGAGGTGGAGTCCGTGCCGTCCGAGGGACAGGCCCCCGCCTTGATGCTGCGCGAGGGCCCGCTACCCTGGCGCTACGTCGCCGTCGTCCTGCGCAATCGCGTGTGGGTCCGGACGGTGGGGGACGCGATGCTGCGCTTCACCGCCGAGATGGATCCCCAGGCACAGTCGCTCGTCCTGCGCGACGGCTCGGGTCCCACCGCGACCTCGCTGAGCTTCCACTACACGGTCATGGATGCGGAGCACCTCTTGATGGTGGGCACGGTCCGGGACACCCCCATCGCCGTCCGGCTGCGCAAGGTGGACGAGTCGCGCTTCCTCCTCGTGAGTCGAGGGTTCAACTGGATCCAGGAGACGCCGTTCAATCGCTGACGTTTGCGGGGCGTGCCCCTCTGGAGGGTGCGCGAAGGTGGGCTGAGACCGCGCGTGTGGGGCCGTCGCGTCAGTGCAATCCCCTGACAATCTCTGGCCCATCTTTGTACTTTCGCTGGAGAGTGCCCGTTCTTACGTTCGAGTCAGACGGAGCCCTGCGTTCGGGCGCTCCCAGGACACGGATGGAGGCGGTGCCATGGCGATTACCCCTGAGAACCCGCTGGGGCTGGACGGTTTCGAGTTCGTGGAGTTCACGGGCCCCGCGCCCGAGGTCATGGTGCAGCTCCTGGAGCGGCTGGGCTTCACGGCCAACGCCAAGCACCCGACCAAGGACCTCATTCGCTACAAGCAGGGTGACATCAACCTGCTGATCAACCGCGAGCCCACCGGACAGGCCGCCGAGTTCCGCTCGGCGCACGGCCCCTCGGCGAGCGGCATGGCGTTCCGCGTGGAGAACGCCCGCGCCGCCTACGAACTGGCGCTGGAGCGTGGCGCGAAGGCGGCGGACCCCTCGCGCGGCGCGCTGGGGCAGGGCTCCTATGTGCTGGAGGGCATCGGCGGCAGCTTGCTGTATCTCGTCGACCGCTACGGCCCGAAGGGCTCGATCTACGACGCGTGGCAGCCCATCCCGGGCGCCGTCGAGGCCGAGGCCCGCAACAACGTGGGGCTCGAGACGCTGGACCACCTGACGCACAACGTGCGCCGGGGCCAGATGCGCACCTGGTCGACCTTCTACAACCGCATCTTCGGCTTCACCGAGCAGAAGTACTTCGACATCAAGGGCCAGGCGACGGGTCTGTTCAGCCAGGCGATGATCGCCCCGGACCGCGCCATCCGCATCCCGCTCAACGAGAGCCAGGATGACAAGTCGCAGATCGAGGAGTTCATCCGCCAGTACAACGGCGAGGGCATCCAGCACCTCGCGCTGACCACGCCGGACATCTACGGCACCGTCGAGCGGCTGCGCGCGCGGGGCGTGGCGCTCCAGGACACCCTGGACGCGTACTACGACCTGGTGGACAAGCGCGTCCCCAACCACGGCGAGGACCTGGCCCGGATGCGCAAGAACCGCATCCTCATCGACGGCAACGAGAAGGAAGGCCTGCTCATGCAGATCTTCACCGAGAACCTCTTCGGGCCCATCTTCTTCGAGATCATCCAGCGCAAGGGCAACGAGGGCTTCGGCAACGGCAACTTCCAGGCCCTGTTCGAGTCCATCGAGTTGGATCAGATTCGTCGCGGGGTCATCAAGGTCGACCCGGCGCGGTAAATCCCTCGGCGCGCTTCGGAGGAGACTCAGGTGACCACGGACACGGAAGCACGGGCGGTACCCGGTTCGGGCCTCAAGCCCGCGTCGGGCGGCTATCTCTCAGGGTTCGGCAACGAGTTCGCGACGGAGGCGGTGGCCGGAGCGCTGCCTCAGGGACAGAACTCGCCGCAGCGCACGCCCTACGGGTTGTACGCCGAGCAGCTCTCGGGCACGGCCTTCACGGCGCCGCGCCGCGAGAACAAGCGTTCGTGGCTCTACCGCATCCGCCCGAGCGCGAACCATCCGCCGTTCCAGCCGCATCCGCAGGGCCTCCTGCGGGGCGGCCCGTTCGATGAGGTTCCGCCGTCGCCCAACCGGCTGCGCTGGAGTCCGCAGCCGATGCCGACGGAGCCTCGGGACTTCGTGGAGGGGCTCGTCACCTACGCCGGCAACGGCGACCCGGGCACGGGCGCGGGCATCGCCATCCACCTGTACCTCGCCAACCGGTCGATGACCGACAAGGTCTTCTTCAACGCCGATGGCGAGCTGCTCCTCGTTCCGCAGGCGGGCCGGCTCCGGCTCGTCACGGAGATGGGCGTGCTGGAGCTGGTGCCCGGTGACGTGGGCGTGGTGCCGCGCGGCGTGCGCTTCCGGGCCGAGCTGCCGGACGGCCCGGTGGCGGGCTACATCTGCGAGAACCTGGGCGCGCCGTTCCGGTTGCCGGACCTGGGGCCCATCGGCTCGAACGGACTGGCCAACCCGCGCGACTTCCTCACGCCCGTCGCGGCGTATGAGGACATCGACCGCCCCACGCGCGTGGTGCAGAAGTTCCAGGGCCGCTTGTGGGTCTCCGAGTTCGACCACTCCCCGCTGGACGTGGTGGCGTGGCACGGCAACCTGGCCCCGTACAAGTACGACCTGAACCGGTTCAACACCATCGGGACGGTGAGCTTCGATCACCCGGATCCGTCCATCTTCACGGTGCTGACCTCGCCCAGCGAGGTGCCAGGCACGGCCAACTGCGACTTCGTCATCTTCCCGCCGCGCTGGATGGTGGCGGAGAAGACGTTCCGGCCCCCGTGGTTCCACCGCAACGTGATGAGCGAGTTCATGGGGCTGGTGACCGGCGCCTATGACGCCAAGGCCGGGGGCTTCTCTCCGGGCGGCGCGTCGCTGCACAACTGCATGAGCGGCCACGGTCCGGACCAGTCGAGCTATGAGCAGGCCGTGCGGGTGGACCTCCAGCCGCACAAGATCAAGGACACGCTCGCCTTCATGTTCGAGTCGCGCTGGGTCATCCGGCCCACGCGCTTCGCCATGGAGACGGCCGCGCTCCAGTCCGATTACGACCACTGCTGGTCGGGCTTCCAGAAGGCCAGGCTGCCCTGAGTCCCGATTCAACGCAGGGCCGCGCGCGGGTCTTCTCCACGCCGGCCAACGTGGGGCTGTGCACGCTGGACTCGCTGAGAGACCCGGGCGCGCGCAACCTCGTGCTCCAGATTGGGGAGGCCTTCTTCCATGGCTTCCTCGTGCGCCGCGGGGACTCGGTGTGGGGGTACGTGGACCGGTGCCCTCACGCCGGGTTGCCGCTGGCGCAGAAGCTGGATGACTACCTCACTCCGGACGGGCGCCTCATCGCGTGCTCGTGGCACGGCGCCCTGTTCCAACCCGAGGATGGGCTGTGCGTGGGCGGGCCGTGCTCGGGCGCGCGGCTCACGCCGTGGCCGGTGCAGGTGGTGGGCGGTGTGGTGCGCACCGCCTGAGCGCGGGTCTCACTGCTTCGCGTCGTAGAGGGCGTCGCGGATGTCGTTGGGGAACTGTCCGGCCATGCCCTCGATGGCCGTGTTGGTGAGCGCGACGACGGTCAGGTGGTTCGTCGGATCGATGAACCACGTGTGCCCGTACGCGCCAATCCATTGCACGGTGCCCACGGGCTGCGGGCTGTGCGCCTTGGCCGGATCCACCAGCACGCCCACACCCAGGCCGAACCCCCAGCCTGGCCCCAGGGACTCGGTCTCCGGCGCCGTCTGCGGCACCATCATCCGCCGCGTGGTGGATTCGGTGAGCACCTTCCCGCCGCCCTGACGCAGCACCTCCAGGAACTTCATGAAGTCGGTGGCGGTGCCCACCATGCCGGCGCCGCCCGAGGCGAACGAGCGCGGGTCGAACACGCGGCCCGGGGCGTAGCGCACGCCGCTGGGGCCAAAGGCAACCACATGCTCCTCGCCCATGCGCACCGGCTCGGGCGTCGCGTTGGCGTAGGCCGCCGCGAGCCGGGGCACGTCGCGCACCTGGAAGCCCGTGTCCTTCAGGCCCAGCGGCCGGGTCACGAACCGCTCCACCACCTGAGGCAGCGGGACGCCGGCCGCGCGGGCGAGGACCTCGCCCAGCACGTCCGTGGCGACGGAGTAACCCCAGCGCGTGCCCGGCGCGTACGACAGCGGCACGGACGTGATGCGCCGCAGGTTCTCCTCCATGGCGAGGCCCGGTGCGTCCAGGCCGTCGGAGACCTGCGCGTGGTGGTACGGGCCGTCCGGGGACTCCATGAAGCCGTAGCTGAGGCCCGCGGTGTGCGTCACCAGGTGTCGCACGGTGATGACTGGGGTGGTGCCATCCGCCAGCTTGGGCTTGAAGGTGGGGATCCACTTCGTGACGGGGTCATCCAGGTCGAGCTGATGGCGCTCGACCATGGCCAGCGCGGCGGTGGAGACGAGCGCCTTGGTCAGCGAGGAGAGGCGGAACAGCGAGTCCTCGCGCATGGGGCGGTGCGCCTCGCGGTCCGCGTCTCCCGCGGCGCGGTGGTAGACCACCTTCCCGTCCTTCGCGACCAGCACCACGGTGCCGACGATGCGGTGCTCCGCGAGCGCGCGGTCGATGGCGCGGTCCAGTCGCGACGTGAGCGGCGTGGCCTGGGCGGTGGGGACGGATGGGGCGAGGCCGAGGGTGGCGGCGAGGGTGAGGCTGGCGACGGCGGAGGGCATGGTGAGGCTCCTGGAGGGAGGCGCGGGGAGCGCGCTTCCCGAACGCAGGCAGATGTACGGTTTCGCGCCGCGCGCTTCCGCCCATGATTCCGTAGGGCCCTCATACGAAACCGTATATGACCGGGCGGATTGTGGACGTGGCTGGGGCGACATGGATTGGGACGACCTGAGAATCGTGCTCGCCGTGGTGCGGCAGGGCTCCTTGAGCGCGGCGGCTCGGACCCTGAGCTCCACGCAGCCCACCGTGGGGCGCCGGTTGGATGCCTTCGAGCAGGCCCTGGGCGTGAAGCTGTTCGAGCGAGGCGCGGGCGGATTGACCCCGACGCCCCTGTGCGCCGCGCTCACGGAGAGCCTGGAGCGCATGGAGGAGGGCGCGCTGGCCATCGAGCGGCGCGTGGCCGCGCGCGACACGGGCCTGGAGGGCAACATCACGGTGACGAGCATTGACTGGCTCGGGGACTACGTGGTGGCGCCGCTCCTGGCGCGGTTCGGTGCGCAGCACCCGCTGGTCAGCCTGGATCTGATCAATGACAGGCGCCGCTTCAACCTCGCGCGCCACGAGGCGGACATCGCCATCCGCTTCGGCTCGTTCGACGAGGAGTCGCTCATCGAGCGGAAGGTCGCTGACGTCTCGTATGCGATGTACGCCTCGCAGGCGTACCTGGAGGCGCACGGCACACCGGACTTCGCGGTGGGGGGCGCGGGCCACGCGGTCGTCCTGCTGAACGACCTGCCCGGGAAGCTGTCCCTGTCGGGCTGGCTGTGCATGGTCGTTCCCGAGGCCCGACGCAACCTGCGCACCAACAGCATCCGCTCGCAGCTCGCGGTCGTTGAGGCGGGCGAGGCGCTGGCGGTGTTGCCGCGCATCTTGGCGGACGCGCGCCCGATGCTGCGCCGGGTGGCGACACCACGGCCCGGCCCGGTGTTGCCCCTTCGCCTGGGGGTCCACGCGGATCTGCGAGAGACCCCTCGCATCCGCGCGTTCATCGACTACGCCGTGCGCGAACTGGAGCGGCGCGCCAGTGAGCTCAATCCCGCCTGAGCGTTACGCGCGGGGCCGCAGCGTGCGCTCGAAGAGAGCCAGCAGGGCCTTCCAGTGGCGCTCACTGGCGGCCTCGTCGTACGTGGGGTTGCCCGGCACGGCGAAGCCATGTCGAGCGCCCGCGTAGGTCTCCACGGTGTGCACCACGCCCGCCGCGCTCAGTGCCTCATCCAGGCGTTGCTTCATGTCGTCCGGGCACGAGCGGTCGTTGTCCGCGCAGGCCACGTAGACCTGCGCCTTCATCCGCGGCGCGAGCAGGTGGGGACTCGCGGCGCTGTCCGTCGCCAGGTAGCCGCCGTGGAACGAGGCCGCCGCGACGACGCGCTCGGGTGCGAGCCCCGCGGCCCGAATCGCCAGATTGCCGCCCATGCAGTAGCCCGTCACGCCCACGTCCGAGGGGCGCACGTCCGACCGGGTCGAGAGGAAGTCGAGCATCGCGCGCAGGTCGGTCTGGAAGCTCGCCGGCGCCATCGCCTTGTCGAAATAGAGGGTGCGCCACGCTCGCTCGCCCTCCGGGGTCCGCATGAGGTCGCGGATGGACTGCGGCGTGTAGGGCTCCGGGGAGCGGTGATACAGGTCTGGCAGCAGCACGAGGTAGCCGTGGCGCGTGAGCCGCTCGGCCATGTCGAACAGCGCGGGGCGTGGGCCCGGGGCGTCCATCAGGAAGAGGACCGCCGGCCAGGGGCCCGCGCCCTCGGGCGTGAAGACCCCGGTCTGGCAAGGGCCATCTGCGGTGGAGAGGGCGACGGTCTCGCGTGGCATGGCGTGACTCCTAGAGGGGGGCCCCATCATGCATGGCGCGGACGGCGAGGCCCACCTCACCATTGCTCCGCCGCCCCATTGCGCCTATGGGGGAGGGACGGCGCGGTCCCCTGGACGGCGCCTTCTCTTTGCGAGGACGCAGCATGTCGCAAGTGCCTCTCCACATCGCCTCGGTCTTCCCGGCCCCCTCGCTGGAGGACTGGCGCCGGCTGGTGGACAAGGACCTGAAGGGCAAGCCCTTCACGTCGCTTCAGTCCACGCTCGAGGGCGGACTGACCCAGCAGCCGCTCTACTCACGGCAGGACGCGGCCGAGGCGCCGCCCCCCGAGCCGCCGGGCGTCGCCCCCTACCTGCGCGGCACCCAGGCGCTCGGCCTCACCGAGGGCGGCTGGAGCGTCTGCCAGGAGTACGCGGGCCCGGACGTGGCGAGCGCCGCCGAGGCGATGCGCGTGGACCTCGAGCGCGGCGCCACCGGCGTGTGGCTCTGCCTGGGGGCGCCCCACGGCATCTCCGTCCCGGACGCGGACACCATGGCGCGGCTGCTCGCGCCGGTGCCCTTGGACCGCACCCCGGTCTGCCTGGAGTCGGAGACGGAGGGGCTGTCCGCCGCGGGCTTCTTCTTGAGCGCCGCGGAGCGCAAGGGTGTCGCGCGCTCGTCCCTGCGCGGCTGTCTGGGGGTGGATCCGCTGGGCACCCTGGCTCGCACGGGCGTGCTGACGGGGGGCTTGGACGCGGTGCTGGCCCAGGCGGCGCCGAGGGTGACCTCGCTGCGCGAGAGCGCGCCCGGGCTGCGTGTGCTGCTTGTCTCATCGCGCGCGGTGGCGGAGGCGGGCGCGACGCCGGTGCACGAGCTGGCGTGGGCCATCGCCACGGGCGTGGAGTACCTGCGGTCGCTGGAGCGCGCGGGCGTGTCGCCGGAGGTCGCGGCGCGCTCGGTGCAGTTCGCGCTGTCGGTGGGCGGGCAGTTCTTCCCGGAGATCGCCAAGCTGCGCGCGGCGCGGCTCTTGTGGTCCAAGGTCGTCGCCGCGTCGGGTGGCTCGCCCGAGGCGCAGGCCATGGTGCTGCACGCGCGCACCGCGAGCGGGACGAAGACGCAGCGCGACCCGTGGGTCAACATCCTGCGCGCCACCGCGGAGTCCTTCGCGGCGGTGGTGGCGGGCGCGGACAGCGTGAGCACGTCTCCCTTCGATGAGACGCTCGGCGCGCCGGACGAGGGCGCGCGGCGGCTGGCGCGCAACACCCAGCTCATCCTTCGCGATGAGTCCAGCCTCAACCGCGTGGCGGACCCCGCGGGCGGCAGCTACTACCTGGAGCAGCTCACGGGTGAGTTCGCCCGCGCGGCCTGGACGGAGCTGCGGCGCATCGAGGCGTTGGGCGGCATGTCCCGCGCGCTCGTGGATGGCGACATCGCCCGTGTGCTCGCCGAGACGCGCGTCGCGCGAGACAAGGCCCTGCGCACGCGCAAGCTGCCGCTCGTGGGCGTCAGCGAGTTCCCGCACCTGGGCGAGGCGGCCGTGCGCCGAGCGCCGCGGCCCGCATCGGACGTGAGCACCGTGAAGGCGGGGAGCGCGCTGCCGTTGCAGCCGGTGCGACTGTCCGAGTCGTTCGAGGCGCTGCGCGACGCGAGCGACCGATACCAGACGGCCCACGGGGTCCGGCCGCGCGCGTTCATGGCGAGCCTGGGCACGGTGGCCGAGCACACCACGCGCTCGATGTGGACGGCCAACGCGCTGGCGGTGGGCGGCATCGAGACGCGCGACCAGCACGGCTTCGCGGATGTCGCGGCGGCGGTGGACGGGTTCGCCAGTTCGGGCGCCTCGCTCGCGGTCATCTCTGGACCGGACGCGCTCTATCCCGAGTGGGTGCCCGCGCTGAGCGCCGCGCTGAAGGCGAAGGGTGCGCGCGTGGTGGCGGTGGCCGGACGTCCTGGCGAGCACGAGGCCGCGTTCCGCGCGGCGGGTGTGGACCTCTTCCTCTTCGCGGGAGCGGACCTGGTCGCGCTCCTGTCCTCGCTGCACCAGCAGCTCGGGGTGTCGTGATGCGCGCTTCCGTTCCTGACTTCTCCCGCGTCGACTTCGACGCTCCCGAGACGCGGGCCACTCCGGCCACGCTCGATGCGCAGCGCCAGCAGGCCGCCGACGCCACGCGCGCCGCCGAGCGCTGGGTGACGCCCGAGGGCATCCCCGTCAAGCCCTCGTATACGCGCGAGGACCTGGACGGCGTGGAGCACCTGGGCTCGTTGCCCGGTCTGCCGCCCTTCGTGCGCGGCCCGTACGCGACCATGTACGTGCAGCAGCCGTGGACGGTGCGGCAGTACGCCGGCTTCTCCACGGCCGATGCCTCCAACGCCTTCTACCGTCGCAACCTCGCGGCGGGGCAGAAGGGCCTGTCCATCGCGTTCGACCTGGCGACGCACCGGGGCTACGACAGCGACCACCCGCGCGTGGCGGGTGACGTGGGCATGGCCGGCGTGGCCATCGACTCCATCAAGGACATGCGCATCCTGTTCGATCGCATCCCGCTCGATCAGATGAGCGTGTCGATGACGATGAACGGCGCGGTGTTGCCGGTGCTCGCGCTCTACGTCGTGGCGGCGGAGGAGCAGGGCGTCAAGCCGGAGCAGCTCAGCGGGACCATCCAGAACGACATCCTCAAGGAGTTCATGGTCCGCAACACGTACATCTACCCGCCCGCCCCCTCGATGCGAATCATTGGCGACATCTTCCGCTTCACGGCGGAGAAGATGCCTCGCTTCAACAGCATCAGCATCAGCGGCTACCACATGCAGGAGGCCGGGGCGACGCAGGACCTGGAGCTGGGCTACACGCTCGCGGACGGCGTGGAGTACGTGCGCGCGGGCCTCGCCGCGGGCCTGGGCGTGGATGCGTTCGCGCCCCGCCTGTCGTTCTTCTGGGCCATCGGGATGAACTTCTTCATGGAGGTGGCCAAGATGCGCGCGGCGCGCATGCTCTGGGCGCGGCTCCTGAAGGACTTCTCGCCCAAGAGCGACAAGAGCCTCGCGCTGCGCACGCATTGCCAGACGTCTGGATGGAGCCTCACCGCGCAGGACGTCTACAACAACGTGGTGCGCACGTGCGTGGAGGCCATGGCCGCCACGCAGGGCCACACGCAGAGCCTGCACACCAACTCGCTGGATGAAGCCATCGCGCTGCCCACGGACTTCAGCGCCCGCATCGCGCGCAACACGCAGCTCTATCTCCAGTTGGAGAGCGGCACCACGCGCGTCATCGACCCGTGGGGCGGCAGCTACTACGTGGAGCGGCTCACCCACGAGCTGGCGCAGAAGGCGTGGGGACACATCCAGGAGGTCGAGGCGCTGGGTGGCATGACCAAGGCCATCGAGGCGGGGCTGCCCAAGCTGCGCATCGAGGAGGCCGCGGCGCGCACGCAGGCCCGCATCGACTCGGGCCGTCAGGCCATCATCGGCGTGAACAAGTATCCGCCCGAGCGCCCGGACTCGATCGAGATCCTCAAGGTGGACAACTCGGCGGTGCGCGAGGCCCAGATTGCCCGGCTGCGCGAGCTGCGCCGCGAGCGCGACGCGGATGAGGTGCGCCGTCGGCTGGACGCGCTCACCGAGGCGGGGCGGCGCAACGAGGGCAACCTGCTCGCGCTGGCCATCGACGCGGCGCGCGCGAAGGCCACCGTGGGGGAGATCAGCGACGCGCTCGAGAAGGTCTTCGGGCGCTACGAGGCGACCGTGCGCAGCGTGTCCGGGGTGTATTCCGCCGAGGCGGGTGGGGCGCAGGGCATCGCCGATGCGCGCGCGCGGGCAGACGCGTTCCTCGCCACGTTCGGCCGGCGTCCGCGCATCCTCATCGCGAAGATGGGGCAGGACGGACACGACCGCGGGCAGAAGGTCATCGCCACCGCGTTCGCGGACCTGGGCTTCGACGTGGACATCGGGCCGCTGTTCCAGACGCCCGAGGAGTCCGCGCGTCAGGCCGTGGAGAACGACGTGCACGTGGTGGGCGCCAGCTCGCTCGCCGCGGGTCACCTCACGCTGGTGCCGCAGCTCAAGCAGGCGCTGAAGGACCTGGGCCGCGAGGACATCATGGTCGTGGTGGGCGGCGTCATCCCCGAGCAGGACTACGACGCGCTTCGCGCCGCGGGCGCGGCGGCCATCTTCGGGCCCGGGACCGTCATCGCGAAGGCGGCCATCGAGCTGCTCGACAAGCTGACGGCGGCGCTGGGGGAGGCGTGAGGCCGCTGTCGGCGGATGACTATGTGGCGGGCGTGCGCGCGCAAGACCGCGCCGTGCTCGCGCGCGCCATCACGTTGGTGGAGAGCGAGCACCCGCGCCACGCGGCGCTCGCGCAGGAGGTGCTCACGCGGCTGTTGCCCCACACGGGCGGCAGCCGTCGCGTGGGCATCAGCGGCGTGCCGGGCGTGGGCAAGAGCACGTTCATCGACGCGCTGGGCATGCACCTTGTCGGTGAGGGCAAGCGCGTGGCGGTGCTCGCCATCGACCCGTCCAGCACGGTGTCCGGTGGCAGCATCCTCGGAGACAAGACGCGCATGGCGCGGCTGTCGCGCGAACTCACCGCCTTCATCCGCCCCAGTCCCTCCAGCGGCACGCTGGGCGGCGTGGCGCGCAAGACGCGCGAGACGCTGCTGTTGTGCGAGGCCGCCGGCTTCGACGTGGTGTTGGTGGAGACGGTGGGCGTGGGCCAGTCGGAGACGGTCGTCGCCGACATGGTGGACTTCTACCTGGTGCTGATGCTCGCGGGCGCGGGGGATGAACTCCAGGGCATCAAGCGCGGCATCCTCGAGGTGGCGGACATGCTCGCCATCAACAAGGCGGACGGCGACAACCAGCCGCGCGCCGAGCGCGCCCGCGCCGAATACCGCGCCGCCCTGCACCTGATGCGTCCGGGCGCCGAGCCCGAGGTCACCACCTGCAGCGCGATGGAGGGCACGGGCATCGCGAAGCTGTGGGCCTCGGTGGAGACGCAGGTGGGGCGCCGCGAGGCCTCGGGCGAGCTGGGCCGCCGTCGCCGCTCACAGCAGGTGGGTTGGATGTGGGCCATGGTGCAGGACGGCCTGCGGGCGGCCCTGCGAGCCCATCCCCAGGTGTCCACGCTGGTGCCCGCGTTGGAGGCGGACGTGCGCGAGGGTCGTGCGACGCCCACGTCGGCCGCACTGCGTGTCCTGGACGCTTTCTTGCCGAGCACGCGAGCGGGATGACGGCCCGCGTCGCGTATCCCGCACGCGCGTCCCAATCCCTTGCCTCGGCATTCGCGCCACTCTTAGTGTACGCGCCGTGCGAAACGCCCAGCCGACCACTGCTCCCTCGCCCTACAAGCCCCGCTTCCACGTCCGCATCGTGACCGCGGCATCGTTGTTCGATGGACACGACGCCGCCATCAACGTGATGCGCCGCCTCATGCAGGCGTCCGGCGCGGAGATCATCCACCTGGGGCACAACCGCTCGGTGGCGGAGATTGTCGACTGCGCCATCCAGGAGGACGCGCAGGGCATCGCGCTCACGTCCTACCAGGGCGGTCACGTCGAGTTCTTCAAGTACATGATCGACCTGCTGCGCGAGCGCGGGGCGAACATCAAGGTCTTCGGCGGCGGCGGCGGCACCATCCTCCCGACCGAGATTGAGGAGCTGCACCGCTACGGCGTCACCCGCATCTACTCGCCGGATGACGGCCGGGCCATGGGCCTCCAGGGGATGATTGATGACCTGGTGTCCCAGTGCGACTTCGAGAAGCGCACGCCGGACTTCGCGCCCGCGCTCGCCGCGCCGAAGAAGCGCGAGCCCGCCCGCCTCGCCTCGCTCATCACCGTGGCGGAGAACTTCGCGTCGGCCGGAGAGTCGCTGCGCGCCGCGCTCGCCGAGAACCTGGCCTCGGCCCCGCGCGTGCCGGTGCTCGGCATCACAGGCACGGGCGGCGCCGGCAAGTCGAGCCTGGTGGACGAGCTGGTCCGCCGCTTCCTCACCGACTTCCCGGACAAGACGCTGGCGGTGCTGTCGGTGGACCCCTCGAAGCGCAAGTCCGGCGGCGCGCTGCTGGGTGACCGCATCCGCATGAACGCCATCGACAACCCGCGCGTGTACATGCGCTCGATGGCCACGCGGCAGAGCAACCTCGCCCTGTCCAAGCACGTGGGCGAGTCCATCGACATCTGCAAGGCCGCCGGCTTCGACCTCATCGTGGTCGAGACCTCCGGCATCGGCCAGTCGGACACGGAGATCACCGAGCACTCGGACGCGTCGCTCTACGTGATGACCGCCGAGTACGGCGCGGCGACGCAGCTCGAGAAGATCGACATGCTCGACTTCGCGGACGTCATCGCCATCAACAAGTTCGACAAGCGCGGCTCGCTGGACGCGCTGCGTGACGTGCGCAAGCAGTGGAAGCGCAACCACAACGCCTTCACGCTCGCGGATGACGCGGTGCCCGTGTACGGCACCATCGCCTCGCAGTTCAACGACCCGGGGATGAACCAGCTCTACCGGGCCATCATCGACACGGTGGTGAAGAAGACGGGCGCGCCGCTCCAGTCCCACGCGGTGGCCACGCCGGGGATGAGCGAGAAGAAGTGGATCATCCCGCCCGAGCGCACCCGCTACCTGGCGGAGATCGTCGAGAACAGCGAGAAGTACGAGCAGTTCGTCCGCGACCAGGCCGCCATCGCGCGGCGCATGTACCAGCTCCACGGCACCATCGAGGCGCTGCGCACCAACGTGGGCAAGAAGCGCCTGGAGATTGTGGAGCCCCGTGACGCCTCGGACGTGGTGCACGTCACCGAGCGCGTGGAGGGCGAGCCCGCGTACCTGGGGGAGCTGGTGGCGCTGTACCAGGACCTGGAGTCCCGCCTCGCGGCGGACTGCCGTCGCCTGCTCTCCGAGTGGCCCGCCACCAAGCGGCGCTACGCGGCGTCCAAGTACCAGTTCCAGGTGCGCGACAAGGTCATCGAGCTGGACCTCATCTCCGAGTCGCTCTCGCACCTGCGCATCCCGAAGATCTCGCTCCCTCGCTACGAGGACTGGGGCGACATCCTCACGTGGCTGCTGCGGGAGAACGCGCCCGGCGCCTTCCCGTTCACCGCGGGCGTCTTCCCGCTCAAGCGCGAGGGCGAGGACCCCGCGCGCATGTTCGCCGGTGAGGGCGGCCCGGAGCGCACCAACAAGCGCTTCCACTACGTGTCCCGGGGCCTGCCCGCCAAGCGCCTGTCCACCGCCTTCGACTCGGTGACGCTGTATGGCGAGGACCCGGACCACCGCCCGGACATCTACGGCAAGGTGGGCAACTCGGGCGTGTCCATCGCCAACGTGGACGACGCGAAGAAGCTCTACTCGGGCTTCGACCTGGCGGACCCGTCCACCTCGGTGTCGATGACCATCAACGGGCCCGCGCCGATGCTGCTGGGCTTCTTCCTCAACGCCGCGGTGGATCAGCAGTGCGAGAAGTGGATCCGCGCCAACGGGAAGGTGGAGGAGGTCGAGAAGCGCATCGACGCGCTCTACCAGAAGCGTGGCGTGCCTCGGCCCCGCTACCAGGGCGACCTGCCCGCGGGCAATGACGGACTCGGGCTCCTGTTGCTGGGGGTGTCCGGGGACGAGGTGCTCCCGCGCGACGTCTACGAGCGCATCCGCGCGTCCACGCTGCAGAACGTGCGCGGCACGGTGCAGGCGGACATCCTCAAGGAGGACCAGGCGCAGAACACCTGCATCTTCTCGACGGAGTTCGCCCTGCGGCTGATGGGCGACATCCAGCAGTACTTCATCGACCAGAAGGTGCGGAACTTCTACTCGGTGTCCATCTCCGGGTACCACATCGCGGAGGCCGGGGCGAACCCCATCTCCCAGCTGGCCTTCACGCTGGCCAACGGCTTCACCTTCGTCGAGTACTACCTGTCGCGCGGGATGGACATCGACGACTTCGCGCCCAACCTGTCGTTCTTCTTCTCGAACGGCATGGACCCCGAGTACGCGGTGCTCGGTCGCGTGGCGCGGCGCATCTGGGCCAAGGCCATCCGAGACAAGTACGGCGGCAATGATCGCTCGCAGAAGCTGAAGTATCACATCCAGACATCCGGGCGGAGCCTGCACGCGCAGGAGATCGCCTTCAATGACATCCGCACCACGTTGCAGGCTCTGCTCGCCCTCAACGACAACTGCAATTCCTTGCACACCAACGCCTACGACGAGGCCATCACCACGCCCACCGAGGAGAGCGTGCGGCGCGCGTTGGCCATCCAGTTGGTCATCAACAAGGAGTTCGGTCTGTCCAAGAACGAGAACCCCAACCAGGGCTCGTTCATCATCGAGGAGCTGACGGACCTGGTGGAGCAGGCCGTGATGACGGAGTTCCGCGCCATCTCCGAGCGTGGCGGCGTGCTGGGCGCCATGGAGCGCATGTACCAGCGCTCGAAGATTCAGGAGGAGTCGCTCTACTACGAGACGCTCAAGCACGACGGGACGCTGCCCATCGTCGGCGTGAACACCTTCCTGGACCCCAAGGGCTCGCCCACCATCACCCCGCCCGAGGTCATCCGCGCCACGAAGGAGGAGAAGGACTACGCGATCACGGCGCGCGACGCCTTCTGGAAGCGCAACGCGGAGGTGGCCCCCGCCGCGCTGGAGGCCGTGCGCCGCGCCGCGCTGGACCACGGCAACGTGTTCGCCGCGCTGATGGACGCCTGCAAGGTGTGCACGCTCGGCCAGCTCTCCCGCGCGCTCTACGACGTGGGTGGGCAGTACCGCCGCAACATGTGAGCCGTCGGGGCGTTCACGCGCCCCGGTCCCGCTTCCCCAGAATGGGATGGTGCGGCTGTCCTCGTGGGACCGCAACTCGGCGCACTGGGTGAGTCAGAACGGTGGGGATGCGCGCGCGGCCAGCATCAGTCGTCCATCGCGAGCAAGCCGGGCGCGAAGTGGTTCGGCAACTGGAGCGGTGACATCGCGTCGGCGGTGTCGAGCTACGTGGGCGCGGCGGACACGCTGCCCCTCCTCGTGGCGTACAACGTCCCCGGCCGTGACTGCGGCGGCCAGTCCCCCGGTGGCGCGGGGAGCGCGGCCGCGTATCCGGCGTGGATCGCCGCCTTCGCGTCTGGCATTGGCAATCGACCGGCCGTGGTCATCATCGAGCCGGACGCGGCGGCCCAGGTCGACTGCCTCCCCAGCGACGCGGAGCGTGCGCTACGCCACCGAGCAGTTCCGCGACCACGCGCCCAACATGTTGGCCTACCTGGATGGCGGCAACGCGCCGTGGAGCGCCGCGGACACCATGGCGCAGCGGCCGGAGTCAGCGGGTGCGCACAACATCCGAGGCTTCGCGGTGGGCGTGTCCGACGTCTCCACCACCGCCGATTCGACGACGCCCGGGGCGGCGGTCAATGCGTCGCTCAACACGCGCTACGGCTACACGCCGCCGTTCGTGGTGGACACCAGCCGCAACGGCAATGGCCCCGATGACCCGAGGCCCCGCGCCAATGACTGCCAGCACCGCGCGCTTCTTCTCAGCTCACCCGCGCGTCAGTCCGCCTTCAGGGCGTTCAGCGTTGCCCCAGGTCCGCCCAGGGTGGGCGGCGTCCAGGTGTGCACCTTGCGGTTCTTCCAGTGGACGAACTTGAGCGACGGGTCCTCCAGCGGCACGTCGAAGGTGAAGGAGATGCGCGTGGGGCCCTCCGCGTCCGCCTCGACGATGCGGGCCTTCATGCCCTTCATGTCGAACTCGTCACCCTGCGCCACCGGGTAGTTCTTGCCGCGGTAGATGCGCTCCTCGAGCATGTTGAGGTAGTGCTGGCCCTTGGGCAGCGACAGCTCGATGGAGTTGGGGCCCGTGCGCGTCACCTCCTGGTCCTCCGCCTTGTAGGAGAGCACCCACCAGTTCTTCGGCAGCGGCATGCCCGTGGACCACCACTGCACGGAGGCGTAGATGCCAATCGTGCCGCCCGGCGAGTTGAGCACCACCAGGCGCTGGTTCGGCAGCTCCTTGAGGTCGAGCGCCTCCTCGTAGCGCTTGTGCACACGCAGGAACACCTCGCTCATGTTCTGGTAGGCATTGGCCGTCTGGGTCCAGACGTACGGCGAGGCCAGGACGTCCGCGAGGAACAGCACGCCCGCGCCCACCAGCACCAGCGCCGGACGGAGCGCCCGCGCGCGGCCCCGCCACGCGGCCCTCAGCACCACCGCGAGCCCCACGGCCATGCCCAGGCTGGGCACCAAGAGCGTGCGCGAACCGGCGAGCGGCGAGCTGGCCAGCCACGTGGACAGGAACGAGCCGGTCAGCATCCACTTCACCAGACGCCGCTCCTCCTGCTCCACCAGGGGCCACACGCCCCACAGCACCAGCGAGAACAGCGTCAGGCCGCCCAGGCCGATGAGCCGGAACATCGGGACGAACGACGAGTCGAGGATGTAGTCCACCGGCGCGCTGAGCGTCAGGCCCGCGATGGCGGCGGGGACGCGGTCGAACATCGCGGTGAACCACTGCGCCGGCGCGCCGAATGGATCCAGGTGCGTGTCCTGGTGCGCCGCGCCGTAGCCGAGCGCGCGGTACATCACGAAGTAGCCCGCCATCAGCACGCCGAACGGGATGAGCGACTTGATGCGCTGTGCCCGATTCCCCGGCCCGATGAAGGCCTCATAGGTCAGCATGTACGGAATCATGATGAGCGTCGTCTCGGCGCTCGCGAGGCCCAGGGCGAAGGCGATGAGCGAGCCCACCAGCGCGCCCTTGCGCTGACGCTCGCGCCACTCGATGTGGAACCAGATGCCCAGGGTTCCAAACAGCATGGACATCAGCAGGACGCGGTAGGACAGCCAGCCCACCACCGCCGCGTGCGAGCCGTTGATGGCGAAGAGGAACAGCGCGAACGCGGCCAGGGACGTGGGCAGCACGCGCCGGAACAGCAGCGCCACCAGCATCACCAGGCCCACGTACCAGAGCAGCGAGTGCACGTGGTACGCGAGGACGACGCGGTTGTAGAGCAGGTGGTCCAGGCCATACATCGCGCTGCCCAGCGGCCGGAAGAAGGCCAGCTTCACATGGGGCTCCACCCACCACGGGAAGATGCCGGCATGCGACATCGCCGCGGTGTGCTCCGGGATTCCCGTCGCGGTGCGGTACACGTCGAAGTGCGTGTTGGCCAGCGGCGCGGGCTGAACCAGGTTGTCCCAGACGCCGAGCCAGACGTAGTCGTCGAACATGAGGCCGCTGTTCAGGGTCAGCAGACTCAGCAGGCCCGCGGCCGCGACTGAAATCCAGAAATAGCGTCGAAACGACCAACCCTTGGAGGTCGGCGAGGAGGTGGTATCCATGTTTCAAGTATCTATCAGCGTGGTGCCCCCACGAGATAGGTCCCGCCAGGTCATCCGCTGGGACGGGAAGTGAAGGGCTTCGGGGATGCGGAAGGAATCCCCTCCCGAGGCTGGCTCCGGCGGTACTCGCCGGGCGGGACGCCGATGATGCGGCGGAAGGCGCGATTGAAGGCGAACTCCGAGGTGTAGCCGACGTGGCCCGCGATGGCGGCGAGGCCCTCCTGGGTGTCTCGCAGCCGGCGCGCGGCCTCCTGCATGCGCAGCTGCGTGAGGTATTCGAGTGGCGCCATCCCGACCTCGCTGGCGAAGCGGCGCGCGAGCGTGGCCCGCGACGTGCCCGCGCGGTGCGCGAGCGTGTCGACGGTCCAGGGCGTCCCGGGCTCCGCGTGCATCCAGCCCAGGGCGCTCGCGAGCGTCCGGTCTCCGAGTGCCCCGAGCCATCCCGCGCCGCCGGGAGGCTGCGCGTCCGCCCAGGCGCGCAGCATTTGAATCAAGAGGACGTCGAGCAGTCGCGAGGCGACGAGGGAGGCGCCTCGCTCCGCGCGCTCGTACTCGCGTTCCAGGAGCGCGATGGTGGGGAGCAGCTCGCGCGCTTCAGGGGAGGCTCCCCGGAGGTGGACCCGTTCTGGGAGCAGCTTCATGACGGGGTGCGCGCCCGGGTCCTCGAACGCGAAGAAGCCGCAGATGAGCCGCGACTCCACGCCGGCTCCACCGAGCAGGTACGACGAAGCGCTCTGGCCGCGCGTGGCCAGCCACTCGTCCAGGTTGACCTTGGGGCTGCGGAGGGAGTCGGCCACGGTGTGGCCTTCGCCTCGGGGAAGCAGCACGAGGTCGCCGGGGCCGAGCGGGACGTGCTCGGGACCTTGGGTCAAGTGGCAGGTGCCCGCGATGACCAGGTGGAGGGTCGCGGTGGAGGTGGAGGGGAGGCGCAGTCCCCAGGGCGCGCGGGCCACGGTGCGACAGTAGAGCTGCCCGCGCAGGCGGGTGCGCTCCATGATGTGCCCGAGCAGGTCCGAGGGATGCGAGAGGTCCATGCCCGAGAAGGTAACAGGCGCATGCGAGAAACGCTCAGGCGGTGAGCGTTTCAGGCAAAAGGTTGAGCGGCGGGCGAATGGTGCGTGAGGGCCGGATTCGGCACATTGCGCTCATCAACGACGCACCCACTCCCTCGGAGACGCACATGACCTCGACGAATACGAAGTTGTCCTGGAAGCTCACCTCGCCCACCGCGGTGTTCACCTTGATCCTGGGGGCCTTCATGTTGTTCCTCAGCATCAACGGGGTGTTGAACCCGGTGGAAGCGGCCAAGGGGTTTGGCCTGTCTCTCACGGGCACCGAGGCCATCCCGTGGATGCATGTGAAGGCGGGGCGTGACCTGGGAATCGCGTTGGGGATCTTCGGATTGGTGGCGGTCCGGCAGCGCCTGGCGGCGGGGGCCTTTGTCCTGGCCTCCATCGTGATGCCCACGGTGGATGCCCTGACGGTGGTGCAGGCGGGGACCTCGGTGCCCTATGCGCTCATGGTTCACGGGAGCGCGGTCGTCTACGGCGTGGTGCTCGCCGCCGCGCTGTTGCGCCCGAGTGCGGTGCGCAGCGCTTGAGTCGGGCGCGCCTTGAATCGCGACGGAGCTTTTGGGAAGGGTGGGGTCATGGCCCCGCCGCTTCGAATCGACTGTGGTCCCTGTGTCCTGCGTCCCTGGAGGCTCGGGGACGAGGCGTCGCTGGTTCAGCACGCCAACCATCGCGACGTGTGGAGCAGTCTTCGCGACCGCTTCCCGCATCCCTACACGGAAGCGGATGCTGCGTGGTGGATCGGCCATGCCGCCGGTGACGCCCAGTCGTTGAACCTCGCCATCGAGGTCGACGGAATGGCGGTGGGCTCGATGGGGCTGATTCCTGGCACGGACATCGAAAGGTACTCGGCGGAGGTCGGGTATTGGATTGGACCGGCGATGTGGGGACGCGGCATCGTGACGGCGGCGCTCGGCGCGTTCTGCACGTCGAGCTTCGAGCGCTTCGAGTTCATCCGTCTGTTCGCACTCCCCTTCGCGGACAACACGGCGTCATGCCGCGTGTTGGAAAAGGCAGGCTTTCAGCGCGAGGGATTGCTGCGCCGAAGCGCCGTGAAGGATGGTCGGGTCCGAGACCAGTACCTCTACGCCCGCTTGCGCTGAGGTGGGGAAATCGCTGCTCTGAGCGCATGCACGATGCGGGCAGTCCTTGAGGCGCGCAACGGATGGCCATGGATGCGTGCCGTGTTCGAGAAGGGTTTCCCTGATGCGAGGGCGTCCATTGACGCCCTGGCGAAGTCGCTGAGCGACGATGTGGTCCTGGTCGCCTTCACGCCCAAGCAGGGGGCTTGCGTCCAGGATGGGATTGCTCTGGATATGGGCGCTACCTACGCCGTGGACGTGCGGACATGGCGCATCCTCGCCGTTCAGAATTAGGCGTGCGGGCGTGGTGTTCGGCTTCGTGAATTCCCCGGTATGCTTTGCCCCATGGTCTCCGGGTCCAGCTCCATCCTTCGTGTGATGCTGTGGGTGCTCCTGTTCGCTGGCCCCTCGGTGCAGGCGTTCCCCGGGCCCGCGACGCCCCCGAAGGGGCGGCCCTCGTCCACCCTCCATGACAACAGCGCGATCGGCGAGCTGCTGAAGCCGGTGGCCGAAGCCCTGGTTCAGGGATTGGTCTATGCGCTTCGGGACGGCGGGACGCATCGCGAGCGATTGGACATGGCGCCGTTGGATCAGGGGCTCGGCTTGCGCCACGCGCAGCCCCTGACGATTCGGACCGGAGCCCAGGCGTTGTTGCTGCGAGACGGCAGCGCGGTGGACTTCTTCCTGGGGATGGACTTGGGGCGGTTGGGCGTGGCGGCGCGATGGATGCGGTCGTCGCCCCGGAGTCGTCAGTTGGGCTCGGCCTTGGTTCTCACGGAGCTTCGGATCTCGTGGGCGCTCCTGGCCTCCGAGTTTGCTCGGCTCCGCCTGGAGGCCGGCGCTGGCGCTTTGCTGGCGCCTGACAAGGACCGACTCGGTCCCATGGCGGGGCTGTCTTTCGAGGGCTGCGTATGGGGACCGCTCGACGTGGAGCTTCGTGCGATGGTGACCCCGCTTCCCTACCGACAGGTGGACGGGACCGCGGGGCTGGCGGCGCACGTGGGCGCCTTGGTGGTGCGGGGCGGCGCGCGCGGCATCTACTTGGACCACGCGGGCGCGCTGGCGGCACACGCGCGCGATGGTGGGCTCCTCGGGCTCTACTTGGGAATGGGCGTCGACTTCTGAGGGCGTCGCTCAGGCGCGCACGAGGGGCGCTGCGTCTTTCGCCACGCGGGTGAACTCCATCACCCAGTTGGTCTCCCAGACCTCTCCGTCGAGGGAGAATGCCTGCTCCCAACGTGCGCGGTCAGAGCCCAGTCGCGTCCACCGGAAGACCACTTGGATGGGCCGGCCTCCGTCCGTATCCTCGCCGTAGAAGAGGCCGACGTCGCCCGTGAAGCCTCCCAGCACGGGTGGGAGCAGCACGCCGCTCCGACTGTCAATCCAGTAGATGGACCAGCGGCGCGCCTTCAGGTCGAAGGTGCGCAACGCCATGCCCGAGAAGCCGGGCTCGAAGTCTGTCTCCTCCACGTTCGTCAGGCCGCCCAGGTGCGGCTGGCAGCGCATTTTCGATGTGAATACGTCCCAGTCATCGCTCTCGACGAACCGCTGCTTCAGCTTGCGGTTCACGCACGTCCATTCGCCCATGACGAAGTCGAAGTCACGCACGGTGCCCGTAGGCAGAAGGGGAAGGGGCTTCATGGGGCAAATCCTTTCGCGGGCGTGTTCAGCGCAGTTCCGAGCGGGCGGTCGGGGCAAGGCTCAGATGTTCCAGCGGCGCGCCCAGCCATGGTTGGAGGGACTCGCGCCAGGGCGCGGACTCCGCTCGGCGCCGCATGTGCTCGTGAGGGTGTTCGCGGTTGGGGAACACCGTGAGCCACGCGAAGACCTGCTCTCCCGTGCGCACGGGCAGGGCGGGGAAGGTGTTCTCACGGGCGTCGGTCTGGTACAGCGCGCGAGGCGCTGCGCCGATACTCCCGAGCGCTGGACGCACGTGTTGTTCGAAATGGGTGAGCAGCGTGAGGTCGGCGGGGGCCTTCAGGTAGCAGAGGGTGAGCTCCACGCGTGATTCGGGGCGCACGTCTGTTCCGAATGGAGGCCGAGGCTGGCTGGGATGCGGAAGGCCGCCGTGCTCACCGACCGGACGCAGGAGCAGGACATTGTCGGAGTCCACCATGGTCGCGTTCGCCGTGTTCCGGTGCTCCTTCCACACGGGGCCTCCGTAGAACGAGCGGAGCGCGTCCCGGCGTGACTCCATGTCGCGGAAGCCACGCATCCACACGAAGCAGTCCGGCTTTTCTTCGTCGCGGAACTGCCCGATGAGATGCATCCCCTCGGCTTCCTGCGTCTCGATGAAGTGCTGTTCAAAGAGGGAGATGAGCACGTCGCGCTGGCCAGGGTGGAGCGTGTACTGGCGCAGTTCGAGGACCGAGCAACAAGAGCCGAGGGCCGACATGGTGACTTCCAGGGGAGTGGGGCTGGGCGCATCCTTGCCCCAGGACTGGTAGGGTCACAAAGACCACTTTCGTGCGAATCGGCCATACCAGTTGAAGACCTCCGTGGGTGTCGCCTCCTCGTTGCTGCTGCGCCTCGACGCGCAGTCGACCGTTCCCCTCCATGAGCAGATTTTCGAGGGCCTTCGAGCCCGCATCCTGTCCGGCGCGCTGGCACCCGGTCTGCGGCTGCCGTCCTCCCGTCAGCTCGCGGCCGAACTGGATGTGGCTCGGAGCACTGTCCTCCAAGCGGTGGATGCCCTCACGGCCGAGGGGTATCTGGTGGCTCGCGCTGGCTCCTGCACGCGTGTCGCGCCCGAGCTGCCAATCATCCCGGAGTCCCGAAGTCGGACCCGTGCGGCTCGCGGCTCCGCGTCCATTGCTTCCAACCACGCTCATGCCTCCGAGCCGGCGCGCTCCACGTGGCTCACCGCAGAGGTGGCTGTTCGTTCCGCGCGGGGGCGGGCCCCAGGCGCGGACCGCGCTGGAGCCGGGCTGCATCCCTTGGAGGACGTGAGTCCGGTCGGCGGGCGAGCTGTTCTCGGGCCGCGGCCGGGTGTCACCGCGCGAGGTGTCGTGGCCTCACCGGTGGGGGCACCGCGGTTGGGCTCCGCGCCTCGTGCCTTCCGGCCCGGAGTGCCCGCGCTCGACCTGTTCCCGACCGCGTTGTGGGGACGCACGGTGTCTCGTGTGCATTCTCGGGCGAGCACCGCGTTGCTCGACGGGGGAGACCCCGCCGGTCACGCGTCCCTTCGCGAGGCCATCGCCACGCATGTCTCCGCCGCGCGGGGGGTGCACTGTGTTCCAGCGCAGGTCTTCATCACGGGAGGGACCCAACAGGCCATTGATGAGGTCCTCCGGCTCGCGGTGCGGCCAGGAGACTCCGTGTGGATTGAGGACCCTGGATACGCAGGCGCACGCCGCGCGGTGCTCTCCGCGAGGGCGAAGCCGGTGCCGGTGCCCGTGGACTCGGAGGGGCTCGATGTGGCCGTGGGTATCACCCGTGCGCCTCGGGCCCGCGCCGCGGTGGTGGTGCCCTCGCATCAGTATCCGCTGGGCTCCACGTTGAGCCTCGCGCGCCGCATGGCGCTGCTCCAGTGGGCGAAGCGCTCGCGCGCGGTCATCATCGAGGACGACTACGACAGCGAGTTTCGACATCGGGGGCGCCCGCTCACCGCGCTCCAGGGGCTCGATGACTGGGGCTGCGTGGTGTACGTGGGCACGTTCAGCAAGTCGATGTTCCCCGGGCTCCGGTTGGGCTTCCTCATCGCGCCGCCCGCCTGGGTGGATGTCTTTGCCGCGGCTCGGTCCACCGCGTCGGCTCCGGCTTCGTCGCTGGAGCAGGCGGCGCTCGCGGCCTTCCTCTCGGAAGGGCACTTCGCTCGCCACCTGCGCCGGATGCGCGTGGCCTACCGCGAGCGCGGTGAGGCGCTGCTCGATGCGTTGCGCGCGGACTGTGCAGGGGCGCTGACGCCTCGGCCGTGTGACACGGGCATGCAGGCGTGTGCGGCGCTCGCGGCGCCGTGGTCCGATGTGCGAGTCCGAGATGAGGCGGCCCGTCTGGGCGTGGAGGTGGCCGCGCTGTCGGATTACTTCCTGGGCCGGCGCCGGGAATCGGGGCTCGTGTTTGGCTTTGGGTGTGTGCGCCCCGAGGCGTTTCGCGCGGGGACGCGGCTGCTGGCCCGGGCGCTCGACGCGGCTCGGCCGCCGTGACTCAGGAACAGACGTGACTCAGCGCGTGGCGGGGGCCGGGTTCTCCGCGTGGGGGAGGGGTGGAACGGGCGTGGGTTTCCCGTGCGCATCGAGGGCGACGAGCACGAAGCGACCGCGCGTTCCAAGCTGCCGGTCTCCGGTGCGCAAGTCCTCGGCGAACAGGTCCACCTCCACCGTCATGGACGTGCGCCCCGTGGCGACAACCCGCGTCACCAACTCCACGAGCTGCCCCTGTCGCACGGGGACATGGAAGTCGACGCGCTCGCTGTTCGCGGTGACCACCGTGCGTCGCGCGTAGCGAGACGCGCCGATGAAGGCTGCCTTGTCCATCAGCGCGAGGGCCTGTCCTCCGAAGAGGGTTCCGTAGTGGTTCGTCTGCTCGGGGAAGACCATCTCGATGAGACGGGCTTCGGTGACGAGACCTGCTTCGATGCGCTGGGGATGGGCCTCAGAGGTCATGACGTTGCTCGGGCGAGGAGTGAGAGGGCTGGGGTGGGGCGCTGTCGCGGCGAACGAGGATGAGCGAGTCGGGGTGTGTTCCCACCAGCAGTCGCTCCGCATCCCAGCTCCACACGTTGTCAGTTGTGGCAGGCGGCGGTCCGCCGAACGTGGGCAGCTCCGTCCAGGGGAGGTCCGTGAGCAGGGCGCCGTGACGTCCGAGGACCTCCGCCAGTGCGTCCAGGGTGGGGATGTCGCCCGTCTCGGCCCGTTGCCCGCGGACCGCGGCGCGATAGCTCCACGCGCGTGTGGACGATTCCTCATCGAGGAAGATGCGCAGGACTCCATTCCGGGACTGCTCTTTCATGCGGCACGCTCCACGCTCATCGCGAGCCCTTGCCCCACGCCGACGCACAGCGTGGCCAGTCCCCGGCGCACGTTTCGGTTCCGCATCGCGTGCACCAGGGTGGTGAGGATGCGTGCGCCGCTGGAGCCCAATGGGTGTCCCAGCGCGATGCCTCCGCCATGCACGTTGACCCGCTCCGGTGACACTTCCAGGTCGCGGATGCACGCCAGGGCCTGCGCGGCGAAGGCCTCGTTCAACTCCAGCAAGTCGACCGAGTCGATGCTCCACCCGGCGCGGGCCAGGGCCTTGCGTGTCGCGGGCACGGGACCCACGCCCATGTAGCGGGGATCCACGCCCACGCTCGCGCTGCTCACATAGCGCGCCAGCGGCGTGGCTCCCGTCTCGCGCAGTCCACGCTCGCTCATCAAGAGGAGCGCGGAGGCGCCGTCGTTGAGCGTGGAGGAGTTTCCAGCCGTCACGCTGCCGCCCTGACGAAAGGCGGGCTTCAGCGCGGCCAGTCGCTCCAGCGAGGTGTCCGCGCGGGGGCCCTCGTCGGCCTCCAGCTTCACCGGGGCGCCCTTGGGCTGGGGCACCTCGACCGCGACAAGCTCGCGAGCAAAGGCGCCGCTCTCGCGTGCCGCCACCGCCTTGCGGTGTGAGGCGAGCGCGAAGTCATCCTGGGCCTCGCGCGAGATGCCCCATTTCTCGGCGACGTTCTCGGCGGTCTCTCCCATCTGCTCCAAGGGGAAGAGGGCTGCGAGGCGGGGATTGGGATAACGCCAGCCCAGGGCGGTGTCCCAGGCCTCCCACTTGCCCGAGGGGAAACCGTCCTCGGGCTTGGGCATGGACCACGGGGCGCGCGTCATCGACTCGACGCCTCCCGCGAGCACGATGTCCGCCTCGCCCACTTGGAGCATGCGGCAGCCTTGGATGACGGCCTCCATTCCGCTGGCGCAGAGTCGGTTGACGGTGACGCCGGGCGCGGACGCGGGCAGTCCCGCGAGCAGCAAGGCCATGCGCGCGACGTTGCGGTTGTCCTCGCCGGCCTGATTGGCGCAGCCGAGGAAGACCTCGTCCACCCGAAGGCCGTCCAAGGCGTTGCGCTCCAGGAGGGCGCGCAGGACCTGCGCGGCCAGGTCATCCGGTCTCACGCCCCGGAGGGCGCCTCGGAACCTGCCGATGGGGGTGCGGATCGCGTCGACGATGAAGGCCTCGGCCATGAGTGCTCCGTGTGGGGTTCGTTAGAGATAGAGGCGCTTCGGATCGAGCTTCTCGCGCAGCAGCGTGAGCACGGAGGCATCTGGCTCCGTGGACTGGCGCACTGTCTCGGCCACGCGCAGAGGCCAGCCACAGGACTGCCGCACCTGTTCGGGCGTGACGCCTGGGTACACCTCGGTGAGCACCGCCTCGCCCGTGGTGTCGAAGTCGAGCACGCCCAGGTCGGTGATGATGCGAGTGGGCCCGCCGCCGGGCATGCCCAGCTCCTCGCGGCTTCGCCCATTCACCCGGTGCCCGGGGCTGGTGACGAAGTCGCAGGACTCCACGAAGGTGCGCCGGCTCATGCGCATGACGATGAGCAGCCGCCGCGCGTGCACGGCAATCTCACACGCGCCGCCGCTGCCGGGCAGGCGCACCTTGGGATTGGCATGGTCGCCGATGACCGTGGTGTTGATGTTGCCCCAGCGGTCCACCTGCGCGCCGCCCAGGAAGCCCACCTCGATGAGGCCGCGCTGGAGCATGCACTGGAAGATGTCTGCCTGCCCCACGACGGCGAGCGAGTTCGTCACCAGGGACGGGTCGCCAATGGATACGGGCAGGCGCTCCGGCATCGCGCCCACCGCGCCCGACTCGTAGATCATGAAGAGCCCTGGCGCGTGAATCTCTCGCGCGAGGTTGCACGCCAGGTTGGGCAGACCAATGCCCACGAAGACGACGTCCCCGTCTCGAAGCTCCTGCGACGCGCGATAGGCCATCCGCTCGGAGGCGGTGGGACCTGCCCCTGTTTCAATAGCCATAGTCCACCCCCTCGCAGATGCGCGCCTTGGCGCGGAGCTTGTCGAGCAGCCCGCTCTCCAGCCTCGACAGGTACCCCTGTCGGTCCTTCACGCCGTAGACGAACTCCTCCAGCCACGCGCGATACGTCTCGGGTTGGCGCGAGATGTCTTCCCACTTCACGTAGAAGTCGTTGTCCCGGTCGTGGAAGCCCTGCACGAAGCTGGGGTGGCAACCCCAGGGCTCATGCACCACGTGCGAGACGATGATTCCGGGCACCAGCGTGCGGTTGGGGTCTCTCCGGATGAGCTCGGTGGAGACGATCTCCTCGGCCACGACGATGACCTTGCGCGCGGCGAAGGCCGCTTCCTTCTGCGAGCCGAGCAGGCCCCAGACCTGGGCGTTGCCCTCCCGGTCCGCGCGCTGACAGTGGATGATGGCCACGTCAGGATGCAGGGCCGGCACGGTGGCCAACTGGCGCCCCGTGTAAGGACACTGCACCGTCTTGATGGCTGGGTTCACGCGGGCGATATCGCCGCCCTGGTAGTTGCTGAGAGGCCAGAACGGCAGCCCCGCGCTGCCGGCCATCAGCCGGGACAGCAGCCCGAAGTGCGAGTACTCCTCCAACTCCAGCCGCTCGGCCGATGACGCCTCGCTGCGGCGGCGCAGCGCGTGCAAACTGCCCACGCCGGGGTTGCCTGCCCAGCTGAAGACGAGCTTGCGCACCGCACCCGCTTCGATGAGTTGATCGTAGACAAGGTCGGGCGTGAGCCGGATGGCGGTCAGGTCTCGGAAGCCCTGGCGGATGATTTCATGTCCGGCCGCGAAGCAGATGAGGTGGGTGAAGCCGTCAATCACCAGCGAGCCGCCGTTGCGCACGCTCGAAGCGATGGCTTCCTTCATGGAGCAGAGCTTGTTCATGGATGCGCCTCGCGGGCTTCAGAGCTTCACGCTCTCGTCAGAGGGCTGGGAGAGGGGCACGGGGAGGGGCAGCTCCCGCAGGCACTCCTCGAGGATGCGCAGCATGACTCCGACTTCGTGCGGACCCACCACCAGCGGCGGGGCGAAGCGGATGGTCGACTTGCCGCAGGACAGCAGCAGGAGCCCCTTTCGGAAGGCCAGCTGCTCCAGCGCGGCCACGTAGGCGCCGGCGGGGTCGCGCGTCCCGGGGATGACGAACTCCGCGCCCACCATCAGGCCCACGCCGCGCACGTCTCCGATGACGGGATGCCGGGCCTGAAGCTCGCGCAGCCCGTGCATGAGCACCTCGCCGGTGGAGCGCACGGAGTCGAGGAGCCCTTCGACCACGTCCAGGGTGGCGAGCGCCGCCGCGCAGCACACGGGGTTGCCGCCGTAGGTGCTGCCGTGCGAGCCGCGAGGCCACGTCATCACCGACTCTCGCGCGATGATGGCGCCCAGCGGCATGCCCGAGGCGATGCCCTTCGCGGACACGAGGATGTCCGGCATCACGCCGAAGTGCTCGGCCGCGAACATGTGGCCCGTGCGGCCGATGCCCGATTGCACCTCGTCGAAGACGAGCAGGATGCCGTGCGCGTCGCAGATGCGGCGCAGGTGCTGGAGGAAGCTCGCGGGCGGAACCACGTAGCCACCCTCGCCCAGGATGGGCTCCACGAAGATGGCGGCGACCTCGCGAGGATCCACGTGGTTGACGAACCACTCGCGCTCCAGCGCCAGGGCCGGATTGCAGGCGTCACCGCACGTGCCGGGCGCGCAGCCGTTGGGGCAGTGATAGGGATTGGCGTACGGCAGGTGGATGACGCCGGGGAGCAGCGGCCCGAAGAAGGCACGCTGGGCCACCTTTGACGAGTTGAGCGAGATGGCGCCGTAGGTGCGGCCGTGGAAGCCCCCCTTGAAGGCCACGACGTACTGCCGCCGGGTATGGTGACGCGCGAGCTTGAGCGCTCCCTCCACGGCCTCGGTGCCGGAGTTGGTGAGGAAGACGCGCTTGGGCCCCATCTCGGGCAGGTAGCAGGCGAGCCGCGCGCACAGGCGAGAGAACGCGTCGTAATAGAAGTCGGTGCCGCAGATGTGCAGGAAGCGGTCCGCGGCGGCGTGAATGGCCTTCACCACGGTGGGGTGGGAGTGCCCGGTGGACGCCACCGCGATGCCGGCCATGAAGTCGAGGAAGCGGTTGCCATCGACGTCGTAGACCCACGGGCCCTCGCCGCGCTCGACGACCAAGGGATACTCCTTGATGTACGAGGGCGAGCTGTGGCGCTGGTCCATCGCGATGATGGACTGCGCGTTCGGGCCGGGGGGCGCCACCTTCACTTCGGGAAAGAGCTTGCTCATGGGGCCTTCCTCGCGGGGCATCAGCTCATCCGCGTCTGCGCCTGCTCGCGCATGAACTGAGAGACGTAATAGGGACCGCAGCCGCCCTTGCCGGACGCGCCGCTGGACTTCCAACCGCAGAACGACTGCACGCCGGGCCAGGCGCCCGTCGTCGCGCCCGTGCCCCGGTTGGCATAGAGGACACCGGCCTCGGCCTCGGCCATGAAGCGCTCCACGTCCGAAGGGTCGCGGCTGAAGACTCCAGCGGTCAGGCCGTAGTCGCAGTCGTTGGCCAGACGCAGCGCTTCATCCAGGGTGCGGAAGCGGGTGATTCCGACGAAGGGGAGGAACAGCTCCTCGCGCATCAAGCGGTGGTCGTGTCCCAGCGCGACCACGGTGGGCTCCACGAAGTGGCCCCGCGCGAGGTCGTCTTCCCATCGCGGACGTCCGCCACCCGCGATGATGGCGCCGTCCCGGCGCGCCTCGTCCACCGCGCGCTCGAAGCGCTGGACCGCCGCGGCGTTGATGACGGGGCCGGTGAACACCGACGCGAGCGATGGGTCTCCCACCTTCGCCTCGCGCGCCTTGCGCGCCAGCCCGTCGGTGAAGTCGTTGAGCCGTGACTCGTGAACGTAGATGCGAGACAGCGCGCTGCACTTCTGTCCGGACAGGCCAAAGGCGGAGCGGAAGCAGCCCTCGATGGCGAGCTCGAGGTCCGCGTCGCGGCAGACGATGGCGGGGTTCTTCCCGCCGAGCTCCAGGAAGCACGGGCGCACGCGGCCGGTGGACAGGTGCCGGTGGATGTCCATGCCCACCGCCTTGCTCCCGGTGAACGAGACGCCGTCCACGCCCGGATGGCGCACCAGCGCCGCGCCGAGCGACTCGCCTTCGCCGTGCACCACCTGGAACACGCCGGGAGGCAGGCCCGCGTCCGCGAGCGCGTGATACAGGCCCTCGGCGCACCACGGCGTCTCCTCGCTCGGCTTGAGGATGACGGCGTTGCCGCCCAGCAGCGCGCCCGCGCTCATCCCCGCGGCGAGCGCCAGCGGGAAGTTGAAGGGCGCGACCACGGCGAACACGCCATAGGGGCGCAGCACGCTCAGGGTGTGCTCGCGCGGGGAGAGGCTCGCCATGGGCCGGCGGAAGCCCTCGGCCTCTTCGAGCTGTCGCGCGTAGTAGCGCAGCAGGTCCGCGGACTCCTCCACGTCACCCAGTGACTCCAGCCGGCTCTTGCCCACCTCCAGCGTCATCCGCGCGGACAGCTCCATGCGCCGCTCGGAGATGAGGTCCGCGGCCTTCCGGAGGATGCGCACGCGCTCCTCCCACGCGGTGGCGCCCCACGCGCGCTGAGCCTCGCGCGCGGCGCGCACCACGCGGTCGAGCTCCGAGACGGGCGTGCGATGGAAGGAGGCCAGCAGCTGGTCCGGCCGCGCGGGGTTGCGACTCTCCAGCAGCTCTCCGCTCTGATACGGCGCGCCGGCGATCCACGACGGGAGGTGCGCGCCCAGCGTGCCTCGGACCGTGTCGAGCGCCGCGTCGAACTGGGCGTGCAGCGCGGACAGGTCCGCATCCAGCACCGAGTAGGTGATGCGAAAGCTCATGACGCCTCCTAGGAGAACTGCTGGAAGAACTGCTGGATGCCGCGCGAGAGGGTGTCGACCAGCTCGTCCACCTCGGCCTCGGTGATGACGAGCGGGGGGCCGAGCATCAGCAGGTCACCGTTCGTCCCATCGGCGTGGCCGGTGTTGGACCAGACGACGAGGCCCTGCTCGAAGAGCGCGGCGAGCAGGCGCTCAGCGACCTTGCGTGCGCGAGGGAAGGGCCGGCGGCTGGCGGTGTCCTCCACCAGCTCGATGCCCGCCATCAACCCCACGCCCTGCACCGAGCCCACGTGGGGCAGGCTCAGGAGCGACTCGCGCAGCCGCCGCTGGAAGTGCGCGCCCACTTGAGCGGCGTGGGCGACCAGGTCATGGCGCTCGTAGTAGTCGAGCACGGCGAGTCCCGCCGCTGTGATCGCGGGCGCCTGGAGATAGGTCTGCGCGTGCATGAAGCCGCCGGAGCCTCGGCGCATCTCGTCCAGGTGGTCCTGTCGCGTGAGCACCGCGCTCAATGGCGCGTAGCCACCGCCGAGTCCCTTGCCCAGCACCAGCAGGTCGGGCGTGAACTGGAATCGCTCACTGGCGAAGAAGTGCCCGGTGCGCCCGCAGCCGCACATGACCTCGTCGGCGATGGTGAGGATGCCGTACTCACGACACAGCGCGCTCACCTGCTCGAAGTAGCCGGGAGGCGGGGGCGAGGCTCCCGCGGACGAGCCGATGACGGGCTCGGCGATGAAGGCCGCGATGGTGTCGGGCCCCTCGCGGCGCAGCGTCTCCTCCAGCAGCTTCACGTAGTGGGCCGCGCCGTCGCGCGCGTAGTTCTCCAGCCCCGAGCGGTACGGGTAGGGCGCGGGCGTGGTGACGACCTCGGCCAGCATCGGCCCGAAGAACGTCTTGTAGTGAGGCCGCCCGGAGAGCGAGAGCGCGTAGAGCGTGTTGCCGTGATAGCCAGGCACGCGGGCAATCACCTTGGTGCGCTGGGGCTGACCGCGTTCGACGCAGAGCTGTCGGGCGAACTTCACCGCCGCCTCCACGGCCTCCGAGCCCGAGCAGAGAAACGCGGCGCGGCTCAGTCCCGCGGGGGCGAGCGCGCACACCCGTGAGGCGAGCTGCTCGGTCACGTCGGTGGTGAAGTGCGTGCCATTGACGTAGGCGACCCGGAGCAGCTGCTCGTGGATGCGCTCGACCACCTCGCGGTTGCCGTGGCCCACGCTGGCCACGAGCGCTCCGGCGGAGGCATCCAGGTAGCGCTTGCCGCGCGCATCGAACAGATGCACGCCCTGGCCATGCGTCACCACGGGGAACTCGCGCGTCAGATTGCGCAGGAGCACATTCCCCTGGGGGTAGCGCACGCTGGTTCCTGCTTCGTCCCGCATTCCGTCGGTCCTCCACGCAGCGCGGGCGACCGAGGTCGCCCGACAGGGCTCCCGCGTGGAAGAAGGGCTGTCGCGATGCGCGCGAGCGCGCACCAGGCTCGGGAAGAGCCCACGGACCGACCTTCGCCCCCACGGGCGACTGGAGACACGAGGGGTGAAGGTTCGGAAAAGCCGAGACGCGACGAGGCTCGACGAAGCGCCCGTGCTGCTCGGACCTTCCGGCCGTCCCACGCGGCTCCAGGTCGAAACCGGCCGTGGATTTCTCCCACGGTCGGATGCGGGCAGGTCTTCGGGCTCGTGAGCGCTTCGGCCTTGGGGGCCGGCTTCCTACTGCCCGTCACTTCCCAGCTCCCAGGGGGAGCCAGTGTCATGGACGGGGTTCGTTCTCACTGACCGCTGCGGGGCAGCCCCGGAATTACACCGGGTTCCCTTTTAAGCCTGGACCGAGATCCAGGCACCAGCACGGCGCGGTTTGTACAGGCGGCTTCTTCGCGGTGTCAAGCGGCGAGCCCGCGAGGTGGGCGCGTGAGGGCATGCAGCGCTCGATGCCTGACAGTGCCACACGCGAACCCAAGAGGGTCCCCAGTCTCCCTTCAAATGGTCATGATTGATGACAGGAGACTGTCGAAATGTATGTGATTGAAGGGACGTGCGGGGCTCAGTCTGTTTCGGCGCGCCGCTTCAACCTGCCGATGATGCGGCTCAAGGAGACAGGGGTGATGCCCAGGTAGGCGGCAATCTGGTGTTGGGGCACCCGGCCCACCAGCTCTCCCTGGTCGCGGCGAAACGCGAGGTATCGGTCCGTGGCGTTCAGGCGCAGCAGTTGATACTCGCGCTCCTCGCGTTCGAGCAGCAGCGACTCCGCCACCTTGCGGCCCAATTCCTGCCAGCAGGCATGGCGCCCATAGAGTTGGGTGATGTCGGAATGGCTCATCACCAGCAGCGCCGTCTTTTCCAGCGCTTGGACGTTGAGGATGGAGGGGGCGCGACTCAAGAGGGAGGCATACGCGCCCGCGAGCTGGCCTTCGGACGCGAAGCCCCGGACAACCTCGCTGTCATTCCGATCGAGGTAGTACTTGCGGATGAGGCCGCGCAGCACCCAGCCGAACTCCATCGCGACATCGCCCGCGCGGGTCAGGTATTCGCCGCGGTCGAGGCGTCGGGGGCGGAAGAGGGTTCGCGCGAAGTGCCACTCTTCGTCCGGCACGGGAGCGAGCTTTCGCACGTAACTCAGGAAGGCGTCGGAAGGGTGCGGCGTGAGCATCGTTATCCCAGGATAACGCCGGACTGCTCCACCGTGGCGTAGAGAGGGCGGATCATGTCCACCTCGCCTCGCCTCCGTCATCCATTGCTCGAGTCTGGTTTCCGTCTGGTCGCCTATCGCGGCGGTGGAGGAGAGCGCCCCGAGAACACCCTGCTCGCGTTCGAGCACGCGGCCCGCATCTCGGACGACATCGTGCTGGAGGTCGACATCCAGCGCACCCGTGATGGTGTCTTGGTCGGGATGCACGACGAAACGGTGGACCGCACCACGGACGGCCGAGGCCGGGTGGACGCGCTCGCGCTGGCGCAGCTCCAGTCGCTCGACGCGGGCTTCTCATTTCAGGATGGGCAGGGGGCGTATGCCTATCGAGGCGCGGGGGTACGGGTGCCCACGCTGGATGAGCTGCTCGCGGAGCATCCGCGGGCGCTGTTCGCGCTCGATGTCCACACCCAGCACCCCGAGGCGCCGGGGGAGTTGGTGAAGTGGGTGGAGAAGCATCAGGCGCAAGGACGGGTCATCGTGGTGAGTGAGCACACGGCGGTGGTCGAGGCCACGCGGAAGCTTCGTCCGGATTGGCTCTACTCGGCGACGGCGCGGCAGGCCCGCACGCGGTTGGTGTTGGAGCGTCTGCGGCTGGACAGGCTGGCGCCCGGAGTCCCTTGTATCCTCATGGTGCCGGAGCGCCACGCGGGGATGCAGGTGCTCACCCGGCGGCTGATTGATGTCGCGCACGACCGGGGCGAGCGCGTCTGGCCATGGCTCGTCGAGACCCCCGCGGATGCTCAGCGCTTCATCGACCTGGGCGTCGATGGGTTCTTCACGCCGTTCCCCAGCCGGTTCCATCGGTGAACGGACTCTGCACCGTCTGGTGGATGCCTCTTCATACTCTTGGCGTGCTCGACCGCGGTGGCCTGCCGCCTGGAGTTCTTGCAGGCGCAGTCGGCGTGGTTGGTCTAAAGCCAGTCGCCGCTGGCGAGTTCGCACCCACGTTGGTGTGTACCCCCGACCCGGTGGTGCTTTGGCGCGATGAGTCCTGTGGGCTCCTCGGGAACGATGGGGACTCCCTCCCGGTCGTCGAGTTGTCGCGCGAGCCGCTCGCGGGCGTGTGAGCCTTTGCGGCTCGGGATTGCTGGCTCGCGGAGTGGCTCACCGGAAGATGCGCTTCCCCGCCTCGGGGCGCAGGACGGTTTCCTTCATCGCGACCTGGAAGTCCTCCAGGTCGTGGGCCTGAGCCACGGAGACGTGGAAGGACTCCGGGGCGGTGAGCTTCACGAGCCACTGAAGCGGCTCCTGTGCCTCGGGCTTCGGCGGGTCGAAGAAGTACCGGTACACGTCCGTGGGCGGGCCCGGTTGATTGAATGCAATCGCCGCGATGAGCGGTGGAGCACAGCGTTCACGCGCTCGAAGCAGGCTTCTCACATCAGCGCCACATGGCGCGCCATGCGGCGGCTCGTGGGGGGCACGCCGACTGCGTTGGAGCGGAGGACCCCAGGGCGCAAGGTTCGTTGGGCCCCCCCTGCGCCTTGGAGGCGGCGCGGCATGAGGCCAGTCATCGCAATGTGGATGAAGGCTTCGGATGAATGCTCGTGCCGCTCGGAGTCACGAGCCAATCGCCGCCGCTGGCGCGCCAGCCACGAAGCCTCTGTCCTTCTCGGAGTGCCGGACACTCCCCAGCTTCAATCCGGCCTCCTTGACGGCTGGGCGTGTGGCTACGCGCGCAGCTTCGTACGCAACTGGTAGGTGAGCTGTTCGCGCAGGCCCGTCAGGGCCTTGAGCGCGCGGTCCGCACTCAGGCCCCAGTGGGCGGGAATCCGCGAGGGTTCCAGCACGGGCTCTCCGCCGCGCCAGCTCACCAGGTTCACCGCCTCGATGCCGTCTTGCGGCAGGTAATACAACTCGTACTCCGCTTCGGCGTTGCCCTTGGGGTCCCAGTAGCGCACCAGCTTCCAGTCCACCGCGCGGACGCACTGCACATGGCACGGCTGCGTCACCACGCCCGGGCGGATGGGCGCCTTCGCTTCGCTCGCCGCCCGGCGCACGGACTCCAGGAAGCTGCCGAACTTCATGCGGATGCCCTGGGCCGGCGTGGGCAGGGGCTCGGTCACCATGTCGTCCGTGACGAAGAGGACGGCCTCGCGCGACTGCCCATTCGGCTCCGTTACGCTCGGCACCTCTCCGCGCAGATAGGGCGAGAGGTCGGCGCCCACCAACGGCTGCACCGTCTGGTGCGGAATCTGCCTGGCCAGCCTGTCCCTCGCGCTTGCGTCGAAGCCCGCCAATCCCAACAGCGTGGGCACCACGTCGATGTGGCTCGTCACCGCGTCCCGGTACTCAATGGCAATCCCCGGGTTGACCCGCCGCGAGGACACCACGAAGGGCACGTGGATGACCTCCTCGTAAGCGCTGTGCCACTTCTGGATCATCCCGCGATGCGCCCCGCCATGCTCGCCATGGTCCGCGCAGAAGACGACCAGCGTGTTGTCCGCCAGGCCGCTGTCCTTCAGGCACCGCATGACCCGGGCGATCTGCCGATCCACCAACTGCTGGAGGAACGTGTAGAAGCGCAGGTACTCCAGGAACCAACCGCGCGGGTTTCCGCTGAGCTGGAACGGCAGGGGCGAGCGCGCCTCACCCGCGCCGTTGCCTCCCGTGGCCAGGGCCAGCCCCACCTTGTAGGACGCGTCCAACTGCGCCCGAGGCTTGGTGTCCAGGGACTCTTCCAGGGTGGGCGGCAGCGTGGCGCAGTCGAGCGGGAGTCCCTCGGGGTTGAGCGCCACCGGCAGGGTTCCCTGGGGCGGAGGCCGCGTGCGCGCCCCGAGCGGGGGGATATGCCGGGGCTGGCCCGGCTCCATCCCTCCGGGTAGCGCCTGATTCCATTGCTGTGGATAGCCGGAGATGTCCCCCGGGTTCATCAAGGACAGCACGGCCAGCCACGGCTTGCCGGCCTCGTCTCGGGCGCGCTGGGGATTGCCGCCGAAGCCCAGGCCCGCCGCCTTGCGCCGCAGGAAGGTGACGGCCAGGTCCGTGAATCCGATGTCACGATAGACCCCCAGGTCGCCGTGGCTGGCGCCCTGGGGCTCTGGCTGGGACAGCTCCCAGTCCCCAAAGCCCCAATCCTGGAGCGAGCCGTGGCGGGGATGCGAGACGTGCCACGCGCCGAAGTAGTGGGTGGAATAGCCCGCGGCCCGGAACCAGTCCCCCAGCGTGGGGACGCCATGCGGATCCAACCAGGGGAAGGCCGGGTCCGTGGCCTCCTTGAAGATGCCCTCCGACTGAGTCACGCCCGTCATCGCGCCGTAGTGCCCCGTGAGGAGCGCGGCCCGGCTGGGGGTGCAGGCCGAGCTGGCGATGGTGTGGCGCTGGAAGCAGACCGCGTGCTCGCGCAGCGCCATGAAGCCTGGGAAATGCCTCACATAGGCATTGCCCTCGCTCAGGGGCGCAAAGCCCATCACCTCCTTGATGCCCCGGGCCATGCCGACGTGCGCCTTGCTGGCCTCGTCATAGGCGAAGCGGGGGAACTGGAGCTGGCCCACCAGGAGCAGCAAGACATTGGGAGGGCTGGACGGCGTGGAACTCATCGTGGCGGGTCACGAAGCACGTTCCATTCCATGAGAATCCGCCCCATCCGAGAGGGAGGGCCCCCGGCTGACGCGTCAACGGCCCCATTTAGGGCTTCGCGTTCCGACCTTTGACGTGTCAGAAGGCGCCGCGTCCGGGTCCGATGTGGTGGGTCCACCCGGTCCCCGCTCGGAGCCTGCGTCCCGCGTCCAGGTGGCGCGGTGCGTGCAAATCCGGACACCTGTTCTTTGGGAGGAACCCTTGTTCGCGCAAAAGCATCGTTGGTGGCTTGGCGGAATGTCCGTGCTCTGGGCATTCACCGCGCAGGCCCAGAGTCAGAGCATCCCCGGCACCGAGCTGGAGCGGTTGCAGCTCAACCCCGGCGCACGAGACAGCCTGGTGCTGTCCACGGGCGACCTGCTCCAGAAGGGGCAGTACCGTCTCGCCCTCACCGCGCATTACGAGCGCAAGCCCCTGGTGCTGCTGGAGCGCGACGAGCAGCACGGCGTCATCGTCTCGGATCGCGTCACCGCGCACCTGAGCGGCGCCTATGCCGTCACGGATTGGTTGGAGTTGGGCGCGCAGGTGCCCATCATGTCCCAGTGGGGACCGGACACCACGGCCCTGGGCGTCTCCTCGCCCGAGACCATGGCGCTGGGCACCCCGTGGCTCCAGGGTCGCGTGGGCGTCCTCTCCGAGGACCGCGATGGCCCCATGGACCTCGGCGTGCACCTGGGCGTCGGCCTGCCGCTGGGCAGCGAGAGCGCCCTCACCAAGGACCAGGGGTTTGTCTTCACCCCGCGCCTGGGGCTCGGCAAGTCGCTGGGCAACTCGTGGCGCGTGGGCGCAGACCTGGGCGCGCTGGTGCGCACCAAGAAGTATGCGTTGACGCCCCAGACGCAGCCCTTGCGCGATGAGCTGGGCGTGGAGATGAACGGCGGCGTCAACGTCTCGGCGGGGCTGTTCGGCCTGCGCGAGGAGTTGGTGGTGCGCGGCACCCTGCCGGTGGCCAACGCGCCCAAGTCGCTCGAGGCGCTCCTCGGTCTGCGCGCCGCGGTGGGCAGTGGCTCGGAGGTGTATGTGATGGGCGGCCCTGGCTTTGGCCAGACGCCGGGGACCCCCAAGTTCCGCGTGCTCGCCGGCGTGTCGTTTGGCGCGGACGGGGCTCGGGTGGCGGAATGTGTGGAGGGGCGTCCCTACTCCATCGCGGAGTGTCCCGACCTGGACGCGGACGGCGACGGCGTGAAGAACGTCGCGGACCGCTGCCCGTCCGAGAAGGGCCTCGCCCAGCTCAACGGCTGCGCGGACACGGATGACGACCACGACGGCATCATGAATCTGGCGGACCGCTGCCCGGCCCAGGCCGAGAACATCAACGGCTTCGAGGACACGGACGGCTGCCCGGATGATCCGGACTCGGATGGCGACGGCATCGCGGACTCGAAGGACGCGTGCCCGAACCAGGCCGAGGACATGGATCAGTTCGAGGACACCGACGGGTGCCCGGACCTGGACAACGACAAGGACGGCATCGCGGACGCGAAGGACGCGTGCATCAACGAGCCGGGCCCCAAGGAGAACCGCGGCTGCCCCGACCAGGATCGCGATGGCGACGGTCTGGTGGACCGGCTGGACAACTGCCCGGACGAGAAGGGCCCGGAGAAGAACAAGGGCTGCAAGGAGAAGCAGCTGGCGCAGATTGACGAGGGGCAGATCCGCATCCTCGAGTCCATCTACTTCGAGCAGAACAAGGACGTCATCAGCGCGCGCAGCAACAAGCTGCTCGACACCGTGGCCTCCATCCTCGCGTCGCACCCCAACATCCAGAAGGTGCGCATCGAGGGGCACACGGACAACAAGGGTGACGCCAACTACAACATGGACCTGTCCCAGCGCCGCGCCGAGGCCGTGGTGAAGTACCTGGTGAACAAGGCCGTGAGCCGCGAGCGCCTGGAGTCCAAGGGCCTGGGCCCCACGCAGCCCATCGCGGACAACAAGACCCTGGAAGGCCGCGCGAAGAACCGCCGCGTGGAATTCAAGATTCTGGGTGAGGCGGAGGGCGTGCAGGTGCAGCAGGGCGCCCCCACCTCCGACACCCTCGAGAAGAACTGAGGCATGCATTCCATGAACACACGTGTGACTCTCAAATCCGCGGCGCTGGTGCTCGCGCTGCTTTCCTCCCTCACGGGTTGCGAGTCGGAGGCGCCGCGCACGACGACGGCGGCCTCCACGCTGACCCATCAGTCCTTCTCCATCGTGGGGGACGGGCGGCTCCAGCCGGGCGAGCAGTGTGACGACGGCAACACCGTGAGCGGCGACGGCTGTTCCGCCACGGGCGTCATCGAGGCGGGCTACCTCTGCCACGTGCCCGGGCGCGCCTGTTCGCTGGCGAGCCTGTGCGGTAACAACATCATCAACGTGGGCGAGGCCTGCGATGATGGTGACAAGGTGGACACCGGCAATGGGTGCTCGGCGACGTGCGACCTGTCGCTGTGCGGCAACGGCGTCTTCGACAACCGGCAGTACCCGTCCTACGCGCAGGAGATCTGCGATGACGGCAACCGCTTCGAGGGCGACGGCTGCAGCCGCCAGTGCGAAGTGGAGCCGGGCTTCGCGTGCGCGGGCAGCCCCAGCCGCTGCGTCCGCGCGGGCGTGGCGGTGTTCAACACGGGCGTGGATGAGCACAACCGGCGCCTGGAGTCCGGCAAGGACTCGCACTGGCTCTACGTGGGCTCCAACGCGCCCTCGGACACGGCCGTGCGCAACGCCAATGACTGGCCCCAGGAGCTTCAGACGGCGCGCTACATGGCGGCGCCGCTGGGCGCGCCGGTCTGCGTGTACCAGGACTTCATGGTCCCCTCGACGACCAACGTGGCGCAGTTCCGCCTGCGGCTGGCCACCTTCAATGACAACCAGTTCGACAGCGCGAAGGTCAACGGCGCCAGCGTGACGCCCACGGTCATCAGCCAGCCGCCGGGCCAGCCCTGGCAGAAGAACATCTTCCGCGAGTTCGGTGCCACCTCGCCCTGGCGCGTGGGCCTCAACCGCATCGAGCTGTGCAACGAGAATGAGGCGGCCACGCCCAATGCCTTCCGCTACCTGTTCGTGGATGCGTATGACGACAAGTGCGGCGACGGCGTCATCTCGCTGCGCGAGGAGTGCGACGACGGCAACACGGCCAACGGCGATGGCTGCAGCAACTCCTGCGGCATCGAGCCGGGCTATGGCTGCACCGGTCAGCCGAGCACCTGCGCCGCCACCTGCGGCAACGGCGCGCTCAACCCGGGCGAGCAGTGCGACGACGGCAACTCCAAGTCGGGCGACGGCTGCAACGCGAGCTGCCGCGTGGAGGGTGGCTACTCCTGCCCCACCGAGGGCAAGGCCTGCGTGAAGACGTGTGGCAACGGGGCCATCGACCCCGGCGAGCAGTGCGATGACGGCAACGTGTTCGACTCGGATGGCTGCTCCGCGGCGTGCCGCATCGAGCGCGGCTACGAGTGCTCGGATGTCCCCTCCAAGTGCGCCACCCTGTGCGGCAACGGCCACCTGGATCCGGGCGAGCTGTGCGACGACGGCAACAGCAACCTGGGCGATGGCTGCTCCAACGCGTGCACGCTGGAGCTGGGCTATGCGTGCCCCGTGGTGGGCCAGCCGTGCGTGAAGACGTGCGGCAACGGCCAGGTGGATCCGGGTGAGCAGTGCGACGACGGCAACCTCACGCCGCTGGATGGCTGCGGCACCGAGTGCCGCGCGGAGCCGGGCTACGCGTGCAGCCAGCCCGCGGCGGGGCCGTCCGTGTGCGTGGCCACCTGCGGCAACGGCACGGTGGATGCGAACGAGACCTGCGACGACGGCAACAAGAAGGCGGGCGACGGCTGCTCGCAGGGCTGTCTGGTGGAGACGGGCTACTCGTGCAGCGGCGCGCCCAGCGCCTGCGTCACGGTCTGCGGCGATGGCATCACCACGGGCAGCGAGAAGTGCGACGACGGCAACACCCAGGCGGGTGACGGCTGCTCGGCCACGTGCACCGTGGAGCCGGGCTGGAGCTGCCCGGCCCCGGGCAACACGTGCTTCAACTCCTGCGGCAACGGCAAGCTGGACGCGGGCGAGACGTGCGACGACGGCAACACCCAGGCGGGTGACGGCTGCTCGGCCTCGTGCGCCGTGGAGTCTGGCTATTCGTGCAGCGGCGCGCCCAGCGCGTGCCGCACGTCCTGCGGTGACGGCGTGGTGGCCGGCTCCGAGGTATGCGACGACGGCAACCTGTCCAGCGGCGACACCTGCTCTCCGCGCTGCCTGTGGGAAGTGGGCCAGGCCTGCGCGGCGTCTGGTGTCTGCGACAGCGGAATGTGCAGCCCCTCCACCCACGTGTGTGTCGCGGCGAACGTCTGCGGCAACGGCATGCTGGATGACGGCGAGCTGTGCGACGACGGCAACACCAAGGCGGGCGACGGCTGCTCGGCGAGCTGCACCGTCGAGGCCGGCTACACCTGCAACCAGAACCCGTCCGTGTGCGCCGTGACGTGCGGTGATGGCGTCAAGGCGGCCTCCGAGGCGTGCGATGACGGCAACACGGTGAGCGGCGATGGCTGCTCGGCCACGTGCGCCGTGGAGTCCGGCTTCGCGTGCCAGAACACCCAGGTGCAGGCCTACTTCACGCGCCGCGGGGTGGCGGACTGCACGCAGGTGTCGAGCGCCACGGCGCCGACGCTGGACGCGTCGCTGGCCCAGCCGGTGCTCACCGTCCCAGGCCGCTACCACATGCGCTACGTCTCGGGCGCGGTCAGCTACTCGGGCAACACGTCCTGGCTCCCGGGCATCCTGGGCGTCAACGCCTCGGGCCAGGCGTTCTCGCTGGGCTACGGCGGCACCGTCACGGCCAAGCTCACGCGCGAGGAGGGCATGGCCTCGGGCTTCGGGCTGTCGCGCGACTTCGACGCGCTGACCGGGGATGTGCGCGTGGGCCTCATCGACACGGACTGCGGCCTCGCCAACAACTCGAACACCGCGGTCACCTGGAGCGCCAACTCGCTCTCCATCTGCCAGCTCATCCCGGCGCTCACCCAGACGCAGCCCCACGGCACCACGGGCGTGGACCTGGGCGGCACCGCCACCCCGGGCGCCACCGTGACGGTGTACCTGGATGGCGGCAATACGCCCGCGTGCACCGCCACGGCGGACGCCACGGGCCACTGGAGCTGCACGGCCACCGGCGTGACCTCCGGGACGCACTCCGCGGTGGTGACGTCCACCGTGGTCAGCGCCACCGAGACGGCGCCGGCGAAGACGTTCGTGCTGGACCTCCAGCCGCCCACCGCGCCGGTCATCACCGGCCCGGCCCCGGGCTCGCTGTTGAACACCGGCACGCCCGCCATCCAGGGCACCGGGACCCCCGGCAACACGGTGACGGTGCGCGAGGGCTCCACCGTGGTGTGCACCGCCACGGTGGATGACACCGGCAAGTGGAGCTGCAAGCCGACCACGCCGCTCGTGGACGGGGCGCACACGGTGACGGCCACGGCGTCCAATCCGCAGGGCTCCACGAGCCCCGCCTCGAACGCCGACACGTTCCGCATCGACACGCTGGCCCCCGACACGGTCTTCCGGCGCACGCCGGAGGAGCGCACCGAGGACCCGCAGGCGGGCTTCGAGTACGGCGCCTCCGAGAGCGACGTGCGCTACGAGTGCAGCCTCGACAACGGCGCCTACGGCGAGTGCCAGGCGACCTACGACGTGAAGCCCGGCACGCACACCCTCAAGGTGCGCGCCGTGGACGCCGCGGGCAACGTGGACGCGACCCCCGCCGTCCACACGTGGACCGTGGCCTTCACCCGCGCCTTCGCGGGAGGGGGCTGCAGCGTCGCCCCCGATGCCTCCTGGCTGGGCCTGCTCGGCCTGCTGGGCCTGCGTCGTCGCAAGCGCGCCTGAGTCCCGGCGCGTGAAGCAGGCTCCGGGAGACTGATGAGGGTGGGCACCCGGCCCGGTGTCCACTCTCGGTTTCCCGGAGCCTGGTAGTTCCCAGAGCGCGCTCGTGTCTCCTGAGTGCCTGGGTATGCTGCACCCCGTGCACATGGCGGGGCGCGACACAGGAGCCGACGAGGAGGAGTTGCTCCTCGCGCTGGACGAGGGGCTGCTCTCCCAGGAGGAGGCGGCGGTCCTTCGGCAGGAAGCGCTGCGTCTGTCGCGCGGTCCCCTGGAGCTGCTGCGCGAGCGCGGGCGACTCTCCGAGGACACCCTGCGGGTGCTGCGGCGCGAACTGGGCCACCCCGAGCTGTCGCCCGTCGCCGAGGCCGCGGGGCTCCCGCACGAGGCCGCCACGCTGACCCCCGTCACGCCCGGTGTCCCCCCGCCGCCGTCGTCCGGTGCGCCCGCCTTTCCGGTGCCGGACTGGGAGCGCTACCAGCCGGTGCGCTTCCTGGGGCAGGGCGGCATGGGGTGGGTGTTCCTGGCGTATGACCCGATGCTGCGCCGCAACGTGGCCCTCAAGTTCGTGCGAGGCGAGGACCCGGAGCTGGCGCGCCGCTTCCTCTCCGAGGCCCGCGCGCAGGCCCGCGTCCGCCACGCGCGCGTGTGCGAGGTCTATGAGGTGGGCGAGGTCCAGGGTCGTGGCTACATCGCCATGCGGTACGTGGAGGGCCAGCCGCTGGGCGTGTTCGCCGAGTCCCTCACGCTGGAGCAGAAGGTGCTCGTGCTGCGGCAGGCGGCCGAGGGCGTCCACGCCGCGCACCGCGCCGGCCTCATCCATCGCGACATCAAGCCCGGCAACATCCTGGTGGAGCGCGGCGAGGACGGGGACTTCGCGCCCTTCGTGATGGACTTCGGTCTGGCGCACGACTGGCGCGAGGAGGGCAGCAGCGCCAGCGTGGTGCTGGGCACGCCGCACTACATGGCCCCCGAGCAGGCGCGAGGCGAGGTGGCCCGCCTGGACCGCCGCGTGGATGTCTATGCGCTGGGGGCCACGCTCTACGCGCTGCTCACCGGACGCCCGCCGTTCACGGGCGCCACCGCGCAGGAGATCATCGCGCGGCTCCAGACCGAGGAGGCGGCGGCGCCGCGCTCGCTGGACGCGGACATTCCCCAGGACCTGGAGGCCATCGTCCTCAAGTGCCTGGAGAAGGAGCGCCCGTCCCGCTACGACTCGGCGCACGCGCTCGCGCAGGACCTGGACCGCTTCCTCGAGGGCGAGCCGGTGCAGGCGCGCCAGGGGTTGGGGTATCGGCTGCGCAAGAAGGCCCGGCGCCATCGGGTCGCGCTCGCGACGGGCGCGGCGGCGCTGGCCCTGGTGTCCGGCGCGGTGGGGCAGACGCTCCATGCCCGGCGCGAGGTGGCCGAGCGGGAGCGGCTGTCGCGTCGCTTCACCGAGCGGGTGGAGCGCATCGAGGCGGCGGCGCGCTACTCCGCGCTGGCGCGACTGCACGACACGCGCGAGGACCGCGCGGCGCTGCGCCAGAGCATGGACGCGCTGGAGGCGGAGGTGCGCGACGCGGGCGTGCAGGCGCGAGGGCCCGGTCAGTACGCCCTGGGGCGCGCGCTGCTGGTGCTCGATGACCTGGAGGGCGCGCGCGAGCGGCTGGAGTCCGCGTGGACGCAGGGGTACCGGGAGCCGCGCGTGGCCTGGGCGCTCGCGCTGGTGCTGGGCAACCTGTATCGGGATCAGCTCCTGTTGGACGTGGAGCGCCGCGGCCCCGAGCAGCGCGAGGCCCGGCGCCGCGAACTGGAGCAGCGCTATCGCGACCCGGCGCTCGCGTATCTGCGTCAGGCCGAGGGGCCGGATGTCCCCGCGCCGCCGCTGTACGTGAAGGCGCTGTTCGCGTTCTACGAGGGCCGCTACGAGGAGGCGCTCGGCCACCTGGAGGACATGGGCCGCGCGCAGCCCTGGTTCTATGAGTCCCCGCTCCTGCGCGGCGACATCCTCCTGGCGCGCGCCACGCAGCGCTGGCACCAGGGCGACCGGCCCGGTTCTCAGGCGGACCTGGACGAGGGGCGGAAGGCCTATCTCGCCGCCGCCGCGACCGCGGAGAGCCAGCCGGGCGCGCACTACGTGCTGGGCCGGTTGGAGTTGGCCGCGCTCGTCATGGAGCTGTACGGCGAGGGCAACGTGATGCCGCACTACGAGCGGGGGCTGGATGCCTTGAGCCGCGCCCGGGTGGCCGCGCTGGATGACTACCGCGTGCATGTGCTGGAGGCGCGCTTCCACCGCCGGCTCGCGGAGCAGCGCTCCAATCGTGGGGGGGAGGACGTGGAGGCGCTCCTCGCCAAGTCCATCGCGGCGGCGCGCGCCGCGCAGGTGCTCGCGCCGAAGCGCGCGCGGGTGCCGCTGGAGCAGGCCCTGTCGTATCGGCTGTGGGCGCGCTACCGGCAGCGCCAGGGGCAGGACCCGCGTGAGCAGCTCCGGCTGGCCACCGAGACCTTCGAGCAGATCCCCGCCGAGGAGCGCGACTATGCCTTTCACGTCAACCTGGGCCTGACGTGGCAGGTGTGGGCGGACTACGAGGGCGAGCACGGCGGCGAGCCGCTCGTCCATCAGGGCAAGGCCATTGACGCCTGCCTTCAGGCCATCCGCGTGCGGGAGGGGCAGTCGGACGCGTGGATCTGCCTGGGGGGGGCCTACCGCGCGCGGGCGTCCAATCCGCGCGCGCCGGATGCCGCGGGGGACCTGGCCCTGGCGCGCGATGCCCTCACCCGCGCGCTCACGTTGAATCCCGCCAACGTCCCGGCCTGCTTCCAGGCGGCGGACGTCTCGGAGCAGCTCGCGCATCGACATCGCGACCGGGGCGAGCCCTTCACGGCCGACCTGGAGAAGGCGCTGTCTCTCTACGGACAGGGGGTGGCCATCAACCCCAAGCTGCCGCAGCTGCACAACGGGCGAGGCTCGGTGCTGCTGTGGCAGGCGGAGCAGCGCTGGGAGGATGGCGGCGACCCCGAGCCGCTCCTGGCGGAGGCCATGCGCGCCTTCACCGTGGCGCGCGACGTCGCGCCCCAGCAGGGCTTCGCCTACAACAACCAGGGGGAGGTGTGGTCGTCCCGCGCGGCCTTCCTGCTCGCGCGCCGGGACGACCCGGGCCCCGCCGTGCGCGCCGCCGAGGAGGTGTACACGCACGCCCTCACGTTGCTGCCCGAGGACGCGGACGTGTGGACGAGCCTGGCGCGCGTGCGGGTCCACCGCGCGGCGTGGGTGCTGGAGCAGGGCGGAGACCCGGAGGCGGAGCTGGGTCCCGCGGAGGAGGCCCTGCGCCGGGCGCTGGGCTTCAACCCGCGCCTGGGCGGGGCGTGGCGGGCCCAGGGCGAGGTGCTCGCCGTGCGGGCGCGCGGGCGGGCTGCCCGGGGACAGGCGGTGGAGGAGGACTTCGCGCGGGCCGCGAGCGCATTCCGTCAGGCGCTGGAGTTGGACCCCCGGCGCGCGGACCTGCGGCTGGCCTCGGCGGACCTGCAACGCGTCTGGGCGGACTGGAAGGCGCGCCAGGGCCGCGACTCCACGGCGGAGCTTCAGCAGGGATTGACGTGGGTGGAGGAGGTCCTCGCCGCGCGGCCGAAGTGGGCTCGGGCGGCGGCGCTGCATGCGGGCCTCATGGGCGCGCGCGCGACGCGGCCCGCGTCCCCCGCGCAACAGCAGGCGTGGAGGACTCAGGCCCGTGAGGAGCTGGCGCGAGCGTTGGTGGACAACCCCAACCTCGCGCCGGTCTGGAAGGGCCGGCTCGCGGCGCTTCCGTAGTCGCCGACTACTTCGGCGGATCCGTCGAGACCTCCAGGCCGCCCTTCTTCACTTCATGCTCTCCGCCGTGCTTGTTGCTCCGCCTCGGCATGTCCGGGATCGTCACGGTGAACGGATAGGGCCCGGACAGGGCGGTGAGCGCCACGAAGGTGTTGGTCTGCTGGAGCGTCTGTCCATTCAGGGTGAGCGGATTGGGCGCGGTCAGACAGGTCCCGTCGTCAAAGTACACGATGGCGGGCCCGATGATGCTGTCGAGGTGGAAGGTCACGGTATCGCCCTGATTGACCAGGGCACTGGGAGAGTACCGGATGTCATCCGGACGTATCTCGATGGTGATGTGCGCCATTGCGGTGAGGCTCCATTCCCCACGTGGGGAAGTCTGGATGCTGCGGTCCACGTGAGGTTGCAGGCACCGTACCAGCAGCGGCCGACGACACCGCCACTCGAAGATGCGGCGCGCGCGGGCGACAGGGCGCGGGCGCGGACGCGTCAGCGGTGTGTCACCCAGCGGGTTGACGCGTCCAGGCGCTCAGGGCTCACCCAATCCCAGCTCACGCACGCGGCGCTGGAGGGCGCGGCGGGAGACCTCCAGCCGCTGTACCATCTTGTCCAGGTCCCCCTGGCACTCGTGGAAGCAGCGGGTGATCTCCTCCGGGCTCAAGTCGCGAGCGGTGCGCAGAAGCGAGCTCTTGTCGATGAGGACGTAGACGGAGGAGCGGGGGATGCCCAGCCAGTCCGCCGCGGCCTTGAGGTCCCATGAGCAGGAGCGCAGGGCCTCCAGGAGCTCCTGCTCGCCCACGTCGGAGGGCTTGCGGCGGGTGGGCTTCTCCTCGGCGGGGCCGGGCGTGTCCGGGGTGGCGTCGGTGAGGGTCCGGCCGGGCACGGGGCTCGCCGCGCCATCCAGCTCCTGCTCCAGGCGCGCATCGACGCGAAAGCCGGGCAGGCCGCGGCTGCCGATGACGAGCTGGCGGGCCACGTTGCGAAGCTGGCGGATGTTGCCCGGCCACGCGAAGCGCACCAGCCGCAGGGCCAGGGACGCGGGCAGCCAGGGCTCGGCGCGCGCGGCGGCGGAGGACAGGCGCGCCACCTCGCCCGTGGTCTCCAGCTCCTGCCGGGCGAAGTGAAGGAACAGCGGCCCGATGTCCTCGCGGCGCTCGCGCAAGGGCGGCACGCGGATCTCGAAGCCCGCGAGGCGGTGCAGCAGCGGAGCGCGGAAGAGCCCCTCCTCGCTGCGGGCCTCCAGGTTCGCGTCCGTGGCGGTGACGAGCCGCACGTCGATGGGCACCGGCGCATGGCCTCCCACCGGATACACCTCGCCCGTCTCCAGCACGCGCAGGAGCGCCACCTGGACTTCGGGCGGGGCCTCTCCCACTTCGTCGAGGAAGAGGGTGCCTCCCTGCGCCGCGCGGAAGTAGCCGTCTCGCTCGCGCGTGGAGCCCGTGTACGCGCCGCGCTGCGCGCCGAACAGCTCGGCGGCGACCAGCTCCTTGGAGAGCGCGCCCAGGTTGACGCTGATGAAGGGGCCAGCGCGGCGTGGGCCCTGCTCATGAATGGCGCGGGCGACCAGCTCCTTGCCCGTGCCTGTCTCGCCGCGAATGAGCACGGGCACGAGGAGATCCGCCACGCGGCGGATGTCCTCGCGCACCTGCTGGATGGCCTCGCCCTGGCCCACCATGCCCAGGTCTCCGACGGCGGGCGCGCGGCCCGTGGTGGTCAGGTGCAGGAGCATCACGATGCGCTCGGCGAGCACCAGGGGGACGCCCGCCTGGAGCTCCTCGCGCGAGAACTCGCGCCCGCCGACGACGGCCTCTCCCGCCACCTGCACCTGCGTGCCGTCCTCGGGCACGAGCATCCGCAGGCCGCCGCGCGGCCCGGGCTCGAACTGCACGGGCTTGCGGCTGAGGAACGGGTCTCCCAGCGGCAGGGCCATCAGGCCATCCGGCCGCGAGAAGTCCGGCGCGTTGCGCGACAGGCTGACGGGGCGGCCCACCTCGGCCAGGGCCTGAAACAGGAGCCGCTCGCCAATGCGCTGCGGATGGGGGTGAGACACGAGCGTCAACGCCGGCACGATGCGCTGCGCCGGAGGAAGCGGCCCCTGGCTGCGCACGGCGGTCGTCGACAGGTCGACGGCAATCTTCTGCTGCATGGGTGTTTGGGAGGGTGGCAAATGCTCCAGCGACTCTACACCGTCCCGCCGGGGGTGTCCCTGCTCCCGCCATTTTGGCGCGGTTGGCGGGGAGTCCCATAGAATCGCGAGTGTCCGAGCGGAGACGAATGCGGGCCGGGGCGGGCGCGGAGACAATGGCACCATGATTCGACGATTGAAGCGAAGCGGGCTCCTGGTGGGTTGCGCGGTGTGGGTGGTGGGGCTGGGCGCGTGGGCACAAGGCCCGCGTCCGGATGCGGGGACGACGCAGGTCACCAAGAAGGAGGCCGCCGTGACCGATGCCTCGGGTGGGCACTGCACGGGCAAGGCGACGTTCTGCGGGGTCTACTCGCAGACCTTCTGCAACACGCAGCCGGGGTGCATCTACTACTTCGGCAGCAAGATGTGCTCGGGCATCCCGCCCAAGTGCGAGACGGCGACGAACGCGAAGTACTGCTCGCTCATCAAGGGGTGCTCGTGGAAATGAGCACGCCCTCGCGATGGAGCTGGGCCGCGCTGTTGCTCGTGCCCGCGCTGGCCGCGGCGGCGCCGAAGCCCGAGGACCCCTACTCCTTCCAGGGGGTGGAGCGCGTGGTCGCGGTGGGCGATGTCCACGGGGATGTGGACTCGCTGCGCGAGGTGCTGAAGCTGGCGGGCGTCATCGACGCGGCGGGGCACTGGACGGGCGGCAAGACGCACCTGGTGCAGACCGGAGACATCCCGGACCGGAGCGAGCACACCCGGGATGCGTATGAGCTGCTCATGCGCCTGGAGGTCGAGGCGCGGCGCGCGGGCGGACGCGTGCACGCGCTGTTGGGCAACCACGAAGTGATGAACATGCGCGGGGACCTGCGCTACGTGACGCCGGCGGAGCGCGCCACGTTCGCGGATCAATCCACCGCCGCGGACGACCCGGTGGATCCGCCGGGCACGGCGGGGCACCATGCGGCGTACGCGCCGGACGGTCGCTACGGCAAGTGGCTGCGCTCGCACGCCGCCGTGGTGCGCATCAACGACACGCTCTTCATGCACGGGGGGCTGGCGCCCAGCGTGCCCGAGACGACGCTCGCGGGGCTCAACCGCTGGGTGCTCCAGGACGTGACGCCCGGAGAGCCGCCCGGTGGTGGCGTGGCGCGAGATGGCCCGCTGTGGTTCCGAGGCTACGCGCAGGATGAAGAGTCCCAATGGGATGCGGGGCTCACGAAGGTGCTGGCCACCTTCGGGGCGCGGCGGATGGTGCTGGGCCACACCACGACGGAGGACGGGCGCATCCACGTGCGCTTCGCAGGTCGCGTGTTCATCATCGACACCGGCCTGAGCACGGGCTACGGGCACCATCTGGCCGCGCTGGAGCTGAAGGGTGACCGCGTCACCGCGCTCTATCCCGAGGGCCGCGTGCCGCTGTTGCCCGTGGCTCCCGCCGCGGAGCCGCCTGCGCCCGCGAAGAAGGCCGTGCCCTGACCATGGTGCTCCTGCCCGAGCCGGTGCGAGTCGCCATCGACGTGGCGAGCAACGCGGTGTGGGGGCCCTGGACGCTCGCGCTCCTGCTGGGCACGGGCGTCTTCCTCACCGTGCGGCTGCGCTTCGTGCAGGTGGTGCGCTTTCGCGAGGCACTGCGCGCGATGCGTCCCGCCGAGGGGCGAGGCGTGGGGGCGCTGAGTCCCTTCCAAGCGTTCATGACCGCGCTGGGCGCCTCCATCGGCACGGGCAACATCGCGGGCGTGGCCACCGCCATCGTCAGCGGTGGGCCGGGGGCATTGTTCTGGATCTGGGTCTACGGGTTCTTCGCCACGGCCATCAAGTTCACCGAGGCCGTGCTGGGCATCCGCTACCGCGTGGCGGAGGGCGGTCGGCTGTCCGCGGGGCCCATGCACTACTTGAAGGACGGGCTCGGTGCACCTCGTCTCGCCTGGGTCTACGCGCTGGTGGCGGGCGTGGCCGCGCTCACCACGACGCCGTTCACCCAGCCCAACTCCATGGCGGTGGTGCTGCAAAGCCAGTTCGCCATCGCCCCGTGGGTATCAGGCGCGGTCATCGCGGTGCTCACGTGGTTGGTGGTGATTGGCGGCGTGAAGAGCATTGGTCGCGCGGCGGAGCGGTTGGCGCCGCTCAAGGTGGGCCTTTACCTGGTGGGCGGGCTCATCGTCATCCTCGCGCACGTGACGCGGCTGCCCGAGGTGCTCGCGCTCGTCGTGCAGGAGGCCTTCTCCATGCGCGCGGCGGGCGGAGGCGCGGCGGGCGTGGGGATGATGGTCGCGCTGCGCTACGGCATCGCGCGAGGCATCTACGCCAACGAGGCCGGGTATGGCACCGCCGCGGTGGCGTATGGCTCTGCCCGGACGGAGGAGCCCGTGCGGCAGGGGCTCCAGGCGGTGATGGAGGTGTTCATCGTCTCGTGCGTCACGTCCACGCTCAGCGCGCTCGTCATCCTGGTGAGCGGCGCGTGGACCTCGGGGCTGACCAGCACGGCCGCGGTGGCGCGAGGCTTCGAGACAGTCATCCCCACCGTGGGCGGTTGGGTGGTCGCGTTCTGCGCGTTCCTCTTCGGCTACACGACGCTCATCGGTTGGGCGTACTACGGCGAGCAGTTCCTGTCTTATGCGCTGGGCCCTCGGGTCACGAAGCCCTACCGCTGGCTCTACTGCGGGCTCATCGTGATGGGGGCCATGGGCAAGGTGGAGACCATCTGGGCCTGGGGCGACCTGATGAATGGCTTGCAGGTGTTCCCCAACCTCGTGGGGCTGGTGGGCTTGAGCGGCGTGGCCGCCGCGACCCTGCGCCGTCCTGAGGTCTCCACCGAGCCTGTGCGCGCCGCGCCCCCCGCGTAGAGAGGCGCGGCGCAGTCCGCGCTCATGTGTGGTCGCGCGGTGTGTCTGCTCGCGTCGCTGCTACGGGCAGTCCGCCGAGCAGGCCGCGTGCGTCTCCCACGGCTGGCAGGTGGCGTCGCCGCACGAGCTGTTGAGGAACGTCTCCAGCACGGCCTTGCGGTGCGGCAGGAACGTGGTGGTGAGCGCCGGCGAGATGCGGAAGCGCGTTCCGAACGGGCCCGGCTCCAACTGCTCCGTCACGTGAACGAAGCCCGCGGACGGAGGCCAGACGATGCCACCGCCGAGGTTCGCGCCGTTGCTGAGCTGGTGGCAGCCCGCGCAGGAGAGCGCCTCCGCGCGCGCGACGATGTTCTGCGGCGTCAGCGTGCTGCCCGCCGCGGTGAGCTGCGTCTGAATGTTGGTGTGGAAGGGGCTGGGGCCGGGGCCAAACGCGGCGAGGTAGTCATTCTCCGGGCCCTGCGCGTTGCTCTGGCCGCTGTTGAAGACATTCGCGACGTTGAGATTGAACAGGTTGATGTCATTGACGGCGAGGGTGGGGACCTCGGCGGGGAAGGCCGGGCCCTGGAAGGCCGGCGCCTGCGGATGGGTCGAGGCGGGCGAGAACAGGGTGCCGCCCGGGTTGGTCTTCACCGTCACGGGGATGAAGCGCAGCGCGCAGGGCGTGGTGGAGCTACAGATTTGCAGGCGCAGCTTGAACTCGCGCAGCGTCCAGGGGCCCTGCATGAACTGATTGGAGCGCACCTGTCCCGTGGCCACGCTGCCCGTGCGGTTACCGTAGTTGTCGATGTGCACCACCGGCATGAAGCCGGGGAGCCCATTGAAATAGAAATCATTCAGCAGGTTGGCGCGGTCCGTGGGGTTGGGCAGCGACGTGAGCTTGGCCCACAGGTCCGTCACGGGGCGGCAGCCATTGAGCCCCAGCGCGGGATTGGGATTGGGCAGCACGGCCTCGAAGATGATGAGGTTGCGATTGCCGGGGTTCGTCATGCCCGAGCGTTTGACGAAGACGATGCGGTACTCGCCACAGTCCGAGCCGCTCGCGGGCGCCAGGTCAAAGCGATTCACCAGCGCGGCCGGCACGTACTCGTCGGCGTTGGTGCCCGGGCTGATGAACGGGTTGGTGGTGGCTTGCACGCCCTCCTGTCGGGGACAGAGATAGGGGAATGTGTTCAGCGCCGGTTGGCCCGCGAAGATGGAGTCATTGCAGTGCGGCCCGCCCAGGCCGAGGCCCGGCGCTGGGTTGGCGGTGTCCCACCACTCCTGGAACAGCCGCAGCGACGTGAGCCCCGCGACGCCGGATTGCGCGACCAGCTGGTTCATCACGCGCTGGAAGGTGAAGTTCGTCAGGATGGTTGTGTCCGTGACGGTGAGCGAGCTGCGCGGATCCACCGAGATGGCCAGGGCGGAGGGGCCGCGGGGCGGCAGCGTCAGGGCGCCAATTCCGCGTCGCTCCGGGTGGAGCGCGGGCTCGGCGGCTTCGGTGGGGGTGGTGTCGGTGGGAGGTGAGGATTCCCGCGCGGGCTCGGGTTCACATCCGCCTGAGAAGGCGAGGGCGGTTCCCAGCGCGAGCGCGCGCCAGGGCGAGAGGCTCTTCGGAAATGCGGACATGGGTGTGAGACCTCGTGGACGCGGACGCACCGCGCCCCGTGCCTGAGGTGAGCGTGTCTCTCTTTGTCGGAGAGACGCCGGAACCGGCACTCCGTCCTGGCCCGCAGATGCTAGTGCGGGTTCTGACGCGAGTGTGTGGTTGTTCACACTCTGTGAGTGAATTCGTTGCAGGCCGGGGTCGGGTTCGCCCCCTGTCGCATGCGGCCGGGGCGGTTCCCACTCGGGGCGCCACGATGGGACAGGGCCCGAATTGGCGAGGGAGCCAACCGCCTGAAAGACGCGCCGGACGGAGTCTCCGTGCGCTGGACCGCATGGCTTGGATTTCGTGTTATGCGGCCTTAGCGTTTGTGCGCATGACTGGCGTACTGAGGCACGTCGCGGTACCTGCCACAATTGTGGTCACCGTCGCTGGATGTGGCTCGGTGGCTCCCATCACGACAGGTGCTGGTCGCAAGTGGGAGGGGCCGGTCATCAGCCTTGGCGCCGGAGGGCAGTGGCGTACCGTCATCTGGTACGGCCCGTGGGAATGCAGTCAGTCTCTCTGGACGTACTGCCGCGAGAAGTGTTCGGGCGAGGGCTACATGCTCCAGGGCTGTATGTGGCTGGCCGATGTGAAAATGGATTTCAACGGGCGCTTCGTCGATGCGGGCTCTCGCGCGGGCATCACCCACTGTTGCTGCAACTACGACGTGCTGCCCAGCGCGCAGATAGCGGCGCGCCGCGACAGATGGGAAGCCATCCGCGAAGGCTTCCGCGCTCAATGGGCGAAGAAGATGGGGGCATGGCCGCAGGACATCCAGGGCAACAACTATCCAGGGCACCACATCCGAGATCTCGGGCACGGCGGAAACCCGACCGACTGGGACAACCTCATCCCCATGGACCCAGCCGTACACAACACCCTGAGGGGCCTCTATAACCAGTGCTACGCCGGCAATTCGCCGTGGACTCGCATTGGAGCGGATTACCCCTATGGTGAATGAGCCTGTGTCGATGGATGCCCTCCTGCGCGAGATCTCGGCCCACCACCTTCCGAATCCTCCCGCGTCGCCGGCACAAATCGAGGCGTTCGAGAAGCGCATCGGCTGGCGGCTCGACGACGACTTGCGCGCCTTCTATCTGCACTGCGACGGCGCAGCCCTGTTCATGAGCCCGAACTCGCCCTACATGTTCCGGCCGCTCGCGGACATCGTGCGAGCGCGGGCAGTGATGGGCCTCGCGGACACGGACGAATGGGGTCCGCCAGACTGGTACATCGTCTGCGATCTCCAAGACTCCAACTACGCTCTGGTCGATGTCAGCGCGCAGCGTGAGGGCCGCTACCCCATCCGTGATGGCTACCGCGAAATGTTTCCCGAGCCCGAATACTGCCCGGTCATCACGCCCTCCTTCGCGATGTTCCTGGCAGGGGCACTGACCTCAGCCGACGGTCGCTCGTTCTGGCTCAAGGGCAAAGGAACATAACCTGGGCGGCGCCAGACTCACGCCGCAACCCATGCGCCACATGTGGCGAGACTCGAGGGGCGCACGACACTTGGCGCGGGCGATGACCGCCGGCCCTCCATGGTCCGGGGGCAGGCGTTCAGTGGGCTCGTTACCGCAGCGGAGCAAGCACTTTCAGCCTCGGCAATGAACTCCTCTTGATGCTGCTCACCGACGAAGACGCCTGCCCGGAACTGGAGTCGCCCGTGGGTATGGCGGTGCGCCACGTTGCTGCGCCCTTCTCATCGCGCAGTGGTTGGCGAAGGGCGCCACAGATGTCCTCCAGGACGCTCCTGGCCCCAGTCCATTCCATGACCCTTGGCCCTCGGGGCGGCCCCATGAGACATGGGCCGCCCCGTCTGTTCTCACCGAGCGAGGCTACGGGCAGTCCTTCGAACACGCCGCGTGCGTCTCCCACGGCTGGCAGATTGCGTCGCCGCAGGAGCTGTTGAGGAACGTCTCCAGCACGGCCTTGCGGTGGGGCAGGAACGTGCCGGTGAGCGCGGTGGAAATCTGGAAGCGCGGGCCGAACGGGCCTGTCTCCTGCTGCTCCGACACGTGCGTGAATCCCGCGGAGAAAGGCCAGCTGAGGCCGCCGCCCAGGTTCGCGCCGTTGCTGAGCTGGTGGCAGCCCGCACAGGAGAGCGCCTGCGCGCGCGCGATCATGTCCACCGGGCTCAGCGTGCTGCCGGTCGCCGTGAGCCGCGCCTGGATGGTGGTTCGGAACGGGCTGGTGCTGAAGCCAAAGGATTGGATGTAGTCGTTGTCGGTACCCTGTGCATTGCTCTCGCCGCTGTTGAAGCTGTCCGCGACGGAGTAGTTGAACAGGTTGAGGTCGTTGAAGGCGAGGAAGGGAACCTGCGAGGGAAAGGCCGTGCTCTGGAAGGCGGGTGCCTGCGGGTGCCCCGAGAAGAGGGAGAAGAGCGTGGCGCCCGGGTTGGTCTTCACCGTCACCGGGATGAAGCGCATCGCGCAGGGCGTGACGCCGGAGCAGAACTGCTGGCGGACCTTGTACTCGCGCAGCGTCCAGGGCGGCGCCATGAACTGGTTGGTGCGCACCTGTCCCGTGGCCACGGGACCCGAGCGGTTGCCGTAGTTGTCGATGTGCACCACCGGCATGAAGCCCGCGAGCCCCTCGAAGTAGAAGTTGGACAGCATCTTCGAGCGCTCCGCGGCGTCGGGAACGGTGCTGAGCTTGGCCCACAGGTCCGCCACGGGGCGGCAGCCATTGAGCCCCTGCGCGGGATTGGGATTGGGCAGCACCGCCTCGAAGATGAGGAGGTTGCGATTGCTCGGGTCCGTCATGCCGGTGCGCTTGACGAAGACGATGCGGTACTCGCCGCAGTCCGAGCCATTCGCGGGCGCCAGATCAAAGCGATTGACCACTGCGGCGGGCACGTAGGCTGGCGCCTTGGCGTTGGGATCAAACGGATTGAGGGTGGCCTGCGTCCCCTCGATGCGCGCGCACAGATAGGGGAACAGGTTCAGCGCCGCCTGCCCCTCGAAGCCGGCGTCATCGCAGTGTGGCCCGCCCAGCCCCAGGCCCGGCGCGGAGTTGTTCGTGTCCCACCACTCCTGGAACAAGCGCAGCGGCGTGAGCCCCGGGACGCCAGACTGCGCGACCAACTGGGTCATCACCCGCTGGAAGCTGAAGTTCACCAGGATGGCTGTGTCGGTGACGATGAGCGAGCTGCGCGAGTCCACCGAGAGGGACATCGCGGAGGGGCCACGCGGCGGCAGCACCATGGCGCCAATGCCTCGACGCTCCGGGTGGAGCACGGGCTCGGCGGCCTCGAGTGAGAGGGATTCCGAGGGCGGTGAGGCCTCGGGAGGGGACTCACAGCCGCCCGAGACAGCGAGGGCGGCTCCCAGCGCGAGCGCGCGCCAGGGCGAGAGGTTCTTCTGGATTGCGGACATGGGCGAGCGACCTCGTGGGCGCGGACGCGCCGCGCCCCGTGCCTGAGGTGAATGTGTCTCTTTGCCGCAGAGACGCCGGAACCGGCACTCCGTCCCGGCTCGCCAATGCTAGTGCGGACTCTGACGGGAGTGTGTGGTTGTTCACACTCCGTGGATGTCGTTGCCTTTTGACTGAGACTGGCGTCGCGGCTCACCCGCGCGGTGCCGAGCCGCTCAGCACTCGGGGAGACCCACGCTGAGGTTGGCCACCTCGAGCACGTTGACGGCGAGGCCGCCGCGCGCGGTCTCCTTGTACTTGTCCTTCATGTCGCGGCCGGTGTCGCGCATCGTCTTGATGACCTTGTCCAGGCTCACGAAGTGGCGGCCGTCTCCGGAGAGGGCCATGCGCGTGGCGTTGATGGCCTTCACGGAGGCCATGGCGTTGCGCTCGATGCACGGCACCTGGACGAGCCCGCCGATGGGGTCGCACGTGAGGCCCAGGTTGTGCTCCATGGCGATCTCCGCCGCGTTCTCCACTTGGAGCGGCGTGCCGCCCATCACCTCGGTGAGCGCGCCCGCGGCCATCGAGCACGCGCTGCCCACTTCGCCTTGGCACCCCACCTCGGCGCCGCTGATGGAGGCGTTCTCCTTGTACAGCACGCCAATGGCGCCCGCGGTGAGGAGGAAGCGCACGACGCCGTCGTCGTTGGCGCCGGGGACGAAGCGCCAGTAGTAGTGCAGCACCGAGGGGATGATGCCCGCCGCGCCGTTGGTGGGCGCGGTGACGACGCGGCCTCCCGCCGCGTTCTCCTCGTTGACGGCGAGCGCGTACAGGTTCACCCAGTCCAGCACCGTGAGCGGGTTGGTGAGCCCGGCCTCGGGGCGGCTCAAGAGGCGCTGATACAGGGCCGCGGCGCGGCGCTCCACCTTGAGGCCACCCGGGAGGATTCCCGACGTGGTGCAGCCTCGGCGCACGCAGGACTGCATCACCTCCCAGATGCGCAGGAGTCCCGCGCGAATCTCCTCCTCGCTCCGCCACGCCCGCTCGTTGCGCAGCATCAGCGTGCTGATGGAGGCGCGCTCGCGCTCGCAGTGCTCCAGGAGCGCGGCGGCGGACTTGAAGGGGAAGGGCAGGGGCGTCTCGTCCGCGCGCAGCGGAGACTGGCCCTCGGCCGCGGCCTCATCCACCACGAACCCTCCGCCGACGGAGTAGTAGACGCGCGTGTCCACCTCGGTGCCGTCCCCGGCGCAGGCCGTGAAGCGCATCCCGTTGGGGTGATAGGGCAGCACCCGACGGCGGTGCATCACCAGGTGCTCACCGTCGCGGAAGGGCACCTCGTGCTGGCGCAAGAGGCGGATGCGGCCCTCGGCGCGCCAGCGCGTGATGAGCTCCGGAATCGCCTCCACGTCCACGCCCTCGGGCGTGTCGCCGAGGAGGCCCAGCAGCACCGCCTTGTCGCTGCCGTGCCCCTTGCCCGTGGCGCCCAGCGAACCGAACAGCTCCACCTTCAGCCGCTCCACCCGCGTCAGCTTCCCCGCGTCCTGCAGCCGCGTGACGAACTGCCGCGCCGCGCGCATGGGGCCCACGGTGTGCGAGCTGGACGGTCCAATACCAATCTTGAAGAGGTCAAAGACGCTGACGGCCATGGGCGCGCACCATGCCACGTCCCTGGCGCTTCGCTCGCACGCTCGGCCGCCGTGATGCGGACATGTGACGGATTCCGGCCGAAGCAGGCGGACCGCGTACCGCCTGCATGACTTCGTCTCGTCGCAGCGTCCGAGCCCTTGGCATCCCAAGCAATGCCGCGAGGAGTCATGGGCCCGACGCGATGCGCTGGCTAGCCGGTGATGGGCGCGGCGTGAGGCGCGGCGGAGGGCTCGGGTGTGCTCGCGCTCGGACGCAGCGCGAGCAGCCGCAGTCCGTTGAACACGACGAGGAGCGTGCTGCCCTCGTGGAGCACCACGGCCTGGCTGATGCGCGTGAGGCCGAGCACCGTGGCGAGGACGAGCACGCCGCTCACGCCGAGCGCGATGACGAGGTTCTGGCGCATCACCGCGGTGGCCCGGCGCGACAGCTCCAGCGCGAAGGGCAGGCGCGAGAGGTCATCGCTCATCAGCACCACGTCGGCGGTCTCCAGGGCCGCGTCCGAACCCGCGCCGCCCATGGCGACGCCCACGGCCGCCGCGGCGAGCGCGGGCGCGTCGTTGACGCCATCGCCCACCATGGCCACCGGGCCTTCCTGGCCCAGCTCCTTCACGGCGGTGACCTTGTCCGCGGGCATGAGGGGCGCGCGGGCCTCGTCGATGCCCACCTGCGCGGCGATGGAGCTGGCCACGCGGGCGTTGTCCCCGGACAGCATCACCGTGCGAGCGACACCGTGCTCCTTGAGCGCGAGCACGGCCTGCCGCGCGCCGGGGCGCACCGTGTCCGCCACGCCGAGCACGCCGAGGAAGCGCCCCGCTCGGCGCACCACCATGGTCGTCTGGCCCTGCTCCTCCAGACGGTTCACCTCGCGCGAGAGCGCCTCGGGGACGGGGGCCGCCGAGAAGAGCGCGAGGCTCCCCACCTCCACGGTGTCCTCGCCCACCTTCGCGCGGATGCCCTGTCCGTGGATGGCCTCCAAGTCCTTGCCAGCGGGAGGCGAAAGCTCCGCGGCCTGGGCCGCGTCCACCACGGCGCGCGCCAGCGGATGCGCCGAGAGCGACTCCACCGCGGCGGCCGTGCTCAAGAGTTCCTCGGCCGTCGAGTCCGGCGTCGGAGCCGTGGTGAGCAGCCGAGGCCGCCCCACGGTGAGCGTGCCCGTCTTGTCGAACGCGACGGCGCGCACGCCCGCGAGCAGCTCCAGGTGGATGCCACCCTTCACCAGCACGCCGCCTCGCGCCGCCGCCGCGACCGCGGACAGCACGGCGGACGGCGTGGAGATGGCCAGCGCGCACGGAGACGCCGCGACGAGCAATCCCACCGCGCGCAGGATGGCCTCCTTCAGCGGCGTGCCGAGCAGCACCAGCACCACCGGGAACACCACCGCGGCGCCCATCACCAGGGGCGCGAAGGTGCGCTCCAGCCGCTGGGCGAAGCGCTGCCGCCGTCCCTTCTGGGCCTCGGCCTGCGCCACCATGTCCACCACGCGCGCGAGCACGGACTCGGAGGAGACGCGCGTCACCTCCACCTCCAGCGCGGCCTCGCAGTTGATGGTGCCGGAGAACACCTCGTCTCCCGGCTTGCGAGCCACGGGGATGGACTCACCGGTGATGGCCGCCTGGTCCAACGAACTCTTGCCCTCGCGGATGACGCCGTCGAGCGGCACGCGGTCTCCCGGGCGCACCACGACGCGCTCGCCGCGCTGGACCTCCGCCACGGGCACCTCGACCACGTCGTTGCCGCGCCGCACGCGGGCGACCTCGGGACGCAGCTCGCCCAGTGTCTCGATGGAGCGGCGCGCGCGCTCCATGGCCCGGTGCTCCAGCGCGTGTCCCGCGCTGAAGAGGAACAAGAGGAACGCGCCCTCGAACCACGCGCCCAGCACCGCCGCGCCGAGCGCCGCCACCACCATCATCGTCTCGATGTCGATGCGGCGCTGGAGGATGGACTGCACCGAGCCGCGGATGGCGAAGAACCCGCCGCTCGCCATGGAGAGCGCCCACACGAGCACGGACGCCAGGGGGGGCGCGGGGATGAAGCGTTCCAGCACCCACCCCGAGGCGAGCAGCACGCCCGAGGCCACCACCAACGGCAGCTCCAGCTTGGGCGCCAGGCCGCCGCCGTGCGCGTGGTGCGAGCACGCGTGCCCCGCGGTCGGCACCTCCAGCGCGTACCCGAGCGCCTGCGCGCGGGCCTCCACGTCCTTCAGCGCGAGGACCTGACTGTCGTACTCCAGCACCAGGCGCTCGCTCGCGTAGGCGACGCTCGCGGTGAGGACGCCCGGGAGCTTGCCCACCGCGTGCTCGATGACGGTCGCCGCGTCCGCCGAGCCCATGCCGCGCACGAACCACGTGTGCTGCTTGTAGCGCTCCGCCACCTTCGTGCCCGTGCTCTGCGCGAGCGCGAGCAGCTGCGTGGCGTTCACGAGCGTGGAGTCATAGTGGATGCATACCTCCGCGTGGCCCGCATCCCGGCGCAGGTGCACGTCGATGATGCCCCGGTGGGCCTCCAGCGCGGCCTCCAGCTTCTCGAAGCGGCCGTGGTCATCCGTCTCGCCCGGGAGCGTGGCCTCCAGGTCGAGTTGGAGCGCGATGCCTCCGCCCTCCGCGGCCCGATACCCGGGCGGGTGGAGCCGCCGCGCCGAGTGCCCGTGGTCATGGTCGTGGCCATGGCCACAGGAGGCCCCATGCGCGTGGCCTTCATGGCCGTGCGCATGTCTGTGTTCGTGGTCACAGGCAGCGCCATGCGCGTGGCCTTCATGGCCGTGCGCATGTTTGTCGTGGTGCCCGTCGTGCTCGTGCTGACAGTCCGGGCCGTGCGTGTGCGCGGCCTTGAGGGACGGCGTGGCGCTCTTGGCCCCCTGGATCCGAAGTTGCCCGAAGCGGGAGGGACTCTTGTTCTGCTCCGACATGGTGCTCCCTGCGACTGAGTCTTAGTGGCGGTGACCGCGCTGCGGACGGGCGGGGGCCTGAGCGGGTGGGGGCTCGGCCTCGTCCTCGTCGTGGTCGTCGTCGTCGTGGTCCTCGGGGATGGGCTGGGTGAAGCGCTGCCCGGCGACCTCGAGGGTGAAGGCTTTGCACTGGGCGGGCACGTCGAACTCGAGCACCGCGGGCAGGCGACCCTCGTACGTCTTGAGGATGGCGCCCTGCTCATCGAAGACGGTGCCGCCCGCCGCGACGGTCATCGTCTCATCCACGAGCACGGCCACCAACTCCGCCATCTCCTCCATGCGGTCGGCGATGCGGTGGCACCACAGGTGGCCCACGCCGGGGTACTTGGTGTGAGAGACCTCCTCCATCTGCTCCTCGTCCACGTTGCTGCCCACGCCCACGAAGACGAAGTTGATGCGAGGCAGCCGGCCCGAGGCGATCTCCTTGGCCACCTGCGTGGCGTAGGCCATGACGTCCTGGGCGTCGTTGAGCTGCGAGTCGGTGATGATGACGGCCAGCCCGCGCTTGGCGCCCACGGGCACCTGCTGCTTGATGTGCGCCACGAAGTCGCGCAGCACGGGCAGCATCACGGTGGCCTTGCCGTAGGCGCGCGGGCCGGGGAAGCGGTAGCCCTTGGCCTCGGGCCCGGTGAGGTCGCCCACCATTTCGATCTGCGTGCCGTCGCCCGTGGCCCAGTACGCCACGCGCACCTTGCCGTCCCGGTCCTTGTTGGCCAGGTACTCCAGCATCCACTGCATCTGCGGCTCGACCTGGTTCTTCACCGGCGCGAGCTTGGCGAGGATGCCGCGAGGGCCATACTCGTTCTCCATGCTCGCGGAGCCGTCCATGTAGAGGGCCACGTCCAGCCCTTCCACGGTGGGGTCGTGCAGCAGCGTGGCCACGACCTTGTTGCCCATGCGGTGCACGTCCGAGAACGGACGCTTGATGACTTCATGCCCGGCCATCAGTGGTGGTCCTCGTCCTCGTCGTGGTGGTCTTCATCCGGCAGCGGCTGGGTGTAGCGCTGGCCATTCACCTCCAGGGTGAAGCTCTCCGCGCCCTCGGGCACGTCGAACTCCAGCACCGCGGGGAGGCGGCCTTCGTAGGTCTTCAGCACCTTGCCCTTGTCGTCGTAGATGGTGCCGCCGGCCGCGACGGTCATGGTCTCGTCCACCAGCACGGCGACCAGCTCCGCCACCTGGGTGATTTCCTTCGCGATGCGGTGGCACCACAGGTGACCTACGCCGGGGAACTCCTGATGGGCGATCTTCTCGAGCTGCTCCTCGTCCACGCCGCTGCCCACGCCCACGAGCACGAAGTTGAGGCGAGGCAGGCGACCGGCGGCGATCTCCCGCGCGACCTCGGCGGAGAACCGCTCCACCTCCTCCGCGTCATGCAGGCGCCCGTCGGTGACGATGATGGCGCAGCCGCGCCTGGCGCCCTGCTTGGTCTGCTCCTTGATATAGCGGACGTAGTCCTTCAGCGCGGGCACCAGGTACGTGTAGCCCCCGAGCTTCTTCGCGCCGGGGAACTTGTACTGCTTGACGTCCGTGCCCTTCAACTCGCCGATGACTTCAATCTCCTTGCCGCTGTTGCCGGTGGCCCAATACGCCACGCGCAAGAGGCCGTTGCGGTCCTTGGTGGCCAGGTACTCGAGCATCCACTGCACCTGAGGCTCGACCTGGTTGGAGGCCTCCTTGAGTGGCGTGCCACGCAGCCACTCCAGGAAGGTGCGGGTGGGCTGAGTATAGGCGTACTCGTTCTTCATGCTGCCGGACGCATCCACGTAGATGGCCATGTCCAGCCCCTCGACGGTGGGGTCATGGAGCAGGACGGCGCGCACGCGCCCCTCTTCCAGGTGGAGGTCCGAAAACGGCTCGACGGGTTTCTCGTGTCCCATGGTGTTCCTCTGCGGTCAGTCGTCGAAGTCCTTCATCCAATCCGGCTTACCCGCGGGGGCGGCGCGCGGAGCTTCGGCGCGAGGTCGAGCGGGCACCGGAGGTCCGGAGGCGAAGTCTGTCATCCAATCCGGCGCGCTCGACTCGCGCTCGGGTGCGCTCGACTTGCGCTCGGGCGCGCTCGACTTGCGCTCGGGCGCGCGCGCCGGGGCTTGCAGCCGCGTGACGGTCGACTTCGCGCCGCGCTGGGTGGCGTGCGCGTCGAGGAAGTCTTGCATCCAGTCGCTGGGGCGCGGCGGCGGCTGGGGCGCGCGCGGCGGAATCACGCGCGGCGGCGCGGATGGTGCGGCGGGCACGACGCGGGGAGCGGGTCCCCCCGTGCCCGGACGGCTGCGCGCGCGCAGCGTGCGCTCGGTCTCGCTGGGCCAGCCAGGGAGCGCTTCGAGCGCGCTCTGGGCCAGCTCCAGGAACTCAACGGGCGGGGCCTCGCGTGGCACCTTCACCTTCTCACCGTGGAGCCACTCCGCGAGCTTGCCCGCGAGCCCGGGCCGCGAGCTCTTCTGCTGCGCGACGTCGCCGGTCACCTCGTAGCCGCGAAGCTCCAGCTCCGCGATGGCGAGGGCGCGGCTCGGCACCGGCAGCTCGCGCGAGGCGAACGCGGACATTCCGCCGTGCTCGCGCGCATCGGCCTGGAGCCGCGCGAGCACATCGTGGAGGAGGGACGCCACCTGGGGGCCATTCGCGGCGTGGCTCGACTGAAGCTCGGCGGGGACGGCAGGGTAGGCGAGCACGAGGCCGCGACCTTCCGCGAGCGCGGCCGGGCGATCTCCCGGCAGGAGGGCGTGGAAGCCGCGCGGCACGTCTTTGCTCTCGGCGTCGCGCGCGTACTGGAAGGCATCGGGGGCGCAGCGGGTGAAGGCCGCGAGCACATCGCCGCGCGTGACGGTGAGCTGTCCTGGGACGCGCGCGGCGGACTCTCCGGGCCAGGGGCCGGTGAGGGTGCCGTAGAGATAGACGGGGTCGTTGAGGCCCTCGGCGTTGGCGGGGTGCTCGACGAGTTCGATGGAGAAGAAGAACAGCGCATGGGCATCGACGCGCCGAGGCGGCCGGGCGGATGCGACCTCGTGGTGTGCGAGCTGCGCCTGGATGGAGGAGGCGAGGGTGTCGCGTTCTCGAGCGGGGACGACGAGGACGTTGCCGACGATGTCGGTGCCCACGATGAACTCCTGGTCGCCCAGGTAGGGAGCGTCCAGGGTGAAGGCATCCACCGCGTGCGTCATGGCGGACGCGTCCATCCGCGCCGGTTCGGCGGGGCTGGCGGCGTGGGGGATGAAGTAGCGGGGCGGGCTCAAGGCGGAATCCCAAGGCTCGCGCATGCCCATCGGGCGATCAAGGGCGAGGGCTGGTTCCCCAGCCCGCTGAGCGAGCGCGGATTCCATGACGCTCTGCCCCTCTAGGAGCGCGAGCCCCGAGGCGAAAGTCCGGCTGGCAGGACAGGAGCAGCGGGGTCAGGGCAGTCGGGGCCTGAGCTGGAGCCATCCCGTCAGCTCTGGATGTCCCGGCACCTCGCCGGAGATCGCGAGCAAGGCGAGGACATTCAACGCGTTCTTGAGGTCTCTGAGTGTGACGAGGTGGGTCGGTGAAATGGCGCGAAGCTCCGAGGTGGTCGCCAGCGAGGTGGCCTCATCGAGCGAGACGGTGGCGAGTCGTTGGAACCAGTCGATGAGAGGCTGGAGGTCCAGGACTCGATCGCCGTCGCGCACGCCCAGTTCGGAGATCATTCGCGCACGCAAGTTCATCGCCGAGAACCGGTATGCATGTGCGATGCGGGGCGCTGCTCGCGCGGCAAGCGCCGCATAGATGCGCAGAGCGATGCGGGCCCAAGCCGTGCTGCGCTCGTCGCCCGCCCGGGCCGCCGCCGTGAATGCGAACACCTCCCAGTTGAATTGGGAGCCATCAACGTCTTCGCCAATGGATTGCCCATCGAGCCATGCCTCCACTTCCTCTGGGGAACGGGTCAGGATTGCGCTCAGCACGTCTTGCGTCGTGTCCATGGGGCCCTGTGTTACGGAGGGAAGATGATGCCCAAGTTGGCGAACGCTTGTCGCCCGATTTCGAGCGCTCGGGCGCTCACCGCCGAGGATGCGCCGTTTAGATAGTGTCCACTTTGAGACGAGATTTCGATTCCGACGCGACTGCCCCCATGAACGGCGATGTCGGCCTCACCTGCAGCAAGGACTGAGCGGCCATTGCTGGCGACCGCGTGAGAGATTTCGATTCCTCGCCAGGAATGAGGAACGATTCGCAGAACGCCTTCCTCAGTGACGACCCATTTGATCCGGCCCTCATTCACATACTGAAGGAACGCTGGATCCGTCGAGGATGCTGGCCTGATGCCAAGGCGTTGTGCGGTTTCCAGTTCAGTTGCGAGAAGCCGAGGCTGCTGGTTTGCAAGAAGTTTGCCCTGATGCTCGCTAGTCGATGCTGGCGGGTGATTTCCAGCAGCCCCCTCATGCACCGCCATGGCGACTGCATTGGGCGCGAGGCTCACTGCCAATGCTCCCTCGGTCAACGCAATGGCGCGAACTCCGCCCGACATTGCTGCGGACACCTGAATGCCGATGTTCGTTTCTGCCGCCAGCGCCGCGCTTGCGAATCCCGGTAGCATGGGGCCTTTCGAGGCCATGTTGGATGCACCTCCACCCAGCGCAGCTGTCAGCGCGAGAATGAGGACGCGTGCGCCGTTCTGCCCCATCACTTGTCCAAACCGATGGCCTGCATCCTCCAGTTCATCGAAAGTAAGAGCTCGTTCTGAGTCGAACGTCAGCTGCTGCCAGCCCTTCACCAAGCTGGTGAAGGCTTCCAGTCCGATGTACGCGATGACATAGGTCGTCAGAGCAATTGCCACGAGTTTGGTGATGGGCTCAGGGGCCACAACGAGCAGCATGTAGGTCGCCATGGCCGACGTGATCATGACCTTGAGCGCGAGCGGATTGATGACTTCACTCACGACATCCTGAGCGCCTGCCCAGACCCCATCCCATGCGAAGGACAGTGCCAGGTCGCGACGTGCTGGGCCGTCCATGAGGGTGAGGCCGCGCCCCAGCAGGGCTCGGCACTCGCCGGGATTGACCTGTCGGAAACACCAACTGTCATAGTCCTGGCCATGGTGACGGTCAGAGGTATCCCACGACGCGCGCTGAACAGGTGGGGTTCGTTCCTCGGTGGGACGGAGCGAGAAGCGCATGTCCAGGAGGAGCATGGCCATGGCTCGTCGAAACTCGCGCTCGTGGATCTCAACGGGGCTTGCCCTCGTCGGTGGAGTGTAGACGATGGGCGTTCCTTGCCCTGTATCCAGGCGCACCGCACGGCTCGTCGCACAGCCAACGAGAAGAAACCCCAGTAGAAGTGCTCCCCCCCATTTCGGCAGCATGTCGTCCTCCAGACCCGTTTCTGCTTCAGGGCCAAGCCCTTGGGCTATCACGTTGGTCAGACATGCCCGTTGACGCAGATGTGGTCCCAATACGCATGCGACTTTGGGGCTGGCGCAGTGTGCCAGCTTCAGCCGTGCGTTTGCCTACGCGGGCTCGATGAAGTTCAGGCGATAGCCGTCTGGATCCGTGACGATGATCTCTCGCGTGTGCCAGGGTTGCCGGGTGGGCCCGTCGGCCTGCGCGCCCTGGGCTCGCGCGCGTTCGAGCAGCGCGTCCACTCCGCCTTCGCCGGTGCGGAAGCCAAGCAGCACGCCCATCCCCTTGCGCCCCTCCATCGTCACTCCCGGCGGCGGCGTGATGAGGTACAGGTCCGCCTGCTCTCCCCACCGCAAGCGGATGAACGGCGGCTCCGCGCTGATCCGCTCGAAGCCGAGCGCCTCATAGAAACGCGCCGAGCGCTCCGCGTCCGTCACCAACACCTTCACGAAAGACGTCATCGTCTGACTGACCTGGTCCATGCGCCCGCGTGCCTAGCATGACCCGCCACGAAGCACCCCATGCTTGCTCGCATGGCAAGAGGGATACGGGGCGGCCCATGAGGGCGCGGCCGTTCGCTCGGCGCGATGCCGTCGCCGCTCCCTACCTTGTGGCGCATGAAGGCCTCGCGTCGGCAGATTCCCGTCTACGTGCCGCCTCGGACGGTGTGGGCCGTCGGGGCCCAGGTGGTGCTGTTGGTGCTGGTCGGGACCGCGCTGCGCCACCTGGGGCCCGTCCTCACCGTGCTGTCGCTGGCGCTCCTCCTCGCCCTCGCCATGGATCCGCTCGTCCGCCTCCTCGGCCGTTGGGGCGTGCGCCGGGGCCCGGGTGTGGCGCTCGTCGCGCTGCTCCTCCTGGCGCTCACCGGGCTGCTCGTCTTCACGCTCGTCCCCATGCTCGTCAACCAACTCCAGAGCCTCGTGCGTGCGCTGCCGAGCTTCGTGGCGGAGCTGTCTCGCATCGAGTGGATCCACCGACTGGATGAACGCTACGGCGTGCTCACCCGCCCGCAGGAGGCCTTCGACGTCGCGCCCGGAGAGCTGGCCAAGCCCCTCGTGGATGTCCTCTCGTCGACACTGGCCCTGGTGGGCGCCGGCATCACCATGCTGGCGCTGGCCGTGTTCGGACTGCTCTTCGGCGAGGACCTCTACGCGACGATGCTCGGCTGGGTGCGCCCGCGTCGGCGCGTGCAAGTCCGCCGCGTGGTGGGCCGCATGCGCGAGGCCGTGGGCAACTACCTGGCCGGCACGCTGCTCGTCTCCACCTTCGGAGGCACGATGACCGCGCTGGTGTCCCTGGTGCTCGGCGTGCCGTACTTCCTCCCGCTCGGACTCATGACGGCGGTGCTCGGTGTCATTCCGTACATTGGCAGCGTCATCAGCGCGCTGCTCGTCAGCCTCACCACGCTCGCCACGGTCGGGCTGCGCCGCGCCCTCATCGCGCTGGCGCTGTTCATGCTGTACCAACAGCTCGAGTCCCACCTGCTCGGGCCGCTCGTGCAGCGCCGCGCCGTCAAGATGAACCCGCTGCTCATCTCCGTGGTGGTGTTGGTGGGCGCCGGAATGGCCGGGCTCCTGGGCGCCGTCATCGCCGTGCCCGTGGCCGCCGCCACGCAAGTCGTCCTCCAGGAAGTCCACCGCGCGCGCCGTCGGAAGTGGAAGCAGGAGTGGCGACGCGTGCACCCCCGCGCCCTCCCGCTCATGCGCGGCGCGGTGGATGAGGGCCTGTTGTTCGCCGGCCCGATGTCCTCCGCGCGCGGGGGGCCTCGAAAGCCGTCGCGCCCCACGCCGGAAGGTAAGGGGACCCCGCCTCACTGAAAGGGCCGAGGGTCATCGAGTCCGAAAGTAGCGCCGAGGATGAGCGTGGCCTGGAAGTAGCGCACGCCCTGGCCCTCGCTGGTGGGCGGCAGGCCGGACTGGGCGAGCAGCTCGGTGAGGCGCTGCGTGGTGCGGCGTCCCCACGCGAGGTCCGTGCCGAGCGTCACCCGCGAGTACCCCACGCGGAAGTAGAACCCCATGGCCCAGTGGTACAGGTCCCACGTGGACAGCAGGGAGCTGGTGTTGGGCAGGTCCACCGCGCCGCTGAAGTCGGTGTGGAAGCTCACGTAGGCCCGCAGCGATTCCGCCAATCGCTGCTCCACGCCCACCGCCGCGTTCACCACGGGGTCGAGCCCATAGAAGATGTCGGCGCTGGGCAGCTCCTCCCCGTCGGGCAGCTCGATGGGGCGGGTGTCCACCATCCGGAAGGGCGCCACCTTCGCGAAGGCCTCCACCGCCGCGTGCACCGTGGTGCTGCCGAAGGTGCGGTTGCCACCCAGCCCCACCGCCAGCGGTGAGCGGAACGTGGCGCGCGTGTTCTGCTGGAAGTCAGACACGCGCGTCAGCGGCCCCAGCGAGAGCCCCTCGTGCGCGAGCGCCCGCTCGAAGGTCGCCTCGCCTTTGCCCCACAGGCTCAGGCTGGGCAGCGTCACGGTCAGGCCCACGGCCCACTTCGGCTCCTGGTAGCTGATGCCCAGCTTGGCGAGGAAGCGCGCGTGCTGCATGCGGTAGTCGCGGTTCAGCGTGGCGAGCAGCAGCTGGCCTTCGTTCCCCGCGCCCTGGGAGATGGCGAGCAGCGACGCGTGCTCGTCCCGCACCGCGAGGAAGGGGGTGATGCCCACGCCCAGGAATCGCCCCAGGGGGTACGCGAGGCTGACGCCGGTCCAGTACTCGCGCACGCCCTGCTCCAGCCGCACGTCGGTGGAGAGGGATTGCAGCCCGCTGATTCCCAGGACGTCCATCCCCGAGAAGGTGTCCTGCCGCTGCAGTCGCGTGTCGAAACCCTCGCGCGTGATGAAGGCGTAGCCCATGCGGGCTCGGCCCAGCCAGCCGAAGCGCAGCGTGCCGGCGAGCAGCGCGGGCGGCACGTTGATTCGCGAGGTGGTCAGGTCCTTGCCGGGCCCGAGCCCGTTGGCCACGGTGATGCGCGAGTACTCGACGACGGAGCCGGACAGCTCGAACTCGGGCGTGGTGAGGAGCGCGAGCGCGCCCGGGTTGTAATAGACGGCGCTGATGTCCGCGGGCGCGCCCATCAGCGAACCGCCGAGCAGCCACGCGCGATTGCCGAACTGTCGCGACCAGTAGTGCGCGTCCTGCGCCGCCGCGCCGCTCGCCAAGGTCAGCGCGAGCAAGAGGGGCCAGCCGCGTCCGAGGATAGTCCATCGCACCGCGCGCTCCAGGTAGGCGCCCCCATGGGGCGGAGCGCGGACGATGCGAGGCGCGACCCCCCAGGTCCATGACCCTCGGGTCCCGAAGAGATCCACCGGCTGAACAGCGCGCGAGGCATGCGCGCCAAGCCAGACAAGAAAGGGCGCGCTCGCGAGGTCGCGGCGCGCCCCCGGGAAGATGCGATGGGAGGGGCTACGGCGTGGGCGCGGCGACGGCCGGCGTGCCCGTGGCGGGCGCCTGTGCGGCGGCGGCCTTCTCCTCGGCGGCGTGAGCGGCCTCGGCGCGCTTGAGGGACTCCGCCTTCGCCAGGGCGTTCAGGCTCGCGAGGCCCTTCTCGAAGTCCCCGCCGATCTGCTTGTCCATGTCGAAGAAGAGCGAGAAGGCCTTGCTGATGAAGTTGTTCTCCCCCTCCATGCTCCACGTGACGGAGACACCTTCGGGCACGGGCTTGAACGTGAAGCGGCTGGTGTTGGTGGCCACGAAGGGCTTGAGGAACTCAATCTTGATGCGGATGGACGTGTCCGCGACGCTCTCCTCGATGTTCATCCGGCCCTCGCCCACCTGCGGGTTGCCGGTCCAGGCGTAGGCGGCACCCACGCCGGTCTCCGCGCCGGAGAACGTGCGCTGCAGGTTCGGATCCAACTTGTCCCACGGCGACCACTGCCCCCACTGGTGGAAGTCATTGACCAGCGCGAACGCGATGTCCGGCGTGCCCGGGAGCGTCGCCGTGCGGCTGACGGAGAAGGTGGCGGGGCGCGTGGCGACGATGCCCACGAAAATGAGGATCACGGCGGCGAGACCCAGAAGAATCTTCTTGAGCATGGTCGGTCCTTGAGCGAGCGCCCCCATTGGGGGGGCGAGCGCGTCATAGACGCTGCGGGCCCCGCATCTCAAGACTCCACCCAACCCATGGCGTCCTCTCGCGGCCCTGTCATCCGTGACACCCCATGACGCGGAGCGCGAGGGTCCTGTCCCTCGCGTGCGGCGTGCGCACCTTGAGCGACAGGAGGTCGCTCCGCGCGGCCGTGGACAAGGAGGGGGCGCATGCTCGCCACCCAGATTCTTCGTGAGCTGGGCCAGAGTCTCTGGCTGGACAACATCACCCGCGGGTTGCTCGACGAGGGGACGCTCGCACGCTACGCCGAGGCGTACGGCATCAGCGGACTGACCTCGAACCCGAGCATCTTCGACCTGGCCATCCGCCAGGGGAATGCCTACGACGCCTCCATCCTGGAGCAGCGCGACCAAGGGCGCACGGGCGAGGCGGCCTTCTTCCCGCTCGCGCTGGAGGACCTGACGCGCGCGGCCGAGCTGTTCCGTCCCATCCACGAGGCGACGGGCGGGCGGGATGGCTGGGTGTCGCTCGAGGTCTCGCCGCTCCTGGCCTACGACTCGGCGAGGACGGTGGAGCAGGCCGTGCGGCTGCATGCGCTGGCGGGGCTGCCCAACCTCTTCATCAAGATTCCGGGCACGCCGCCAGGAATGCGCGCCATCGAGGACGCGACCTTCGCGGGTGTGCCCGTCAACGTGACGCTCCTCTTCTCCGCCAAGCAGTACCTGGCCGCCGCGGACGCGTACCGGTTGGGCATCGAGCGGAGGCTCGCGGCGGGGCGCTCTCCCGATGTGCCCTCGGTGGCGTCGCTGTTCATCAGCCGGTGGGACCGCGCGGTGGAGAAGAAGGTGGCGCCCGCGCTGCGCAATCGGCTGGGCATCGCCATGGCGGGGCGCGTCTACCGCGCCTACACGCAGCTGCGCGAGAGCGAGTCCATGCGTCGACTGGTGGACAAAGGCGGGCGCGTGCAGCAGCTCTTGTGGGCCAGCACGGGCACCAAGGACCCGGCGGCGCGGGACACGCTGTATGTGGAGGCGCTCGCCGCGCCCTTCACCATCAACACGCTGCCGGAGCCCACGCTGAAGGCCTTCGCCGACCACGGCCGGGTGGGGCAGCTGATGGCGAGGGATGGCGGTGACGCGGAGGAGGTGCTGGCCGCGTTCGCCGCGGATGGCGTGGACGTGGACGCGCTGGCCGAGCAACTCCAGCGCGAGGGCGCGGACGCGTTCGTGGCATCCTGGGATCGCCTGATGGAGTGCATCGCGCAGAAGATGGACGCGCTGCCCTCCCACCTGGACACCGGAGCGCCCGCATGACCCTCGATGTGAGCGCCACGTCCCGTTTCAAGCGCGAGGCCGCCGAGCGGGCCGTGGAGCTCATCCAGCCGGGCATGGTGGTGGGCCTGGGCACGGGCAGCACCGCCGCGTTCGCGGTGCGTCGGCTGGCGGTGCTGCGCGCCGAGGGACACCTGCTCGACGTGGTGGGCGTGCCGACGTCCATCGAAACCGAGCGGCTGGCGCGAGAGCTGGGCGTCCCCCTCACCACGCTGGAGGCGAGGCCCGAGGTGGACCTCACCCTCGACGGCGCGGATGAGGTGGCCCCGGACTTCTCGCTCATCAAGGGCGCGGGCGGCGCGATGCTGCGCGAGAAGGTCGTCGCGCAGGCCAGCCGCCGCGAGGTCATCGTGGTGGACGCGGCCAAGCTCTCCCCGTGTCTCGGCACGCGCGCGAGGGTGCCCGTGGAGGTGGTGCCCATGGCGCTGCGGGTGGAGGCGCGCTTCTTGGAATCCCTGGGCGCGCAGGCGGTGCCGCGCGTGGGCGCGGACGGCGCGCTGTTCCTCACCGACCAGGGCAACCCGGTGCTGGACTGTGCCTTCGGGCCCATCGCGCAGCCCGTGGAGCTTGCCGCGCGGCTCGATGCGCGCGCGGGAATCCTGGCGCATGGCTTGTTCCTGGGGCTGGCCACGGACGTGGTGGTGGCGGGCCCTGACGGCGTCGTGCTGCGCTCGCGCTGAGCCGGCGCGTCGAGCCAGTTGAGGGGATGGCCGTGTGGCGAGCGAGGCGCCGCCCGGACGTGAGGGTGGAGGGTCCTCGCCGCTGGCGTGACCGCGTCCCCGCCCCGACCTTGAGGGGAGAACCCCGGAGGCTCACCTTGCCAGACTCTCGCTATCCCACGCGCGCCGCGCGAGGGGCCCGGCATGAAGGTCCCTGAGCTCTTGGAGCACCTGCCCGCGGTGGGGCCTCGGCTCGCGCGCGGGACCGAGGAGTGGCCTCGGCGCGAGGAGACCCTGGGCTTCACCGACTTCACCGCGCTGCCTCGGCCGTCGGGCGAGCGCCGGCTGGGAGACGGGCGCACGCTGGTGGTTCGCCACCCCGCCGTGACCCCGCCGCGAGGTCCGGGCCTCACGGTCATGAGCTACAACATCCTGCTCGGCGGGCTGTACCGCGAGCCGCTGCTCGCGTACTTCGCGCAGCTGGAGAAGGCCGGGCGGATGCCGGATGTCATCGGGTTGCAGGAAGCCAGCGTGCCCATGGCCGCGCTCCTGGCGTCCCGGTTCGGCTTCCACCTCGCCTATCAGGGGAATGACGGCGGCAGCGCGGCGCGGCTGGTGAATGGCAAGGCCTTGCTCAGTCGGCATCCGCTGCGGGACGCGGCGCATTTCACGTATGTCATTGCGGACGCGGAGCGCGACGCGGCCATCGCGCGACAGGGTGAGCCCGGCGAGTTGGTGGAAGACCGAGGCGTGCTCTGGGCGCGCATCGACGTGGCGGGGCGCTCGGTGTCTCTCTACAACCTGCACCACGCCTTGGGAGACTCGGGCATCAACGCGCACAACCTCCGGCAGCTCAACGTGCTGCTGCGGCACCGAGAGGACGCGGACGCGGTGGTGCTGGGGGACTTCAACGCGAACACCGCCATCAAGCGCGGTGGCTCCTGGCTGTGGGCCCACTGGGGGGCGTACGACGACACGGACACGGTGGAGGAGTACCGCGCCCGGTACGGCACGCCGAGGGCCACGGTGGGCGACTGGGGCGTGGGCAACATCGCGGATCCGCGCCTGCGCCACGCGCTCCACCACCTGGAGCACGCGCTGCCCGAGACCATCGCGCACGCGGCGCAGGTGCACGTGCGCCTCGCGGATGGCTCGGTGATGACGCCCCACGCGGCGCGCGAGGCGCTGCGCTCGGGCCACGTCGCGCGCGGCGGTCAGGAGTGGCTGCGGCTCCAGGATGTGGCGGATTGCGCCACGCTGTCGTCCCTGCCGGATGAAGCGGGCCTCGTTCCCGCCACCGGCAAGCGGTTCGACAACTTCTACGCGAGCCCCAGCCTGGAGCCCGTGCTCTTCGAGGTGGATCGCTCCACCGAGTCCTCGGACCACCAGCCAGTGCTGTCCCACTACCGGCTCCGAGAGGCCGCGAGCGCGCCGTCCGGCCGCCACTGACCCAGGCAGGCAAGCGTTGCAAGAACAGCTCAGGCGGACTCTTGCGGGCCTACCGCACGCAATGGTTGACCATGCAACGAATTGCGCCACTCGCAGGCGGATGACGCAGGCTGCCATCGAGCCTCGAGCGTCCTGACGCAACTCTCAGGAATTGGGGACGACAATCCAGGCAGGTTCCATCCCTTTCGCCAATTCGCGAGGCCCCGCCATGGGTTTCCCCGACATCAAGAAGACCTTCAACACCGTCCGCACCAACGTTCAGAAGACCGTCGAGAAGACGCTGTCGGAGAACAAGGAACTCATCAAGGGCGGGGTCGCTGTCGCCAGCCAGAGCGTGAAGGGCTTCGCGTTCAGCAAGGACGCCTTCCAGCAGATCAAGAACCTCAAGCAGGGCGCTGAGGGGCTGCTCGGGAAGACGAACCTGGACTTCGTCCGGAACCCGACGTTCGCGCAGGGCACGTTCAAGGGCGTGACCCAGTTCGGCGCCAAGATGAACGCGGCCATGCGCTACGCGGGCATCCCCGGCGCGGCGATGGCGGGCGCCACGGCGTTCAAGGACATCCGTCAGGCCATCCGCACGGGCAGCAAGGACGACATCCTCGCCGCCACGCGGTCGAGCATGGACGCGGCCAAGGCGGGCATCACCGCCACGACGGGCGGCATCGTCGGCGGCAAGGTGATGGGCGGCATCCTGGGCGGCAACATCATGAAGGGCAAGCTGGACGCCGGGAAGAAGGCGCTCGACACCTTCAAGAAGGCGCTGCCGCACGCCAGCGAGGACGTGCTCAAGGCCGTGAAGGGCGCGGCGACCAAGGGCCTCTTCGAGTCCGGCACGGCCAAGACGGTGGGTCGCGCCATCAGCACCGCCGCGGGCGATGCCGCCAAGGCGGGCAGCTCCCTGGCCAAGGGCATCCTGGGCAGCGGCACCCGCTCGGCCGCCAAGGCCGCGCTGTCCGCGGTGGGCAAGGAGGCCGGTGAGGTCGCGGTGAAGGCGGGCGCGAAGGCCGCCGCTGGCACCGCCGCCAAGGCGCTGGGCCGGTTCGCTCCGGGCGTCAACGTCGCCATCGCGGCCGTCGATGTGGCCAACGCGGGCGCGACGCTGATGGACAAGAACGCGGGCGTGGGCAAGAAGGTGACGTCTGTCATCACCGCGGTGGGCTCCATCGCCGCGGCCACCAACATCCCGGTGGTCAGCCAGGTCGGCGCCGCGGTCTCCACGGTGTCCAGCATCGTGGGCGCCTTCTTCAAGTAAGCCTCACCGCTTCGTCGTTTGTCAGAGCGGCTCGGCTGGACTAAGCCTTGGGTCCATGCCGAGCCGTCGCTTTGTTCCCCATTGGCGCGGGCGCTGGCACGCCTATCTCCCGGGAGCATCCGTGAGCAGCAAGCAATCATCAGGTCGGGGTGTCGAGCGCCTGCTCAAGATGAGCCCGGTGGTGAGCAGCGCTTCCGCCGAGGCCCTCAAGCTCCCCCACGTGAAGGCCCCGTCCCTGGACGGGCTCTCCGTGCGCGTCCCCACTCCGGAGGACCTGACCGAGGAAGACCTCCTGCGCAACTTCCACGAGAAGCGCCGGGCCGTGGCCACCACGCGCGAGCGTCAGGCCGGCGAGTCGCTGGAGCTGGGCGACGACGTGCAGCTCAACATCGTGGGCTACTGCGATGGGACGCTCATCCCGTTCAGCGCGCGCTTCGGAATGCGGACGGAGCTGGCGCCCATCGAGGCGCTGCCTGGGTTCTGCGAGGGCGTCGCGGAAGGGGGCAAGGTGGGCGAGTCCATGCAGATCGCCCTCGTGCTGCCGGACGACTATCCGGTGGAGTCGCTCCAGGGGAAGCCCGCGCGCTTCCTCGTGGACATCCTCGGCGCGCACCAGGTGACGATGCTGCCGGAGACCTCGCCCGAGTTCCTCTCGAAGCTCGGCATGGGCGGCACCCTGGATGAAGTGATGAGCCAGCTGCGTGAGGAGATGGAGGACGCGCTCGCGGCGCAGCTGTGGGTGCAGGCCCAGGACCTGGTGCTGGACGAGGTGGCCCGGCGCGCTCCGGTGGAGCTGTCACCGACGTTGGTGGATGAGGAGCTCCGCCGCCGTTGGGTCCATGCCGAGGGTCAGGCCATGGTCGCGTACCAGTTCGACGTCGAGGAGCAGCAAGAGGCGCTCCGCGGCTGGCTCACCGACCCGACCACGCGCGCGGACGCCGAGCGCGGATTGCACATTGGCCTCGTGCTGAAGGCCGTCACCGAAGCCGCGAAGCTACAGCTCACGGCGGAGAAGCTGGAGCAGTTGATCCGCGACTCCACGGAGCCCTTCGGGCTCACCGCGGCGGACGTGCACGCCGCCCTGCGTGAGACGCCGGAGACGACCAGGCGCCTCACCGAGATGGGCTGGTACCTGCTCGCGGTCGAGCACGTCATGAACCAGGCGAAGGTCGTCTTCGAGGGCGCGGAGCAGGGCTGACCGCTCCAGGTGCTCACGGGCGCTCGTCCCCGACCGAGGACGGGCGCTGGCCGTGCTCCGGCGAGCTCTCGCTGAACCAGAGCCCCAGGCCACCCAGCAGGCCCAGGCCCACGAACATCGCGGCGAGTCCCCACGTCTGGCGGCGCGACCACTTGAGCGCCTCGCCATACCGGTAGCCACACACCAGGACGAGGCCCGCGAATCCCAGACAGATGGACACGGGCCCCAGCGCGACCAGCAGCTTGCGCAAAGGGCCACTCACGTCCAGGACCGCGAGCAGCACCAGCGGCCCGAATCCGACGACGAGCAGGCCCACCACGAGGGCGAGGCCTTTCTGTCCCTCGGGGCTGGACAGCTCCAGGAAGTCCAGCACCTGCCGCCACCAGGAGCGGGGTGGCGCGTGCGGCTCACGACGGCGGGGGGCGGTGGACGACATGCGGAGTGCCTTCTAATACGACGCGGCCCCGTCTGCCTCAGGCCGCGCGGACGGCGTGGCGGTGTCGCTGGAGCAGGTGCGTGCGGTAGCGGCGCAGCAGGGCCTCGTCGATGTCCGGGCACTGGATGCCACTGCCCGCGAGCGCCGCGCGCGTGTTCGTCGTGTCGGCGATGGGGGAGCGGTAGTGCAGCTCCAGCAGCGTTCGCGTGCCGTGGTAGACCTTCTCGCGCATGAACCCCACCAAGGGGAACAGCGCGTTGTCCGGTCCCAACCGCGTGAGCTCTCGCAGCCACACGTGCGGCTGCACGCGGAACAGCGGATGCCCCTTGCCCCCGAGCCTCTCGAAGATTTCGTTGTGCGAGGGCTCCTGGCTGCGTTCGGCCACCAGGTTGTAGTTGCCACCCGGTGGCTGGTTGACCACGAGGTGCGCCATGGCCGTCGCCACGTAGTCCACCGGCACGGGCAGCCAGTACTTCTGCGGGAAGTCCGGGTAGATGCCCATCTGGATGTTGCCCACCAGGAGCCGGCACAAGAGGTCATCCGCGTTGCCGATGCCCGTGCGGCTGTGGCCCTCGATGAAGCCAGGGCGGTAGATGCTCACGGGCATCCCCGCCGCGCGCGCGGCCGTGACGAGCCGCTCCGCGACCCACTTGGCGCGGGTGTAGCCGTTCTCGTAGCGCATCAGGTCCAGGGATTCGTCGAGGTCGAAGTCCTCGGGCACCACCTGCCGGTCCTTGAGGGTGCCCAGCGCGCCGTACACGCTGAGCGAGGACACGTGATGCAGCGCCTTGAGCCGGCCGTAGGCGGTGAAGGCGAGCACGTTCTGGGTGCCCGCGACGTTGGGCCGGCCCGCGTCGGCGTACGGCAGGATGTAGCTGATGTTCGCCGCCGCGTGCACCACCGCGTCGCACGCGCGCGCCAGCGTGTCATGCAGCAGCGGCTCCATGCCCAGCGACTCGCGGGTGATGTCGCCCGGCACCGCGCGGATGCGGTCCTCGCTCCAGGGCAGGGTGACGGCGTAGCGGGCCGCCGTGGCGCGCACGCGGGCCTGGGCCTCGGCGGTGTCCCGGGCACGCACCAGGCAGTAGACGCGCTCCACGCGCGAGGCCAGCGCCGCGAGCAGGTGGATGCCCAGGAACCCCGTGGCCCCGGTGAGCAGCACCGCGCGCGGTGGGCGCGCATCCTGAGTCCCCCGGGCGTTCAGCCGGAGCGACGGCACGGAGGCCGCGTCCGCCAGCAGCGTGTCGCGCACGGAGTCTGGCTGGGGGAGCGCGCCGCCATCCGTGGCGCAGAAGGGCAACAGCGCGGCGGGCGTGGGGTGGGAGTAGAGCTGTCGAGAGGGAAGCGAGACGCCGAACTCCTCCTCCACGCGCGCCAGCACGCGGGCCACGCCCAGCGAGTCCCCGCCGGCATGGAAGAAGTGGGTGGACTCGGTGAAGGTGCCCGGCGCCGCGCGGAGCGTCTGCTCGAACACGCGGCACAGCCGTTCCATGGGGGTGCTGGCGGTGCTGGGAGGGCGGGCCGCGTCGGCGCGCTTCCAGTCCCGAGGGGGCGGCAGCGCCTGGCGGTCCACCTTGCCCAGGTTGGGCATCAATGGCAGCCGCGGCAGCGACTGGAAGTGGTGCGGCACCATGTAGTCCGGCAGCACCGCGGAAACCTGCGCGCGCAGCGCGTCGCGCGAGACGGCGGCTCCTTCATGGACGGCGTAGTAGGCGACCAGCTCTCCGGAGACCTGCCCTTGGGCGTCCGTCTCCTCGAACACCTTCACCGCCGCCTGCGCGACGCCGGGGAAGGCGTACAGCGCTTGCTCGATGGCCTCCAGCTCGATGCGGAATCCGCGCAGCTTCACCTGGTGGTCCAGCCGCCCGAGGAAGACGAGCTCGCCGTCGTCTCGGTACACCACCTCGTCTCCCGTCCGGTACCAGACGTCCCCGGCCGCATCGCGCGGGAAGGCCTCGCGCGTCTTGTCCGGCTGGTTGCGGTAGCCCGCGGCGACGCCCGCGCCTCCAATCCACAGCTCACCCGTCTGTCCCGGGCGGGCCTCCTCGCCCCCGGCGTGCATGACGCGCAGGCGCACCCCCGGCAGCGGGGTCCCGATGGGGACCGGTGCCTCGTCTCCGCGCACGCGATACATCGTCGCGCACACCGTGGTCTCGGTGGGGCCATAGGCGTTGAAGACGCGGCGCCCCGAGACATGCCAGCGATCCGCCAAGGGAGGCGGGCAGCGCTCGCCGGCCATGATGACGTCGGTGAGGTCCGGCAGCGCGTCCACGAACGGCCCGAGCTGTCCCAGCACCGAGGGCGGCAAGCACACGTGGGTCACCCGATGGTGATGCAGTGCATGCGCCAGCCGGCGGCCAGGCAACAGCTCCTCGCGGCTGCCCTGCACCACGGTGCCACCCCAGAAGAGGGTGGGGAACAGCTCCCAGACCGAGGCGTCAAAGTTGATGCTCGCGAACTGGAGATGACGGGTCGCGGAGCCCAGCGCCATGATGGGGCGCGCGGCCTGGATGAGGTTGTGCACGCCCTGGAAGGTGCAGACCACGCCCTTGGGCTCACCCGTGCTGCCAGACGTGTAGATGAGATAGGCCGGCCGCTCGGGCGGCACCTCCAGGTCCGCGGAGGGCGCGCGGGCGGGCGCTTGGGAGAACTCCTCCTCCGCGTCCACCGCGAACGAGGGCAGGGCCCCGCCCAGCCAGCTCTCGAGCAGGCCCAGGGTGATGCGGTGCTCGCGCTGCGTGACAATGCCTCGCAGGCCCGCGTCTCGCACGATGCGCAGCAATCGCTCATCCGGGAGGAAGGGGTCGAGCGGCACGTAGGCCGCCCCCGCCATCCAGATGCCCAGCAGGGCGGGCACCACGTCTGGCCCGGGGACGGTCATCAACCCCACCCGGTCTCCCGCCACGACTCCGAAGTCCGTGCGCAGCCGCTCGGCGATGAGCGTCGCGCGCCGCAACAACTCCGGCTGATTCAGCACCGTGTGTCCAAAAACAACCTGCGAAGTCTCGGGAAGCCGCAGGACGAGCGGTGAGGGCATGATGGGATTTCCTATTCCAGGCGCTGGGGAGAGGCCGGGCCAATGACTGTCCAGTAGATGGCAGGCATGAATCAATCGGCGGACCGTCAGCCCATGCGACGCATGAGAGGCGTTGGAGAGACCCCTCGCCCGGAATTGGGTGTCTCACTCCACCCCTGGGCGTTTCACCACCCGCTAGTTAATCCATGGTTTTCTTGTTTTCGTTTCAGTGTGAGTATGTATTTGAAGCAACAGGTCCCTCCGACGCCGCGGCACTGCGGTCGTTCTGTGTTTTTCCGATAGGGATGTGGTGGAGCGCGCGCACGTGTTTCATCGCGCATGTGTCCGGAAGGTCGTGCGAGGGCTCGTGTGTCGCGTGCCGCGGCGCACCAGGGGGCGCCCGCATGTCTCCCCGACAGGCGGTGGAGACGGGCTTCCAGTCCGCGAGCGCGAGGTCAGCTCGCGCGCCGCGCCGTGCTGCGGGAGCGCGGACGCCGCACGCGCTCGGCACCGCAGGCGCTCGCGTGTCGCGCGAGTGCCTCGTCGAGCGCCGCGTCATCGAGCACGGCGTTCGGCTCGCGCCACAGCTTCTCCACGTGGAGCGTGTCCTCGCGCACGCGCGCTTCGATGCGCCCCACCAACTCGCCGCGATACAGCAGCGGACACACGTACCAGCCCCATTGGCGCTGCTCGGCGGGCTTGTACACCTCCCACACGTAGTCGAACCCGAACGCGAGTCGCACCAGCGTGCGGTCCCACAGCAGTGGATCCAACGGCCCCAGGATTCTCATGCGGTCATCCGGCGCGGTGGCCTCGCGCTGGCGGAAGCCACGCGGCGCGAGGAAGCGCCGCGGTGAGCCCGGGAGCACGACCTCCTCCAGCTCACCCTCGCGCACCAGCTCATCCGGCAGCGCCGAGGTGCGGATGTCGGAGAGCACGGACCAGTGCGGCCCGGCCACGCGGCACAGCAGCCCCGCGGCCTCCACGCGCTCGCGCACGGCCCAGCGCTCGAAGGTCTCGGCGGGCTTCGCCTCGGCCACTCGCGGCAGCGCGCGGCCCGGTATGTCGTAGACCTTGCCGGAGGAGCCTCGGCCACACACCACGACCTGGCAGCGCGCCCACAGCACCTCGAGCGCCATGGTGGTGGCGCGGCCCGTTCCCTTCCAACCACTCCAGTCCAGCGGATCCACGCGGCCGTGGTCGGTCAGGTCCTCGGCGCTCGCGGGGCCGCGGGCGCGCACTTCCTCCAGCACCGCGTGGAGCACGGCCTCGGGCACGCGCCGGAGCCGCTCGGCCTGTCGCCACGGGGCCAGGGCCGTGCGCTCGCGGTAGTACGGGAAGGCGCTGCCGGGTAGCAGGCAGCGCTCCTTGGCGAAGTGCTCGAAGGCGTGTCCTGGCAGCAGGTGTCGGTACACGTCACCCCGGGCGATGCCGTCCACGCGCGCGAGCGCGACCAGGTCCGCGTTGGTGCCAATGACATCGAGCGGATCCAGCTGGATGCACCGCAGCCCCTGGAGCAGCGCCCGCACGCCCCTCGCCCCAGCGGGGTAGGCGGGCCGGGCCAGACCCAGGTGCCCCACCAGGTAGCGCCGGGCCTCCTCGGGGGTGAGGGGGGAAGGCGGGGGAAGGGGGGCGGCGACGGCGCGAGGCATGAGACAGAAGTCTGTCTCACCCTCAACGGATGCGCAGCACCAGCTTTCCCGTGGCGCGCCGCGCCTCCAGGTCGCGCAGGGCCTGGGCGCCCTCCTCCAGCGGGTACACCTGTCCCACCAGGGGCTCCAGGATGCCGCGCGCGGCCAGGGACTCCAATTCGCCCGCGATGCGCGCCGTGAGGCCCGGGTCCTGGAGGAGGAACGCGCCCCAGGCCACGCCCACCACGTCGATGTTGCGCAAGAGCAGCCGGTTGGTTGTCACCTCGGGGATGCGCCCGCTGGCGAAGCCCACGACCAGCAGGCGGCCCTCGGGCGCCAGGCACTTGAGGCTCTTGTCGAAGATGTCCCCGCCCACCGGGTCCAGCACCACGTCCGCGCCCCGGCCATCCGTCAGTTCGCGCACGCGGGAGATCCAATCCCCGGTGGACAACAGCGACTCGTGCGCGCCCGCGCGCTGGGCCACCTCCGCCTTGCGCTCGTCGCTCACCACCGCCAGCACCTTGGCGCCCGCGCCTCGCGCCACCTGGACCGCGGCGGTGCCCACTCCGCCCGCGGCGCCGTGCACCACCACCACCTCGCCTGCCTTCAAGCGCCCACGCCGGTGCAGCGCGAAGTGCGCGGTGTGGTAGTTCATCACCACCCCCGCCGCCGCCTCGAAGCTCCAGCGCTCGGGGATGCGGAACGTCATCTCGGGGGCCACCGCCACCACCTCCGCGAAGCCGCCCAGCGTGAAGGTGAACGCCATCACCCGGTCCCCCGGGCGCACCGAGGCCCCCGCCGGCGCGCTGCGCACCACGCCCGCCACCTCCACCCCCGGCACGAACGGCAGCGGCGGCTGCATCTGGTACAGGCCCCGCGTCAGGAGCAGATCCGGGAAGCTCGCGCCCGCGGCCACCACATCAATGAGCACTCCGTCCCCCGCCTCGGGCTCCGGAATGTTCACCACCGCCAGCCCGTCCGGCCCCTCCAGCCGCTGCAGTTGTAGTGCGCGCATGTGTCTCCTCCAGCACTCGTGCCTAGCCCACCCCCGCCGCCGCCGGAAGCCATGCCGGACCCCCCAGACCCGCGTCCGGCCACGCTGCTTCACTTCTGACACTCCAAGGAGTCCTCTTTGAAGTTACAGACTGGAGAGGTCCTTAAAGTGTGAAATAACCAATTAAGTCAGATAGTTGGATTGCCCTATCAAATCATGATAATTAGGCAAACAGCAGAAATCTCGCATAGACTTGAAAACTGCGGCTCTCTTGTGACACTCTTCTTCCTAATCTTTCCACTTAGGAGGATTAAATGGTCGAGAAGCGAGTTCGCAGCGCGCTCGGTTTCATCGCGCTGTCCATGATGGCGGGTGCTTGCACTGACAGCACCCCTGCAGCGAACCAGGAGGCCAAGGAGCAGAAGGCCTCCGCCGCTCTCCTCGCCGGAGGCCAGACTGTGGTGGCCGCCGACAAGGACGCGGTTCCCAGCTTCATCACGGGTGACCTGGGCACGGCGCCGGCGACCGCCGAGTCCATCAAGTCCCTCCAGGCCTCCCAGCTGACCGCGACCCTGGCGAACGTCGCGCCCGTGTTCCACCTGGACACGAACGACCTGTACCTGAAGAAGGCCTATGTCGGCTTCGATGGGGACACGCACTTCCGCTACGGCGTCCGCAAGAACGGCACCGAGGTGAAGGGCGCCGAGGTGCGGCTGCACGCGCGCAACGGCAAGGTCTTCGCGGCCAACACCAACGCGCGTGGCGACCTGGCCGCGCCGGAGAAGGCCACCATCGCGGCCGAGGCCGCGGTGTCGGCGGCCACGCTGGATCGCAGCTCGCCTCGCGACGCCAAGGCGGACGACGCGAAGCTCGTCTACTGGCGTGACGGCGACCGGCTGCTCCTCGTCTATGAGGTTCGCGTCAAGGGCGAGCTCGAGGACAAGACCCCGGTCGACGACTCCGTGCTCGTCAACGCCCTCAACGGCGACGTCATCGAGCGCATCCCGCACATCCACTCGGCGCTCGTGCGCCGCGTGTATGACCTGAAGCACGGCACCAGCCTGCCCGGCACGCTGGCGCGCTCCGAGGGTCAGCCCGAGGTCGCGGACCCCGTGGTCAACAACAACTACGGCCACCTCGGCACCGTCTACAACTGCTACAACAGCCTGTTCGGCCGCGATTCGTACGACAACGCGGGCGCCGCGCTCATCAGCTCGGTCCACTACAGCACCAACTACGTCAACGCCTACTGGAATGACGTGCAGATGGTGTACGGCGACGGCGACGGCGTGAACGCGTCGAACCTGGCCAACTCGCTGGACGTGACGGCGCACGAGCTGACCCACGCCGTGACCAGCTCCGAGTCGGACCTCGTGTACGACAACGAGTCGGGCGGCCTCAACGAGTCCATGTCCGACATCTTCGGCGCGGTCTGCGAGTGGTACAGCAAGGGCAAGGTGGTTGACGCGAACACCTGGATCGTCGGCGACGACGTCTGGACCCCGTCCATCCCGGGTGACGGCCTGCGCTACATGAACAACCCCACGCAGGACGGGGACTCACTCGACTGGTTCGCCGACTACGACGACAGCGTCGACGTGCACTACAGCTCGGGTATCTCCAACCTGGCGTTCTACCTGACGTCGCAGGGTGGCACGCACCCGCGCAACAAGTCCGCGCAGGTCGTCGTGGGCCAGGGCTTCGAGAAGGCCGCGCGCATCTTCTACAAGATGAACGTGGACCTGCTGCTGCCCAACTCCACCTTCGCCAACGCGAAGACGGCCGCGGAGCAGGCGGCCACGCAGCTTGGCTACGACGCCACGGACGCCGGCAACGCCTGGAAGGCCGTGGGCGTGGGTCTGCCCGTCGAGATTCCCGAGCACGTCGTGCTGCAGAAGAACGTCCCGGTGCCGGACCTGTCCGGTGCGCGCGGCGCGAAGCAGTACTTCTCCGTCACGCTGCCCGAGGGCGCCACGGACCTGACCTTCACGCTGTCCGGTGGCACGGGTGACGCGGACCTCTACGTCCGCGCCGGGACGCCTCCGACCACGTCCTCCTACGACTGCCGCCCGTACAAGGCCGGCAACAACGAGACCTGCGCGTTCGCGGCCCCGGCGCAGGGTGAGTGGTACGTGATGCTGGTGGGCTTCACCGCCTACTCCGGCACCACGCTGACCGTGACCTGGAAGGGTGGCTACATCAACATCGGCAACGAGACGCGCATCGAGAACCTGGAAGGTCTGCCGGGCTCGTCGCAGGTGTTCGTCATCGAGATGCCCGAGTTCAAGACGGGCTCCGGCACCAACACCCTGTCCGTGGTCCTGGGCGAGGGCGAGGGCAACGCCGACCTGTACGTGCAGCGCGGCTCGGCCCCGAACCAGAGCTCGTACGACGGCCGCAGCGTCAGCGAGAGCGCCACTGAGCGCGTCGTCCTGAAGGACGCGCCCGCCGGCCGCTACTACATCCAGGTCTTCGGCGCGAAGAGCCTGAAGGACACCACCGTCAACGGTTACATCAAGACGGTCCTGGGTGCCTCGTACAAGGTGAAGTAGTCCGCTGTCACGGCGCGGCGTGAGTCGCGCCGCGGAGCCCCGGGTGTCCGCTTCCTCGCGGCGCCCGGGGCTTCGTTCGTCCGGGGTCAGGTTGCCACGCTCACCTCGGCGGGCGCCTTCACGCGCATGGGCTGCATGCGCCCGTACGTGAGCGAGCGCCACAGCCACTCGGCCGGGCCGAAGCGGAAGTGCTGGAGCCACAGGTGGCTGAACGGCACCTGCAGCGCGAAGCCGCCCAGCGCGAGCGCCACGCACAGGGCCGGCGGCGTCTTCCCGACCAACCCCAGGCCCCATCCATCGTAGAGGACGAGCCCCATCACCGTCTGCATCAGGTAGTTGGTGAGCGCCATGCGGCCCACGGGCGCCAGCACGCCGAGGATTCGGCGCCACGTCTCACGCTCGAACAACAACGCGAAGCTGGCCACGTACGCCGCCGCGAACCCCAGGAAGCCCGCTTCCATCATGAAGGGCGTGAGGGACGTCCAGCGCGCCACGTCCGGGTCGATGACGCCCAGGGAGCGCAGGCGCATCAGCGTCACGGTCGCGCCGTTGCACACCCCGCCCACCACCAGCCCCCAGCGCAAGAGCTTCAGGTGCAGGCCGCGGTGCGCCGCCACGTCCTGCATCAAGCGCAGGCGCCCCGCCAGGAGTCCGAACAGGAAGTTGGCCAGCACCACGCCCATCCACACGAGCCGCACCGGGCCCAGGAAGTTGCTCGCCGCGAAGCGCGCGTTCGCGGCCTGCGTGACGCGGAAGGAGTCGCTGGCCAGCTCCGCCAGGAAGCCGGCGCGATGCGCGGCGTCCTTCACCTGCGCGGCCCGGGACGCCTCCAGCGCGGCTTGTGCGCCCAGGGTCAGGATGGGGATGAAGCGCTGCGCGAGCGGCACCACCAGCGTCATCAACACCATCAGCACCAGGGCCCAGGTGAGCACCGTCTTGTTCGAGCGCTGGCGGAACAGCAGCAGCACGAAGCCCACCACCGCGTAGGTGGAGAGCACGTCTCCCATCCACAGGCCGAACAGGTGCACCAGGCCCATGGCCAGCAGCACCGACAGGCGCCGCGCATACAGGGGCACCAGCGAGGTGCCGCGCGACTCCGCCCGGGCGAGCTGGATGGAGAACCCGAGTCCGAAGAGGAACGAGAAGATGGTGACGAACTTCTGGTTCACGAAGAACTGGTAGAGCGAGGCAACCACGGTCTCCTGGAGCGGCGCCGCCAGCGCCAGCGCCTGCTCCCGGGACAGGAGCGCGCGGCCGCTGAACCAGCCGAAGCAGTTGGAGACGAAGACGCCGCACAGCGCGAAGCCGCGCAGGGCGTCCAGGAGCGTGAGGCGCTCGGACGTGTCTACTGGGCCGGCCTCGGTTTTCGCGCGAGGCGGGTCAGCGGGGAGAGAAGGGGAATCGGGCATGGCGGCAGCAGATGCCCGCCCATGCCGGTCGTCAACCTCCCAGGTCCACTACCTGGCAGGGGATGTGGGGCCGGGGAGGACTTCGCGCAGAATCCGGTCCACCTCGCCGCGGTGGCGCCACTGCATGGGGTAGCCGAGCGACACCTCCTCGAAGCGCACGCCGTCGCGCCACAGGGTGGCGGGCATGTGCAGGTGGCCGCTGACGACGGCCTCGGCGCGGTAGCGGGTGTGCCAGTCCTCGGTGAGGCGCGTGCCGCACCAGATGGAGAAGCGGGGGATGCGGGGCAGCCGCACGTGCTCGTAGCGCAGCGGGTAGTGGTTGATGAGGATGGTGGTGGCGTCCGGGGGCAGGCGCTCCAGCCGGGCGCGGGTCTGCTCCACGCGCGCCGCGCACCAGGCCTGCCGGCTCGGGTAGGGGTCCGGATGCAAGAGCACCTCGTCGGTGCACATCAGGTCCTCCTCCCAGGCCCACTCCAGCGCCTTGTCCGGGGGGACGTGCTCCGGGCGGAACGTGTAGTCGTAGCCCAGGAACATGGGGACGAGGATGCGGTGCGGCCCCTCGCCGGGCCAGCGCGGGTAGGGGTCCTCGGGCGTGAGCGCGCCGTGTTGGTGGCACAAGTCCACCAGCCGGAGGTAGCGGGCCTCGCCGCGCAGCGCGGGCTTCTCCGTGGGCATGCTCCACAGCTCATGGTTGCCGGGCACCCACACGAGCTTCGCGAAGCGCGGGGTGAGGGTGCGCAGCATGGTGTCCATGTCCGCGAGCGTCTCGCCCACGTCACCCGCGACGATGAGCCAGTCCTCCGGATGCGGGGCCAGTGCTTCCAGGGCCGCGCGGTTGTCGGCGTGACGCAAGTGCAGGTCGCTGATGGCGTAGAGCTTCATGGCGCGAACTCGCACCTTAACGCGCACCTCGCTCACCGGCATGGCGCCGTGGCGCACCTGTTGCGTCCCTGGGTCAGGGATGACGTGTCACGTCGAGCCGTTGGGCACATCTGCGGCCAGGGCGTCCAGCAGCGCGAGCACTTGTCGGGGCGGCGCGGCGCGATCCATCCAGGCAATGCCCCGCGACTCCCGCAGGCGCGCGGGCGGCTGCGCGGTGTGCAGGGCGCAGGCGGTGCGTGGGTCCCTGGCGCGCACGCACTCCAGCAGCGCCAGCCCGTCGCCATCCGGCAGGCCGTAGCCGCTCACCACCACCCGGGGCTCCCGCTCCTTCACGAGGGCGCACGCCTGCCGCGCGCAGTCCGCGAAGAGCTGGGGTCCGGGCAGCTCGCGCGCCAGTCGGCGCAGCGCCGCGAGCGCGCGTGGATCCGCTTCGACGAAGAGAAACCGAGGGCGATTGGGGTCGTGCGAGGCCATGCGCGAGGGTGGGTTCGGACGGCGTAACGCAAGGGGTTGGACCGCTTCAAGACTACCCCGGAAGTTCTTGGATGCCAACCTCTCAAGTCATATCGACATGGGCGAACCCGGTAGGTTAACGACCATGGAAAAGACCCTCGCAACCCGACTTGGAGGAGCAGCGCGTAGCGCTCGGAGCCGCCTGAACCTGACCCAGGCGGATGTCGCGGAGCGCATCGGAATCGCGAGCGAAGTCTACGGGCGACTGGAGCGTGGCCACATGCTCCCGAGCATCCAGACCTTCCGCCGGCTGTGCGTGGTGCTGTCCATCTCCGCGGACGAGGCGCTGGGCCTCAAGCCGTCGCAGGACGTGAAGTGGGCCGCCGAGCCCCCGTCCGACTCCGGGGAGTCCGCCGAGCTGCGCCGGCTCTTGCGCCGCGCGAAGCAGTTGGACCGAGGCTCCATCCGCATCCTCAGCGTGCTCGCCTCGCAGTTCAAACCGAAGGGCTGAGCACACCCCTCACGTTCTGCGCGCGGGCTCCAGCAGGGCGAGCCGCTCGCGCAGCTTCCTCGCCGAGGGGAAGCCGTTGAACAGCAGCACCTGGGGGTGGGCCTCGAGCGTCTCCTTCCGCCCCTCATCGCGCGCCAACGCGCGATCCACGCCGAGCAGGAGCCCCGCGTCCGGACGCGAGCGCAGCTCCGCCAGCCGTCGGTCGAGCGGAGCCGCGTGCCACGCATGGAACAGCTCCAGCGCGACCTCGCGACCGCTCACGCGGTGTCGGAGCGTGAGGTCCGGCACGCAGAGTCCCGCGGCGCCCATGTGCCGCGGCAGCGGCGTGAGGTCCAGCTCCCAGTCCGCGTCCTCGAAGCCCGACGCCAGCGACGCCACCTCGGGCGGCACGTGGCCCAGCGCGGCGGGCAGCGGCGAGCGCAGCGGATCCTTGTTGCTCAGCGCGAGCGTGGCGCGCCGTCGCCCGTCATCCACCACGGCGCTCAGCTCCCAGTGCGCCAGCACGGGCACCACGGACAGGAAGCTCGCGAGCTGCAGGCCGTACTTCTTCTGGAGCGCCAGCATGGCGCCGGGGCCCTCGACCTCCAGGGTCCAGTCGTCGCCCACGCGCCGCACCTCGGCCACCAGCCGGCAGAACTTCAGCCAGCGCAGGAGCTTGCGCACCCGCAGCAGCTCCGGCGCGAACGCGCGCAAGGTGAGGCGGCGCGCGCCCATCAGCGGGCCCTGCGCGAGCGCGAGGTTGTAGCGGTCCACCAGGTCCTGCGCGGACAGCCGCTCGCCATCCCAGCCCAGGAGCGCGCGGCTGCCGGGGAGGTCCACGTAGAGCGCCTCGCGCACGGCGCCGAGCGGCGTGCCCAGCGCGGACTCCAGTCGGGCGTCGTAGGTCTCCAGCGTCGCGTCGGGTGGCAGCGCGCGCAGCACCTGGACCGCGGTGCGCAGGTGGCTCCAGCGCGTCTCGGCGACACCGGCCTCGGCTTCGTCGAAGACGACGCGGTCGAGCAGCAGCTTCACCAGGCCCCGCGCCACCTTGGGGCGCGCGAAGGCGCCGGCCTTCAGCGCCAGGGCCTCCTCGACCTCGTCGCGAGGATGGCCCTTCGCGGCCTCGATGTCCGCGAGCAGCTCCGTGGCCAGCGCGAGCAGCGCCGCGTCGTCGCGCTTCACGAAGGTGGGGCGCAGCACGCCGTCCCGCACGCGGGAGTTCAAGAGCTCGCGCGTCAGCACTCGCCGCCCTCCTGGTAGGCGCTGTGCTGGCGGCGGCGCTCGCTGATGCCGCTCTCCGCCGTCTGCGCGGTGCACACTTCGTACAAGAGGGCGCGCTTCCCGGGCTGCTTGCGCAAGATGCGCCCCAGGCGCTGCACGTGTTCTCGCACGCTGCCGCTGCCGCTGAGCACCACGCCCACGCGCGCCTCGGGCACGTCCACGCCCTCGTTGAGCACGCGGGAGGTGAGCAGCACGGGCAGCTCGCCCTGGGCGAAGGCGGCCAGGAGCGCCTTGCGCTCGGGGATGGGGGTCTGGTGCGTGAGCGCGGGCAACAGCAGCCGGTGCGCCAGCGTGTAGACCGTCTCGTTGTCGTCGGTGAAGACGAGCACGCGGTCCTCGCGGTGCTCCACCAGGATGCGCCACAGCGCGTGCAGCTTGCCGCTGGAGGTGAGCGCGATGCGGCGCTGCTCGCGGTAGCCCTGGTAGGCCGCGCGCCCTTCGTCGCTGCGTTGGCTCTGCGCGAGGAAGCGCGCCCAGCCATCCGGTGAGGCCAAGGGCACGCTCAGCTTCCGCACGAACGCCAGGTAGCGCGCGCGGGCCTCGTCGTGGCGCGCCTTCTCCTCCGGCGTCAGCTCCACCTCGATGCGCCGCACCTCGTAGGGCGCCAGGTACTCGCCCTGCAGCTCGTGGATGCCGGTGTGGTGCACCAAGGGCCCGAGCAGCTCCTCGCAGACGCGCTCGCCGCCGTCGGCGCGGGCCAGCGTGGCGGTGAGGCCCAGGCGGAACGGCGCCAGGGCGGCCTCGGCGATGAAGCGGTAGCGGGGCGCGGGCAGGTGGTGGCACTCATCGCAGACGAGCAGGCCGTAGCGATTGCCGGTGAACTCCATCTGGAGCGCCGCCGAGTCGTACGTCGTCACCGTCAAGGCCTGTCGGTCCGTCACGCCTCCGCCAACCATGCCCACGGGCACCGCGAAGTGCCGCGCCAGCACGCTCTGCCACTGCGCCATCAGGTCCAGCGTGGGCACGACCACCAAGGTGGGCCGCTTCGCCCAGGCGATGGCCAGGACCGCGAGCAGCGTCTTGCCCGCGCCCGTGGGCAGCTCCACCAGGCCCCGGCCGCCCGCCTTCGTCCAGGCGTCGAGCGCCGCGCGCTGATGGGGGAAGGGGGTGATGGGCGTGGCCAGGGACAGCGCCAGCGGCTCGAAGCGGCGCGCCTTGTCTTCGTAGGGCAGGCCTCGCTCGCGCAGCCGCAGCACCACCTCGCGGTAGTGCCAGGCGGGGGCGCGCTGGACCCCCGTGCGCGGGTCGCTCTGGAAGAGGGTCCGCAGGCGCGAGTCCTCCGGCAGCGTCGGGGCCACCAGGGTGCCGCAGTCGAAGTGGAGCTCGGTGGGCGGGGGCCCGGCGGAGGCGGGAGTCATGGGGACAGGGGGGAAGTATCCGGTTGTCTCCCGGGCCGCCACCGTTCCCGGGGACGCGGGCCGTCTTGCGGCGGCGGTGCGGTTCGCGATAGCAGCCGGGCATGCGTTGGATACCGCTTGTCCCCCTGCTCTGCGGCCTCGCCGTGGTGACGCAGGGCGGTCTCAATCGTCGGTTCGCGGGCCAGTGGGGCCTGTGGAGCGCGGCCCTGCTCAACATGACGGTCGCGCTCGTGGCCACTTTCTCGGTGTACGCGCTGCTGCGCTGGGCTCCGGGAGTGCTGCCAGGGGGCGGCTCGGTGCTCACGCGCTTCGGGAGTCTCACCCCGTGGCACGTGTTGCCGGGGCTGTGCGGCGTCGTCATCGTCGCGGGCATGCCGCTGGCCATCAGCCGCCTGGGCGCGGTGCAGTCCGTGCTGCTGCTCATCGCCGCGCAGCTCGTGGCCGGGCTCGTCTGGGATGCGCTCGTGGAGAACCGTCCCGCTACCGCCGCGCGCATCGTCGGCTCGGTGGTGGCCTTCGCTGGGGCCGCCATCGCGGTCTGGAAGGGCTGACGTGAACCTGCTCATCGTCAGTGGCCACACGGCCTCGCGCGAGCTGTTGGGCCGCATCCTCGCGGACACCCACCTGACCGTCCGCGCGACGGGTGACGTGGATGAGGCGCTCACGGCCATCACGGCCCAGCGCCCCGCGCTCGTCGTGGTGGATTTGCGTCGTCCGGATGAGGACCCCTCGCTGTTCATCGGGCTGCTGCGCAAGCGGCATCCGACGTTGCCTGTCATCGCGCTGATTCCCGGACGCCTGCGTGTCTTCGACGGCCGGGAGGAGCGTGTCGTCGACGCGCCCGGCGACTCCGCCGAGGCCCTGCACCAGATGCTCGTGGCGCTCAAGCGCGCGGTCAGCGACGTGTGCGCCCACGCGCTCCTCGGGGCGTTGAAGCCGCCCGTGGGGAAGGCCTGAAGGACCTCACAGGCGCACGCGGTAGCCCAGGCTGGCCGCGAGGAAGCCGCCGACGTTCACCTCGCCGGTGGTGAGGAAGCGCAGCGGTGCGAGGTGGTACTGGGTCTCCACGAAGAGGCCGCCCGGGCCCACGCGCATCTCCGCGCCGCCGAGGACCTGGAAGCCCCAGCGTCCGCCGCTCTCGGAGGCCGTCTCGCCGAGGACCTCCACCGTGGCGCGGTGCAGGTACAGCCCGGGGCCCGCGCCCGCATACGGCGTGATGGGGCCCCACGCGTCATCGAAGCGGAAGATGGCGGACACGAGCAATCCCACTTCGCGCTCGGCCAGCGTGTAGCGGCGGTCGCTCGACTCGGAGAGCCGCGCGTCGTCCAGCGTGCCGGTGTGCTGGGGCCGGTGGTAGTTGACCTCCGCGACCAGCGCGAGCCGGCGCTGAAGCACGGGCAGGAGGTAGCCCACCTCCAGGCCCATGAAGAGATCTCCCGACAGCCGCGTGGTGGACTTGAAGAAGCCCACCTTGGGCGCGAGGAAGACGAAGCTCGACGCGCCCTCTTCAGGAGCGCGTTTCGGAGTCCGTGGAGAGGCCGCGAGCGCCGCGACGAGCAACCAGCCCAGCGCACTCATGGGGCCGCCCCGGACTCGGGCGGCAGGGCGCTGCTGTCGAGCGGCCCCACGCGCGCATAGGCGACGTCGACGGCTCGGGCCAGGGTGACGCTGCATCCCTCCGCGCGGGTGACGACGAGATCATGAACGCCCTCCGGGGCGCCCGGAGGAACCTGCGCGTCGAGGAGCGTGGCCGAGGGGGCTCCCGAGACGGCGAGGGGTACGTCGGGCGCGCCTGGGCGGCGAAGGACCACGGTGGGTGGGGCGCCAGGCTGGAAGTCCGTGCCCTCGATGACGAGCGGTCCGCCCGCGGCGCGCGTGAAGCCTTGGGGCGCGGTCACGCGAGTCACCGTGGGAGGCAGCACCACGCGCAGCGCTCCGTCGAGAGAGGCGGCGCCGCCCAGTGGGTTCGTCACGTCCACTGCGTAGAGTCCGGGGGGCAGCTCCTGCGCGGGGGACGAGTCTCGGGTGGGAATGTCCACGCGCAAGAGCTCGGGGCTGTCGAGGTGGATCCGCGTGTCGTCCAGCGTGACGACGAGGGGCCCGCGCAGGGTGACCTCGGGCAGCTCGACGGTGGGCGTGTCGGTGAGCGCGTCGCGAGGCACGGGCATGAAGCGCGTCCCGATCAACTCCAGGGGCCAGCCCTGCGGTCCGCCTTGGGCGTTGCAGACTCGCGCGGGCGTCTCGGCGCGTTGCAAGGGATTGGTGACGCCCCGCAGCGTGGGCTGGGGACCTTCCATGGACCGCGAGCATGCGGCCAGGAGCAGCACGGCGACGGTCGCGAGCAGGCGCACGGTTCTCTCCATCCTCCCCTCAACGGACGCGCCAGACGTTAGGTCGGTCACTTGGAGGGGCAGGACTTTTTTCCGGACGCTCAGGAAGTGGGGCACAGGACGCGCCGCAGGACACTGCAACCACTTGGAAAGAGGTGTCCTTCTCATCCACGGAGAACGGCATGGCGGCTGCTAGGAGCGAGGATAGGCGGGACGGCCATCAGGAGCGAGGGCAGGCAGCGCAGCTTCAAACCGCGAAGGACAGGCGAGCAGCGCGGGTGGCGGCGCGCATGAGCCGCCTCGCGGAGCGCCGCAAAGGTGAGCGGGCTGGATGGCGGCGGGGATGAGCCGCGCCGCTGCGCGCCGAGAGGCCGTACAAGGGGCGTTGCGGACAGTGGCGGGGCGGGAGCAGTGAGGTCGGGTGGGGCAGGGCGGCGCAGGGGCGGAGGGGGAGGGGCTCGCTGGTCAGGGGATGGGCGGTCGCGATGCGGTAGCGCGGGCGGGGAACGGCGCCGGGCTCGGATGGCGGTGGTCCTGGGCATCCGGTTCGTCCTCGAGGATGGGGGAGGGGGCGCGTCGCGCTTTGCGTGACGCCAGGGACGGGGGATGGGCTCATGGGGCCGGTGTCCGTGCTCGCCACGGTGGTGATGGTCCTCGCGGGACAAGGAGTGCAGGCGCAGAATCGAGAGCCCGGGCGCTCTCCGCAGGACCCGGAGCGGTTGTCGCCATTCGGATTGATGTTGGACGCGGGCATGCCGGGAGGCGCTGGTTTCTCGGTGGCGTTCCGCCCCTCGCCACATCTGCAGCTTCATCTCGGGGCCGCGCACAACGGCCTGCGAGGCGCGGCCCGCGCGGGCCTCACGCTGCTCCCATTGCGAGGCAACGTGTCACCCTCGCTGACGCTGGAGGCCGGGCACGCACAGCCCGCCGATGCGCAAGCGTTGTCGCGGCGATTGGAGGACCGAACCCAGCCGCCCTCATCGTCCATGGAGGGCGTGGGCTACACGTACGCCAGCGCGCTCGTGGGCTTCGAACTGCACGCCTCTCGCCGGCTCACGTTCTTCGTGCGAGGCGGCGTCAGTTGCGTGCAACTGCAAGCCCGAGGACTCGCGGGACTCGACGAACCCTTCCGCCACGCGGTGTCTCCCGCCGAGGAGAAGCCCTGGGGCCTCTTCGAGCTGCGGCCCTCGGCCAAGCTGGGCTTCGCGCTCTTCTTCTTCTGAGCGCGACTATGCGGAGGCCGCGAGTCCGAGCTGGGACTCGAAGAACGCGAACGCCTGGGACTCCGCCCAGAAGCGAGGGCGCCACGGGCTGCCACCGACGAAGCCCACGTGGCCTCCCGTCGGCGTCAGCGCCACGCTCAAGTGCGGGTTGTCCCGCGCCTGAAGCGGAATCACGGGGGCCTCGAGCATGGGGTCATCCGCGGCGCTGAGCAGCAGCGTGGGCCGGCGGATGGCGTTCAGCCGAGGGCCCGACGAGGCCTCGGCGTAATAGTGGGCCGCGTCGCGGAAGCCGTGCAGCACCGAGGTCACGGCGTCATCGAACGCGCGGATGGTGCGCGCGGCCTCCATGGCGCGGCCGTCGAAGGCGCCCGGGAAGCGCCGCAGCTTGTCGCGGGCCTTGTCCTTCAGCGTGTTGAGGAACCGCTGGCGATAGAGCAGGTGGAAGGCCCCACCGCCATCGAGCTTGCGGCAGCACGCGTCCAGGTCGTACGGCGCGCTGATGGCCGTGGCCGCGTCCACCGGAGCGTCATTCCCCGTCTCCTCGAGCAGGCGGCACAGCACGTTGGCGCCCAGCGAGAAGGCCACCGCGAGCAGCGGCCCCGTGGCCCGTGTGCGCGCGTCTTGGAGGATGGTCAGCGCATCCCCAATCTCACCGGAGTGGTACGAGCGCGCCAGCCGGTTGGGCTCGCCGCTGCACGAGCGGAAGTTGAGCGCGGTGGCGCCCCAGCCGCGCTTCGCGGCGCCGCGCAGCACCTCGGTGACGTAGCCGGCGCGGGACGACCCCTCCAGCCCGTGCAGCACCACCACGTGGGGCGCGCCGCGAGCCCCATCGAAGGTGTCCAGGTCCACGAAGTCCCCGTCGGGCAACTCACGTCGCTCGCGCCGCAGGGGCGGCACGTGGGTGGGGCGCACGAGGGACGCGTAGATGGTCTGTGCGTGCGTGTTGCTCAATCCGGACGCGGGGACGAAGGGCTCGGTCGGCTCGAAGCTCACCTCGCGTCAGATAGCGCCCGCGCCCGCGGGGCACAAGCGAGCAGGGCGCCCGCGTTCACTCAGGCGTCGCCTGGGCGAAGCTTCCGCGCCGCGCGCATGGAGCCACAGCCGCCTTGGCTCACGGCCTCAGCCTCCGCCGCGAGCCCGAACAGGTCCAGGTACTTGCGCACGCGCTCCTCCAGCGTGGGGGCCTCGATGCGCCGGCACACCTCGTCCGCTTCGTAGCTGCGGCACACCTGGGGGCGCCGCTCATAGACGGAGCAGAGGTTGTCCTCCGTCAGGTGCGGGCAGCGCAGCCCCAGCGGCTTGTCCAACGCGGCGATGTCCGGCGCCACGCAGCAGGCGCCACAGCGGGTGCATTCCATGAATCCCTCAGCGAGGCACCGCGCTCAGCGCCTTGCCCATGTTCGTCACCGTGACACGCGCCCCAGGGGCCTTGCGCCACTGGAGGTACTCCGTCTCGGTCTTCGGCGTGAGCTCGTACTCCTTCTTGCCTTGCGCATAGCGCAGCGTGATGCCGTACGTGCCCTCGCGGCGCAGCCGCTCCAGCGGGCCTTGCGCCACGGCGGGCCAGCGCGGCTCCTCGGTCGAGCCCGTCGCCTCGGTGCGCTCCACCTGCTGCCACTCATGCGTGTCATAGGTGCACGAGATGTCCATGACAGGCTCGGTGCGGTAGCGCGTCTCGTCGCGGCAGTCCTGGTAGCTCTCGCTGCAATACTTCGTCACGTCGTGGCAGACCTCTTCGGAGAAGCCATTGCCCTTGCTCCGGCGGGAGCACTTCTCCTCCGTGCCACACGCGACCCGGCGCGTCCTGGATGAGCACACGCGCTCGGTGCCGTCGGCGACCCGGCGGGTCGAGCGCTGCTTGCGCGTGCAGGCGCGGATGTCCGCGACGCCCGGCACTTCGCCCGCGCCATTGACGGGCATCACCGCGGCCGTGAGGCGCAGGTTGCCCTGCCAGTCCTCTTGCGTGATGGGCGTGAAGCGCTCGCGGATGATGACCTGCCGCCAGGTGCTCCGAGCCACCTCGGCGTCTTCCTCGTGCGTCGCGCGCGCCCACTGCGAGAACAGGCACGAGCCGAAGCAGCACGAGAACAGGGCCCCGACGAGGAGGAACATCGTCTTGCGGCTGAAGCGCCGAGGCGCCGGGGCTTTCTCGGACGGCTTCTCATCCTCGTCCTCGTCGGGGTCGGCGTGGGCCTCCTTGGCGTCCGAGTCGCGCTCGGCGCCGCAGTGCGTGCACTGCTTGCCGTCCCCGCGGTTGGAGGCCTCGCAGAAGGAGCAGAACCAGTCTGCTCCCGCGCCCGCCAGGTCCAGGGCCTTCTCGTCCGTGACGCCCTCGCGCAGGAACTTCCCGGAGGCGTGGTCCACCTCGCCGAAGTCGAACTCGGACTCCTTGCCCGTCAGCTCGCGAGGGTTCTTGCAAGAGGGGCAGCGCTTGTGACGCGCGAGAATCTTCTTCGCATCGCAGGACGTGCAGTTCCAGGTGCCCTCGATGATGCGGGTCCGCTTGGCCATGCGCGCATCCTATCCGCCGTTACACCCAGAGGGCGCGCGAGAAGGGAACGGGTTCCACGACGGGAAGCCGAGCGTGCAAGGGCCGCGTCATGGGCAGCGCGCCATCCCGGGCCGCGCGGGTGAGACCCACCCGGCCCGCCACGGCGGCGAGCACCTCGGCGGTGCCCGGCTCCTCCCACACCACCACGCGCGGCAGTCGAGCCCCCTGCGCCACGCGGCGAGCCTCTGTGAGCAGCGCCTCGGCGTCGGCGGGCGAGCGCGCGTCGAGCATCAACAGTACCAACTCGCCATAGCGGGCCATCATGCACCACAGCGCCGTGGAGTCGCCCACCACCGCGCCACACGCCTGGGGGCGAGGCCGCTCGAGCAGCTCCGCGTAGATGCGCTCGCGCTCCAGATGCCAGTCGAGCTGCGCGGCGCTGGGCCAGAGCACGAGGGGCGCATCCGGGACGCGCAGCCGCGCCAGCGCCGAGGCCACGTCGTGCTCGCCGAGCCGCTCCGCGCGTCCAGGCGGCGCGCCCTCCGACGGCGCCGTCCAATCCCAGGCGGCCGATTCCACGTAACCGGAGCGGCGGTAGAGCGGGGCGCCCACGTCGGAGAAGAGGACCGCGGCGTGCGCGCGCGGAGACAGGCGCCCGAGCTCCTGGGCCACCGCGTCCATCATCCGCGTGGCGTGGCCATGGCCGCGCAGGTGGGGCTCTGTATAGACACTCGCGATGGAGAAGCTCTCACCGGCCTCGCGGGTGCCGTCCGGGGCGCGCAGATGGCTGTGATTGGAGAAGGACTCGCACGAGCTGAGCACGGCGCCGTCGTCCCCCACCCACAGCCAGGTCTTCATGCCCGCGCGGCACCACGGATGGGAGCGCAGCCGCAGCTCGCGCCCCTGGAACTGCGCCACGGTGAGCGGTGAGCCCCAGGCGGCGTGGGTGACGGCGTCGCGCTGTGCCTTCTGCGCAGCGGTGGCGAGGACCAGGTGCATGGGGCCCAGGGTACCCGTGGACTTGCCGGGGCGCAGCAGCTCGCGCGGTCCGCAAAAGGAGGGGGCCGATGCTGGCGGCATTGCGCTAAGAAAGACCCCTCGGGCGAGGGGGCTTGCGCTCGCCAGCCCTCCCACCACTCACTGCCTTCACGGAGTCGTCATGCTTTCCGCCGCACTGCTGCTCGCCACGTCGTTACAGGCTCAAACCCCCGCTCCCGCGCCGAAGGAGCCCGCGCGCGAGGACAAGCCCACGCGCGCCGTCGTGGCGCAGGCCACCGCCCCCGCGACGGCCCCGAGCGCGGATGCCTCGGCCGCCGAGCGCGCCGCGGTCGCCGCCGAGCGCGCCGCCGCCGCCGCCGAGCGTTCCGCC
>NZ_JAHNZT010000049.1 GCF_019039035.1 Citreicoccus inhibens | reverse complement strand
GGGGCGGGCGGGCACGGGCGCCGCCGGAGCAGGCGCGGCGGGAGCGCGGGGCGGCGGAGGCGTGGCCACGGGAGCGACCGCCGCCGTGGGACGAGGGGCCGGGGCAGGCGGCGCAGCGGCCGCGGCGAGGGCGGGATTCGCGCGCAGGTATGCCTCGCGGCGCTCATCCTGGCTGAGCACGTTGTGGGCTTCGGTGAGGCGGCGGAAGATTCGCTCCATCCGCGCGCGGAAGCTGCCCAGGTTCTTGCCGAAGTACCGGTCCGGGTGGAAACGCCGCGAGGCCGTGTAATAGGCCTGCTTGACGTCCGCGGCCGTGGCGCCGGGCGCGATGCCGAGGACGGCGAAGTGATCCATCGTGTCGAGCGAGCGCTCCAGCTCGATGATCTCCTTCTTCCGCTCGGGCTCCAGGTCCACCTGCTCGGCCATGGCGGCATCCACCGTGGGCGCGGGCTGGGCTCGCGGGACGATGCGCGCGGGCACGATGGCGCCCTTGGCGCGCAGGGACAGGAGCGCGGCGATGGTGTGCGCCTCGCCCAGGCTGGAGCGCGCCAGCACCGAGTCGATGCGCTCCACACGGCCCACCAGCCCGAGCACCAGCCCTTCCTCCTGCGTGAGCTGGAGGCGAGCGGTATCCAGGTGGGGCACCGTGGCCACGTGGTCTGTTCGGGCCCCCAGGCCGACGATCGAGTTGGGCTCGCTCAAGTGAGGATCCAAGGCAGCTTGCCGGGTCGCAGAGTGTAGGAGTCCGGAACGCGGGGCGTCAAACACCCAGGCCCTCGCCCCCGAGGACTATCCCCCCAGCTCAGAGGGCCGCCAGGACGCGCTCGAGGATGCCCAGGGCCTCGTCCAGCTCCGCGTGGGTGATGATGAAGGGCGGCGCGAAGCGCACCGTCGTCTCGCCCGCGGCGTTCACCAGCAGGCCCTCGGCGCGCAGCCGCGCGATGATGGGGCCCGACTCCTGCCCCACGTCCACGCCCATCAAGAGGCCTCGGCCTCGCACCGCCTGGATGCGGCCCGCGGGCAGGCGCGCCTGGAGCGCCCGCGCCCGCGCCAGGAAGTACTCGCCCTTCTCGGCGACGGACTGGAGCATCGACGGCTCGCGCAGCGTCCGGACGACCACCTGCGCGGCGGCGGCGGCCACCAGGTTGCCACCAAACGTGGTGCCATGCGTCCCTGGCGCGAGGCTCGGCGCGAGCGCCTCCTTGCACAACATCGCGCCAATCGGCAGGCCATTGCCCAGGGCCTTGGCCACGCTGATGGCGTCCGGCTGGATGCCCTCGTGCATGAAGGCGAAGGGCTTGCCGGTGCGGCCCATGCCCGTCTGGATCTCATCCACGAGCAGCAGCAACCCGTGCGCGTCGCACAGCGCGCGCAGCTCCGCGAGGAAGCCCTGCGGCGCGACCCGCACCCCACCCTCTCCCTGGATGGGCTCCACGAGGATGGCGGCGGTGCTGGGGCCCACGGCGCGGCGCACGGCCTCCAGGTCGCCATAGGGCACGTGGCGGAAGCCCGCGGGCAGCGGCTCGAAGCCCGCGTGGTACTTGGCCTGCCCGGTGGCGGTGACGGTGGCCAGCGTGCGGCCGTGGAAGCTCTTCTCGAAGGAGATGACCTCGAAGCGCTCGGGCGTGCCTCGGTCCTTCATCACCTTGCGCGCCAGCTTCAGCAACGCCTCGTTGGCCTCCGCGCCCGAGTTGCAGAAGAACACGCGCGGCAGGCCCGCGAACTCGGTGAGCATCGCGGCCAGGTCAATCTGCGGCTGCGAATAGAACGCGTTGGAGACGTGCCAGAGCGTGTCGAGCTGCGCCTTCGCCGCCGCCGTCACCTCCGGATGGCAGTGGCCCAACGCGCACACCGCGATGCCACCGATGCAGTCCAGGTACGCGCGCCCATCCGCGTCCCAGACGCGCGTGCCCTGGCCACGCACCAACGCGAGCGGCTGCTGCTTGTAGTTCTGCAGCAGGTGACGCTTCGCCTTCTGGATGAGGGAGTCGTTGGCGGTGGCTTCGGCTTGCGACAAGGCTTCGTTCCTCGATGCGGACGGGAAGGCGCGCAAGCTAGCGCGCTAGAGGATGTAGCGCGACAGGTCCTCGTCCTGGACGATGGCGCCCAGCCGCTCGCGCACATAGTTGCCGTCCACCTGGAAATCCCGAGGCCCCATCTCGCTGGCCGTGAAGGACACCTCGTCCAACAGTCGCTCCAGCACGGTGTGCAGACGGCGAGCGCCGATGTTTTGCGTGCGCTCGTTCGCCTGCTGGGCGATGCGCGCCAGCTCCGTCGTGGCGTCGTCGGTGAAGGACAGGCGCACGCCTTCGGTGGCGAGCAGCGCGGTGTACTGCCGCAAGAGCGAGTTCTTCGGCTCGCGCAGGATGCGCACCAGGTCCTCGCCCGACAGCGGCTCCAGCTCCACGCGGATGGGGAAGCGCCCTTGCAGTTCGGGGATGAGGTCCGCGGGCTTGGACACGTGGAACGCGCCGGCCGCGATGAACAGCATGTGGTCCGTCTTCACCTGACCGTACTTGGTGTTGACGGTCGACCCTTCGACGATGGGCAGGATGTCGCGCTGCACGCCCTCGCGCGACACGTCCGGCCCGCCCGCCTTCGAGCCCTCGCGGCTGGCGATCTTGTCGATCTCATCGATGAAGACGATGCCACTGGACTCGGCGCGGATGAGCGCCTCTCGCTGGACGCGGTCTGGATCCACCAGCTTCTGCGCCTCCTCGGCCTTGAGCACCTGGAGCGCCTCGGGCACGCGCACGCGACGCCGCCGCGTGTTCTTCATGCCCGGCATGTTCTTGAACAGGTCCTGGAGGTTGACGCCAATCTCCTCCATCCCCTGCCCCGAGAAGCCCTTGAGGAACGTGGGCGAGGACTCGCTCGTCTCCACCTCCACGTACTGATCATCCAGCGTGCCCGCGCGGAGCTGCGCGCGCAGCTTCTCGCGCTCGGACTCCCCCAGGCGCGAGGGCGCGGGCGGAGGCGGCGGCGCGAAGCCAAACGGCGGAGGCGAGGCGGGACGCGGGGCCGAGCCCCCGTTGTGGAGCAGCTCCATCAGCCGGTCCTCGGCCAGTTCCTCCGCGCGCGGCTTGACCTTCTCCGTCTCCTCGTCGCGCACGAGCGCGAGGGCTGCCTCCACGAGGTCGCGGATCATCGACTCGACGTCGCGGCCCACGTAGCCCACTTCGGTGAACTTGGAGGCCTCCACCTTCACGAAGGGCGCCTGCGCGAGCTTCGCCAGGCGGCGGGCGATCTCCGTCTTCCCCACGCCCGTGGGCCCGATCATGATGATGTTCTTCGGATAGATTTCATCGCGCAGGTCGTCGGGGACCTGCTGACGGCGCCAGCGATTGCGCAGCGCGATGGCGACCGCTCGCTTGGCGGCGTTCTGGCCCACGATGTAGCGATCCAGCTCGCTGACGACCTCGCGGGGCGTGAAGGCGGACATCTTGCGCGTTTCTGCCACGGGAGACCTCTCAGAGCTCTTCGTAGGTGACGTTGGAATTGGTGTACACGCAGATGTCCGCGGCGATGGCCATGGCATGCGTGCAGACATCGCGAGCGGGCAGCTTCGTGTGATCCAACAGCGCGCGGGCCGCGGACAGCGCATAGGAGCCGCCGCTGCCCACCGCGGCGATGCCATGGTCCGGCTCGATCACATCGCCCGCGCCCGAGAGGATGAACGTCTTCTCCCGGTCCGCGACGATGAGCAGCGCCTCCAGGCGGCGCAGGTACCTGTCGGTGCGCCAGTCCTTGCCCAGTTCCACGCACGCGCGCGCCAGGTTCTTCTGGTGCTCCTTCAGCTTGGCCTCGAAGCGCTCGAACAGGGTGAAGGCATCGGCGGTGCTGCCCGCGAAGCCCGCGAGCACCTGCCCCTCTCCGATGCGGCGCACCTTGCGCGCCGTGTTCTTCATGATGGTCTTGTCGAGGCTGACTTGTCCGTCGCCCGCGATGACGACCTTTCCGTCGCGCCGCACACAAAGAATGGTGGTGCCGTGGAACATGGTCCAGGGGATCTAACAAGCCACCCCGTCCGCTACCAGGAAACACCGAGCCGCTGTCCGCTCGCGCACCCTACGCGCGAGGGTGCGCGGCGTCATAGACCTCCTGCAACTGCTCGAAGGTGACGTGGGTGTACTTCTGGGTGGTGGACAAGCTGGCGTGGCCCAGCAGCTCCTGGATGCTGCGGATGTCCGCCCCTCCGCCGAGCAGGTGGGTGGCGAAGGAGTGGCGCATGGCATGCGGGCTGACCCGGCGAGCCAGCGCGCACTGGAGCACGTAGTCGTCCAGGTGGCGGGCGATGCTCCGAGGCGTCAGGCGCCCCCCCCGGAAGTTGAGGAACATCGCGTCCGGCGCTTGAGCGGGCCGAGGCAACGCAAGCAGCTCGCCCCGCCGCGCCAGATAGGCCTCCAGCGCGCGGATGGACTGCGCGTTGAGCGGCACGAGGCGCTCCTTGCTGCCCTTGCCCATCACCCGGACGATGCGGCTGCTGCGGTCCACGTCGAGCAGGTCCAGGCCGCACAGCTCGCTGATACGCAGGCCGCCGCCGTAGAGAATCTCCAGGATGGCCTTGTCGCGCAGCCCGAGCACGGACGCGAGGTCCGGCATGTCGAGGATGGCGAACACCTCCTCCACCGGCAGGACCTTGGGCAGCGTCTTGGGCAGCTTGGGACTCTTGACCAACTTGGCGGGGCTCGCCGACAGCAGCTTCTGGCGCACCAGGTACTTGTAGAAGGACTTGATGCTCGCGAGCCGCCGCGCGCGGCTCGACGGTGCATGGTCCACGCTCAGCGTGCCCAGATAGCCGCGGATGGCCGCATGCGAGCCGGCCAGGAGCGACAGCTTCATGCGCTCGACGAGGTAGCGCTCGTAGTCCACCAGGTCGATGAGATAGTTGCGCACGGTGTGCGGCGACGCGCCCTTCTCGTCCTCCAGATGGGCGCGGAACTTCTCGAGCAGCGGCGACAGGTTCGACATGGCGGACTCCGAGCTACGGCTTGGGCGCCGCGGGAGGCGCGACGAGCGGCGGCGCGGGCGGCATCTGCTGCGGCAACAACGCGCGGCACATGTCCTCGGACAGCCAGCCATGCGTGCACAGGTATGCGGTGAGCGGCTCGCGGACCTGCCACAACAAGACGAAGAGGATGGCCAACGTCAGGCCCGCGCGAGCCCACCACGACATGCCCTCGCGCTCATCGTCCTCGGGATCGCGGTGCAGCGCGCTGCGCACCACGTCCAGGTGATCCACCCGGGCCTGCGCCGGAAGCCTGGGCCTGCGCGTGACGAGCGCCGACAAGTCCGACGTCAGCATCAAGCGATCGTTCAGCGCCCACCCTGAACCTTCCAGCAACAGCGCGAGGTTGCGGCGGCGCAACTTCAGCCACCCCAGGAGCCCCGCGGGCCCCATGACCACGATGGCGATGAGCGTCACCGCGGTGACCAGGTCCACCAGCGTCAGCGCCTTGACCTGCGTCAGGATGAAGGCCAGCGACGAACCCAGGGCCGCGAACGCGATGCCTCCCGCCGCGAGCACGCCCGCCACGCCTCCCGCCGGAGCAGCCGCCGCGGGCGCGGCCGGAGTCGGGGGCGGCGGAACGGCGGCCACTGTCTGGGTGTAGCCCTTCTCCAGCGTCGCATCGAAGGTCTTCTCCCCCGTGGACGCGAGTCCCTCCACCTTCGAGGTGATGAAGGTGCCGATGCGCGCGAACGGCATCGTCATGGACTCCCACAGCGACACGGGCTGCCGGATGACCTGCGTGACGGTGGCGTCGTGCTCCTTGCCATCCACGTCGTAGAAGACGCCGCGCTTGCCCACCCCCAGCTCGGTGCTGCGCCCGCGCGTGACGGGCACCGCCACCTCGTAGCTGGCGCCGCCCTCCTTGGGCGCCACGCTGACGTAGAGGATGCAGGTGGTGCCCTGGCCCGTGAGCGCCGCGTGCTGCGCGCGATCCTTCGCCAGCACCGACAGCATGTACTTGCGGCCGGCCATGATGAGCGTGCCCTTCTCCACCAGCGCCCGCCGCTTCGGCAGGTACAGGTCGGGCATGCTGATGAAGTTGTTGGCGAACACGAGCAGCCAGCGCTGGTACAGGATGATCCGCTCCAGCTCATCGATGGCGCCCAGGGTGCCCTGGAGCGCCAGGTCCTCGCGGCTCGCGGCCTCGATGGCGTCGAGGTCCTCGTCGCGCACGCCGGGCAGCAGCTCCACGTGCTTCTTCAGTGGGCTCGCCTCCAGCGTGTCATTCCACGCGAGGACAGCGCTCGCCTTCGCGCTCAGCTCGCGCCACGCCGTGTCGGTGAGGCGCTCGCCATCGCCCAGGAGCGGCACGACCACGTCGCGGCGGAAGGACTCCAGGCGCTCGTAGGCGGGCCCCCGGAACAGCTTCGCCCAGGTGAGCACGCCCGAGGACTCCGGCGGGGCCACGGGCAGTTCGTCCGCGGCCTTGCCCAACGCGGTCAAATCTCCGAGCGCGCCCTCGACTCGCTCCGCGCGCAGCCGCAGGCTCGCCGCCGCCTCGGGCTGCGCGGCCACCAGCCGACACTGCAGGAAGTAGCCGTCCAGGAGCGGCGCCACCTCGCGCACGCGCCGGGCCCGCTCCAGGCTGGCCTCCCCCCATGAAAAGAGGCCCGCGCGCTGATCCAGATGCGCGAGCAACGCCGTGCGTGCCTCGCGGAACCGCTGCACCGCGGCCACGTCGATGCCGGGCTTCCCCGCGCGGTTCTTCACCTCGGGGAATGAGGACTGGATGGCCTCGCCCAGCGGACGCAGGCGCTCGGGCAGCGACGCGGGGGCCACGAGCCCATCCCCGTTCTTCCCCGCCTCTCGCAGCGCCTTGTCGCTGGCGCGCACCTGCTCCAGCGAGATGCGCGTCACGTCCGGCGCGTTCAGCGTCTGGAGGATCATCCGCGCCGCGTCCTTCAGCGCCGCGCCGGTGTCCGAAACAGCACCCAGCTCCAACACGTCGCTGGAAGCGTCCGCCCCACGGCGATCCTTCAGCCGCTGCGCGATCCACTCCACCGCGGCGCGAACCTCCTCGACGCGGATGCGGCCATTGCCATCCGAGTCCACGAACTTGAGGAAGCGCGCATCACAGCTCAGGCCCTCCAGGGGGCAGGCCGTGGCGATCCACTGGGTGGCCGGGATGCGAACGGCCTCGGTGAGGACATCGAAGGTCGGGATGTCGACCTGAAGCGAGCCGCCATAGCGGCGATAGACGAGCGAAGTCATTCCGCCGGGGAACACAGCACACCCCCGCGCGCGCCGCACCTTTCCAGACGCGCCGCGCCGTCAGGGCGTCGCGACCGCCGCATAGACGCCGGGATTGGTCCCCTGGGTGATGATGTACAGCGCCCGCGAGTCATTCTTGCCCGCGAAGTACGCCGGCACCTGCACGCCCTGGTCGAGCGTCTTCCTCGCCTGGGACTTCACGTCGTAGACGGCCACGTCGTACGTGTCCGAGTCCATGCGCGCGTAGGTCGCGAGCACGCGCCCGCCATCCCCCGACACCTTGTACGTGTAGATGCCCTGAAGCCAGGTCTTCGGCTCCGTGGCCCGGTCCTGGAGGTCAAGCGCCTTGAAGTCACACGCGCGTCCATCCCGGATGCAGTTGGTGCGGAAGATGACCGCCTCGTTGCCGGGCATGAAGCCGTAGCCAAAGACGCCGCGGCCCACCTTCTCCGCCTTCTCGCCGCCCACCGGGTACAGCATCAAGTCCACCGAGAACACCGGCCGCAGAAAACGCGAGAGGAACGCGACGTAGCGGCTGTCCGTGCCCCAGACGAAGTTCGGCACGCGCGACCCCACCTGTCGCGGCGCTCCGTCCGGCAGCGTCGCCACGGTCATCGCGCCCGCGCGGGCCGGCTGGTCGTACTTCTCCAGGAAGCCCACCGCCTTCGAGTCCGGCGCGAAGGAGAACTCCTCCACCGCCTCGCCCACCTTTCGCCCCGAGCCGCCCGCGGCTGGCCCGACGTGCAGGTCGCCCAGTTGCTCGGGCTTGCCGTTCTCCGTGCGCGCCAACCACTTCCCATCCGGGGAGAAAGCGAACGCCTTCGAGCCCACCGCCAGCCGCTGCCCCTTCAATGACGCGGCATCGGCGAGGAACAAGTCATACATGCCGCGCGCGGACTCACTGCGCACCTGGTAGGCGATGCGAGAGCCGTCCACCGAGACCTGGTAGTCCCCCACCTGGTCCGCCAGCTTCACGAGCGTTCCCGGCGCATCCACTCGCACCGCCGCCAGCCCGCCCGCGGCCGTGAGCCGCCGCTTGAACAACAGCGTCTTGCTGTCTGGCGTGAACTGCGCGGTGCTCACCTCGCCCGCCACGCTCTGGAACGGCCCCGAGGGCAGCGGACCGAGCTTCAACACGCCGCCATCCACGAACGCCAGCCGCGTCCCATCCGGGCTGGGCAGCATGTACGTGACCGCCGAGCCCAGCGTCACGGGCTCGGCCGTGGCATCGGTGAGCGGAAGCACGTGCAACTCCCCGGACTGCACGGCGGGGTTGTAGCCCGTGAGGAACAAGAGGTGCCGAGAGTCCGGTGCGAAGAGCAGACCGCCCGGCACGTTCGTCACGCCGGCGCCCACTTCGCGCGGCTTGCCGCCCTCGACTGGAACAACGAACAACGAGCCCACCAGCATCTGCGGCGGGATGCCGTCCAGATGCGGCTTCTGGCCGTTCATCAGGAACGCGCCGAACTGGCCATCCGGAGAGACGCGCAGGTCCGAGGCCTTGCCCGCGGCCAGGAGCGTCCCCATCCCGCCCACCTTGGGTCCACCACGCGCGGCGCTGGCCACCGTGTCTCCCGCGGCCTTGCTTCCGCCGCGGGCGGTCGTGCCTCGCTCCTCGCTGTTGCGCTTGCACCCCGACACCGCGAGGGCGGCCAGCAGGCCCGCCGTCCAGACTCTCCGAAGCCGCATCATGCGCTCCTCTGCTCGTCGTGCCCCGTGGACTCGGCGCCCGGGATGCCCGCGCTCGGCAGCCAGGCCGTGAGGTCATCCTTCGCGCGCGCCGAGTACGCCGCGCGCTTGTCCGCCTTCTTCACCCGCCCTGCCAACGGCGGAAAGATACCGAAGATGACGTTCGTGGGCTGGTGCGGATGGTCCGGCGGGTGCGCCTCACCCGTCACGTGCCGGTACAGCGAGCCCAGCGCCGTGGTCGCGGGCGGCGGCGTCCACTCCACGCCGCGCAGACGCGCGTGCACCGCGAGCGCCACCAGATAGCCGCACGCCGCGCTCTCCACGTAGCCCTCCACGCCGGTGATCTGCCCCGCGAAGAACAGCCGCGACTCGGACTTGAGCGACAAGTCCCGCGCGAGCAACCGCGGCGAGTCGATGAACGTGTTGCGGTGGATCTGGCCCATGCGCAGGAACTCGGCCTGCTGGAGCCCGGGGATGCAAGTGGAGAAGATGCGCTTCTGCTCGCCCCACGTCAGGCGCGTCTGGAAGCCCACCATGTTCCACGCCGTACCCGCGGTGTCCTCCATGCGCAGCTGGACGACCGCGTACGGATCCAACCCGGTGCGCGGGTCCCGCAGGCCCACCGGCTTCATGGGCCCATAGGCCAGGGTGTCGTCTCCGCGCTCGGCCATCACTTCAATGGGCAGACACCCCTCGAAGTACTTGGGTTCCTCGAACGCGTGCGGAACCAGCTTCTGCCCCGCCTTCACCTCGGCGATGAAGCGGTAGTACTCGTCCTTCGTCATCGGCAGGTTGAGGTAGTCATCCCCTCCGCCCTTGCCGTAGCGGCTCTGACGAAACGCGACGTTCATGTCGATGGAGTCACCTGACACGATGGGCGCGATGGAGTCGTAGAAATAGAGCTTCTGGCCCACGTGCCGCTCCAGCTCGGCGGTGAGCGCGTCGGACGTGAGCGGCCCCGTGGCCACCACCATCAGACCTTCGTCGGGCAACCGCTCCACCTCGCCCGCCACCATCTCCACGTTGGGCAGCTGGCGCAGCCGCTCGGTGATGGTGGCCGAGAAGCGCTCGCGCTCCACCGCCAGCGCGTCTCCGGCCGGCACGCGGTTCGCGTCCGCGCTGCCCAGCACGAGCGAGCCCAGCGCGCGCAGCTCCGCGTGCAACAGGCCAATGGCGCTCTCCGGGTTGTCCGAGCGCAGCGAGTTGCTACACACCAGCTCCGCGAGCGAGTCGGACTTGTGCGCGGGCGAGCGCTTGTGGGGCTTCATCTCGCGCAGCACCACCGGCACCCCACGGCGCGCGAGCTGATAGGCGCACTCCGTCCCCGCCAATCCCGCGCCCACCACCGTCACCCGCTGCTGCTTCACGTCCGACATGAGTCCTCCCGGGCTCGCCGCAGAGGCACGGCCCGTCGCCCTCCTGTTAGCAGGAAGCCACGGCCGTTTCCCAGCCGCGAAACCACTCCCGTCACCCCCAGGCCCACGCCCTCGGGCCCAGGCCGCCCGCCCCCTCTCCAGCCCGACTCAGCCCGCTGGGCCAGGGCGTGGTTCCCCTCCTCGGGCCACGTCCCCACCTTTCCCCGGTCTCAGCTCGGACGACGGTGAGCGTCCGGGCGAGCGCCAGTCCACTCCCACACGGAGGCGAGCATGGCCACGAGCCGAGAGAAAGACCTGATGCGGATCCGCGCCATCCTCCAGCGGCGCCGCCGCGAGCTGCTGAGCGCCAGCGACGGCGCTCACCGGGAACTCAGCGCCCTGAAGGAACAGGAGCGCGATCCCGAGTACGAGGAGAACGCCCAATCCGAGCTGGCGGATTACACCCTGTCCAGCCTGGTGGAGTCCCAGCGCCGCGAGGTGATGCTCATCGACGCGGCCTTGCGCCGCATGGACATGGGCGTCTTCGGGACGTGCGTGGACTGCGGCGCGGACATCCCCATCGAGCGGCTGGAGGCCCTGCCCTTCGCCATCCGCTGCGAAGAGGACGCCACCCGTCATGAGTTGGAGATGCGCGGGGGCCACACCACCGCCGCGCCCACGCTCTAGGGACTCCGCGGGTGCTCCCTCGCCACGCGAGGGAGCGCCCTCAGTCGTCGCCCTTCTTGAGCACGACGAAGCGGTAGTTCTCCAGCTCGTTCTGCCCCGCCGTGTAGAGCACGGTGAGGAGCATGTCGTAGGGCACTTTCTTGTCCGCGATGACAGACAGCTCGTGGCTGAAGGGCGCCGCCGGATTGCGCGAGGCGATGTACTTCAGCTTCTCCACTTCCTTCTTGAGCTGCACGTCGAGCGCGGGCACCAGCCGCCCCTGGAGCTGCTCCGCGGGGATGCGCCCTTCCTTCAGGCGGACGACTTCCTTGTCCCCCACCATGATGTTCTTGGGGGTGATGGTCACCGCCACGGTGTCCTTGGGCGTGGCCCGCGTCGTGGACACCGGAGGCCGCACATCCTCCGAGGCGGTGATCGCCGCCGACGACGAGGCGAACGACTTGAGGAGGAACACCAGGATGATGGTCATCATGTCCATCATCGCGGTGATGTTGAGTTCCTTGATCTCCCCAGCCGCCTCGCGCTCCTTGCGCTTCTTGCGCACCAGCGCGCGGCGGTAGCGCATGCGCGCGAGCTGCTCTTCTTCAACGGCGCTCAGTGGGGCGGGCGTGGTGGGCTCGGCCATGGTCAGAGCGTCCCCAACGTGACATCCGGAAAGAGCAACTGCCGGCCCGTGCCCTGCGTCTCGCGGATGGCATCCATCGTCTGGATGAGCACCTCGTAGGGCGTCTCGGGCTCCGCCGCCACGATGACCTTGGTCTCCTTGGGAAAGGCGCCCTTGATCTTCACCATCTGCGCGGTTAGCTCGTCGAAGTTGTAGCTGCCGTCCGCCTTCATGGGCACCGAGGGCGCGCCCTCCTCACCGAGGATGGCGTTCTCGCTGCTGATGTAGTGCCCCTTCTTGGAGATGAGCACGGAGAGCGTCAGCTTGGGCTGATCCGCGTTCTCCTGCGCCACCCCGGCCGAGGGAGCCCCGTAGTTGGGCGCGTTGACGTTCAGCGTGCCGAACGCGGCCAGGCCGGTGATGGACAGCAGCATGAAGATGATGAGGTTCATGAGGATGTCGAGGTACGGGACGATGTTCAGCTCGCCCGTCTCTTCTTCCTCACGAGGCTTCAGCTTGCGCCGCGAGTAGTAGAACGCCATGAGGCCCTCAGGACGCGCGGGCCTCGAGTTCCGTGGTCGCGGGGTCCGCGCCGCCGCGCCGCGACAGCAGGTTCTCCAGCTTCAGCGCATGCAGCTCCACCGTCTCCACCATGTTCTTCGCGTAGTTGGTGAGGAACAGGTGCGAGATGATGCAGATGACGGCGATGGAGAGCCCGAAGCCCGTGTTGTACATGGCCTCGGAGATACCGTTGGAGAGCAGCGCCTGCTTCTGCTCTGCCGGCACGTTGCCGAGCGCGCGGAACGTGTTGATGAGGCCGTAGATGGTGCCCACCAGCCCGACCAGCGTGGCGATGTTCGCCAGCGACCACAGCCAGGGGATGCGGCGCGACACGTGCGGCGAGTGCTCGGCCATGGCCTCTTCAATGGCCTTGGCGACTTCAATCTCCCCGCGGTTGGCGTTGGCCAGCCCCGCGCGGATGACCTTCGCCAGCGGCGAGTGCGGCGCCGCGCTGCACAGCTTCACCGCGCGATCCAGGTTGCCACTGCGCACGAGCTTGTTGATCTGCTCGACGAAGGGCGGCGCGTTGAGGTTGTAGCGGAACAACAAGGTGATGGCCCGCTCCAGCACCACCGCCACCGAGCACGCGAACCAGAACAGGTTCACGTACATGAAGGGTCCGCCCGCCTTGAAGGCACTGACGATGAAATCCACGAGGCCACCGGAGTGGCCGGCCTCCGCGGGGGTATTGGCGACCACCACGTCCAGCAGCTCGCTCACCGACGGAATCATTGCGCCCAGGATCCTTTCGCCACCCGCCCCCGCGGGCGCCCATCCGGACCGGGGCGCCAGGTGCTGCCACAGGAGGGAGCAGCCTGGACTTCTAGGGCGCCGCCGCCGAGCGTGTCAAGACAGCGGCGCCCCAGGGTCCCGGAATGACTGGGACTTTCCAACTCAAGCGGCCGAGGACGGGCCCGCCTCTCCCGGCTGCTCCTTGATCTCGCGCCGGTAGTCGCACTCCTTGTTGGGGCAGGCGATGTAGGCACCGTCCCGCTTGGAGAACTTCTGGAGGAGGTATGGCGACTGGCACTGGGGGCAGGACTCGGCCAGCGGACGGTCCCACGCGGCGAACTTGCAGTCCGGGTACCGGTTGCAGCCGAAGAAGATCTTCCCGCGGCCGCTGCGGCGCTCGGTCAGGTAGCCCTGCTTGCACTCGGGGCAGGACACGCCGATGGAGATGGGCTTGGACGTCTTGCAGTCCGGGTAGCCCGAGCACGCCAGGAATCGCCCGAACCGGCCGCGCTTGACGAGCATGGGCTTGCCGCACTTCTCGCATTTCTCGTCCGTGGTCTCCTCCTCCACGATGACGATCTTGCCCTCGGCGTCCCGCTTGAAGTCCTTCGTGTTCTTGCAGTCGGGGTAGTTCGAGCACGCCAGGAAGTGGCCCATCTTCCCGAACTTGATGACGAACGGATTGCCGCACTTCTCGCAGGCAATGTCCGTCTTGATCTCCTCGCGCTTGACGTCGCGCATCTCCGCTTCGGCCTTCTCCAGCGTCTCCTTGAAGGGGCCGTAGAAGTCCTTGAGGACGATCTTCCAGCTCGCGCCGCCGTCGGAGATCTGATCCAGCTTCTCCTCCATGCTCGCGGTGAACGTGACGTCCATCTCGTGGGGGAAGTGCTTGACCAGCATCTCGTTGGTCATCTGCCCCAGGTCCGTGGGCCGGAAGCGGCCCTCCAACTTCTCCACGTACTTCTTGTCCTGGATGGTGGAGAGAATGGCGGCGTAGGTGGACGGGCGGCCGATGCCCTTCTCTTCCAGCTCCTTCACCAGCGTGGCCTCGCTGAAGCGCGGGGGCGGCTGGGTGAAGTGCTGCTCGTGCAGGAGCTTTTGGAGGGCCAGCTTCTCTCCCTCGTTGAGCGGCGGCAGCTCGCCGACGGCGTCCTCGGCGCCTTCGTCACCCGCGGCCTTGGCCTTCTCCTTCTCGGCCTCCTCCTCGGGCGTCAGGCCCGCGCCATACACCGCGAGGTAGCCCGGGAACTTCAGCGTGCTGCCCGAGGCGCGGAACGTGGCCCGGCCCGCGGCGATGTCCGCGGCCGTCTGATCATAGACGGCGGGCTTCATCTGGCAGGCGACGAACCGGTTCCAGATGAGCTCGTACAGCTTGAACATGTCGAGCTCGTCCATCGCCTCGAAGTGGGCGCGCACGCGCTCGGGCGGGTACTCCAGCGACGTGGGCCGGATGGCCTCGTGCGCGTCCTGGGCGCCCTTGCGGCTGCGGTACACCACCGGCTCCTCGGGGAGCATGTCCGCGCCGTACTTCGTGCCGATGAACTCGCGCACCTGCTTGACGGCGTCGTCGGACAGACGCGTGGAGTCCGTACGCATGTACGTGATGAGCGCCGTCTGGCCCTCCTCACCAAGGGGCACGCCCTCGTAGAGCTTCTGGGCCAGCGTCATCGTCTTCTTGGCCGTGAAGTGCAGGCGGTTGGCGGCCTCCTGCTGGAGCTTGGAGGTGATGAACGGCGCGGGCGCGTTGCGGCGCCGCTCGCGGCGGTCCACCTTGGACACCACGAAATCCGCCTGCTGAAGCTCGGAGACCAGCGCCTCGGTGGTCGCGCGGTCCTTCAGCTCCACCTTCTTGCCGTCCACCTTGGACAGCTTGGCCTTGAACGGCGGCGGGCCCGCGGGGCCCTCCAGCAGCGCGTCCAGGGACCAATACTCCTCGGGGATGAAGCGCTTGATCTCCTCCTCGCGCTCCACGATGAGCCGCACCGCCACGGACTGCACGCGCCCGGCGGACAGGCCGCGGCGGATCTTCTTCCAGAGCAGCGGCGAGATCTGGTAGCCGACGAGCCGGTCCAGGATGCGCCGCGTCTGCTGCGAGTCGTAGTTGTCCTGGTTCAGCTCGCGCGGGTGCGCGATGGCCTCTTGGATGGCCTTCTTCGTGATTTCGTTGAAGGTCACCCGCATGGAGTCCGGGTGCGCCAGCTCATCCTTGATGTGCCAGGCGATGGCCTCGCCCTCGCGATCCGGGTCCGTGGCCAGGAAGACCTTGTCCACCGACTTGGCCATCTTCTTCAGCTCGTTGAGCACCTTCTCCTTGCCCTTGATGACCTCGTACTGGGGCTGGAAGCCGTGCTCCACGTCGACGCCCATCTTGCTCTTGGGCAGGTCCTTCACGTGGCCCACCGAGGCCTTCACGGTGTAGCCGCTGCCCAGGTACTTCTTGATGGTCTTCGCCTTGGCGGGCGACTCCACCACCACCAGGTAATGCGGGCCCTTGCCGCGCGGAGTGGGCTCCACCTCGGCGTCCGCCTCGACGGAGGCCAGCTCGCCGGACTGAGCCGCAGACTTCCGACGGGTCGCCGTCTTCTTGGCCTTGGCCTTGGCCGCAGGCTTCTTCGCCTTGGCCGGCGACTTGCGCGCCGCCGTCTTGCGGGCGGTCGTCTCCTCGGCCGCCTCCGTGTCGCTCGCCTTCTTCTTCGTCCGCGTGGCCATGACTCTCCTACCTCGAACTACCTCAGACCTTCTCGTACAGCTTTCCCGGGTGCTGAACCACCAGCCCCGACAACTCCAACTCCACCAAGGCGCTCGTCAGGGCCGCCACCGATAACTGGCCGCCCGCCAGGACGTCATCGAAAGAGCGGGGAACCTTGCCCAACAACCGGTAGGCCCCGCGTGCTTCCGTGGAAAGCGCCTCCCACCATGAAGCGTCCTCTCCAGGAGGTACGGCCCGCCCGGGATGGATGCCCACCGCCCGCCACACGTCTTCAGGAGACGTGCACGCCTGTGCCCGCCCGTCCCGCAGCAGGGCATTGCAACCCGCCGCCGCCTCCTGCCACACGTCGCCAGGCAAGGCGAGCACCGGCCGGCCCTGAGTCCTCCCGGCCTCCACCGTATAGAGACTGCCGGACGACAGGCCCGCCCGGAGCACCAGGACCGCATCCGATGCACCGGCGATGAGCCGGTTGCGGCGCGGGAAGGTCGTCGTGCTCGCACGGACGCCCGGCGGAAGTTCACTGAAGAACACGCCCCCGCGCCCCAGGAAGTGAGGCAGCAACCGGGCTTGAGCAGGGTCCAACGCATCCAGCGCGGACCCGAGGAAGGCCCACGTCTCCCCGTCCGCGTCGAGCGCGCCCCAGTGGCACGCCCGGTCCACCCCCGCCGCCGCGCCTGACACCACCCCGACGCCAGCCTCCGCCACGCGGCGGGCGAAGGTGCGAGCAAAGGGCAGGAATCCCTGGTCCGGATGGCGGCTGCCCACCATGGCCACGCGGCGCCGGGGCGGCCCTGGCTCGCCGCGATAGAAGAGCAGCGGCGGAGCATCCGCCACCTCTCGCAACCGCTCGGGGTACGCGGGCTCCCCAGCGAAGGCCACTCGGGTCCCAGACGATTGACAGGCCCCCCAGAGACGCTCGGCCAACAAGGGCAGGGAGTCGACGCGGGCCAGCCGCTCTCGCACGGACGCCGGGACAGGCGCTCCAGCCAACCACGCGCTCACCGGGCCGAGCGCGAGCGCGCCCAGGTCTCCTTGCGCGAACACACGAAGCCCCGCGAGCGTCCGAGGCCCCAGACCCGGTATGGCCCAGAGCGCCAGACACGCCTGTTGTTCCGCCAAGAGATGGTTCGTCGCCGCGTCCGCCATACCCGCCCCCCCACGCATTACCCACCTATATAGAGGATGGGTCAGTCAGGAGGGGCGCGACACATAAACACCGGACTGGCAGCGGTCAAGCGCTGAGCCCCTCCGTGCGTCCGGGGCGTGCAGGATTCCTGCCGTGCTTCAGCGACTCGCGGTGGGAGAACCACCCACCCGCATCACCGCCCGGTCGCCCGGTCCAATCTCCTGAAGCGTCCGGCTCAGGAGGCAGTTCGCGGAGTGCTCGCGCAGCTCGGTGACCATGCACTGGCCAATGCGCTCCCAGGGGTAGACGCGGTCGTTCTTGGCCACCTCGCCGGGCTTGGTGCGCGGCTTGCCCAGCACGTCATTGGACGGGTCGCCCTTGCGCTCGATGGTGAAGGTGTTGCCCAGTTGGACGCCGTCGGCGCTGCCCCGGTCCACCACGACGAAGTAGTTCTCCGCGACCATGGTCAGGTACGGGACCATGGGGACGAGGACCACGCCCAGCACTTCCTTGGCGTTGGGCTTGGGCGAGACCTTCGTGGTGAGGTGCTCGCCGTAGGGGCCGACCAGGTCACCGCGGGAGATGGGGTCCCACGTCTCCATGATCTGCGCCGTGACGACCTGATCGTTCAGGGCCACCACGCGCAGCGAGCCGAGCAGTTGGGTGAGGTAGCCCGCGCGAGCCCCCGTCACCGGGTGCTTCACCTCTTGCTGGGTGTGGAAGACGACGTAGCGGTCGCCCACCTTGGCGGCCTTGTTGCGCTTGAAGCGAACGTAGACCTGATCCGGCGCGGACAGCATCACCGAGCCCGTGGACGCGCCCTCGATGCGGCCCGCCTCGTCCAGTTCGCGCGCGGTGACGAAGCCCTGCGTCGTCACGGTGGTGGCGCTGGAGCCGTCGTAGCCAATCTTCCCGCTGACGGTGACCGCGTTGGTCTCCTCGGGAATCTCCGTGGCCGGCGCGACATCCACGGGCGCTCCCGCCTCGACGCGCGAGGGGACCTCTTCGCCCGCGGCGAAGAACCGGACCTGGTTGCCCGGGTAGATCCAGTGTGGGTTGGCGATCTCCGGGTTGTAGGACCAGACCTTGGGCCAGTACCAGGGGCTGCCGAGGTAGCGCTGGGACAGGTCCCACAGCGTGTCCCCGGACTCCACCGTGTGGACCTCGCCCGGCGCGCTCTCGCGGCCCTGGGTGCCGGGGGGAACTGCGACGCGGGTGGGGCGCTCGGGCTCGTCGGCGACCTCCGCGCCCTCCGTCTCACCGCCCTGCGAGGCCTCGTCTTCGGCGCCATCCTGCTGCTGAGCGCGGGCCGTCCAGACGGGTGCAACGGCGAGTGGCACGAGCAGCGAGGCGAGGATCCGGGTGCGCATCGGACGACGTCCTTTCGACGAAAAGGGCTTCAAGGCGAGAGCGCGGCGAGCCGCTGCTCCGCCTGCGTGGCGGCGGCCGTCCCCGGGAACTGGGTGACGACGCGGGTGTAGAGTGCACGGGCTTGCGCGGCTTGGTTCAGCCGCACCCGGCACTCCGCGAGCCGAAGCATGCCGTCCAGCATGGCATCTCCGGCGGGATAGGTCTCGATGAGCCGCTCGAACGTCTTCGCGGCGGCGGCATAGTCCTTCAACCCCACCTGGCCCAACCCGCTGAAGTACAGCGCGTTGTCGGCGCGCGGGTGGCGCGGGTTCTCGGCGGCGAAGCGAGCCAGCCGCTCCACGCCGCCCTCCACGTTGCCCGTGCGCAGCAGCGAGACGGAGTGCTCGTATTCCGCGTCGAGCACCGCGGGGTCGCGCTCCGGGAGGCCCGACTCACGGACCGGCGTGACGGAGGCGGCCGAGGACTCGTCCACCGGGGAGATGAACATCTCCATCTGATCGGAGTCCGGCTCCACCACGGAGACAGCGGTGGGGATGCGCGGCGCGGGATCATTCCGGGGCTTGAGTCGCACCACCGCCAACTCCGACGGCGGCAGGTTCAGGGACGAGTTCTCTCCCGCGGCGGGGGGCGCGGAGGAAGCGGACACCGGCGCGGCGGCTCGGGGGGCGCGGCTGACGGCGTCGCGATCCTCCAAGCGCTGCAGGCGTTCTTGGAGCCGGGCCTGCGTATCGCGCAGCGTGTGCACCTCGGCTTGCAACGCCACAAGCTCCGCCGACGAAGCGGAGGGGGTGGCGCAGGCGCAGGGCGCGCTCAGCGCCACGGCAGCCAGCAAACGGAAGAGGAAGGAGCGCTCCAGCACGGGCCTGGGTCGAGAGAGGTCTGCTCCCGAGGATAGGAAGCCCCGTCCGAGAGCGTCAAGAAATCGGCCCTGCCTAGAAGCGCCGCACCACGAAGTTGAGGTGACGGCCAGTGCGTCCCGCATCGCGGCGATGCGAAAAGAACCGCGCCGCGTCACACGCCGTACAGGCCTGTAGCACGTCCACATGTGCGGACAGCAGCCCCGCCGTGAGCAGCGTGCGCCGCACCGCGAACGGCAGATCCAGATGGGGGTGCGTGGCATGGGGGGTCACCACGTCCGGGCCGAAACGGCGGGTGAACCGCTCGGCCAGCTCTGGGGAGACTTCGTAGCAGCAGCGCTGGATGCAGGGCCCCACCGCCGCGAGCAGTCGGTCCGGCCGTGCCCCGCGCGCCACCAGCACCTCCACCACCCGCGCGCTGATGTCCGCATCCGTCCCGCGCCAACCCGAGTGCACCGCCGCCACCCGCCGGCCATCGGGATCCACCAACAGCACCGGCACGCAGTCCGCCGTTCCCACCGCCACCCAGCCCCCCTCCTCCTCGGTCCAGAGGGCATCCGCCTCGCCCAGCACCGGGCGCAGCCCCCCGTCGTCCGGGCGACCGCGTGCTTCGAGCACGCGGTCGCCGTGGACCTGGGAGACTCTGCCCAGCGCGCCCAACGCAGCCCCGGCCGCCTGCGCGAGCCTTCGGTGATTCTCTTCCACGCGTTCGCGCGCGTCGCCGACCGCGAACCCCAGGTTGAGCGAGGCATAGGGGCCCTCGGACACCCCACCCTCTCGGGTCGAGAAACCATGCGGAACGGGCAGCAGGGAGGACGTCACGAAAGAAGGCAGCGTCATCGGTCCCACCAGCGTAACGCCCCCGCGCGACCTCGCACGCAACCCGTGCGATGGGCGACCCCGTTTCGTCACACAGATTCGGTGCGAGTCCGTTTGACAGTGCGCGTTACCGGACTGACAATTCGTCAACTCTTCGGCAACTGGCGGTAAACCAGCCCCCCGGTGAGAACGGTTTGCCGCGCGCATGGCCCTGGGTCCCGACACGATTGGTAGGAAGTTGTTGTGGAGCATCGCCCTGCCCGGGCTGGTGGTGGCATTGGTCGGCGTGGCCCACTTCGGCCGTGAGGCGCGGCAGGCCGTTCGCGAAGGCACCCACCTGGAAGCCCTCGCACTGGCCGAGTTCGTCGCGTCCACCTTCACCCTGCCCCAGGCCCCCGGCGCGCCTCCGCACGGCGCGGTCGCGGAGGTGCTCGCGTCGGACGCGCGCTTGTTCCGCTCGGTGGAGGACCTGCGCGTCCTCACGCCCGACGGGCGGATCCGTTGGAGCCGGCGCGCGGGCGAGCAAGGGCATCTGCATCCCGAGGCCACGCGGCTGACGGCCCCGGGCCCCGAGGCGGCGCGCTCCAGCGAGCATGGCACCGAGGTGGTGCGTCCGCTGGGCGGCCCCGAGTGCACCGGCTGCCACACGGGCGAGGGAGGACAGCACGCAGGCGTGCTCCAGGTGCGCATGACGGAGCCCGTGCTCTACCGCCAGCTCCAGCAGGTCTTCCGCAGCGCGCTGGGCGCCATGGCGCTGTTCGCGGCGATGCTCGGGCTGGTGACGTGGCTGGCGCTGCGCTTCGTCCTCACGCGCCCACTGAAGCGGCTCAGCGAGGTCATGCGCCGCGCCGAGGCCGGCGACCTCCTGGTGCGCGCCGAGGCACGTGGCACCGACGAAATCTCCCGGCTGGGCGCCGCCTTCAACCAGATGCTCGCGCGCCTCACGTCCATGAAGGTGGAGGAGATCGACACCCACCGAGACCTCGCGTTGGTGAAGGAGAAGCTGGCGCTCAAGGACGAATTGGAAGAGCGCCTGCGCGAGCTGTCGCTCCTCTTCGACGTGGCCCGTTCACTCAACTCCACGCTGGAGTTGGACGAGTTGCTCGGGCGCATCACCCAGCTCGTGGTGGAGCGGCTCCACATCCCCGACTTCTCCATCATGCTCGTCAACGCCGAAGGCATGCTGGAAGTTCGCCGCGCGTGGCCGGATGGCAGCGGCGCCGAGGGAATGACCTTCGCGATGGGCGAGGGAGCGTGTGGCCGCGCCGCGCAGACTCGCAAGTCCGTCTACATCCCCGACCTCGCGGACCGCACCAGCGTCTACGCGCGCCGCGCCCTGGTGAACGGCCGCAAGGACGAGGGCTCGCTGCTGGCCGTGCCCATGGTGCACGTGGACACGCTGCTGGGCGTCATCAACTTCCTGCGCCCCCAGCCGGCCGCCTTCTCCGCCGAGGAGATCGAGCTGCTCACCTCCGTGGGCGAGCAGGCCGCCACCGCGGTGCAGAACGCGCGGCTGCATGCGGAGACCGTGACACTCACGCTCACGGACGCGCTCACGGGCGTGCCCAACCGGCGCCACCTGTTCCAGCGGCTGGAGCTGGAGATGGCTCGGGCGCAGCGCTTCGGTGTTCCGCTCGCATTGCTGATGGTGGACGTGGATCACTTCAAGCGGCTCAACGATCTCGCGGGCCATCGCGCGGGTGACGAGACGCTTCGCCGGGTCTGCGACGTGCTGCGCCTGCGCGCGCGCAAGGTGGACACGCTGGGACGTTATGGCGGCGAGGAGTTCGTCCTCCTCTTGCCGCAGGTGACCAAGGAGGACGCCACGGAGGTCGCGGAGAAGCTGCGCCGCGCGGTGGCGGACGCTCCGGACCTCGCGCAGCCAGGCTTGCCGGGCGGCCACATCACCGTCTCGGTGGGCGTGGCGCACTTCCCCACCGACGCGACCAGCCAGGAGACGTTGGTGGATTGCGCGGACTCGGCGCTCTATTGCAGCAAGCGCACGGGGCGAAACCGCACCACGCCGTACGCGGCTGGGATGGAGATGCATCCCGGGAGAGAGCGCGGGCCGCAGGCACCTCCCGCCGAGCCCCCCCTCCCCTCCGGCATCGCCAAGGCCTGAGCGCTGGGCGCCGTCCCGCGCTCGCGAGACGGCACCTCCGGGCGTTGAAGCCCCTCACCTCACGACAACTTCGGCGCGCTGAGGCCCCTCACCTCACGGCAACTTCAGCGCGCGCAGCAGTCGGCCACCGCCTGGGGTCGCCACGCGGAACAGCAGCGTGCTGCCCGCCGCGGCGCCGCGAATGACCGCCGCCAGGTCCTTCGCGCTCGTGATGGGCTTTCGGTTCGCCTCCACCACCAGCATGCCCGCGGCCAGCTCCGCGCGATCCGCGGGAGAGCCCGGCACCACATCGGTGATGAGCGCGCCCTGCCGCTCGGTGAAGCCCGCTTGCTGCGCGGTCCGCGGATCCAGGTTGTCGAGCGACAGGCCCACGCGCCGCGAGCCCTCCTGCTCATCCCCCGTCTCCTGCTTCTTCTTGCCCACGCCCTCCAGGTCCGGACGCGTGCCAAGCGCCACCTTCACGTCCTGCTTCTTGCCCTCGCGATAGAGGGTCAGCGTGACGGTGCTGCCCGGACGCTTGAGCGCGACCATGCGCGTGAACTGGTTGCTCGTCCCGATCTTCTGGCCATCCAGCGCCACCACCACGTCATCTGACTTGAGCCCAGCCTTCGCGGCGGGCGAGCCGGGATTCACCTGCGTCAGGATGGCGCCCTCGGTCACGGGCAGGTCCATCGCCTTGGACAGGTCCCGCGTCAGGTCCTGGATGCCCACGCCCAACCAACCGCGCGTGACGGTGCCCTCCTTCTCCAGCTGCGGCACCAGCGCCTTGATGAGGTTGCTGGGTACCGCGAAGCCGATGCCCGTGCCCCCGCCCACGATGGCCGTGTTGATGCCGATCACCTCGCCGCGGAGATTGAACAACGGTCCGCCCGAGTTGCCCGGGTTGATGGCCGCGTCGGTCTGGAGGAACTCGTCATAGGGCCCCGCGCCGATGTCGCGCGCGCGCGCCGAGAGGATGCCCAGGCTCACGCTGGACGCGAGCCCGAACGGGTTGCCGATGGCGAGCGTCCAGTCGCCCACGCGCATCGCATCCGAGTCCCCCAGCTTCACCGTGGGAAGGTTGTCCACCTTCTCCTTGAGCTTCACCACGGCGACGTCAGTCAGCGGATCCCTCCCGACCGTCTCCCCCGTGAAGGTGCGTCCATCGTCCAGTCGGATGGTGATGGACACCGCGTCCTCGACCACGTGGTTGTTGGTGAGGATGACGCCCTTGGGCTCGATGATGAACCCTGAGCCCGCCCCCTGGCGAAGCTGCTCATGCTCGCGGCGACGGCTGTCCCCCTTGCCCTGGCCACCGTTGCCAAAGAAACGATCGAAGAACGGGTTGTCCTCCAGGCCCGACGGCAGCTGCGCGCGCGTCTGCACATCCACGTTCACCACCGCGGACTTCACCGACTCGACGAGCGGAGCCAGTGACGGCAGCGCCTGCGCCGCGGCGGTGGCGGGCTGGAGGTTGCTGTTCTGCCCCGTCGAACTGGAGGACGCGGCGGGGGAAGGTGTCTGTCCGAGCGCCATGGACGGCACGGCGAGCACGAACACGGCGCCCAGGATCTTCCGACGGAACGGCGGCGAAAATGAGCTCATAGGATGTCCAACCTAGACCTGAAATGGGCCCCGCAACCCGGTCCATTGCTCCAGGGGCCATCCAGCGAACACCTCGCGCGCGCGCCTCTTCCCGAATCCGTCACCCCGCGGGCCGGTACACCCGGTAGTCCAGCTCCGGGAACAAGTTGTCCCGCCCCTCCACGTGCGCCAGCCACCCCTCGTCAATGGCGCCCGAGCGCACCTGATCATGCAGGCGCAGGAAACGCAGCAGGTGCTCCTGCGTGCGCCGGACCGCATAGTCCACCATGGTCCCGGTCTTCATGATGAAGGCCCAGTCGGAGGACTGCGCCAGCAGGAGTTCACGCGCGGCCTGGTTCAACGCGCGTCGGCGCAACTCGGACGCATCGGGGAAGTCTCGGGCAAGCGCCACCATCTTGCGCGAGCAGTGGTGCAGGTGGCGGTAGATCCAATCGTTGGAGCCATCCAGCCACATGTTTGCGTAGCCCCCCGCCCCCCAGGAGGACAGCGGCGGCGTGGCCACTTGATTCTCCGGATGCGCTCGCAGGTCATCTGAGGGTGTCACCAACCGCACCTGCTCGCGGGCGTGCACGGCCTGACGCAGCAGGGCCTCGATGAAGTGCGGTCCCTCGAACCACCAGTGGCCAAACAGCTCCGCATCGTACGGCGCGACGACGACGGGCGTGCGTCCTCCCATTCGCGTGGCGAGGTACTCCATCTGGCGCTGTCTGTTGAACAGGAAGTTGCCCGCGTGCACGGCGGCACGCTGGCGCGCGACGTCGGGCTCATAGGGGCGCTTGTCGTTCGTCTTGCCCGTGATGCGGTAGTACTTGAAGCCCGTGTTCTTCCGCTCGCCCGTGGGTTGGATGAAGGGCCGGACGTAGTCCAGGTCCAGGTCCCATCCGATGTCGCGATAGAACTCGCGGTAGTCCGGGTCGCCCGGATACCCGTGCTCGGTGCTCCAGACCTGCTGGGAGCTCTCGGGGTCGCGTGCGTAGGCCGCGACTCCCGCCTCGGTGAAGATGGGCGCGTAGGGCCCATGCAGCGGTCGAGGCGTGGCGTCCGTGAGGCCGTGCGTGTCCACGAAGAAGTAGCGGATGCGCTCGGCGGCCAGCACGCGCTCCAGCCCGGGGAAGTAACCACACTCCGCCAACCAGATGCCCGCGGGATCTCTGCCGAACGTCTGGCGATAGTGATTGGCCGCCACCGTCACCTGCGCGCGCACGGCCTCGGGCGTCTGCTGCATCAGCGGCAGGAACCCATGGGTCGCGTTGCAGGTGAGGATCTCCAGGTGGCCCGCGTCCTGGAGTCGACGGAACGCGCCCACGAGGTCGCGCCGATAGCGCTCGCGAAAGAGGACGCGCAGGGACTCGAAGTGGTCGCGATAGAAGCGAGCCAGTCGACCGAACGTGGGGTCATCGCGCGTGCGGTGCACTTCCCGAGCGCCCAGCTCGCAGAGCTGGTCGAGCTTCCGGGCGTAGCGCGACATCAGCAACTCGTCGCGCAGCATGGTGACGAGCGTGGGCGACAGCGTCATCGAGAGACGGAACGCAACGCCCTCGTCGGCCAGCGAGTCGAAGACCCTCAAGAGCGGGAGGTACGTCTCGGAGATGGCTTCGTAGAGCCAGTCCTCCTCGAGGAAGTTCTCGTGCTCGGGATGGCGAACGAAGGGAAGGTGCGCGTGCAGGACCAGCGCGAGGGAGCCCGGGCTCATAGGTCGTTCTGGGTGTCCTTGGAGGTTCACGTGCGGCCACGCCCAGAGGGCGTTGGCTCGGGGGTTTCCTTCTCGGAGCGCGCGTAGCGCTGATCCGACGCGCCGGGAGGCCGCGCGACGCCGCTCAGGTAGCGCTGATCCGATGCGCCCGGTCCACGAGGCATCGACTCGGTGGGCACACCGGGACCGGAGGACTGCGGTGGGACAGCGCGCGCGATGCGCTCCCGCTCAAGCTCGGGGATGTCCAGCGCCCCCGAGCTGCCGGGCAGTTGGACTCGGCGCCAGCGGATGTACTCGCGCTCCTCGAACTCGGCGGTGCGAGTGTGCGCGGTGGCCGCGGTCTCCGCCATGTCACTCCGCGCGGCCTCGAAGCCCGTCGGCATGCGCAGGAAGCGCACCGAGGTGTCCGAGGACGGCCCCGAGGGCGGCAGCACCACGCGGTTCGTCGAGCCCCCAATCCGGCGCCCACTGCCATCCTTCGCGATGAAGTGCGCCTCCACACGATAGGGCCGCCCCGGAGGAAGCCCGTGGATGTAGAAGCTGCGAGACTCCAGGGCGAACTCCACCTCGCGCACGAGCTGTTCACCCTCGAACACCTTGAGCACCGCGCGGGGAGCGTCCAAGCCCTCCAAGGCGCGTGCGCGGGTGGCGGCGCTGAAGTCCCAGAACACGAACAGCGTATGAGGGTCGCGCGGCATCAGCAGCGCCGTATCGTCCTCGTAGTCCAGCGGCAGCTCGCCCAGATGCTCGTCGTACTCGGAGGACTGGTCCGCGGGCGGCAACCACCTGGCCTGCTCCTCCAACAGATGATGCCGACGCGCCTCGCGCTCGCCCGCGACTCGCGCGACGAAGAAGCCCTCCACCAAGGGCTCGGCTGGGTGCTGTGGCGGCTCCACGGCAGCGACCTGCGCGGCGACCTCTTCAGTCGCGGAGAGGGACTCCTGCCCACGCGTGGCGCCCGATGCCGTGGGATGCCCGCGCAGCCTGGGTGGAAAATTCACGACGTGGGCCGGCTTGGTGGTCGCGACGCCACGAGCCGTGTCGGTCTGCGTCCGCGCTTTCTCGACACCGCCTGTGGAACCGGAGTCTTGCTCCGCCGTGCTGTCCAGGTCCTGGGTCTCACCAGCCCCGGCACTCTGTGACGAGGCATCGGTCCGCTTCTGGGACTTTCTTCGGGCCTTGCGGCGGATGGCGTCCCTGGCCGCTTCGAGCCGCGGCAGGAGGCTCCCTCCGGCACTGCGCACCAGCCGAGCCAGGACCGGGACATAGGCCGCGAGTGCCGCGATGAGCTGCTGCTTGTTCTTCTTGCGGTGGCCAGGGCCGAGGTGCTTCCGAGCCAGCTCTCGAAGGTAGCTCACGGTGACACGCTTGAGGTGGTCCATGGACACCCTCGCCTTTAGGTCGCGGCACGCGGAGGGTCAACGTGTCAGCACTACATGTGTTGGTCTGCGGACCCCGCTTCTTCATCCGTCCCCCATGACACCTAGGAAACGTCCCGGTATCCTGCGCCCCGCTTGAGCGACCTGCCCAGACTCCTCCTGTGCAGCTTCGACGTGATTCCGGGTCCGTCGGGCTCCTCGCGTCGATTGACGGAGTATCTCAAGGCATTGCCCGACCGCTTCACCGTGGTCGTGCTCTCCGCCAAGACGCCAGACCACTCCCACATCGAGAAGTACCAGGGCGCGCGGCTGCTGCGCGTGCCGGTGGGCTCGGGGGACCTCGCGTCGCGAATCCAAGCCTTCGAGCGCGCGGTACGCCGCCAATTGGAGAGCGAGGACTACGCACTCGCCCACTTCACGGACCCCTTCGGCGGCTATGCGCTGTGCGAGCTGAAGGGCGACTACGGCTATCGCCTCATCTACGAGGCGCAGACGTTCCCGTCGCAGGAGCTCCGCTTCACCCATCCGCAGTTGGAGGGCGATCGGCGCTTCCTCTCCAAGGTGCGGCGTCAGGAGTTGTTCTGCCTGATGAACGCCGACCTCGTCATCACCGGCTCGCAGACGACTCGGAGCTTCATCCAAGGGCTTGGTGCGGCGGAGGAGCAGGTCCGGGTCCTCCGCGCGCCGGTGGACCTGACGCCGTATGCCCCGAGCGTGGTGGGGCTCCCGGACGGCAAGCCGCTGCGCATGATGTACCTGGGGAGTCAGGTGGGCTGGCAGGGATTGCCCCTGCTGCTGCGCGCCACGGCCCTCGCCGCGAAGCAGGAGCCCGTGCGCCTCACGCTGGTGGGCGCCCAGCATCCGGATTGGAAACCGCACCTGGAGGATCTGGTGCGGGAGCAGGGCCTCCAGGACCTCGTGGAGTTCCAGCCACCGGTCGCGCATGACGACCTGGCCAAGGTGCTCGCGCTGGCGGACGTGGGCGTGCTGCCGCTCGACGACTCCGAGCGCAACCGGATGCAGGGCGGGCCCTTGGCGAAGGTGTCCGAGTACCTGGCCGCGGGGCGCCCGGTCATCGCCGCGGAGCTGCCCGTCACTCGCGAGCTCATCCCCTCGAGCGCGGCTGTGTTCTTCGCGCCTGGGGATGTCCGCGCGATGGCGGATCGGATCATCGAGTTGGCGCGGGATGTTCCTCGGCGGCTGGCATTGGGCCGAGCGGCACGAGCGCATGCGGAGACCGCGCTGGAAGCGGGGCGCATCCGAGGCCGGCTCCTCGATCTCTACGACGGGCTGCTGGAGAAGCGCGGGCCGCGCCCGACCGGCGACTCCAGTGAGTCGCTCCCCGACGTCACGATGACGGGGACGCCCACCAACCGGTTGGCGCTGCTGGGAGTCTCGGAGCCTTCCGTCGAGTCGTCCGCGCCCAGCCCCGCCGCGCCGCGAAACCAGACCCTGGATGCGGCCCAGGAGGCACGCGAGGCCGCGCCCATCGTGGTGGGTCAGGTGGTGGAGGAGCGCCTCGATCGTCGGCTCGTGAAGACGGAGCCAGACGCCCGCCCGGCCGAGCCGCCCGTCGTGATGGGGCTCCCGCTCAGGGAGGAACCCTCCGATGAGGCCGCCACGACGGTGAGCCCCATTCCCACCGCACCGGACAAGACTCCGCGCGACGCGAGCCTGCTCGTCGAGGAGCCGACCGCGCCGAAGTCGGCCCCGGCACGCACCGCGTCCGCAGTCGATGTCGCCGTCTCCGCGCGCACGACGTCGAAGGTGGAGCTTCCTGCCGTGCCAGGGAGCAGCGAGCCCAAGGCAAGCACCCTCGGGCCAACCACCGCAGCGGCCCCGGACAACAACGGCGCTGTCGCCACGAATCACCGTGGAGAAGTCGACACCGGAACAGTGGCCGGCACAGCTCCCGGCAACGCCTCGGCCGAGGCACCCGCGACCAGCTTGCGTCCGCTGCCTGAGCGTCTGGGTTCGACCTCAGAAGACAACGCCTCCGGCTCCACCGCGCGGGCACAGGCCAGCGATGCGGGGACGAACCCGAAGACCCGCGACGCTGCCGCGAATCTCCTGAAGTCACACAGTGGAGAGAGCGCACAACACGAGGACGCGTCGGCCTCTTCGCAGGACGCCGCAGGCGAGCGTGCGCAACTCCAGGATGACGCGTCGCTCCCCCCTAGGACGCACGGCAGAGACGACCAAGAGCACAGCGACGAAGCAGGATCGCCTCCGTCCACGGTTCAGCGTTCATCGAACTCCGAAGACGCGCGGAACGAACAGGCCGCAGCGTCACTCGCGAACGACGGCCAGCACGCTGACTCCACGAACACCCTCCACCGTGAGGATGCGGCGCAAGCATCCGAGCGCATCGCTCGGCAATCCGAGGAACCTGGGCTCGCTGAGCGAGACGACGAGGCTTCGTCCCGTTCAGCGAGTCAGCGAGGCGCGAACACCACCGCAGCCGCTCCGAGCGACGATGAACCTCACACCCGCGCTGCGACCCAGCGAAGCGCGCTGAATGACACCGCATCCCTGAGGGACGACGAAGCCTCGTCCCAGTCATCGGTTCAGCAAAGCGCGAACACCACTGCAGCTGCCCCGAGCGATGATGAAGGTCGATCCCGTGCTGCGCCGCAGCGAAGCGCGCTGAATGACGCGGAATCCCTGAGCCACAGTGAAGCGCCAGCCCGCGCAGCGACGCAGCGAAGTGGACCGAATGACTCGGGCTCTGGGCACGAGGATGAAGTCCCCGCCAATGCAGCGCAGCAGCGAAGCGGACCGAATGACTCGGGCTCTGGGCACGAGGATGAGGTCCCCGCCAATGCAGCGCAGCTGCGAAGCGCGCTGAGCACCACGACCTCCGCGCACGAGGATGAGGCCCCCTCCCCGACTCCCATCGTTCGCCGTCCCCACGGCCTCGAGGATCGGCCGAGCGAGCGCGAGGGCCTATCGCCCAGGAGCGGCAACCACCGCTCGCGCTCCTCAAGCAGCGCATCTCGCGACGAGGAATCGCCGTCGCCCACGCCCATCGTTCGCCGGCCTCTGGGTCTCGATGAGCCGCAGCGCGAGCCCGGGGCTTCGTCTCTCTCGAACGGGCACCGTCGGAGGCGGACGGATCATTCGCAGCGCGAGGAGGACTCGCCGTCTCCGACCCCCATCGTCCGCCGACCGCTCGGGCTCGAAGACCCGCCAGAGGACCGCGACACCTCGCAGGCCACGAGCAGCAGGCGACGCGCGAACTCCAGTGACGATGCGGCACGCGAAGGTGACGCGCCGTCGCCCACGCCCATCGTCCGGCGCCCGCTGGGTCTCGAAGATTCGCAGCGTGACGAAGATGGTGCCGTTCGCGGGCTGACCACCGCAGGCCGACCTGAACGCGAAGACGACGCGCCTCGGAGAACCGCATCGCCCAGCCGCGTCGAGCGCGACGACGACGCACTCACGGTTCGTCGACCGACGCCGCCCGAGATCGCCGCGCGCAACGCGGAGGACACCGGTGCGCGCAAGTCTCCGTCCATCGAGCGAGACGAGGAGCCGCCCGCCCCCACCCCCATCGTCCGCAAGCCGGGCTCCGCGGAGCGCGAGGCGGACTCCCCCACGCCCATCGTCCGCCGGCCGGCCTCGCTGGAGCGTGGCGACGAGCCCCCTTCTCGGCGAGCAAGCCCCTCGGACCGCGACGAGCCGCCGCCTCCGTCGCCCGCCCGCGGTCCGACGACGCCTGAGCGCCCCTCGGCCGCGTGGGTCGACGACCACGAGCCGCCGGCCCCGACCCCCATCGTCCCGATGCGCTCCCTCGTGCCGAGCCGCGGGACAACGAAGACGGAGCCGCCGCGAACCGCTTCGACCGGGGCCTTCCCGGCCCTTCCACCGCGCAGCCCGGATCCCGCGCGCGTCACCGACACGGAGCGCCCCACTCCGCCTCGGCTGAACACCGTGTCGGACACGGACCGACCGCCCATTCGCGGGGGACTGCCCGTCGCGGAGCCCCCTCGCACGGCCTCGACCCGCATCCCCGTCCTCTTCGAGTCGGGCAAGGCCCCCATCCGAGGCGGCAGTCTCTCGGACACGGATCGCCCGCCCCCGCTCCCCCCGCGCGCCACGGCACCGCCGCCCGTTCCTCCCCGCCAGCCCCCTCCCCGGCTCTCGCCGGTGGACCTGTCGTCCCGTCCCGCCACTCCGCCGGTCCTCAAGGCCTCGCTGCGCACCTACACGCCCGCGGACGACGAGCCCGAGGAGATCTCGTCGTCAGACGCCCAACCGCTGGAGGATGAGGAGCTCGACGAGGTCTCCCCGCTGTCCGCGCGCGGCCGAGGCGACGAGCCCGAGGAGATCAGCGCCGACGAGGTATTGGAGGCCGACGCCACGCACGAGGACGCCGAGCTGGATGACGAAGGGCCTTCGCCCGAGCCTCCACCCTCGGCCCTCAACGCCTGGTTCGCCCAGCTCGCCCACGGCTACTGCCCTCCTGAGGGAACCCGCTTTGCTCGGCACACCCCGCCCACGACGTTCCCCGGGCGGGATGACGGCCCGCAAACGCCTCGGGGCGCCTCGGATCCCGGCCCTGAAGGTCCGGTCCGTGGCCGCAACTCGTGAGGCAGCCAACCGAGCGACGCTTGGAAACTTTCCAAGGCTTGCTGCCGGCCGGTAGGATGTTCCGGTTTTCACTGCACTTTTTGCTGGGTCAAGGGCTTCATGGAGCGTCGGGTCCTCATCGTCGAAAGCCAGAACGACTTCGCCCTCAGCATGGCCACCGTGCTCAAAAGCGCGGGCTACCAGACGGCCATGGCGGCGACGTCCGCGGACGCTCAACGCGAGTTGGAGAAGCGCCGGCCTGATCTGGTCGTCGTTCGCGCGGAGCTGCCGGATCAGTCCGGGTTCACCCTCTGCGGGCAGATCAAGAAGGGCAAGTGGGGCCAGAACCTCAAGGTCCTCCTGCTCTCCTCCGATACGGGTGTGGAGGGGCTGAACCAACACCGTCAGACGCAAGGCGCGGCCGACGGCTACCTCGTCATCCCCTTCGAGATGGGCGAGCTGGCCTCGATGAGTGCCGGCATCGTCACGCCCGGGAGCGAGGAGTCGGATGACTCGCTGGACGCGGCGCTCAACGGGAACGCCCCGCGCGAGTCTCCGCCGCCCATGCCGCCGCCGCTGCGCACCAACGCGGGCGGCCCCCCTCGCCTGCCCAAGCGCGAGCGCCGCAGCGCGATCACCGACGAGGATCGCGCGTTCATGGACCGCGCCTTCCAGTCCATCGCGGACCGCAAGGCGGAGCTGCTCGCCGAGTCGCGCCAGCTCAAGCGCCCGCCCCCGCGCCGCGAGTTGATGGGCACGCCGGAAGGGAAGATCCAGATCCTCCGCGACGAGCTGAAGGGGCGCGAGGCCCAGCTCGCTCGCCTCTCGGAGATCTGGAGCGTGCGCGAGCGCGAGCTCCTGTCCGTCGAGGACCGCCTCCACGAGAAGGACGTGGAGCTGCAGGGCCTCAAGATGCAGGTGGATGATCTGCTGCGTCGCTTCAACGACGCCCAACAGTCCATCGTCCAGAAGGAGCGCGAGCACGGCGCCACGGTGGACGACCTGCTCCTGCAGAAGTTCTCCGCGGAGAAGGACCTCATCGAGGTCGTCGCCTCCAAGGAGAAGGACATCAACGTCCTTCGCAAGGAGGTCCACAACCGCGACGACGAACTCGGGCGCCGGGCCGCGGAGATCGACCGCCTCAATGGCGAGTACGACAAGCTGGAGAAGCACCTCGGCGTCGTCACGCTCGAGTTCGAGGTCAAGGAGCAAGGTCTCCAGGAGACCGGGCGCGCCCATGAGGCGGAGATCGCCCGCCTGCGCGAGCGCGGCGATGGGCTCGAGTCCGAGCTGGGTCGCACCATCGGCGAGCGGGATCAGCGCTACGCCGAGCTGACCGGCGAGTTGCAGGCCGTGCAGGAGCAGCTGCGGCGCACCGAGCAGGAGCGCGACGACACGGTCCGCGGCCTGGAGACGCGCTCGGCCACCGCCGAGGAGCACGCCGCTCGCTCCGACGCGGAGATCGAACGCCTCAATGCCGAGCGCGCCGCGCTCGAGCAGCGCCTCACGCAGCAGGTCGCGGACCTCGAGGGCGACCTGTCTCGCACCACGGGCGAGCGCGATCAACTCAAGCTGGACAAGGACGCGCAGGAGGCGGAGCTCACCCAGCGCGTCGAGGAGCGGGACTCGAAGATCTCCTCGCTCGAGCGCGAGCTGGCGGAGACCATCACCCGCAACGAGAACCACGAGGCCGACCTCAACTCGACCATCCAGCAGCACCTGGAGCGCATCGGCGAGCTGGAGGGCGAGGTCGAGGCCATCAAGGCCCACCTCGCGGACCGCGAGGCCGAACTCACGGGCGAGCTGGAAGCGCTCGGCCAGGCGAAGAACGAGCTGGAGCAGGACCTCACCGGGCAGATCCAAGACCTCCAGGGCCGCCTCCAGGCGCTCCAGGATGCGAAGGACGCGCTGGAGCAGGACCTCACGGGCCAGCTCCAGGAGCTGCGCGCGGCGAAGGAGGCCCAGGAGGCCGACCTCACCGGACAGATCCAGGCGCTCACCGAGCAGCTCGAGGCCTCTCAGCAGCAGGGTGAGCAGCTCCAGGCGCGCGTGGCCTCGCTCGAGGACACCGTCGCCCAGCGCGACGCCACCGTCGAGGGGCTCCAGGCGGACGTCGCCGGACGCGACGCGCGCATCGCCGAGCTGACCGGCAACCTCGAAGCCACGAGCCAGACGCTGGCGGACACCCAGGCCACGCTCTCCAGCACGGAAGCCACCCTCGCCGAGACACGCGGCGAGTTGGAGGCCACCAGCCAGCAGCTCGCGGAGACGCAGACCCGGCTGGGCCAGACCGAGGAGGCGCTGTCCAGCACCCGCGGCGAGCTAGACGCCACCAGCCAGACGCTGGCGCAGACCCAGGAGACGCTCTCCCGCACCGAGCACACCCTGGCACAGACGCAGGGCACGCTCGCCAGCACCGAGCAGACGCTGGCGGACACCCAGGCCACCCTGGCGAGCACGGAAGCGACGCTCGCAGAGACGCGCGGGGAGCTGGACGCCACCAGCCAGACGCTGGCGCAGACCCAGGGAGCGCTGGAGCAGACCCGCGAGCAGCTCGCCACCACCACCCAGCAGCGGGACGCGCTGGACGCGGAGCTGAACGACACGCGCGGCGCCCTCCAGGAGACAAACGACTCCCTGGCGCGCACCACCCAGGAGCGCAACGCGCGCATCGCCGAGTTGCAGGCGCTCGGCCAGGCGAAGAACGAGCTGGAGCAGGAGCTGACCGGGCAGATCGGTCAGCTTCGCGCCGAGCTGTCGGAGACGCAGGGGAACTACGAGGCCGAACGGGCCGCGCACGCCCGACTGGCGGAAGAAACGAGCGCTCAGATCCAGGCCCTCACGGGCGAGCGCGATGGGCTGGTGTCCGAGCTGGACGCCACGTCGCGCCAACTCGCCGAGACGCAGGGACAGCTCGCGGCCACGCGGGACGCCCTGGCCCACGAGCAGCAGGCGCACGTCACCTCCCGTCAGCAGGCCGCCAGCGCCCAGGCCGCGCTCGAAGGACAGCTCGCCGAGGCCCAGGCCCACGGCGAGGACCTGGCCGAGCAGCTCATCGTCACCAAGCACGAACTGGGTGAGCGCGTCGCCGAGGTCACGCGCCTCACCTCCTCGCTGGCCCAGTCCGAGGACGCGCGTCACGACCTCGAGGAGCGCCACCACGCGCTCACCAACGAGTCGCAGCGCCGAGAGGAGCTGCTCCAGAACGACCTGACCACCAAGGGCAAGGAGCTGTCCGACACGCTCCGCAAGCTCACTCAGGTCACCCAGGAGAAGATGCGCCAGGGCGAGGTGCTCAACCGCGAGGTGGCCACCCGCACCGAGCAGCTCAAGCAGCTCGAGGGAAGGCTCCAGGCCCAGGCCGCCGATGCGAAGAAGCACGCGGACGCCATGGGCCAGCAGCTCTCGGGCGTCTCGGGCGAACTGGACACCGCGCGCAAGGTCATCGCCGAGCGCGACGGGCAGCTCCAGGGCGCGTCGCAGGCCCAGGCGCGGCTGGTCGCGGAGCGCGACGGCATCGCGGGCCAGCTCCAGCAGGCCGAGGCGCGCAGCCAGCAGCAGGCGCAGCAGGCCCAGGCCGCCGCTGGCGAGGCGAAGAAGCACGCGGATGACCTCGCCGCGAAGCTCGCCAAGGCGGAGCAGCGCATCGCGCAGCTCGGCCAGGAGGCCCAGGCTCGCGCCGCCGAGGCCGACACCAAGCTCAAGGACGTCCAGGGACAGCTCGCGGCCCGCGTGAAGAAGATCCAGGACCTGGAGCTGGCCGTCGAAAACGCGCAGAGCGGCAAGGTCCGCGTCGAGAAGGAGCTGACCACCCGCGTCTCCGCCGCCGAGAGCAAGGCCACGGAGACCGCCGCGCGGCTCGCCACGGCACAGAAGGAGCGCAAGGACCTGGAGGCCCGCCAGCTCAAGGAGTTGGAGGAGCAGTCCGCCAAGCAGAAGGCGGAGCTGGAGCGCCGCGACGCCATCAAGGCCCAGGAGGTCGCGCGCCTGCAGCAGTCCGTGCAGGAGAAGAGCAAGGCGCTCAAGGTCGCCGAGCTGGAGCTGGCTCGCTACAAGAGCAAGGCCCCCGCCGCTGCCGCCACGCCCGCCCCGGCCGCCAAGGCCGCCGTGAGCAAGACGCCCGCGCCCGTCCCGGACGAGGGCGATGCCGAGCTGCGCACCCAGCTCAACCCGGTGGTCCCCGCCGCTGCGCCCACCCCGGCCAAGGCGCCCGCCAGGCCCGCCGCCGCCAAGCCCGCGGCGGCCCCGGCGGCGAAGAAGGCCGCGCCTCAGCCCCCGCCGCAGCCCGTACCGCTCGGCGAGGACCTGGAGGAGCCGTCGGACCGCACGGTGGTGATGCAGCTGCCCACCAGCCCCGCCGCCGGAGAGGATGACTGGACCGCCCTGGTGGACGAGCTGGACAAGTAGCCAGAAAAGCGAGGGGCCCGCGCTCGACCAACCGAGCGGGGCCCCTTGCGTTGATGCTTCACCTCATCCACGGTCCGCCCGCTGACGGACATCCGGCACCCGCCGGACTCCCGGCGCCTACAGCGCCGCGCGGGCTTCGCGGATCAGGTCCTTGAAGTGAAGGTTCGCGACCACGTCGCGAACCGACAGGCTGCGGCCGTGCGCGCGAGCGGCCATCCGGGCCTCGCGCCACCGGGCACGCAGCGTGCGTGCCGCGATGTATGCCAGGAGCAGCGGAAAGCCGCCCGGCATGAACACGACCACCACCGCCATCGCCATCCTCAACCACGCCCACATGACTGCCGACCTCGCTGCTGTTTCTTGGGTGCGCGCATAGAGATGCACAGTGCGTGCCCAGGGTGCGAAAAATATTTCTCACCCAAATTCCGAAGGGTTGCAGGGCGGCAGGACGGGCTGGGCGTGGAGATTCCGACCAAGACCCTGGCATTTTTGCCGCAGTTTCAAAGGAACCCCTCGGTTAAGGTCCGCTCGTGAACCCCTCGAATCCGACGACCGCCACCCGCCCGTTCGCCAGCGTGGAAGACGCCTCCAGCCGGCTGGAGCAGGTGGGATACCTGTCCTCCTCCGAGATCGCCACCGCGGCGTTCCTCGCGGACCGGATGGACAAGCCCATCCTCGTGGAGGGCCCAGCGGGGGTGGGCAAGACGGAGCTGGCCAAGGCCCTGGCCACGGCGCTGGACCGCGAGTTCATCCGTCTCCAGTGCTACGAGGGGCTCGACGAGGCCAAGGCCCTCTACGAGTGGGAGTACGCCAAGCAGCTGCTCTACACCCAGCTGTTGAAGGACAAGATTGGCGAGATGACCGAGGGCGCCCGGACGCTCGCCGAGGCGGCGGACCGGCTCGCGAGCGGCGACGCGGTGTTCTTCTCCGAGCGCTTCCTCCTGCCGCGCCCCATCCTGCGCGCCCAGCTCTCGGAGCGCCCTGCCCTCTTGCTGGTGGATGAAATCGACAAGGCGGACCCCGAGTTCGAGGCCTTCCTCCTGGAGGTCCTCTCCGACAACGCGGTCACCATCCCCGAGCTGGGCACCTTCAAGGCCCGCCACATCCCCCGCGTGGTGCTGACGTCCAACAACGCCCGGGAGCTCTCCGACGCGCTCAAGCGCCGGTGCCTGCACCTGCACATCGACTTTCCGGACCGCGAGCGCGAGCTGCGCATCGTCCGCGCGCGGCTGCCGCAGGTGCCGCAGACGCTCGCCGAGCAGGTCATCGAGGCGGTGGCGGCCATCCGCGCCCTGGACCTCAAGAAGGCCCCGTCCATCAGCGAGACGCTCGACTGGGCGCAGAGCCTGGCCCTGCTCAACGCCGAGTCATTGACCGCGGACATGGTGGCCTCCACGCTGAACCTCGTCCTCAAGTACGAGGGCGACATCGAGAAGGCCCGCGCGAACCTGTCGCAGATCGCCCAGGCGTGAGCACGGCCTCTTGGTGAACGCCCCTCCGTGCTCCTGAAGGAACGCTTCCAGATAACGCGGCCGCTCGAGGAGATGGAGCTGGCGCTCGTGCGGGCATCGCTCGCCAGCCCCGGCCTGCTCGACGCGCGCGAGGAGGCCATCCTGCGCACGGCCCTGTCCCTCGCGCGACTCTACAAGGTCCGCAGCGAGGGATGTGACGTGGGCGTCGGCGCGCAGCTCACGCCCTTTCGCGAGGACGTGGAGCGTCGGCTCGGCCCCATCCTGAAGGGCAGCCGGCCCATCACCCGCGACCGGCTCGTCCCGCACGTCAGGGACTTGCGCGAGCAGAGCCTCCAGGCCCGAGACGCGCTGGTGCGCCGCATGCGCGCGCGCGTGTCAGGAGAGGCCATCGACCACGAGGTCCGCCACAAGTCGCTCGTGCTCGTCGCGGGGGGCGGAGGCGGCACCGCGTTCGTCTACCTGGGCGCGATGAATCTCCTGGCCGAGCACGGCCTGGAGCCCAAGCTGCTCGCGGGGACGTCCATGGGCGCCATCCTCGCGCTGATGCGCTCGCGCATGTCCCGGTTCGACCCCACGGAGATGATCAACATCGTCCGGGGGCTGTCGTTCCGGAAGCTCTTCCGCTTCATCTCCACCGAGAGCCGGTATGGCGTGCCCGCGGCCCTCCGGCTGTTCCTGCGCGCGGGCCTGGGCCGCTTCTTCGGCGCGGGGCCCGAGGGCAGCGGCATGCGGCTCAAGGATCTGCCGGTGCCCACGCTCATCGCCGTGGGAGGCATCCGCCGCGGCATGCTCCCCCGCCCGCTCGAGTACTACGAGCGCCTGCTGGGCCCCAGCCCCCTGGGACTGCTCAACCCCGCGAGCGTCGCGCGGCGACTCCAGGCCGCGGTCGGCGCCATCTCCGAGCTGTTCACCCGGCCAGAAATCACGCTGCGCCTGCACCTGGGCGCGGACGACGACACGGCCGACTTCGACGCGCTGGACGCCGCGGGCTTCTCGTCCGCGCTGCCCGGCGTCATCCACTACGACGTGCTGCGAGAGGATCCGCACATGCACGGCCTGCTGGATGGCCTCATGGCCCAGCACGGCGTGGCGCGCCTCATCGATGGCGGGTTGGTGGACAACCTGCCCGCCAAGGCCGCGTGGCGCGCGGTGGCGAAGGGCCGCATCGGCACGCGCAACGCGTTCATCCTCGCGCTGGATGGCTTCGCGCCTCGACTCGCCACGCCCCTGTGGATTCCACTTCAGCGGCTGGCCGCGATGACGGTGGGGCCCAACCTGCCCTACGCCCACCACGTCAAACAGTTCACGCGCACGCTGTCACCGCTGGACGTGGTGCCCTCGGTCGAGCTGGCCTCGAAGGCGCTGCACTTCGGCCGCAAGGCCCTGGCCGAGGACATGCCCTTCCTGCGCCGGATGCTCGCCCCGCTTCCACCCATTGCCTGAATGTCCCCACGAGGGACTTTCACGCTTTGACCTCCCTGATGGGTCGGGGAAAGATGTCGCGCGGTCCTCCCCCTCCCCTCTGGAAGGAACCCCCATGAGCTCGACCAGCAACAGCACGTTGCGCGCGAATCACATCTGGTTGGACGGGAAGTTCGTCGCCTGGGACGAGGGCCAGGTCCCCGTGATGACGCACGCGCTCCACTATGGGCTCGGCGTCTTCGAGGGCATCCGGGCCTACAAGACGCACGACGGGCGGCTGGCCGTGTTCCGGCTGCGTGAGCACATCCAGCGCCTGCTCGACTCGGCGCACATCTGCATGCTCAAGCTGCCGTACAGCGAGGACGACCTCGTCGAGGCCACGCTGGAGCTCCTGCGCCGGCAGCGGGACCTGTTCGCCAACGGCGCGTACCTGCGGCCCATCGTCTTCATGGGCGACGGCGCCATGGGCCTGGGCGCGGTCAACCCCACCCGCGCCGCCATCACGGCGTGGGATTGGGGCGCGTACCTGGGTGACAAGGGCATTCGCGAGGGCATCCGCGCCAAGGTCAGCTCGTTCACCCGTATGCACGTGAACGTCAACATGGTGCGCGGCAAGATCACCGGCCAGTACGTCAACTCCATCCTCGCCAAACACGAGGTGGTGCTCGCCGGCTACGACGAGGCCATCATGCTGGACATCAGCGGCTTCGTCGCCGAGGCCTCCGGCGAGAATCTCTTCATGGTGAACAAGAAGGGCATCATCAAGACGCCGCCCCTCTCCTCCCCCATCCTGGACGGCATCACCCGCGACACCGTGCTGCGCCTCTTGCGCGACAGCGGCCGCCCCGTGGAGGAGGTCACCTTCACGCGCGACGCCCTCTACATCTGCAACGAGATCTTCTTCACCGGCACCGCCGCGGAAATCACCCCCGTGCGCGAGGTGGATGACCGCCAGGTCGGCGCCGGCAAGCCCGGCCCCATCACCCGGTTCGTCCAGGACACGTACTTCCGCGTCGTCCGCGGCCAGGAGCCGAAGTACGCCGACTGGCTCACCTACGTTTGACGACATCCCCGTGACATCCCGGCGGCGGGGGGAAATCGAGTACAACCCCACCCGATGCCTCCCGCCGGGTATTCGTTCGAAGACAATCCATTCAAGCTTGAGAACCCAGCCATCCTCGACATCGCTCCGGGGGAGCCGAAGTCGTTGGAGGACACGGGGCTCAAGATGGGCCTGCTGTCCGATATCGCGCTGAAGTACCTGTATTACACGGGAAACGGCACGGGCATGGGCATCGCCGACGAGATGCGCCTGCCGTGGACGGGCGTCGTCGAGCAGGTGGTGGACTTCCTCGCGACGGAGAAGCTGGTGGACCTGCGGGGTGGCAAGGGCTTCGGCCGCGCCTCCGTGGAGTTCATCCTCACCGAGAAGGGCCGCGAGTACGCGCGCGACGCGCTCACGCGCAGCACGTACGTGGGCCCGGCGCCGGTGCCCATCGAGCAATACAACGCGCTCATCAGCAGCCAGACCGAGGAGACCCCCGTCGTCAGCCAGGAGGACCTGGTGATGGCGCTCAGCCACCTCACCGTCTCCGCGGAGCTGATGGACAAGCTGGGCCCCGCGGTGAACTCGGGCCGCTCACTGTTCCTGTTCGGCGCGCCGGGCAACGGCAAGACGAGTCTGGCCGAGGCGATCTCCCACATGTTCGGTGGCGAGGTGTTCGTCCCGCACTGCCTGGAGATCGACAACCAGATCATCAAGGTCTACGACCGGCTCATCCACACGCCCGTGCCCCTGGAGATGGGACGCGATCAATCCGGCCGCCGGCAGACCTTCGAGATGGATCACCGGTGGCTGTTGTGCCGGCGCCCCTCGGTGGTGGTGGGCGGTGAGCTGACGCTGGAGACGTTGGACCTCATCTACTCGGAGGGCACGCGCTTCTACGAGGCGCCGTTCCAGGTGAAGGCCAACGGCGGCATGCTCCTCATCGACGACTTCGGCCGGCAGAAGGTGCACCCCACGGACCTGCTCAACCGGTGGATCGTCCCGCTGGAGAAGCGGGTGGACTTCCTCACCCTGCACACGGGCAAGAAGTTCGAGATCCCGTTCGATCAGCTCCTCGTCTTCTCCACCAACCTGGACCCCAAGGAGCTGGTGGACGAGGCCTTCCTGCGCCGCATCAAGTACAAGATTGAGGTGGGCGACCCGGACGAGGAGACGTACCGGGAAATCTTCCGCCGGGTCTGCGAGGCCGCGGGCATCCCCTACGTGGAGCAGGCCGTCACCTACCTGCTGGAGCACTACTACAAGCCCCGCAGCATGCACCTGCGCGCCTGCCATCCCCGCGACCTGGTGTCCCTCATCAAGGACGCCGCCCGCTACCGCCAGCTCCCCCCCGCCCTGTCCAAGGATTTGCTCGACCAGGCGTGCGAGGTGTTCCTCGTCAACCTGTAGTGTGGGGATTTATTTGTTCCAAACGCTTGGAATTTCTAGAATCCGCGTGCCGTTGTACCGCCCGGCGCACGCTCCCGGACAGCGCCCGCGGAGGCCCGGAGCAAGAAGGAGCCGCAGTCCGTGAAGGAACGCTACCAGGACATCGACGAGAAGAACGAGGCGCTCCGCGAGTACCTCGACATCTACAAGGACAAGGCGCCCGCGCGCGAGTTCCTCGAGAAGTTCGAGATGTCGTGGATCTACCACGACGCCGCGCTGGAGGGCGTGGTCTACACCCATCAGGAGTTGATGGCGGCGCTGTTCCCCGCGCGCACCAGTGCCGAAGCCTCCATGATCCCCGTGGTGCTGGAGGTCCGGAACCACAAGGCCGCCTGCGACTACATCCGCGAGGAGTCCCAGGGCGCGAAGAAGCAGGCCGCCATCACGCTGACCACCATCAAGCGGATCCACGACCTCTTCCTCGGCAACACGCCCGAGGCCCTCACCGAGCGCGCGCGCATGGAGCGCCGTGAGCGCACGGAGAAGGAACTGGCCAAGGAGCGCGACCGCGCCGGCTTCCGCAAGGACATGCCGCTGCACCGCACCTACTTCCACGACATCACCCAGCCCGCGAAGATCCAGGCCCGGCTGGAGAAGCTCGTGGACTACACGGCCGGCGCCGAGTTCCGCGAGTTCCATCCGATCAAACAGGCCGCCACGGTCCAGCACGAGTTCCTGCAGATCTTCCCCTTCACCGAGCACAGCGGGAAGGTGGGGCGCATGTGCAGCAACCTCATCCTGCTGCGCAACGGCTACATGCCCGCCGTCATCCACTCCATTGATCGCCAGCGCTACTACGAGTCCTTCCGGGGCCCCGTGGCCGCGTTCCGCACGGTGCTGATGGACGCGATGGAGAACTCGCTCGACAACGGCGTGAAGTACTTCCGCGACCTCAATCGCAAGTACAAGGCCATCGAGTAGGCGACGGGGCGACATGTCCCCCCACTCGGGGTGACGTGTCGCCCGCCCGGCGTGGGGGCACCCGGGCCCCTGCCGGTCGGGCTCCTGGTGAAGGTCGGGCGGCGCGTCGACACCATTGAGGTGCCAGAGACCCGCTTCCCGAATGTCATCGGGAGGACATCCGACGGCTCGAAACCGCGAGCCGGAGGAAGTAAAGAAGAGCACCCATGCCCGTGACCCACTCTCTCCACAGCCGTCGCGCTCCGGTTGCCTCCGGCGGCGAGCTGACGGAGCCCCCGCCAGCGCGGCTCGCCCATCTTCCCGCCCGCGACAAGCTGGAGCGCCTGCTTCGAGTGACCAAGGGACACCACCGGGCCCTCATCCTCACGCACGACAACCCGGACCCGGATTCGCTCGCGGCCGCCGTGGCGCTCGCTCACCTGCTGGAGCGCCGGGCAGGCATCGAGGCCCACGTGGGCTACGGCGGCATCATCGGCCGCGCCGAGAACATCGCCTTCGTGAAGGTGCTGCGGCTGCCCGTGTCGCACGTGTCGCAGATCGACTTCACCGAATACGACCTGTTTGGTCTGGTGGACACGCAGCCGCCCGTGGCCAACCACTCGCTGCCGTCCCGGCTGCGCGCGGACATCGTGGTGGACCACCACCCGCTGCGCGACGAGAGCCTGCAGGCGCCCTTCGCGGACGTGGGCGGTGACTTCGGCGCCACGTCCACCATGCTGGTGGAGTACCTGCGCGCCGCGCGCCTGGAGCCCTCGGTGGAGGTGGCCACGGGCCTCTTCTACGGCATCAAGGCGGACACGCGGGACCTGGGCCGCGAGACGACCCAGACGGACGTGGACAGCTACCTGTGGCTGTTCCCGCGCTGCGACAAGTCGCTGCTGGGGCAGATCGAGCACCCTGAGCTGCCCGCGCGCTACTTCCAGATGTACCACACGGCCATCGAGCGGGCGAAGGTGTACGGAACCGCCGTCATCACGGACCTGGAGGAGATCTACTCCCCGGACATGGTGGCCGAGGTCGCCGAGCGCCTCATGTTCCTCGAGGGCATGAAGTGGTCGCTCGCGTACGGCACCTTCCGCAACCAGCTCTTCCTCAGCTTGCGCGTGAAGGACCGGCGCATGAACGCGGGGCGGCTCATCCGGGAGATTTGCGAGGACTTCGGCGGCTCGTCGGGTGGTCACGGCAGCATGGCCGGCGCGCGGCTCCCGCTGTCCGGCAACATCAACAAGCGCAAGGCCCTGAAGCGCGAGCTGGTGGCGCGCTTCCTCGAGTCGTTCGGCGTCTCGGATGAGCGGCCCGTCGCGCTGCTGTCGGCGCAGGACACGTGATCTACTGGGATTACAACGCGGCCGCGCCCCTGCGCCCCGAGGTGAGCGAGCTGCTCGCGCACACCTATTCGCAGGGCGGCTTCGGCAATGCCTCCAGCGTGCACGCGGCGGGACGCGAGGCCCGCGCGCAACTGGACGTGGCCCGCGCGCGCGTAGCGCGAGTCCTGGGATGTGAGCCGAAGGAGGTCTGCTTCACGGCCTCTGGCAGTGAGTCGAACGCGCTCGCGCTCCGAGGCGCCTTCGCGGCGCGGGCGAATCCTGAGCGCCGCCGCGTGGTCTCCTCCACCATCGAGCACCCCGCGACGTTGGCCGCCCTCGCGCAGTTGGAGCGAGAAGGCGCGGAGGTCATTCGCGTGGCCCCGCGCGCCGATGGCCACGTTCCCCTGGAGGCACTGCTCGAGGCGCTCACTCCGGACACCGCGCTGTGCTCGCTCATGTGGGCCAACAACGAGACGGGCGTGCTCCAGCCCGTGGCGGAGCTGGCCCGCGCGTGTCGTCAGCGAGGCATCCTCTTCCACACCGATGCGGTGCAGGCCGCGGGCAAGGTGCCGCTGACGCTGCGCGAGGTGGACGCGGACCTGCTGTCGCTGTCGGCGCACAAGTTCGGGGGTCCGCAAGGCGCGGCCGTGTTGGTGGTGCGCAAGGGCGTGGACCTTCGCGCGCTCGTCCCGGGCCACCAGGAGGGAGGCCGCCGAGGCGGCACGCAGAACGTGCCCGCCGTGGAGGCCCTCGCGCTTGCCCTGGAGCTGGCGGCCACCGAGCAACGCGAGTGCGCGGAGCAGCAAGGCGCGCTGAGGGACCTCTTCGAGCGGGAGCTGCGCACCTGCCTGCCGGGCGTCATCGTGAACGGAGGCGGAGCTCCGCGAGTTCCCAACACCAGCAACGTGCGCTTCGAGGGTGTCGAAGCGGAGACGCTGCTGATGGCCTTGGACCTGGAGGGCATCTGCGCGTCGTCGGGCGCGGCGTGTTCGTCCGGGACGCTGACACCCTCGCACGTGTTGCTGGCGATGGGGCTCTCCCCCACCCAGGCACGCGCGAGCGTGCGCTTCAGCGTGGGGCCAGGCACCACCCGGCAGGAGGTGGAGCACGTGGTGCGCGCGCTGCGAACCCATGTGCCCCGCGTCCGCGCCGTGACGGAGGCTCCGGTCAGTCGGAGCGCCTGAGCCGTCCGACCGGGACGGCGTGCCCCACCTACCAGTCTTGCTCTGGGAGCTTCTGCTCGCGGACCTCTTCGTCGGGCTGTCCGTAGCCTGGGATGCCCTCCTTCGCCTCACCGGGCTTGGGAGGATGCCTCTCGAAGCCGGGCGGCCTCACGGTTCGCTCGGGTTCGACCTCGGGGGTGTCGGGACGGGGCTCGGTTGCCATCGCTCTCCTCCACGCGCGCTCGGGCACGCGGAAGGAAAGGTCCGCATCCAGACGTGGACCTCCAACCGAGACCAAGGAGCCATACCGCCCCCTGCTCAGCCCACGCCCTTGCCGGGGCCCTGGGACTCGCCCGCGGCGCTGGCCGCCCCCGCGGTGTCATCACTCGCGCCGAACAGGCCGCGCACCACCGCGGCGATGGCCAGCGGCGTCCCCACGCGCTCGTCGTAGTGAGGCGCGAGGGCATGCGCGTACGCCTCCGCCGAGGGGAAGCGGTCCTCGATGCGCTCGGAGAAGGCGCGGGCAACCACGTCCTCCAGCGCCTCCGGAATGTCCGGGCGCAGGCTGCGCAGCGGCTGGTAGTTCCGAGACAGGATGCCCGCGAACACCTCTTCGGGCGTCGCGCCGGTGAACGGGCGATGCAGCGTGAGCAGTTCGTACAGCACCACCGTGGCGGCCCACAGGTCCGCCTCCGGGCTCACCGCGCCCTGGAGAGACTCCGGCGACAGGTAGTACGGCTTGCCGAGCACCTCGCCGCCCTGGAGCTGGCCATCCACCAGCACGCGCGAGACGCCGAAGTCGCCCAGCTTGATCTCCCCCACGCGCGAGATGAACAGGTTGGAGGGAGACACATCGCAGTGGACGATGCCCAGCGGCTCGCCGCCCGGCCCCGTGGCGGTGTGCGCGTACGCGAGCGCCTCCATGAGCACCTTGCCCAGGTACACCGCGAAGTCGATGGGCAGCGGGATGCCGCGGACCTTGCAGCGGCGGAGGATTTGCCCCAGGTCCCGTCCGTCCACCAGGTCCATCACGATGAACGAGACGCCCTCGAGCATCCCCGCGTCGAGCACCTTCACGATGTTGGGATGATCCAACTGCCGGGACAGGTGGGCCTCGCGAGCGAAGAGCGTCACCGAAGCGGGGTCTCGCGTCAGCGAGGGCAAGAGCCGCTTGAGCGCCACCGTCCAGCCCTCGAAAGGGCCGGAGCGCACCCGCGCGCGATACACCTCGGCCATGCCTCCCTTGCCGAGCACCGAGAGGATCTCGTAGTTGCCGAAGACCCGCACAGGCTTCGACACGGGGGGCGTCGGGTTCACGGGCTGGCGCTTCCGAATCCTTGCGGCTCGCGGCTCGCGGGCCGCTTGCGGCTGCGCGCCTGCTTGAGCAGCGGCTGGAACTCCGCGCCCGCATCGGACAGGCGCTTGAGCTCCGCATCCACCAGCCAGTGTCCTTCCGGCGCGGCCCAGCCGCGGCCCACGGCGCCCTTGAGCGCCTCCAGCGCCTGGGCCCGCTTGTTCAGCCGAAGCTGCGCGCACGCCAACCAGAAGTATGGGTCCGCATGCCGGGGGTTCAACGCCCGCGCGCGCTCCACCGTCGAGAGCGCCTCGGCCGCCTTCCCCAGCGCCAACTGACTCGCGCCGCGCCCGAGCATCGCGGACAGGTTCCGGTCATCCGCCTGGAGCGCGGACTCGAACTGCGCCAACGCCGAGCGAGCATCCTGCGCTGCCAGCGCCCGGTGGCCCTGCTCCAACGCCAGCGCCACCTGCACCTCGGTCTTGCTGCGCTGCCCCGCCACGGAGGACGCGGGCCCCGCGCCACCACCGCTCGGAGCGGCCGGCGCGGCGGCGGGCGCACCCGCGGGCGGCGCCTCGGCCGGTGGCGGGGCGGCCCCTCGGGGCGCGGCCTTG
>NZ_JAHNZT010000048.1 GCF_019039035.1 Citreicoccus inhibens | reverse complement strand
GCCCCCGCGACGGCCCCGAGCGCGGATGCCTCGGCCGCCGAGCGCGCCGCGGTCGCCGCCGAGCGCGCCGCCGCCGCCGCCGAGCGTTCCGCCGAGGCCAGCGCGCGTCTGGCCGAGGCCATGGAGCGCCTCGCCGAGGCCGCCGCCAGGAACCCGGGCAGCGCCACCCCGCCTCCTCCGGTGGAGACGGCCAAGGCGAATGAGGTGACGTCGCCCAAGTCGGGGCAGTGGGATGTGTCCATCGGCCTGGGTCTCATCTCGCTGACGGGCAACGCGTCCACGCTGACGTTCAGCGGACTGGCCAGCGCGCAGCGCAAGACGGAGCACTGGATCTACTCGCTCAAGAGCTACGGCGCCTACGGCCGCAGCCGTCCGCCCGAGGTGCAGGGCGGAGAGGTGGCCGAGTCCCAGGTGGTGGCGCTCAACGCCGGCTTGGAGCTGCGCGGTGACCGGCGCTTCACCCAGCTCTTGAGCGGCTACCTGCTGGCCGGCGCGGACACGGACCACGTGAAGAGCGTGGAGTCGCGTCCCTTCGGCGAGGGCGGAGGCAGCATCCTCTGGTGGGACGGGAAGACGGCGGACGGGCGTGACTCCACGCTGCGCACCGATATCGCCTTCCGCTACGCGCGCGAGACGCGCTTCCAGTACTACCCCACGCGGATGGACCTGCCGGACGTGGACCTGGGCGGCCCGCGCTTCGGCGCCCTGCTGCGCTACGGCTTGTCGCAGGACATCATCTTCCAGGAGGACGTGGAGGTCCTGCTGAGCGTCATCGGCGACTCGCGCGTCCTGCTCAGCAGCCAGACGCAGCTCAACGCCAAGCTCACCCAGTCCCTCTCGCTGGGCGTGGGCTTCCTCGTGAAGAGCGACAGCGAGCCGCCCGCGGGCAAGGTGTCCACGGACACGGCCCTGTCGTTCAACCTCTCCGTCGCGCTGTAGGCCGGACGCGGTAGGCCCCAAATGAAGCGCGGCGCCGGGGAAACCCAGGCGCCGCGCGGGGACTGCGAAGAGAAGGCGAGTCCTACTCGTGCTTCTCGTGGTCCTGCTTCTCGTGGGTGTTGCCCCCGAAGCGACCCTCGGCCTTGTTGGCGCCGATGTCCACGGCCTGCAGGTCGCTGTACTGAGAGCCCGGCGGGTTCGCCAGCCGGAACCGGGTGCCGAAGTCCATCAGCACGAAGCTGATGAGCAGCACCACGAAGAAGATGGACACGCCAAACACCAGGCGGTTGGCGCCCCGGTGCTCGGACAGGTGCATGAAGTACAGCGCCACCAGCGTGCCCTTCACGCTGGCGATGACGAGCGCCAACAACAGGCCGAAGCTGGGCAGGTGCATGCGGCCCGTGAGGACCGTGACCACCGTCAGCACGGACAGGATGAGCCAGATGGCGACGTAACGGCCGGCGCCATGGTGCTCCTGCATGTTGTGCTCTTCCTGACGCGATTCGTTGGCAACGGAAGCCATGGTCGACCCTTAGACGAGGTACAGCATCGGGAAGAGGAAGATCCACACCAGGTCGACGAGGTGCCAGTACATGGAGCCCAGCTCGACCGCGGTGTAGTTGTTCGGACCGAAGTCACCCTTGCGGTAGGCGCGGACCATGATGATGGCCAGCACCGTCATGCCAATGATGACGTGGAAGGCGTGCAGGGCGGTGGACGCGAAGTACACCGTGAAGAACATCGGCGCGCCCGGCACCTGGATGCCGTCGTAGAAGTAGTACCGGCCCGGCAGCGTCCCGATGTGGAACTTGTGCTTGTACTCGAAGTACTTGATGACGAGGAACGCGCCCGCCATCAGCAGCGTGAGGAAGAACATGTGCCCCACCAGCTTGTTCTTCCCCTCCTTCGCGTAGTGCACCGCCATGGCGGCGGTGAACGAGGAGGTGATGAGCACGATGGTGTTGATGCTGCCCATCAGCAGGTCCAGGCTCCGGCTGCTGGCCGCCCACGCTTCCGGGAACAGGAAGCGGTAGGCCGCGTAGCAGGCGAACAGGCCGGCGAAGAGCAGGATTTCCGTGGCCAGGAACAGCCACATGCCCAGGCGCGCCGCGTGCTTCTGCACATCCAGCGACGCGAAGTGCGCCGCCAGCTTGGCGCCGCCCGGGGCGGAGGCGGAGTGACTAGACTGCATCGGAGACCTCGGCCTTCTTCGGATCCACGTAGAAGTGGGGCTCTTCCGGGTACGTAGGCTGCGGGCCCACGAAGTTGTGGGTCGGCGGCGGCGACGCCGTCAGCCACTCATAGCCCTTGCTGCCCCACGGGTTGTCCACGCGCTTCCCATAAATCAGGGCCCACGTCAGGTACAGGGCGATGATGACGAAGCCGAACGCCAGCAGGGACGCGCCCGCGGTGGAGGCCACGTTCAGGGCCTGGAACCGCTCCGGGTACTCATAGTACCGGCGCGGCATGCCCGCGTTGCCCAGGAGGAACTGCGGGATGAAGGTCGCGTTGAAGCCCAGGATGATGAGCGCCGCGGACACCAGGCCCCAGCCCTCGTGGTACGTCTTCCCGAACATCTTGGGGAACCAGTAGTGGAGGGCCGCCAGGAACGCCATGATGGTCGCGCCCACCATGATGAAGTGGAAGTGCGCCACCACGAAGTAGGTGTCGTGCCACGCCACGTCCAGGGACACCGTCGCCACCGCGATGCCCGTCATGCCACCGAACACGGTGAAGAACAGGAAGCCGCAGAAGTAGGCGAACGGCGTGGTGAACTCCACCGCGCCCTTGTAGACGGTGCCCACCCAGTTGAAGACCTTGATGGCGGTGAACACACCGACCAGCATGCTGAGCGCGCCGAAGATGCCCGCGTCGAAGGTCGACTGACCGGACACGAACATGTGGTGGCCCCAGGCGAAGAAGCCCACGAACGCGATGCCCACGCTGGAGTACGCCACCGCGCGGTAGCCGAAGATGTTCTTGCGGCTGAAGGTGCTGACCACCTCGCTCATCACGCCGAACGCCGGCAGCACCATGATGTACACGGCCGGGTGGCTGTAGAACCAGAACAGGTGCTGGAAGAGGACCGGGTCACCGCCGCGGGCCACGTCGAACATGCCCAGGTTGAACAGGTTCTCCGCCGACACGAGCAGCAGCAACAGGCCAATCACCGGCGTGGCGAGCACCTGGATGCAGCTCGTGGCGTAGAGCGCCCACACGAACAGCGGCATCTTGAACCACGTGATGCCCGGCGCGCGCATGGTGTGCGCCGTCACGATGAAGTTCATGCCGGTGAGGATGGAGCTGAACCCGATGATGAACGCGCCGAAGAGCACCGGCGCCACCGTCGTCGTCGTGTGCGCGCTGTACGGCGTGTAGAACGTCCAGCCGGTGTCCAGGCCGCCGTTGAGCATGCCCCAGAGCGCGAAGCCCGCGCCCGCCAGGTACACGTACAGGGACAGCAGGTTCAGCCGGGGGAAGGCCACGTCCTTGGCGCCCAGCATCAGCGGCAGCATGAAGTTGCCGAAGATGGCCGGGATGGCGGGGATCATGAACAGGAAGATCATGACCACGCCATGCAGCGTGAACGTCCGGTTGTACGTCATCGCGTCCATGATGGTCGGACCCGGAGTCAACAGCTCCAGACGAATCATCAGCGCGAAGATGCCGCCCACGAGGAAGAAGAGCAGCACCCAGAACATGTACATGATGCCGATGCGCTTGTGGTCCACGGTGAGCAGCCACGACTTCACCGTGGTGCCGTCGACCAGATAGCTCGGGTGGTCCCCGTGCTCGTCGTGGTGCGCCTCGTGGCCGGGAGCAGCCCCCGGCGCGGCGATGCTACTGGATGGGGTCATAAGCGGGTCCCTCGGAGGCGCCCTCGCGAACGTTCGCGGTGCGCAGCGACTTGATGTACTCGACGATGGCGGCCGACTCGGGGCCCTGCAGCTTGCCCTGATAGGTCGGCATCACATTCTGGTAGCCGGCGACGATGTGCGCGCCCGGGTCCATCATGGACTGGGTGATGTAGGCCTCGTCCACGCGGATGTTCTGACCGTCCTGGAGGTGCTCCATGCGGTCATACATGCCGAGGAACGTGGGCCCGATGTGCTGCGAGCCGTCCACGGAGTGGCACTTGAGGCAGCCCTGCGTGCCGGCCAGCTTCTGGCCCTGCTCCGCCATGCGCGCGGTGCCCGGCACCAGCGAGTTGTCCGCGAGTGCGTCCTGACGGTCCTGGAGCCGCCCGCGGCGCTGCTCCTTGATCCAGGTGTCGTAATCCTCGGGGGCCATGACCACGACCTCCGCGAGCATCTTCGAGTGCGACAGGCCGCAGTACTCGGTGCACAGCACCTGGTACGTGCCCGGCTTCGTCGCCTCGAACCAGGCCTGCGTGTAGCGGCCCGGCAGTGCGTCCATCTTGATGCGGAAGGACGGCACGAAGAAGGAGTGGATGACGTCGCGCGAGGTGATGAGCAGACGCACCGGGCGGTTGGCCGGCACGTGCAGCACGTTCACGCCGTTGGGGCCCTCCGGATAGGAGAACTTCCACATCCACTGCTTGCCCATGACGTAGACGTCCATCGAGTCCTTGGGCGGCGTGGTGAACCACGTGAAGTCCCGGAACCCGATGGCGAACCACGCCAGGAAGAACACCAGCGGAACCGAGACGAAGAGGAACTCCGTCTTCAGGTTCGGGACGACGTACTCCGTCGTCTGGTTCTCTACCCGCCGGCGGTAGCGGAAGAACATGAACAGCGCCGCCAGGCCGACGCCCGCGGACGCAACCATCGTCGTGCCGACGACGAAGTAGTGCAGGAAGTCGATCCGGTCCGCGAACGTGGACGCGCGCTCCGGGAGGAACAACAGTTTGTTGGCCAGGTCGCTCATGTAGTCGCGCCTTTCTTCAGCTCGCGCCTCCAGAAATAGATCAGCATCGTGGCCAGGGCGCCAAACACGGCGAGGGCGCCCAGGCGGATGAACCCGAAGATGTAGAAACCGTACCGCCGCGTGGCGGTGTCATACTTGAAGCAGGACAGGACGATGCGATCGAAGCTCGTTCCTACCCTTCCGCCGGCCGCCTCCAGCAACGCGAACTTCACGTCCTTGGCCGGAAACGTCGTGCCGTAGAGGTAGCGGGAGATGCTCCCCTCCGGCGTGAGCACCATCACCACCGCGGGGTGGGCGTACTGCTTCGTGCTCGCGTCATACACGTACTTGAAGCCCACTGCATCGGCGACCTTGCGGATGTTCTCCTCGGTGCCGGTGAGGAACCGCCAGGGCGCTGTCTCCGGCTTGCCCATGCCCTGCAGGTACTTCCGGCGGCGCTCGCTGCTCAGCTCCGGGGTGTCCTGCGGGTCGATGCTCAGCGTCACCGCCTCGTAGTCCTTGCCCAGCTCCAGGCCCAGCTCGCGCATGACGCTGACCTGCCCGTTGATGACCAGGTTACAGAGCATGGGGCAGGAGTAGTACACCAGCGTGAGCACCGTGGGGCGCGTCTTCGGCATCACATCGCCCAGCCGCACCTCCTGGCCCTGCTCGTCGGTGAACCGCGTCTCCAGGGGGATGGGCTCCCCCAGGTGCTCCTCCACGTCCACGCCCCGCACGGGAAGAGGGGCATCCGAGTCCGCCTCCACGATGGCGCGCGGCGTCTTGCCGCCGCCCGGCATCGCGGACGCGGGCGTGGCCTGGGCCAGCACCAGCGCCGCCGCCGCGAGGAACCCCAGGGCACGGAGGGTGCGCGGGGTGGTGTGCACGTAGAGGGACCGCATCGGAGGACGGCTCGGGTAAGGGGGGAAAGAGGACTACTTCTTGGGGGCCGGCGCGGGGGGCGTCGGCGTGGCCGGAGTGGGCGGGGTGGGCGCGGGCTCGGGGGCGCGCTTCTGGTCCGCGATGACGCGGTCGTACACCTGCTCGATGCCCGGGTGGGCCGCCACGCCCGGCTGGTCACCCCAGCCGTTGCGCAGCGCCTGGTGCTGGCCGCTCAGCTTGTCCGTCGCGTGCCAGTCCTGGTCGAACAGGCGCTGGTTGACGATGCCCACCTCGTACTGACCCACCGCCGCGGGACGCGGAGGAGGACCGTCCGGCTGGGCCTCGTTCATGGTGGCGACCTGGATGCGCCAGGCCCACACGCCGCCCACGATGAAGACGACGATGGCGCCCACGCCGATGCCAACGACCTTCGGCATGTCGATGTGGTCTTCCTCAGCCGCCACGCCATGCGCGCCCACGATGATGCGCGACTCCTCCTTGACTGGCTTGCTCATGGCTGCACGTACCTCATCGACTCGGTGATGTAGGGGTCCTTCACCGGGAGCGTGAACTTGTTGCGGGCCAGCATCAGCGCGAAGCCCACCGCGATTCCGCCCACCCCCACGAACGCGACCGGCAGCGTCCAGTGGAACGACGGACCCGCCTTGCCCGTCATGGCCGGCCACACGAGCCAGTACAGGTCCAGCCAGTGCATCAGCAGCAGGTAGAGGGCGACGACCATCAGCTTGCGCGGCTGCAGCTTCAGGTTGCGCGACAGCAGGGTGAAGAAGGGCAGCACGAAGTGCAGGAGCACCAGCGCGATGGACAGCGGGCGCCACGCGCCGAAGATGCGGATGCCGTACCAGGGCGCCTCTTCCGGCAGGTTGGCGATCCACACCAGCAGGAACTGGGAGAACCCGATGTAGGCCCAGAACGCCGTGAAGGCGAACATCAGCTTGCCCAGGTTGTGGTAGTGCGCCGTCGTCACCACGCTGCCGTACAGGTCCTTGCCCTGCGCCAGGACGGTGACCACCGTCAGCAGGCAGAAGGCCGCGAGAAAGCTGCCCGCGAAGTAATAGGCCCCGTAGATGGTCGACTGCCAGAGCGGCGTGAGGCTCATCAGCCAGTCGAAAGCAGCAAACGTAATGGTGAGGGCAAGGAAGGGCAGCGCGCCCGGAGCGAACTTGCGCTGCTTGACGGTGAGCTCCAGCTCGCCCGTCTCATCCTGCTTCATGCTCCACGAGCGCAGCCGCCAGGACACCAGCGTCCACACCGTGAAGTAGATGGCCTGACGGACCCAGAAGAAGGTCGGGAACAGGTACCCGTGCTGCTTGTGGCCCAGGTGGACCTTCTCGATGCCCTCGATGTGGGCGGCCAGCGGGGACTCCGGCCACCACGAGTAGAGCTGCTTGAGGCCCAGCACCACGCCCACGAAGAGGACGATGAACACGGGCACCGTGGCGCCCATGGTCTCCATGGTGCGGCGCAGCACGATGGGCCACTTGGCCTTCGCGGTGTGGAAGATGGCCAGCATGATGGTGCTGGCCACGCTGATGCCCACCCAGTAGGCGAAGGCGATGAGGTAGCTGTGCGCGGCGGCGCTCGCGTCGCCGACGAAGAAGCCCGCCAGCGCGGCGATGAGGCACACGGCCCCCACACCGAAGGCCAGGCCCATCTTGGAGCTGCCGGCGAACCGCCCCATGGGCTCAGTGGCAGTGGAAGTCGCGGAACTCATCGGTTCTCCTGAGGGACGGGCTGCTGGCCCTGGGGGCTGCGGGCGGCCTGGAGCGCTCGCACGTAGGCGACCACGGCCCAGCGCTCCCGCGTGTCCAGCTCGCCCGAGAAGGACGGCATCACGCCGTAGCCCTCGTTGATGGCGGTGTAGAAGTGGCCCGCGGGCTTGTTCGCCAGCTCCAGCAGGGACGGAGGCAGGCGCATGCCCATGTTCTCCGCGACGATGCTGTTGCCGTCGCCGAGCACGCCGTGACACTGCGCGCAGACGATGTTGTACTTCTTCTGACCCAGGGCGATGAGCGGCTTGTCCACCGGCATGGGGATGGTCGCCACCGGCTGGCCATTGGCGCGGCCGGTGCTGATGCCGGGGTTGCCGACCGGGCGCTCACGCGGGATGGAACCCGCGGGAGGCACGCGCATGGAGCGGCCGTCCGGCCAGAACTCGGACGCCTCGTAGTTCTCGTACTTCGCCTGGACCTCCATGCGCTGGAGGAACTCGGAGCTGACCTCGCAGCCCGTGAGCGCGGCGAGTCCGGCGGCGGGGATGAGCCACCTCATTCCTTCTCTCCCGTGACGATGGTCACCTGGGTGGCGCCCAGGGCCTTGAGCTGGTTCATGGTCTCGGAGCTGTCCGTCCCGGCCGCGAACGGCACGCCCAGCCAGTAGCCGTGGGTGGAGGCGCTGCGGAACGCCTCCGACTCGAAGGCCACGTGGTAGGGCTGCGGCAGGCGGCTGAGGCCGAGCAGACCGAAGAAGATGCCGAACGCGGCGAACAGCACGCTCAGCTCGAACGTGATGGGAATCCACGCGGGAAGGCTGAGCAGCGGACGACCGCCGATGTTGAGCGGATAGTCGATGGTGTTCATCCACGTCTGCATGGCCAGGGCGGTGCACATGCCCGTGAGACCACCGCCCAACGCGATGAAGGGGACGCGCGACGGGGGCAGACCCAGCGCCTCCGACCCGCCATGGAGCGGGTACGGAGAGTAGGTGTCCATGCCCTGGTAGCCCTTCTCGCGCATCTGGTTGGTGGCATCCACCAGGATGTCTGGCGTGGCGAACTCGGCCAGCACCCAGGAATCGAGGACCTTGGCTTCCATGACGCTAGTGGGCTCCGTGGGAGTGGGCGTTGTGCTCGGCGTGCTTCAGCTCCAGCTGCAGCTCCTTCACTTCGCTCACCGCGACGGCGGGGACGAACTTGAGGAACAGCAGGAACAGGGTGCCGAACAGGCCCAGCGTGCCGATGTAGATGCTCCAGTCCACCCAGGTGGGCTTGTAGATGTCCCACGAGGAGGGCAGGAAGTCCTGGCTGAGCGACGTCACGATGATGATGAAGCGCTCACACCACATGCCGATGTTCACCAGGATGGAGGCCACCCACATGATGGGGATGCTGGTGCGGCACTTCTTGAACCAGAAGATGTTCGGCGTGACGACGTTGCACGTGATCATCAGCCAGTACACGCCGGCGTAGGGGCCCGTGGCGCGGTTCACGTAGAACGTCCAGAACTCGTACTCGTTCTGGGAGTACCAGGCGATGAAGTGCTCCATCAGGTACCCGTAGGACACGAGCAGGCCGGTCGCGAGGATGACCTTGTTCATGTTCTCCAGGTGGCGGTCCGTGATGACGTCCCGCAGACCCAGGTACTTGCGCGCCGGGACGATGAGCGTGATGACCATCGCGAAGCCGCTGAATACGGCGCCGGCCACGAAGTAGGGCGGGAAGATGGTCGCGTGCCAACCCGGAATCTGGGACGTGGCGAAGTCGAAGGAAACGATGGTGTGCACGGACACCACGAGCGGCGTGGAGAGGCCCGCGAGCAGCAGGTACGCCGTCTTGTAGTTGTGCCAGTGCCGGCCGGAGCCGCGCCACCCGAGGCTGAACGCGCCGTAGATGATGCGCTGCAGCTTGCCCTTGGACGAGTCACGCAGGGCGGCCAGGTCCGGGATGAGGCCCACGTACCAGAACAGCGCGGACACCGTGAGGTACGTGGAGATGGCGAACACGTCCCACACGAGCGGCGAGCGGAACTGCGGCCACGCGCCCAGGGTGCTGGGGTACGGGAACAGCCAGAAGGCGAACCAGGGACGGCCCGTGTGCAAGAGCGGGAACAGACCCGCGCACATGACCGCGAAGAGCGTCATCGCCTCGGCGAAGCGGTTGATGCTCGTGCGCCACTTCTGCTGGAAGAGCAGGAGGATGGCGGAGATGAGCGTTCCGGCGTGGCCGATACCGACCCACCAGACGAAGTTGATGATGTCGAACGCCCAGCCCACCGGCTGGTTGTTGCCCCACACGCCGATGCCGCGCGCCAGGGTATAGGTGACGCCCAGGACGAGCAGTCCCAGGGCGGCGGAGGTCATGCCGAAGAGCATGAACCAGCCCTTGCCGGGCTTGCGCCAGACATGGTCCAGCAGCGTCTCATTCAGCGACTTGTCGTCGTGGTGCGGTGCGACGAGGCGCCGGGGCTCGAGGGGATCGAGCGCGGCGGCGTGAGCAGTCTCGGCCATGGCGGTCAGTGGCCTCCTTCGGGCGCCTGGGAGTGCTCAGTGGCGACCGCGAGAGCGGGGTTGGGGTTACGCACGCGGATGAGGTGCGAGGTACGGGGGCGGGTGCCCAGCTCGTGGAGCAGCGCGTAGGCGCGCGGATCCTCGGTCAACTGGGTGACTCGCTGCGACTTGTCGTTGAGGGAGCCGAAGACGATGGCCTGCGTGGGGCAGGTCTGCTGGCAGGCCGTCTTCAGTTCCTTCTCCTGGATGAGGCGCTTCTCGACGCGCGCCGTGATGCGGGCCCGCTCGATGCGCTGCACGCAGTACGTGCACTTCTCCATGACGCCGCGGTTGCGCACCGTGACGTCCGGGTTCATCAGCATCTTCTCGGTCGGCGCCTTGCCCTGCGTGTAGTGCAGGTAGTTGAAGCGGCGGACCTTGTACGGGCAGTTGTTGGAGCAGTACCGCGTGCCGACGCAGCGGTTGTACACCATGTCGTTCAGGCCCTCGTCCGAGTGCGTGGTGGCGTTCACCGGGCACACGTACTCGCAGGGTGCCTTCTCGCAGTGCACGCACGCGACCGGCTGCATGACCATGGCCGGGTCGTTCTCGTTGCCCTGGAAGTACCGGTCGATTCGCAGCCAGTGCATCTCGCGGCCGCGGCCCACCTGCTCCTTGCCCACGACCGGGATGTTGTTCTCGGCCTGGCAGGCGATGACGCACGCGTTGCACCCCGTGCAGCGCGACAGGTCAATGGCCATGCCCCACTTGTAGCCGCCCGAGTAGTCGAAGTCGGCGCCGGGCAGGATGTTCTGCAGCTCGGGCTCGATGGGGCCCTTGACGCGCTCGAGGATGTGCTCCGTCTCTTCCGAGGGGTGCGTGAGCTGCGACACCGGCATGTCCAGCGCCAGCGGGCGGCCTTCCATGCGCCAGTGGTACTGGGTGCGCGCGAACGTGTAGCTGCCGCGGACCTTGGTCAACTGGGCGCCGCCGTCGAACCACGGGGCCTTCACCGAGCGCAGCGCGTTGGCGTTGAACCCGATGCCCTTGGCCACCACCTCGTGCAGGCCGTTGCGGCCGTAGCCGAGCGCCACGACGATGGTGTCGTCCGCGTTGCCGGGGAGGATGGTGACCGGGACGGACAGCTTGCGGCCCTGATAGGTCAGCTCCGCCATGTCGCCGGACTCGAAGCCCAGCCGCTTCGCGGTGGCGGGGCTCAGGATGGCGGCGTTGTCCCAGACAATCTTGGTGATGGGGTCCGGCAGCTCCTGGAGCCACGCGTTGTTGCCGAAGCGGCCGTCGAAGACCTTGTAGTCCGCGACGAAGTTCAGCTCCAGGTCGCCCTTGCCCGACGCGGGGGGCGTGTACGCCGCGATGAGCGCGTTGGCCGCCTCCAGGTTCGCGGTGGCGGAGACCTTGTTGGCCGCCGTGCCCGCGACGACACCCTCGGACACCCACGTCTCCCAGCGCGACTCGAAGTCGCTCTGGAAGGTGGCCGCGGCGGCGGTCAGGCCGCTCTGGCCCGCCCAGAAGTCGCGCAGCATCTGGTACGCGGGGCGGTAGGGCTCATCCAGGAAGAGGGCGAAGAACTCGGCCTCCGGAACGCCGTTGAAGAGCGGCTGGATGAGCGGCTGCGCGATGGCCACCGTTCCGTCCAGCGCGCGGCCGTCGCTCCAGGTCTCCAACTGGTGCGCCAGCGGGATGAACCAGTCCTTGGCGCTGCGCACGTGGTCGGACGTCTCGTCCTCGTAGTGCGCGGCGTAGAGCACGCCGAGCTTCTCGCGGTTCGGGTTGGTGGCGGGGTTGAGCACCTCGGCCAGGCCCGCGTCGGAGGGCAGCGTGTAGAGCGGGTTGGAGGCGGTGACGACCAGCGTGTCCACGCGGCCGGCCTTGATGTCCTCCACCAGGGCGTTCACCTCGCCGAAGCCGGAGGCCTCGGGCGTGGTCGCCTGGGTGTAGTGGACCGTGGCGTCCGTGTTGCGCAGGGCCACGTTGATGGCGTGGGCCAGGGCGTGCACGGCGGCCGGCTGGCGCTCACCCGCGATGACCAGCGACTTGCCCGGCTTGGACTTGAGGTCCGCGGCGACGGCCTCCACCCAGTGGGCGAGGTCCGCGTTCAGCTCACCGGCCTTGGCGGCCGCGGCAGCGGCCAGCCCGGAGACCTGACCGCCAATGGCCTGGGCCACGGCGGCGGCGACGCCGAGGATGTCCCGCGACTTCACGCGCACGCGGTGGTCCGCCATGCCGCCCGTGATGGAGAAGCGGGGCTCGGCCACGTACAGGCGGTTGAGCTCGCCGTTCTTCGGGTCGCGGCGGTCCGCGAACTGGCGGGCCATGGCGAGGTGGGTGGGGCGGCTCTCCAGGAAGTCCGCGTCCAGGGCGAGGATGACGTCCGCGCCGCTCAGGTCATAGCGCGTGGCCACGGCCTGGCCGAACAGCGCGCGGGTGGCCTCGTTGTTGGCGTCCTGGGCGATGGGCGCGAAGCTGTGGAAGCGCGCGTTGGGCAGCTTCTTGAGGATGCGGTTGCGCACATCCGCGAGCATCGGCGAGTTGATGGGCTCGGTGAGGAAGCGCACGCGGGCGCCGCCATCGGTGGCCTTGCTGACCAGCGTGGCCAGCTCCTCGGCCAGCACGCGCAGGGCGCGCGGGGCCTTGCCCTGGCGCAGCACGCGGGCGCGCTGCGGGTCATACAGGGAGAGCAGGAAGGCCTGCTCGAAGATGCCGGCGGCGCCCTGGTTGATGGGGTGCTGGGGGTTGCCCTCGACCTTGATGGGGCGACCCTCGCGGGCGGAGATGAGCAGGCCAGAGGTGTGGCCCGCGAACGTCATGCCGGACGCATAGTGGAGCGCGTTGCCCGGGACGACCTCGGGCGGCGTCTTGGTGTACGGCACCATGCGCTCGTCCGAGGGACGGGTGCTGCACGCGCTCGCGCCGGCGAGGGCCAGCGATGCGCCGAGCAGCTGCATGAACTCGCGGCGCACGAAGCCCGTCGGGGGAAGGTCCGCGCCCACGGGGAACTCCGGGCGGGTCTCCTCCAGGAACTCCGGCGTGGCCAGCTTCTCCTCGAGGCCGAGCCAGTACGTCTTGCCGTAGGCTCCCTCGGCGGGGACGCTGCGCTGGGCGGCGTGCTCGAGCGCCTGCTCCACGGCATCGCCGTGGGTGTGGGCGGAGGGGGAAGCGCCCGTGCGGTCCGAGACGACCGGGAGCGCGAACGTCGAGGGGGTGTCCTGCGAAGGAGCACCGTCGGGCTTGGTGTTCATCGGTGGCATGTGGAGCAGCTCGTGCGCGAGTGAACGTCGTACTCTTCCGCCAGCTTGTTGCCGAGCTCAGCGGCCTCGGCCTTATCCGCCGGAGGGGTCCAGGTCATGCTGGTGATGAACTCCGCGGGCCGGAGGTTCGGCTTCGGATCGCGGTGGCAATCCAGGCACCAGCTCATCGTCAACGGCGCGAACTGCTGCACGGCGGCCATCTGATCGATGCGGCCGTGGCAGGTGGCGCAACCCACGCCCTTGTTCACGTGGATGGAGTGGTTGAAGTAGACGAAGTCCGGCAGGTTGTGGACGCGGACCCAGGGAATGGCCGAGTCGGTGAAGAACGCCTTGCGGACCTCGGTGAGGTACGGGCTCTTGTTCCACACCTGCGCGTGACACGACATGCACACGGTGGTGGAGGGGATACCCGCGGACGGGGCCTTCTCCACCGTCCAGTGGCAGTACCGGCAGTCAATCTGCTCATCGCCGGCGTGGTGCCGGTGATCGAACTCGATGGGCTGTTCCACCGGATGCTGCTGGAAGGTGACGTGCGGAGAGCGCACGTAAGCCATGAGACCGCCAATGGCGATGGCGGGCACGGCGAGGAGCGTCGCCGCCGACAGGCGCGACACCGTATTCGTCCAGCGTGGGAAGAGAGGGCCGCTCATACCAGGACCAGGGGCAAGAGGACTTCAGGGAGTGACATGACAGCGGAGGAGAAAGCGTGAAAGCCGCCTGACGCGGAGAGCAGAGCGGCGATCCCGGCCCGGGTGGGGCGGGCGGGCGGCGGCTCCTGGCACTCGGAAGGCAAGGCAGTCACGTCCAACGAAACCTCTAGGTGAGCCGCGGGCGGGCCACTCCTCCACCTCCCCACCCAACGCGGCGCGGGACCATCAACCATCGATACGACAGTGTCAACCAATTCTGCAGTTGCGAACGGGGGATACCACTTCCTGACGCACGGACCGAATGTCGCGACACGCGCGCGATGACTCCGGCTTCTGGCGAGCGGAAGGGGCATTTGCGGTGAGGTGGGCTCCGGGATGGATCAACCCGACGGAACTCCATCCCTCCAGGACGGGCCGCGCGTCGAGACGCGCACGTCTCACGCGATGTCTTGCTACAGCCCCATACAGGCCTCACGGCGCTTCCTCCTCTTCGCGTGCGGGTTCGTCGTCGTCGGCTTCGGGGTCACGCCACCGCTCGCGGCGCCGCGCGAGCAGCCGCTCCACCAACTCGCGCGCCCGCGCGTCGCGGGGGTAGTGGCGGTCATGGCGGGCGCCCTTGCCCTGGTTGCAGCGCGCGCACGCCAGCGCCAGGTTCTCCGGCGCGTTCGTGCCGCCAGCGGTCCTGGGGATGATGTGTTCGAGGGTGGCGCGGCTGATGGGCTCGCCATCCAGCGCGACCACGAGGTGCGCGTTGCAGTGGAGGCACTTGCCCTGCCATGCCTCCTGGCCGCGGTGGGGGACGCGCTCGAAGGTGGCGTCGGTGGCGATGACGTCGAGGATGCGGCGGCGGTGCAGCCGGCTCACGGGTGTCGCCTCCCAGGGCTGGGGCCATGGACCTGCCCACCGGGGCCCGCCCCGGCTGTTCGCCGCGCGTCGGACGCGCCGGGCCCCCCCTTGGATGGCGTGGGGGGACGGGGGATAACCGGGATTCCCTTCACCGCGCGCATCCTGACCATGCTCACCCTCCTGCTGTCTCTGGCCCTGAGCCAGGCGCCCCAGTCGCTCGAGTACTCCGCCCCGGTCGAGCCCTCGGAGCGCACCCCGGAAGCGTATGCATTCACCCGCTTCGCGCCGTCCGAGCGGCCCCTTTATGTGGGGGTGGACGAGGCCAACCTCCGGAGCGAGCCGAGCCCGGAAGCCCCGGCGGTGACCACGTTGATCCTGGGCGCCTCGGTCCGGGTGCTGAAGGCCCAGGAGGGGCAGGTGAAGGTCGGCGACTATGTCAACACCTGGTACCAGGTGGAGGTCGTGTCCCCCCTGGCGGGGGCGGACGGGGCGCGACCGTCGGGGTGGCTCTTCGGGAACACGCTGACGCCCTACCGGTTCGAGGCGGACCTGGACGGCGACGGCGAGAAGGAAGTGGCCACGGTGGTGATGAGCAATGAGTTCAAGATTCGCGTGCGCATCCTGGAGCCGGGCCTGAAGCCCTGGCGCCGCGTCACCAACGTGGACATGGACGTTCCGTCCACGGGGGAGGTCGCCTCGGTGGGCGGCCCGGTGGTCGCGCGACTCATCCCGAGCAAGAAGGCGGGCGTGGAGTTGCTCGAGCTGGACTCCCATCCGGACAGCTGCGGCGCGTACCTCACCCACTACGTGAGCTACGTGGTGCCGGGGCGCAAGAAGGGCGTCCTGGGCAAGGGGCAGGTGGCCCTGTCGCTGGTGGGCATTGACGATGCGCCCGAGCATTCCAACTACAAGGCGACCTTCCAGCCCGCGACGCGGCGGGTGCTCGTGGACTGGGTGCGGAGCGAGGACTCGGAGGACGGCGAGTCGGTGCGGCAGTTGGAGAAGAATCGCGACGTGTATCAGTACGGCGAAGGGGTCTACTCGCTGGTGCGGCCCGGCGCGGACGGGGCCGTTTCCCAAGACAAGCCTTAGCGCCCGCGGTGACGGGCACCCGGTACCCCTCCGGGTCGAGCGAGGGGTTCGAGCGATCATCATGGATGCACAGGAGCGAAGGGCGGCATATCGCCGGCGCGCGGAGAAGGGCGAGGCGGTCCCGGTATCGGTGGACCTGCCTGCGGACCTCGACACGCCGCTGTCGGCGTACCTGAAGCTGGGCGGCGGTTCGCGCGGCTTCATCCTCGAGTCGTGCCACGGCGGCGAGCGCTTCGGGCGCTACAGCCACGTGGGCGTCAACCCGGTGGGCCGCGTGCGGCTCGACCGCGACGGCGCGACGTTGTGGCGAGGCGCGCACGAGGAGCGGCGCGAGGGAAGGCCCCTGGACGTCCTGCGCGGCGTGTGGCGCGAGCTGGCCGTGACGCCCTTGCCGGGCGAGGCGCCCTTCCTGGGCGGGCTCGTGGGCTACATGGGCTACAACACCATCTCGTGGCTGGAGCCGAGCGTGCCGGATCGGCATGCGCCGGACATTGGCTTCCCCGACGCGGAATGGCTGGTGTGCGAGGACTTCGTCACCCACGACACGCGCACGCAGTTGCTGCGCGCCACGGCCATTGCCCGCCCCGCGCTCCACGCCAGCGTGGCGCATGCGCTTCAAGACGCGGAGGCGCGCGCGCAGGCCATGGCGGACGCGCTGCGCAAGCCGCTGCCTCCCGAGGCCTATGCCGCGGCGCCCGCGCTGCCGGGAGGCGCTCCTCCCGAGGTGACGTGGGATCGCGCGGGGTACGAGGAGGCGGTGCGCCGCGCGCAGGAGTACATCCTGGCGGGGGACTGCTTCCAGGTGGTGCTGGCGCGCCGCTTCGAGGCACGCGGGCACATGCCTCCGCTGTCGCTCTACCGGGCCCTGCGGCGGGTCAATCCCTCTCCGTATCTCTTCCTCGTGGACCTGGGGGAGGCGCGCGCGCTGGTGGGCGCGTCGCCGGAGCTGCTCGTCCAGGTGCGCGATGGGGACGTGGTGGTGCGCCCCATCGCTGGCACGCGCCGCCGTGGCGCGAACGAAGCCGAGGACCTCGCGCTGGAGAAGGAGTTGCTCGCGGACGAGAAGGAGCGGGCCGAGCACATCATGCTCGTGGACCTGGGCCGCAACGACGTGGGCCGCGTGGCCGCGCCGGGCTCCGTGCGGCTCGAGGACCTGATGGTCATCGAGCGCTACAGCCACGTCATGCACATCGTCTCGCAGGTGCGGGGGCGGTTGGATCCGCAGTACGACGCGCTCGACGCGCTGGCCAGCACGTTCCCCGCGGGCACGGTGTCCGGCGCGCCGAAGATTCGCGCCATGCAGATCATCGACGCGCTGGAGCCCCTGCGTCGCGGGCCCTACTCGGGCGCGGTGGGGTACCTGTCCTTCTGCGGGACGCTGGACGTGGCCATCGCGCTCAGGACCTTCTTCCTGGACGGGGACCGCACGATGTGGACCGCGGGCGCCGGCGTGGTGGCGGACTCGGTGCCCTCCAAGGAGTCGGACGAGACGGAGGCCAAGGCGGGCGCCATGGCCGCGGCCCTGCGGCTCGCGCGCGCGGGAGGCACCCCGTGATTCTCGTCATCGACAACTACGACTCGTTCACCTTCAACCTCGTCCAGCTGCTCTTCACGCTGGGCGCCGAGGTGAAGGTGGTGCGCAACGATGCCCTGGATGTGGCGGGCGTCCTGGCGACGGGGGCGTCGCACCTGGTCATCTCTCCGGGGCCCTGCACCCCGCACGAGGCAGGTGTCAGCGTGGCGGCCATCACCCAGGCGCGCGTCCCGGTGCTCGGCGTGTGTCTGGGGCATCAGTCCATCGGCGCGGCGTTCGGTGGACGGGTGGTGCGCGCGCCCTTGCCCGTGCACGGCAAGGCGGCGCACATCCAACACGATGGCACGGGGGTGTTCTCCGGACTGAGTCCCGGCTTCCAGGCCGCGCGCTACCACTCGCTCATCGTCGAGAAGGCGTCGCTGCCCGCGGAGCTGGAGGCCACGGCGTGGAGCCAGGATGGGCTCATCATGGCGCTCCGTCACCGTGAGCGGCCCGTGGTGGGGCTGCAGTTCCATCCCGAGAGCGTGCTCACGCCGGAGGGGCCTCGGCTGGTGCGCAACTTCCTGGAGGGGGCGCTCTAGCGGCGCCTGGGCTCACTCGCGCAGGTGCGTGGTGTCGTTCCAGCAGGCGAGCGCGGGCTGGGTTCCGTCCCCGTCCGCGCTCAGTGCGCTGATGGAGCCCGTGCTCAACAGGAACAGGCGCCCCGAGTCGGGCGGGAGCGCCAGCCACCGGGCGGCGAGCACGCGCAGGAAGTGGCCGTGGGAGAAGATGAGGACGTTGTCGTCGAGGTCGCGCGCATCGGCGATGACCCGGTCCGCCCGCTCTCCCACGCGCTGCGCGTTCTCTCCGTTGGGGGCGCCGTCTCGCCAGAGCGTCCAGCCTGGGCGCTCGGCGCGGATCTCCGTGCCCTTGCGGCCCTCGTAGGCGCCGTAGTCCCATTCCATCAAGTCCTCGCGCGCTTGCGCGACGCCACCGTAGCCCGCGCGCGCGCAGGTCTCCGCGGCGCGGCTCAGGGGACTCGTCCATACGGCGGCGAAGCGCCAGCGGTGGAGTGGGGCGCCGAGCAACTCGCCCATCTTCCGCCCTTCTTCCAGGAGCGGCATGTCCGTGCGGCCGGTGTGCTGTCCGCTGCGGCTCCATGCCGTCTCGCCGTGCCGCACGAGCACGACGACAGGTGGGGGTGTCCTGGCCATATGGCGGCGGATTGTGCCAGGAGCGCCCCCACGCGGTGCACCCCGTCGCGTGCTCCGCTCGGCGCTGGACAGATAGGGCGCGTGCTTAGCGCTTCAGTCCACGTTTGATGTCCGCGCACAGCCGCTTCGCTGCCGCGGGGCCATCCGCGTTCGCCGCGCGCACCAACGCGCTGCCCACCACGACGCCGTCCGCGTGCGAGGCCAGGGTTCGAGCCTGCTCCTCGTTGGAGATGCCGAAGCCCGCCACCACGGGCACGGGGGACACTCGCCGCACCAACTCCAAGCGCTCCGAGAGGTCCGGCGGCAGCTCCGCTCGCATGCCGGTGACGCCCGCCACGGACACGCAGTACACGAAGCCGCGTGCATCTTTCGCGATGGCTTGAGCACGCGCGGCGGACGTCGTCGGCGCGCACAGGGGGATGAGGTCCAGGCCCTCCGCGTCGAAGGTCGCGCGCAGGGACTCGCTCTCCTCGGGCGGCAGGTCCGGGAGGATGGTGCCGGCCACGCCGCGCTCGCGCGCCAGCTTCGCGTAGCGGGCCTCACCCAGCGCCAGCACCACGTTGACGTACGTCATGATGACGAGCGGCGTCTCCGGGAAGCGCTGACGCAGCGGGGGAATCACCTCGTCCAGCACGCGGCGCAGCGTGGCGCCCGCGCGCAGCGCCCGCTCCGAGGCGGCCTGGATGACGGGCCCGTCCGCGATGGGGTCGCTGAACGCCACGCCCACCTCCACGATGTCCGCGCCGCCCTCCACCAGCGCGGCGAACACCTCGACCGAGCGCTCGATGTTCGGGTCGCCCGCCATGGCGTACCCGACGAGCACGCCCTCTGCTCGGGACCTGGCCCGAGCGAATGCCTTCGCGATCTCGCCGCTCACGCCTTCACCCCCACCGCCGCGGGCACGCCGCGCGCCGAGATGGTCGCCACGTCCTTGTCGCCGCGACCCGAGCAGTTGATGACCAGATGCGTGCCGCGCCCCATGTCCTGCGCGAGCGCTCGCGCCGCCGCGAACGCGTGCGACGTCTCCAGCGCCGGCAGGATGCCCTCGGTGCGCGCGACCTCGTAGAAGGCCGCGAGCGCCTCGTCATCCGTCGCGGTGCGCACCTCCATGCGTCCCGTGGTGGCGAGGTGCGCCAGCTCCGGCCCCACGCCTGGATAATCCAGACCGGCGGAGATGCTGTGCGCCTCTTGAATCTGGCCGTTCTCGTCCTGCAGCACGAGCGATCGCGAGCCGTGCAGCACGCCCTCGGTGCCCAGGGTGAGCGATGCGCCGTGCTGGCCGGACTGAAGGCCGTGGCCCGCCGCTTCCACGCCCACCAGCCGCACGCTCGCGTCCTCGATGAACGGGTGCAGCGCGCCGATGGCGTTCGAGCCGCCGCCCACGCACGCGATGATGGCGTCGGGCAGCCGCCCGATGGCCGCCTGCGTCTGCGCGCGAATCTCCCGCCCGATGATGGATTGGAAGTCGCGCACGATGGTGGGGTAGGGGTGAGGGCCCGCCGCGCTGCCGATGACGTAGTAGGTGTCACGCACCTGCGACACCCAGACGCGCATGGCCTCGTTCATCGCGTCCTTCAGCGTGCGCGAGCCCGACTCCACCGGGCGCACCACCGCGCCCAGCGCGCGCATGCGGAAGACGTTGAGCGCCTGTCGCTCCACGTCCAGCGCGCCCATGAACACTTCGCAGCTCAGGCCGAACAGCGCGCACGCGGTGGCCGTGGCCACGCCGTGCTGGCCCGCGCCCGTCTCCGCGATGACGCGCCGCTTGCCCATGCGCCGCGCCAGCAGCACCTGGCCCACGGTGTTGTTGATTTTATGCGCGCCCGTGTGCGCGAGGTCCTCGCGCTTGAGCCACACGGTGGCGCCGCCCCACGACTCGGTGAGCCTGTGCGCGGGCGTGAGCACGGTGGGGCGTCCCACGAACTCGCGCAGCACTCGCGACACCTCTTCACCGAACGTTGGATCCGCGCGCGCCGCCGCGTAGGCCTCCTCCAGCTCCAGGAGCGCGGGCACCAGGGTCTCCGGGACATAGCGTCCGCCGTAACGCCCGAAGCGTCCGGCGACTGTCTCCGACTTCATGGGATGGCTCCAAACAGATTGAGGGACTTGGCGGTCCGCACGAAGGCGCGCACCGCGTCCAGATCCTTGATGCCAGGGGCGGACTCCACGCCGCTGGCCACGTCCACGCCGTAGGGCCGCGTGGCCCGCACGGCCTCGGCCACGTTCGAGGGCTTCAGGCCGCCCGCCACCAACACCGGCAGCCCTTCTCCCGTGAGCCGCGCCACCAGCGACCAATCGAAGGTGACGCCACCGCCGCCGTAGCCCGGCGCGGCCCCGTCGAGCAGCAGCCCGGCCACGTCGCCCGCGCCCACGTACGTCCGCGCCCGAGCCACATCCTCGGGGCCACGAACTTGGAGGGCCTTGATGACGGGCACGCCGAAGCCACCGCAGGCCTCGGGGGGCTCGTCGCCGTGGAGCTGCACCGCCGTGAGGCCGCACTCGCGCACGCGCACGCGGATGTCCTCCGGCGAGGCGTTCACGAACACGCCCACCACCGCGCCGAGCGGCGGGCGCGTGGCCGCGAGCGCCGCGGCCGTGGCGATGTCCACGCAGCGCGGCGAGCGAGGATAGAAGTTCAACCCGAGCGCGTCCGCACCGGCGGCCCACGTCGCGCGCGCGTCCTCGAGCCGGGTGACGCCACAGACCTTCACCTTCACGCTCACGCCGGGCCACCTTCCAGGCCGAGCAGACGGCGCAGCGCACGGCCCGGCTCCGCGTCGCGAAGCAGGGACTCGCCCACGAGCACCGCGTCGGCGCCCGCGTCGCGTGCGGCGCGGAGATCCGCCACCGAGCGCAGCCCACTCTCCGCCACGAGCACGCCCGCTCGGGCACGCAGCTTCGGCATCACGCGAAGCGCCGTGCCCGTGTCGGTCTTGAGCGTGGAGAGGTCTCGGTTGTTGATGCCGACCAGCCCCGCGCCCGCGGCCAGCGCCCGCTCCGCGTGCTCCGCCGTGTGGGCCTCCACGAGCGCGGCCACGCGGACTTCGCGAGCCGTGGCCAGCATCTCGTGAAGCTCCGTGTCCGAGAGCGCATCCGCGATGAGGAGCACCGCATCCGCGCCCCAGCGCGCGCTCTCCTCCACTTCGCGCGCGGCCACCAGGAAGTCCTTGCGGAGCACGGGCAGCGCCACCGCTGCACGCACCGCCACGAGGTCTTCCAGGCTGCCGCCGAAGTCGGGCCCATCCGTCAGCACACTGATGGCGCTGGCCCCAGCGGCCTCATAGGCGCGCGCGACCGCCACCACGTCGGGGTGGGGAAACGCGCCGCCCGAGGGACTCTTGCGCTTCACTTCCGCGATGACGCTCACCGGGTGCTCCGGCGCGCGGCGCGTCCGGAGTGCCTCGGCGAAGTCGCGCGCAGGAAGACGCGGACGGGGAGCCAAGGGCGCGCGCTGAGCCAGCTCACGACGCTTGCGCGCCATGATCAGCTCCAACGTGCCCTCGGCGGTGCGTCCAGTCCGGGGCGCGCTCACAGCACACCGCCCTGGACGAGCGCCGCGAGCTTGCGCGCGGCAGCGCCCGAGTCGATCGCGTGCTCGGCCTTGCGCACGCCCTCGGTGAGGTCGTTCGCATGGCCGACCACCACGAGCGCTGCGGCGGCATTGAGCAACACCGCGGTTCTCAGTCCGTTGCGCTCGCCCGCGAGCAGGGCCTTCAGCCGGTGCGCGTTCTCCTCCGCGTCGCCGCCCGCGATGGCTTCGCGCGGCACGGTGTCCAGCCCCGCGTCCGTGGGGGACACCGTGAAGATGCGCACCGTTCCGTCCTCGCGCAGCTCCGCGACCTCGGTGGGGCCGCAAGGGCTGATCTCATCCAGCCCGTCGTGCCCGTGCACCACCCACGCGCGGCGACTGCCCAGACGCCCCAGCACGCGCGCGGTCTGCTCCACGCGTTTGCCGTCGAACGTGCCGAGCAACTGGTAGCGCGCTCCCGCCGGATTCGTCAGCGGCCCCAACAGATTGAAGACACTGTGAAACCCGAGGTCCCGCCGCGCTTGCGCCACATGCCGGAGGGCACTGTGGTGCGAAGGCGCGAAGAGGAACCCCACGCCGTGCTCGTCGATGTCGCGCGCCACGTGGGCGTGCGGACGCTCCATGGACACGCCGAGCGCGGCCAGCACATCCGCGCTTCCGCATCGGCTGGAGACCGCTCGATTGCCGTGCTTCGCCACGGTGACGCCCGCCCCGGCGGCCACGAAGGCCACCGCGGTGGAGATGTTGAAGGTGTGCGCTCCATCACCCCCGGTACCGCAGGTGTCGAGCACCACCTCCGCCGTCGGCGAGATGCGCGCCGCGCAGGCCCGCATGGCCTCCGCCGCGCCGAGGATTTCGTCCTCGGTCTCACCCTTCATGCGCAGCGCGGCCGCGAGCGCGCCCACTTGGGCAGGCGACGCCTCTCCCGCGAGCATCTGGCCCATGACAGAGGCCATCTCCTCGCGAGTCAGGTCGCGCCGGCTCACCACCTTGCCCAGCGCTTCTTTGAGGGTCATGGCCTATCCCAGTCGTACCAGCTCGCGTCCCATCGCTTGCGCGATGGCCCGCACCTCGCCCATGGACTTCTCGAACTCGTTGAAGTCCAGCGACTGGAAGCCATCCGACTTCGCGCGCGGCGGATCCGGATGCACCTCGACGATGATGCCGTCGGCCCCCACCGCGACCGCCGCCCGCATCATCGCCGGCACCGCCTTGCGCACGCCGATGCCGTGCGAGGGGTCCACGAAGACCGGCAGGTGCGAGAGCGCCTTCAGCATGGGCACCGCGTTCAGGTCGAGCGTGTTGCGCGTCATCGTCTCGAACGTGCGGATGCCGCGCTCGCAGAGGATGACCTGGGTGTTGCCTCGGGCGACGATGTACTCGGCCGCCATCAGCAACTCCTTGATGGTGGCGCTGATGCCTCGCTTGAGCAGCACGGGCTTGCGCGTCTCGCCCACGGCCTCCAGCAGGCTGAAGTTCTGCATGTTGCGCGCGCCCACCTGGAGGATGTCGGTGTGCTCGGCCACCGCGTCCAGCGTGGCGGTGTCCTTCACCTCGGTGGTGACGAGCAGGCCCGTCTCCTTGCGCGCCTCGGCCAGCAACTGGAGGCCGTCGCCCTTGAGGCCCTGGAACTCATAGGGGCTCGTGCGGGGCTTGAACGCGCCGCCGCGCAGCATGGTGGCGCCGGCCTTCTTCACCGCGTGCGCGGTGGAGAGGATCTGCTCGCGCGACTCGACGGAGCACGGGCCCGCGATGACGTGGATGGCCGCGCCACCGATGGTGAGGTTGCCCACCTTCACGTGGCTGTCGTCCGGCTTCACCTCGCGGCTGACGAGCTTGAACGGCTGCGAGATGGAGACCGCGTCCGCGACTCCCGGCAGCACTCGGAAAGGCTCGGGCTCCACCGCGCCGGGGTTGCCCGTGATGCCAATGGCCGTGCGGCTGCCTCCGGGGATCGCGTGCGGTTGCCAACCGCGACGGCGGATTTCATCGTTCACACGCTCGATGTCCTGGGCCGTCGCGTCGGGTCGCATCACGATCAACATGGGAGTACCTGTTCTCTCTCTCCGGAGTGTGGAGTGCGGGTCGAAGGACCTGCACGGGGGCTCTACAGTAACGGCTGCACGGGTACGGTTCTGCACCAACTCCTCGGTGCCCGGCAACCGGCCCACCACTCTCCCTTGCACTTGCGGCTCATGACAAGTGAGGGTCTCGACACTGCGCGGATGTGGGAGGGCCACCAGGTGACGAATCCCGAGGTGATCGTCGTGGGCGCGGGGCTCGCGGGCCTGGCCTGTGCCCGGGCGCTCAGGCAGTCGAGGGTTCGGGTTCAGCTCCTGGAAGCAGGGGACGCGCCAGGCGGTCGCGTGCGCACGGACGCGCACGAGGGTTTCCTGCTCGACCGGGGCTTCCAGGTCTACCTCACGGCCTACCCGGAGGGGCGGCGGGTCCTGGACCTGGAGGCGCTCTCCTTGCGCGCCTTCCATCCCGGGGCCCGCGTCTGGCGCGGCGGCAAGCTGCGCACGCTGGTGGATCCCGCGCGTCACCCGCTCCAGGCACTGGGGCACCTCTTCGAGCCGGTGGGGGACCTCGGCGACAAGCTGCGCGTGCTGGAGCTGCGGCAGCAGGCTGGCTCGGGAGAGCTGGAGGACGTGTGGCATCGGCCGCAGCGGACCTCGCTGCGCTACCTGCGGGACCTGGGCTTCTCCGACGCGATGCTGGAGGCGTTCCTGCGGCCCTTCTTCGCGGGCGTCTTCCTGGAGCGCCCGCTGGAGACCTCTAGCCGCATGCTCGAGTTCGTCTTCCGGATGTTCGCAACTGGACACGCGGCGGTGCCGGCGCGCGGGATGGGCGCCATCGCGGAGCAACTGGCGACGCAGCTTCCCGCCGGCACGTTGCGCATGCACGTTCCGGTGACAGAGGTGTGGGGTCACCGTGTGCGCCTGGAGGATGGTGAGGCGCTTCGCGCCGACGCGGTGGTGGTGGCGACGGATCCACGCACCGCCAGCGGCCTGCTCCTGGGCATGCCCGAGCCCGCCATGCACGCCGTGACGTGTCTGTATTTCGCCGCGCCGGAGCCGCCGGTGGAGGGCCCTTGGTTGGTGCTCGACGGCGAAGGTCACGGTCCGGTGAACCACGTCGCGGTGATGAGCGAGGTGTCACCGGACTACGCGCCCCGAGGCCAGGCGCTCATCTGCGCCACGGTGCTGGGCGCCACTTTGGATGAGGGCACGCTGGAGGCGCGCGCGAGGGCGCAGCTCGCCGAGTGGTTCGGCTCGTCGGCGGTGAGCGCGTGGCGCCTGCTGCGCACGGATGTGATTCCCCACGCGCTACCAGCGCAGCCGCTGTCCATCCTCCACGAGCCGCACCGCCCGGTGCGCCTCTCCCCGGGCCTGTATGTCTGTGGAGACCATCGGGACAACGCCTCCATCGATGGGGCCCTCACCTCCGGGCGTCGCGCGGCCGAGGCCGTCTTGCGAGACCTGGGGCGATAACGCCCGCCCCGGCGAGCCCCGTGGCGCGTCCCCGGCCAAGATGCCAGGGACGCGCTGCGCGGCGAGGTCCGGGTCAGCTCGCGCGAGGCTGGGCCGGCGCGGTGTGCGCGGCCACCTGCGTGAGCAGCGCCGTCATCCGCTTCGCGAAGCGGTTGGGGTCGCTGAGCGGGCTGCCCTCGGTGAGCAGCGCCTGGTCATGGAGCAGCTCGATCCACTCGCCCACCTGCGTGGCGGTGGGGTCGCTCGTGTAGACCGCGCGCAGGTGCTCGATGACGGGGTGCTTGGGATTGACCTCGAGGATGCGCTTCATGTGCGGCATGCCCTTGCCGCGCTCGCGCAGGAGCTTCTCCAGGTAGGCCGGCGAGCCGCCCTCGGGCAGCACCAGGCACACCGGCGACTCGGTCAACCGGTCGGACACGCGCACCTCGCGCACGGTGTCGCTCAGCACGTCCTTCATCTTGTCCGTGAGCGCCTTGAAGCCCTCGGACTGCTGCTCCTTCTCGCGCTTCTGCTCGTCGGTGCTCTGGAGCTTGAGGTCGGCGTTGAGCGCGGACACCAGCGGCTTCTCCTGGAAGTCACGCAGGCCCTGCGCGGCCCACTCGTCCACCGGATCCGTCATGAACAGCACTTCGTAGCCGCGCTGTTTGAGCGCCTCCAGGTGCGGGCTGTCCGCCACGGCCTTCCGAGACTCGCCGTAGACGTAATAGATGGCCTCCTGGCCCTCCTTCATCCGCGACACGTAATCGGTGAGCGACGTCAGGCCCTCCTCGCGCGAGCTCTCGTAGCGCAAGAGGACGCCCAGCTTCTCGCGGTGCTCGGTCTCCGTCGCCAGGCCCTCCTTCAGCACGGTGCCGAAGGACTGCCAGAACGTGCGGTAGTCCTCGGGCTTGTCCTTGGCGAGCTTCTCCAGCATCTCCAGCGACTTCTTGATGACGTGCTTGCGGATGGCGCGCACCACGGCCGAGTCCTGCAGCATCTCGCGCGACACGTTCAGCGGCAGGTCGTCCGAGTCGATGACGCCGCGCACGAAGCGCAGCCACTGCGGCACCAGCTCCTCGCAGCGGTCCATGATGAACACGCGCTTGACGAACAGCCGCACCCCGCGCTGCTGCTGCGCGTTCAGGTCGTAGGGCGGGTGCTTGGGCACGAACATGAGCCCGGTGAACTGCTGCTGCCCGTCCGTCTTGAAGTGCGTCCACGCGAGCGGCGCGTCGAAGTCGTGCGTCAGGTGCTTGTAGAACTCGGTGTACTGCTCATCCGTGATGTCCGACTTGGAGCGCTGCCACAGGGCGCTCGCCTTGTTCACCACCTCCAGCGAGACCTCGGTCTTCTTGTCGTCCCCCGTGCCGGTCGTCTTGGCGACCTGGAGCTTGATGGGGTGGCCCACGTAGTCTGAGTACTGGGTGATGAGCGTGCGCAGCCGCCACTCCTCGAGGAACTCCTTCTGGTCCTCCTTGAGGTGCAGGGTGATGGCCGTGCCGCGCGACGTGCGCTCCGCCGGCTCCACGGTGAAGGTGCCGTGGGCCTCGGAGGTCCAGCGCCACGCCCGCTGGTCAGCGCCGGCGGCGCGGCTCACCACCTCCACGCGGTCCGCCACCAGATAGGCGCTGTAGAAGCCCACGCCGAACTGGCCGATGAGCTGCATGTCCTTCTGGCCCTTCTGGGCCATGGTCTGGATGAACTCGCGCGAGCCGGAGTGGGCGATGGTGCCCAGGTTCTTCACCAGCTCGTCATGCGTCATGCCGATGCCGGTGTCCTCGATGGTGAGGGTGCCCAGGGCCGCGTTGGGGGTGATGCGCAGCTCCAGCTCGGGCTCGTTTCCCAGCAGCTCGGTCTCGGTGATGGTGCGGAAGCGCAGCTTGTCGAGCGCATCGGACGCGTTCGACACCAGCTCCCGGAGGAAGATCTCCTTGTGGCTGTAGAGCGAGTTGATGACCAGGCTCAGGAGCTGGTTGATCTCCGCCTGGAAGGCATGGGTTTCGCGCTGGGGCTGCGATTCAACGGACATGAGGACCTCCGGGCGCCACCGTGGACGCCACCGACGCTTCCCCCATAACCATGGGCTCCGGTTTGTCGAGTCCTCGGCCGGGCCATGGGTGTAGGTGTTTCTCTACCCCCTGGGGCCGGCCCCCGGCCCAGGTGATGCGCCGCGCCGAATGCGGACGGTGGACGGTCTGGGGGGCCGTGGCGCATCGGGCGCTGGGAGGGGGGAACACAATGCGCTAGGGAGGGAGGCATGACCCGAACCTTCCTGCCCCTGCTGGGCGCGCTGCTCGTGGGGAGCGCCGCCCCCGCCGCGGAAAAGAGCCCCGAGCGCTTCCCGGATGCCGTCGAACTCCAGCGGATGACCGCGCGCTTCGCGCCGGTGGACCTCAAGGTGGACGTCAAGGCGCTGCCTCCCGAGGAGAAGCTCGCCCTCGCGAAGATCGTCGAGGCCGCCCGCGTGATGGATCCGCTCTTCCTGCGGCAGGCCTGGGCGGGCAACGAGACGCTCCTGCTCGACCTCGTGCACGACGACTCGGCCCTGGGGCGCGCGCGCCTGCACGCGTTCCTGCTCAACAAGGGCCCGTGGTCGCGCCTGGATGAGGCGCAGCCCTTCATGCCCGGCGTGCCCGCCAAGCCTGACGAGGGCAACTTCTACCCGGCCGGCGCCACCAAGGCGGAGGTGGAGGCCTGGGTGAAGTCCCTGCCCGAGGCGCAGCAGCACCAGGCCACCGGCTTCTTCACCACCATCCGGCGCGGCCCCGACGGCAAGTTCGTCACCGTGCCCTACAGCGTCGAGTACCAGGGCGAGCTGGCCATCGCGGCGCAGCGCCTGCGCGAGGCCGCGGCGCTCACCCAGCAGCCCACGCTGAAGGCCTTCCTCACCAAGCGCGCGGACGCGTTCCTGTCCAACGACTACTACGCCAGCGAAGTGGCGTGGATGGAGCTGGACGCGAGCATCGATCCGACCATCGGGCCCTACGAGGTCTACGAGGACAACTGGTTCAACTACAAGGCGGCCTTCGAGTCCTTCATCGGCCTGCGCGATGACGCCGAGACGCAGAAGCTGACGAAGTTCAGCGCCGAGCTTCAGGAGCTGGAGAACAACCTCCCCATCGACGCCAGGCTGCGCAACCCGAAGCTGGGCGCGCTGGCGCCCATCCGCGTCATCAACAGCCTCTACTCCTCGGGTGATGGCAACCGCGGCGTGCAGACCGCCGCCTTCAATCTGCCCAACGATGAGCGCGTGGCGGCCGAGAAGGGCACCAAGCGCGTCATGCTGAAGAACGTGCAGGAGGCCAAGTTCCAGCGCGTGCTCGTGCCCATCGCGAAGGTGGCGCTCACGGAGAAGGAGCGCAAGGACGTGGCCTTCGACGCCTTCTTCACGCACATCCTCATGCACGAGTTGATGCACGGCCTGGGGCCTCACAACATCGTCGTTGGCGGCAAGGAGACGACGGTGCGGCAGGCGCTCCAGGTGGCCTCCAGCGCCATCGAGGAGGCCAAGGCCGACATCTCCGGCCTGTGGGCGCTCCAGCGGCTGGTGGACAAGGGCGTCATCGAGAAGTCGATGTCGCGCACCATGTACACGACGTTCCTGGCCTCCGCGTTCCGCTCCATCCGCTTCGGCGTCGATGAAGCGCACGGCAAGGGCATTGCCCTCCAGCTCAATCACTTCCTGGACACGGGCGCCGTGAAGGTGAACGCGGACGGCACCTTCTCCGTCGTCGCGGACAAGATGCCCGAGTCCGTGACCGCGCTGACCCGTCAGCTCATGGAGCTGCAGGCCAGCGGAGACCGCGTGGCGGCCGAGGCGCTCCTCGCCAAGCAGGGCGTGGTCCGCCCCGAGGTCCAGCGAGTCCTCGCCAAGCTCAAGAACGTGCCGGTGGACATCGAGCCCCGCTACGTCACCGCGGATCAGCTCGTACGTGACGCGGCGAACCCCGCCACCGCGCGCCCCGCGGCCGGCAAGAAGTAGGGCGCCGCTCGTGCTTCCTTCCTCCGCGCTCCAGGGCTCGGGAGCGCGGAGGGCAGGGCACGGACCTCGCGGACCCGATGGACACGCCGCCGCGTCAGCGTCCGGAGTCTCCCGGGCCGTGGGGCCTGCTCATCGCGCTCGGCCTGATGGGCGCGTGGTGCGCGCACCTCGTCTGGTTGCTGCGCGCGCCGGGGCTGTCCTGGACGTCTCCCGCGGCGTGGCTGCACGGAGCGCTTCAGGTCTCCCTGTGCACCGGCCTCTTCATCACGGCCCATGACGCCATGCACCGCGCGGTGTCACGTCACCGAATTGTGAACGACGCGGTGGGCATGGCCGCGTGCTTCCTCTTCGCGGGCCTGTCCTATCGACGGCTCGTGGCCCACCACTCGGCGCACCACGCGGCACCCACGGACGCGAGCGACCCGGACTTCTCCACCCGTTCGCAGTCCTTCGTGCCGTGGCTGGCGCTCTTCATGGCCCGCTACACCACGTGGGGGCAGTGGGTGGTCATGGCGCTCCAGTTCAACCTGCTCCTGCTCGCCGGGGCGACGCGCGAGCGCCTGTGGGCCTTCTGGGTAGTGCCCTCCGTCCTGGGCACCCTCCAGCTCTTCTGCTTCGGCACCTACCTGCCGCACCGGCATCCGCACACCGAGGACATGGCGCCGCACCACGCGCGCTCGCTGACGCGCAATCACGCGTGGGCCCTGCTGTCCTGCTACTTCTTTGGCTACCACTGGGAGCATCACGCGTCGCCGGGTACGCCTTGGTGGCGGCTGTGGCGCCTGAAGGACGCGCGGGGCGTGGGGCATCTCGCGCAGGGGCGGTAACCGCGCGGCGGGCTCGGGCGTTATAGCCTGCGCCATGGCCGACCCGCTTCCGCCCGAGCCACCCGCTTCCGAGGTCACCCCCGAGAAGCTCTACCTGCGCCGCCGCGACTTCATCCGGAACGTCGCTCTCTTCACGGGCACGGCCGTGGGCGTGGGCGGAGGCTTGTACTGGCTGGGCGCGCGCCAGGCGCCTCCCTCGGATGTGCTCGTGCCGGACGCAGGGGAAGTGCCCCAGCCCGTGGCGCATGGGGTGGGGGCCTTGGACACGGACGAGCCGCGCACGCCCTACGACGTCGTCACCACGTACAACAACTTCTACGAGTTCGGCCTCGACAAGAGCGACCCCGCTCGCCACGCGGGCACGCTGCGAACGCGGCCGTGGACCGTGGTCGTGGATGGCGAGGTGCACGAGCCGCGCACGTGGGACATCGACGCGCTCCTCGCGGCGTTCCCGCTGGAGGAGCGCGTCTATCGCATGCGCTGCGTGGAGGCGTGGTCCATGGTGATTCCGTGGCTGGGCTTTCCCCTGGCGCGGCTGCTGGAACGCGCTCGGCCCACGGGCGCCGCTCGGTACGTGGCCTTCACCACGCTGAACGATCCCGAGCAGATGCCCGGCCAACGGCGCGGCGTGTTGGACTGGCCTTACGTCGAGGGTTTGCGCCTGGATGAGGCGCAGCATCCCCTGACGCTCCTGGCCTCCGGGCTCTATGGCAAGCAGCTCCCGCCGCAGAACGGCGCGCCGCTGCGGCTCGTCGTCCCGTGGAAGTATGGCTTCAAGGGAATCAAATCCATTGTCCGCATCACGCTCACGCGCGAGCAGCCACCTACGACCTGGAACCTCGCGGCGCCGCGCGAGTACGGCTTCTATGCGAACGTGAACCCTGCGGTGGATCATCCGCGCTGGAGTCAGGCCCATGAGCGCCGCCTCGGCGAGTTCCGTCGCCGGCCCACGCTGCCGTTCAACGGCTACGCGGAGCAGGTGGCCTCGCTGTACCAGGGCATGGACCTGAGCCGGGATTTCTGAGGGACACCCCATGGCCTCGCCTCCGCATCCGTGGCTCAACCCCGCGCTCACCGTGGGCGGTCTTGCGCCCTTGGTGGTCCTCGTCATTCAGGGCGCACAGGGCTCGCTTGGCGCGAACGCCATCGAGCGCGCCTTGAATCAGACGGGGCTCACGGCCCTGGTGCTGCTGTTGGCCTCGCTCGCGTGCACGCCGCTGCGACTGCTGTCTGGCTGGACCTGGCCCGCGCGCGTGCGCCGCACGTTGGGGCTCCTGGCCTTCACGTATGCCGTGGCCCACCTCCTCACGTATGTCGTGCTGGATCAGAACCTCGCGCTGTCCGCGCTCGCCACGGATGTGGTGAAGCGGCCCTTCATCACCGTGGGCTTCACCGCGCTGGTGTTGCTCGTGCCGCTCGCCGTGACGTCGACGAAGGCGTCGGTGCGTCGGCTGGGCTTTCCCCAGTGGCAGCGATTGCACCGGCTGGCCTACGCCGCCGCCGCGCTGGGCGTGGTGCACTTCGCGTGGCGGGTGAAGCGCGACGTCACCGAGCCGTTGGTCTACGGCGCGGTGCTCGCGCTGCTGTTGGCCGTGCGCGTGGGCGAAGCGCTGCGTCAGCGACGGGCTCGCGCGCCTCAGACACGACGCGTGGCCTGAGGTGGACGCGCGTTACTTGCGGGGCAGGGGAAGGATGGTGTCCACCAGCGTCATGAGCTGTGCGCAGCTCACCGGCTTGCGGACGAAGGCGCTGATGCCGGCCTTCTGGCCCAGGGCACGCACCTCGGCGACGTTGGGGTCGCCCGTCATCATCAGGATGGGAACCTTGGCGAGCCGCACGTTCGCGCTGGCGCGAATCTGCGCCGCGAAGTCCGCCCCGTTCATCCCATCCATGTGGAAATCCGTGAGGATGAGGTCCACCGGGCTGGCCTCGGCGACCTTCAGTCCCTCCTCGGCGGACTCCGCCTCGAGGAACTCGAAGCTGCGGGCCATCAGGTAGATTTTCAGCAGCGTCCGGATGGAGCGGCTGTCATCCACCAGCAGCACACGCTGGGGCGAGACTCCGGAGGTCGGGCGCACCGCAGGCGTACTCCCGGACAGACGAGGGGATGGCGCTTCGGGAGTGGGGAGGGGGCCTGACTTCATGAGAGGGCGAACCCGGAGGAACAGCCCCCCGTGGAACGCACCCATGTTGTCGGAACCCCCCCTCGAAGTCAAAGTCAGGACATCCCGTACAGATCGATTTCCTGGGTTCAGTTGCCACCTGCGTGAAGCCGGGCGCGCAGGATATCGCCTGCTTGTCAGGTTGCCTGGCGCGCGGCGGAAAGAGCGCGCCGCGCGGTGGCCATCACGGAGCGGACTAGGGGACCTCGATGGTGAATGACTGGGTCTCCACCGAGGGCAGGCCCAGCGCGGGGGCCAGGGCCGGATCCAACTCGTTGGGCACGCGCCACGTCTGGCCCGTCGAGGTGATGAGGGTGATGGAGTAGCGGCCCGAGGGCAGCGAGGCCAGCGGCGCGGGCGCGGCCGGGTTGCGTGCATCCAGCGCGATGGGCCGGATGGCGATGTCCAACTCGGGGGCGATGATGGGCTTCATGCGCGGCGCGCCCTGCTCATCGGTGAGCGCGGCGATGAGCGCGTCCGGCACCAGCCCCGCGGCGAGCACCACGACGTCCGGCTGACCGTCGCGCATCCCATCGGTGTGCACGTAGTCCACGCCCTCGGCGTCCGGGATGCCGTTGTGGTCCAGGTCGTTCTCGTCGAGCACGCCCACGGTACCGGCCAGCTTGCGCACCACCACCTTGGGCCACAGGTCGCCCACGTTGTCGTGGTTGGCGTCATCCGGGATGCCGTCGTGGTTGTCGTCCACGTACTGCACCAGGAAGCCCGGCGGGCGCTGCTCCACGCCTCCCTGGGAGATGACCTGGGGCCGCAGCTTGAGGAGCTTGGTGCCGGACTTCGCGTCCAGCGTGCGCGTGCCGACGGCGACCTGGAAGGCGGGTCGATCCAACGGCACGGTGGCCGTGTCGGAGAAGGAGACCGCGACGCCGGTGAGCGGCTGAGGCCAGCCGTCCGCGTCCGAGGTCACCTCCAAGATGCGCGAGGCCCCCGTGGCCAGGTCCACCGCGGCGCCGCCCACGTCGCCCATGTTGGGCTCGCCGGTGACGCCATACCAGGGGATGAAGTCCGAGGTGTGGCAGGGCTGCGCGCCCGTGCGGCAGGTGTCCGCGTCGATGAAGCCGCGCAGCAGGTAGCGGCCGGGCTCCACCAGGCTCAGCGTGAACGGCGCGGTGAAGGGGCCGGTGGCCGAGGGGTCGCCCAGGGCCTGTCCGAACAACTCCACGGCGGGGATGACGGTGAAGGCCTTGGGCCGACCGGTCCCGACGGGCGGGGGCGGACGGTCCGCGTCGTAGATGAACACGATGGCGTTGCCGCGCGCGCGGGTCTGCGCCACGAGCGTGCCCTCGATGCGGCCGGCGCGGGTGTTCTGCTGGTGATCCGCGGTGGGAACCACGGGCGGGGACTCGCAGCCCGCGGACAGCACGGACGAGACGGCCAGGGCCCACAGGGCCCGGGTGGAAGCAGGAATGGGGCGGCTCATGGAGTCACCGTCAGCGTGGCGAAGACTCGCCGCTCGATGCGATTGCCAAAGGGATGTTGGGCGTGCGTGCCGCCCAGGTGACTGCCGACGAGCGCGACGGACACCGCGTCCTTCACGGCCTCGTAGCCCACGCGCGCGTTGATGACCGTGTAGGCCGACAGGGGGTTCGAGTTGAACTGCACGGTGGTGGGGTCGGACGGGGAGGGCTCGCGCTCGATCCACGTGGTGGACGAGGTGAAGGCCGCGTCCACGCCGAACTCCAGGTCCGCGCGCGTGCGGTACGTGACGCCGCCGTACAGCTTGACCCCGGGGGCCTGGCTGCACGGGCCGCACTGCTCCTCGTTCTGCGCCGTCATGTGCTGGATCGCGGCGCTGGCCTTGATGCCCAAGCCGTCAATGGGGGCCAGCGTGACGCCGGCCTCCACGCCGCGCGCCGTGTAGATGGCGGCCTCGTTCTGGAAGACCGAGCGGCCCAGGAGGTAGCTGCCAGTGCCCGGGTCATACGCCTCGCCCGCGGGCAGGGCCTGGAACGCGGACAGGCCGATGAGGTCCTTCACCGTGTTCTGGTAGAGCGCCAGGTCCCAGTCGAAGCCCAGCTCCGGGGCCTCGCCGCGCCACCCCAGCTCCAGGGCGGTGAGGCGCTCGGGACGCAGCTGCGTGCTGCCCGTGGTGAGCACGCTGGCGCCGTTGACGCCCGGCACCGGGACGGGAAGCCGCGTGTAGCTCTCGAGGAAGGTGGGCTCGCGGAAGGCCGAGGCCGCCGAGGCCCGGAACGCCTGACCCTCGAACGGCGTGAACAGCGCCGAGACGCGCGGCGAATGCGCAAGCCCGGGCTTGCCGTTGTCCAGCAGCGGGTGGCGGTCCACGCGGTAGCTGGCCACAAAGCGGAAGGGCTCCACCACGCGCCACTCGTCCTGGATGAAGGCCGCGGCGTGGACCTCCTGACGCAGCGGCCCCAGGTAGCTGAAGGCCACGCGCTTGAGGCGGCCCTCCACGCCGATGTTCACCTGGTGCTCACCGGCCAACTCGAAGTTCTTGGCGTACAGCGCCTCGCCGTTGAACACGTTGGACGTGACGTGCGTGGCCAGCGAGCGCTGGCCAATGGGCTCGTACTGCGGTCCCGCGTCCACCGCGAGGTGGTTCCAGAACGCCTTGACCTTGATGGGGCCCAGCTCCACGTCGCTCTTCGCGTACGCGCTGAGGCCGTTGAGATAGTAGTTGCGCAGGAGGCCCAGCGGATAGACCTCCGTGGCGTAGCGGTGCACGCCGCCGGAGACGCCGAGCTGCCGCCCGTTGTCGAACGTGTAGACGGTGGACAGGTTGCCACGCGCGCCGCGCAGACCAATCTCCGGCGAGCCACCCAACAGCGCCACGTCCGGGCGATCATCGCCGTAGTCGCGGCTCCACTTGTCCTCTTGCGCGTACGCCGCCGAGGCGCGGAAGCGCAGCGGGCCCGAGCCGCCGTGGCTGACGAACGAGCCGTCCACCGTGTGGCCGCTGCCCACCGTCGCGGTGAAGCGCGAGCGAGGGCCGCTGCCGGGCGCCTGGGTGATGATGTTGATGACGCCGAGCATGGCGTTGGCGCCGTACAGGGCGCTGCCCGGTCCACGGATGACCTCGATGCGCTCGATTTCATCCAGCCCGATGGGCAGCGTGGACCAGAGCGTCAGGCCGAGGAAGTCCTGGTACTCGGTGCGGCCGTCCACGAGGACGAGCACCTTGTTGGCGATGCGTTGGTTGAAGCCGCGCAGCGACACGTTCGCGCTGCCCACGCCCAGCGTCATCACGTCCGCGCCCGGCACCCGGCGCATCAGCTCCGACAGGCTGGTGGCGCCCGACAGGCGGATGTCTTCCGCCGTGATGACGGTGGTCGCGTTGGGCGCCTCGAGCGAGGACTGCGCGCGACGGCTCGCCGTCACGACGCGCTCTTCGTAGGGCACCGCGCCCTCATCCACCGCGGGGGCGGCGGCGGCCTCCACGCCCGAGCCCGGCAGGGCGACGGGCACGTAGGTGGAGGAGGCCGGGCCTTGCTGCGGCTGGCTCGGCAGGGACTCCGCGCGAGCGATGGCCTTCTCCAGCCGCTCCATCAGCGTGGCGAGCTGCTGCGTCGTCTGCACGCTCGCGGGCGGCGGCGGCATGGGCAGCGACGAGCCGCTCGCGCCGGGTTTCGGCTCCGCCGCCACCTCGGCGGCCTTGAGCGCTGCTTCCAGCTTGGCCACCTGTCCCGTCACGGACGAGGAGTCCGCCGGGTTCGAGGCCAGGTAGCGCTTGAACGTGTCGAGCGCTTCCTGGTTGCGGCCCGCGTCCTGATACGCGCGGGCGATGTTGAAGAGGACGTTGGGGTGCGGCTTGATGGCATAGGCCGCTTCCAGCTCGGCGATGCCCGGGTCGAACTGCCCCGAGGCGATGAGACTCATGCCGTTGCGGAAGTGACGACGGGCCTCGAGGCGGGCGTCCGCCAGGGCCTCGGTCGCGCACAGACACACCGCGACGAGGGCCGCTCGCTGGAGGGCTTTCACTGTTCTCACTGGTAGGGATCGTCCTTGTACGCGGACGAGCCCGCGCCCTTGGCAGGACGCGTGCTCGCCTTCTTCGTCTTCGTGAGCTTCTGGTTGAACCGAATCTCGGTGCCGGTGCCCTCGGCCTGGACGATGATCCGCTGATAGCCGTCCAGGCTGAAGGTGAGCTGGGCGCTCGCGTGACCGAGCGCGTCCGAGGGAACCTCGATGTTCACCGGCGTCTCGCCCACCAGCTTGCCCTCGTACTCCACCTGAGCGCCGGAGGGCTCCGTGGTGATGAGGAAGCGGACCGGATCCGGAATGGGCGCCAGGTCATCGCGCGCCGGAGGCGGCGTGGGCGTGGGCGTGGGGGCCGGGTTGGGCGCGACGGCGGCGGCCTCGATGGGAGTGGGCGCGGTGGGCTCGGGCGTGGCCGGGCGCAGTGCCACGACCAACGCGCCCGCGATGCCAAGGAGCACCGCGCCGCCGAACAGCGCGACCATGAGCCCCTTCTGGCTCTTCTTCTCGGGCTCCTCCACGGAGATGTCCAGCGCCATGGTGCTGGGGCCCGAGCCGGGCATCGCGTGCGGGCCGGTGTGCGGACCGCTGATGGGGCCGCTGCCCACCGCCGTGCGGGGGCTGGAGAAGACGCCGCTGACCCCCGAGGCCGCGGCCGCGCGGCGCATGGCGTTCATCACGTCTTCCATGGACTGGAAGCGGTCCTCGGCGCGCTTGGCCAGGCACTTCATCACCACGGCCTCGACCTCGGCCGTGACGGTGTGCTCGGGCCACAGCGAGCCGAACGCGGGCGGCGGCTCGTTGATGTGCTTGACGATGACGTCGATGCTCTGCGCGGCCAGGAACGGCGGCCGTCCCATGAGCATCTGGTAGAGCACCACGCCCAGGCTGTAGATGTCGCTGCGCGGGTCGGAGACGTTGCGCGCCTGCTCGGGCGCCATGTACTGCGGCGAGCCCAGGATGATGCCCGTCTGCGTGAGCGACGCGTCCTTGGGGACTGGATCCGCGTCGCCCTGGATGGACTTCACCAGGCCGAAGTCGAGCACCTTCACCACGTCATGGTCGGTCTCTTGATTGAGGACCATGATGTTGGCGGGCTTCAGGTCGCGATGGATGAGGCCGACCTTGTGGGCCTCTCTCAGTGAACGCGCCACCTGCTGGGTGATGTTGAGGGCGCGGTTCCACGGCAGCGGCCCTTCCTGGGTGAGGAGCTGCGAGAGCGTGAGCCCCTCCAGGTACTCCATGGCGATGTAGAAGATGCCGTCGTCGGTCTTGCCGTAGTCGATGACGGTGACGGTGTTCGGATGGCGCAGCCGCGCGGTGACGCTGGCTTCCAGGAAGAAGCGCTTCTGGAATCCGGGGTCCTTGCCGTCGCTGTACTGCGGGTTGAGCACCTTCAACGCCACCAGCCGCTCCAGCGGGAACTGGACGGCCTTGTAGACGCGACCCATGCCTCCGGCACCGAGCGTCTCCAAGATGCGGAAGCGCTCGTTCAATACTCTCCCCAGAAGGGGATCCGTCACGTCGGGTGGCGCGCCCGTCGTCGGGACGTCGCTTTCGATCATGTCTTCCCCCACCGAGCGAGAAGGACGGGAAACGTCCGGTCGAGCGGGGGGATGGTAACACCGCAAATGTCCGTCTCCCAAGAGACCTGCATCACTGCCGCAGCGCATCAGGGGCCGAGAATCCGGCTCCCGCCGCTGCGCCAGCCGCCTCCCCATACCGCAAGTCCGGGTGCGCGGACAGGATGCTTCCACTCGCATTCACCCGCGCGCGCGCGCACTCCGGGTGGCGTGGCGCGTTGCGTTATGGCGGATCCGAACATGAGGGGACCGGGTGGGTCGGGTGCGTGCTCGCGGTGGCGGAGCGGGGCCGTTAGGGTGCCGCGCATGAACGCCCGCCTGTCCGCGTTGCTCGCTTTGGCCCCGCCCTATCCGCGGCGGGTGGTGTGCATGACGGAGGAGACGACGGAGGTGCTCTACCGCATCGGCGCGGAGGACCTCGTCGTCGGCGTGTCGGGCTTCACGGTGCGCCCGCCGGCGGCGCGCAAGAAGCCGCGGGTCAGCTCGTTCCTCGACGCGAACTTCGAGCGCATCCTCGAGCTGAAGCCGGACCTGGTGCTGGGGTTCTCGGACTTGCAGGCGGACATCGGTCGCGAGCTGTGCAAGCGCGGGGTGCCGGTCTACCTGTTCAACCAGCGGTCCATCGCGGAGATCCTTCAGGCGGTGCGCGTGACCGGAGCGCTCGTGGGCCGCGCGGAGGCCGCGGATGCGCTGGCCAGGGAGCTGGAGGCCAACCTGGAGCGTCACGCGGACGCCGCCGAGTCACTGCCGCGGCGGCCTCGCATCTTCTTCGAGGAGTGGCACGAGCCGCTCATCTCCGGCATCCGGTGGTGCTCGGAGTTGGTGGAGCTGGTGGGGGGCGTGGACATCTGCAGCGAGTCGCGCGCGTCCCAGGGGGCGCAGGGGCGCATCTTCGACCCACGGGAGGTGGCGCGCCGAGCGCCCGAGGGCGTCATCGCGAGCTGGTGTGGGCGAAAGGCCCAGCGGGACAAGATTGTCTCTCGGCCGGGCTGGGACGCGGTGCCCGCGGTGCTCGCGGATCAGCTCTACGAGGTGCGGAGCGCGTACATCCTCCAGCCGGGCCCGGCGGCGTTGTCGGACGGGGTGGCGCAGCTCGCGCGCATCGTCGCCGCTGTCGCGCGCGGGGAGACGCTGCCCGCGGTTCGGGGCGGGGAGCTGCGCTCCGCGCTGTCGTGAGGTGGGGCCCTGGCGGTGGGCGTGGCCCGTGACAGGATGGACGCGTGCCGCTCCTGTTGCTTGCCCTGCTCGTCGCACCGCTCGCCCAGGTTCCGTCGGGGCCTGATGCCGCGTCCTCGGATGCGGGCACCGCTCTCGTGCAGTCGGCCCCGAGCGGAGGCGCGAGTCCCGCATTCGATTCGGGCGTGAACTCCCCGTCGGTTCCGTCCGCTGCTGAGGCGAGAGCGAACACCGGATTCACGCCGTCGGCTCCGAACGGTGAACAGGTGGGGGTGTCTTCCGATGCGGGCGTGAGCGCGGACTACGAGCAGACGCTCATCGCGTGGGGCCTCGCGCGGGGCGGCGATGTGGTGGAGCCCGCGCCCGAAGGCAAAGTGCTGGAGGATGTGCGCGTGGCCGCCGAGGACGTGGTGGCCCAGAGCGACCCGTACCCGAACCTCCTCAACATCTTCCATGCGCGCACGCGCGATGACGTGGTCCGCCGAGAGGTGTTGCTGACTCCGGGCCAGCCGTACTCGGCGGCGCTCGTGGACGAGTCCGTGCGCAACCTTCGCAAGCTGGGCCTCTTCTCCGCCGTGCGCGCGGTGACCGTGAAGGGCCGTCAGCCCGGCACGGTCGTGCTGCTGCTCATCACCAAGGACCTGTGGTCGCTGCGACTCAACAGCGACTTCTCCGCGGTGGGCTCGTTGCTCCAGTACCTGAGGTTGCAGGGCACGGAGCAGAACTTCCTCGGACGCGGCAAGAAGGTCGCGGTGGATTTCGTGCTCCGCCTCGACACGATCAGCCTGGGCCAGAGCTACACCGACCGGCGCGTGCTCGGCAGTCGCTGGGCGCTCAGTGAGTCCGCGGCGGTGCTGCTCGGACGCGAGAGCGGCAAGCCCGAGGGCTCGCGCGGCAGCCTCTCCGTGAGTCGGCCGCTGTACTCGCTGGCCACGCCGTGGAGCGTGAGCTCCTCCGTGGCGTGGAACGTGGAGACCGCGCGCCAGTATCGCGGCGCGGACATCTGGCAGCTCCCGTTCCCGGACGGGCCCGCCGTGCCCTACGTCTACAACGCGCGCGAGGTGGCGGGCGGAGTCACGTACACGCGCTCGTTCGGTCATCGCTACAAGTGGAACGTGGGCATGGGCGCGGGCGCCTATCACGATGCCTACGCCGCGCCCGTCGCCTCCATGCTCACCGACGCGCAGGAGGCATGGTTCCGCAGCAACTACCTGCCGCGCGCCGAGGACGCGGCCTACGCGAGCCTGTCCCTCAGCGCCTACGAGGCGCGCTACGAGGTGTTCCATGACTTGGACTCGTATGCGCTGTCGGAGGATGTGCAGCTCGGTCACTCCATTGGCGCGTCGCTCCGGTATGCGCCGCCCGTGCTCTCGTCCTCGGCGCACTACGCGCAAGGGGCGGTGACCGCGCGCTACCGCGTGCGCTGGGCCGGCGATGCGCTCACCGCGGTGTCGGCCGCTGCGTCCATTCGCCGGCAGCTCGGCGAGAACGCGGGGTGGACGGATCGGCGTTGGGCCACCGAATTCGTGCAGGCCTCGCCCCAGTTCTTCGGCGGGCGCATCGTGGGCCGCGGCGTGCTGGACGTGAACATCGACGACCTGTCGGACCGCATCAGCCTGCTGGGCGGTGGCAATGGGCTGCGCGGGGCGCTCGTGGATGCGTACTCGGGCAAGCGGCTCCTGCTGTTCAACCTCGAGTACCGCTCGCCGCCGCTCGTCATCAAGACCGTACACCTGGGGGGCGTGCTCTTCCTCGACTCGGGCAGCGCGTTCAACCGCAGGCCGTCGATGGTGACCTCCGTGGGCGTGGGCCTGCGGCTGCTCTTCCCGCAGTTCAACGTGAATCCGTTCCGCATCGACTTTGGCTACGTGCTCAACGGGGACCGTCCTCCCGTGAGCGGCCGGTTCTCCTTCAGCGCGGGACAGGTGACCGACTATCGGCCCTCGTTCCTGGACTCTCCCTAGGTCGCCTGCCCGGCGTACGTCGTGGGTGCGTGCGCGGTGTCGGACCTGGGTGGTAGACACGCCGCCGCATGGAAGACGAGCAGAAGGGTGACGCGGGCCGGGGTGGCCCCAAGAAGCCGAAGCAGCCCCGGAAGGTGTCCCCGCGCTACCTGGAGAACGCGGCACTGCATTACCTCAAGCGCTACGCCGCGACGGTGAGCCAACTCCAGCGGGTGTTGGAGCGCCGAGTCGACCGCTCGCTGCGCTGCCATGGAGGGGACCGCGCCGAGGCGCTGGGCTGGGTGCGCGCGCTCACCGAGAAGCTCGTTCGCAATGGGCTCGTGAATGATCCCGCCTACGCCGAGATGAGGGCGCACGCGCTGCGCGCCTCGGGACGCAGCGCTCGGGTCATCACCCAGAAGCTGCGGATGAAGGGCATCGCGCCCGAGGTCGTCGCGCAGAAGCTGGCGCTCGCCACCGAGGACGTGTCCGAGGAAGCCGCCGCGCGCATCTGGGCGCGCAAGAAGCGGCTGGGGCCCTTCCGCAGAGACCTGAGCACCCGCGAGGAGAACCGGCGACGCGACCTCGCCGCGCTGGCTCGCGCGGGGTTCTCCTTCGCCACCGCGAAGAAGCTCGTGGATGGGCCGGTGGAGTGAGGTTGCCGGGGCCTACGGCGGCTCCACGCGCAGCAACTCGCGGAACAGCACATCAGCCAGGTCGCGGAACAGCTCTCCCGAGGCGAGCAGCCCGCCGCAGTGGTACGGCTCGCGGGCCAGCGTCAGCGCCACGGACTTGCCCAGCACCGCGTCCCAGAAGGGCTCGGAGTCCGCGGGCAGGAGGAACTCCCGGATGAGCGCGCGGGGCCAGGGAATCACCGTGGTGGGGTCCGCGTCGCTCAAGGTGGTGAAGCAGTCCAGGTCCACGTCGAGCAGCACCCGCTCGGCCTCGTCGAGCACCGTGCGCACGGCCTCGCCGGGCGCGGGGGCTCGGTAGGCCTCCGCCGCGCGGTCCACCGTGGGCGCGATGACCAGCCGGTGCGCGCGTCCGCGCGTGTCCACGTAGGTGTCCTCGGTGAAGGCGCCCCGGGGCCGTGAGCGGGCAATGAGCAGCGCGTCTCCCACCACGCCGGCCTCCATGGCCGCGAGGATGTGGTCGTAGTTGCGGACATCCAGGGACCAGCGCGCGTGCTCATCCAGGGCGCGCAGGCCCGCCGAGAGGTCCGGCACGTCCGCGGGCCGAGCAGGCACCACCGTGTCCAGGTGACGGTCGAGCGTCACCAACAGTGCTGGCGGCCCAGCCGCTCCGAGCGCGCAGACCCAAGCGGGGAGGGCGAGCCGGTGGGGGTCGAAGACGTAGGCATCCGAGGGGCCTCGGCCGCCGCCCAGCGCGAGGCGGATGACTCCGGCCAGTCGCAGATGCCGCGTGGCGTCGTCGTCGGGGCGCATGTCCAGGGAATCCTCTCGTGGGCCTTGGGTTACCCGGCCCGCGCGGCCGGCGGAGTGTAGGCTCGGCCACGCCTTCACGCGAAAGGAGACCCGCTCCCCGGCGGGTGTTCAAGCACGCATGCGCCAGGTCCTTACCGCCGCGCTCCTTCTCATGAGCGCTCCTTCCGTTGCCCAGGAGAACAAGACTCCTCCCATGGCTCCCTCGCAGACCCAGGTTGATACCTTCCTGCGCCAGTACTCGGACACGCGCCGCTTCATGAGCGGCCGTCCCGTGGGCGTGCGCATCACCCCGGACGAGAAGACCGTCCTCTTCCTGCGCACGCAGCCCACGTCCAACGTGCAGATGCTCTACGCGTTCGACGTGGACTCGGGGCAGACCCGCGAGCTGCTCACCCCCGCCTCCATCCTCCAGGGCACCGAGGAGACCCTCACCCCCGAGGAGAAGGCCCGCCGGGAGCGCATGCGCGTGAGCGCGCGCGGCTTCACCACCTACAGCCTGTCCGATGACGGCTCGCGGCTGCTGGTGCCGCTCTCCGGTCGCCTCTTCGTGGTGGATCGCGCCACGGGCAAGTCGCAGGAGCTGAAGACGGGCCCGGGCGTGCTGGACCCGCGCCTGTCGCAGGACGGCAAGCAGGTGGCCTACGTCCGCGACCATGACCTGTACCGCGTGGACCTGGCGACCAACCAGGAGAAGCGCATCACCACGGGCGGCACCGAGCAGAAGACGCACGGCCTGGCCGAGTTCGTCGCGCAGGAGGAGATGAGCCGCTTCTCGGGCTACTGGTGGAGCCCGGATGGCAAGTCGCTCGCCTACACCGAGTCCGACACGAGCGACGTGGAGAAGCTCACCATCGTCGACGTGATGCACCCCGAGCGAGGCGGAGAGGTGTTCGCCTATCCACGCCCGGGCAAGCCCAACGCCAAGGTGCGCCTGGGCATCGTCCCGGCCGCGGGCGGCAAGACGGTGTGGGCGCAGTGGGACGCGGCCAAGTACCCGTACCTGGCCACCGTGAAGTGGGACAAGGGCGGGCCGCTGACGCTCGTGGTGCAGGACCGCGCGCAGATGGAGGAGCAGGTCCTGTCCGTCGACCCGCGCACGGGCAAGACGCAGCCGCTGCTCACCGAGAAGGACGCGGCGTGGCTCAACCTGGAGCAGGACTTCCCGCTGTGGCTCGAGGATGGCAGCGGCTTCCTCTGGTACACCGAGCGCAACGGCGGCCCCGAGGTGGAGCTGCGCAAGGCGGACGGCGCGCTGGTGCGCACGGTGGTCAAGCCCGACGCGGGCTTCCGCACCCTCAGCCGCTTCGTGCAGGCGGACCACTCGCTGTTCTTCACCGGCGGCCCCAACCCCACGGAGAGCTACCTGTGGCGCGTGAAGGACGGCGGCGCGCCGCAGAAGGTGTCGTCGGGCGTCACCGGCCCCGCGATGGAGGGCGGCGCGGTGTCCAAGCAGGGCGGGCTCGTGGTGCTCGGCACGCAGGGCCCCAAGAGCATGCCGCGCACGTACGTGCTGCGCGCGGATGGCACCCGCGTGGGCGAGCTGCCCGAGGTGGCCGACGAGCCGCCCTTCGTCCCCAACCTGGAGGTCCGTCAGGTGGGGCCGCGCAAGTTCTGGGCGGCCATCATCAAGCCGCGTGACTTCAAGCCCGGCCAGAAGCTGCCCGTCATCGTGGAGGTGTACGCCGGCCCCACGACGACCACCGTCGCCCAGTCCATGGCCGCCAACCTCCTCAACCAGTGGATGGCGGACCAGGGCTACCTCGTCGTGAAGTTCGACGGACGGGGCACGCCGCTGCGCACCGCGGAGTGGGAGCGCTCGGTGAAGTACGACTTCTCCGGCGTCACGCTGGAGGACCAGGTGGCCGCGCTCCAGGCGCTCGCCGCCGAGATGCCCGAGGTGGACCTGAACCGCGTGGGCATCGAGGGGTGGAGCTTCGGCGGCTACATGTCCGCGCTCGCCGTCCTCAAGCGCCCGGACGTCTTCAAGGCCGCGGTGGCCGGCGCCCCGGTGGTGGACTGGCTGGACTACGACACGCACTACACCGAGCGCTTCCTCGGCGTGCCCTCGGAGCACCCCGAGGCGTACGAGAAGAGCTCGCTGTTGTCGTACGTGAAGCAGGACAAGCCCATGGGCGCGCTCCTGCTCATGCACGGCACCGCCGATGACAACGTCTACTTCTTCCACTCGCTGAAGCTGAGCGACGCGCTGTTCCGCGCCGGCAAGCCGCATGAGCTGTTGCCGCTCAGTGGCCTGACGCACATGGTGCCGGATCCGCTGATTACGCAGCGCAAGCAGGAGGCCGTGATGGCCCACTTCAAGCGCTATCTGAAATAGCGCGATGAAGCGCCGCGCTGCCGTGCCGCGCGGCACCCCTCGCTCAAAGCCAGAGGCCCGGCCTCCTTCAAGGGAGTACCGGGCCTCATCATGTGGCCAGTCCATGAGGAGTGGCCTGATACGCGAGAACTTCAGGCAGCGCGGACGTTCTGCGCCTGCAGGCCCTTGGGGCCGCGGGCCACGTCGAACTCCACCTTCTGACCCTCGGCCAGGGTGCGGAACCCGTCCATGTTGATGGCGGTGTGGTGGCAGAACACGTCCTCGCCGCCGCCGTCCTGGGTGATGAAGCCGAAGCCCTTCGCGTCGTTGAACCACTTCACGGTACCGGTTGCCATGTTGCTTCCTTGCGGTCTGCGGGGCGGTGTGGAGAGGCCGCCCGTTCTTCCTGCCCCCCCGACGACCGGGGAGGCCGCTTAGTTGTAGTGAAAGGGCCGACTGGAAGTCCAGCCGGCCCCTTGGATTGCGGGACTTGACGTGATTGCGGCGGTTGAAAGCCGCAGCGCGTCAGATGTCCAGGAGCAGCCGCTCCGGGTTCTCGATGCACTCCTTCACCCGGACGAGGAACTGCACGGCCTCGCGGCCGTCCACCAGCCGGTGGTCGTAGGTGAGGGCGACGAACATGATGGGCCGGATGACGACCTGGCCGTCACGGGCCACGGGGCGCTCGACGATGTTGTGCATGCCCAGGATGCCCGTCTGCGGCGGGTTCAGGATGGGCGTGGACAGCATGGAGCCGAAGGTGCCGCCGTTGGTGATGGTGAACGTGCCGCCCTGCAGGTCCGGCAGGGTCAGCTTGTCGTTGCGCGCGCGGGCGCCGTAGTCGCCGACCGTCTTCTCCAGGTCCGCCAGGCCCACCTTGTCCGCGTCACGCACCACCGGCACCACCAGACCGCGGCTGCCGCTCACGGCCACGCCGATGTCGTAGTAGTGCTTGAAGATGACGTCCTCGCCGTCGATCTCCGCGTTGATTTGCGGGAAGGCCTTGAGGGCGTCCACGGCCGCGCGGATGAAGAAGCTCATGAAGCCGAGCTTCACGCCGTGCTTGGCCTGGAACTTCTCGTTGTACTTCTTGCGCAGGGCCATCACCTCGCCCATGTCCACCTCGTTGAAGGTGGTGAGCATGGCGGCGGTGGACTGGGCCTGGATGAGGCGCTCGGCCACGCGCTTGCGCAGCGGCGTCATGCGCACGCGCTCCTCGCGCGCGGCGTTGGGGCGCGGACCAGACGGCGCGGCCGGGGCCACGGGGGCCGGGGCGGCAGGCGTGGCCGGGCGGTTGAGCTGCCCCAGCACGTCCTCCTTGGTGATGCGGCCACCGGAGCCGGTGCCCTTCAGCTGGGCGACGTCCAGCTTGTTCTCCTCGGCCATCTTCTTGGCCGTGGGGGTGATGCGCGCGTCCGGGCCCTGCGCGGCGGACTCCGCGGCGGCCGGAGCGGGCGCGGCGGCCGGAGCCGGGGCGGCGGCGGGCTTCGCGGCGGCAGCACCAACACCAACCTCAATAAAACCAAACACATCACC
>NZ_JAHNZT010000047.1 GCF_019039035.1 Citreicoccus inhibens | reverse complement strand
GGCGGCGCGACGGGCAGGGGGCGGGGCAGGCTCACCGCGACGGCGGAGGCGGGGAGGGGAGACGGGGGCGCGCCCAGGGGGCGCGCGGGCGGGGCGCGCGTCGCCACGGCCTGGACCCGGCCGGGCTGGAGCCGCCGCGGCATGCGCCCGCTGACGAAATAGGAGAGGGCCGTGTTGCCCAGGTTCCGCAGGTCGATGCCCGCCCGCACGAGCAGATCATTGGCCACGCAGCGCACGCGGGTGACGGCGATGAGCAGGTGCAGGCAGTCCGCCTCGGACGAGCGCGAGCTGGTGGCCAACTCGCGCGCCTTGGCGCACAACTCGCGCACCAGGCCATCCGGCTCGCTCGGAGCCTCCGTGAGGAGTTGGAGGAGGGAGTCCTCATCCACCCCCCAGTCCTTCAGCAGCAACTGCGCCCGGTTCTCCACCGTGTAGAGCGCGAGCATGACGTGCGCCGACGTGAGCCGCTGGGCCACGCTCTGGGCGATGTCATTCGCTTCGTGGAGTACTTGGGCGAGATCCGTGCTGTCGACCATTCGAGCTCCGGCAAGCGTGCAGCCGAGCGGAATACACCCTTCGGATCGCCGCGGCAAAATTTCCGCTACAGGTCGCTACAGGCCGGCTGAAACGACCTGGAACGTCTCCAAATGCGCGGAATTCGGTTGGCCGGCTGCCTGTTTCGCGCGTCAACTCGGCTGGCTAGGCAATTGCCTAAGGGCGGACGTCGTATATCGCTCCGAGACCCCTACCATGACCTCTCTTGCACAACCGGCGCGCGTTTTTGTCGACCCCTTCGAGGGAACGCGCGTCGCCGTCGAGGCCCGCCGCTGGGTGTGGCCCCTCCTGATCCTCGCCCTTTGCGTGTCCGTCTCCGGGACGGCGTTTTCCCTGCGGTGGGACGCCACGCCCTCCGTGCTGGCGGAGGCCGCTTCCTCGGGGGACCTGTCGGCGCTGTCCGAGTCCGAGCTGGCCGACAAGGTCCAGACGGCCTCCCGCAAGGCGCTGGTGGGCGGCATCGCCAAGGGCGTCTTCGTGATGCCGCTGTCGGTGGTGCTGCTGGCCGCGATCCTGTGGCTGTGCACCTGGCTCTTCGAGAAGCCGGCGCCGTTCGAGCAACTGGTGTCCGCGGCGGCGCTCGCGCTGCTGCCCATCGCCCTCTACCACGGCATCTTCGCCGTCTGCGCCTTCTTCCAGTTCGGCTTGACCGAGGCGCGCGCCGAGCGGCTCGTCCCCTCGAGCCTCGCGTTCCTCCAGGGGCTCTCCCCGCGTGTGCAGGGCCTCCTCAAGGGCGCTGACTTCTTCAACCTCTGGAGCGTGGCCTTGCTGGGGCTGGGCTTCTCCGCGGCCACGGGCATGACCAAGGGCCGCGCGGTGCTGCTCACCAGCGTGCTCTACGCGATGTACGTGGGAGTCTTCTTCGTGGGCCTCCCGGCGATGGGCGGAGGTGCCAGGTGAGCGCGCTCTTCGTCGCGGCCCTCCTCGCCGCCACCCCCATCACGCTGGAGGAGGCTCGCAGCCAGGGCCGGCAGAACACCCAGGCGCTCCAGACGCTCCTGGACCTCACCTCCGCCGAGCAGGACGTGCGGTACTCGCGCTCGGCGCTGCTCCCCCAGGTGGGCCTCAATGCGTCGGCCTCGCTGGACTACGTCGGCCGCCGCAAGGTGGTGCAGACCGCGCCCACCATCGGGCCAGATGGCTCGCTGACCTTCTCCGTCCGGGAGATCGAGACGCCGTCCAACACCAGCGACAGCTACAACCTGGGGGTGGGGCTCACGCAGCTCATCTACGACCGGGCCCGCTGGAAGCAGCTGGAGCAGTCGGGCGCCAACCGCGAGGCCGCCCGGGGCCAGGCCGAGGAGCAGGCGGACACCTCGGAGATGGAGGCCATCCGGCGCTTCTTCTCCCTGTACCTGTCCCAGGCCACGCTCGATGTCCTCCAGGCCAACGTGCAGCGCAGCGAGGAGCAGTTGGAGCGCGCTCGCGCCTTGTTCCAGGCGGGCCGCGTGGGCAAGAGCGAGGAGATCGCCGCGCGGGTGAACCTGGGCAACGACCGCATCAGCGTCGTCCAGCGCCAGACGCAGCTCGTGTCGGACCAGGCGCAGCTCGCCGTGTGGCTGGCCCAGTCGGGCACCACGGACCTGCAGGCGGTGGCTCCGGGCGTGCTCACGCAGGAGCCCACGCCCGCGCCCCCGCTCGAGTCCTCCATCGAGGCGGCGCGTCAGCACCGCGCGCTGCTCCGGGTGCTCCAGCAGCAGGTTCGCTCGGCCGAGCTCCAGCGCAGCATCGCGAACTCGGGCTATGTGCCCCGGCTGTCCCTGGACGGGCGCTTCAACCACGGCAACCCGGATCCGGGTCCGTTCGTGAGCGATCCGGGCCTGGGCAACACGTTCACCGGCAGCGTCATCCTCTCGTGGGACCTGTTCAACGGCTTCGCCACGGATGCCCAGACCAAGCGCGCGGACGCACAGCTGCGCCGGGTGGAGCTGGGGCAGGCGCAGACCATCCGCGAACTGGAGGCCGAGGTCCGCCGCGCGCATCAGGCGCTCGATGGGCAGATCGCCTCGTCGAAGCTGGCCGCCGAGAATCGCGAGGCTGCTTCCCAGGGCCTGTCCCTGGCGAACGAGCGGTTCCGCGCGGGCGCTGGATCGACCTTGGATGTTCGGGATGCTCAGCTGAAGCTCACCCAGGCCGAGCTGTCCTTGTTGCAGAGTCGCATCGATGTGGAAATCGCCCGGTATGCCCTCCTTCGGGCGACGGGTTCGTTGAACTCGGGAGACGCACGATGAAGTGGTGGAAGGCGGTAATCGCCGGCGGGCTCGTGCTCGGCGCGGGGGCCATCACGGCGGGGGGCCTGCGCGAGCGGCCTCCGCCGACCCAGGAGGTCCAGCTGTCGCGGGTCCGCAAGGGCTCCATCACGCGGACCATCACGGGGGCGGGCAAGGTGCAGGCGGCCACGACCGTGAAGATCTCCTCCAACCTGTCTGGCGACCTGGTCGAGCTGGCGGTGAAGGCCGGGGAGGGCGTCAAGAAGGGCCAGGTGCTGGGCCGCATCGACAAGCGCCGCTATGAGGCCTCGGTGAAGCAGGCCCAGGCGTCGGTGAACGCCTCGAAGGCCGAGGTCCAGGTGTCCGAGGTGGAGGCGGCTCGCACGCGCACCGAGCTTGCGCGCGTGCAGGGCCTGACCGACAAGGGCCTGGCGTCCGGGGCGGAGCTGGAGACGGCGCGCGCCACGCTGGACAGCGCCGAGGCGAAGGTGGCCGCGGCCAAGCAGCGGCTCGCGCAGAACGCGGCGTTCCTGGAGCAGTCCGCCACGGACCTCGCCAAGACGACGCTGGAGTCGCCCATCGACGGCACGGTCATCGAGCTGTCGCGCGAGGTGGGTGAGCGCGTGCGTGGCTCGGACTTCTCCGAGGACGTGGTGATGACCATCGCCGCGCTCAACGTGATGGAGGTCAAGTTCGAGGTGGGCGAGCACGAAGTCGTGCACCTCAAGACGGGGCAGCCCGCCGAGGTCACCATGGACGCGCTGGAGGGGCAGACCTTCCAGGGCGCGGTGGTGGAGATTGCGCAGAAGGCGCTCATCAAGAACCCGGGCACGGAGGCGGAGGTGACCAGCTTCCCCGTCACGGTGGCGCTGGACTCGCGGCCTCCGAGCGTGCTCCCGGGCATGAGCGCCGAGGCGCGCATCAGCGCGGAGACGCACACGGACACCCTGCTGGTGCCCATCCAGGCCGTCACGGTGCGCGCCGAGCGCAGCCTGCCGGACTACAAGCCGCCCGTGGAGGGGGACACCCTCACGGCCAAGCGCCGCACGGAGGCGCTCGCCAAGGTCGTCTTCGTGGTGGATGGGGACAACAAGGCCCAGGTGCGGCGCGTGCGCACGGGCATCGCGTCCGACACGGAGCTGGAGGTCGTGGAGGGCCTTCACGACGGCGACCGCGTGGTGGAGGGCCCCTACCGCACGCTGTCCAAGGAGCTGAACCCCGGGGACTCGGTGCGTGAGGCGGAGCTGGGCGCCGGTGGCGGCATGAAGGGCGGTAGCAAGTCGTGAGCGAAGCCAGCGGCACCCGTCAGTCCGCGCTCATCCAGGTGGAGCAGCTCACCCGCGTCTTCTTCGTGGGTGGAGAGGAGGTCCGCGCCCTGCGCGGCATCTCGTTCGGCGTGACGCGAGGGGAGTGGGTGGCCATCATCGGCCAGTCAGGTTCCGGCAAGAGCACGCTGATGAACGTGCTGGGCTGCCTGGACACCCCCACCAGCGGCCGCTATCTGCTCAACGGCAAGGACGTCTCGCGCATGGATGACGACGACCTCGCCGTCATCCGCAACGTGGAGATCGGCTTCATCTTCCAGACCTTCCAGCTGCTGCCCCGCGAGACGGCGCTCGCCAACGTGGAGCTGCCGCTGGTGTACCGGGGCGTACCGGCCCGCGAGCGGCGCGAGCGGGCCAAGGCGGCGCTGGACAAGGTGCAGCTCACGCACCGCATGCACCACCGGCCCAACGAGCTGTCCGGTGGTCAGCGCCAGCGCGTGGCCATCGCCCGCGCGCTGGTGTCCGAGCCGTCCATGCTCCTGGCGGACGAGCCCACGGGCAACCTCGACTCGGCCACGGGCGAGGAGATCGTCCGGCTCTTCGAGCAGTTGCACAAGGCGGGGCACACGCTGGTGCTCGTCACGCACGAGCCCAAGCTGGCGGCGCGGTGTCCTCGCGCCATCCGCCTGAGTGACGGCGAGGTCGTGGCGGACGGTCCGGGCCGCGAGGTGGCGCTGGGCACCGGGGCGGGGGTGGCGGCGGTGACGGGAGGCGCATGAGCTTTCGCCAGGGCTTCCGAGTGGACGTGCTGGAGGGCGGGCGCATCGCGCTGTTCTCGCTGCGCGCCAACCGCATGCGCACGGTGTTGACCACCCTGGGCATTGGCATCGGCGTGGCCACGCTGCTGGCCATTGTCGGGATCATCCAGGGGCTCAACACGTCATTCCACAACCAGCTGGCCACGCTGGGGGCCAACACGCTCTACGTGTCCAAGTTCCCGTGGGTCTTCCGCGGGGACTGGTGGCTGTTCCGCAACCGCAAGAACTTCACGTTGGACCAGGTGGCGCGCATCCGGGCGCAGGCGCCCTTCATCAGCGCCATGTCGCCCGCCGTGCAGCGCGTGTCGGACGTCGCGCGAGGCGATGCGCAGGTGTCCAGCGTGCGCATCACCGGCGTGCTGGAGGAGTACCTCGCGGTGTCTGGCTACGAGGTGGCCTCGGGGCGCTTCCTCACGACCTCGGACGACGAGGTGACGCGGCCCGTGGCGGTGCTGGGCGCGGAGGTCGCCAGCTCGCTCTTCCCGGGCATCAGTCCCTTGGGGCAGACGGTGCGCGTGGACGGCCGGCCGTTCCAGGTGGTGGGGACGCTGGCCAAGAAGGGGAAGGTGGTGGAGGAGAACCTGGACCTGGTGGTCCTGGTGCCCTTCCGGACCTTCTACGCGAGCTTTGGCAAGGGCCGGCCGATGCAGATCGCCATCGCGGTGGAGGACGCGGGCCGGGTGAAGCAGTACGAGGATCAGCTGGTGGGCATTGTCCGTCGCGTGCGGGGCACGCCCGCGGATCAACCCGACGACTTCTCCATCAACAAGCCGGACACGCTCGCGCAGACGTATGAGCAGCTCACGCGCGCGCTCTACGGCGTGGCGGTGGGCGTGGGCCTCATCACGCTGCTGGTGGGCGGCATTGGCATCATGAACATCATGTTGGTGTCCGTGCGCGAGCGGACCCGGGAGATCGGCGTGCGGCGCGCGCTGGGGGCACGGCGGCGCACCATCGTGCTCCAGTTCCTCATGGAGGCCGCGAGCGTGTCCGCGGTGGGCGGGCTGCTCGGGACGGTGGTGGGGCTGGGCACGGCCAAGGTCATCTCGCTCATCACCCCGCTGGCGGCGGACGTGCGCCCGGAGACGGTGTTCAGCGGGGTGGCGTTCGCGGCGGTGGTGGGGCTCTTGTTCGGCATCTGGCCGGCGGCCCGCGCGGCGAACCTGGACCCGGTGGAAGCGCTCCGCTACGAGTAGGGCCTCATGCGCGCGTTCTGGGACAACCTTCGGCTGGCGCTCGGCACGTTCCTGGGGAACCCGCTGCGCTCCCTGTTGACGCTGGTGGGCATCGTCATCGGGGTGGCCACGGTCATCACGATGATGGCCCTCATCGAGGGGCTCAGCATCAAGGTGAACCGGGACCTGGGCGGCCTGGGGGCCCACACCTTCGAGGTGACGAAGTGGCCCTCCGGCTTCGGGCGCTTCAACTGGGCCAAGTACGCCAAGCGCAAGGACCTGCGGATGGAGGAAGTGCGCGCCATCCAGGAGGGCTGTCCGTCCGTGCTCGCGGCCACGCCCATGGATGATCAGGGCGGGCAGAAGGTCGCCACCTCGGCGCGCGAGACGCGGCCATCCGTGCGCGTGGTGGGGACCGAGCCCTCGTATCCGTTGACGAGCGGGGTGTCCGTCGCGTCCGGGCGCTTCTTCAACGAGACGGAGGCGCTGGACGGGCGTCCCGTCGTCGTGCTGGGGCTGGATGTCGCGGACGCGCTGTTCCCGGGGTTGGACCCGCTGGGCTACGAGGTGCGCATCCAGGGGCGGCCCTTCCTCGTCATCGGCGTCCTGCAGAAGCGCGGCAGCTTCATGGGGATGATGAGCCTGGACAACCAGGTGTCCCTCCCGATGAAGGTCTTCCAGCAGCTCTACGGGAAGAACCGCTCGCTCGACATCGACATCCAGGCCCGGGATGGCCAGGTGTTCCAGAAGGCGCAGGACGAGGTGACGCACCTGTTGCGCCGCCGCCGCGACCTGACGCCGCGGGACGCGAACGACTTCGAGATTCACACCAACGAGTCGATGACCGCGTCCTTCAATCAGCTCTCCAAGGTCATCGCGCTGGCGGGCGTGGGCGTGTGTCTGTTGTCGCTGGTGGTGGGCGGCATCGGCATCCTCAACATCATGCTGGTGTCGGTGACCGAGCGGACGCGGGAGATTGGCATCCGCAAGGCCCTGGGGGCCAAGCGCCGCCGCATCCTCGGGCAGTTCGCCACCGAGGCCATTCTGCTGTCCCTGATAGGTGGCACGCTGGGGGTGGCGCTCGGCTTCGGGCTGACGTTCCTGGGGCAGTGGGTGCTGCTGTTCCCCATGCAGGTGCCGGCCTGGGCCGTGATGCTGTCCCTCGTCATGAGCTGCGGCGTGGGGCTGGTGTTCGGCATCTATCCGGCGGCCCGGGCCGCGAAGCTCGACCCCGTCGAGGCGATGCGCTCCGAGTGAGCCGCGCCGGGCCCTCGGGCCCAGGCGTTGAGCACTGGGCGCCCCGTTCCCAGGGGCACCTTCTCCGCGCGGGCGCGGGGGCTACATTGGCGGGTCGTCTCCCGCCGCCGAGGCCCCCATGCAGCCCCGTCCCCTGGAGCCCATTCCCGAGCTGCGCACCGAGCGCCTGCGCCTGCGCGCGCCGGACCTGGAGGACGCCGAGGCCCTCGCGGCCATCTACGGCGACCCCGAGGTCGGGCGCTACCTGGGGTTTCGCCTCATCCACCGGACGGAGCAGATGCGCGAGAAGCTCGCGCGCGACCTGGAGGCGGTGCGGCGAGGGGAGGGGATGCGCTGGGTCCTCTGCGCGCACGCGGACGCGGCGCCAGCGGGCTATGTCGGCATCTTCTCGTGGAGCCAGCGGGATCGCCGCGCCGAGGTGGGCTACGTGGTGGCGCGGGAACTGTGGGGGCAGGGCGTGATGAAGGAGCTGTTCCCCGCGCTGCTCCACTTCGGCTTCGGGCGGATGGGCTTGCACCGGCTGGAGGCGCGCGTGGACTCACGCAATGGCGCCTCGCTGCGGGTGCTGCTCAGGGCCGGCTTTCAGGTGGAGGGAGTGCTCAGGGAGCATCACGTGGCGGAACCCGAAGGGTTCGGGGACACCACCTTGCTCGCGCTACTCGAGGGGGAGTGGCGACGAGGCTACTCCCACACGTGATGCTCGGCCCTCCACCTCGCGTCTGCTGCCCCGCGCATGAACGCGGGGCAGTGCTGGGGGCGTGCGCCTACGCCGCGGCGTCCTCTTCCTTGCTGGGCTCGTGGCCATGGACGATCCAATCAATCGCCTTGGTCTCCCAGTCCGAGTCCTTGGACGCGTCGAGGTAGCGCTCCCACTGGTAGACGCCGCTCTGCTTCGCCATGCGCACCATCATCAGGCGAGCCACGGCGCTGTCGAGCACCACCGTCGAGCGGACCATGCCGTTCTGCCGCAACCACCCCATGGCCTGCTTGATGATCTCCTGGGTCTCCGGCGGATTCGCCTTCTGACCGCGGATGTCCACCATCAGCCCGAATGCACGCCCCTTCTTGATCGCCACCTTGGCGCGAAGATCATCGAACCAGGCGTTCGCCTCGGCCGGGGTGATGTAGCCCGTCGCGTTTGCTCGAAACCCGTACTCCGTTCGCAGATTTTCAGCCATCTCCAACCCCCACGTGATGTGACCCTCGACGCCTGAATGCTCGTACTCGAGGGCGTACGAGTGTCTCGAATGCTAACCCAGCGGGATGGGATGGGATCAACGCCAGTACTTCTCGGCTCTGCGGCTCCAATCGGATTTCCAAGTTTTTTACTTCCCAATCCGGGGCTGTTCGGCTACTAAGCGACTGAAACTTTCCAGTATCCACGCAACGCCGATTCAAACAACCGGGTTTCCCCGACCCGGGTGACGCACTCCCGACCCCTGGACAGCACAGGGAGTGAATCGCCAGAGCTGGATGAACGGAGACGCAGGCCGATGCCCACTCGCTCGCTCATTGAATTCCACGCCCCGACCTCCGCGCCGAGCATGTCTCACGACGGAGCGATGGAAGTCCTGCGAGGTGATGTGGCGGTTCCGGCGGTGAGTGAAGCGCGTCCCATGCATCCGCCCGAGCCGCTGCCGATGTACGGCGAGCAGCACGCGCGTGGCTATCAGACGGTGGAGGACCTCACGGTCGCGGACTGCGTGCTGGCGCACCTCGAGAGCGAGGAAGTGGACGCGGTGTTCGGCGTTCCGGGCGGCAACATCGCGCCGTTCCAGCAGGGGATGCGCAAGCACCCGTCCATCCGCTTCATCATCGCGTCGCACGAGGGGGGCGCGGCGTTCATGGCGGACGGCTACGCGCGCGCCACGGGCAAGCTGGGCGTGTGTATGGTGACGGCGGGGCCGGGCGCCACCAACGCGCTGACGGGCGTGGCGTCCGCGAACCTGGATCAGGTCCCCTTGCTGGCCATCTCCGGCCAGGTGGCGACGGATCGCTTCGGCATGTCCGCCATCCAGGAGAGCAATGGCACGCACGGCGTGAACACGGTGGAGGTGTTCCGCAACTCGTGCGCCGCGTCCACGGGCATCGTGGATGCGCAGAGCTTCCCTCGGCTGCTGGCGCGCGCGCTGCGCACCGCGCAGGGACTTCCGGGCGGCGCCGCGCACCTGAGCATCCCCTCGAACATCGCGCGCCAGCGCATCGAGCGCGTCACGCTGCCCACCACGCGCGGCACCTTCCGTGCCCGCCCGCCCGCGGCGCCCTTCGAGGACCTGCGCGCGGCCTTCTCCATGCTGCGCACCGCGCGCCGCCCGCTCATCTTCCTGGGCTCGGGGGCGCGTGAGGCCATGGCCACGCAGGGCGAGGCCTTCAGCGCCTTCGTCACCCAGCACGGCATCCCGGTGGCAACCAGCCTCCGCGGCAAGGGCCTGTTCTCCGAGCGCGATCCGCTGTCGCTGGGCGTGCTGGGCCTGTGTGGCAGCAAGCGCGCCGAGGCGTACCTGCGCGAGGGCGTGGATGTGTTGGTGGTGCTCGGCAGCCGGTTGGGCGAGTGGGCCACGCGCAGCTTCCACAAGCACTTCCAGGCCGTGCGCAACGTCATCCAGGTGGACGTCAACGCGGCGAACATCGGCCAGTTCCTCCCGGTTCGCCTGCCCATCGTCGCGGACGTGGGCTCGGTGATGGCGGGTTTGAGCGAGCTGGGGCAGATGATTGGCCCCTCCAGCGGCGCGCGCGTGCGCGAGCGGTGGGCGCAGGTGATGGCGCTGGTGGATCAGCCCCTGGTGCCGCGCGCGCCCCAGTCCGAGGGCTCGGTGAAGCCGCAGCACCTCATGGCCGAGCTGGACGCGCAGCTGCGCCCGGACATGGACCTGTACATCGACATGGGCAACTGCACGGGCTGGGCGACGCACTGCCTGCACGTGTCCGCGCCCACGCGCATCTTCTTCCCCTGCGGCCTGTCGTCCATGGGCTGGTCCTGCGGCGCCGTCATCGGCGGCAAGGTGGGCCGGCCGGAGCGCGCGGCGGTGGCGTTCACCGGCGACGGCGCGTTCCTGATGAACGGCACGGAGCTTCTGACCGCGGCCCGCCACCGGGTGGGCACCGTGACGTTGGTGCTCAACGACAACTTCCTGGGCATGGTGAACCACGGCGAGCGCGCCCAGGACAGCAGCTACCCGCTGGAGGACGAGTTCTACGGTCTGGGCAACCCGGACCTGGAGGCCTTCTCCATGTCGCTCGGCGCTCGGGCGCACACGGTGAAGGGCCCCGGCCAGCTCAGCGCGCTGATGCCCGAGGTGCTGCGCCGCGCGGACGCGGATCGCCAGCCGCAGGTCATCATCGCGCACGTCGACTACCGCGAGGTTCCTCCGTTCGGAGAGCGCTTCGCCGCCGTCGCCGCCGACGGACGCTAGGCGAGGCGCGCCCGTGGACGCGCCCTCCATCGCGCTGATTGGGACGGGAGCCGCGCTGCCCGCGCAGGTTCGCCTCAACGACGATCCCGTTTTCGAGCCCCTCCGCAAGGCCGCGGGCGCGGGTGAGCAGGCGCTCTTCTACGGCAACCGCGAGCGGCGCGTGCTCGCGCCCGGCGAGTCGCTGAGTGCCCTCACCGCCGAGGCAGGGCGCGCGGCCCTCCGAGACGCCGGCTTGGGCACGCAGGACGTGCAGCGGCTGTATGGCTACGTGTCCGTCTCCGACTTCGTCACGCCCAACGCGATGTACGAGGTGCACCGCGACCTGGGGCTCGGCCAGGACGTGATGGTCGTCCCGGTGCAGGCGGACTTCGGCAACTTCCTCATGGGCGTGGTGCTGGCCTGGGAGGGCATTCGCGCGGGGGCCTTGCAGCGCGCGCTGGTGGTGGCCGGGGCGGGGTGGACGCGCAACGTGGACTACAGCCAGGGCCACGCCATTGGCATTGGCGATGCGGCGGGCGCGGCCGTGGTCGGGCCGGGCGAGCGGCTCGTCCTGGTGGACTACGCGGCGGACACCTTCAGCAACGAGTACGGCGCCATGACGATGCGCCGCCGCGCCGAGAACGGGCTGGAGCAGCCCACCTACGGCATCGACCCGGTGGCGGGCATCCAGGCCTTCTTGAAGTCAGGGATGGACGGCCCGCCGCGGCTGGTGGCGCGGCTGCTCGCCAGGCACGGGCTCCGGGGCGAGGACGTGACGCTCATCGCGCACCAGGCCACGCGCAAGCTGATGGACCACTGGGCCCAGGAGATTCGCCCGCGCGAGTACCTGGATACCTACGAGGACTACGGCAACATGGTGATTGCCTCCATCCCCGTGACGCTGGCGCGCTTCCAGCGGGAGCTGCGCACACGCTGGTTGGTGATGGTGGGGCTGGGGATAGGCGCGCACCAGCTCGCGTTGCTGGTGCGCGTCTAGGCGAAGACCGGACTACTGGTCGTCGCAGGGCGTGCCCAGGCGCACCCCCGTGTAGACACCCAGCTCGTTGTAGACGAGCGGGAGGTTCTCCTCGACGGGGACCACGCGCAGCTCCAGCGTCTTCTTCGAGCTGGCGATCCACACGGGCGACTTCTGCTTGTCCAACACGAGCCGCAGCTCGCCCTTCTTCGTGGAGAAGATCTCTCCTTCGGAGTCGGACACCACGTTGGTCATCTTCTGCGGCTTCAAGTCCCCTCGGGGGCCGATGAAGACGCGGAAGCTCTTGGCCTCGGAGGGCAGGAAGCCCCGGTCCACGAAGTAGTAGTTGCCCTGCGTGTCGCGCAGCAGCGCGTAGGGCACGTACTTCTGCGGGTTCGGCGCGAAGGCCGCCTTGCGCAGCAGCTCACGCGCCTGCTCCCCGGCCACCCACTTCAGGGGCACCTCGCGGTCGCCACAGCGCAGGGAGCACTTCTGCTCCTTCGCCTTCAGATCCACGGACGAGTACACCCGCATGTCCATGCCGCGGAAGTTGGGGTTGGCGCCCTTGTTGAAGAAGCGCGGCTCCAGGAAGGTCGTCGCGGAGGTGTAGCCCTCGGGCGGGGCCACCTCGACGAACTGCTTGCCGTCGCCGTAGTACAGCTGGAAGTCGTACTTGCCCTCCTCGGACATGGGGGCGATGGCGACGTAGTGGCCCTTGCCGTCGGTGCAGAGGGACGTGGCCTCCAGGGCCATGCGCTGCCCCAGGTTCTCTTCCTTGCCCCAGGGGGGCTCCACGGCCTGGGAGGTGCCGGTGACGAGGAGGGCCGCCGCGGTGAGGAATCGCTTGAAGGTCATGGGGTGGCTCCGGCTCACAGGTTCTGCTTGAAGAAGCGGGTGGCGAACTCTTCCTGGTTCGAGGCGTCCTTGGCCGTCGTCCAGATGACGTGATCCGCCGCGAGCTTCGGATCCACGCTGGCGCCGAACCGGCAGTCGACCTGCTTCACCTTCGCCTTCACGGTGCGCCGAGCCTCCTCGGAGATGTCGCAGAGGGCGCGCAGCGAGGCCAGCGGCGCCTCACAGAAGCCGGAGATGCTGTACTCCTTGATGAGCTCGTCGGACACCGTGGTCCAGTCGAGCGTGCCCGCCACCTGCGTGCCGCAGGACGTGTTCATCGCCTTGAGCTTCTCGGCGTACTCGCCATCGTGGCGCGTCATCTCCGCCTTGCGATCGAACGCCATCAGCTTGGCGAGCGTGCCGGCCTTCTCCAGCTTCTGGAACTGCGAGTGGACGTCGTCGGACTTGAGCGACTCGGTGCGCTTCGCGTCGTACTGGACGCTGATGCCGTTGCTGTGGCGGCCCGGCACGTACAGCTCGGTGCTGGAGCCGGACACGACGACGACCGCGTAGTCACGGCCGTGGTACTGCGTGACGTAGTTCATCCGCACCGACGACCGGCTGCTCCAGTCGTTGACGGTGGCAGGCAGCACCAGCCCGTCGAACTCCGAGCCCGTGCCCTCCACGCGCACGAGGTACTTCTTGGCCTCGCGCGGGGTGAGCGGGACCACCGTGACGGCGGCGCCCTCCGAGCCGACATACACCTTGCCTGCCTCGACCGGCGCACCCGCCAGCGCGGGTACCGCACCCAGCGTGGCCACGGTGACAATGATTGCCAGGATGTTTCTCAAGCGCGTCTCCTTCCCATGGGTCGCTGTCTCGCGCGGAGAGGCTCTCCTCCGGACCTGCGACCCGGCATGTCAGAACTCAATCCCATGCAGCTTGCAGTAGCGATCTACTCGGTCTGCCTCGGCCGGCGCGACCTTCTTTCGATTGGGCTTGGCTCCCGCGAGATCCATTCCCTTGCAGTATGCACGCGTGAGCAACGAATACGATGCGGCGGTGATTTTCGTGCGCTGGCTCAATTGCGCCTGACGTATGGCTTCGCGCGCGTCTCCCTTTTCCAAAGCCCGCTCACCTTCTTGGAGAATGATTCGGACCTCGTCGGGAATCTTCTCGGCGACCACGGGCCGGGCGATGACAGGCTTTACCTGTGACGGTGGGGGCTTCGCGTCGCGCGGGGTGACCTCGGGAGTCGGCGCGGGCGTCGGGTTCGCGGTCGGCGGGGGCTCGACGCGAGTGGGCACCTGGGCGGGCGGGGGCGCGACGTGCGTGGGCGGGGGCGGCGTGGACGGGCGCTCCGCGACGGTGGGGGACGGCTCGGGCGGCGAGACCTGGGACGGCGGGGTGGGGCGCAGCCACCAGCCGAGCCCCGCCGCACCTACGAGGAGGGCAGTCGCCGCGGCCACCACCGGGAGCTTCGACTTCGTCGGGGGCGGAGTGCTCGCAGCGGGCACGGCCAGCGCGGGCTGCGCGTGGAGAGAGGCGGGGCCCGTCACGGGCGGCACGGGGCTGGCCGCGAGCGAGGCGGGGAGGGCGGTGGCCGCGACGGGGGGCGGCACCGGAGCCTGCTGGGAGGCCATGGTCGCCCCCAGCCCGAAGGTGTCATCGGGCGCGGGGGATGGCGCGGCCTGGGCTGCTGGCGCCGCGCCAAAGCCCATGGTCCCGGAGCTGGCGGGGGCGGAGGGCTGGGGGCCGAACCGTGCCGTATTGGGCGGCGGGCGGGCGGAGGACTGGCTCCCGGGGGCGATCGTCCCTGACAACGAGGGGGGATCATCCGACGGGAGGGCGATGCCCGAGGGGCTGGGGCGCGCCGCGCTCATCGCCTCCAGGACCGCGGCGGAGGGCGGCAGGGACTGGAGCGGGGTGCCGGTGAGGGCCGACACGAACGCGCCGATGTCCTGGAAGCGCTCGTCCGGGTTCTTGGCCAGGGCCCGCTCCACCGCGGCGACGACGCTGGGGGGCGTGCCCGGGACGAGCGTGGCGAGCGAGAGCGGCGGTTCGTGGACGATGCGGTAGATGAGCTCCGCGAGTGAGCCGCCGCCGAAGGGCGTCATGCCCGCGAGCATCTCGAAGACGATGCCGCCGAGGGCGAACAGGTCGGTGCGCGCGTCGATCTGCCGATTGCGCCCCTGGGCCTGCTCGGGCGACATGTACTGCGGCGTCCCGATGAGCACCGCCTCCTGGGTCTGGAGGGTGTCCGAGGACATGACCTTCGAGATGCCGAAGTCGAGCAGCTTCACGCGCTCGCCCACCACGCCCCCCGAGTCGGTGGGGACGAGGAACACGTTGGCGGGCTTCAAGTCCCGGTGCACGACGCCGGCGCGGTGCGCGGTCTGCAGCGCCGAGCCCATCTGCCGCACGAAGGAGACGGTCTCGTCGAGCGACAAGCGGCCCCGGCGCAGGCGATCCGCGAGGCTCTCGCCGCGCAGGTACTCGAGCACCAGGAACGGGCTGCCATCCTCGAGCGCGTCGAAGTCGAGCACCTCGACGATGTTGGGGTGTCCGAGCCGCGAGGCGATCTCCGCTTCGCGGCGGAAGCGGGCGTGAATCTCGGGGCTCAGGTTCTCGCTGGTCCGCAGAACCTTGACGGCCACCTGTTTGCCGGGAAGCCGCAGGTGCTGCGCCAGGAACACCGAGCCCATGCCCCCGCGCCCCAACACGGAGATGACTTTGTAGGTGTTCCGGAGGACCGAGTCGATCTGGAGGTCGCCGTCAGTCGAGCGCGTCATGGGCCGAGGGCTGTCCTGGAGCGTGGAAAGTGAGCATCCGGGGCGGACCGTAGTCGGGGTCGGGCGGACCTCACAAGGTCAGCCCAGCGCTTCGCGAGACGCGTGCGATCGAGCAGGCGAGCGCCACGTGCGACGCGACGAGTCTCCACACCGACAGCCTGTCCTGTGCGCGCCATGTTTCACGCACAGGAGAGGTTGCCAGCGGGAGACTCGTGACTGCGTCAGCTGGGAGGACTTGGAGCAGGCCGGGCCGCGCGGTGGAGACCGGGCCTGACGGGGCATCGCACGGATGACGATGCCCGTGAGCGGCTCGCATGGTGCCGCGCTTTGAAGCTCGATCCCGAAGCCGGCGTCAGCGCGCTTCGGGACCGAGCCGTGTTGCCGTGTGGCTCAGCCCCACTTGGGGGCAGTGCGCCGCGCGGGCGGAGGCGGAGCGCTTGGGTTCGCGGTGGGCGCGGAGCTCGCCGAGGCGGGCCGTGCCTGCGCGGGCGGGCGACCGGAGTCGCTCCGAGGTGCCATCGCGTTGCCGCCGGCTCCCCCCGACGGACGCGCCTGCCCACGACCGCCCCCGCCACCACGGCCTCCCCCCCCGCCACGCCGCCGCCGCGAGGCGTTGTCGCCACGCCCGCCGCCGTTGTTCTGCGGACGGCCCGACGACTGCGGACGACCCGAGCTGTGACGCACGGGCTCATCGACCTCGGCCGTCGCCGGGACGCTGGAGCGGAAGGCCGGATCCGCCACCGCCACGGGGACGCTGCGGCGGATGGTGCGCTCGATGTCGCGCAGGTACTCGCGCTCCTCGCGGTCGCAGAACGAGACGGCCATGCCGCTGGCGCCCGCGCGGCCGGTGCGGCCAATGCGGTGCACGTACTGCTCGGGGACGTTGGGCAGATCGAAGTTGATGACGTGGCTGAGCCCGTCGATGTCGATGCCGCGCGCCGCGATGTCGGTCGCGACGAGGACCCGGAGCGCGCCCGAGCGGAACTCGTCCAGCGCGCGCTCCCGCGCGTTCTGGCTCTTGTTTCCGTGGATGGCATCCGCGCGCACGCCCGAGGACGTGAGCTGCTTGGCCACGCGATTGGCGCCGTGCTTCGTGCGCGTGAAGACGAGCGCGCGCGGGATGGCGCCGTCCTTGAGCAGGTGCGTGAGCAGCGCGCGCTTCTGCTCGCGCTCCACGAAGTACACCTGCTGGCTCACGGTCTCCGCCGTGCTGGACGCGGGCGTCACTTCCACGCGCACCGGGTCACGCAGGATGTTGCGCGCCAGGTCCATGATGTCCGGGGGCAGCGTGGCGCTGAAGAACAGCGTCTGGCGCACCGGCGGCAGGGCCTTGATGACCTTGCGCACGTCGTGGATGAAGCCCATGTCGAGCATGCGGTCCGCCTCGTCGAGCACGAACACCTCGAGCGAGCGCAGCGACACGAAGCCCTGATCCATCAGGTCCAACAGACGCCCGGGCGTGGCGACCAGGATGTCCATGCCCTGACGCAGCGCCTGCACCTGCGGCGTCTGTCCCACGCCGCCGAACACGACGGTGTGGCGCAGGGGAAGGTTCTTGCCGTACGTGGCGAAGCTGTCGCCCACCTGGCTGGCCAGCTCGCGCGTGGGCGTGAGCACCAGGCAACGGATGGGGCGCGTGCCGCCCGGAGGCGCCTTCGCGCTCAGCCGCTGGAGGATGGGCAGCGCGAACGCCGCCGTCTTGCCCGTGCCCGTCTGCGCCACACCCAGCACATCCTTGCCCGCGAGCGCGTGGGGGATGGCCTTGGTCTGGATGGGGGTGGGGGTGGTGTAGCCCTCGGCCTTGACCGCACGGAGCAAGGCGTCGTGGAGCTGAAGATCGTCGAAAGTCATGAGGTCCTGAAGCGAGTGTGGGTGGCGCGGTCCCTCCCAGGTGGAGGGCCGCCCGCGCAGCGCGCTCGCTCGGATATCGAGGGCGCCTGGGCGGTGCGCGGTCGGACCCGATGGCCCGAAGCGCCTGAGAACTGGTGGAACAAGCAGCCCGCCCCGGTGCATTCCGCGGCGCTGACGGCGGCGCACACTGCCCGCTTCGCGCTGCCTTGTCGCGGGAAATCCTTTCGGCCGGGCGCCCTGCGGCTCGCTCCCTCGCTCCCCGCGTCAGAGGCCCCTGACACGCGTGGAATGATGGGGTGCCTAATGGAAGGCAGCAGCTACGGCGCGTCCTGCTGTGGAGGAATCGGACAGCACGCCTGGAGGTGTTGCCCCTCTCCTCCACAGTTCGTTCACGTGGCGAACTGGATTTGTTCGCTTTGCGTGCGTGTCTGGGCCGGAAGCGCTTGGGGGCGCGAGGAGGTGGGGAGGGCTTCCCCCGGAGCCGCCCCGGGCGTGGGGTGGTCCTGACGCATGGCACGTGTGTTGCGAGGGGCTGCCGCATTGCGCCGCGTTCCCGCGGCCGCCTGCGGAGGAATGCCGTCTTGAAGCAGTGGCAGCCATCGTCGCGTCGCTCGTGGATGCTCGGGGGATGCCTCCTGGTGCTGCTTGCCTGCTTTGGCGGGGAGGCCGCGACTCCGGGGGGGCGAGCGAGCGGGACGGTGGCGTTCTCCGCCGAGGTCGTCCGGGAGCGTGCCCGGGCCCTGGCCGCGAGGCCCTACCGCGAGCCGCCCGTGGGGGTCCCCCCGGAGTACGCGAACCTGTCCTATGACGCCTATCGCGACATCCGCTATCGCGCGGACCAGGCGCTGTGGCGGACCGCGGGGTTGCCGTTCCAGGCCCAGTTCTTCCACCCGGGCCTCTTCTTCCCGCGGCCGGTGGCGATGAACGTGGTGGAGGGCGGCCGGTCGCGGCCCCTCGCGTTCTCGCCGTCGCTCTTCACCTACGGGCCGCTCGTGAAGGTGCCGCCGCTGGCGAAGTCCGAGGGGTTCGCGGGCTTCCGGCTGGCGTATCCGCTCAACCGGCCCGATGTCATGGACGAGTTGGTGGCGTTCCTCGGGGCCAGCTACTTCCGAGGACTGGGGCAGGGCAACCGCTACGGGCTGTCCGCGCGCGGTCTGGCCATCGACACCGGGCTGCCGGGCGGTGAGGAGTTCCCATCGTTCCGCGAGTTCTGGCTGGAGACGCCGGCCCCGGGCGAGGCGCGCGTGGTGGTCCACGCGCTCCTGGATGGCCCGAGCGTGGCCGGGGCGTACCGCTTCGTCATCCATCCGGGCGAGCGGACGGTCATGGAGGTGGAGGCGTCGCTGTTCGCGCGCAAGGCCGTGCGGCAGCTCGGCGTGGCGCCCCTCACCAGCATGTACCAGTTCGGCGAGAACGACCGGGGCGCGTTCGATGACTTCCGCCCCGAGGTGCACGACTCGGACGGGCTCGCCATCTGGATGAAGGAGGGCGAGAAGCTGTGGCGCCCCCTGGAGAACCCCCCGCACCTGAGTGTCGCCAGTTTCCGGGCGGACAACCCGCGCGGCTTCGGTCTCTTGCAGCGGGACCAGGCCTTCACCAGCTACGAGGACCTGGAGGCGCGCTACGAGCTGCGTCCGAGCGCCTGGGTGGAGCCGGTGGGCGACTGGGGGCCTGGCTCGGTGCGGCTGGTGGAGATCCCCACCGCGAGCGAGATGGACGACAACATCGTCGCGTTCTGGGTCCCGGACGCGCCTGTCGTTCCGGGCACCGCGCTGCGCTTCGCCTATCGCCTGTCCTGGGGCGCGGCTCCTCAGGGCGTGCCGACTCCGGGCAGCGTGTCCGCCACGCGCGTCGCGGCGGGCAGCGTGAAGGGGGCCCGACGCTTCGTCATCGACTTCACCCGCGCGGGTTCGAGCGCGGAAGGCCCCGTGGAGGCAGTCGTCACCGCCTCGCGAGGGCAGGTGTTGCATCCCATCGCGCAGCCGCATGCCGTGACCGGCGGATGGCGCGCCACTTTTGAGCTGGTGCCTGACGGGGACTCGCCCGTCGAGCTCCGCTGCTTCCTGAAACGCGGTTCCGAGACTCTCACCGAGACCTGGAGCGACCTGTGGATTCCGTGACGCTGCTGCCCTCCCGCCTGTCCGCGCCCATCCTCTTCGCGGACCGCCAGGACACTCGCAACGCGCTCGACGCTTTCTTCCGCGACTTTGGCTTCACCACGCGCGCTGACCTGGAGCGGCTGGCCAGTTGGGTGCTGTCGGCGCGCGGCGCGGGTGTCTCGCCGGACGTCGCCCTGGCGCTGGCCCGCGAGCGGGTGGAGGCGTGGCTGGGCGAGCTGCTCGGGCCCTCGCACGCGAGCGGTAAGCTGCTCTCCCGTGGCCGCGCGGCCTTCGTCCTCGTGGATGCCGCGCGCCTGGGCGCGGACGTGCTCCTGCGGGAGCCGCGCCACCTGCCCGAGGCCTGGCGCCGGACCTTCCGCGACGCGGTGCCCGTGCCCGTGCCGCACGCCGCGCCGTCCGTGATGCCCGAGCAGGTGTTGGTGCTCAACCCGCTGGCGGAGCTGCTGCGGCGGTGGCTGCGGCTCGGTCAGCCGGGCGTCTCCACCTCGCCCTGATTGCGACAAGGTCCCCATGCAGGCCCATTCGTTCTCGCCCGGTTCCGCCGGGCTCCGCCGCGCGTGGGTGCTCGGCCTCGCGGGAGCCTCCACGCTGGCCGCGGCGGTGGAGATGTCCCGGCTGCTGAGCGCGGGAGGGACCACCGCGCCCGAGTGGGTCGTCCTGGCGCTGTTCACTCCGTGCTTCGCGTGGATCTCGCTGTCCTTCTGGGCGGCGGTCGCGGGCTTCGTGCAGTTGGCCTCGGGGCGGCGCGTGCCGGGCCTGCGTTGGCCCGACGCTGAGCGGGAGGCGGCTCCGCTGCAGAGCCGCACCGCGGTGGTGATGCCCATCCACAACGAGGACCCCGCGGCCGTCTTCGCGCACGTGCAGGCCACCTACGAGTCCATCGAGGCGACGGGCCACCTGGACGCCTTCGACTTCTACGTGCTGAGCGACTCGACGCGGGCCGAGGCCTGGGTGGCCGAGGAGCTGGCCTGGTCCGAGCTGTGCCGGCGCGTGGGCGGGCAGGGGCGCATCTTCTACCGCCGGCGGACGGACAACACCGGCAAGAAGGCCGGCAACCTGACCGAGTTCTGCGAGCGTTGGGGCCGGCGCCACGACTTCCTGTTCGTCCTCGACGCGGACAGCTTGATGGACGGTGCCACCGTGGTGCGCATGGCGCGCCTGATGGAGCTGAACCCGGGCGCGGGCATCCTCCAGGCGCCGCCCCTGTGCGTGGGGCGCTCGACCTTGTTCGCGCGACTCCAGCAGTTCGCGGGCCGGGTGTATGGCCCCGTGGTGGCCGCGGGCGCGGCGGCGTGGCAGCTCGGCGAGTCCAACTACTGGGGCCACAACGCCATCCTGCGCATGTCGGCGTTCATCGAGCACTGCGGCCTGCCGGTGCTGCCCGGGCAGCAGCCCTTCGGTGGGCACATCCTGAGCCACGACTTCGTGGAGGCCGCGCTGATGCGGCGCGCGGGCTACACCGTCTGGTTGCTCGCGGACATGGGGGGCAGCTACGAGCAACCCCCTCCCAACCTGCTGACGTATGCGCAGCGAGACCGGCGCTGGTGCCAGGGCAACCTCCAGCACCTGAGCCTGGTGCTCGCGGGTGGACTGCACCCGATGAGCCGGGCGCACTTCCTGATGGGCGTGATGTCCTACGTGGCCTCGCCCTTGTGGTTGCTGTTCCTCGTGGCGGGGCTCGTGTCCGCGGCGCACGCGTGGCTCACGCAGCCTTCGCGCTTCGGGGGCGTGGACGCCGTGCTGGCCAGCGGCGCGACCTTCGATTCGCCCGCCGCGCTGCGCTTGATGGCCGTGTCGCTGGCGATGTTGTGGTTGCCTCGGCTGCTCGGCGTCGCGCGGGTGTTCGCGCGCTCGGACGTGGCGGCGAACATGGGCGGGCGCGCGAGGCTGGTGCTGAGCGTGCTCATCGAAGGCGTGCTGTCCACGCTGCTCGCGCCGGTGATGATGCTGTTCCAGTCACACTTCGTGTTCGGTACCATCCTGGGGTACCGCGTGTCGTGGTCGAGCCAGCAGCGGGACGACGCGGACCTGCCCTGGGCCGAGGCCGCCCGGCGCCACGCGGTGCACACCGCCGTGGGCGTGGGGCTCGCGGTGCTGCTCTGGGTGTTCTCGCCGGGATTGCTGGCATGGGCCGTGCCCGTGGTGGCGGGTCTCCTGCTGTCCATCCCGTTGTCGGTCTTCACCGCGCGCGCGTCGCTGGGCCTGTGGGCCGAGCGGCACGGGCTCTTCCTCATCCCCGAGGAGGTGGCCCCGCCGGCCGTGCTGGCACGTGCCCAGGTGTTGACCGAGGACGGCGCCGCGACGGTGGAGGATGCCGTGGACCACGTCCTGTCGGACGCTCGGGCGCACACGCTCCATCTGGCGCTTCTGGAGGAGCAGCCCTCGTCGTCGGGCGTGGCGGGGGCGCTCGCGTCCGGTCGGCGCAAGCTGCTGGCCTCCGTGCCCGAGCCCCTCTCCGCGCAGGAGAAGGTGGCCGTGCTGCTCGATGCGCGGACGCTCGCGGAGGCCCGCGGGCGTAGGCTGGGCCAGCCCTCCTGAGCCGAAGGCCCGCGGTGGGGACGTGGAATGTCCCCGCACGGGGAGGGTTGTCGGTTCCCTCCACGAAAGCGAGCCCCCATGCGCCGTGTCGCCGTCCTCGTCTTCCTCGGGCTGTGGGTGGCGTCCCCGGTCGAGGCGGCATCCCCGCCGCCATCGGATGCGGCGCGGTGGTGGGCGCACGTGGAGTTCCTCGCGAGTGATGCATTGGAGGGCCGCGCCACCGGCAGCGAGGGGCACCGCAAGGCGGCGGCCTATGTGGCGGACACCCTGTCGTCGCTCGGCGTGAAGCCCGCGTTCCCGAGTGGCTATACCCAAGAGATGTCGCTGCGCTCGCGGCGGCTCGTGGAGGAGAAGTCGCGGCTGGCGCTCATGCGGGACGGGCGCGAGACAGCGTTGATGCTGGGCCAGGATGCCATCCTGGTGTCTCGCACGGGGATGACGGGCTCGGTGGATGCGCCGCTCGTCTTCGTGGGGCAGGGGCTGTCCATGCCCGAGGCGGGGCATGACGACTTCGCCAGCCTGGACCTCCGAGGCAAGGTGGCGGTCATCCTCGTGGGTGGTGGTCCGCGAGACGTGTCGGGCGTGCAGCGGGCGCACCATGCGTCATGGACGGAGCGCGCGGCGGTGCTGGAGCGGCTGGGGGCCGTGGGCGTGGTGCTGCTCCAGAACCCGAAGTTCCTCGAGGTGCCGTGGGAGCGCACCGCGGCGGCGCGAAAGAATCCCGCGATGCTCTTCGCCGACCCCGCGCTGCAAGAGGGCGCTCGCCTGAAGGTGCAGGTCACCGTGAATGCCCAGCGGGCCAGCGTGTGGTTCGAGGGCGCGCCACACTCCTACGCCGAGCTGGTGGCGCTGGCGAATGACGGCAAGCCGCTGCCGAAGTTCGAGCTGCCGTGGCGCCTGCGGGCCACGCTCGACATCGCGACCGAGCCCGTCACGTCCGTCAACGTGGTCGGTGTTCTGCCTGGAGCGGATCCCGTGCTCGCGCGCGAGTATGTCATCGTCTCCGCGCACCTGGATCACCTCGGGGTGGGCGAGCCCGTGCGTGGGGATCGCATCTACAACGGAGCCATGGACAACGCCTCGGGCGTGGCCGCGGTGCTGGAGGTGGCGCGTGCGTTGGCCCAGGCGCCCGTGAGGCCCCGGCGCACCGTGCTGTTCGCGCTGGTGACGGGAGAAGAGAAGGGCCTCCTGGGGTCGAGGTACCTCGCGCGGCATCTCCCCGTGCCTGGGGCTTCCTGCGTGGCGGACTTGAACCTGGACATGTTCTTGCCGCTGGTTCCCTTCACGCACGTGGTGGCGCTGGGCATGAACGAGTCCTCGCTCATCGAGCCGCTGCGTCGCGTGGCCTCGGAGCGTGGCGTGAAGGTGCTCGCGGATCCGGAGCCGGATCGCCTCCTGTTCGTCCGGAGCGATCAGTACTCGTTCGTGCGCGAGGGCATCCCCGCGCTCGCGTTCAAGTTCGGCTACGAGCCGGGTTCGACCGCTGAGCGGTTGATGAAGCAGTGGTTCCCTGAGCGCTATCACGCGCCCTCGGATGACGTGCGGCAGCCCGTGGACCGAGAGGGCGCGGCGCGGTTCGTCCAATTCCTCTCCGCGTTGACGCGCGCGGTGGCGGATGCGGCCGAGCGTCCCCGCTGGAACGACGACAGCTTCTTCCGCCGCTTCGCCACATCCCCGTCACCCAGGGAAGCCGGCGCGCGGTGACGGCGCCTGACCCTCGAGGGCAGGGTCGTGGTGACCCCGTTCGTGGCCCCAAGGGCCCGTGTTAGACAGACCGGATGCGGGAGGCCCGCCTTCGACATTTCGCGAGGGCTTGCATGCATCCAGGCCGCCCCGGCTTCGGAAGAGTGAATGCGCTCCACATCGGTAGTGGCGGTGATTGTCGCTGGGCTCGCCATGGGCGGGATGCTGGCCTGCGGTGACTCGAAGGCCCAGGGCGAGACGCCGGACAGTGGCACGCCGGGGTCGGAGGTCGACTCGGGCACGCCGCAGCAGTCCGCCGGGTGTCCCGCGAACGCCATCCTCTGCGAGGACTTCGAGAAGGGGCAGAACGGCTGGAAGGAGCCCGACGAGAAACAGCACGCCACCATCGCCGTGGATGGCACGCGCGTGCACGGCGGCAAGGGCGCGCTGCACGTGACGACGGAGGACAACCTGCATGAGGACTCGCCAGATCATCCTCAGGCCATCGCGCACTACCGCAAGGACATGCCCGCGTTCGGCACCACGCTGTACACGCGCGCGTGGGTGTACCTGGCGCGCGTGCCGCAAGAGGGCGTGATGGGGACGTTCTTCATCCTCTTCTCACCCAAGGACAATGACTGGGGCGGAATCGAACTCCAGGCGATGAAGAACGGCGGCTTCGCGCTGGATGACTGGAGCGGCGTCCTGGGCACGGGCTGGAACCTGGAGGACCCGGCGGTGGTGGTGATGCAGGCGGGCCGCTGGACGTGCCTGGAGTGGGGCGTGAGCCGCGCCAGGCCCACCGACACCACGGGCCACGCGCAGGTCTGGGTGGATGGCACGCAGGCCTTTGACTTCCCCAACGTGGGCATGCGGCCCTTCAGCAACTTCGCGGTGGGCTGGGGCTTCGTGCACCCGCACGGCGACTCGGACTCCGAGACGTGGATCGACGACCTCGCGGTCGCGCCCACGCGCATCGGCTGCAACTGATAGACGCGGAGGCGCATGGGACTCGAGGACATCGGCGAAGAGACGGTTCGCATCACCAGGCGGGGCACCTACGTGGCGCTGTCTGGCCAGGAGGTGTCCATTCGCGACGCCGTCTCTCACGCCGTTCAGGGAACGCGGCTGTATCGGCCTGGTGACTTCGAGTCCCTCGCGCTGCCCGTCGCGCCCGGCGGCGGGATGCGCATCGAGGTGACGCCCGAGAAGACGGGTGAGGCCGCGCGACGTTTGGTCGAGATGGAGGGGGCGCGAGTCCTCGCGCTCAACTTCGCGTCCGCGCGCAACCCGGGCGGTGGATTCCTCGGCGGGGCGAAGGCTCAGGAAGAGGACCTGGCGCGCTGCTCGGCCCTGTATGCGTGCCTCGTCACGCAGCCCGAGTACTACGACGCGAACCGCGCGGCGGGCACGCCGCTGTACACCGACCACGTCATCTACTCACCCGACGTGCCGTTCTTCCGCAACGAAGCGCTGGAGCTGCTGGAGCGGCCCTTCGGCGTATCGCTCATGACGGCGCCCGCGCCCAATGCGGGACAGGCGCTGCGCGCGGACGCGGGCGTGGGGCCGAGGCTGCGCGAGGTGCTGTTCGCTCGCGCGCTCAAGGTGCTTCAGGTCGCGGCGCACCAAGGGCACCGCACGCTCGTGCTGGGGGCGTGGGGCTGTGGGGTGTTCCGCAACAACCCGCGCGACGTGGCCGAGGCCTTCGCTCAGGGGCTGCGCGCGCTGCCGGGGCGCTTCGAGCGCGTCGTCTTCGCCGTGTATGAGCGGGGCTCGGGAGGGCCCAACCAGCGAGCCTTCCGCGAGCGGTTCGGCTGAGTCGCTTCAGCCGTGCAGGTCGAGCGGCATGCCCGTGCCCACCGTGAACTGCCCGGCCTTGCGCAGACGCTCCTGCGCCTGCGGCGTGCAGTGCATCGTCACGAGCGGCAACTGTCCGGGTTCACTCATCCAGCGAACTCCGTCGAGCAGCTCGTTCTTCGTGAGGTAGTCCAGCAGCGAGTCGCGCAGGTGGCGGCCCTCGTCTCGAACAGGTTTCGCTCGCGCGGGACGGGACTCTGGCGCGGACATGACAATGGTCTCGAGCCACGGCATCGGATACCCCCCACTTGAATCACAGGACACGGACGAAGCGGGGCGGCGGCCCCTCGTCACGCGTGGAGAGAGAATGCACTCAACGCGCGCCGCGTGTTTCCATCCGCGCGCCAAATCATTCTCGCGCGGCGCCAGGAGGCAGCTCCACCATGAACGCCGCGCCCCCACCGGGTGCGTCTTCGACCCAGACGCGCCCACCGTGCGCTTCGACGATCTGCCGGACGATGTAGAGCCCGAGGCCCAGGCCGCCCGCGCGCTGCGAGTCCCGACCCTGGGCGAAGCGCTGGAAGACGCGCTCGCGCTCCGAGAGGGGAACGCCCGGGCCGTGGTCGCGCACCATCAACCGCAGCGTGTTGTCGCAGGAGGTGAGTGACACGTGCACGGGGCTTCCCTTGCCGTGCCGGAAGGCGTTGGTCATCAGGTTGTTGACCACCTGCTCCAGTCGTAGGCGATCAAAATGTCCTGGGGCGGGGGACTCGATGTTCGCCTCCAGCACCACGCCGGCCTGTCGCGACTCGTCGGCGAACCGCGCGGCCAGGTCGGACACCACGGCGGCCAGGTCTCCGTCCGCGAAGTGGAAGTCGAGCTTGCCCGTGCGCATGCGGCTGACATCCAGCAGGTTGTCCACCAGCGCACCGAGCCGCCGCAGTTGTCGCTCCGCCGCCTCCAGCTTCGCCACCACCTTGGGAGACGCGATCGGCTCGCCAGGGCTCCCGGTGGACTGTCGCCGCAGCATGTCCACCTGCAGGCGCAGCGAGGTGAGCGGCGTGCGCAGTTCATGACTCGCCAGGGAGAGGAAGTCGTCGCGCGTGCGCACGGCGTCCTGGAGCGCGGCCTCCGTCTCCTTGAGCGCGGTGATGTCCAGCACCGCGCCTCGCACCACCATCACCCGGCCGGTTGCGTCGCGAATCACCTTGGCGCGACTGTTGAGCCAGTGCCACGAGCCGTCCGGCCAGTGGGTGCGAAAGGTGGACGAATAGGAGTCCACGTCGCTGTCGAAGATGCCCGTCACCTGGGCCTCGACCTCGGCGCGGTCGTCCGGGTGCAGTGACGCCAGGAACTTCTCGTGCGTCCATTCCTCGAGCGGCTGGGGGAAGCCGTAGAGGCGATCATGCCCCTCGGACCGAAACACCTGTCCGGTGGCGAGGTTCGTCTCCCAGACCGCCATCTCCGCGGACTCGAGCGCGACCTGGAAGCGGTCGCCGAGCTGCCGCAGCCGCTCGTCGTTGCGCGTGGCCTCGGACTCGGCCTGCTGGCGGCGGGTGATGTCGTTGGCGAGCACCCACGTCTCTCCGCCCACGGAACGCACGCTCACCTCCAACCACGTGCCCGGCGGCAGCTCGCACAAGAAGCGAGTGGGCTCCCGCGTGGCGAGCACGCTCATCAATCGCTCGTGCAGCAGGGTGCCCGCGAGGGCGGGCTGCGCGACCCAGGGCTCCTGCCCCACGCTGCCATCGGGATGCAGCCCCAGCAGCGTGGCGGCGCGGTGGTTCAGCTCGCCCAGGCGGCCGTGGGCGTCGAGGACCACGAAGGCCTCGCCCATCATCTCGCGCAGGAGCTGAAGCCGTGTGTCAGCCGACATGCTGGCCTCGTCGGCCGGCGCCGGCATCGTGGCTTCCAAGGCCCGCCAGGCGGCGGGGTTCGTCGCGGAAGAAGCGTCACCCGAGGCGCGGGAGCCGGGCTTCGTCGTGCGACCCGAGGCGGGACTCATGACAGAACGCTCTCCCACGTCCCCCATGTCGTCAAGCAGACCGCCATCGATCTGCCGCGACGGCCCGGAAGGCCGGATGGCTGGTGGCGCGGACAAGTCTCCTCGCGCCATGCGCACGCTCTGTCGCCGCCTGTGCCGCCCGGGCGCGGGCCGCTCAGGTCCCGATGAACGGGGTCAGCGGATCCTCCAGGGGCGTGGGCATGACCCACGTGTCACGCGGTCGGGAATACGCCAGGTCGAACGCGTAGAGGATGCCGTGCCACCGGTCGAGGAACACGGCCCAGTTGTACTCGGTGGGCTTCGACGTGAAGGGGTTGCCGTCGCGGTCCGGCTGGGTGTTGGCGTAGTCCGCGTACGTCCAGTGCACCTTGCCGAAGTCCGTCTGTAGCAGCGGCGTCAGCGCCTGGAGGAGCGCGGGGCGGGACACCTCGTCCGGGGCGCCCGAGGGGTTGAACACGGGCTGCGCCATGTCGTGCTGCTCTCGCCAGGCCACGTAGTTGTTGCCCATGGCGATGAGCGCGTCGCGGCGCTCCGGGGACGAGGCCAGCCGCGACTCCTCGTAGAGCGCGAACGCGGCCACGAGCAGGCTCTTCCAGTGCATGCCCGGGAGCAGCGCGTCGAACTGGTTGGGGCGCGGCGTGTCATTCGCGTGCGCGAGCGCGAAGTCATAGGCCACGCGCGCTTCGGCGGGCACCGCCTCCGGGAGGGCGAACTCCGTCAGGACGCGCCCAGGGGTGACGACGCCCGCGCCGCTCCGCCAGGTCAGGTACGCGCGCCCGGCGCCGCCGATGTCCGAGTAGATGGCGAGGTTGCCCTCGTGCAGCGTGCGCTCCAGCGTGCGCACCACCGCCTCGGCCTTGTCGAGCGGCAGGATGCCCGGGGCGCTCCAATACAGCGACACGAAGCGCCCGGTCGTCGTCGCGAGCGTGCGCGGGTCCAGGAGGGCCTTGGCGTTGAGTGAGGACGTCAGCACCGCGAACACCGTGGACACGTCCAACGGGAGGCCCGCGGTGAGGAACTCCGCGGCGCGCTGCTCGGCGTTGGCCTTCAGGACGTCATCGAGGTCCACGCGGCCGAGTGCTTCGAGCACCGTGAGGATGGGCCTGCCGCGCAGCGCGTTGATCAGCTTCGTGGCCACCGCCGTGCCGTACATGCCCATGCCACCGGTCTGCGACGCGTTGGGGGCGAACGTGTACCAGTTGGGGCGCACCGCGCTGCTGCCACCGGGTTGCAGCGTGGGATCCAGAATCGCGCCGACCTCGTACGCAAGCTCGATGTAGCCCCGGGTGATGCGACGGTTGTCCTCCAGCGGCGTGGGCGCGGCCCGCGCGGTGCTGGCGCCGAGCAGGATGCACAGTCCCAGGGTGAGTGATGACAGGGGTACGAGCGCGTCGCGTGCGGTGGCGCGACGAACGGAAGAGGTGCGCATGGTGAAGCTCCCGAGGTCTAACCGGCGGAACGGAGGCTCCGCGGATGTCAAGCTAGGCATCGGGTGACCAACACCTCACGTGGCCTGGAGTGCATGCGCCATGAACGCGTTGACGAGTGGACGTTTGAGTCGCCGCGTTCGCTCAGGCGCGCACGCGATGTCGCAGGTGCGGGCGCACCCGAAGCCAACCCATCCACATGAGCAAGGACAGCAGCGTCACGAGTGACACCCCAAGCCCCACGCGCAGGCCGGGGGCGCGATAGCTCAGGACGACGTGGTGCGCGCCCGCTGAGACGGGGATCGCTCGCACGGCGATGTTGGCCGGCAGGATGGGAACGGGCACTCCATCCTGTTGCGCCTCCCAGCCGCGCTGCCACGCGTCGTTGATGAGCACGACCCCGTCGGTGGTGGCGGAGACGTCGAGCGCGATGTGCTCGGGGTCGAAGCGCTCGACGCGGACCGTTCCCACCGCGCCCTCCGTGTGGGGTGGCTGCAAGGCACCGCATTCGACCGCCGCTTCAGTGGCGATGGGGAAGCGCGGATCCATGAGGAGGCCCAAGGCCGTGTCGGCGTCGGGCACGCAGCGAGGACGCATGAGCGCGACGCGGGGGAGCGCGGTGGGATGCGCGACCAGTTCGAGCCCGAAGGCTTCATCCTGGGCGACGATGGGGCCGGGCCTGGTCGCGAGGCGCTGGTATTGCTCCGGCGCGTAGACGCTGTAGCCCACGCCGTAGATCGGCAGGAGCGTGGTGAACGTCTCGGGGAGGTCCTCCTCCAGGTGTTGAAGGCGTGCGCTCGCCGCCGGCAGATAGCTCTCCGCGCTCTCGATGCCCCACAGCGCCGGCGTGTTGGGCGTGAACGATGCGCGCGACATCAGCGCGACGCTGTCTTGGAACTCGAACGCGTCGAAGCGGGGAAGGTTGAGGCGATCCACACGCGAGGCCACGCGGTGACGGGGTGCACCGTCCTTCGTGGGAATCGCGCGCAACACCTCCGCGAACGCGGGAGGCGTCTCCAACAGCGAGGGCGGACCGACAATGTACAGCGGCTCATTCGCGACGAAGGCCGAGGCGCCCTGCACCAGCACCAGCGCCAGTTGATGGACCCGCGACTCCGCGAGGCCGCGCACGAGCAGCGCGGTGACCCCAGCGATTCCGCAGGCCACCCAGGCCGCGTTCGAGAACGCGCTGGAGGCGTGGGTGAGCTGCTCGGGGGAGACGGTGGGCCAGCGCGTGCGCACGCAGAGCGCGGTCCAGGCCCCTGCCCATTGTTCCGCGCCCGCCATGAGCGCGCAGAGGACGGCGAGGACGCTGCTGGTCCACATGGCTCGACGCGCGCGCGCGGGACTCTCCACCACCGCCTTCCAGCCGAGCCCCGCCAGGAGGGCCACGCCGAGCGACACGTGGACCATCAGCTTCTCGGGGTAGCGGAACGGGCGCCACAGCGGCAGCGCGGTGTAGAGCAGCCGATAGAACGGCAGCGCCGAACCCATCGCGAGGAGGAGCAGCGCGAAGCCCGCCGCGATGAAGGGCCAGGCTCGTCGAGGCAGTGACCGCAGTCCAGTGAGTGCGAGCACGAGCGCGGGAACGCCGAGGAACACCGAGTCCACCCAGAGGCTGGAGAACCCTCCCGTGCGCAGCAGCCCCTTCACGAACTCCTCGGGCACGCCGCGCTCCTGCGCGGGATTGGCGAGGAAGGGACCCAACCCCAGCTCGAGAAGTCGCCACGGGTCGAGCGACCATCGCTGCGCGTCTTCGAGCGAGCTGGCTCCCGGTGCGCCCGCCGCGAGCACCGCGCTCCCCGCGAGCAGCTGCGGTGCGGCGAGCAGCGCGCCCAGAAGGACCAGCGTCACGCTTCTGCGCGCGCGGATGGAGCCCGGAGTGGTGTCATCACCCAGGATTGCGAGCAGCAGCACGAACGCATTCGCGATCGCATACGTCCAGGTGTCGCCCGCCAGCAGCACACTGGCGAGCAGTGCTGCCGCGACCGCCGCGCGGCCCGGGCCTCCTGCTCGGATGAAGCGCAGCGCGGCCCACAGCGTCAGCGGCAGCGTGGCCCCGGCCAGGAGGTATCCCAGGTTGTTGGTGATGCAGACCAGATAGCCGCTGAACGCGAAGATCGCCGCGCCCATCCCGGCGCCAGTCCTTGGCGCACGCGCTTCGCGCAGCAGCAGGTACGTGCCAAGGAGCGCGAGCGGGAAGCAGGCCAGCACCGTGAGCTTCATGGCGTCGCCCGTGGAGAACACCCACCCGAGGAGCTGCGACGGGTGGAGCACTCCGGACAGCACCATGCCGGGGAAGGACTGCCCGAGCCCGTCGAACGGATACCACTCGGGGAACTCACCTCGCGACACCCGCTCGGCCCAGTAGCGGCGCACGGGGGCATAGACGAGCAACATGTCCCGCGCGGTGAACACGTCTCGCGTGAACACGGCGCGATAGAAGAACAGGCACGTCAATCCGATGGCGCCGCCCACCACCGCGAGCCCCATCGCCCAATGTGACGAGGGGGCAGCGGAAGGGTCAGTCCTGCGAGGGGGCTGCATGGGGCCGCGGATTGTTTCCGGAGGACGCCCCGACGTCCAGCCCGCGCGTGGCCCGCGCCACCTACCCGCCGGGCGGCGGGCTGAAGAACAACTGGAACGGGGTGACGTCGTGGAAGCCCATGCGCTGGTAGACGGGGCGCCCGGCGGCCGTCGCGTGGAGCACCGCGCGCTCCAGGCCCCAGTCCTGTTTCGCGGCCATCAGCGCCTGCCGCATGACGGACTCCGCGGCGCCCGTGCGACGGTGCTCGGGGAGCGTGGCCACGAGCGCGACATACGCGATGTCATCCACCTTCAGCACCGACGTGGTCGTCACGGGCTTGTCCTCCAGGCATCCGACGAGGGCCCGACAGGCAGGGCCGTAGATGTCCGGAGACGCCAGGGCCTCGCGCCCCACCTCGCGCGGCACGTCGTAGCAAGTGGCGTTGATGTCGGCGACGGCGTTGTAGCCCCACGTGTCTTTCACCCGCAGCAGGTCCAGCGGTGGCGGCGGACGCACGGGGGTCTGTAGTCGCTCCGCGGCCATCCCCATGATGCTCATGCCCGGCGACAGGCCATGCGCCTGAAGAAGCGAGGCGGCACGGGGGCGCAAGGCGGGCGACAACCAGTCCTCGCTGTAGGCGAAGGACCATCCATGCCGGCCCTGCGCGAAGTACCGCGCGGCGGATTCGATGGAACGTGCCAGGTCCTGCTCTCGCTCCACCGGCGCGTTGAGGAACGCGGCGTTCATCAGGGGCCACGTCACATGGCCCGCGGCGATGAACACCTCGCGCCGCTCCACGACCTCGCCTTGGGGGCTGCCCAACGCGAACAATCTCCAGGCACCGCGGAACTGCGCATGGGACTCGTCAATCTCAGAGGCGGACATGGGCGGTCGCTCCATCAGGAGGGAACAGGCATTGTCCGCAAGGTGCCGAGACGGAGTCCACACCGCGACCCGTCAACGCGCGGCCACTCCGTGCAGCAGCGGACGGGCGCGCTCCATCCAGGTGATGAACTCCTCGCGCTCAACGTCTCCGGGTGGGGTCGCCGCGCGCGCGATGGACAGGACATTCTCCAGGCTCCATCGCTCGGCATGGGGACTGCGACGGAGCAGCTCCGCCGCGCCCATGACGGCCGCGGCGAAGCGGAAGTCCTGACTGGCGTTGCTGAAGCGAGGGGCCAGGGCCGTGGCATCGAAGGCATACGCGCGCTCCGTCGCCGTCTCTCCGCGCGGTCGCTTCGCGCGCACCCGCACCGTGGCGAGGCCCGCTCCCGCGCCCGGTCGCAGGACGAGTTCATACAGCGCGGTGACCGTGTGGCCCGCGCCCATCTCTCCCGCGTCCACGCGGTCGTTGCGGAAGTCTCGGTCCGCGATATCTCGGTTCTCGTAGCCCACGAGTCGGTAGCGCTCGACCTGCTTGGGATCGAACTCGACCTGGAGCTTCACGTCCTGGGCGATGACCTCCAGCGTGGAGCCCAACTGCTCCTGGAAGATGCGGCGCGCGGCCATGAGCGAGTCCACGTAGTAGTGGTTCCCGTTCCCGCGGTCCGCGAGCTGCTCCATCGTCGCATCCTGGTAATTGCCCAGGCCAAAGCCCACGGTCGTCAGCGTGACGCCTTCCTTGACGTGCCGCTGGATGAGCGCCAGCAGCGCCTCGTAATGCGTGGGCCCCACGTTGGCGTCGCCGTCGGACAAGATGATGACGCGCGAGAGGGAGTGTCCGTCCAGCGTGCGGCTCGCCTGCTGATAGGCCAGCTCGATGCCCGAGGCCATTGCGGTGGCGCCCCCCGCGGTCAGGTCTTCGATGGCGGCATGAAGGGTCGCCTTGTGCTCCAGGCCCGTGGGCGGCAGCACGAGCCGCACGGCGCCCGCATAGGTGACGAGCGCCACGGTGTCTCCGTCGCGCAGTTGATCCACCAAGAGGCGCAGCGCGCGCTTCGCCAGCGGCAGGCGATCCGGTGAGGACATGGAGCCCGACACGTCCACGAGGAACGTCAGGTGCGCGGGCTTCCGCTCGGCCACGCTCAAGCGGCGACCTTGAACGCCAACGCGCAGCAGGTGGCGGCCGGGCGTGAAGGGCGACGGCGCCGCGTCCAACTGGACCGTGAGCGCATCCTCGGTGGGGGCGGCGTAGCGATAGTGGAAGTAGTTGAGGAACTCCTCCACGCGGACCGTCTCCGGAGCGGGCAGGGTGCCTTCGTTCACCTGCCGTCGGGCGTGCGTGTATGACGCGGTGTCGACATCCACCGCGAAGGTGGACAAGGCATCGCTCGTCGTCTCGACGAAGCCGTGGATCCGCGAAGGTGACGCGCCAGGGGGGCCCGCTGATGGCTCGCGCGGATCGTGGTCTTCGGTGTTCCGCTTGCCCCCGAGCACCCCATGGATGTTGCCGAAGCCCTGCGAACGGAGTCCGAGTCCCGCGCCGCCAGCGCCTTTGCCCATCATCCCCAAGCCCGTGCCCCGGCCCTCCAGGGGCTCGCCAGTGCCCGCCGCCCGATTCGCGATGAAGGCACGCCGGATCACCGCCTCCGTGATCTCCGCCCCAGCGGGCGCCGCGGAAGGTGCGGCGGCTTCATGCCTGTCCACGGGCGCAGGCGCCTGCTTCTCTGCGCTCATGGCCGCAGGCCCGGGTGCCTGCTTCGCGGCGACTTGCGCCGGGGCAGGGGGCGGGGCGGGCTCCGGCGGATTGCGCTGAGCGCAGGCGAGGACCACTAGCGTGCTCGTCGCGACGAGTGCGCACACGACTCCACCGCTGCCAGCCATTGCGGCTCGCTTCATCGACGCTTGCTCCTGTCTGGGTTCGCGGAGCCATTCGACAAGGGGGCGCGAGAAAGGTTCCCGTCGGGGCGTCGGGGGCCCGCTCGGCTCGCCGGTCATCGTTGCGCGGCGAACATCCAGATGCTGCGGGCCGGAGCGGCTGGGTCTATAGGGAACGGACATGACACCCGCCGCCGACACCTGGTCGCTGCCCTGGCTTGGGCTGGGGCTGAGCAGCAACCTGAGCGCCTCGGACGTGCCGCAGCCCTATCGGCTGTGGGATGCGTCGCCGGGCCTGTTCGACTTCGTGGAGTACAGCGCGCCGCTCTCCCTGGAGGATGCCCGCGCGCAGGCCACGCTCTTCCCCGAGATGTGGCGGCGGCTGTCGGACGTGCCCGTCCTCTTCCACCCGGTGCACCTCAACCTCTGGGGGCCGAGCCTCGAGCCCGCCCCGGCCCTGCGTGCGCTCGCCGAGCATGCCCATGCCGTGAAGAGTCCCTGGGTGGGCAATGACGTGGGCTGGTGGCACGAGGAGGGTGAGCCCTTCCCGGGCTACCTCTACTTCACGCCGCCGTTCACCGAGGAGGGGCTGCGGGACTGCGCGGCCCACGCGCTCCATGTGCAGTCCCACCTCGACGTGCCCCTGGTGCTGGAGAATCCGGCGGTGCTCGCGCGGCGGGGCAGCTGGCACGTGCTGGACTTCATGGCGAAGCTCCACGCGCGCACGGGACTGCCGCTGCTGCTGGACCTGGGGCACCTGCTGAGCCACCAGCTCTCCGCGGGCCTGCCGCTGGAGGCGGGGCTGGACGGGTTCCCATTGGACAAAGTGGTGGAGCTCCACATCGCGGGCGGCGTGGTGACGCGTCGCGGGTCGCGCCGGTTCTACGTGGATGATCACACCCAGCCCGTCCGCGAGGAGCTGTTCCACCTCCTGGAGATGCTCCTGCCGCGCTGCGAGCGCCTGCGCGCGGTGACCTTCGAAGGCGACGGGCACCCTCCCGAGGTGGCCTTGCTGGAGCTGCGGCGGCTGCGGCGGCTGGTTCCGGCGGGCCCCCGCGAGCCGCTCTCCTGGCCCGCGGTGCGCGCGCCGGTGCCCGCGCTCACGGGGGACAGCAAGCCGTGGGAGCTGTTCGACGCGGGCCACGGGGTCACCGCCGTGGAGTCCACCGAGGACCCCGAGGGCGTGCGGGCGGACCGGGACTTCCGACTGGCGGTGGTGGCCGAGCAGCTCGACCAGAGTTGGCCCCTCACGCGCCTGTTGCTCGCGCCAACGCCCGAGGCGCTCCGGGGCTTCACGGCCTCGCGGGAGTACCGCGCGATGTTCGATGGCCTGGGGCGCTCCCTGGGGCAGGTCTTCGCGTCGTGGGCGCGGCGCCAGCTGATCCAGGCTCCCGGTGAGGCGCTTGCCTCCGTGGTCGCCCTGGAGACGCTCCTGCCCAACGCCTTCCTGTGGCCCGCTCCGACTCCGGGCCCGGGGCAGGTGGGACTGGCCGAGGACGTGCGGGTGGGCGCCTTCCCGGTGGACCTGACGGAGTGCGTCTTCGCCGCGCGGGCCTTGCGGCGCCACCTCACCGGGCGTGCGTGGGCCGGCGGGGAGGTGGAGCTCTCGGGGCTGGAGGGGCTCCAGCAGGTGGCGGCCCGGCCCGGTCCGGGGCCCTGGCACTTCGCCATCCAACGCCATGGGCGACGTCACGAAATCGCGCCGGTCTCCTCGGACATGGTGGCCTTGCTGCGGGCGCTGACCGAGGCGCCTCGCGCCCCGGCGGAGCTGGCCCCGGCCGTGCTCGCGGAGGCCCGGGCGCGTGGGCTCGTCCGGTGGGGACCGGGGTAGGAACGTGTCCGATTTTCGACGGAGTCTTGCGCCAGCCCGTCGGGTGGGATAGGTGCGGCCGGCATGTCGTCACCTCTCGTCGTTGGCATCGCGGGTGGTACCGCGTCCGGCAAGACGACGGTCGCCCGCAAGGTCCGCGAGGCACTCGCGGACTGTCGGGTCGCCTTCATCGATCAGGACTCGTACTACCGGGACCTCAAGGACATCTCCCTGGCGGATCGGCGGGAGGTGAACTTCGATCACCCCGACGCCTTCGACACGGACCTGCTCGTCAGTCATCTGCGTGAGCTGAAGGCCGGCCGCGCGGTGCAGAAGCCCGTCTACGACTTCGTCACGTCCTCGCGTCAGCCGCACACCCAGCGGTTGGATCCGGGCGACATCATCCTCATCGAGGGCATCCTCGTCCTGCACATGAAGGAAGTGCGGGACCAGATGGACGTGAAAATCTACGTGGACGCGGACGACGACCTGCGGATCCTCCGGCGCCTCACGCGCGACATCAAGGACCGCGGCCGGGACTTCGACCACGTGGTGGCCCAGTACCTGCGCCACGTGCGGCCCATGCACATGGGCTTCGTCGAGCCGTCCAAGCACCACGCGGACATCATCATCCCGCACGGCGGTAACAACGACATCGCCATCGGGATGCTCGTGGGCGCGCTGCGAGCCCGCCTCGCGGCGCAGGCTCAAGAGCGCGACTAGCTCACCGGCGCTGAAGGAAGTCCTGGAGGGGCCCTCGGAGCGGTCGAGGGTCCGCCAGCAGCGCGCCGTGGTCCGCCACCCCCTGCAGTTCGTGGAAGCGCGCGGGGGCACCCGCGGCGCTCAGCAGGTGGTACGTGTCTCGGACTCGGGCGGCGGGGGCCAGGGCATCCGTGGCGCTCGCCAGCAGCAGCACGCGGCTGCGGATGCGCGGCAGGCAGTCCGCCAGATCGCACCCCGCATAGGCCGAGCACAACAGCGCCCAGGCCAGCGGATCGAACGTCTCCGCGAAGGAGTCCGCCTCGGCCTCCAGGGCTGCTTGGGCCCCGCCGCGCTCGGGATGACGGTGGCGAAGGGACTCGCGTCCGTGGACGAGCTTGAGGAAGTCCAGGCGCAGCTTGCGCATCGTCTTGCGAGGCCCGTTCCCCGGCCCGTACCAGCCCTCCTGGAACTCGGGATCCATCCGCAGCACTTGCGCCGTGAGGCCCAGCTTCTCTCTCAAGCCCTCGGGCAGTGAGCGGCCCGCGCCGATGGCGACGACCGCGCTGGCGAGCTCCGGGAACAGGGCCGCGAGTCGCAGCGCCACCATCCCGCCCAGCCCCACGCCCACGAGCGCGCGAACGTGTTGCAGCCCGTGCGCCCGCAGCCCCGCGGACACGGCCCTCGCCATGTCCAACACCGTGAGCCCTGGCATCGCGGGCCCCAGTCGATCACCCGTCGCGCCATCCACCGTCACGGGCGACGTCGAGCCGAACGGACTGCCGAGCAGGTTGAGCACGAGCAGCGGTGTCTCGGTCGGATCCAACACCTTGCCCGGCCCGATGAACTCCCGCCCCCAGCCCGAGGCCTGGTACGCGCCGGCCTCCACGGGACCCAAGGCCAGGTGCGAATGGGACAGGTCGTGCAGCAACACCACCGCTTTGCCGTCAGACGGTTCCCCATGTGCTTCCCAGGCCACTTGGGGATTGCCGAGCAGCTCTCCCTCTTCCAAGGGGAGCGGCACGGACAATAGGTGTGTTCCCCCGACCTGGATCACAGTGATGGAATCTCATATCACTGCCCGCCCGAACGCATAGGAGACTGCCGCTTGAAGCGCTACTTCGGAGTTCTCGTTCTCGTCGCAGGGGTGCTGCTCGCGTCCGTGATGTCGTACCGGAGCGCGAGCACCAAGGCGAAGGAGGCGCAGCGGGATGCGGACTTCCAGCGCATCCAGACGGAGTACCTGGAGCGGGTGGGGTGGATGCGCGCCAACCCGGATGAGGCCAAGTACCGCGAAGAGGTGAAGCCCTTCTTCAAGGCGTACTTCGATCAGGTGGACGAGCACCTGACGCGCTACGGCGGCAACAAGCAGTTCGACGCGTACCTGGCGGAGCTGGAGAAGCGCTCCTCCGAGGGCGGCAAGGAGAAGAAGGACGACCGCGCGGGGGACCGCAAGGCGTTCTACGAGTACACCCGCAAGGTGTTCGACCTCTTGCGCGAGGGCCGCTACCAGCCGGTGTGGACCGCGACGGACCGGGGCATGCGCCTGGATGTCGTCAGCTCGGACGTGGTGATGGTGCTGGGCAAGCCCCAGATCCGGCTGCAACTGGCGCTGTGGGGTGCGCAGCGCTCGGTGAAGGACGAGGGCAAGGTGAAGAAGATGGTGACCAGCGCCTCGTTCGACACCGTCTGGAAGCTCACCGACGCGAAGGGCAAGTTGCTGGGCGAGATGCGCGGCGCGGATCCGTCGATGAAGATCGACTATCCCGAGCGCTTCATCGCCGAGTTCCCGCCGCAGATGCTCCTGGGCCACTACGACCTGGACCTGATGCCGGCGGAGGTGGCGAAGATCGAGATGACCATCCACGTCTCATCGCACGCCTCCACGGGCGGTGACGCGGCCGCCAGCTACGTGTGGAAGCTGGATGTGCCGTCCGACTGGAAGCTCGGCGCCGGCGAGAAGTGGGAGGGCGCCACCCAGGAGGAGCGTCCCGAGGAGGAGATCGACCCGGCCAAGGCGGCCAAGCCGAACTGAGCCGGGTCGGGCTCACTCCACGACGGTGAAGTGCGAGCCGAGCTGGTACGCGGACAGCGTGCCAGCCTCGTCCAGGAAGTAGAGGTTGAGGTGCACGTCGGCCTGGAGCGCGACGAGCCCCTCGCCCGCGCGGACCTCCGCGAGCACCTGTCCGCCGCGAGGCTCCACCGCGCGCACGTGCTCCCCCGGCAGCAGCGTCACGCCGCGCGCCGTCCGCGCAGGCAGGGCCGCGAGCAGGGGCTCGCCCGTGGCCCCCACGCGCCAGTCCACCTGACCCGAAGCCGTCACGCGCGCGGCCGCGCCCGAGGCGCTCGTCACGATGACGGCGCGCTGGAGCGGCGCCAGCGCGAAGGGCCCCGGCCCCAGGTGCAGCGCGCGCTCCCAGAGCTTCTTGCCGCGCGCATCCAGGCACACGAGCAACCCTTCCCGGTCGCGCTCCCCCGCCAGGTACACGCGCGCCCCGAGCGGCAGCGGCGGTGAGGGGTGCGTCAGGTCCAACTCGTGCGTCCACACCGCCTGGCCCGTGTGCGCGTCCGCGAGCAGCACCGCCCAGTGCGAGCCGCGTCCGAGCATGGCCAGCGCCCGCCGCCCCCAGGGCACGGGCGCGCCATGGAAGGGCAGGGGCGCGCGCAGCCGGTAGCGCACCTGTCCGTCCGCGAGGTCCAATCCGTAGAGGTAGCCCGAGTCGGTGGCCAAGAGCGCCCGGTGTCCCTGCGGCGTGAGCCAGCTGCGCTGCGCGCGCGGCGGGGCCAGCCGCCACATCTCGCGTCCCGTGGCCTCGGCGAAGGCCACCACCGTGCGCTCCTCGGAGAGCGTCAGGAGCAGGCGATCCTTGCGCAGCAGGAGCGGACCAATCGGGATGCCGTCATGGTCATGCAGCCAGCGCGCGCCGGCGCCCCGGCCCGTGAAGCCGTAGACGCGCGCCGCGTCCGCCGCCACCGCGTGCCCGTCCGCCGCCGCCGCCACGCCCAGGGCCGCGGCCCGCCGCCACAGCAGCGCGCCATCCCGTCGCGAGAACGCGCAAGCCAGCCGGGGCGCGCAGTACACGGGGCCATGGCGACCCGACAGCAGTCGGGCCTCCTCCGCGTCCTCCAGGCCGCGCTGCTCCCACAACTTCTCGAACCGCAGGCGCCGCAGCCGTCCGGGGACCTTGAGGGGCTTGGACTCGCCTCGGCCCGGGGCGCTGCGGGGCTCGCGCGCGGCGCCCTCCGACTCGGGGGGCTTCGCGGGATCTCTCAGGTGGGACAGGCCCTCGCGACAGCGCTCGGCCAGCTCCACCAGGTACGGGTTGTTCACCTGGGCCCGGTCCATTTCGGCGAACCCGAGGACGAGCGCCTCGCCCAGGTGGAACATGGCCGCCACCAACTCCCGGGCGTCCAGCGCGAAGGGGGAGCCCGTGGGCCCGAGCCGGGCCTTTCCTCCTCGAAGGTCGAGCGAGAGGGTGGGGCGCGCGCCGCCGAGCTCCAGGGCGTGGCGGGGCTCGCCCAACTCCACCGCGCGGGCCAACTCGGCGGCCTGCCGTGACAGCTCCAGGACGGTGAGGAACGGCGGCCCCTGGGCGCGCCAGGCTTGAGGGCGGCCCGGGATGGCCAGCCACACCTCGCCAGGGCCCAGGAGGGGCGCCAGCGCGCCGTGGGCGCCTCGCGTGGCGCGCGTCGCGGGGAGAGGCGGCTCGCGCAGCTCGAAGCCAAATCCGGGCACCCCAGGCGGCTCCACGCGGCGGGGCTCGGGCTGCGGCGCGGGCTCCAACAGGGCAGGCGAGGCCTTGCCCAACTGCTTGAGGGACTCGGCGAGCTTGCGGGCCACGGCCGGCGGCAGGGCCCGAGGCGCGACCACCGACACATCCGCCAGGAAGCGCTGGCTGGCCATCCGCACCGCGCGCGCCAGCTCCTCCGTGTCCACGCGGACCGGGGGGCGCAGCAGGCGGGCCGGGCGGGCGAGGCTGGCCACCGACAGTTCGATTTCCGCCCCCACCCGGCGCAGCACCAGCTCCAGGTGTGCCTCTCCCAGTGAAACCTGAGCCAGCCTCCGAGTCCCACCCTGAAGCGCCGCGACGGCCTCCGCCAGAGCGGGGACGACCTCGGCCAGGGACTCCTCCACTGCTCCGGAAAGCAGGTTCACCCCGTCGAGCTCCAGGGCGATGGAATCCAGCGGGGGGGCTGATGGTTCGCGCTTCCAGCGCTGTCCGATGCGTATGCGGGTCATCTTACGTTCGTTGACAAGCCAGTTTAGCGGTGGCTAGCATCCGCCACCTATACGGACCTACATTTTTGTAACCGTTCGGAATTCTTGGGGAATACTCGATGACATTTTACGAGGCCGCGCTCCGCGTCCTGGAGAGCGAAGGGCGCCCCCTGCATTTCCTCGAAATCACGGAGAAATCCATCCAGCAGAACCTGCTGTCCCACGTCGGCAAGACGCCCGAGGTGACGATGTTGTCGCGCCTCGCTGCCATGGCGCGCCGCACGCGGGATCGCAAGGTCATTGTCACCGCGAAGGACACCTTCGCGCTGACGGATTGGTCGCTCCCCGAGGATGCCGAGGCGCTGGCGCAGACTGGAGTGCTTGAGCCGCACGTCGAGGAGGATCTCCCTCCGCTGCGTCCGGTGGAGCGACACCCCGAACCGCGCACGGACAACGTGCGGGTGGCGGGCCGTGGCAGCGAGCGCAAGCGTCGCCGCGACGAGGAAGAGGAGCGGGGTGGCCGCCGCAAGCGCTTCCCGCCGCTGCCCGAGGTGGTGTTCGAGATCCTCAGCGAGGCCGAGGTCGCGCTGCGCACGGATCAGATCATCGAGCGGGCTCGTGGCAAGGAGCTGTGCGCGGAGGAGACCACGGTGGAGGCGGTGCTCACCGCCCTGCTGGAGGACAACCAGCGCCGCATCGATGCGGGTCGCCGCCCTCAGTACTCGCTGAACAAGGAGACGGGCGAGGTGACGTTGGAGCGCGCGGGCATGCCCAGCGAGGCGCCGCCCCTGGAGCTCCAGGCCGCGTTCGCGCAGGCGCTCGGCATTCCGTTGGAGGGTGGCCGTCCGGTGCTGAGCAAGCCGTCGGCTGCGGCCACGGGCGAGGCGGCGGTGGATGCCGCGCTCATCACCACGGTGCGCACGGTGCTCAAGGACGCGCGGCGCGCGGTGGCTCGGGCGCTGCGCAAGCGCTTGGGCGACCTGGAGGTCGGCACCTTCGAGAAGTCCGTGGTGAAGATGATGCACGGGCTGGGCTTCCGCGAGCTGAAGGTCGCCAAGCGCTCGAAGGAAGGCCCCTTGCTCACGGCGCGCAAGCGCGAGGGCAGCGTGGAGCTGCGCTACGCGGTGCGTATGCTGAAGGGCGCGCCGGCCATCGATCGCAAGACGGTGCAGGAGCTGCGGCGTGACCTGGGCCACTACTCGGCGCAGGTCGGCTTGTTGGTCAGCGCGGGGGACGTGCGCGGCGACGCGCGCTCCGAGGCGCAGGCCAGCGGCGCGCTGGTGATGCTCTGGTGCGGCGACGCGCTCGGGGAGAAGTTCCTCGAGGCGAAGACGGCCGTCACCGTCACGCAGGTGGAGCTGTACGACATCGACGACAAGTTCTTCGATGCCGCGAAGGTCGACGCCGACGAGGCCCAGCGCCGCCGCGAGGAGCGCAAGCACGAGAAGCAGGCGCGCGAGGAAGGCGCGGAGGGTGAGACCGCGGAGGCCGCGCCCGCCGAGTCGACGGAGCGTTCCGAGCGCTCGGAGCGGCGCCGTGAGAAGCGCCGCGCGCGCGAAGAGCGCGAGTCCCGCGAGGCGTCCAAGGTCGCCGCCGAAGGTGAGGCCACGGGGCGTGAGGCCTCGACCTCGGCCGAGGCCACGCGCGAGGCACCCGCCAAGGTCACCGCGCCGGCCGCTGGAGCTGGCTTCACGCCGTCCTCCGAAGACGATGACGGCGAGGAGGGCGACGAAGAGGGTGACGACGAGGACCTCGAGGCCGCCAGCGCGTTCGTCGCCGGAGGCCGCGCGGAAGGCTCGCCGGAAGGGGCTGCCGAGGGCACTCCTTCCGAGCGCAAGCGCCGCCGCCGCCGCCGTCGTGGGCGCCGGGGGCGTGGCAACCGCGGAGCCGAGGGCACCCCGGGTGACGCTGCCGCGCCGACGGGTGAGGCTGCCGCGCCCGCGGAGGCCACGCCTGGAGCGGGTGAGGCTGCGGCGTCAACGGATGCCACCCCTGCGCCGACGAGCGAGTTCACGGCGTCAGGAGCGAGCGATGCCGCCAGTGAGATGCCGTCAGTCGCGACGCCGAGCGAGGGAAGCCCTCTCGCTGCGGCCGTGACGGCAGCCGCGGAGGCCGCGAGCGCGCCTGTTGCGGAGGAGTCCGAGCCGGAGCGCAAGGAGGCCGCGGCCCCTGCGCCGAGCGCGGGTCCGACGGAAGGCGGAGAGAGCTGAACCGCGCGCGCTCGTGGTTGCTCCACGAGCGCGTGTCCTGAGGTGGGGGAGGTTGATGCCTCCCCGCCTCATTCGCAGCGCACGGGCTCCGTGGCGTCTTGCTGCCTCCTCCTCCGAGCAGGAGCCTGTCGGCAGCGAGCAGGAGCCTGTCGGCAGCGAGCAGGAGCCTGTCGGCAGCGAGCAGGAGCCTGTCGGCAGGTGGGCGGGCTGAACTTCGCCTGCACGCGAATCGGGTGCGGCCCACGCGGGAGTGTTAGCGTAAGGGGGCCCATGAAGCCGGCCTTGCTGCTCGCCTCCTGCCTCGTGCTCCTCAGCGCCTGCCGCTCGCAGGCGCCGCGCCATCCTGTGGCGCCGGTGGAGCTGTCGGGCACCACGGTGCGAGATAACGCGCTGCTCGGCATGGGACCCGAGGGGGTCCGCATCCTCTTCAGCGAGGCGCTCAACGCCTCCGGTCGATTCGAGCAACTCGGAGAGGAGGTCCCTCGCAAGGCCCGTCCCTGGCGGCTCACGCTGGAAGTCCCGTTCACCCGCGAGGTACTGAAGGACGGCAACCCGCACAGCTACGCCGAGGTCGGCGCCAGCCTCTCGTTGGAGCGCTTTGGCGGAGACCTGCCTCAGCGCTACGAAGTGGTGGGGCTGGGCGAGGCGGTCGTTGACCCGGACACGGTGGAGGGCCGCCGTGCGGCCATGCGGTCCGCGCTGGAGTCCGCGCTGCGGCAGTTGACTGAGTCCGCGGTGCTCCAACTCGCGGCGCTGGAGCGCGGAGACGATCAGCTCGTGGCGGACCTGCGCGCCCGCGACGCCCGCATCCGCGAGTTCGCGCTGCGCACCCTGGCCGAGCGCAAGCATCCCGCCGCCGCACCGCTGCTCATCGAGCGGCTGAAGGACACCAGCGACGCGGACGTGGTGCGCCGCACCATCGGCTCTCTGGCGGAGATGAAGGCCCGAGGCGCGGTGCCCGCGCTCATCGACCTGGCGCGTGGCCGAGACACCGGCTTCGTTCAGGAGATCGTCTTCGCGGTGGGCGAGATCGGAGGCCCCGAGGCCGAGGCCTACCTCTACACGGTCGCCCAGGGCCATGACACGCCGTCGGTGCAGGCCGCCGCGCAGCAGGCCCTCGACACGCTCTACGCATCACGCAAGCACGCCAACGCGGAGGCGCGTGGCTCGGACCACGCGGAGCCCTGACATGAAGCACTCGCTGTTCTCGGTAGGAAGCGCGGCCCTGGTGTCCCTGGCGCTCGCGGGCTCTGGCTGCGCGAAGCATGTGGAGGCGGAGTCCTCCGCGTCCTCCATCGCGTCGCTATCGGAGTACTACCCCCTCGCGGTGGGCAACCGCTGGACGTACCGGGTCAACGGGCGCGACGACAAGGCCGTCACGGTGGAGATCGTCAAGGAGGAGGCCGGCTTCTTCCTCGACAGCCAGGGCGGTCAGCTCGCGGTGGACGGCTTCGGCCTGCGCGACCCCAAGCGCTACCTCCTGCGAGGCCCGCTGGAGACGGGGCGCTCGTGGACCAACGTGGTGTCGGTGTCCTCCACGGAGCGCTATCAGATCCTCCAGGCAGGAGCCTCCTGCGAGGCCCCTGCCGGCACCTTCCAGAACTGCGTCCAGGTGGAAGGCCGCAACCGCGTGGACACCCGCACCACGCTGATCAACACCATGACCTTCGCGCCGGGCGTGGGCATGGTGCGCGTGGAGGTGGCGGCCGAGCACGACGGCCAGCGCGTCCCGCAGACCTCGCTGTCGCTCGAGTCCTTTCAGCTGCGGCCCGCCGCGAGCCCACCGGCGCCCACCTCTCCGACGGCGGGCTGACGGGCGAGCGACGCAGCGTCCCGCGCTCGGAGGTTGAAAGGCGCGTCCTCGCTCCCTAGCCTGCGGGCTTCTTCGAGAGGCAGGGCAGACGTGGCCGCTGACACGAGTGAGCAGACGCAGGAGGAACTCATCCTGGGCTTCCTCTCCGAGGGAGGGGACGCGTACCTGTCCGGGGAGGTGCTCTCCAGCAAGCTGGGGTTGTCGCGCACCGCGGTGTGGAAGCGCGTGGAGGCCCTGCGGCTCAAGGGCTACGTCATCGAGGCGGTGCCCGCCCGGGGCTACCGCCTGGTCGAGGTCCCGGATCGGCTGAGCGCGCTGGAGCTGGGCCCACTGCTCGGCACGCGTGACCTCGGTCGCGTCATCCACCACCACGAGACCATCGGCTCGACCAACGAGGCCGCCTTCCGCCGCGCGCAGGACGGTGCCGAGCACGGCGAGGTGGTGGTGGCCGAGCAACAGACCGCGGGCAAGGGCCGCCGAGGCCGGGCCTGGGCGTCGCCGGCGGGGCTCAACCTCTACTTCTCCGCCATCCTCCGCCCCGAGCTGCCGCCGCAGCGCGCGCCGGAGCTGACGCTCGTGGCGGCCGTGGCCTTGGCCGAGGCATTGCGCGAGGCCGGCAGCGACGCGGCCATCAAGTGGCCCAACGATGTGCAGATCGGCGGTCGCAAGGTGGCGGGCATCCTCACGGAGCTGTCCGCCGAGCCCGAGCGGGTCCACTTCGTCGTCGTGGGCGTGGGCGTCAACCTCAACTCGACCCTGGAGCACTTCCCGGAGGAACTGCGCGAGTCGGCGACGTCGCTCTCCATCGCGCTGGGCAAGCGGGTGGCGCGCGCCGCGTTCACCGCCGCCCTGTGGACGCGCCTGGAGGAGTGGCTGGATCGCTACCTGGAGGCGGGGTTCGAGCCCGTACGGGCGCGCTGGAAGGCGCTGTCCAGCACCCTGGGGCAGGACGTCCTGGTCCGCACGGACCGCAGTGAGCTGCGCGGGAGGGCCGAGGACATCGACCCGTCGGGCGCGCTGCTCGTGCGCACCGAGGCGGGTGTGCTGGAGCGGGTGTTGGCCGGCGACGTGGAGCGGCTGCGACCGCGCCAGGATGTTCGGTCGTCTTGAGGTTCGCGGCACGGCGGCGGTCGCCAGGCCCGCCTTCAAGGTAGAGTGTGCCGGCAATGCTCCTGGCCATTGATGTCGGCAACACCAACACCGTCCTGGGCGTCTACGAGGGCAAGCGGCTGCTGGACCACTGGCGCCTGGAGACCAGCGCCCGGCGCACCTCGGACGAGTACGGCATCCTCGTGCGCCAGCTCTTCACCTGGCGGGGCATCGACGCGACCAAGGTGGACGCGGTGGCCGTCTCCAGCGTGGTGCCGCCGCTCCAGTTCAGCCTGGAGAAGATGAGCGAGCGCTACTTCAAGACGCGCCCCATGTTCGTCGGGCCCGGCGTGAAGACAGGCATGCCCATCCTCTACGACAACCCTCGCGAGGTGGGCGCGGACCGCATCGTCAACGCGGTGGCCGCCTACGAGAAGCACCACCGCGGCGTCGTCGTGGTGGACTTCGGCACGGCCACCACCTTCGACGCGGTGACGCCCAAGGGCGAGTACCTGGGCGGCGCCATCTGCCCAGGCATCAACATCTCCATGGAGGCGCTCTTCCAGAACGCCTCCAAGCTGCCGCGGGTGGAGTTCGCCCGTCCGCCCCACGTGGTGGGACGCAACACCGTGCACTCGATGCAGTCCGGACTCGTCTTCGGATACGTGGGCATGGTGGACGGCATCTGCGCGCGCATGGAAGCCGAGATGGGCTTCCCCGTGAAAGTGGTGGCCACCGGGGGACTCGCCCCGTTGGTGGCCAGCGAGTCCAAGGCCATCCAGGAAGTGGATGAGTTCCTCACGCTGGAGGGCCTGCGCATCATCTACGGAAGGAATCACGCCTCATGAGCACCGCGACCCCCGCCGACAACATTCCGGCTCCGCCCCCCGGCTGTCCCTTCAACGCGGAGTTCCTCCCGCCCAACCTGCGCAAGCATGTGGATCCGGCCGCGCCCGTGCCGCTGCGGATGATGGCCGCCAAGTCGCTGGTGCCCCTGAATCCCTCGGACATGGTGGGCGCGCTGTACATGCTCACGTTCGATCCCGACGCGGGCGTGCGCGAGACGGCGGCGAAGACATGCCTGGGGCTGCCGGACCGCATCCTGGGCTCGGCGCTGCGTGACGAGGGCGTGCAGCCTCAGGTGCTGGGCTTCTTCCTGGGTCAACTCAAGGACAAGGAAGCCTACGCGGAGATGCTCATCCTCAACCCCGAGACGCCGGACGACGCGGTGGCCGGGGTGGCGGGAAACTGCAGCGCGAAGCTGGCGGAGATCATCAGCCAGAACCAGCTCCGCCTGCTGCGCCACGAGGACATCCTGCGCAACCTCTGCGCGAACCCGAACGCGACGGTGTCGCTCATCGACGGCGTCTGTGACTTCGCGGTGCGCAGCGGCCTGATGATGACGGACGTGCCGCAGATGAAGGCCGCGCGCGTGCGCCTCTTCGGCCCCGAGGCCGCCGAGGCCCCGCCGCCCGACGCGGGCCCCACCGCCGAGCAGGTCCTCCAGGAGTTCCAGGACGTGGCGCAGGAGGAGGCCGCGCCCATGGACGAGGGCAAGCGGCTGACGCTCTCTCAGCGCATCCTGAAGATGTCCATCTCGGAGAAGATCAAGCTGGCGACGCTGGGCAACAAGGAGGCCCGCACGGCGCTCATCCGAGACACCAACAAGCTGGTGAGCGTGGCCGCCATCCGCAGTCCGCGCATCACGGATGGCGAGGTGCTGTCCGCCGCCGCCAACCGCGCGATGACCGATGACGTGCTTCGCGTCATCTACAACAACCGCGAGTGGACCAAGAATCAGAAGGTGAAGCTCGCGCTCCTGAAGAACCCCAAGGTGCCCCTCACCGTCACCATGAAGTTCCTCAACATGGTGCGGGAAACCGAGCTGAAGGACCTGTCGCGCGACAAGAACGTCCCGTCCGCCGTGCAGGCCTTCGCGAAGAAGCTGCTCGAGAAGAAGACCGCGCCCAAGAAGGACGGTCACTGAAGCGGAAGGAGGGGAGGGGCGGTGAGCGCCGCGCCTCCCCGTGCTGACTTCAGGCCGCAGCCTCGTCGCCGTCCTCGCCGACGGCCGAGCCCGGCTCCTCCAACAGCTGCTGCGCGATGGCCAGGGCCTTCTTGGTCTTCTCGCGGAGCTTCTCGTCGCCCTTGATGCGCGCGTAGAGCTTCGTGACGCGCTCCTCGCTGTGCACCGCGGCCTGCTCCAACTCGGCGATGCGCGCGCGGAGGCCCTCGGCTTCCTCGGCCGCCCGCGTGCCCTGTGCCTCCAGGTCCGCCTGCGCCTGCTCGAGCTGTCCGCGGATCGCCTCGGACTCCTGCTGCGCCGCATCCAACTGGGGACGGAGGCTGTCGGCCTCGTCGCGCGCGGCCTGGACGTCCGACTCGAGGGCGCCGGTGCGCCCGCGCAGCTCCTCCAGCTCCGCGTGGAGCGCCTGGCTCTGGGCCTGGTGCTGCTCCAGCTCGGTCTGCAGCGCCGTCAGCTTCGCGCCCGCGCCCCGGGCCTCGTCCTTGGCGGCGGCGAGTTGCTGATCCACGCGCTTGCGCTCCGTGGCGAGCTGCTCCGTCTTGGTGGTGAGCGTCTTGATCTGCGCGTCGCGGCGGGACATCTCCCCGTCGGCGGTGCTCGCCTTCTGCTCCAGCTCCAGGTGCTGATCCTTCAGCTCGACGATCTCCTGGTCCTTCTGGTTCATCTCCGTCTTGAGGCGGAGGATCTCCTTGTCGCGCTTGTTGACCGCGTCGCGGAGGGCGAAGGTGTCCTTGTCGTTCTTCCCCGCGCTGGAGCGCGCGGTCTCCAACTCGGTGGACTGGGTCTCGAGCTCGGACTCCAGCTCCCGCACGCGATCCTCGGCCTGCGTGGCCTGCGTGCGCGAGTCCTCCAGCGCGCCCTGGAGCTCCGCCACCCGGGCTCGCAGGGTGCGCAGCTCGGCCGCGTCCGCGGCGGACATGGCCGGAGCGGCGGGCGCGAGCGGCGTCACGGTGGCGGCGCGAGTCGGAGGCGCGGCGGGCACAGGCGTGCGCGCATGCGCCGTGGGCGCGGGAGTGGGCGCGCGGGCCGGCTCCGGCGCGGCGCGGA
>NZ_JAHNZT010000046.1 GCF_019039035.1 Citreicoccus inhibens | reverse complement strand
GCGCACCTCCTCGTGCGAGGGCGCGGCAAACTCGGTATCGTCCACGACGGGAACTCCTCGGCTCCCCTGCCAGGGGGAGACCGTCTCGGTTGGTTTCTCCGAGGAGCTTCCCTCTTTCCCGCTCACCCCTGTTCGCCGACTACACACTTATAGGGACACGACCAAACCCGGTGCGTTGCCCTCCAGCAACTGCGCCTTCTCTTCCAAGAGCTCGTTCTTCATCAACTCGCCCACCATCGCCTTCAGCCGCCGCACCTCATCATCCGCTGGCTCCGGCTCGCGGCTCTTCAGATTGGCCTCGGCTCCAGCCAGGAACTTCTCCCGCCACTCGCTCAGCACCGCGGCGGTGACGCCCAGCTCCCGAGACAAGGTGTCGAGCTCCTCGCCCTTCAGCAGCCGGAGTACCGCCTCCTTCTTCCTCTTCGCTGAGAACCGTCCACGCTCCGACGTCCTGTCCTGCTTCTGCTGCTTCTTCACATCCACCTCACGGGGGGGCGTTTATCCCCCAGAGAGGTGTCTCAAGAAATCGTGGGGCGGAGGAGTGCCACGCCGGCCGAGTGCGTCCCCTTCTTCGGAAAGCCCGTATCGTCGAGGACGAACGCCTCCAGTCCCGGCAGTTCCCGCTCCAACTTTTGGCCCAGGCGTCGGAACACCTCCGCATCGGACCATCCGCTGATGACGACGCACTCCTGAAGCCGCTGGCGCATCGCCTCCGTCTCCGACGCGTCATCCACCAGCCGAGCCGCCATGGGTTGAATGCTCTTGCGCTCGCCGTCGAGCAGCAACCCCGTCACGTACGCCGCCATCGCGGCGCGCCGCTCGGGGCGGCCCATGCCTTCCACCATCGAGTCGAGGTACTCGCGCAACTCCTCATCGAGTCGCTTCAGCGTCCGCCGGTCCATCGCGAACGTAGATCATGATCGACCGGCGGCTTCAACAACCGACTAAGTGGTACTAGGAGGACGAGTTGGACGTGCACCTCACCCCCAATGCGGGGAGCGATTGGATGCTGCCCAGAGAGCGGCGGAAACTTGTCACTCCGGCCAACAACCAGAAACGCTACGTCGCCGAAGCGCTGAACTCGCGCACGGGCGAACTGACGTGGGCGAGAGGGGGCGCAAGACGGGCGCTATCCTCTTCGAACTAGTGCGCGCGGGGAGCGAGGCCCACCCCCAAACCAGGCGCCTACACTTCATCTTGGACAACGCAGCCACGTACTCCAGCAAGAAGGCACTGGCCCAAATGGCTAGGCGAGTCGTGCTGCACTTCCTACCGCCGTACTGCCCCGAGGGGCCGCATTGAGTGAGCCTGATGGGACGTGCACGCCAACGTCACCCACCACCACCGGCGCAAGACGAGCCCAGCGCTCATGGCCGAGGTGAACGCCTACCTGGGAGCTCGCAACGCACAACAGACGCAGAGCCCGATGCTGCGCGTTGGCTCTACTCAACGCGCGGCATGAGTCCGTTCGAGAATCGCGTTCGTCGTTTCGTACGAGCCGGTCACATCAGAGTGAACCACCCGTGCTCACTGTCGTAGATGAGGCCACCGCCGTTGGAGAACTCGTACACAATCGTAACGCCGCCATTGTGGTGCACGTAGATCGTGATGTGGATTCCCCCGACATCGGTCTCAAACTGGCCGACCATCACCGTCACCGGCTCGGTGCCGCCCGGCGGCGTGTAGTCCGGCAGATGGCTGTCGAGCACGCCGGTGAACTCGAATGTCGAGCGCTGCACGGCATCGACCGCGCGCGCGCTTTCCGCCTGGGTCACCGAGTGCGGCGCGAGCTTCGGCGCGCGCCTCTCAGCGATTGCCTGTCGAACCTCCGCCTCGCTGGTGCTTCCCACCGTGTCGAGGAGCACCTCTCCGCCCGTCGCGGGGATCGCCCATACGCAGCTCGGAAATCCGTTCGGCGGCGAGCCCTGCTCCGTGCACACGGTGCTCTGGGTGGGCGATGCAGCGAGACTCGGGCGAGAGAGCATTGCCAGCACAGCCAACGTGAAAAGCGATAGGGTCGTTCGTGTGCCCATTGGGGCTCCTGGGGCGGGCGCCGCATCGGTGGCACCCGTGTTTAGTCAAGGCGACGGAAGTGGAGCGGCGAACTGCCGCTTGTCCCGCCACGGCAACAGGCAGGCCCACACCGGTGTGAGCCTATCCCAAGACTTAGCATATCCATGAAATGCGAGCTTTCCAAGCAAATAACACCCCAGGAACAGCCCCTCCGTCTGGCCGGGCGTCACTTCGCCAAGGAAACACGTAGTCGCAAGCCGCGGATTTCGCGGCAGAGACTCATCCCAGAACGCATCGAGTCCGAATGCAGTCAACTCTCTGGCATCGCGCTATGCAGGTTCAACCTTGGCAAAGGGCCGCTTCACCTGCTTGCCATCGCTCTGGCGCTCGAGCGTAACTGTCTCGGCCTTTGTGTCGATGGCCGTCACCGCGGCGGGGAAGGTGCCTCGCCCCTGCGTGTAGCGGACCTCCTACCCCTCTGCTTCCGCGCGCTGGCCCAGACTGGGCCAGCGCGCCCTATCACTAAGCGGCTCCCAACGACGTCAACCAACTCGCTGAGCAAGCTGCCGAAACGTGCGCCACGGGTACCACGGGGTCAACGTGCGTCGAACCTCGCCGCCTGCGGCACGAATGAACTGCCGTTGCTCAAGGCGACATACCAGCGGCCCAACGTGGTGCGCTCGCGGACGATGAGGTCCGCCTTTCCTTCCTCGTCCCCGTCGACGTCCGCGACGAAGAGGCGGAAATCGCTACTGTTCACGGCCCAGCCTGAGAGCCAAGGCGTGGGTTGCTCCTGGAACGCCAGTCCGGTGCTGAGGGCCACCTTCCAGACCTTGCCGCCAGTACGCTCCTTGGCGATGAGGTCCGCGCGGTGGTCACCATTCACGTCCGCCACGAACAAGTCATGGTCCGCACTGCTGACCGCCCAGTTCGAAAGGGCGGTGGGCTGAGCCATGAAACCCGTTCCGGTATTGTGCGCGACGTACCAATTACCGGGCGAGTTCTTCTCTTTGGCAATGAGGTCCGCCCGGCCGTCACCGTCCACGTCCGCGACGAAGAGGTCATACGCACTGCTGACGACTGCCCATCCAGAGAGCCAGTTACCAGTCACCGGAACGAACTGTGTCCCAGTGTTGAGGGCCACCTCCCAAGTGCCAGGAGACGTCCGCCGCTTTGCCACCAGGTCGGCCTTGCCGTCCGCGTTCAGGTCCGCGGCGAAGACGTCATAGTCGCTGCCGACAGCCCACCCCGGAGTGGCGGAAAGCCAAGCGGAGCCGGTCGGAACGAAGCGCGTTCCGTCGCTTATCGCAACGTCCCACTCGCCATTGACACGGCTCTGCGCGACCAGGTCCTTCTTGCGATCATTGTTCACATCCACCAGGAACAGATTGTAGGCGTCACTGACGACGGCCCAGTTCGTCAGCTTCGCGACCTCCGTGAAGGTAGGAACCAGCTTCACTTCGCCCGACTGCTTCGCGATGGCAACGCTCCCCCAGCGGCCTGGGTACTCGCGCTCCTTGATAATCATCTCCACAGAACGGCCATCCCCTCCCGGAAGGGCGGTGCCGTCGGGCTTTGTGTCCGTGAAGGCATCTCCGAAGAAGACGTCGAAGTCGGCCCCCTTGTCGCAATCCGCGCCAAAGCCAGCGCCATCACTCGATGCCAGCAAGTTTCGGGTGAACTGCTGGAGCCGCGAGTCGACCCGCGAGATGGCGGGACCGCCCAGGTTTCGCAGCGTGGACCAGTCATCCAGACCCCAACTCCAGAGCATGCTCATGCCGGCGACGACGTGGCCACTCGTTGCTGAGGGGCGATACATCACGAGGTGAGTAAACTCATTGCCATATGGGGTGGGAAATGCCGACGCCCAGGCGGGGTCGTCGGAGAAACGCCCCTGCCCCAGTGGAAGAAGGCAGGCGGTGGGGCTCATTCTGAACAACAGGTTCGGATGGATGGAATCCGCCTCCCATCCGAGATTGCCCACGCGGGTGGTCGACGAGGGAAGCGTGGGGCCGATGACCACGTCTCCGGCCGCGGTGATGCCACTGCCGAGGCTTGGGCGAGCGGCGACGGTGTTCGTGAAGAACGTGAGGGGGAGTTCAAACGTGTTACCCGCGGGATTGAGGGGGTACTGGACGCCCAACAGTTCCTGCTCGGGCTTGTTCACGGGAGGAGCCCGGAAGTAGGTCGTCGTGAGCTGGGGCGAGACCGACAAGAGCGGGTCGGCGCAGTTCGCCGCTGCGGCTGGGACGATGATTGCGCTCCGGCAAGCAGGCGTTGAGGTCGCCGTGTCCGTGGCGCTCTCCTTGTAACCCACGATGATGGGGCCCGGATTGCCCGTCGGGGAGGCCTCATAGCGGATCTGCCAGTAGCCGGTGTTCGCAGCCATTGCGAGGAGGTTTCCGCCCCGCGCGACGAAGCCATCCAGACTGTTGCGTGTCGCCATGTCCCAGTATTCGCCGTGGCCAGAGATGATGGCGGAGCGTCGGGCAGCCAGGAGATTGGGGAAGCGCGAGACGTCATAGTCCGTGGCCACCGAGTACGGCAGGTTGTTCTTCTCCAGAAAGCGGAGCAGTGGAACATCCGTTTTGAAATGGTCCGGAATGTTCCAGGACGGCCGCGCCATGGAGACCTTGGAGGCCCTCGGTATCGAGTACATGCTCAGCTTGGGGCACTTCGTCCAGGCCTCGCAAGTCACCCCATTAGCGGGGTCTTCTGGGTTGTACAGCGTCTCCCCCCAGGGATTGTAAACCTCGTTCGTCGTCGGGTTGACGATGACGAGGCGCTCCGTGGACGCGTCATTGCGGACAACGAACGTCGCCAGGGTCTCAAGGGGCTTCTTGGGGGGCACGGGGTTGGGGGTGATTCTCACGAAGTACAGGCCCGACGTGAGCGCGGAGACCGGGGGCTGCACGGGCTGCGTCCACGCGCATTCCACCAATCCGTAGTCCGTCTCTTGTTGCCGGAGGGCCTGATATCCGGTGACGGTGGTCGGCGTTGCGATGCCGCATCGGGGCTGGGCAATCGGGCCGTAGGCGGTCGACAGCGCGGTGTCCGAGTCGAAGACCACCTGCGCGCCCGCACCGCCATACCAGCCAAGTCGGTAGATGCGCAGCCGGAAGGACTCGGGGCTCTGGACGTAAATGCTGGGGAGCTCTCCCGTGTTGATTGAGTAGGGCGCGACGTACACGCCTCTGGGCGCGACAGTGGGCGTGGCAGAATCATAGTGACCCTGCCGAAATGTCGCGGGGGTGATGAGGTCTTCCCACCCATCGGATTGGGCTTGGCCAGCCACGGGAACTGCGACGAGCAAGCTCAACAGAAATGAAAACACATTGCGTCTATTCACATTCTCTCCAACATCAGTGCTCGATACGCCCGGTGCGTATGAGTCCGGGCTCCAACGGGCGGAGTTGATTAGTCCCACGCCCCGAGGGGCCCGAAGAGGACCCTAACAGGCCTTGATGGGAATACCGTCCTTCATTCCTCAGAGTTATTGGGAGAGGCGCTGGAGGACCTCTCAGTGCCTTGGCGACAGGCCACGGTGAATGTGAAAGCCCCGAGTCCCCCAAAGCAAGCTCGCGGATGGCAGCGCCTTCGATGCCTTGGGGGCCCCTCCGTCGATCATTGCTGGAGGGGCCCCGCCCGGACACTGCGGGGCAGCGAGTCATTCAGACGAAGGCATGTCCTCGGGGTTGCGTCACCCTTGCTTTACGCCCCCATTGAGCCAAGGCTCGATGGGGCTGAGAAACACCAACCGGGACACATCACGAAATGAAGAGGAGACACAGCCGCCCACGTTCCATTGGGGGTGTGGCCCCCATTGCGCCGCCGACCATTTCCGAACTGTCCCCCAATGTCAGCCCCAACAAGCGCTCCGATTGAGCGATGGCTCACGCGTCTACTGAATCAGGCCGCCTCTACCTTCGCAAAGGGCCGCGCCACCTGCTTGCCGTCGCTGTCTCGAGCCAGCGTCACCGTTCCTGCCTTCTCGTCAATGGACGTCACCTGAGCAGTGAAGGAGCCCCCCCCTGCTTGTAGCGCACCTGCTGCCCCGCCTTGAATGGAGACGACCTTCAAGAAGCGCGGGTCTTCGATCCACGCGAGCGCGGAGAAGCGCGGGATTGGAAGGCCGCGCAGGGGCTCTCGAGGTGCCGAAAACTAGCGACTGGGGAGACTTGGGCCACGCTGGGCTGGAAGAGTGGACGAGATGAGCGTCCTGGGGGGATGCCAGGCCGCAGGACAACTGGAGTCGCTACCTCTGCGCGACAGGCAGCAACAAGAAGCGCCCGTGTCACGAAAGCGTCCACCCAGAGGCCTGGGTGCACGAGCTTCGAGAGCGAGAGTGCCGTCATTGCAGGGAGCGATTCTGGCTCTGTCGGAGGTGCGACAGGGGGCAGGCCTATTGCCGTGAAGTGTGCCGCGCCCTGGCGCGCAGAGCGCAGTGGCGCAAAGCAAGCCGCGCCTACCGGGCGAGCCTGCTTCCTGTCGAGGTGCGTCGTGACGCGGCGGCCCGCAAAGCCGAGCAACGGGCACGACAGCGAGCGCGGAGAGTCACACATCCAGGTTCAGTCCAGGCGGAGGCGAGCGTAACGAGAGTCGCACGTGTGCCCCGCGAGTTGGATGAGCCAGCCGCCCGGCGCCGTCTGGAGGTGGCTCTCTATGTCTTCACCGCCGCTGTGGCTGACGCTCGAGGCACATACCCCATACACCCAACTGCTTCTCTCCGTGCCCAGGCAGGGCACCGTCCTGAAGGCGCGCCTTCCGCCTGTACCGGCAATGACTCCAGCCGTGTCCCTGCTGGTGGAGTCCCTCAGTGCCTGGTACGGCATGCCCCTCTACGCTGTCGTCGATGCGGACGCGCAGGAGGCCCGCGGGCAGCCTGGGTTGTGGGCGAAGCTGTTGGGGGATTTGGCCTTCAACCCCAACATCGCCGTGGAATGGACTCGGCTGCCCCTTCCAAAGATCACGCCGATGACGCCTCGTCGTTTAGCTCGACACCGGCGCCTCTGACTCAACCACATATCGCTCACGCTCAAGCTCAACAGCATCAAGCAATACGCGCCCCCGAACGCCCTCGGGACCAACCCTCAACCACGAATACGGACTGGGCGAGTCATCCGAAACCAGGAGATCGCATCCAAGATCCGCAGCAAATCCACGAAGAATCACATCCTCTCCCCCAACCTCTACTGGCCACCACTGAGGAATAATCGAAAGACGCATCGGGAATTGCCCCGCAAAGTCTCGGACAACAACCCAAACACGAGTCCCCTCAGGCAAAACCTCCTCCAACGACGCAGAAATCGCAACCGCACCAGCACCAACTCCGAATCGACTCGCAACAACCACACGAATCCGATCCAAACCAACAATAGAACTCAGGAAAAACTCTTGCCACCTCATTGAGCGATCCCGAGCGCAGCCCGCACTGACCGGGCATATTCGATATCAGCCGGCGCAATATAGCTCAGCCGACTAAACTGCAGAGCCGCAGCCGGAGTGCCATCGCCAAGCTCATTAAGAATCCCAAGCGCCTTATACTGCGCCCGCGTCATAGGACATACCCTACCCGCCCCATTCCCACCAGACGCAGGGAATAGCGTCCGATTCCTATTCCCCTCAATCACATACGTGCGACCCTTGACCACGAGCTGGTTCTCGACCCTCTTAGCATATCCCGCGCGAATCCACTTCATATCCTCAGCAATCACACCAGGACCAACCACCGTATTCACTTCCTTGGCAGTACTATCCATCCTCACACTCTGAGCCCTGTGCCGGACGTTCGGCATTCCGTACGTAACCGGCGCAGGCATCTCAACTCCTGGGGCGGCATCCAGCATAACCGTATAGTTTTCAGCTCCAACTGCAGCATCGACAACTGAGGATGCCGGCGTCCAGTTGGCGGCCAAGCTTCGCTCTAGTGTGGAGGTTTGCGCCCATGAGCTATCCAGCATCACGTGCTGCTCAAAATTGCTGGCCTCTCGCGCAGCACGACTCTCCGCAAGGTTAGAGAGAATACGCTCGCGTTGGGACAGAGCCGCTTGAGCTTCAATAGCCCACGCCTCCTCAACTGCCACTGCACGAGCCACCTGCCTCGCCCTGCCCAACGTCACCAGGTTGAAGGCAGTCAAACCACAAGACATCGTGGCCGCCTTCCCCATAGAAATGTCGTCGCCGCATTGGTACGCAGTTCCAAACGTACCCTCGGCAGTAGCAGTCAGCGGATCAACAATCTGCTGGTCACCAGGGTTGTGCCCCTTCGATGAAAAGAGTGACAGCGCCGCCCACCCCAGAATCACCGGCCTAGAGAGAAAAGCTGGCGCCGTAATGGCTGTTACGTAAGCATTACCGATAGCGCACGCCGTCTCATTCCCTGCGGAACAGTCTTCACGCATCGCCCTGAAGCCGTGATTGGCGCAGGTAGAGCCTCCTCCTTCTAGACAGGCTTTCTCGACGACAGGGTCCCTATAGACACCATACCCATCATGAGTTGCGTCCCGACCATCCGGATCCGTGTACTGGAGCGGGTTCCCATTCGCGTACAGCCACGCATGGACGCTGGTGGGGTTTGGTAGGCGCTGTTTCGTCGCGAGGATGTCACCGAGGAGCGGGTCCTCAGAGAGAAAGCGGCCAGTACCGGCATCATACCAACGTGCGGATGCCGAAAGCGGCAGTACGCACAGCAACGTCAACAGCAGACGAATCCACAGGACTCGCTTCATTCAGGATCTCCCAAATCCAAAGGCTTGAAATCCGCGCAGCGATTGCCGGGCGCAGGGCCACAGAGGGCCGAGCAGACCCTTAGGACGTTCCCTGGGTGGCGTGACGCTCGCTCAAATATGCCGGGGTCTACAGCAAGCGCGAACTGAATGGGCTTTCCTCCAGGCGCGAACAGAGTGGAGACATTAAAGGGACGGGGTGATGGCTTCTTCGCCGCCATCTCGGTGCCGCCCAGAGTGGACACCTTCTTCCAGTAGTCAGGGGCGAGCGGGCCTGGCGCTCCCAGACGAGTCGCGGCCTGGGCGTAGTTCAAGGCTCGCCGTGCGGCCTCCATGACACGAGGATTCTTGTGGGAAGCGGCCTTCTCCCCCGGCGTGCGGACCGAACTCCCGATGGCGGCCTCGTAGTTGTAGACCATTGCCAGGTTCCAGTTTGCAGCCATGCTGCGAGGATGGGCTGTAAGGGCCTGCTCGGACAGTCGCGCGGCAAGGCCGATGTTCCAGTCATTCATGAGGCGGGCGGCCACCTCGGCAATGAGGGCGCCCAGCAACTCCCTCTTGGAGAGCGAGCGCATCATGGCGCCCGAGGAAACGGCTTCCTGGGAAATCTCCAAGTCCAGGATGATTTTCTCGTCGCTCGCCTCACCGCCCCCGGAGGTTGCCTCGATGTTGGACTGGTACTGTCCTTCCTGGTAGCGCAGGAAGAAGTGGTGCGGGGCCTCCACCATCGCCACCGGGTAACCGAGCCTCTCTGCCACTGCGTACCAGAGGACGGGCAGCGAGACACAGTTGCCCTTCTTCGTCGACAGGAGACGCCAGAGAGACGAGGCGTCGAGCCGCGCCCCCAATGGGTCATCCTTGTCGTATGCGAAGCGGCTCTCTCGGTATAGAATCTGGTTGACGGCCCGGATGCGGTAGTCCGGGTCAGTTCGCCCCCCAACTAGGGAGCGCACCTGTCCCGACAGAAGCTCGATGCGCCGCCGGCCTTCGGTGACGTCCGTGTCTGGGTCCATTAAGGCCCCCAAGAGCAGTGCAGCATCGCCAATGTTGAGCCGATCCTCCGGGAGTGCGAGCAACTCCTTCACAGTCCGTACCATCGGTGGCTCCTCGGCCGCCACGGAACGAAAGGGCAGCAAGAAAAACAGGACTACCGTGAGAAGGGTGTCTGCACGCGAGTAACGAAAGCGGGTTTGTACTTTTTGGGACATGGCGTCTCCACTACCGCTCCTACCACGGCATGAAGTTGCCCCGGATTCGTGGAGTGGAGACGACCTTCAAGAAGCGCGGGGCTTCGATCCACACGAGCGCGGAGAAGCGCGGGATTGGGGGGCCGCGCAGCGGCGCTCGAGGTGCCGAAAACTGGCGGACAGGAAGCCTTGGGCCACGCTGGGCTGCAAGAGTGGACGAGATGAGCTGCCAGGCCGCTGGACAAATGGAGTCGCTACCTCTGCGCGACAGGCAGCAACAAGAAGCGCCCGTGTCACGAAAGCGTGCACCCAGAGGCCCGGGGGCACGAGCTTCGAGAGCAGAAGTGCCGTCATTGCTGGGTGTTTATCCCCCGGAGAGGTGTCTCAAGAAATCGTGGGGCGGAGGAAGCCCACTTTCATTGGGAAATCGAGACCATGAAGTGACCTGCACTTGGCCACCATCCGCCGAGTCTATTCCTGGCCGTCTGCATGATGTGCCCCCGTCCCTCGTGCCTCTCGCTACGAGAGTCCCGCGGTGCTGCGGGATGCCTCCAAGGAGCCGTCCTCCCCCGAACCCCCTCCTGACCAACTACACGCGATTCGGGACTTGACCGAAGCTGGAGGAGTCTCAGGTACGCGTGGGCAAGCGCGTGTGGCTGCCCATCCTTCGCGTCCGTCGGTACATGCAGTCCCGACAGGCGCTGTTGGAGTACTCCCCCACCCAGTTCTTCAAGGAGGCGGAGCAGGACCGGCCTGACGGCGGCCCGTCCCCAGAACGTGACGGTGGAGGAGTTCACGTCCACGCCGTCGGGCGCGGCCATCTTCGACTTCGACGGTGAGGCGCAAATTGGCACCTCGCCCACGAAGCGGGTGCTGCCTCGTACCAAGGCGTCGGTGCTGCACTTCCAGCTCGCAGGGCACCAGGACGAGGAGCGAACGCTGGATCGCAGCCAGCTCGCGGTGACGGCGGTTCAGCGCGTGAACGTCCGGTGGGGCCGGTGCGCACCGCACAGCCGACCCGACCGCCGAAGCCCACGATGCCCACCGACAGCTCCCCGGGCATCGGCGGCTTCAAGTAGGCCGGGGTTTGAATCCCGCCCCCGGCAACGTCTATACGCAACACCTTCCAGCAGGGCTCAATGGCAGAGCACGCGGCCGTCAACTGAACCGACCTACACGAGAGCGGATACGCTCCAGCGGTCTGGCGCACAGCGCCCAATTCCAGACCTGGGACTTCGATTCCCAATTCCGGGGCGTCTGCCGAGGCGTTCATGGCGAGCGAAGCCCATCTGGCTTGAGGCATGGGTTATGCAGAGAGAACAACCATGCATCCTTCCCTCTTTCTCTCTCAACCGAAGCCCCGCAGGTGCAAGGCGCGCCCAACACTCCCCTTGGGTGCAGTCCTTTGTGTCGTGCTGACGCTGTGCATTGGCACTCGTGCGGACGCGGGTGACTCCGTCGAACTCAGCCGGTTCATGTCGACCCTCGCGGACCCGACGCTCGACCCGTGCACGGACTTCTATCAATACGCGTGCGCGCGCTGGCTCGGCCAGAACCCCATTCCCGCGGACCAGGGCTTCTGGACCACCACCTCCAACCTCAAGCTCTGGAACCAGACGGTGCTTCGCGAGACCCTGGAGCGTGCGGCCAGCCCCGCTCCATCGCCCTCCCCCGTCATGCGACAGGTCGGCGACTACTGGGCGGCGTGCATGGACGAAGCCGGTGTGGAACAGGCGGGCCTGGACTCGCTCGCCACAGACCTGCGCCGCATTGACGGCATGCGAAGCAAGGCGACGCTCGCGGCCGAGGTCGCCCGGCTGCACCTGTCCGCCCCGAACTCAACGGGCGGATTCAACATGAACGACACGGGGACTCCCGCAGCGCTCTTCGGGTTCGGTCCCACGCAGGATTTCGTGGACTCCACTCTCGTGGTCGCGGCCATCGACCAGGGAGGACTGGGGCTCCCCGGTCGTGACTACTACGTGTCGGAAGCCCCCAAGCTCCTGGAGCAGCGCGCACAGTATCGAGAACACGTACGCAAGATGTTCATCCTGGCCCGTGCATCGCCGGAGCGCGCATCGCGGGACGCCGACGCTGTCCTTGAAATCGAGACAGCGCTCGCCCTGGCCTCCATGGATCCCGTCGCGCGACGGGACACGAAGAATCTCAACAACGTGCGCACGCTTGCACAGGTGACTGCGGCGACGCCGTCCTTCAACTGGGCGATGTACCTCAAGGCCGTGGGCGCGCCCGCTCCTCGTCACTATGTCGTGGCGACCCCTCGTTTCCTCGACGCAGTCGAGCGACTGATTCAGGGCGAATCCCTCAGCCACTGGAAGGCGTATCTGCGGTGGTGGGCCCTCCACGGCAGGGCAGATGCGCTTCCCAAGGCGTTCGTCGACGAGAACTTCAGCTTCTTTGGGCGCGTGCTCTCTGGGGCCCGGGAGTTGCGCCCGCGCTGGCGCCGCTGCGTCGCATATGCGGACAGGGACCTCGGCGAGGCCTTGGGACAAGCCTATGTGAGTCGCGCATTCCCACCCTCGAGCAAACAGCGGGTGGAGGCGATGGTCGAGAGGATCGAGAAGGCACTCGATGCCAGACTCGACCAGCTCGACTGGATGACCTCGGAGACACGCACGGCGGCGCGAGTCAAGCTCCAAGCCATTGAGAGCAAGATAGGCTACCCGGCGCACTTCCGCGACTACTCCCACGTCAAGGTGAGCCGAACGAACTTTCTCGACAACATCGCCCAGGCGGCTGCCTTCGAGGTCCGCCGGCAGCTCGCGAAGATTGGAAGGCCTGTCGACCGCGCGGAGTGGTCGCAGACCCCGCCTACCATCAACGCCTACTGCGACGCGCAGCTCAACTCCATCAACTTCTCCGCCGGCATGCTCCAGCCGCCCTTGTTCGACGCCTCACTCGACCTCTCCGTCAACTACGGTGCGATTGGCGTGGTGATTGGCCACGAGATCATCCACGGGTTCGATGACCAGGGCCGCAAGTTTGACGGACAGGGAAACCTCCGCGACTGGTGGACGGCAGATGATGCGAGGAAATACGACGAGCAGGTGGCCTGCATCGCGCGGCAGTACACCCGGGAGTTGCCCGAGTTGGGCGTCAAGACGGACGGGCGGCTCACTCTGGGGGAGGACACCGCCGACAACGGAGGGGTTCACATCGCGCTCCTGGCGCTCCAGTCCGCGCTCCGGGAGGAAGGAAAATCGCTCGATGACGTTGGCGCCGACGGACTCACCGCCCGTCAGCGCTTCTTCCTCTCCTTCGCCTTCTCCTGGTGCTCCGCAGATCGCCCGGAGACCGCTCGCCGCCACGTGCTCACCAACCCCCACTCACTCCCCAGGTTCCGCGTGAACAACCCTCTGGCGAACTCCCCCGATTTCCAGGAGGCTTTCGCTTGCAAGGCGGGCACACCCATGTCGCGAGGCGCCGACGCCTGTCAGGTGTGGTGAGCGCGATGCCGGCAGCGTGGCGTTCAAGGTGTCCGGCTCCGGGACATGAAGTTCTCACTTTCAGCACACCTTCCGTGTGAGACTCGACCCTGTTCGTCGGCAGGGCTCTGGCATGACGACTGCAGGTTTCATGGGTATGGAATTCTCGCGATTCTTGGACGGACTGCGGCAGGACTTCACCAGCGTGAGGCGGTTGCTGACGCACAGCTCTGGGTTGTCGTTTGTGGTGGTTGCCTCGCTGGGGCTTGGCCTCGGGGCCACCATCGCGGTCTTCGGGTTGATTGATGCCGTGATGCTCCGCCCGCTGCCCGTGACCAGGCCCGAGCAGCTCTACGCTGTCGGCCGCAACCTCCCGGAGCGGGGCTACCAGAGTGGCTTCGCGCCGGAGCTGGTGGAGGGCCTGCGGCATGAGCGGCCCGCGGGCGTGAGCGCGATCACGGGTCTCTTCGCGGAGGATGGCTCCCGCTTGGTCGTGGGCACCGGCAGCGAAGCCGAGATGGTGTCGAGCCAGTTCCTCGCGGGCAACGGGTATCAGGTGCTGGGCGTCCGGGCACAGGCGGGCCGGCTGCTGAGCGAGGAGGATGACCACCCGGGAGCCGAGCCGGTGGTCGTCCTGAGCGACGCCTGGTGGGCCCTGCGTTTCGGACGTTCTCCTTCTGTCATTGGCACGACACTGGTGGTCGGAGGCATTGCTTCAACCATCATCGGCGTCACACCGCGAGAGTACTTCGGGCTGGCCCGCGGTGACAGGCCGCCACAGGTGACTCTGCCGCTCTGGCTCCAGTCCCGGCTGGGATTGAATGACCATCAGGCAGGGGTGGTGGTGCGCCTCGCGGAAGGGGCCACACCGCAGACAGCCCTCGCGGAGCTGTCCAGCCTCCATGACGAATTGCTAAAGCGCCATCCCAGCGCGGACCCGAGCCTGATGGCTGCAAGGCTCGAGCTGCGAAGCATTGCCCATGGTGAGAGCTTCGCGCATGAGGCGCTGCGACTCCCCCTCCTGCTTCTCCTGGGGATGGTCATGTTGATGTTGCTCGTGGCCTGCGGGAACGTCGCGAACCTCCTCCTCGCACAAGCGATTGCTCGGCGGCGCGAGCTGGCGGTGCGGCAGGCCCTGGGGGCCCGCTCCGGCCACATCGTGAGGCAGCTCCTGGTGGAGAGCGGGGCCCTTTCGGGGCTTGCCGCGGTCGTGGGGCTCCTCACCGCCTGGTGGATGGGCGATGGGCTTCTGCTCTTGCTCAGCGAGGATACGAACTACGAATCCCTGTCGTTCCATCCCTCCGCGAGGGTAATGCTGTTCTCCATACTGGCCGCCGTCGGCACGACCTTCCTATGCGGGTTGTTCCCTGCCCTGCGCGCCACGCGCTCCGACACGGTCCAGGGCATCCACCGAGGCCAGGCCGGTGGGGCTCCACGCTCGCGCTTCGCGCGGGCCCTGGTGGTGCTTCAGGTCGCGCTGTCAATGGTGCTCCTGTCCGGCGCGGGACTGCTGCTGCGCAGCGTGAGGAACATCGAAGGCGTGCAGCTGGGATTCGAGCGGGAGCAAGTGCTGCTCGCGAGCATCTACCCGTCGCTGCTCGGCTATGAGCAAACGCGCGAGGTCGCGTTGTACACCCAGCTCGCGGAGAGGCTGGGAGCCCTGCCCGGCGTGCGGGCGGCATCCGTGTCGAGAGCCCCCTTCTTCGGTGGATACTTCGAGCGGCGGCTCGATGAGGACGGAGCGGGAGGGAGCCCCTCCCGGGTGTCCATCAATGCCGTTACGCCTCGATTCTTCGACACCATGGGGGTGGCACTCGTCGCGGGCCGCGACGTCGACACCTCCGACTCCGCCGGCGCGGCACGCGTCGCGGTGATCAGCCAGAGCCTTGCCCAGCATCTCGCCCCCGGGATGGGTGCGCTGGGGCACGTGGTCCGGCTCAGCGGCGGCGGCGAGCCGTTGACGGTGGTGGGCATCGCCAAGGACATCCGCCCAGCCCTCCGAGATGACGCTGGCCGCACGCGATGGGCGATCTATGTGCCGCTCACCCAGGCGTCTGGGGAGTTGCTGGGGCAGGCAACCATCGAGGTCCGGACACAGGGCGCCCCGCTGTCGTTCCTTCCCGCGCTCCGCAAAGAAGTCGAAGCGCTGGCGCCCGGCCTCCCGCTCCTCTACGTCAGGACCCAGGACGACGTCGTTCGCGCGGACTCCTCGACGGATCGTTCACTCGCACTGCTGGCAAGCACCTTGGGTGCATGCGCATTGGTCCTCGCGGTGGTGGGGCTCAGCGGCGTGTTACTCTACTCGGTCCGGCAGCGCACACGGGAGCTGGCTGTCCGGAGAGCGCTGGGCGCATCCGCGTGGTCCGTGGCGAGTCTCGTGCTGCGTGACGCGGTCCACCTGGCAGGCGTCGGCCTGGGGCTTGGCATTCCTGTGGCACTCGTCACGGCGCGCCTTGGCCGGAGCGTCCTCTTCGGCGTCGCTCCGGATGACCTCCTTACGCTGAGCGCGGCAACGGCGCTGCTCTTCGTCATCTGTGTCGTCGCGAGCCTTCGCCCAGTCATCCTCGCCGCGCGCCTCCCCGTGTCCGAGGCACTGCGAGCCGACTGACAGCAGGGGTTCAAACCACCTCGCTCCTCCTGTGTATTCTGATCGCCTTTGCCTATCCAAAACTCGGTCACCGCGTCATAAACGCGTCAAGGCACCATTCGTCCTACAGCCGTAGATTGAGACGAGCGCTGTGAGTTCGGTAATGGCAGAAGATGGCGACGGCTTGATGGTGGCGGCGCCAGCGACTCCAGGCCAAGACGTGCTCAATTGGGGCGACGGCGCGTCGGAGCAGGGCCAGCAGCAGCCCGCGCACCTCTTGGACGGAGAATCAGACAAGGAGAGTCAATGCAGGCCGCGCCGACCGAGAAACGCCCGCATGGGGTTTCTTCGCGTCGGCAGGCCGAGGGCTTTTTGGGGGCAAACCCTTGGAGTTGCCCCCGTCAAACCGGACACGGTCAGAGGGGTGGGCTGCTCGTCGGTACTCGATAGGGGAACGCATCCTCAGACCCTTGTGAGGGTGCACGTGATTGTAGTCGTCGAACCACGAGGTGCACTGCCGTTGCCGGCCAACTGATGAACGTGGGCCATGTCGCCCACCAGTGACGAATTGGCCTGCGGCGCAACTGTGCCCAAGCGGCCGAGCCGCAGTCGCGAACTCGTGACGCTCGCGCCAGTTGCTGCGCTCTCTCCCCAAGCGAATAGCCTTGAAGTAGCAGTCGCAGTTCGCGACCGCACCACGTCCACACTGGTGCTGGAGTGGCTGGCACACGTCAACCGGAGCGCAACACCCGGCGCCTGCCTCCACACCCCATGCAGGCGAGTACGTCGAAGTCGAACTTCCTCCCCAGCGATTCGGCCCAATCCACTCGCAGCGTCCTCTGTTTCAGCCCCTCCGTTCTGGCCGCCACCTTCTCCCCTGCGTTGGGAAGAGTCGCCTCATGGACGGCGAACGGATCGGCGTGCAGATGCTCCGGCTGACCTACGTCCCCGCCTGACATGCCCCGCTTGGAAGCCAGTCGACAACTGGCGCAGGAGCTCGATGGCGCGGCGTTCCCTCTTCGTCGCCAGCGTCATGGCGCAGGCGTTGGCCCTCGTCTCCGCGAGCAGCCCTGGTTCGCTTGGCTTCACTCTCTCGTCGCCGAGGAGCGAAGAGCCAAGCGGCTGCTCGCGGGAACGAGGACTCCATGCCCGTCCTAGCTCGCGCCCAGGGTGACGAGGAGCTCGTCCAGCTGCTGGAACGTCTCGACCAGCGCATCCGCCGCTCCGGTGCCGGCAGCATCGAGAGCTTCCTTCGAGTTGTAGAGCTCGCTCACGACCAGCAGCGTCTTGCCCCCTTCTTCCTCGAAGGTCACCGTGGTGACGGACCCATTGTCGCCACCTTCCTCATTGATCCAGACGAGGCGCGAGTGCGGTGTCACTTCGGTGTACCTACCGAAGAACTCCATCCCTTGGCCGAACACCAGACGGTACGTGCCCCCGGTACGAACATCCATCTCGCAGGCAATCAGGGTCATTCCCATTGACTTCGGCAACCACCACTTCTTGAACAGCTCGGGCTTTGTCCACGCCTCGAACACAATGCGTGCCGGAGCATTGAAAGTTCGCGTGACGACGGTCTCACGCTCGGACTTCCGCTCCACAGTCGTACGGTTCTTCATGGGTATGGGCTCACTCTCTCTTCTTACGTCCATCGACCTGCCCCTTCCGTTTCAACTCCTCGACAACCTTGTCCAACTCGTCGAAGCGTGCCTCCCAGAGCTGGCGGTACCTGTCGAGCCATGCCATCTCTTCCTCCAGTCGACGCGGGCCAATCTTGCAGGTCCGCACGCGCCCGACCTTCTCCGTGCGCACGAGCCCGGCCCGCTCCAGGACACCGACATGCTTCTTCATGCCCGTGAGGGTCATGTTGAACTTCTCGGCGAGGTCCGAGATCGAGGCCTCCGCACGCCCGAGCTGCTCCAGCACGCCGCGTCGGGTGGCGTCGGAGAGCGCGGCGAACGAAGCATCGAGGCCGGCATCTAGGTACTGAACCATGTGGTTCAGTATCTAGTATACGGACAGATGGAATGTAAAGGCAGTTTGAGCGCGCGCTGGCTGAGCAGCCCGCGGTGGTGTCGTACGTCTACCTGAGCCAGCCCATCGAGCCCGAGGAGTTGCTCGCAACGGTGGCCACCGGCCTGCGCAGCCGCCGCGCAGAGAAGGAGGCGCTCATCACGGCAGCGCGGTTCAGGGAGGCCGACCAGATGGAAGACGAGGTCCTCGTGACGCTCGCGCACGAACTGCGCCCTCGCTGGCGTCCATCAACATCACTGCGCAGAGGCTCGGCCAGCCGAACGCAATGGTCTGTACCGCACCTGATTGTTGAGACACCAGATGGGCAGCAATCAGGCCGCTTGCCGTTGCATGAGCTCTCACCGGGCCTGAGTCGGCGAGAGGCAATCATAGCGGACCATCCGCTTGGAGGATGGCTTCGTCCTCGGAATGCAGTCGCGCACCATAACGGCCGCAGTGATGGAGAGGGATTCTGGCTTGTGAAGTAGGGCGCCGAGCACGTGCTCGGCGCCAGCCGAGTTTAGCAGGCGCATCCGCGACCACCCTCAGGGGCGGCGACGATGTCGATGCGCGTCTCCGTCCCTGAGCCGGGCTGAGGCCCAGCCCCGGGGTCAGGCAGCGCCACTCAGCGCGAAGGACCTTCCAACGCGCGGGCCGCGGCCTCGTACACACCGAGTGAGCGCGCATAGCCCTCGGCGCTCGCCGTGCCGGACGAGGTTGCTGCACCGACGAGGTCCACTCGGATGAGTGGCCCACAGCCAGCAGCCTCGAACTCCACGTCCCGCTCCTCCGGCTCCTTCAGCGAACAGGACCACTCGATGATGGTTCTATACCGGGTGGTGGAGCGACAATCGAGCGGCGCCTCCTTTCGCGTGGCGGCGTCCACCAGCGTGCGGAGGATGCGCTGCCCCTCGTCACGACTCAGCTTGCGGGAGCGGACCTCGAGGGGCGTCTCTCCACCGCCCGACCGGCCCAAGAGCGTCGCATCGCCCTGCGAGAGCTCCAACTCCAATTGGCTCGTCGTGCCGCCAAAACAACCGGCGATATCGAACCGCACCTTCACCACGGATTCAGGCGCAGTGAGCAGGCAGTGAAGCGGTGACTCCAATCCATCAGGGGAGACGCCGGTCGCCACGACGAAGTCATAGTCATCCAGCCACGCACAGCTCCGCTCCCAGGTGCGGCCGAGGTCCGAGGAGAGGAAGAGACTCTCGGCCTGCGTCTGTGCGAAGAGCCTGCCGTCCTTTGCGAGGGCCAGGGTGCGCAGGGGAGCCTCGGGGACGCGGCCCACGGAGAACCAGTTGCGGCCCTGGTCTTGGGACCGAACGATCTGGTCCCCCTTCCAGCCGAACCACCCGTACGGCCGGCCCGAGCTCACGCCGTCGAGCGGCGTGAGGACGCCAGAGCCTGCAATGGTGAGCGGGGAACTCCTCTCGAGGCGGCCGGCCACATAGGTGCTCATGAAGTCGCCACGAATCAATACCACCGTGTCGTCCCCCATCACCTCTGCATGTTCGTCGAAGGATGGCATCCAGGTGTTCACCGGAGCGCCCGTGTCCATCACCCCCACGGTGACGAGCCGCCGGCCATTCTCTTGCTTCCTGACGCTCGGGGGCGCTTCATCCTCTCTGGGCACGAAAGGCCGGGTGTGCCACGTCTTCCCGCCGTCCGTCGTCTGGAAGCGACCTGCCCTGCCCTCAACCCATGCCACCTGGGGTGTGAGCAGAGCCACATGGCGCAAATCCCAGGAAGGTGGCGTTTGCCCCCCGCTCAGCATCGGGTCCGTCTGGCCGGGAGACTCCATGCGACGCCATGATGCCCCTCCGTCCTCCGTCGCCCACAAGGAGCCCTTCATCCCCAAGGCCCAGCCACGCAACGGGCTCAGGAAGGAGAGGTCCATGCAGCGGTCATCCTGATCGAAGGGAGCCCCCTTCAGCTGCTCCCAGGAGGCTCCGGAGTCATCGCTGCGGTAGATGTTCCCGGACGAGCCGCACAACCATGTCCGCCCCTCGGCCCGCTCCAGGTCATAGACCCAGAGTTTGTCATCGAACGGAAGCTTCACGCTGCCCCAGGTCCGCCCCGCATCGGTGGTGCGCAGCACCTCCGCACCCATGTACCCCGCCATGACACCAATCCTGGGTGTCAACCAGACGAGGAAATCGACTTCCGGGTTGGTCTGCGACCCGTTCGAAGGATCTCGGGAGTCGCCCCCCCTGCCACGGCCCCCGTCGCCTCCACATCCTCTTGCCAGGAGCGGCCGGCATTCGAGCTGCGGAACACGTGGAGCGTCTTGCGTGGGTGCCCCGTCCCGACTTCAGACCCCACCCGGGACAGCGCCCACCAGTCCGCGTCCGTGCGCCGGCTGATGAGCGCCAGGCTTCCTGCGTCCACCTCGCGGACGCCCAGGTCCACGGAGGGGAGCGACGACTCCGCCGCAACGCCAGGAAATGCCATCAACAGTCCCGCGAGCATCACGACCCACGCGCCACACCGCATGATGAATCCCTCCAGTCCCCAAGCAGAGGAAGCGCCCACGCGAATGGGACCTCTCGGGGCCAGGAGTCCATGTGGCACGGGCCGCGGGCACACAGCATCACAACCCCATCATGATTCCATCTTGCCTGCGTGCATCCACCCCGGGTCCCCCCGGCAGGCGCTCCAGTCCAGACAGGTGCGGAGTGACTCCAGGAATCAGCGCGCTGAATGACTGACAGTCACGCCGTCAGCGGGAGGCGACCTCTTGCTGAGTCGAAAATTGAAGTCCATGCAGCGCATACCGTGTTGCCCTGTTGCGGATCGGATAACATACGTCCTTTCCCTCACTTGGAGCGTCAATGAGCCGCCCCGTCGTCGCTGTTCTCTCACTTGTGATGCTCGGTTCCGCGCCCAGCACGCCAACCCGCGGCGGCGCACCAGGCACCGATTCCGTTGCAGCGGCATGGAAGGCCCGGGCAGAGCTCGCGTCGAAGCGTCTCGAGAGCGCCGGGCTCGACGCGTGCGACCGCGCCGTTGAAATGGCCTTCAAGTCAGCCGAAGTCAGCACCAAGGGTGGGAAGCGTATGTTCGCACTCAGGCTCGAAATCGAAGGCCAAGCGATGCAGGTGGCATGGGGTTACAACGGGCAGAAGTTGGCCGACTTCAGCATTGTCACCTTGCCTCCGCGGTGGTTCACCCGGCAGGAGGTGAGTCAGAAGACTCTCACTGTGCTGCCCGCGGACTTCGACTGCGCGCTGGACCTTTGCCCGAATGCGCCACTCGCAAGCGCTCCATGCCCCGGCGAGTGAAGAGCATGACACATCACGCCTCCGTCTGAAGATACGGTGGACGCCGACCTGAATGCTCGCAACGCACAACAGACTCCGAGCCGGATGCTGCGCGTCGGCTCTGCTCCCCGCGCGGCATGAGTCCGTTCAAGAATCGCGACCGGTCGTTTGGGCTGGTCCTCTGCGTGAGCGACCTGTCCGGTTGAAATGAGGGCTACACCACCGAGTTGGGGGAGTCCTTTGAGAGCGTCAACGCCGCGAAGGTGAAGCTCTTCGATTACATCGAGGTCTTCTACAACCAGCACCGCATTCACTCGACAATCGGCTACGCTGCGCCAGCCGAGGTCGACAGGGCAGCAGCGGAGTCAACCTGTCCACGCGAGCGGCTCACGCCCAAAGTGATACTCACGTAGGTAGAACCGCGCCTGCGTCAGCGGGAATCCGCGTCGGGAACAGGGTTTGGCGGAGGGCCGGAGAACGAGGAAACATCAACGAATACGCGCGAGGCCGCGGCCGGGTCTACCAGAACATTGAGCCACGCCCCAGGCTGGACACGGGATGCGGCAACCTGCGGAATGCGCACCTCGGAGGTCGCTTCGTATGGTGGCCTTCCCTTTGGGTACACGCGCATGGTCAGCGTCGGACACAGGTCACCGGCATCTGGGAGCCAGGAACACTTGCTGCCCGTGAGGTGCGTCACCGTGGCCACCGCCGGGATGGAGTTGGAGGGAGCCGATTTGCCGCATGCGGTCAGCAGGAGAACCGCCAACGGCCACCCATATCTTCGTAGTTCAGTCCGGCACACGTTCACTGACTGTAGGATTGACGAGTGGTCGCGTCAACGCGTGCAGCATGACGTCGGAACAGGAACACCATGAGCCCGCGCATACCACGCCGGCCCGCGCCCCCGAGAGCAACAAACGGGTCCCTTGCGAACATCCTTGAAGCGGAGGACGTGCATGAGGGCCCTCAAGGATATTCTGCTGGTGTTTCAGCTGCCCCTCCCCGAACTTCTCTGTGGCTCGCCGCTACCAAGGTGTTCCCTCGCACGCGCTCGAGTACGTCGCAGGTCCACGCACCACTCCGTCGCACGGGTGTTACCAAGAGCGCGCTGTCTCCCGACGAAGGCAATGCATTGATGCGCGGGGCTTCGGCGAAAGAGCGCATCGGATGTCCCCGAAATCGGGCCCGAAGCCTTTGTCTACGCTCGAGGTGAGGCGCGCGGGCCCCAACTCCCGCTCACGTGGGGGCGCCCCTCCCACTGCGCGACTTGCCTCCACCTGGCGCGGGAGTCCTGTGTGCAGCGCGACGTCAGCACCTTCGTCTTGCCCTCAGCCTCATTCACGACTCGGAAGAATCGGTCGTGGACAGTGGATTGAAGAAACACGAGCCGATTGGAACTGAGTGCGTGTCGAGCTGGGCCGCGATGCGAGGCGGTAGGTCATGTGGCAGGTCGCGCCACTGCACACCCGTCCGCGATACGTAGAGGATGGCATTCACTACCTCTCGCCTCGGAGGCACCTGATTCTTGGGGGTCCTCCCACCGCCCTGACGAAGGTATCAATGAGGACCCACTGCTCATCTGTCAGGTCGCTCGGCTACGGCGTGCGCGCGGACATTGCGAGGTCGGGCATCTTGTTCGGTCAACGCGCCGCCCCCTTTACTCCATTTCAACACGTCCTGAGAATTCCGCGCTGGCCTGAGCGCTCACGACGCCGACGGCCCCTGCCGGGCTTGACGGTTTTGAAAGCATTTCCACTCTCCAATGCAAACGTGTTACGAGACTCGCGACACCCGCTCAGGCGTGGTGTCGACGCGTGACAGCGCTTGTAACCTTTCCCGTCACAACACATGGAGAGACATCATGTTCACGAAGAAGACTGCCATTGCCCTGGGACTCGCGCTGCTCGCGGGAGGTGGAACCGCATGGGCTGGGTACAAGCAGAGTTATGGCGTGGTCATCCACCCGGCGCCCATCAACGCCTTTGGCGGAGACATGGGGGCTGCGCGCAACAGCGCGGACACGATCCAGTACATCCATGTCACGTACTTCGCCAGCACCACCGGGCTCATCTTCGCGGACCTCGCCGTTCGGGACGCGTCCGGAGCTTCGGCGACCTGTCGCACCTACGATGCGGGGCTCATCGAGGTGCTGCATTCGCTCACCTCGGACTCATCCATCATGGTCTACCACGATGGCGCTGGCACCTGTAACTCCGTGCTGGTGAATACGTCCTCGTACAACATGCCCAAGTAATAGCGAGAAGGCACGGACCATGACCACGGCATCCCGGGCCTGTTACCTGGCCCTCTTGGTGGCGGCGGCAGGCGCAGGCGTGGCGGTAGGGCGCTGGAGCCAACCAGCATCCGCACCGGACGAGACGGCCCATCGCCTGGAGCGCCTGGAGACAGAGGTCCGACTGATGAGACAAAGCCTTGAGCGCGCGCCGCGCCCCGCCCTCCCCACCGTCTCGGGGCTGGACGAGGCCGCGCTTCGAGAAGACCTACGGCGGATGATGCGAGAGGAGCTCTCGGTCGCTCGGGCCGAGGCTCCAGCTTCGCCGTCCGAGGAACGGCCCGCGCCCAAGCCTCCCACGCCCTCTCCGGCGAGCCTGGAGGCCTTCGCTCAGGCGAGTCAGATCGTGGACCAGGGAATCAGTGCCGGCAGATGGGGCGAGCACGAACGCAGCGCCTTTCTCGCGCTGCGTGGCCAGCTGACAGAGCAGCAGGATCGCGAACTCTACAAGCGGCTTGCCATCGCCATCAATTCGCAGCAACTGCGCATCACCACGAACGGACCTCCTTTCTGATTCACAGCTCGAACGAATCCGTCTGTGGTCGCGGGTTGAATCCGCGTGCGCACGAACCGGACGCTCCGGTCAGTACTTTTTCATACATTGAAAATGCTCGAGGGGCATCTCCTGGCGATGAACCCCGGGCACTCTACGTATGATGTCCGTGACCGCCAGCGCGGTGTCTTTGTCCCTATATTCAGGAACACACCCAGCACCACCGACAACGAAATGAATCGTGGTTGTGGGTTCCATTGAGTTTGGGGCCTGGTCCATAGCCAACCGTCCTCGCGCAGCCGGGCGGGCTGCTCGATTCGAGCGCGTCGAGTGTCTGCGCGCCGATACCCATCGGGATGGGGCACTGCATCGATGGGTCGGGCTGGTGCGCGCTGGGCGCGCTTTTCGTAGAATCCCAGGCCATGGGCCTCCTCACCTTCGGTCTCAACGTGACTTTGGACGGGTGCATCGATCACACCCAGGGAATCGTGGACGACGAGCTGCACGACTATTGGACGCAGCTGATGGATCAGAGCGGGGCAATGCTCTTCGGCCGCAACACCTACGAGCTGATGGAGGGTGCCTGGCCCGCGGTGGCACACGACGAAAAGGCACCACGCGCGATGCGCGAGTGGGCGGAGAAGCTCGAGGCGAAGGCGAAGTATGTCGTGTCGGGCTCGCGGAGCGACTTTCCGTGGCAGAACACGATCAGGGTGGAGGGGGACCTTCGCGAGGCGATCACAGCGCTGAAAGCGAGGACCCAGCGGGGCGTCCTCGTCGGAGCGCCCAAACTCGCGACTGCGCTCGAAGAGTTGGGGCTCATCGACGAGTACCGCCTCGTCGTTCATCCCATCATCAGTGGCCGCGGGCCGACGTTGTTTCATGGCCTGTCGAGTGCGCGGCATCTCGAACTCCTATCGACGCAGCGGTTCGAGTCCGGCGCGCAGGCGCTCCACTTCCGTCGCAGAGCGGGATGAGCGGCGAAGGACCCGAGCGCGTCACCGGCGACTGACTGTGCGGCAGCGTCCGAACCGGGACATCCGTACCGCGTCGGCGTGTGCCACTACCTCGACTGCCGAGAGCATCACGGCGCTCTCTTTCCTTCCTCTGCGAATTTCCCGCAGGATGACCGAAGCGTGTGCTCCAGCATCGGCACCAGGCCATGCAGAGGCCGGACTCCCATCCAGGGACCTGGCCTCACGGCATTCAAGGCCCCTGCTCCTTCAGGAGCGTCAAGAAGACGCGCGGGCCTGCGGAGCCTGAGCCCGACTGGGTTCACCTCGGAGCGTCCCCATGCACAAGCGCGTGGCTCCGCACGCACCGCGACATCGCATCACGAGCCATGACCCGCGCCACAGCCCAATGTCTTATCAACTTCGGTCGCCGAGGCATGGGGCAACTCCGCAGGAGGTCCACATTCACCCTGGCCACTTGACCCCACCCAGGAGCAGCAGATCTGGCCCACGTACGCCTCACAGTCTTGACACAAGCAACAACAGGCATAGTCTCCAATCCAAACAAATCAGGAGCTTCTATGTATCGACTCACTGCCTTCCCGATCGCGTTGTGCCTCATGCTGGCGGCGCAGCTCATCCCGGCGGAGGGACGCGCCTCCGCCCCCATGTCGCCTGGGTATTCACAGTCCACCGAGCAGCGCTCTCTCGCCGCACCTCCGGATATCTGTGACATCGTGAAGCTGGTCGTCCGCGACCACACGAGCGTCGGCTTCGAGTCCATCCATCTGGAGTCTCGCCTCATCGAGGACCTGGGCATGGACGCGTTGGACTTCATCGAGTTCATCATGGACATGGAGGAGACCTTCCAGTTCGAGATTCCCGACGAGGACGCCGAGAAGATCATCACTGTCGGCAACGCCTGCGACTACACCATCAAGCATCTGCCGAACTAGGCAACCAGTACCTGGGGTTCATCGGCTTCTCGCGCGACGGCGCGAAGGTGAACCTGAAGAGTCCGCACGGCTCCAACACCTCGCGGGTGGTGGAGAAGGTGCTGCGAACAGGCGCAGAGAAGGTGCTCGCGGACGACGCGGGCTCGGACGTGTTCGACGTCCTCTTCCACCCCGAGCGCAAGGTGGTCCAGGCTGTGGCGTTCAACACCGACGGCCACGTGCGGTGGAAGGTGTTGGACGCAAGCCTGCGCGAGGACTTCGAGGTGCTGGGCCGCATGGCCGACGGAGACTTCTCCCTGGGATGGTATCCGCGCTGGAGAAGGCCGGGCGCGACACCTCGGGGGGCGGTTGGAGCCACTGCCAACCGAAGGGCGCGTGCCGGGCTCCAGCGCCGTCGTCCGCCAATCCGGCGGCACCGCGAAATAGGCAGTGTCCAGCCTCGGGAGGAGGAACAGCGAAAGACGCCCTGAGCCTTGGCGCAAGTGAAAGCCCAGAGACAGGGACGCGGTGTCGATTGGCATCGCAGTCCCATGCGCGAGTCCTGTCCGCTCGAAATGGGTGCTACACCACCCCTGATGAGCAGAACCCGATGGGAGGCCGTCCAGAAATGACTCAAGACCCAACTAGCAAGGGACAGATCGTGGTCGTCTTCGGCTCGACTGGTACGGCAGGCCAAGGCGCCATCCAGGCCTGCCTTGCGGAACCCGGGGTGTCGGAGGTCCGGTCCATCACGCGTCGTCCACTGGGCATTTCGCACCCCAAGCTCCGCGAGGTCTCATGGTCGGACTTCGCCAATCTCGGAGGCATCGCGCACCACTTCAAGGGGGCGGACAGCTGCCTGTTCTGCCTCGGAACCTCGGTGAGGAACGTCAAGGGCGAAGCCCCGTACCGCGAGATTCACGTCACCTACGCCCTGGCTGCCGCCCGTACACTCCTCGCGGAGAGCCCTGACGCAAGTTTTGTCTATCTATCGGGGTCAGGGACAAAGCGCACATCCTCCATGATGTGGGCGAGGGTGAAGGCTGAAGCCGAAGACAGGCTGGCGGAGTTGAAGCTGGCCCGTCTGGCCAACGTGCGTCCGGCAGGCATTCTCCCGATGCAGCCGACAGGCGCGACTCGCTGGCTCCTCGCCCCACTCCTCAAGATGGTTCCGCCCCTGGGAATCCGGTCGATTGACCTCGGCAGGGCAATGCTTCGTGTCGGCCTGGACAGGAGCTGGCGCGGGAGCCGCACGCTTGAAAACAAGGATCTCAAGGCGCTCATTCAAGAGGCGTAGCGGTGCGAAGAACATCCGCCCACTGCGGCGCTTGGGCATCAAGGCTATCCCATCGGCTTGAGCCGCCTCCGTGGACACCAAGGACGCGGCAAGCCTGGTGTCTAGCTTGACGAAAGCAACGAGGCCGCATCCGTGGCCGTGATATCGGCCTCTATCGGCGCAACCGTCACACGGGGCTGCGTGAAGACGTTGGACGATCGGCCGCACGCAGGCGAGGAGGGACTGTTGACGTGCGTGCAGTTGAACATCTGGACAATTCTGGGCACCGCGCACGGACCGAGCCACCGCTCTGCCGCATGGCGCATTCATGGGCCATGGCAGGCTCAAGGGAACACGTGGGGCATCCACGCTCGTCAAGATGCCCGGGCCCCATGCCGCGCCCGGGCATCTCCGAGGCTGGCGTCAATCCGTGGCGAGTCGCACGGTGGCGGATGGGCACAACGTCGAGGACAGCGTGCCCGGCAACGAGGAGCCCAGCGCGGTGGCGTCCAGCCCGATGAAGTATTGCTTCTGGCCAGTGGCCACGACGTGCGACTCGAAGCCCGTGTCCGTGAACTTCACGTCGCACGTGTAGCTACCCTCCCCCTTCGAGTCGAGGCTCATGAGCGGCACGATGTTCGGACGCCGGTAGAGCGTGTCGTGGTCGCGAAAGAGATTGGGGCGGTCCTCCTCCCCCGGCTCACGGAGGAAGGTGCAGCCCGATACGAAGGTCGCGAAGTATGGGATGTAGCACTGCTGCGTCACCCACAGCTCCGCGTAGGGCGTGTTCCACACCTTGTTCTTCTCCGCGGCGTTCAGCGAGGGCAGGAAGATGGACAGGCCATCGGCATCGTGCGAGCCCAGGTTCCGAAGCGTGGAGCGAACCTTGGCTTCCACCAGCGCGGGAGTGGTCAGCGTCCCGTCGCTCGCGATGAGCGCCGCGGCGAGCCCCACCACATGCGGCGCGGCCAGAGAGGTGCCAGAGACGTAGGCGTATGAAGAGTACGTGGTCGCGCCCTGCTGGTTGGTGACGTCCCCGACCGAGGTGAGCACCGCGTCCCCCGGGGCCCATGCCTCGACGCAGGCGCCATAGTTCGAGCCGGACTGATGCAGGGGGCCCGCAACGTCCTTCCAGAAGCCAGGAACTCCGTTGAGGGGTCTCACGGGCTGGCCGTGGGCGTTGATGGCGCCCACCACGAGCACGCCGTCATTGACCTGCGTCGGGGTGTAGGCGCTAGCACAGGCGTCCCGGTAGAAGTTGCCGGCGGACTGAACGAAGAGGGCCCCCGGCGTCATGTGCGTGACGGCCTGAATCTGCGCGAGCAACCCGGTGGGCACCTGGCTGTTGAACGACCAATTGAAGGAGAGGTTCACGACACTGGGTCGCCCCGTGTGGTTGGTCGCGAGGATGTTGTTGCCAATCCAGTCCAGCGCCTGCGCGACATCCGCCGAGTTGGTGAGCGGGCCCGACACGCAGCCGTGGGCGCCCGCGGGAGGCCGGTAGAGCGACACCGACACGATACTCACACCCGGGTAGACACCGCGCGTGCCGCCCTGCGCATTCGACGCGCCGACGACGCCCGCGACCATCGTCGCGTGGCTATAGCACCCCACCACGTTCGCGAGCTGCGCGGGGGTGCAAGCAGACAAGCCCGGGCGCGAGCCGCAGTCATTGCCCAGGGGCACCACGCCGTTGACGCGCTCGACGACGTTGGGGAGACCGGCGTGCAGCCCGGTGCCGACATCGAGCACGTACACAACGGGGCCATTGGCCACGACGGCCGGGCTGGCGTTGTTCACCGCGCGCTGTCCCCAGGCTTGCATGGCCGGCAGCGAGGGAAGCACCAGCTTCCACTGCGAGTAGGGCGGCTCGGCGGTGGTGTTCGCGGAGTCACGCCAGACAGCGGTGGTGTCCGTGGGTGGGGTGCTCGGGTACATCAGGATGGCGGGGGCGACGTCCACCACGCGGGGGTCGATGGCGAGCGCCTTGATTTGCGCCTCCGTCAGCGGAGCGGTGAAGCTCAGACGCGTGACGCTGGTCATCTGTCGAGCCTGGAAGCCGTACTGGGCCTCCAGGGACTGCACGAGGTTCACGGCCTGCCCGGCAAGGTACGGCGCGAAGCGCTCGCTCGGGGTGAAGTCCTGTGAGAAGTCTTTCTGCGCGTCCACCCGCAGGTCCACGGTGTAGAGCCGTTGGCCCAGCTCGTCTCGGGCGATCTCCGCGTCAGCGGGATCGGAGGAGCCGGGCTGCGCGAGCGCGGCACCTCCCATCCCCAGACCTGCCACCACCAGCGCAGCCTGCCCGAGCGCGCGCAGGCGCGTCGAGGTTGCATGTCGTCGTCTGTCCATGAGGGTTCCTCTCCTGCTCAAGTTGGAGGCCAGGACTCTACCAAGACACCCTGACGTCCTGACCATGAGTAGCCTTTGGAACACAGCTTCCCCGTTCGCGCCGCCAAGACCCACCAGCTCGCGAACATTCTGGCCCTGCTGCCCCATTGAGAGCATTCATCGGACGCCCCGTGAACGAGGGGCACACATCCCCCCCTCCACTCGACGGCGCATTCCAATCGAAGGGCAGCGCTCGCGCGCGGAATCAGCCGGCCTCGACCGTTGCGAAGGGCCGCATCCATCACTCGATGCTGTCTCGAAGTGATTGATGGGCCCCACAGCCGACGTACCGCAACGGCTTGGCACCGCCGCCGAACTACATCCAGAGCGAGCGGATTCGGTCCGCTTCAGCGCGCCCCTGCGCCAGACCGGCCTGCGCGGACGGCGTCCGGGTGCTGGGGGCAAGCGGGTTGGTGCCGAACGCGCGCACCGCGGCCTCGTCCGCCCGGATCACCTCGACCCGGCTGCCGAACGTCCGCAGCGCGGCGACCTGGGGGTCCAGGTCGAGCCGCCACTGCGCGGCCCCCGGCATCTCCATCACGCAGAGGACCAGCACCCGGTCGAACCCGGCTGCCAGGTCAGCGTTCTCGTTCGAGCGGATGCCCCCATCGAGGTAGCGGCTGCCCTCGATGGTCGTCGTCGGCCACATGCCGGGCACTGCACAGCTTGCCGCGACGGCATCGACCAATTCGACGCCCGAGTCGTTCGTGAAGAGCCGCGGCAGGCCGGTCTGCGCATCCACCGCCGGCAACACCAGCCGGCGCTGCGGCCACTTGTGCTCGGGTAGCCTGCCCGCGATCACCGCTCGCCGGGCGGACTCGCTCACCGTGTTCGCGGACAGCGCCAGCGCACCAAAACGACGCCGCGCCTCGTTGACATCCTTCGTCTCGTTCATGATGGCGCCGATCGCCGCCCACAGCGTCTGAAGCTCGAGCACCGGAACCAGCTCTTCGCACTGCAGCGCCGGATCCACCTGTCGGGCAAGCAGCTCCGCCATCGACAGTCCACTGGTGATCTGCGCGGCGACCACCGAGCCCGCCGACGTGCCGACCACCATGTCGGCGCTCGTGACGTCGATGCCGGACTCGGCAAGTCCAGCCAACACACCAATCTCCCAAGCAATCCCAGCCACCCCGCCGCCACCGAGAACCAAAGCACGCCGTGTCACGTTCGTCTCCATCGTCCCACTGCTGAGTCTCATCGACCTTACGGGCCTGCGCAGTGCCCCGCAATCTGCTGACAGTGATAGCCGCCTCCCAAATCCCGCAGGCAGCACCCACGTGGCGTCCGCCCTCGGGCAGAGGTGTTGGAGCAATCCCAGAAGAGGCTTTCAACCTGGGCAAGCCCCGGAGACGGAGGCGTCCCACGGAAGAGCGTGAGGAGCGGCCGAACAGCCACGTCTTCAACTGGAGGCCGGGGACTCCAGACGGGGCTCGCCTTCCCCCGCCTGGAGACTCCCAGCGCACGGGCCGGCTATCCGCGCACAACCTGCTTCGCCAGATGACGCACGAGCGGCACGGAGAAGCCGACGAACGGCTTCGCCAGCTCACACCCCAGCTCGGGGTGACGCCGCAGCGCCAGCAGCGCCCAGGCCAGCAGCGCGTACCCTTCGTACCCGCGCCACTGCACGTTCTGCCTCGACTCCCAGCCCACCAGGACTCCCGTCACGAGCTCTCTCACGTTGGCCAGCGCATCCTCTCGCGCGGCCCCCTCGGTGAGGCCCGCCAACGCGTCCTCCAACATCAACTGACAGGCCGTTGTGCGCGTCTGTCCGCCCACTTCGCTGAACAGGGAGGCCCGCGTCCGCTGACGGGGCTGTTGATCCATCCCAATCTCCGTGAACCGGGTGATGCGGTTCGCATCCAACATCGACACCACCGTCTGCCGAGTCTCGGCGTCCGAATCCGAGGCCAGCCGGCCAAGCGCGAAGCACAGCGCGGGAGAGCCCGAGGGCGCCCACTTGTTCGCCTCCACCTTCGCCACCAGTGGGGCGAGGGCTCGCGGCTCCCCCAACGCCCCCACAGCGAAGAGGACCGCGTCGCAGAAAGGAATGGGCGCCTCCGACCCTACGTCCGTCGCCTGGGAGTCCAGGTACGGAAGGAGCACGCCGCCCGCGGCGGGGTCCCCCAACTCACCGAGCGCGAACGTCACCGCGGCGAGCATCTTGTTGCGCCCTGAGTCTCCCTCCTTGGGGGGATGCGCTCTCATGATGGCCAACAAGTCCTTCGCGTGCACTGGGTCGCCCACGCCTTGCACGAGCCGGATGAAGGCGTGGCGCTTGAGGTGGAAGCGGTCGACGACCTTGGCGGTGTCCTTCACCAACTCCACGCTGCGTGGCTCGGCCCACTCCGCGAGCACATCCAGCGCGAGGCCGCTCGCGCGATCCTCCTCATTCCGCGCGCGAGCCACCAGCAGCGGGGCCAGCCGGCGGTCCCCCTCCTCGATGAGCTGGGCGATGACCGCCTCGTCGCGATACCCCTCCTCGTTCGTCCACCGCGAGACGAGGGAGAGCGTCTGCGCCATCGAGGCATCGTCCGCATAGGCCTTTTCCACGGCGGAGAGGACCGCGGAGTCCTTCGCCGAAGCCCAGGCGAACGCGTCCAGCGTGCCCTCCTTCGCGGCGCGCGCGACCGGCTCCTGGGCCGCGGCGACAGCCTTCTCGAAGGCCCGCGCCCTCGACTCTGGGTCCCACAGCTCCAGCGCCATCACCCGCGCACGCAAGGCCTGCACGTCCGGAATGATGCCCAACGCCTTGCGCCCCGCGCGCAGCTCCTCCACCAACGTGACGAGGTCCTTGACGAGCGGCGCCTCACTCAATCGACTCAACTCCAGAGCCTGGGCGAGCCGCGCATCATCGCCAGCGAAGAAGCTGGCCAGACAGAAGTAGAACGCGGCCGGGGGAAAGTGCTTGAAGCGCTCCACGTTCGAAGCCAGCAACGCCTCGGTGAGCGGCTTGTTCATCTCCAGGGAGAAGGCTCCGCGCAACTCCGTGTCGGAGGCATCCACCTCCGTGAGCAGCGTCGCGAGCCAACCCGCCCTCAGGTCGTTGCTGTAGGCCGGCTCTGCGTCGGCCTTGTATGGCGTCAACCCCGGGAACACGTCCTCGAAGCAGAGGTCTCCAACGCGGCCCTCGAGCGCCTTGCCTGCTGTCGCGAGCGTCGCCGCATCCACCTCACCTTGCTGATGGGCTCGCACAAGCGCCGCGCGAAACACGAGCGCATCAAGGTCGGCGGCTTGTGGCGTTTCGAGTTCCTCCGTCTCGTGGTTGTAGAGGTAGATCTGAGCCCGCGCATTGCCGCGCTGGGGCTCACGGCCATACATCCAGATGTCACCCGCCGAAGTGGAGCCAACCTCGACGACGCCAGCGAGGAGTTCCTTCCACAGGGGTCGATAGTGCTGGGCCGCCACGAGGCGCTGTTCAGCCAGGTTCCCTATCTTCGCCAGCCGGGGTACGTACGAGCCGATGCTGAACTGCGCAAGCGGTGGCGACGCGCGCGAAGCAAGCGGCTCGAAAAGCGAGGCCAGATCGGGGGGAACTGGCGCGCCCCAGAGCGTGAATGCCTCCGTCACCGCCCCATCCAGGGCTTCCGCCTGCGGCGAGCCGTCCGAGTGAGTCTCCACGAACGAGGGCCAGCCATCCTTCAGGAACGTGTTCACGTCACGCCAAGGAGAAGGCCGGTCCTGCGCCCCATCACCGGTGGACTGCGTCTTCTTCGTCGCCATCCGAGCACGCTAGCAACCCTTTGCGTGGCCTGACGCCCAAGTTCGTACCGTTCCGCGCCTCATCCTCCGTGGGGGCATGATTCTGCTTCTCGCTGCCCGCGCCCCCTCCTCGCAAGAAGGGGCTCCGTGCTCCTGTGAGTGGCTCCGTGAAGGAGGCACGCAGCCATGAAGGCGGACCGACCGGCCGAGGAGAGGCTGGAGCGACGACACCTCGAGCAGCGTGTCCCAGGGCTCCCATGACGTCGTCATCGGAATCCTCCACCGCGAACACGGCGACGCGGGCCAGCCCAGGGGGCCTCTCGGTGAAAACACCGCGCACAGGTGAAATAGATCGCGCTGAGCGCTCGTTGGATCCATGGGTGAGCAGCCGGCCACACGTGGCATGACCTGCTCGTCTCGGCACGCAAGTACGGCCGCCTGGAGCCGTCCCCTCACGGAGTTGAACGAATGAGCCGCCTGGACTCCCCGTCCGCCCAGACACCTGCGACGACGCGCCGAGTGGAAGCACGCACTTGGCGCATGCGGGCTCTCTCGCTCATGGTCGTGGGCACCACCGCCGGCCTCGCAGCCTGCGCCACGCCATCCGCGCTCGCCGTATCTCCAGCCGGGGTTCCCGCGTTCAGCGAAGACATGCTGTCGCCCGAGTTCTGGATCCGCCGCGCGCCATCTCCCGACAAGGTGCTGCTCGATGCCGACCAGGTGGCAACGCAGCGCATGCGCGCATTCGGTCCAGCGGGCGGCCTGGTCGACCTGAAGCGCATCCCAGCGACGCTGACGCGGACGCAGGTCGCCAATTGGATCCAAGAGGCGCAGCAGACTCCCATCCAGGCGGCCATCGACGAACAGGGGCAGCCGGTGACGGAGGCCATGCGCGCAGAGTTGCGCCAGAACGCAGCAACTGCGCACATCCCCGAAGCCACCACCGCGCGCTATGGCCTCAGCGTTCGGCGCACGCCTCTGCGGTCACTGCCGTCCACCCGGCGATTCTTCGCGGCGGAGAACCTGCGCGATTACGAAAGCCTGCAGGCCGGCGTCCTGTTCCCAGGCGAGCCGGTCGTCATCGCGCATCACAGCGCGGATCAGCAATGGCTGTTCGTCCTGACGACCCAGGGGCCCGCGTGGGTCCAGCGCGGAGATGTCGCGGAAGGCACGGCGGACACGGTGTTTTCGTATGTGACGAGAGCGCCCGGGCGTGTCGTCACGGGCGATCAGGTACGCACCGTCTTCACGCCAGAAGCCCCCGGAGTGTCCGAACTCGAACTCGACATGGGGGTCGCGCTGCCACGGGCCGATGTGCCCGCCGGAGACCCCATCAACGGCGCCAGCAGCTATGCATCGTGGCCAGTGCTGCTACCGGCGCGCGAGCAGGACGGGACACTGGTCTTCCAGAGCGCGCTGCTGCGTCGTACCGCCGATACCGCACCGGGCTATCTGCCGCTGACACGCGCCAACATCCTTCGACAGGCGTTCAAGTTCCTCGGCGAGCGCTACGGCTGGGGGCACCAGTTCAATGCGCGCGATTGCAGCGGCCTGACCAGCGACGTGTACCGGAGCATGGGGCTGTTCCTGCCGCCCAACTCCGGGCTGCAAGGAAAGAGCGAAGCGCTGAAGCACCGCCTCTTCACGGCTCAGGACTCGCACACCGAGCGGCTGCGCGCGCTCGCCCAAGCACAGGTGGGGGATCTCATCGTCGTTCCCGGGCACGTGTTGATGATCATCGGGCACGTGGAGGGCGAGCCCTACGTCATCCAAGATGTCCCGTACGCCGTGTTCAAGGATCCGGCCACGCAACAGCTTCGGAAGACGAAGCTGAACCAGGTGTCGGTCACTCCGCTGCTGCCGCTGCATGCCGACGACACGACGCTGTACGTAGACGCGATGACCAGCCTCGTGCACGTCACACAACCCTAGGACCGAGCGCCGAGCGGGGCGACTCCATCACCACGGCCCACGCGGACATCCTCACGCGGGAAGACACCATCGCGACACACCGCTCCGCAAGCACCCGCGGCGCTGCCAGGAAGGCCCGGGGCAGTGGCTCCCCGGGCCTCGGTCGCTGCGTCAGGGAGCGCCCAGGCTCGGCTCGCCCAAGTGGCACTGCGCCCCCCCCCACGGCGCCACGCCAGGGTCGAGCCCAATGGCCCTGGCGCCTGGAGATTGCAATCGATTCGCGGGCCGTGCATTGGGACTTCGTGTCCTCCGCACCTGTCCTTGGATTTGGTCGCTATCTCGGCACACCGCTCCAGCGCCTGGAGGTGGCGGGGCTCGTCCTGACGGAGAGCACCTATGCTCCCGGCATCGTCCTCGCCCGGCACCGACACCGGCACGCGGGCTTCCGGCTCACGCTGGAAGGCAGCTTCACCGACGTGATGGAAGGACGTGCCCGGGAATGTCCTCCCAGGTCGGTCGCCTTCCAGGCCCCCGAGGTCGCCCACGAGCAGCGCATCGCCGGACAGCGCACACGCACCTTCAACATCGACTTCTCCGAGTCGTTCTGGCGGTCGCGCGCCCCCCTCGTCTCCCAGCTGAACAGCCGGATGGAGCTGACCTCCGCGCGGATGTCCACGCTGAGCGCGGGCCTCTATCAGGAGTTCCACCGTGGAGATGACGTGGCGACGCTCGCCATCGAAGGGCTCGCGCTGGAGCTGCTGGCCGAGGCCGTCCGCGCCACGAAGCCCCAGAAGGCGTCGGCCCCTCCCGCGTGGCTCGCGCGGGTGCGCGACCAACTCGATGCGAGCCGAGGGCCGCCGCCCACTCTCGCTCAACTGGCTCGGGAGGCAGGGGTGAGCCCCACGCAGTTGGGCCGCGGCTTCCGCCAGTTCTTCCAGTGCACTCCCGCCGACCACCTGCGCCGCACTCGACTGGAGCGCGCCAGCCGGGCCCTGCGGGAGACGGGGCACGCCCTCAGCGACATCGCGTTGGAGGCGGGCTATTGCGACCAGAGTCACATGACGCGCGAATTCAACCGGCGACTCCACCTGACCCCCGCCGAGTACCGGCGACGGCTCACGGGCTGCGCGTTTCGTCCAACGGGGTGATTTTCGTCCAAGACATTCCCGCTCGACGGGGTTCAGCTTCGACGCCATGACTCCGGCCCCGCTCGACTTCCCCGTCCCCGCTCGCTCCCGGCCCTCCGACTCCCGCCGGGGAATACCCACCCGGGTCCTCCTCGCCACGCTGTGGCTGGTGTCATCCGGTTGCGCAGCGCACCAGGAGGTCCCCACGCCCCCCGCGCCGGCCCTCACTCGGGTGGAGGCGGGGCGCACGCACTGGGTGTTACGTCCCTCCGAGGCGTATGACGCCCTCTGCCTGCTCAACCTCCTGCGTGGCGACGCGTTCTACACGCAGTTCTATCCCGCGGAGTTCCAGCGCTTCTCCGCCCTGCTCGAGCCCAGGGAGAAGGCCGCGCTCGAACACCTCACCGAGCGGATGGGAAAGCAGGCCGGGACGATGGTGGGTCCCCACCTGACGCTCGTCTTCTCCGTCACAGGCGCCGCCACCGTGGACGGACTGGCCAGGACGGTGGCTGACGACGCCGCCTGGAAGGCGATGCGCCAGGACTTCAAGGCGACGAGCTACGGCGAGGACTCCGACTTCTCCGAGATGGAGGATGTGCGTCAGGACCTGGGTGTGCTGTTCGCGTTCCTCCAACGCATCGACTTCTCTCGCATCTGGCGCGCGGAGTACCTGCCCCAGGTCGAGCAGGCCATCGCGCAGCTCGGCGCCCAGGTGGCGGCCCATGATGTGGTGGGCTGGGACGAGGACGTCCTCGGTCGGGCGCTCCACGTGGAGGAGCTGAACGCCCACGTCCTGAAGTTCGCCAAACCCCACGGCATCCGGGTGACGGGCTGGAACTTCCTCACCGACCTCACCTACCCGTTGAGCGTCACGGTGAAGACCGCATTGCACGAGCTGCTCCACCCTCCGTTCAAGCGCGAGGGCGCCATCGACGCGCGGCTGACGGCCTTGGAGGCAGACCCCTACTTCCAGCGGCTGGTCCGCGAGCATGACCCGGCGTTCGGCTACACCACCGCCCAGGGCCTGACGGAGGAGGACTGCGCCGAGGCCATCGACGTCTTCGTCAGCGAGCGACAGGGCCTGCTCCGCGCGAGGGATGGCAAGCCGCTCACGGGCGCGGCCTTCTTCCGCGACCACGACGATGGAATGCACGTGCTGGCCTACCTGCTCTACGAGGAGCTGCGTCGCGCGGACTTCTCCCAGGGGACGAAGTACGAGGACTTCATCCTGAAGTTGTTCGACACGGGCGTGCTCGTGCCCGGGAAGCTGGAGCAGCGATTCCACTCCTACACCGGCCACTATCCTGTGAAGGCCTTGAAGGAATAGGCCCTCGGAAGCGCGCCGCGACGAGGCAGGCGCCTCGCCGTGTCCGAGGCCATGACCAATCACCTGGAGAGGGGCGCGCCCGCGGGGGGGCCCCATTGAGCAGGCGTCGCCGCTTGGAGATGCCAGCCTCGACACCGAGGCTGGCCTCCGCGGGCGACAACCTACTGGAAGCTCACCTTGCCGCCCCGCTGATAGCAGACGTGCGGCGTGCCATCCGTGGGACGGATCGCCACACTCGGGCGCATGGCGGCATCCACGGTCCCCAGCTGGGTGTACGTCCAAAGCCCCTGCGCGTCCGGCGTGCTGAGTTCCATGGCCGTCCCGTTGCGGAGGACGGCGACAGGCCGGCCCCCGCCGTACGCCAGATCCGAGGCGTCGAACTTGTAGTCGACCGGGGAGGAGCTCACGGTGCTGGCCGACAGCGGCGTCCCCACCGTGATGTCATCGATTGCGGACCAGCCCCCTTCTGGGATTCCGTTTGCAAGCGCGAGGAGGTGCTGGCCCTGCCCCCAGACCATCGCGAGCCAAGGCGACACGGTGCCGGTCTCCTCCACCCGGAAGTTGTCGATGACCGAGCCCCGGATGACTCGCAGGTAGTTGACGGCAGGGGTGTTGGCCTGATTCGTCATGACATACAGCGCCCCGCTCGCATCGAAGACGGGCTCACCCGTGAGGTGGGAGGTGCTGAGGGCCGGCACCGCGATGGACCAGGTATTGGCCGCCGTCCGAGTCGCGATCCGGATGGTGCCCACGTAGTTGTTGGCGAAGACGAGGACGGGCTGCTTTCCCTGCGCGGGGTTGAGCGCGATGCCAAGCTTGGTCGTCGCATCAGAGTCCAGGTTCTCGCGAACCCATGCCCCATTCACGCGGGTGGCATATCCGACGCGCAGCGTGGCGGTGGAGAGGACACCCGCCCCCTTGAGATAACCCACGTGCGGCGTGCCAGTCGCCGCGTCGAGCGTCAGCACGGGCTTCGTGATGAAGGTGCCACCGGTGTTGAAGCCGGGACCATCAATCTGCTCCGTCTTCCATGTCGTGCCGTCCCAAATCCCATACCACAGGCTGTTATGGGTATCGTTCGTATAGACAACATGCCCCTGTCCCGCGTCGTCAAACGCGAGTTCGCAATGACCTCCCGTGACGTCTGGCCCCGTGTCGATCGCCGCGCTGGCCGCGAGCGGAGCGGCCACCACGCTGAAGTGGAACGAACCCTCCGCCGTCTTCCCAGACTCCGTCTCGACGGTGACAGACAACGAAGCGGTCCCCTCCGAGGGCAACCGCCAGGTGACGTGCTCCGCGTCAGGCTCGAGCGCACCGGCGGTGGCACTCCAGCGCACCGCCTTGAACGCTTCTCCCGAGGCGACAACCCGGAAGCGCTCCGCCGTACTCGCGACGTAGGGGCCCGCGCCCCCTTCTCGCTCCATCAGCAGCACCAGGTCGCCGGGCCCGTGAGAGGCAATGACCTCGACAGGCCTGGGCTCGCGATCGCAAGCAGAGGCCAGCGCCAATCCGCTCAACATCAGCATCCAGGAGAACCCACTCTTCTTCCGCATCGCTCGAGCACCTTGTTGATGGACCGGCAGGCCCAGTCACGCCGGCCCTGGAGAGGATTTCACTAGGCCCCTCCCTCAACGCTTGATTCACCTCGAAGTTTTAGATTCATCGACTTCCAAGCTAAAAGACACATGCCGCGAGTGCCCGGCGCGAGGGCTGCGCCACCAGCCCACACCAACCTCTGAACTCGGATCCTTGCGGACTCCCAGGAGACGTCTTGACTCGACCGATGGTGGTAGCGATTGGCGTTGCTGTCCTCCTTGCTGGAGCGGCAGCGGCCGTGGTGGTGCTCCGAAACGACCCGGTGGATGGGCAGATCATCCCAACAGATCCAAGCGATGACTTTGCCACGGACCTGAAGCAACGCCCGAGGTGCTGGGTGAAGATTCAGTCATCGGAACCAGGGAAGTGCCCGCCCAACGTCGCTCGCATCTACAAAGGGGAGTGCTACGTCGCGAACTGGGATGAATGCGCGAAGTACTACTGAGGCGTGGGTCCCAGGTGCTGGGGCCGGAGGACTCGCCAGCGCACACGGAGCCAGGTTTCCCTCCCGGTCCAAACCTCGCCCCTGCCCAATGCCGACCAACGCCTCACGGTGCGCGACCAAGACCGCCTGCGAAGCGAGCACAACTCGGGCCGGGACGCGCCGGTCTGGGTTACCCACCGGGGCAGTGCGCCAACTCGGCCCGGGCCTCTCGCGTCTCCTGGGCATAGGCCACACGCCAGACGGAGAGTTCCTCCCAGGCTCGCTGTGCCTCCGCACACGCCGCCTTCTCGGCCCCCGTCTGGCGAAGCGCCTGCGCCAACCGACGACGCACCCTAGGCACACGCGCGGAGACCACCTGCCTGCTCGTGAGCGACTCCAGCGCGGTCCGCAGGGGGGGCAGGGCCTCGGCGGGCTGGCCTCGTGCGAGTTGGACATCCCCGAGGACGAGCAACGCCTCGATGCGCTCGGACGACAGGAGCCCCAGGTCCTTCTCCATCCTCACGAGCGACTCCTCCACACGGCGCTGCGCCTCGTCCACCCGCCCCAGGAACAGGAGCGCATCCGCGAGGGCGCGCAGCCCCGCGCCGTCTACCTCGCCCTTGGCAACCCACGGCTCCTGGAGCGCGACACCTCGGACATGAAAGCCGCGCGCCTCGTCCGGCCGCCCCATCAGGCGCAGCAGCCGCCCCACCTCGTGGGCGTCCAGGGCCACCTCCGGGTGCGCGGCGCCGTAGGCGCGCTCGCGATGCGCCAACACCTCTCGCGCGTGCGCCAGCTCCAGCCGCCGCTCGCCCTGCTCTCCCAGGACGCCCAGCCGGTTCGACGCCATCCCCATCAACACCGGGCTGTCAGCCGCCACGCACTTGCGCACCACGGCCCAGCTCTGCTCCGCGGCCTCTCGCGCCTGGGCGCCGTGCCCCCACTCGAAATAGACCAGGGCCAGATTGGACAGCGTCCGGGCCACCGACAGGTTCTCCTCACCCAGCGTCTGGCGAAGGATTCCAAGCGCCCGCTGGAGCATGGACTCAGCGCGCTCCAGTTCGCCCAGGAGCGCCAGCGTCCCTCCCAGGTTGAGCAAGGCCCGTCCCGTGTCCCGGTGCGCCGGGCCGTAGTGCTTCTCGTGGAGGCGCAGGGACTCCTCCTGCCAGCGCTTCGCCTCCAGCAGCCGCCCCTGACGCCGGACCAACAGGCCCAGCCGGCCACTCAGCTCCGCGTGAGCGTCCGTCTGTCCCCGCGCGCTGACGGCCTCCACCGAAGCCCGCAGCAGCGGCTCCGCCTCCTCGTAGCGGCCCTCTTGCTCCAGGAGCTCCGCCTGCACGTTGTCCAACAGCGTGTCCAGCTCCGCGTCCCGAAGCGTCTCCGCCACCGCACGCGCCCGATTCAGGACGGGCCAGGCCTCTTGAGGCCGCCCCAGGTCGGACCCAAGCACCCAGGCCTGGGCCCGCAACACCCGCCCGAGCACTCCCAGATGCCTCCCGGCCTCGGCCGCCAACGCGCCTTGCGCCAACGAGTCGCGCGCGGCCTCGAACGCGCCCGAGTCCTCCTGCAAGAACGCACAGAGCTGATGCGCCTCCGCCTCCAAGGGGCGATGCCGGGTGGCGAGCGCGCGCGCGCGGGCCGGGAGCACGATTCGCAGGGCCTCCGGAGTATGGCCCGCGAGCATCTCCGCGTGCGCCCGCGCCAGCTCCACGCGCACGGCGTCCACCTCCGCGCGGACCCTCGGGTCGTCCGGGGGCGACACCGCCTCCTGCAAGGTCCGCACGTCCGCGCACGGCTCCACGCCACCGAGCGAGTGCCCCAACCCGAAGCCCCGCTCCACCGTCCGAGCGTCCGCGCCCTGGAGCGCCACGGTGAGCCGGGACAGTTCGCCCAGGCGCCGGTCCAGGCACGTCATCCGAAGCCCCGACACGGCCTCCGACTGCTCCCCAAAGACATGCGCCGCTTCACAGGCGGATTGATGCGCGTGAGCCCAGTCTCGGGTCCACTGGTCCAGCGAGGAGGCCACGGCCTGAAAGGACGCCTCTGCGTCGGGCGCCTGAGTGGCGAGGAAGGCCTGGTGCGTGGACTCGCGCACGGCGGCATCCCAGATCCCCGCGAGGTGTCGCGCACTGCCCTGACAGGTCTCGCTCGGCGTCGCCGCGGTCGGCCCCAGCACGAGGAACCCCAGCCCCACCAGCCCGCCCGCAACCACCGCCGTGACAGCGCTGCGCCTCCGAGCCCCCGCGTCCCGCGAGAGCTGGACTCGCAGAGCCGCCATCGACGCGAAGCGCCGGGCGGGGTCCACGCTCAGTCCCCGGCGCACCAGCGCCTTGAGCCAACCCGGCACGCCCGGCGACTCGGGCCGCACCGCCTGCCGCTCCATCGACGACAAGAGTTCGTCGCGCGTCGCGCCCTCGAAGGGACGCTGCCCGTTGAGCGCCTCATAGAGTGCCACGCAGAAGGCGAACTGGTCCGAGCGCGCATCACCGCGCTCGCCTCGCAGTTGCTCCGGTGCGCCGTATGCCGGTGTCCCCAGCACCGCCCCCGTCAACGTGAGGGTGTCTCGGCTCGGGGGTACGCCCCCGGACCTCGCCGCGCCCTGCACCGCGGTCGCGTTGGCGAGGCCGAAGTCCGTGATGCGCACCTGCCCGTCCCGCGTGAGCAGCACATTGTCCGGCTTGAAGTCCCGGTGGACGATGCCCAACGCGTGCATCGCCGCCAGCCCCTCCGCCGCCTGGATGAAGCGCGCGAGCAGCTCCCTGCGTGCGCGTGGCTTCTCCTGCAGCCACCGCCGCAGCGTGCCGCCCTCCACCAACTCCATCACCAAGAAGAGCTGTCCCTCGTACTCCCCCACATCGTGGAGCTGCGCCACGTGCGGATGCGACAGGCGCGCCATCGTCCGGGCCTCGCGCTCCAGCCGCTGCCGAGCCTCGGTCAGCGAGTCCTCTCGCAGCCGCCCCAGGTTCAGCAGCTTCAGCGCCACCTTCCGGTCCAGCTCCGGATCATACGCGGCATGGACCCGGCCCATGCCCCCCTCCCCCAGCAACCCCAGCACCACGTAGCGTCCTACCCGACTGCCCGTGACGAGCTGTCCCGCGTCGGGCAGAGGCACCTCCATCGCGCTCAGCGCCGCAAGCACGCTCCGGCATTCGGAGCAACCCGCCACGTGCACGCGCACCTCGCGAGCCCCATCCGCGCCCAGCAGCCCATTCACATACCGCGCGAGCGTGTTCTCCTCGGGACAGCTCACTCACGCCCTCCCAGCAGCCCTGACAAGCTCAAGTCCAGCCGGCCATGAAGCGTGCGCACCAGGCTCTCCAGCTCCGCCTCACGCAAGGCCAGCCGCTCCGACAGCAAGCGCCGCGTCCGCTTCTCCAACGTCTCCTGGACGCCGCTCAAGCGACGAGAGAGCGTCGACTTGTGCAGGTCATACAGCGCCCCCATCTTCTCCAATGACAGCCGCTCCACGAAGTGCAGGCGCAACAGCTCCCGGTCCTCGTCATCCAGCGAAGCCACTGCATTCACGAAGGCCGCCCGCACATGCGCCCTCGCGTCCTCGCGGATGACGCTCAGCTCCAGCCCCCCCGGTGCAGGGCACGCGGCCAGCACCTCGGCATCCACCTGCGATGCGGCCCCCTGGGCCTTCCTCAGCCGTAGCGCCAGCCGCACGCCCACCATGTTCACCCACTGCACCAGCGAGCCCACGCCCGCGTACCCCAGCAACCGAAGTGGCTCCTCCGCGCGCGGCATCAGCAGGTTGGCGCGAAGCGTCTGCAGCACCTCGTCCGCGAAGGCGGGTGACGGGTGGATTCGCGACAGCGGCACCCGCATGCGCTGGAGGACCTCCACCTCGAACCGCGCGTCGGCGCCGGGCAGTCGCGTCGCACACGCGAGCGCCAGCGCCAGGTCCCTGGCATGCAGCCGCTCCAGCGCGAGCGCCGGGTCCTCCGCCTTCACCAGTTGCGCGCCCAGGTGTCGCGCGAAGTCGAGGGGCGCCGGCGCGACACCGCGGAGCGACGCGGCCGCCTCCAGCGCGCGAGACACCGCTTCACGGCCGCCTGGCGCCACCCGAAGACGGGTGGCCAGTGGCTCTCCCATCGCTTCCAACATGGCCTCGAGGGCCTCGGAGACACCCGAGCGCATCCCTGTCCCTCCCTGCATCACGCCCGCGGGGTGACGGAACAGCAGCGCTCCGAATCCACGAACTCGACACCCGAGTCTGCCATGAGAGGCCGGAGCGAGCGCCACACCCTCCCGCTCACGGCAGGTGCTCAAGGCAGACATTCGGACAGGGAGTATGAGTCCCGAGCAGGAATTCCTCGGAGGACGCTCGTCACCAGCCGCCCTGCCCTCGCACGACGACAGCTCAGGAACAGCCAGGCTGCCCGACGAGGGTCTTGTTCGTCGTCGTGATGCAGGCGCAGTTGCTCGCCTTGCAGTTGAACGAGGCGTCCTCCTCACAGAGCGAGCGAACCTTGCGCCAGCCCACCACGGGCATGTTGGAGCGATCCAGCTCTCGCGTGTAGAGTTCCTCCCCCTTGACGGCGAAGGCATAGGTGAACGTCGTCGTCATCGGCTCATCGTAGGAGTCGTTGCAGCTGCCGCTCACGGAGACGATGAGCTTTTCGCCCTCCGTCTTCCAGGTGCCCACGAAGTTGCTCCAGTTCCCCGCGATGAGGAGGATGGACTTCCCCTGGATGAGCATGGCCTCCCGGAAGCCATAGCCCTTCTCCGTGCGGTAGAGGCCATCGGTCAGCGTGCCACCCGCAAGGGGAGGCGCATCCGTCACGACCTGGTGGTCGGACTCCCACGTCGTGCACCAGCCCACGGAAGAACACTGGAGCGCCGTGTCCGACGTTCCTCCGCCTCCCTCCCCCGCGTCGGAGTTGCCACAACCCACCACCAGCACGGAGAGAAGCCCCAGGAAACATGTCGCTGTCTTCATATCGTCCTCACGAAAATCCACAGGAAAACCCGGCCCTATGGAGAGGAGACACGTGGAGCGGCGGTGTTGCAGAGAATCGACCGCGACCTCGGGCGCTGCGAACCGAAACGGTCCTATTTCGGCCGCTCGCGGTCGTGCTGCAACGCCTTGCGCAGCCTGGATATCTCCTTGAGCAGGGGCGTCACGTCCTCCGTGGTGTGGCTCCAAATGTCGAGCGGACTCCTCCACATCTCCAGCACAGCCTGCCGCACGTCGGGAGGAAGGGCTCGCCAGCACTCGATACGGGAGGCCGAGGTCCATCGCGTGGAGGTCTCGGCCAGTCTCTTGTCATCCAACGGCTTCACGGGTCCCCCTGCTCAGTGAAGGGCTCACGATACGCCGCGCCGCGCCCTCCCGGAGATGAAGACGCGGCCTTTGGCGCCCCAGAACTTCACGTGGTACTGCGCGGCACCGGACGGAGCCAACGCGCTCGTGACCGACGGCAAGATGCGCATGCTCCCCGCGGCGCGCAAAAATTGAAGAGCTTCCGCGCCCTATTCCCCCCAGAGGACTTCGGCGCGAGGACGGGGCGCCAACCTCGGTCGCACTCCATGGCGACCATGAAAGCCTGCCCCCTCCCACGCCCCCGGAACACCGCCACGCGGGAGCGTCCATCGCACCTCACTGGCCGCAGCGGCCCGAGGCCCCATGGGGAACGGGAGCGACCTGAAACCGAGGCGCAATCACGCATTCGCGTCACCTCGCCGCCTCGCGCTCGCACCTGAAGTCGAGCGGCTGAGGAAAGCAGGCCAAGCCGGCGCGCACACGTGTGCCATTGCGCGGGGCGGGAATCTCGCGGTTTCTCGACACCACGCCTCGCTCCCCCAACGCCCTTCCCTCCGAGCTGAGGCTGCGGGTGCCTCTCGCTCGAGCATTCCCGCTGCGAAATCCCCAGGACGCGCTCGGGGAGCAAGGCCCCGGACCGAGGCGACTCGACCCGGAGTGACGACTCGGCCCCGCGATCCGCTGACGTGAGGCAGAACCAGGGCATCATCCACGACGACCTCCGCCCCGGCATGAAGACAAAGGAGGAGCCAAACAGCGCCGCCTTCACGATGCCCCCGACATGCCCCAAGTGGCCCCCAAATCATGGCACGCGCCGTCAGCCTTCATGTGACGAGGACCTTCGAGCCATTCGTCACCAAGAGCCTGGCGACCCAACCAGCCCGCGGCCCATTGTGCCGCCCGCGATAACGGCGACCGCGCTCTCGAACGGCCTCACGGAGCCACCGCCCCACCGAAGTCGCAGGCAGGGTCTTCCGCCCACTCACGGCACGTGCGCGCCGGCGTGCCCCACACCTCTCAAACGGTGTGGGTGGTGACTTCGGGCTCGGTGCCCCTCCGAGCTCAGCCCGACAGGGCGGTCGCGACGAATCGTTCGCTTCCCCTCGCGGCAAGCAATTGCTTGCGCGCCTCCTCAAGGGGAGAACTCCCCGTAGCGGAGGGGTTACCGCAAGGCCTCGCCAATCAATCGGACCTGTTCGAACTGGGTCAACGTCTCGGGGCCCGAGAGGACGTGCTTCGCGCCTTCATGTCCGGCCTCGACGAGGACGCGCGCGGTCACCGCCACGATGTCCCGCTCGTGAATGAGAGACCTCGCCGCGAGCCAGTAAGGACACTGCACCATGCCGCGTTCACGAATCAGCGAGGCCCACATCAAGGCATTCGTCGTGAAGCCGGTCGGCCGCAAGAAGGTCGAGGCAAACCCGTGCATTTCGAACTCGCGCTCCACCTGCGTGTGGAACAGGACCGGCGGATTGGAGCGGTCATCCGCGACGCTGGCGGCGGAGAGATAGACAATCCACCGGGCTGAGCGCCGCGGAGTCTACGGCCCCACTCATCCCTGTTGAGTTGCGAACACCGAACCACAGCGTTTCCGCTGAAGCGAGCTGGCAAGAATCGCATAGAGTCCAGCCCCAGAGGACTTCCAGGAGAGTGACCTGTGTCGTCAGATTGCTACTACGTTCGTGTGGGGAAGCTCGCAGGGCGCACCGTCACGCTGCACTGCCTGACAGGCTTCGCGGGGGGAATGAAGGATTACGCGGACACACGCTCCTTCGCCTTGTTACTGCTCATTGATGCCCGCGCGCGCGCAGGCGACACTCCAGCGCTGACGAAGGGGTCTCCGAAAGCAGTCGCGAAGACACGCCTGGCGCTGGCAAAGAAGGTCGCCAAAGCCCGCTCGTCGCTCATCGACGAGGTCGGAGGACCCGACTACGATGAACATTGGCACGCCGAGAACACGCCGACGTACATCCAGCGGGTTCGGCTCCTCAAGCGGCACAACGCCCTCCCCGAGAGAAAGCTCGAGAAGCTCCGCGCGGAGCTCTCCCCGCTCGAGGACAAGGGCACCGGGGCATTCCTCGATGCCGCCTGGAAAAGCCTGCACAGCTTCGACCTCCTGGTCGAGGTGACAGACGCGAAGTATCTGGAGCACCTGGAGGAGGGGCACCTCTTCTCGACGACCGCGTTCGACGTGTGGAACGAGTCGAGGCCACTTCCGCCCAAGCCGAATCAGGAGCCCGTCGAGCAGAAGCCCAAGGCCGGCCGTCAGGGCAATCATGCCGGCCAGGTCCTGGACAGCTCCTTCTGGCCGTCGTTCTCCGTCAGCAGGACGGACATGAGCGGGTCCAACTTCCAGAAGGCCGACCTCACCACCATCGTGTACCAGAGCGGCATCAAGGCCGTGAAGTGCGATTTCACCCAAGCCAAGGTGACGCAGAAGTCGTCATGGGCACTCGCCACGCGAATCAATGGCTGGAACCTCAAGGGCTCCATCTTCCGGAAAGCCTCTCTCCAACATGCCCAGTTCGTCGACTGCGACCTGAGCCGCTGTGACTTCACCGATGCCGACCTCCGTCACGCGAGGTTCGTGTCGTGCAACCTCCTGGGCGCAATCTTCAAGGGAGCCAATCTGGAGCACGCGTTGATTCCACCGGAACTCGCGAAGAAGGCGAACCTCGAAGGCGCGAAGAATCATTCACCCGCGCCAGGAGGCACCCCCGGGGCGAAGTGCAAGGCGTTGGATCGCTTGATGACCCAGGCGAAAGTCATCGAGTTCGACGTCGACTACGCCGCACCGGATGCCCATGGCAATCACATGCGGGTTTCGCTCGGCCAGTTTGCCTTCAGTCGGAGCCGGCCGTACGTCTATCGCCTCTCGCTCCTCGTGAAGAACAACGACCGCGAGTCGACGTTCACGAGTTGCTACAGCGCCGATGTCGATGCGGGGAAGTTCGGCTCCCATCTGCGTCGGGTATCGGATGACTTCCTGGCCCCACCCAGTCGGAAGCTCGACCTGGCGACGCTAAAGGTCCGGAGCAAGGGGGCCCCCCTGGAGACTCCGGCGTTGAAGGAGGCCGTCCGCGCGGCGCTGGCTGAAGTCTTCGTCAACTGACGAGGGCTCCGAGGCACGCAGTCCCGTCAGCAAGCGGCTCGTACCGGCATGTCGGTACGGGCCGCTTGTCGTTTCGCAGCCATGGCGCCGTAATTCCGCTCCATCCCTACAAGAACCCCCGACCTCTGGAGCCAGGGGGAGAGAACAATTGTCGGGGGCCCGCCTCAGAATAGGGGGCGCGGCCGAAGAAGGAGGAGTGAATGTCGAGTCGAACCGTCTCCAGGCGAGCGTTGCTCCAAGGTGCGTTGGTGACTGTCGCGTTCAATCCCATGACCCGGAGCTGGGCCTCCACGATGGAGACTGGCGCGGTCCCTCTGCCGAGACTCGATGGCGAGTTGCGGATGGACACGGAATCGAGGGCCGCGGCCACCGAGGACTTCGGACACATCCGCCACCGCATGCCCTGGGCGGTTCTCATTCCCGGCTCGGTGCAGGACATCGTGGCCATGGTCCGCTTCGCTCGGCACCAGGGACTGAAGATTGCCGGGGCGCGGGGCCTCGGAGAGAGCCACAGCACCTTCGGCCAATCCCAGGTGGAGGCAGGCATCGTCATCGACATGTCCGCGCTGTCGAGCATCCACGAGATTGGCGAAGACAGCGCTTGGGTGGATGCAGGCGTCCGCTGGCACGAACTGCTTCAGGCCACGACTCCCCGAGGCAGGAGTCCGCCAGTGCTGACCGACTACATCGAGCTGAGCATCGGTGGGACCCTGTCGGCGGGGGGCATCGGCGGGCAGGCCTTTCGCTGGGGACTCCAGGTGGACAACGTCATGGAGATGGACGTCGTCACGGGGCAAGGTGAGCTCGTGCGGTGCTCGCGCACACATGAGCGCCCCCTGTTCGACGCCGTGCGCTCGGGCCTGGGCCAGTTTGGAATCATCGTGCGAGCCAGGGTGAGGCTCGTTGAGGTGCCGCCCCGCGCACGGACGTACACCGCGCGCTACAACGACCTCCACCGCTTCATGGAGGACCAGCGGAGGCTCATCGAGGACGGTCGTTTCGACTACGTCGAGGGCTCCGCCGTCGCCTCCAATGGGGGCTGGGCGTATCAACTCGAGGTGGTGAAGTACTTCGCCCCAGGTGCGGAGCCCCACGATGCGAGACTCCTCACAGGTCTGGGCTTCGAGCCGGCAACGCTCCAGGTGAGTGACGGCAGCTACTTCGACTTCGCCAACCGCCTCGCTCCGCTGATCGAGTTCCTCAAACAACTCGGGGTCTGGGGCTTTCCCCATCCGTGGCTGGACATGTTCGTCCCCGCCCGGGCCGCCGAGTCCTTCGTCCAGGAGGTTCTCTCTCAGACCACCGAGGCCGACATGGGCCAAGGCCCCATCCTCCTCTACCCCTTCCGCGCCTCGGAGCTGACCACGCCCTTCCTACGCACCCCCGACGACCGCCACATCTTCCTCTTCTCGATGCTTCGCACCGCCATCCCACCGACGCCAGAGAACGTCGCAGCCCTCGTGCAGAAGAACCGAGCCATCTTCGACCGGCTCACGGCCTGTGGAGGGAAGATCTATCCCGTAGATGCCGTACCGTTCACCGCAGCAGACTGGCGCCGCCACTTCCACCCCGACTGGGAGCGGTTCGAGCACGCCAAGCGGCGCCACGACCCGGACCACATCCTCACGCCGGGACAGGGCATCTTCTGATCGACCGGCGAAGAGAGGCCCCATCGAGTTCGCGGCCTCTTGGCTCGGCTTGCCACGGAGTCCGCCACTGGCGCCCACGCGGGCACAACGGCGAGCGCGCACGCGCAGCATGACCGAGCCGAAGCGGAGCACAACAGGTCGTGGACATCGCCCCTCCCCCAGCGGCACGAAGCGCGCCCCACGGCGCCAAGCACGATTCCCAGATGCGGACCACTGGAGGCAGCGGTCACCAGCCCCAGAACATAGCTGACATACAGCTGACACCCAGAGAGCGCAGGGTAGGTCTCACGATGCCGGCGTCGAAAGAGGCCCGGCCGCTGACGGAGATCCGCCATGAAGCTCTACGGAAATACCTACAGCACCTGCACCCTGAAGGTCCTGCTCGCGCTGGCAGAGAAGGGCCACACCGCCGAGCTTGTCCTCGTGGACCTGGCCCAAGGTGAGCAGCGCACGCCGCAGCACCGAGAACGGCACCCCTTCGCGAAGATCCCCGTCCTCTTCGACGGGGACTTCCGCCTCTATGAGTCCGGCGCCATCGTCCGCTACATCGACAGTCTCCCCTCCTCCGCGCCCAGCCTCATGCCCTCGGAGGCCAAGACCCGTGCGGTGATGGACCAGTGGGTGAGCGTGGAGCCGTCGTACCTCCAGCCGCCCGTCTTCGAGATTCGCAAGCAGCTGTTCCTCAATCCCAGGTTCGGAGGGAAGACCGACCCAGCCGAGGTCGAGAGGGCTCGAGAGCTCGTCGCCAGCGTCCTGGATGTGCTCGACCGTACGCTGGAGAGCCGCCCCTATCTCGCCGGAAGCGAGTACTCGCTGGCGGACCTGGTCTACGTCCCCACGTTCCAGTTCCTCTTCACCGCGAAGCAGGACGACCTCGTCCTGACGCGCCGCCATCTGGCCGCATGGTGGGAGCGCATCAGCACCCGTCCCGCCTGGAAACAGACCCTCGTGGGCTCCCCAGCTTCGCGCTGAGCCCCGCCAAAGCAGGAGCCGACATCAAGAGTGTGAAGGTGACAGGTATCCGCCCCGCGTTCGCGCCTGAGCGGGGGCCCTGAGTCCCAGCCCGCGCCCAGCGAACGAGGGACCGGCCACGGACGGGGGCACTCGCCGGGCCAGCAGGCCCGCCAGGTCCTACCGCGAGCAAGGAGCGCGGCTCACACGCCCCAGACGCGAAGCGCAGGAGGCACGGGCAGCAAGGCCCAGCGCTGGGCGGCACGGCGCCACAGGCCAGTCGCGCGCGTGAGGCGCAGAAAAAGGAAAAGCCCCCGGCGCCATGAAGGCGACGAGGGCTTCTCAAAAAGAATCCGGCAGCGACCTACTCTCCCACGCGGTTTCCCGCGGAGTACCATCGGCTC
>NZ_JAHNZT010000045.1 GCF_019039035.1 Citreicoccus inhibens | reverse complement strand
CGCCGCGCTGCGCGCCTCCCTTCAGCAGCGGTTGCCCGAGCACATGGTGCCCACCGTCTTCGTGCACCTGGATGCGCTGCCTCTGACGACGAGCGGCAAGTTGAACCGCGCCGCCCTGCCGGCCCCGGACCTGACCGCACCGTCGCGGGGCGCGCGTGTCGCTCCTCGCACGGCCACGGAGCGCAAGCTCGCGGCCCTCTATGTCCAGGTCTTGCGGCTGGAGGAGGTGGGCATCCACGACAGCTTCTTCGCGCTGGGAGGCCACTCGCTCTTGGCCACGCAGGTCGTCTCGCGCGTGCGGAGCGACTTTGGGGTCGAGCTGCCTCTGGGCACGTTGTTCGACGAGCCGACGGTCGCGGGGTTGGCGAAGCACCTGGATGGGCTCGTGCCTTCACGGCCGGAGCCCGCGGGATTCGAGCCTCGCCCGGTCCACGGTGAGCCGCCGCCCGCCCAGGCGTCGCGCCCTGCGTCGAGTGGGCCCTCGCTGCTGGCGCGGAAGGTCGAGGTGGAGCCGTCCTTCGCGCAGCAGCGCCTGTGGTTCCTGGATCAGCTCGAACCAGGCGCCTCGGTCTACAACATCCCCGCCGCGGTGCAGATGGAGGGACCGCTGGAGGTGGCCGCCCTCCAGCGTGCCTTCACCGAGGTGGTGCGACGCCACCAGGTGCTCCGCACGCACTTCGCCGCGCGCAATGGCAAGCCCGTCCAGGTCATCGCCCCCGCGACGACAATGCTCCTGTCCGTCGAGGACCTGACCTCCATCCCGCTCTCCGAACGGGAGAGGGAGGCCGTGCGCCTCACGCGCGAAGAGGCGGTCCGACCGTTTGAGCTGTCGCGAGGCCCGTTGTTCCGCACCCGCCTGTTGCGCGTCGCGGAGCAAGAGCACCTGTTGCTCGTGACGATGCACCACATCGTCTCGGATGGCTGGTCCATCGCGCTGCTCATCCGCGAGGTCGCGACGCTGTACGCGGCCTACCTCATGGGATGGTCCTCGCCACTGCCCGAGCTGTCCATCCAGTACGCGGACTACGCGGCGTGGCAGCGGGAGTGGTTGCAGGGGGAGGTGCTGGAGAAGCAACTCGATTACTGGAAGAAGCACCTCCAGGGTGCGCCCCTCGCGTTGGAGCTGACCACGGATCGTCCGCGCGGCTCGACGCCGACGGGGAGCGTTGCCAACGTGGACTTGTCGCTGGCGGTGATGCAGCGGCTCACGGCCCTGTGTCGGAGCGAAGGCGCCACGCTGTACATGGGACTGTTGGCTGGGCTTCAGGCCGTGCTGGCGCGTCACTCGGGCCAGGACGACATCAGCGTCGGCGCACCCATCGCTGGTCGTAACCAGGCCCAGACCGAGGCGTTGATCGGCTTCTTCGTCAACACACTGGTCATCCGGACCCGGTTCGACGGGAACCCCACGTACCGCGAGCTGTTGCGTCGGGTGAAGGAGTCGACGCTCGGTGCCTACGCGCACCAGGACGTGCCCTTCGAGAAGCTGGTGGAGGTGCTCCAGCCGCCGCGCCTCCCGGATCGCACCCCGCTGTTCCAGGTGTCGCTGACGCTGTTGAACACGCCCACGGCGGAGTTGGAGCTGCATGGCCTGCGGCTCAAGCCCTTGGACCAGACGACGGGCACGGCGAAGTTCGACCTGACGGGCACGTTCACCGAGTCTCCCCAGGGGCTGATTGGCCGGATGGAGTACCGCAGCGACCTGTTCGATGCCGCGACGGTTGAACGGATGATGGGCCATCTGCGCGTTCTGCTCGAAGCGGCGATTGAGGCGCCGGAGACGCGCGTGTTCGAGCTCCCGCTGATGACGGCGGAGGAGCGGCGGCGCGTCCTCGTTGAATGGAACGACACGACCCGCGACTTCCCGCGGGACCTGCCCGTGCATCAGTTCTTCTCGATGCAGGCCGTCGCGACACCCGGCGCGGTGGCGGTCAGCTCGGGTGAGCAAAGGCTCACCTACGCCGAGGTCGAGGCGCGCGCGAATCAGCTCGCGTGGCACCTCGGGCGCATGGGGGTGCGACCGGGCGGGCGCGTGGGCCTGAGCGTGGAGCGCTCGCCCGAGCTCATCGTGGGCATGCTGGGCATCCTCAAGGCAGGCGCGGCCTATGTGCCGGTGGAGGCGAGCCAGCCCACGGAGCGCGTGGCGTGGATGCTCCAGGAGGCCGGCGTCAGTGTGGTGCTGACGCAGGAGCGACTGGCGGATGAGCTGCCCGAAGTGGGCGGCCTGCTGGTGCTGCTGGACGCTGAGTGGGACGCCATCGCGGCGAGGCCCTCGACCCCGCCCGATACGCAGGTGTGCGCAGACGACCTCGCCTACGTCATGTTCACCTCCGGCAGCACGGGGCGCCCCAAGGGCGTCTGCGTGCCGCACCGAGGCGTGACGCGACTGGTGCGAAACAACACCTTCGCGCGCTTCGGCCCCGACGAAGTCCTCCTTCAGTTGGCGCCCGTGGCCTTCGACGCCTCCACCCTGGAGGTATGGGGTGCGCTGCTGCACGGCGCGAGGCTCGTGCTGGCCCCGCCGCGTGCGCTCTCGCTGGAGGAGCTGGGCGCGCTGCTGACTCGGGAAGGCGTCACCACCCTGTGGCTGACGGCGGCCCTCTTCACGCAGATGGTGCAGCACCAGGGCGCGGCCCTGGCGCGTGTCCGGCAAGTGCTCGCGGGAGGAGATGTCCTGCCCGTGGAGCGCGTGTCCGAGCACCTGGCGCGGTTGCCCTCGGGCTCGGTGCTCATCAACGGGTACGGCCCGACGGAGAACACCACGTTCTCGGCGACGCACTCGCTGCGGAGCGGCGACTCGGTGGGGCGCACGGTGCCCATTGGCCGGCCGCTGTCGAACTCGACGGCGTGGGTGTTGGACGGCCGCCAGCAGCCGGTGCCTCCGGGCGTGCCCGGAGAGCTGTACGTCGGCGGAGACGGCCTCGCGTGGGGCTACCAGCGTCGAGCGGACCTGACGGCGGAGCGCTTCGTGCCCCATGGCTTCAGCGCCACGCCCGGAGCGCGGCTGTACCGCACGGGGGACAAGGCGCGGTGGCGCGCGGACGGCACGCTGGAGTTCCTCGGCCGAGTGGACTTCCAGGTGAAGGTGCGCGGCTACCGAATCGAGCCGGGCGAGGTGGAGGCCGTGCTGCGCCAACACCCGGGCGTGCGCGACGCGGTGGTGGTGGCTCGCGAGGACGTCCCCGGAGACAAGCGGCTGGTGGCCTACGTCGTCCCCGGCGGAGAGGTGTCCTCGCTGCGAGAGCACGTGCAGAAGCACCTGCCCGAGTACATGGTGCCCTCGGCCGTGGTGGAGCTGGCCGCGCTGCCGCTGTCCCCCAACGGCAAGGTGGACCGGAGAGCCTTGCCCGCGCCCGAGGCGCCGGTCGCACGGCCCACCGAGGACGCCGCTCCGCGCAACGCGCTGGAGGCGCAGCTCGTCGCGCTGTGGGCCGAGGTGCTGGGCCGCCCGTCGGTGGGCATCCACGACAACTTCTTCGACCTCGGTGGCCACTCGCTGCTCGCGACGCAGGTCATCGCGCGCATCCGCACGCTGACGGGTCGAGATGTGCCGCTCAAGGAGCTGTTCGACGCCCCCACCGTGGCCGCGCTGGCCGAGCGCCTTGGTGGATTGGCCGCGGGTGAAGCGGTACCGGCCGCGGCACCCGTCATCCTGGCGCGTGTCCAGGAGGCGGAGCTGTCGTTCGCGCAGCAGCGCCTCTGGTTCATCGATCAGCTCGAACCCGGCAGCCCCGACTACAACATCCCGGCCGCGTTGAAGATGCGCGGGGCCCTGGATGTATTGGCCCTGGAGCGCACGTTCGTGGAACTCGTGCGGCGTCATCACGTCCTGCGCACGGTGTTCCGCGTCAGCGAGGGCAGGGCGGTGCAGGTCATCACGCCCGCGTCCTCGTTCAAGGTGGAGGTGCAGGACCTCCGCGCGCTCCCCGAGGCCGCGCGAGAGTCCGAGGCGCGTCGGCTGGCGCGTGAGGAGGCGTCGCGTCCATTCGAGCTGTCACGTGGACCGCTGCTGCGCGTGCGGCTGCTGGTGATGGCGGAGCGCGAGCATCTCTTGCTCGTGACGATGCACCACATCATCTCCGATGGATGGTCCATCTCGGTGCTGCTGAAGGAAGTGGCCGCGCTGTACGCCGCCTTCTCCGCGGGACAGCCGTCGCCGTTGCCGGAGTTGCCCATTCAGTACTCCGACTTCGCCGCGTGGCAGCGCGATTGGTTGCAAGGGGAGACGCTGGAGCGGCAGCTCGACTTCTGGCGCGGACAGTTGGAGGGCGTGCCCTCGGCGCTGGAGCTTCCGACCGATCATCCGCGCACGGCGGATCCGCGCCGTCCCGGGGCGGTGATTCCCGTGGCGTTCTCTTCGTCACTGACGGAGGCGCTCCACGCGCTCTGTCGCCGAGAAGGTTCCACGCTCTACATGGGGCTCCTGGCGAGCTGGCAGTTGCTGCTGGGCCACTACTCCGGCCAGGACGACTTCTGCGTGGGCGCGCCCATCGCGGGGCGCAATCCGCCCGAGACCGAGGGCCTGCTTGGCTTCTTCGTGAACACGTTGGTGTTCCGCGCGCGGCTGGGCGGAAACCCCACGTTCCGCGAGCTGCTGGGCCAGGTGAAGGCGTCGACCCTTGGCGCCTATGCGCACCAGGACATTCCCTTCGAGAAGCTGGTGGAGGTGCTCCAGCCGCCTCGTCAGCTCGGGCGCACGCCGTTCTTCCAGGTGGTGCTGAGCCTGTTGAACACCCCGGCGATGAAGATCCGCCTGCCCTCCGTTGAACTGGAGCAGTGGGAGGTCTACGCCGGCACCGCGAAGTTCGACCTCAACCTGGGCCTCAGCGAGACGCCGCAGGGCCTCGTGGGCGGCCTGGAGTACCGCGCGGACCTGTTCGAGCCGGACACGCTCCATCGGATGCTGGCGCACTACCGCGTGCTGTTGGAGGCGGTGGTGGCGCATCCGGAGCGGCGCATCTCGGAGTTGGCGTGGGTGACGGATGAGGAGCGCCAGCGCGTCGTGTGCGACTGGAACGCCACCGCTCGCGACTTCCCGCGCGAGGCCAGCGTGCCGTCGTTGTTCGAAGCCCAGGTGGAGCGCTCGCCCGAAGCGGTCGCGGTGGAGTTCGAGGGACAGCGTCTGACGTACCGCGAGCTGGACCAGAGGGCGAACCGGCTGGCCCACCACCTGCGCGCGGAGGGCGTGCGCCACGGGGACCGGGTGGCGCTGTGCGTGGAGCGCTCGCTGGAGATGGTGGTCGCGGTGCTCGGCATCCTCAAGGCGGGCGCGGCCTACGTCCCGTTGGAGCCGACCACGCCGCCGGAGCGCCTCGCGATGTTGCTCGAGGACGTCCAGGCGTCGTGCCTGCTCACCCAGGCGGGGCTGCGAGAGCGGCTCGGAGGCGAGCGACTGGCCACGCGCGTGCTGCTGTTGGAGGCGCCGCTTCCCACGTCCTTGCCCGACACGCGACCGGCGATGCATGCCTCAGCAGATGACCTGGCGTATGTGATGTTCACGTCCGGCTCCACGGGGACCCCGAAGGGTGTCTGTATCCCGCATCGCGCCGTGGTCCGGTTGGTGGTCGGCACGGACTACGCGCGGCTGGGCCCGGACGAGGTCTTCCTCCAACTCGCGCCGCTCGCCTTCGATGCCTCGACGTTCGAGCTGTGGGGTTGCTTGCTGCACGGCGGGCGACTCGTCGTGTTCGACCGCCACACGCCCACGCTGGAGGAGCTGGGCCGCGCGCTGGACCGCCATGGCGTCACCACGTTGTGGCTGACCGCCGCGCTGTTCGCGCAGATGGTCACGCACCAGCCCGAACCCTTGGGGCGCGTGCGGCAGGTGCTCGCGGGCGGCGACGTGCTGGCGCCCGGCAAGGTGCGAGAGCACCTGTCGCGCGCGGGCCGCCTGGTCAACGGCTACGGCCCCACGGAGGGAACGACCTTCACCTCGTGCGCGGTGCTCACCCATCCCGACACGGTGGGACCGTCGGTGTCCATTGGCCGCCCCTTGGCCAACACACAGGTCTTCATCCTCGATGCGCACCTGCGGCCCGTGCCGGTGGGGGTGCCCGGCGAGCTGTTCATCGGAGGCGACGGATTGGCCTGGGGCTACTACCGGCGACCAGACCTCACGGCGTCGGCCTTTGTCCCGCATCCGTACAGCGCGGCGCCTGGGGCGCGCCTCTACCGCGCGGGAGATCTGGCGCGGTGGATGCCGGACGGAAGCCTCCAGTTCCTGGGGCGCAAGGATGCGCAGGTCAAACTCCGGGGCTACCGCGTCGAGCCCGCGGAGATTGAGGCCGCGCTCGCGCGACATGCGTCAGTCCGTGAGGTGGCGGTGCTCGCCCGGGGCGACATGCCTGGGGGAACAGCGCTGGTCGCCTACGTCGTCGTGCAGCCCGGTGCGTCGGTGGACCCCAGTGCCCTGCGCGACTTCCTCCGCCGGGGCCTCCCCGAGTACATGATTCCGGCGGCCTTCGTGGTGCTGCCCGCGTTGCCAGTCACGCGCAACGGCAAGCTGGATCGCCGGGCCTTGCCGCACCCGGACGCGAGCGGGGCAGGGGGAGCGGGGCGCGAGTTCGTGGCGCCGCGCACGCCCACGGAGGAGACCCTGGCGCGGCTCATCGCGGAGGTTCTCCGCAAGCCGCGCGTCGGCGTGCATGACAACTTCTTCGAGCTGGGCGGCCATTCATTGCTGGCGACCCAGTTGCTCGCGCGCGTGAGGGCCGAGCTGAAGACGGAGCTGTCGCTGCGCGACTTCTTCACGGGGCCGTCTGTCGCGGAGCTGGCGCGCCGGATGGATGGCGCGGGGAACGAGGCGGCGTCCTCTCCCCCTCCGCTGACCCGTGCCTCGCGCGAGCACGCGTTGCCATTGTCGTTCTCGCAGCGGCGCCTCTGGCGGCTGTTCAAGACGAGTCCGGCCTCCACGGCCTACAACATGGCTGGGGCCTATCGGCTCCAAGGCGCGCTGCATCCGGATGCGCTGCACGCGGCCATCCAGGCGCTCATCGATCGCCACGAGTCGCTGCGCACCACGTTCGACGAAGAGGCGGGGCAGCCGGTGCAACGCGTGGCGCCGACCCTGCGGTTCGACCTGCCCAGGGTGGACCTGCGCGAGCACGCGGATGCCCACGCGGAGGTCCTCCGCCGCATCGGCGACGAGGCGCGAACCCCCTTCGACCTGGTTCAAGGCCCGCTGGTGCGTGGCGCGCTCCTGCGCCTGAGCGAAGACGAGCACCTGCTGCTCCTCACCAAGCACCACATCCTCTCGGACGGATGGTCCGAGGGAGTCCTCATGCGAGAGGTCGGACTGCTCTACGCGGCCTTCGCGCGGGGCGAGACGCCTCGGCTGCCGCCCCTCGCGTTCCAGTATCCGGACTTCGCGGTGTGGCAACACACGTGGCTCACGGGCCCGACGCTGGAGGCGCGCCTAGGCTACTGGCGGACGGTGCTCGCCGGGGCGCCGACCTTGCTGAACCTGCCGCTCGACAAGCCGCGTCCTTCCACGCGGACGTTCGCGGGGGCCTCGATCCCCGTGGTGCTGGGGACGGCGCGGAGCGAGGCGCTCAATGCCCTCTGCCTCAAGGAGCGGGTGACCCCGTTCATGGCGCTGCTGGCCGTGTACGGGGCCGTCCTGTGCCACCAGTCGAACCAGGAAGAGGTCGTCATTGGCTCACCCATCGCCAACCGGGTGCTGCCCGAGCTGGAGCCGTTGATCGGCCTGTTCGTCAACGGCATCGCGCTGCGCGTGGACCTGCGCGGCGGGCCGAGCTTCCGCGAACTGCTCGCGCGAATGCGCGAGGTGACCCTGGGGGCGTATGCGCACCAGGACATCCCCTTCGACCTGGTGGTGGACGCGCTGGGCGTCGAGCGGCTTCCGCACCGCACGCCGCTCTTCCAGGCCATGTTCGCGCTGCAGAACGCGCCCATGGAGCCCGTGCGCCTGCCGGACGTCATGCTGCTGCCGGTCGCTGAGGACTCGGGGTCCGCCACATATGAGCTGAGCCTGGTGCTGAGCGAGAGCGACGGGCAGTTCAGCGGCACGTGGGTGTTCAACACGGACCTCTTCGCACTCGCGAGCATCGAGCGGCTGCGGGATGCCTGGTTCGCCTTGCTCGACCGCGCGCTGTCCCATCCCGACGAGGGCATGGGCGCAAGCAAGGTCGAGCCCCACCGGAGTTGAGGTTCCAGACGAAGTTCCGCAGCGCGTGCGAGGGAACTCATGGACGAGAAGAACCGCTACCGCAACACCGAGTCGATGATTGCCCATGGCAACCCGTCCTTCGATGCCGCGAAGGAGGCCGGGCTCCTGGGACTGTCGGTCCGCAACACGGGGAGAGGCTCGCTCTCGCTGCCGGACGGGCGGGAGTTCATCAACATGTGTTCCTGCTCGTACCTGGGTCTGGACTCCCATCCGGAGGTCCTCCAAGGCGCCATCCACGCGCTGGAGCGCGAGAAGACGATGGACATGGGCGTCTCGCGGCTGCGGATCCGCCTGGCGCTCCTGGACGAGTTGGAGGCTGAGCTGTCACGTCGGTGGCGCGGCACCGCCATCGTGACGACCACGGCGAGCGCGGCCAGCGCGGGGCTCTTGCCCCTCATCGCGTCCGGGCACCTGTTGCCGGAGAAGAAGTCGCCCGTGCTCGTCTTCGACAAGGCGGCGCACTTCTCCATGAACCTCATCAAGCCCATCTGCGCGGATGAGACGGAGGTGCTCACCGCTCCGCACAACGACCTCGACTTCCTGGAGGACGTGTGCCGCAAGCACGCCCGGGTGGCGTACGTCGCGGATGGCTTCTACTCGATGGGCGGGGCGGCCATCGTGAAGGACCTGCTCTCGCTGCAGGAGCGCTACGGCCTCTTCCTCTACTTCGATGACTCCCACTCGCTGTCTGTCTTCGGAGCGTCCGGCGAGGGGTTCGTGCGCACGCTGGTGGGCAAGGAGATCAACCCCCGGACCGTCATCATCGCCTCGCTGGCGAAGGGCTTCGGCACCTCGGGGGGCGTGGTGCTGCTCGGCTCGAAGCAGCATGAGGACCTCGTGGGGCGCTTCGCCGGGCCGCTGGGCTGGTCGCAGAGCCTGAATGTCCCGGCGGTGGGCGCGAGCCTCGCCTCGGCGCGTCTGCACGGCACGCCCGAGTTGGCGACGCGACAGGAGGCCCTGCGCGCCAACATCCGCCAGTTCGACGAGCGCGTGCCGACGCGGACCTCGGGCGAGGATTTCCCCATCAAGGTCATCGAGATCGGGCCGGAGGAGGCCGCGGTAGCCGGCTCGCGCTTCATGTTGGAGCGGGGCTTCTATTCCTCGGCGGTGTTCTTCCCCATCGTTCCGCGCGGGCGCGCGGGCCTGCGATTCATGATGCGCGCCAACGTGAGCCGCGAGGACATCCAGCGGCTGTGCGACGCGGTGGCGGACATGAAGCGGCGGTTCACCTGAGTCACCTGGGAGCCGACGTCATGTTCCTGCCCAATCCCTGTCGGACCTTCCTCGTGACCCCCGCCCTGGACGCCTCGCGCTTCGACAAGGCGCTGGACGTGGGCGCGGACGTGGGCCTGCTGGACCTGGAGGACGGCGTGCCGCCCGCGCTCAAGGCCCAGGCGCGGCAGCTCGCCGTCGAGCACCTGTGCCGGACTGGCGCGCGCCTCCCCCTGGCGGTGCGCATCAACAGCCTGCGCACGGCGGACGGTCTGCGAGACATCCTCGCGCTCCTGGAGTCCGGGGCCCGCCCTCGCGTCGTCATGTTGCCCAAGGTGGAGGCGCCCGCGGAGGTGCAGCAGTTGGAGGAGTTGCTCGCCCCGCGGATGCCGGACGTGGCCCTCATGGCCATCATCGAGACGCCGCGGGGGGTGGAGGCGGTGGACGCCATCGTCACCGCGTGCGAGCGGCTGCGGGGCATCATCTTCGGCGCCGCGGACCTCTCCGCGCAGCTCGGGGTGCCGCTCACCTGGGAGCCCATGTTCTACGCGCGCTCGCGCATCGCGATGGCCGCGGCGCTGGGCGGACGCTGCGCCATCGACTCGCCCTTCTTCGACCTGGGGGATCCGCAGGGGTTGGCGGCGGAGATGCTGCGGGCCCACGCGCTGGGCTTCACCGGGAAGATCGCCATCCATCCGCAGCAGGTGGGCATCATCCACGAGGCCCTCAAGCCGAGCGCGCGCGTGGTGGACCACGCGCGCCGGGTGCTCGCGCAGGCGGATGACGGGAAGGGCGGCATCCACGTGGTGGGCGGAAACATGGTGGGCCCGCCCCTGGTGGCCGCGGCGAAGCGCGTGCTGGCGAGTGTTCAACCCGACGACGACGACGAGCCCGTTCCCTTGAGGATCGGCTCCCGTGCTGGAGAGTCATGAAGAAGCTGGTCCCCGCTCACAAGAAGGTGGGCAAGCAGCGATACCGAGAGACCCATGGCCTGTACTTCGAGGACTTCGAGGTCGGAGACGTCTTCGAGCACCGGCCGGGTCGCACGCTCACCGACGTGGACAACATCTGGCAGTCCCTGTTGAGCCTCAACACCCATCCCTTGCACATCGACGCGGTCTACGCGGGGAAGACGGAGTGGAAGCAGCCGCTGATGTCCAGCCTGGTGACGCTGGCCATCGTGGGTGGGATGAGCCTCAACAGCACCAGCGCCAAGGGGGTGGCCAACCTGGGCTGGGACAAGATTCGCCTGACGGCGCCGGTGTTCGTCGGTGACACCATCTACGCGGAGAGCCGCGTGTTGGACAAACGCATGTCCCGCTCGCGGAAGACCCAGGGCATCGTCACGGTCGAGACGCGCGGCGTGAAGCCCGATGGCACGGTCTTCATGACCTTCGAGCGCTCGTTCCTGGTTCCACTCAAGAAGCACAGCGTGGATGTGGATGCGAACTACTGAGCCCTCCGAGGTTCGGAGCGGAGGCATGCGAACAGTGTCGCTCCTTCGATGAAGCCCATGCGCCCGGGGGTGTGAAGCGATCCGAAGCCCTCGGGGTATGGAGTGCACGCGCTGGACGGCCGGGCGAGGTCCACGGTCCGGTCGCCGCGCGCTCGAAGGGGAACAATTCGATGATGACGCCGCGAGGATTCATGCTCCTGGGGCTGGTGGTGTGTGCCCTGGGCTGTGGTGGTGGCCCGCCGTCCGCGCAAGCGACCCGGTCGCCCCAGGTGGTCGAGGCCGCGCCCGCTCAACCCCGTCCCACCGACGCGGAGCTGGCCCTGCCCCCGAGTGGCGCCCCGCTCCAGGCCGTCCCGGTCCACTACGCGGTGGACCCCTCGAGCTCCGCCCAGCGCTCGGTCTCCGTGGGCCGAGAGACGGCGGGCACGACGAAGCCCGAAAGCGCGGTGCCCGGCCGCGTGCGGCGAGTCCTGCCCTAGTCCCCACCCGCGACGATTCAGGAGACTGTCATGACGAATCGCAAGCTCATGGTCGTGGGCGCGGTGCTGCTGGGCGTGGTGAGCGCTCCCGAGGCGCGCGCCTGGGTGCAGTTCTGCAACGGGACCAACGTCACCCTGTGGACCGCCTACTCCTGGTACGCGCCGGGATGTCTGGTCGAGGATGGCTCCACCTGGGAGAAGCAGGGGTGGTGGAGCCTGACGCCGGGACAATGCAAGGTCGTCTCGGGCGCGCCCATCGTGAACCGCTACTCGTACTACTACGCGGAAGGGGGCGGCATGGCCTGGGCGGGCCCCTACTTCACGTGCACGCCGTACACCGCCTTCGACTGGTGCGACAACACGTGCAGCACGGACTCGCGCAACCTCGGATACCGCCAGCTCGATACGGACAGCTACTCGAACTACACCTTGACGCTCACGCCCTGAGGCGAGGGAGCGCACTGTGCTCGCCGTGGGTCGCGCGATTTCCCCCCTCGCGCGGCCCACGGCGGGACTTGGTTCGTCTGCGGGTGCTCAGTGCGGATCCGCGCGAACCCCGCGGCACTCATAGTGACGCGCCAGGGAGCCGATCTCGAAGCGCGTGACGATGCTTCGCGCGATGTACCGCGCCATGACCCGATAGACCGCCTCGGTCGGGTGCGCCAGGTCGCTCGTCGCGATGGGGGTGGGCGGTGGCGGACCGGAGATGGGCGGCACGCGAGGCAGCGCCATCATGGAGCTGGAGCTGGTACTCGAGCTGGAACTGGAGCTGGAACTGGAGGGCGGTGGACCCGAGGGCGGATGCGGGCGGAAGCCGCCCGAGCGGCGGGATGGCGACGAAGGGGGCGGCGGGATCCGGAACATTCCGCCCGGTGGTGGCGGCAGCGGGGGATAGGACGGCAGGGGCCCGATGGTGGGGTAGCGGAGCGCAGGCAGGTTGGACTGCGCTCCAGGCCGGAGGTGGTTCTCCGCCATGCGCGCGGGACTCCTCGTGACGGCCTTGAGGATGTTGAACATGTCCACGAGGCCGACGACGAGTCGTTTGTCATCGGGCTCCTCCGGCGCGTACCCCAGCGCGACGGCCGCCGCCAGATAGGCATTGAACACCGTGGCGCCGGACGTGTAGCGGACCTTCTTGGGGTCCTCGCGCGGAAGATTGACGAAGCGCACGGCGTCCGAGGGGTCCGGCAGGTTGATCAGCAGGAAGTGCGCGGTCCCTCCTGCGAGAACCCGCAGGGTGCGCATGTGCCGGAACATCTCATTGACGACCTTGGACATGGTGTCCGGGTCGCGATTGTTCGTCACCAGGTCGTTCAGCCCGAACCAGATGATGAACAGCGTCTCACCGTGGAGCGGACGCGCGCGGACCTGGGTCGTGAAGCGGTTGATCTGATCGCGGAAGGTGCCGCAGCCGATCTTCGAGCGATCCGAGGCCCCCATCGCGCCGCCCTCCGCGTAGTTCACATACGTGAAGGCACGACCGGAGCCAGAGCTTGGATCCGATGGATCCGTCAGCCCTCTCCCCGAGTCCTGATCCGAGTCCACGGTGAGCGAGCGGTGGACCACGGTGGCGGCCCGGCTCTCGATGAGCGGAGAGGTCGGCGGCAGGGCGGGCTTCGGCGGCGGCTCGTCGGGGATCTCGAAGCGCACCTGGGCGGCGCGGAACATCGAGGTTCCTCCCGCCCACTCCCAGAGGAAGTCCGTCCAATTCCTCCCATCGCTGAACCGGCCCAGCTCATTGACCTGCATGAGCCCGAAGAACCCCGCGAACCCACCCATGCCGGTCTGCGCCTTGGTCCCGATATCCGACATGCTGTCGCCAAAGATGATCAGGTTCTTGATGGTCGTACGCGGCACGGGTGTCGCTCCCTCGGATGACGGACGAGTTGCTGCGCTCGGCGGGTGAGCCCGCATCATTCCGAAGGAGATATCGGGAAGTCCAGTCAGTGAAGAAAATTTGAACTTCAATGGATTGGTGGGCTCGGCACGACACCTGGCGCGGGCCGCACGGTGGGGACCGTGCGGCCGCGAGCGCCGTGGGGGTCAGTGGATCCGCAGCGCGAGCTTGCCCAGGTGGTGCCGGGCCACGTCCTGCTGGGCCTTGGCGGCCTCCGCCATGGGGTAGGTCTGGCCGACTTCCAGGTGGAACGGGCCGGCTTCGATCAACGCGTTGAGGCGCTGGAGGACGTCGGCCCCTGGGAGCCCGTCATACGCCATCGTCTTGACGCCCGCGGGGCCCTTGGGCGCGGGCTCCACTCCGTTGGGGTACGCGATGCGGCCCCCCTTGCGGACAAGCTTCAGCGCGGCCTCGCAAGCGCCGCGGTTCGCCAGCACGAGCGCCGCGTCCAGGCCGTCCGGCGCGAACTCGCGGCAGGCCTTCTCCACGTCACCGCTCCGGCCGTCCACCGCGGCATCGGCGCCGAGGCGCCGCACCAGCGCCACGCCATCCTCTCCCGAGGCGACGGCCAGCACCTTGGCGCCCAGTCGGCGCGCGAGCTGGAGCGCGATGTGCCCCAGGCCGCCGCTGGCTCCGAAGATGAGCAACCGCTGACCGGACTTGAGCTGGAGTTGATCCTCCAGGCCGCGCAGGGCGGTGATGCCATCCGCCGCCAGCGTGGCCGCCTGCTGGATGGACAGGCCCTGGGGAACGCGCGCGGCGTTCTCGGCCTTCACGGCGGTGAACTCCGCGTAGAAGCCACCCTTGGGGCTGCCGAACGCGAAGCCGTAGGCGCGGTCGCCCACCTTGAAGTTCTTCACGTTCTTGCCCACGGCGACCACTTCGCCCGCGCCATCGCTGCCCGGGACATAGGGGAAGCGCGGGCCGCCCTCGATCATGTCGGCGAGTCCGCCGCCGACCTCCCATGCGTCCCACGCGCCAATGCCCGCGGCATCGACGCGGAGGAGGATCTCATCGTCGCCGCAGCTCGGGACCTTCACGGTCTTGATGCCAATGACCTCGGGGCCGCCAAACTTGTCGAGCGCGGCGGCCTTCATCGTATCGGGAATGGCCTGGGCCATGGAGAGCTCCTTCCTCAACGTGCATCCAGTGTCCCGAGACGATGTGCATGGGCCGGGGCCGGAGGCATCGCAGCCGGCCTCGCGGGCGGCGCGGTGGTCCGCCGCCTTCCGGCCCGGGGAGGCGACAGGGGCTGCACGTGCCGCGAGCCCTCGGAGGGGCGCCCGCCCGAGGGCCCGCTTGGATTACGGCGCGTCGACCGAGAGGCCCAGGGCCTCGGCGCCCGCGCGCCGCGCGCCATCGAGCGCGGAGACGAGCCGCGAGTAGGGGGCGCGTGGATCCGGCTCGAAGAGCAGGCCGCGCTGCCCTTCAGGCCGGGCCGCGAGGAACGCGCGGAGGCGCGGCACGCAGTCCTCGCCGCGGAGGGGTTCGCCTTCGAGGCGCAACGCCCCGTCCGCCGCGAGGCGCACGACGCCGGGTGCCAGCTCGGCGGTCGAGGCGGAGTCATCCGGGACGGGCAGCTGCAGTGACAGCGTTTGAGTCATGAGGGGCGTCATCACCATGAAGATGATGAGCAGCACCAGCACCACGTCCACGAGCGGCGTGATGTTGATGTCGGACCGCATGTCCGAGGCGGGTTTGACGACGGTGATCTTGCCGCGGCGGGCAACGACGGGCGCTCTCACGTTCAACCTCCGTGGGGATGTGGAGGCTGACAGGGGACCACGGAGCGCCGGCGCGTTGGCCTGTCGCGCTCCGTGGTTCGGTCATCGTTTCGTCACGGGGCGGGATCGAACCGCGCCTCCAGCTTCACGCCGGCGTAGGGCGCGCGCGCCTTGAGCATGACGTGGAAGTAGTTGCCGGCCGCGGGGCTGGGGATGTCCACCGTCTCGTCATTGCCAGCCAGGTAGGGGCGGTAGTCGTAGGTCGTCGTGGTGGGCCAGGTGACGGCGCGGATGTAGAGGTCCGCGTTGCCCGTGCCGCCGCTCGTCTGGAAGTGGAGGTTGCGCGCGCCGGCCGGCACCCACAGGTAGAAGTACAGGACGTCACTGGACGCCAGCGAGCCCCGGTAGCAGCCATTGCCCAGCACCATGGGGTTGGAGTCCGTGCACGGCGTGCCCGAGCCCGGCCCAGGTCCCGGCGTGGCGCACGTGCTGGGATCCGCCGCGGTGGAGACGCAGTCGATCCACTGGTGGAACTCGGTGTCGTGCGAGGTGCCCAGTCCGTCCAGGTACGTGCGGTAGGTCGTGTAGTTGCCCGCGCGGAACTGGCCGAGCATCGTGGTGACCTCGCTCGCGTGCCGCTCGAACATGAAGCGCACGCCCAGGTAGCCCCAGTAGTACACGCGCTCCGTGCCGCTGTTGTAGTCGTTGCGCAGGATCTGGCTGAGCTGGAACGCCTTGCTCGTGCCGAGCTGCACCGCGTCCGCGTTGTCGTTCTTCTTGGAGATGTACTCGGCCAGGCCCTCGACCCACCAGATGGTGGGCTGGCTGGTGCTGGCGCCGAAGTCGCCCATCATGTCGAAGCGCCCGTCGAGGTAGTGCACGTACTCGTGCTCCAGGTTCCAGATCTTGAACGTGGGGCGCACCCACTCGGCCTCGTAGGCGATGAACCGGGCCTGGTTGCCCGCGGCCGCCGGGTCGCCTTCCAGATACATGCCGCCGTTGTTGGTATCGATGCCGAAGAGCGCGCCGGCGTACGTCTCGTAGTCCAGGCTGCTGTCGAAGATGACCATCTCCAAGGACGTGTTGCCGTCATTGGCCACGGGCACCTTGTTCGTCTTCAGCTTGTCGTGGAAGTACGCCTCCTGCGCGCCGAGCACCGTGCAGCTCTGCGTGAGCTGATCCGACGTCATGTCCTGGGCGCGCAGCCGCAGCGTGGCGCCGCAGCTGTACGACGTGCGGAGCACCGCCTGCTCCAGGGCGACCCGGAAGTTGCAGATGCCGTAGTACGAGCAGTTGGCGCCATCGTAGTAGTCCGCCATCTCGGCGGCGCCCACCCAGACGCCCGCGGTGGGGCCCGTCATGGCGTGATTGGTGATGAGCGCCTTCACCTTGGGGCGGGTCTTGTCTTGCAGCGCCCCGGTATACTGGAGGAACCGCGACAGCTCGCGGGCGGCGTTGACGGTGAGGTATTGGTTGTCCGTGCCCAGGAGCGAGTCCGTGCGCACACCGAAGCTGTCCAGGGAGTCCAGGATGGAGGAGTCGCGCTGCACCGCGGCGACGAAGTCCGTGAGGTAGTGGCCGCGGAACAAGCCGGTGAAGACGTTGTTGGTGGCGCTGCGCATGTACCAGTAGGGCAGGGCCGTGCTGTTGAAGCGATCCAGGATGCCTCGGAAGGTGCTCAGGTGCTGGGCGTTCTCTCCCGCGCTGTCGATGAGGATGACGAACTCACTGAGCACGGCGCCGTGGTCATCATTGACATCCGCGAAGTGGCTGTTGGCGACGAAGGCGTTGAGCGCCGGGCGGATGGCATTGCGCAGCGCGGTGCCGTAGGCGCCCACCGCGTCCGAGTTGTAGTACTGCACGTAGTAGCCGGCGCGCAGGAACAGGACGAGCTGGAGCGCCTTGCCGGTGTTGTTGCCCGGGTACTGCTGCGCGCTCGTGGTGAGCGCGTTGGCGACGGCCACCATCTTGCTCTCGATGAACACCTGTCCGGCGAGCGTGCCGGTGAGGTTGAACAGCGAGTTGACGCAGTCTTCCGCGGAGCCCTTCACCAGGGTGACCAGGGCGCTGCCGCTGGCGGAGGCGAACGCGGCGGTGTCACACGTCGCGAGCAGACCCAGGCGCGCGGAGCTGGGCGTGGGCTCGCGGCGGAGTTGCTCCGGGGCCACGTTGGGGCTTCGGTCGCCGGTGCGGATGCGCGCCTCGGCGCGCTCCACGCCGTGGCCCCGCTCGGCTCGTCCCGGGGCGGGACCTCCGGGAAGCGCGGCGGCAGAGGTGGCCGTCAAGGTGAGACACAACGAGAGGAGCAGGGCGTGACGATGCCCGGTCTCGGGGGGACAGCGCATGGCTTGGACTCCTGGCACGAGGGGGAATGCTCGGTGTCTCGCGGCTCCCGTGACACCGACGTGGGTTTCACGTGGAGTTCAAGGTATTCGTGACTGAGTCTGTCGTTCTTGTGTCTTTGCTACGTGGGGACGAATGGAAACGACCAAAGCCCGCGACGCGCTGGAGCAGTGGCGGGTGGAGTTCATGGGGAGGGTGGCGAACCCGCTGTTCGCGGAGGCGTTGTTCGACCGGGTCCCGGACATCGTCTTCAGTGTGAAGGACATCCAAGGGCGCTACGTGTGCATCAGCGAGGCGTGCGCGGAGCGCTGCGGTCTGCGCAGCAAGGCCGCGGCGGTGGGGCGCACGGCGCACGAGCTGTTTCCGCGACACATGGCGGACCGATACGTGCGACAGGACGAGCGCGTCTTCCGGACCGGCCGTCCGCTGGTGGACAACCTGGACCTGACGCTCTTCAACAACCGCAAGCCTGGGTGGTGTCTGACGAGCAAGGTCCCGCTGTTCGCCGGGGATGGTCGCATCCTGGGGCTCGCGTGCCTGTCCAAGGACGTGCACGAGCCGGGGCGCATTGGACTGGTGGACGAGCGCTTCGCGGCGACCATCGATTACCTCCAGGCGCACTATGGGGAGCGGCTGAGAATCGACGGGCTGGCTCGGCGCGCGGGCATGTCCGGGGCGCAGTTCGAGCGGCGGATGCGGCGCATCTTCCAGCTCTCCGCGGGGCAGTTCATCATGAAGACGCGCATCGACGCGGCGGCGGAGCGATTGCTCTTGGATCCTGGGCTGCCCATCGCCGCGATTGCCCTGGCGGTGGGGTTCTGCGACCAGAGCGCGCTGTCGCGGCAGTTCAAGCTGGTGACGGGGTTGAGCCCGCGGCAGTACCGCCAGCTCTTCGGTACGGGGCCGGGGCGCGTGCGCTGACGCCGCTTCTGGTATGAGCCTCGCCCCATGTCGACGCCCGCCGAGTTGCTGCGCTCCGAGACCCGCCGCTACCTGCGTGGCTACCGCAACGCGTCCCTGTGCGTGGGGCTCACGGTTGGCGGGACGCATGTCGTCGAGGGGCTTCGAGGGAAGGGCACGCCGCCCGCGCCGGACGCGCTGTTCTCGCTGGGGGCGCTGACCGAGGTGTTCACCACCGCGCTGTTGTCCGTCCTGGTGGAGCGGGGGGAGCTGCGGCTGGACACGCCGCTGTCGGAGTTGATTCCCCGGGGACTCCTGGTGGATGAGGCGGCGGGCCGGATCACCCTGGAGCAGCTCGCGACCCATACGTCCGGGCTGCCGCACCTGCCGCCGAACCTGGATGCGGCGCCGCAGAATCCGGAGGACCCCTTCGGGCACTACTCGGCGGGACTCTTCGGAGAGTTCCTGCGGAGCTACCGGCCCTCGCGGCCCGCGCCGCGCCCCCATTCCGAGTCCTTCCTCGGGATGGGCGTCCTGGGGCATGCGTTGTCTCGGCGCGCGGGTGTGAACTACGGCCATGCGTTGAGGGACCTGGTGTTCAAGCCGTTGGGCATGGGTGACACCACCACCCGCATCACGGACGAGCAGGCGCCGCGAGCGATGTCTGGCCACACCGCGCGAGGCAAGGCCGTTCCCAGCTGGACGTTTCCAGCGCTCCCGGGCGCGGGGGCGGTCCACTCCCAGGTGGGGGATGTGCTGCGTTTCCTCGATGCACACCTGGGGCGAGGCGCGCCCGAGGTCGTGCGAGCACTGAAGCGAACGCAGGCGCCTCGGGTGGAGGCGGGGCGTGCACGCTGGAGCCTGGGCTGGACGGTGACGCGTCAGCAGGGCCGGGAGGTGCTCTGGCGCTCGTCCGTGATGGGGGGCTTCGTGGGGTTCCTCGGATTCGTGCCCGAGGCGGATGCAGGCGTGGTCCTACTCGCGGATCATGGCTGGTCACTGCTGGACGCGCTCCGCGGCCGAGTGCCCGTGGAGGCGCCTGGATTGACGCTGTTGTCCAGCGTCAAGTTTCATCCGGTTTCATGAGTCTGAGACAGGTTGCTGGACGCACATTCTGCCGGTGATTCACCCTGATTCCTCGTTGGAGGAAGCAGGTCTGGGCGTACGATGCCGTGCTCTCACTGCCTTCCCGGGACCTGTCATGCGCTTGTCTTTGATTGCTCCTTTGGTGCTGTTTCTCTCCGCCGCGTGCGACGATTCCGAAAGCAGCGTCCGGTCTTCCTCCCTCGCGGTTTGCTCGTTTGACGATGCGTGCTCCGATCCTGGGGAGCGCTGCAATGTCAGCCAGGAGTGTATGCCCTATGGTCTCGACGGAGGGGGCTGGAACCCTGGATGCCAGAAAGAAGAGGGAGATCGCCGCTGCCATCGGCGCTGCGACGACGGCGTCTGCGCGAAAGGCGAGACATGTCAGTGGGCGTTGCTCTCGCCGCGCAGCGATTACGCGGACCAGATCAAGCTCTGCCTTGAGTGACAGGCTTGACTGATGCTGAGGTGCTGAGTTCCCACCGGGCTGAGTTCTTGGTCCGGTGGGGTGCCGTTGGGATGGGCTGTGTCAGCCCGCCTCGCTCAGGCGTGGAGTGCGTCGAGCGTGGCCGTCCCCATCGTGCAGCAGAACACCCACTCACCGAACGCCGCTGCCTCGGCGGTGGCGAAATCCCAGCACGCACCTCGGGGGCCGCTGACGGTCTCCCTGCACGCAGTGCCCGCGCCGCTCACTCTTGACGTGCAGGAGTGGCTGCCACGAGGACTCCTCCCTTGTTCACGACGCTCCGGTTGGCTCTTCCCGTTGTGGATGAGTTTCAGGGGCGGCCCACCAGGAGGAACAGGTCGCGGAGGCCATCGGGCTCGAGCGTGACGGGCCCCACGTCCAGTGGCGCGATGAGGCCCCCGAGGAACGCCACCGTGCCGTGCTCCTCCGCCGACACACGGTAGCGATCCGCCCCGGTGAAGACGCCGCTGGGATGCGCCATGGGAAAGGCGCGGGCGCGCAGGGCGTTGCCCTCGTTGCGATCGAACTGGGCGACGAAGAGGTTGGTGTCGCTGCCCGGAACGCCCGGCACTGCGCCGCTGCCGAGCGTGTCCCCATCCCGGTATCTGCCCACCACCGTCACGTCATCGAGCGGGGCCATCACGAGGTCGAGCCCCTCGAAGCCCAGGCGTCGAATCCACCGCTCATCCCCCGCGCGAGAGAAGCCCACCAGGAATCCCTCATTGCCGCCGCGAGGGCTCAGCGTGGTCCCCGCGAACGTCAGCGGGCTGGAGAAGGCGCCGGTGAGGACGACCCGGTTGCCATGCACGCCCACCGCGTGTCCCTGGGCCGCCACCGTGCCCAGCTCCCGCCGCCACAGCACCTCCCCCGTGGGTGAGAACTTGTAGACGAAGGGGATGCGGTCGATGGGGGGATAGAGGTCCGAGGCCCAGGTGCCCGCCAGGTAGAGGTTGTCGTCCTCGTCCAGGGCGAAGTCGCTTGCCTCGGCGAAACGGCTCTCGCCGTCGTAGCCCCACTGGAAGTTCCCCCGGGCGTCGAGGTGAAGGAGCACGGCGGAGTTGTCCGCGACGATGACGGCCGTTCCGAAGTAGATGGCGCCTCGGAGCAGTCCACCCATCGCGAGGTTGCCCGCGCGATCCACGCGGAGTCGCCGGGGGTCGAACCAGCTCGTGTACTCCAACGGATAGGCGCGCGACCAGACGTGGCGCCCGGCCGCGTCGAGCTCGCCCAGGAAGACTCCGGTGGGGAACTCGCCCGCGGTGAGTGGACCTCCGCCCAGGTCGACGCTGCCCTCGAAGGTTCCCGCGATGAGCACATGACGATCCCGACGTGCGGCGACGGCCGCCACGCGCGCGAGCACCGTGCGTGACCAGAGGCGCTCGCCCTGAGGGCGATACTTCGCCACCACGGAGGCTTCTCCCGGCGCGACGCTGAGCGGCCCCGACTCGTCGGAGAGGCGTTGGGCGAACCTCGCGGCGATGACGAGGTTCCCATCTCCGTCATGGACCGCCGCCGCGGCCTGCTCCTCGCCGGGCCCGGTGAGCCGCGAGGCCCGCCCTGTCTCCACGCCGAGCGACACGGAGCCCGCGTGCGCCGCTGCCCCTGGTGCTTGCGTGTCCGGCGGGCCTCCACAGGCGAGGCACCCCGCGAGCGCGATTCCTCCTGCCTTCCGTCGCAGTCGTCTCATTGGCTCCCTCCGCGGTTCCCACGGTGGGCGCGCGCTCGCGATGAGGCCAGCTGGCGGCCCGACGCGTGCTCGACTGTCAACAGCCTCCCGAGAGCGCGCAGGTGCTCGGGTGTGCGCAGGAATCCTCCCCGAGGTTCGCAATGCTGACGGAAAGTTCCTGACAAGTCGGTCTGATTCAATCATCAGGCTGAATCGGGATTGATGCTCCTTCCTGAATGGCGGTGTGACACGTACTGACACGGGTTTCGATGGCTTACGTGGTCGCGAGCTTTCCGCGAATATGCACTGGCCACTCCCCCCTGCACGCCGACCCATCTCATGGCACTCCCGTCCGAGCGCTTCGCCTCGTCCTCGACCCTTGCTCAATTGATGGAGAGGAGGGCCGAGTCGTTCGGTGAGCGACCGCTCTACTCCTTCGTGTCGGATGGCGAGGCCGACGAGGTCTTGAGCTACGCCGGCCTGGAGCTGCGCGCGCGTCGCATCGCCGCGGTGCTCCAATCCCTTGCCCAAGCGGGGGAGCGCGCGGTGCTGCTGTATCCACCGGGCCTCGAGTACATCGCGGGGTTCTTCGGGTGTCTTCAGGCCGGGCTGGTGGCGGTCCCCGCCTATCCTCCGGATCCATCTCGGCTCGAACGGACGTTGCCTCGGCTGCGGGCCATCATCCGCGACGCGCGCGCGAGCGTGGTCCTCACCACGTCGTTCATCCAGGGAATGGGGGAGGCATTCTTCGCGGACGCGCCCGAGCTGGCCGCGCTGCGCTGGCTGGCCACGGACACGGTGCCCGAGGGCGCCGAGTCCACCTGGCGTCGTCCCGAAGCGACGCGGGACACGCTGGCCTTCCTCCAGTACACGTCGGGCTCCACGGGCGATCCCAAGGGCGTGCAGCTCACGCACGGCAATCTGCTGCACAACCTGGGACTCATCACCGACGCGTTCCAGGTCCATTCGGACAGCGTGGGCGTCATCTGGTTGCCGCCCTACCACGACATGGGCTTGATCGGCGGCATCCTCCAGCCGCTGGCGGCGGGCATCCCCGTCGCGCTGATGTCGCCACTCGCGTTCCTGCGACGGCCGCGCTTCTGGCTGGAGACGCTGACGCGCTTCGGGGGAACCATCAGCGGCGGGCCGTGCTTCGCGTTCGACCTGTGCGTGCGCAAGGTCTCTCCCGACGAGCGGGAGGGGTTGGACCTGCGGCGGTGGGAGATGGCCTTCTGTGGCGCGGAGCCGATTCGGCCCGAGGTGATGGCGCGCTTCCAGGCGGCCTTCGCGCCCGCTGGCTTCCAGGGCGGCGCGCTGTACCCCTGCTACGGCCTGGCGGAGGGGACGCTGATCGCCTCGGGCGGCCGCAAGGGGGAGGGCGTGCGCACGCGGGCTTGGGATGCGGCCGCGCTGGAGCGCAATGAGGCGGTGGAGGCTCGCGAAGGCGAGGAGGCGCGGACGCTCGTGGGGTGCGGCACCACGCTCGCGGAGCAGCGGCTCCTCATCGTGGAGCCCGAGTCGCGGCGGGCTTGCGCGCCTGGGCGGGTGGGGGAGATCTGGCTCAGTGGCCCCAGCGTGGCGACCGGGTATTGGGCGCGGCTGGACGAGAGCCGCGAGGCCTTCGAGGCGCGTCTCGCGGACTCGACGGAAGAGACGCGGTGGCTGCGCACCGGAGACCTGGGGTTGCTGCGCGACGGCGAGCTGTTCGTCGTGGGGCGCCGCAAGGACCTCATCATCCTGCGCGGTCGCAACCTGCACCCGCAGGACCTGGAGGTGACCCTCGAGCGCGCGCATCCCGCCTTGCGGCCGGGGTGTGGCGCGGCGTTCTCGATCGAGGTGGCGGGAGAGGAGCGCCTCGCGGTGATGTACGAGGTGGATCCGCGCAAGGCCTGGACGCCCGAGGATGTGCTGGGCGCGGTTCGCCGGGCGCTCTCGGAGACCCATGAAGTGCAGCTCCACGCGCTCGTGCTCATCGAGCCAGGGGCGCTGCCCAAGACCTCCAGCGGCAAGGTCCAACGGCGAGCCTGCCGCGCGGAGCTGCTCGAGGGCGCGCCTCGGGCGCTCCTGAACTGGCGGGAAGGAGCGGTCTCGTCCGACGCGAAGGGGCTGGTCGCGCAGGCGGGACCAGCGGGCGCACCGGACTCCGTGGCGTCGTGGGAGGCGTGGCTGCTGACGCGCCTGGCGGAGCGCTTGCGGATCCACCGCGACACGCTCGACAAGGACGTCCCCATCACCTCGTTCGGGCTGGACTCGCTCGCGGCGGTCGAGCTGGCGAACGACCTGGAGCAGGTGGGGGCGCGCTCCGGCATGGAGGCATTGCTCCAGGGGCCGACCGTGGCGGAGCTGGCGCGCCGACTCGCGGCCTCGCGAGGGAGCGGACACGCCGACGCGATCCCCCGTCGGGCGGACTCGCTGGCCGCGCCCCTCACGGCGACCCAGCAGCGCCTCTGGCTCTTCGAACAGCTCGGGCGTGGCGTTCCCGCGTATCACCTCCCGGCCGCGGCGCGGCTGGTGGGGCCGCTGGATGTGGACGCGCTCGACCGCGCGGTGGCAGCACTCATCGGGCGGCACGATGCCCTGAGGGTGACGTTCCAAGAGGAGGACGGCATCCCCTCCCAGCGAGTCGCGCGAGAGATGCCCTCTGTCTTCCGCCGCGTCTCCTTGCGCGACGTGCCCATGGACGCGCGTGAGGCGGCGGCGCTGCGACTGGCCCAGACGGAGGCTCGTACTCGATTCGATCTGACGCGGGGGCCGCTGCTCCGCGTCACGTTGTTCCAACTCGATGCCCAGGTGCACCTGCTCGTGGTGGTCGTGCACCACCTCGTCTCGGATGGCGCGTCCTTCGGCATCCTGGCGCGCGAGCTGAGCGCCCTCTACGCGGCGTTCCGGGACGGCCGAGCGCCCGCGTTGCCGTTGCCGCCCGTGCGCTTCCTGGACTTCGCGCACTGGCGCGCCGCGCAGGAGTCCGAGGACGCGACAGCACCCTCGCTGGAGTCCTGGCGCCGCAAGCTGGCGGGTGTCTCCGGCGTGTTGGAGTTGCCGAGTGACCACGTCCGTCCTTCGCGCCCCACGCATGCGGGCGCGCGTGTGCCCGTGCAGGTCTCGGCGCGGCTCACCGCGCGCCTGGAGGCGCTGGGACGGGAGGAGGGGGCCACGCTGTTCATGACGGTGCTGGCGGCCTTCCAGGCGCTGCTGCATCGCCACTCGGGGCAGGACGACTTCTGCATTGGCACGCCCATCCAGGGGCGCGAGCGCGCGGGGTTGGACGGGGTGATGGGCTGCTTCTTGGAGTTGCTCGTCCTGCGCGCGTCTGTGTCGGGCACGGAGCGCTTCCGGGACCTGCTGCGGCGCGCGCGGGAGACCTCGCTCGATGCGTTCGCGAACCGCCACGTCCCCTTCGAGCGCATCGTCGAGGCGGTGCTGCCCGTGCGAGATCGCTCACGCGCGCCGCTCTTCCAGGTGCTGTTCGTGCTCCAGCCCGAGCCGCGAGAGGCGTGGTCGTTGGCGGGCCTGGAGTCGCAGGCGGTGGAGTTGGAGCCGCGGGCCACGCCCTATGATCTGACGCTGTCCCTCACGCGAGGCGCCGCGGGGCTCGCGGGGTGGATGGAGTACGCCACGGACTTGTTCGACGCCGCGTCCGCGACCCGGCTCGTCGAGCGTCTCCACGTCGTGCTCGAAGCCATCATCGAGCAGCCCGAGCTGCGCGTGGACTCGCTGCCGCTCATGCCCGACGACGAGCAGCGGCTGCTGGCGACCTGGAACGACACGCACCAGGAGGTCTCCGAGGACTGCGTCCACACGCTCATCGCGTCACAGGCGGCCCAGACGCCCGACGCGGTGGCCCTGGTGTGCGGCGAAGAGTCCCTCACGTGGCGGGAGCTGGAGCGTCAGTCGCGGGCCGTGGCGCTGCGCCTGCGGGCACGCGGCGTGGGGCCTGGCGTGGTGGTCGGGTTGTGCGTCGACCGCTCACTGGAGTTGGTGGTGGGGATGCTCGGCATACTCCAAGCGGGAGGCGCCTACCTTCCGCTCGACCCCACGTATCCCGAGGCGCGGCTCGCGTTCATGCTGAGCGACTCGGGGGCCTCGGTCGTGCTGACGCAGGCGCACCTGGCGGACGGCCTCCCCACGGGTGGGCGCGGCGTGGTGCTGCTCACGCAGCAGGGGGCTCGCGACGTGGCGGAGCCCCCGCTGATGAGCGACGTGGGGCCGGACCACGTGGCGTATGTCCTCTACACCTCGGGCTCGACGGGACAGCCCAAGGGCGTGCTCGTCTCTCACCGGAACGTCGCGCACTTCCTGGCCGGCATGGACGCGCGGCTGGCACGGCGCTCAGGGACGTGGCTCGCGGTGACGAGCGTGTCCTTCGACATCTCCGTACTGGAGGTGTTGTGGACGCTGGCGCGCGGCTTCCAGGTCGTCCTGCTCGCGGAGCGCGGCGTCCTCGCGACCGCGACGGTGCCCGGGCTGATCCGCCGCCACGCGGTGACCCACCTTCAGTGCACGCCTTCGTTCGCCGAGGCGCTCTTGCTGGAGCCGGGCGCGGCGAGCGCCCTGAGTGGGCTGGAGGCGCTGCTCGTGGGCGGCGAGGCGCTGGGTCCGGAGCTCGCTTCGCGCTTGCGCGAGCGGGTGGGTGGAGCGCTGCTCAACATGTATGGCCCCACCGAGACCACCGTGTGGTCGGCCACCCATCGCGTGACGGGCGCGCCAGGGCCCGTCCCCATCGGGACGCCCATCGTGAACACCCGGCTCCACGTGCTGGATGCCGGCTTGCGGCCCACGCCCATCGGTGTTCCCGGAGAGCTGTTCATCGGCGGCGCGGGGGTGGCTCAGGGCTATCACGCGAGGCCCGCGCTGACGGCCGAGCGCTTCGTGCCGGATCCCTTCAGCTCGAGCCCTGGCGCGCGCCTGTATCGCACGGGCGATCGGGCGCGGTGGCGGGGGGAGGGCACGGCGGAGTTCCTGGGGCGCGTGGACTTCCAGCTCAAGGTGCGCGGCTTCCGGGTCGAGCCGGGAGAGATTGAATCCGCGCTGTCGGGCCATCCCGGCGTGCGGCAGGTCGTCGTCGTGGCTCGCCAGGACGAGGGCGCGGGCGCGCGGCTGGTCGCGTTTGTCGTTGCTCAGCCCGGCGCGACGGTGGGCCTGGATGCGCTTCGCGCCTTCGCGCGACAGACGCTCCCCGAGCACCTGGTGCCCTCCGCATGGGCCCTCTTGGAGAAGCTGCCGCTGACCCTGAACGGGAAGGTGGACCGGAAGGCGCTGCCCGCTCCGGAGGGCGCTCGCGATGCCACCCGCCCGTACCTCGCGCCGAGGTCCGACACCGAGCTGCGCGTGGCGGCGGTCTGGTCCGCGCTGCTGGGCGTGGAGCGCGTGGGCGCGGACGATGACTTCTTCGCGCTCGGCGGACACTCGCTGCTCGCCACGCGTGCCGCCGCTCGGCTGCGCGAGGCGCTGGGCGTGGAGCTGTCCCTGCGAGATGTCTTCGAGGCCGGGACGCTCAGCGCGCTGGCCGCGCGCCTGGATGCCTTGCCTCGGGGCTCGGCGCAGGGGGCGCGTCCCGGTGCGACCGCGGTCCTCCATTCCCTGTCTCCGGAGGAGCTGGCGCGACTCACTGCGCGCGCGGGCGCGGTGGAAGACGTGTATCCGCTGTCTCCGCTTCAGCACGGCCTGCTGTTCCAGGAGCTGGTGTCGCCGGGTGGCGAGTCGTACTTCGAGCAGCTGAGTTGGACGCTCACGGGCCCGCTGGAGGTGGGGGCGATGCGCCGGGCCTGGGAGCTGCTCGGGGCCAGGCACGCGGTCCTGCGCACGTCCTTCCACTGGGAGGGCTTGGAGGAGCCACTTCAGGTGGTTCATCCCCAGGCGGAGCTGCCGTGGCGTGAGGAGGACTGGCGCACGCTGTCGGAGGCGGAGCGCGCGGCGCGGTGGGAGGACTTCACGCGCGAGGACCGAGCCCGCGGCTTCGCGTTGCAGCGTGCCCCGCTGTCTCGTGTGGCGGTCGTTCGCGTGGGAGAACAATCCTGGCGCTGGCTCTGGAGCTTCCACCACCTGGTGCTGGACGGCTGGAGCTTCGCGCGCGTGCTGCGCGAGCTGCTTGAGGCGTATGCGGCGCTGACACGTGGAGAGGTCTGGACGCCCGCCCCGGTGCCGCCCTTCCGGGCGTACCTCGCATGGCTGGCGCGGCGCCCCGCCACGGGAGACGAGGAGTTCTGGCGCGAGCAGCTCGCGGGCTTCGAGTCCCCCACGCCTTTGCCCGGAGCAAGCGATGCTCGCGATGACGGAGTGGGCGAGCGCGACGAGGCGCTGAGCGACGCGGAGTCGAATGCGCTCCAGGAGTTCTCGCGCCGCCACCGCGTCACGCCCAGCACGCTGGTTCATGGCGCGTGGGCGCTGCTGCTGGCTCGCTATGGAGGCGGCGAGGATATCGCCTTCGGGACGACGCTCGCCGGGCGTCCTCCGGAGCTGGCGGGGGCCGAGGAGTCGGTGGGGTTGTTCATCCAGACGGTGCCGGTGCGCACGCGGCTGAGGCCAACCGAGGGGCTGTTGCCGTGGCTGCGAGAGCTTCAGTCCCTGCTGGTGGCGCTGGCGCAGCGAGGACATGTCCCGCTCACGCGCATCCAGGGCTGGAGCGAGGTTCCGCGCGGCACGCCGCTGTTCGAATCGCTGCTCGTCTTCGAGAACTACCCCGTGGACGAGGCCCTCTCGCGGGGCGGCGCGGGCCTGTCCTTGCACGGCGTGCACATGCATGAGCGCACGCACTATCCGCTGACCGCCGTGGCGCTCCCCGGACGCACCCTGCGCCTCAAGGTGCAGTTCCAGACCGCGCGCGTGCCGGAGTGCACGGCCGTCCAGATGCTGGGGCACTGGCGCGCCCTGCTGCGCGAGATGGCCGAGGGCGCTGAGCGCCGGCTGGCAGAGGTCCCGCTGCTCTCCGAGGTCGAGCTTCAGCGGGTGTTGGTGGAGTGGAACGCCTCGCGCACCACGTACCCGCGAGAGGCCACGGTCCATTCGCTGTTCCAGGCGCAAGCCGCGAGGACGCCGGACGCCGTGGCGGTGGAGTACGAAGGGAGCGCGCTCACGTATGCGCAGCTCGCGCGCCGGGCGAACCAGCTGGCCCACCGGCTGGCCGCGATGGGCGTGCGCCGAGGGGACACGGTGGCGGTGTGCGTGGAGCGATCGCCAGCGTGGGTCGTGGGCCTGCTCGGCATCCTCCAGGCGGGCGCGGCCTATGTCCCCTTGGATCCCACGTACCCGACGGAGCGATTGGCCTGGATGCTCGGGGACTCGCGCGCGTCGGTGCTGCTCACGCAGTCCGCCTTGAGTTCGCGGTGGTCCGTGGGAGGCGTCCCCCTGCTTGAACTGGATGCGCTCGGGACGTTCGAGGGCATGCCGGCCACCGTGCTTGAATCGGGCGCCTCGGCTGAGGACCTCGCGTACGTCATCTATACGTCGGGCTCGACGGGGACACCGAAGGGCGTGGGCGTGCCACACCGCGCGGTGGCGCGGTTGGTGGTGGGGACGAACTTCATTCAGTGGCGTCCCGATGATCGCGTGGCCCAGGCATCCAACGCCTCGTTCGATGCGGCGACCTTCGAGGTCTGGGGTGCATTGCTCCAGGGGGCACGGCTGGTGGGCGTCTCGCGCGAGCGGGCGCTCGAGCCTCGGTCCTTCGCCGCATGGCTGCGCGAGCAAGACATCCGGGTGATGTTCCTCACGACGGCCTGGTTCAATCAGGTGGTGGCTGAAGTTCCGGATGCGTTCCGGACCGTGCGACAGGTTCACTTCGGGGGCGAGGCCGTGGATCCGCGCGCGGTGCGCGCGGTGCTTCGCGAGGGCGGGCCGGAGCGCCTGCTGCACGTGTATGGGCCCACCGAGAGCACCACCTTCGCGACGTGGCATCTCGTTGACGCGGTCGCCGAGCACGCGACCACGGTGCCCATGGGCCGCCCCCTGGCCAACACCGAGCAGTACGTCCTGGATGCGGGGCTCATGCCCGTGCCGCCGGGTGGGGCAGGGGAGCTGTGGCTCGGCGGTGATGGACTTGCGTGGGGCTACCTGCGGCAGCCCGCGTTGACGGCCGAGCGGTTCGTGCCGAATCCCTACGCGGCTGCTCCGGGCGCGCGGCTGTACCGCACCGGGGATCGCGTGCGGCTGCGGCTGGATGGCGCGGTGGAGTTCCTGGGACGCGTCGATGCACAGGTGAAGGTGCGAGGCTTCCGCGTGGAGCCCGCCGAGGTGGAGGCCGCGCTGCTCCAACACCCCGAGGTGCGCGAGGCGGTGGTGCTGGCGCGAGAGGAGGTCTCGGGTGGCTCGCGTCAACTCGTGGCCTATGTCGTCGCGTCGTCCGTGACGCCCACCGCGCTGAGGACGTTCCTCTCCGAGCACCTGCCGTCGTACCTGGTGCCCGCGGCGCTCGTGCGCGTCGAGCGCCTGCCGCTCACGCCCAACGGAAAGGTGGACCGCCGCGCCCTGCCTGCCCCAGCGGAGGCGGAGTGGGCCGAGGCGGGCACGGGGCTCGTGGCTCCACGCGATCCCTCGGAGGAGTTGGTCGCGGGGCTGTTCCGCGAGCTGTTGGGTGTCTCGCGCGTCGGAGTGCGTGACAGCTTCTTCGACCTGGGCGGCCACTCGCTGATGGCCACGCGGGTGGTGGCGCGCATTCTGGCGGCGTGTGGCGTGTCGCTCTCGCTGCGTGACCTCTTCGAGAACCCCACCGTGGAGGGCCTCGCATCGCGCATCGCGCAGGTGCGCGGACAGACGGACGCGAGGCGTCCTCCGCCCATCGTGCCGGTGCGGCGAGAGGGGCGCCTGCCGCTGTCGCTCATGCAGGAGCGGTTGTGGCTGCTGGAGCAGCTCCAGGCGAACCGGGGTGTCTACAACGTCCGGTGGGCGGCGTGGTTGGAGGGAGACCTGAACGTGGCCGCGCTGGAACAGGCCCTGGCCGAGCTGCTCCGCCGCCACGAGTCGCTGCGGACGACCATCTCGATGGAAGCGGGAGAGCCCGTCCAGCGCATCCACGACGCGGTCTCCCTGTCCCTGCCCGTGGTGGACTTGAGCGACATCGCGGAGGCCGAGCGTGAGGAGCAGGCCCTGCGCGCCGCCGCCGAGAGCGCGCGGCGCCCGTTTGACCTCGCGCAAGGGCCGCTGATTCGCCCGGTGCTCATTCGCACGGGTGCGCGCACCCACCTCGTCGTGCTGACCCTGCACCACATCATCTCGGACGGCTGGTCCCTGGGCGTCACGTTCCGCGAGTTGGCCGCGCTGTACTCGGCGGCGCTCCTGGGCCGGGCTTCGGCGTTGCCCGCGCCTGGGCTTCAGCCGGTGGACCACGCGGTGTGGCAGCGAAGCTGGCTCCAGGGGGACGCGCTGGAGGAGCAGATCGCCTACTGGCGCCAGCAGCTCCACGGCGCGGCGCCGGTGTTGGAGTTGCCCACGGACCTGTCTCGGCCGGCGGTGCAGCGCTTCCATGGCGCGACCCTGCCGGTTCAACTGCCGGCGGGGCTCTCCTCGGCGTTCCGCGCCCTCTGTCGACGTGAGGGCGTCACGCCCTTCATGGGATTGATGGCGGTGTTCCAGCTCCTGCTGGCGCGCGTGTCGGGACAGCAGGATGTCAGCGTGGGGTCGCCCATCTCGGGGCGTCACCATGCGGGCCTGGAGAACCTCATCGGGTTCTTCGTGAACATGCTGGTGCTGCGTACGCGCTTCGCGCCGGACATCTCGTTCCGCGAGCTGCTGGGCCACGTGCGCGAGACGACGCTCGCCGCCTATGCGCACCAGGACGTGCCGTTCGAGCGCGTGGTGGAGGCGCTCCAGCCGCCGCGCACGATGAGCCACGCGCCGCTGATGCAGGTGGTGCTGTCGCTCAACGACTCGCCGCCTTCCGATGCGAGCCTGGAGGGGCTGTCCCTCCGCCCGGTGGAACTCAACGCGGGCACCGCGAAGTTCGATCTGGCCCTCGCCTTCGATGACTCGCCGGAGGGCTTCAGCGGCACGCTGGAGTACGACACGGACTTGTTCACCGCCACCACCGCCACGCGCTGGATGGCGCAGCTTCGGGTGTTGATGGAGGGCGCGGTGGAGGACCCGGGCCAGCGCATCGGGGACCTGCCGCTGATGGACGACGCGGAGCGGCGCCGGCTCATGGTTTCGTGGAACGGCCCGCGCACCGAGTTCCCGCGTGAGGCCTGCCTCGCCACGCTCTTCGAGGCGCAGGTCGCGCGCACTCCAGACGCGTTCGCTGTCGAGTTCGAGGGCGTGCGGTTGACCTATCGAGAGCTGGACCGCCGCGGGAACCAGCTCGCGCGTTACCTGCTGCGCCGGGGCATCACCCCGGGCACGCCGGTGGGCTTGTGCGTGCGGCGCTCGCTGGAGCTCATCATCGGCACCGTGGGCATCATCAAGGCGGGCGCGGCCTACGTACCGTTGGACCCTACCTATCCCCGCGACCGTCTGGCCTACATGGTGGGGGACACGCGGCTGCCTGTAATCCTGGTGCAGCGCGCCGTCCTCGACGTGCTCCCCGAGGGCAACGCGTCAGTCGTCATCCTGGATGATCAGGAGGGCGAACTGGCGAGTGAGCGCGAGGATTCTCCGGGCATCACCGTCCCGCCCGAGTCGCTCGCGTACATCATGTACACGTCGGGCTCCACGGGGCGTCCCAAGGGCGTGTGCGTCCCGCAGCGCGGCGTGGCGCGGCTGGTGTTGGGGCAGAGCTATCTCCAGTGGGGACCGTCCGAGGTCTTCACGCAGCTGGCGCCCATCTGCTTCGACGTGGCGACCATGGAGATCTGGGGCGCGCTGCTGCACGGCTCGCGACTGGTCGTCCTGCCGCCCCGTCCTCCCACGGCGGAGGAACTCAAGGACCTGGTGGCTCGCTGCGGGGTGACGGTGCTGTGGCTGACCGCCGCCCTCTTCGAGAGCGTGGCCGTCACGCGGCCCGACGTGGTGGACGGCGTGCGGCAGTTCATGTCGGGAGGCGACGCGTTGTCTCCCGCGGCGGTCCGTGAGCGGCTGTCGCGCGGGGGGCTGATGGTCAACGGCTACGGCCCCACCGAGGTCACCACCTTCACCACGTGCGCCGTGATGGAGGGCTCGATTCCCGAGGGGAGCGTGTCCATTGGGAAGCCCATCGCGAACACGCAGGTGTACGTGGTGGACCGCCGCCTGCATCCGGTTCCGGTGGGAGTGCCCGGCGAGCTGCTCGCGGGCGGCGAGGGCATCGCCTGGGGCTATCTGGGACGGCCCGAGCTGACGGCGGAGCGCTTCATTCCGGATCCGTTCAGCGACGAGCCGGGCGCGCGCCTCTATCGCACGGGAGACAGCGTGCGCTGGCGCGAGGACGGGACCCTGGAGTTCCTGGGCCGCATCGACACGCAGGTGAAGGTGCGGGGCTACCGCGTCGAGCCGGGCGAGGTGGAGGAGGTGCTGCGCCGCCATCCCGCGGTGGGCGAGGCCGTGGTGGTGGCGCGGCCGGACCCGGCGGGAGGCAAGCGCCTCATCGCCTATGCGGTGCCTCGCGCGGGCGAGACGCTGGACGCGCGCGTGTTGAAGGCAGCGCTCGTGGAGGCGCTGCCCGAGTTCATGGTGCCGTCGGTCGTGGTGCCGCTGGACCGGATGCCCGTGTCGCCGAACGGCAAGGTGGACCGCGCTGCGCTGCCGGAGCCGGAGGTCGCTCGCGCGCCTGGGGCCACGTTCGTGGCTCCGACGACGGAGATGGAGCGCAAGGTGGCGGAGCTGTGGTCGCGGGTGTTGGGGGTCGAGGACATCGGCGTCGAGGACCACTTCTTCACCGACCTGGCCGGCAGCTCCATGTCGGTGGTGAAGGCCTGCACGCTGTTCCGAGAGGAGATGAAGCGCGACGTGCCCGCGACGCGCTTCTTCGAGCATTCCACCGTCCGCGCGTTCGCCGCGGCACTGGAGCGGGACGCGGAGGAATCCGCGGAGCCGCAAGACAACGAAGCCCATGAGGATCGCGCCGCTCAGCGGCGTCAGGCGATCCGCCGGCAGGGTCGACGAGGAAACCAAGGCAATGGCTGACGCGGACAATCACGTCGAGGCGGAGGACTTCGGAAACGACATCGCGGTGGTGGGCATGGCGGGGCGCTTCCCCGGGGCCCGTGACCTGCGTGACTACTGGCGCAACCTGCGGGAGGGCGTGGAGTCCATCTCCTTCTTCCCCGAGTCCGCGCTGGAGTCCTCGCCGCTGATGCCAGATGCGCTGCGGCGCCACCCGAACTTCGTGCGCGCGGGCGGCATCCTGGAGGGGGCCGAGTCATTCGACGCCGCCTTCTTCGACGTCACCCCACGCGAGGCGCTGTGGATGGATCCACAGCAGCGGGTGTTCCTCCAGTGCGCGTGGGCCGCCCTCGAAGACGCGGCCTATGACCCCGCGCGGTTCAAGGGGCGCATCTCGCTGTACGCGGGCGCGGGCTCATCCAGCCACCTGCTCTCGTTGTTGGGCGAGGCGCGCAAGGATCCAGCCGCGGCCATGGACCTGGTCACCTCGGGGCCGGAGAGCCTGGCGATGAAGGCCTCGTTCAAGCTCCAGCTCCGGGGCGAGAGCGTCGCTGTCTATACGGCGTGCTCCACGGGCCTGGTGGCCATCCACATGGCCTGCCAGAGCTTGCTCACGCGGCAGTCGGACATCGCGCTCGCGGGCGCGGTGCGCATCGCCAGCCCCCAGCGCACGGGCTACGTGTACCAGGACGGCCTCATCTACTCGCCGGACGGACACTGCCGCGCGTTCGACCACCGCGCGGCCGGGACGGTGGCGGGCAATGGCGCGGGCGTGGTGGTCCTCAAGCCCCTGGCGGACGCGCTGCGCGACGGAGACCGCGTGTATGCGGTCATCAAGGGCACGGCCATCAACAACGACGGCCAGCAGAAGGTGGGCTACACCGCGCCCAGCATCGAGGGACAGACCGAGGTCGTCGCGGACGCGCTCGCGTACGCGGGGCTGGGCGGCGACGACATCGACTATGTCGAGGCCCACGGCACCGGCACGTCGCTGGGAGACCCCATCGAGCTGGCGGCGCTCACGCGCGCGTTCCGCAAGACGACGGAGCGAAAGGGCTACTGCGGCCTGGGATCGGTGAAGACGAACCTGGGACACCTGGACGCCGCGGCCGGCGTGGCGGGCTTCATCAAGGTCGTGCTCGCGCTTCGCCACGAGGAGCTGCCGCCGAGCCTGCACTTCGAGCGCGCCAATCCCGAGTTGGGACTGGAGCGCAGCCCGTTCTACGTCAACACGGCCTTGAAGCCCTGGCCCCGAGGGGAGGTCGCTCGCCGCGCGGGCGTGAGCTCCTTCGGAATCGGAGGGACCAACTCGCACGTCGTGGTGGAGGAGGCGCCCGCCGAGGCTCGCCCGGTGCCGAGCGGCCGTCCCTTCCATGTGGTCAGCCTGTCGGCGCGCACGCCCTCCGCGCTGGAGGCGATGACGCGGGAGCTCGCGGAGCACCTGGACACCGGCGGCGCTGGGAGTGCGCTGCCGCTGGAGGACGTGGCCTTCACGCGCAACGTGGGCCGGCGCGCGTTCGAGCATCGGCGCACGGTGGTGGCCGCCACCACGGCGGAGTTGGTGGAGCGTCTGCGCAAGCCGCCCGCGGCGGTGGAGCAAGGGCGTCTGCGGCGCGTGGCCTTCCTCTTCCCAGGACAGGGCGCGCAAGCCGTGGGGATGGGGCGCGAGCTGTACGGCGTGGAGGCCGGGTTCCGCAAGGACGTGGATGCGGCGCTCGCGCGCTTGGACCCGGCGCTGGCGAGGGAAGTGCGCGCGCTGGTGCTGACGCCCGAGGGTCAGGACTCGGCCATGGCGCCCTTGCTCGCGGATCCGCGCGTGGCGCTGCCCGCGCTCTTCATCGTCGAGCATGCGCTCGCGCGGCTCTGGATGTCGTGGGGGGTGAAGCCGCTCGCCATGCTGGGGCACAGCTATGGCGAGTACGTGGCCGCGTGCGTGGCGGGCGTGTTGTCCGCCGAGGATGGCTTGCGGCTGGCGGTCGTCCGCGGCGCGTTGATGGCGCGGCTGCCTCCAGGCGGGATGCTCGCGGTGGGGATGTCCGAGGCGGCGCTCCTGCCGCTGTTGTCCGAAGGGCTCTCGCTGGCCGCGGTCAACGGCGAGGACCGGTGCGTCGTCTCGGGGACGGTGCCCGCCATCGAGAAGCTGAGTGCGCGGTTGGAGACGCAGGGCGTGGGCGTGGTGCGACTGCCCGCGGCGCATGCGTTCCACTCCAGCGCGGTGGAGCCGCTCATGGCTGAGCTGGCGCGCGCCGTGGCCTCGATGCGCCTCCAGGCGCCCAAGGTCCCTTATGTGTCCAGCGCCACGGGGACGTGGATACGAGGGGAGGAGGCGACCGATCCCGAGTACTGGGCGCGGCAGATGCGTCAGCCCGTGCGCTTCGCGACGGGGCTCGCGTTCCTCGTCGCGGAAGGGTGCAGCGTGCTCTTGGAGGTGGGGCCGGGGCAGGACCTCACCGCGCTGTGCCGCCCCCTCGCGCGTCAGGACAAGCGAATCGTCGTCGCGCCGTCCCTGCGTCGCAGGCCCACGGAGAGTGACTACCGAGGACTGCTCCAGTCCTTCGGAGACCTGTGGTGCGCGGGCGTGGATGGGGCGTGGGCGCAGCTCGCCTCGGGAGAGAAGCGCCGACGCGTGGCGCTTCCCACGTATCCCTTCGAGGAGCAGCCGTTCACGCTGGCGGGGCCGAGCGCCGAGTCGCTGCCTGCACCTGGGCCGGGACCGGCGGCCCCGAGCACTTTCGTCCCGGGGGCCGTGCGGGCCTCGGCGGCGCCTCGGAGCGAGGTGCCAGTCGCCACCGCGAGCGCACCGCTGAGCGACATTCAGCAGCGCGTTCTGGAGATCTGGCACGAGCGCCTGGGGGCCGTGGAGATCGGCCTCAACGATGACTTCCTGGAGTTGGGTGGCAACTCGTTGATGGCGGCGCAGATGCTCACCCGCCTGCGCGAGACGTTCTCTGTCCAGTTGCCGCTGAGCGCGCTGTTCGAGGCCCCCACCGTGGCCGGCATCGCGGCACGCATCGAGGCGATGCTCGGGGGAGCACCCAACGGTGTGCCGAGTGTTCCCGAGGACGCCATCGTCCGCATCGACCGGAGCGGTGAGCTGCCGCTCTCCGTCGTGCAGGAGCGCGTCTGGCGGATGGAGCAGCTGGACCCGGGGAACCCCTCGCTCAACATGCCGCTGGCCATCCGGCTCACCGGGGCGCTGGACGCACGTGTCCTGGAGCGCGCGGTCAACGAGGTCATCCGTCGCCACGAGATGTTGCGCGCCACGTATGTCGTCGTGGACGGCCAGGTGCGTCAGCGCTTCGCCTCCGAGGTTCGCATGGATGTGCCCGTGGTGGACCTGCGCGGCTTCGCGGGCGACGCCGAGGCGGAGGCGATCCGGCTGGCGTTGGACGAGGCCCGCGGTCCGTTCTCCCTGGAGACGGGGCCGATTGTCCGCGCGCGCCTGGTGCGCCTGGGGGACGCGGACCACGTGATGCTCCTCACGGTGCACCACATCGCGGCGGACACGCTGTCGCTCGTGGCCTTCTTCCGAGAGATGGCGGTGAACTATCAGGCCTTCCTGGCGGGCAAGCCCGCACCGCTGCCCGAGCTGCCCGTGCACTACGTGGATGCGGCGGCCTGGGAGCGCCGCGCGCTCGACGGGGGTGTCCTGTCCGCGCAGGAGGCTTGGTGGCGAGAGACGCTGGCCGATCATCCCGCGCCGCTGGAGTTGCCCACGGACAGGCCGCGTCCGACCGAGCAGCGCCTGCGAGGCGAGCGCTTCCCCGTGACGCTGTCGCCCGAGGCGTCCGCCGCGCTGAAGGGCATCTGCCACCGCGAGAGTGTCACGCCCTTCATGACCTTGCTCGCGGCGCTCTCCGCGCTCCTGGCTCGGTACTCGGGGCGCGAGGACATCGTCGTGGGCACGCCGGTGGGAAATCGCGCCCGGGGCGAGCTGGAGCCGCTGATTGGCTTCGTCGCCCACGCCATGGCCCTGCGCACGGACCTGTCGGGAGACCCCACGTTCCGCGAGCTGCTCGGTCGTGCGCGTGACACCGCGATCGACGCGACGGCGCATCAGGACGTGCCCTTCGAGCACTTGCTGCCTCGCGTGGCGCCAGGGAGAGATCCCGCGCGCGCGCGCTTGTGCGACGCGGCCATCATCCTGCATTCGCATGTGGCCACCGCGCCGCCCTCCGTACCGGGCTTGGAGCTGCGGCTCGTCGAGGTCCCGGGGACGCCCGCGCAGTTCGGTGCGACGCTGGGGGAGCTGACGCTGCTGCTGATCGAAGGCGCCAGTGGATTCTCAGGCGTCATCGAGTACGCCACCGAGCTGTACGACGAAGCCCGCGTGGCCCGGCTGGCGGGCCACTTGGAGACGCTGCTCATCGCCGCGCACGCCGAGCCGGAGGTGCGTGTCTCCCACCTGCCATTGGCGACGCGCGACGAGGTGTCGAGCCCCGTGACGCAGGTGCCCGTTGAGCCGCTGGGACTCCTCGCGCGGCTGAGCGCGCGCGCGCGACGCAGCCCCGAGTCCGTGGCGCTGTCGTCTGGCGCGGTTCAGGTGACGTGGCGCGAGCTGTCGGAGCGGGCGCGGCGCGTGTCGGCGCGGCTGATGGACGAGGGCGTACGCGACGGCGTGCCCGTGGCCGTGCGACTCGAGCCCGGTGTCGAGGCGGTGGTGACGCAATGGGGCATCCTCGGCGCGGGCGGCGCGTGCCTGCCGGTGTCGGCGGGTGACCTGGCCGTGCTGGCGTCGCTCCTCCCGGACACGGGCCCGCGCGTGCTCGTGGTGGCGCGAGCCGGGGAGGTGACGGCGCCGCCGGGGGTGTGCGTGGTGGCGCTGGATTCAGTGGGGGCACTGGCGGCCGAAGCGTTCCGTGAGGCCGCCGCGGACGGGCTCGCGTTCATCGTGCCCGCGCCAGAGTCCCTGGGTGGCCGGGGACGGGTGACGCTGACGCATCGGAACGTCGCGCACCTGTTGGATGGACTCGAAGCCCGGAACGTGGGGCGTGAGGGTGATGTGTGGCTCGCCGCGCGCGGGCCCGCCGAGGAGGTCTCGGGATTGGAGCTGCTGGGGGCGCTCGCGCGGGGGCTGCGCGCCGTGCTTCCCCCGGAGCGATTGGCGGCGCGCTTCGCCGTGTTGGGCGCGAGTGAGAAGGCGCACCGGCCCATCGACTTCAGCCTGTCCTACTTCGCGAACGACGAGGACTCGCTGGGCGAGCACAAGTACGAGCAGCTCCTGGAGGGCGCGAGGTTCGCGGACACGCACGGCTTCTCGGCCATCTGGACGCCCGAGCGGCGGTTCCACTCGTTCGGTGGTCTGTACCCCGCGCCCTCGGTGGTCGGCGGGGCGCTCGCGATGCTCACGCGCAATCTCCGCATTCGCGCGGGCAGCGTCGTGTTGCCGCTGCATGACCCCATCGAGGTCGCCGAGCAATGGTCCGTGGTGGACAACCTGTCCAACGGGCGCGTGGGCGTGTCACTCGCCACGGGCTGGCACGCGAATGACTTCTCGCTCTCCCCGGGGACGTTCGCCCGCCGCAAGGAGGTGCTGCGCGAGCGGCTGGACGAACTGCGGCGCCTGTGGCGTGGCGGGACGGTGCGGCGCCGCAACGGCGCGGGCCATGAGGTGGAGCTGGCGCTGCGGCCCAAGCCCAAGCAAGCCGAGCTGCCCGTGTGGCTCACGGCGGCGGGCAACCCCGAGACCTTCCGTCAGGCAGGTGCGGTGGGCGCGGGCATCCTCACCAACGTCATCGGGTTGGGCTCTCAGTTGGAGGAGCTGCGGGCCAAGGTGGCGCTGTATCGCGAGGCCTGGCGACAGGAGGGCCACGGGCCAGGGCGCGGCCACGTGACGCTGATGCTCCACACCTTCCTCGGCCGCGACGCCGCGGAGGTCCGCGCCGCCGTGCGCGAGCCGCTGATGAGTTACTTCCGCAGCTCAGTGGACATCTTCGGGAACCTGGTGGCCAGCCAGGGCCTCCAGGTGGACGTGCGCGGGCTGACGCCGCAGGACATGGAGGCGCTGCTCGTCCAGGGCTTCGAGCACTACCTGGAGGACGGTGGCCTGTTGGGCACGGTGGATGACGGCGCCCGCATCGTCGAGAGCCTGCGCTCCATGGACGTGGACGAGGTGGCCTGCCTCGTCGACTTCGGCGTGCCGCTGGAGCCGACGATGGACAGCCTCCGCCTGCTCGACACGCTTCGCCAGCGGATGCAGGCGCCGCCCGTTGCCGAAGCGCGGGCCCTGACGGAGGTGGGCTCGGAGCTGGGTGAACTGCTGGCCTGGATTCGCGCCGAGGGCGTCACCGTGCTGCGGTGCACGCCGTCGCAGGCGCGTGCGCTCGCGGAGTTGCCCGGGGCCGAGGATTCGCTCGCGGGCGTGAGGGGGCTGCTCCTCGCGGGCGAGGCGGGGCCGGCGGACGGGCCGGACATCCAGGCCCGTGGCTTCCGCGGGCTCACGGCTTCCGTGCATCAGGCTTCGTCCTGGGGGCTCGGAGTGGAGGGATTCGCGGCGAGGCCGCGTGTCCTGGATGCGAAGGGGCGGGTCGTCCCGGTGGGCGTGGTGGGCGCGCTCGCCGTGGGGGGGCCCTCGCTGCCGCATGGGTTCTGGAAGGACGCGGACTCAACCCGGGCTCGCTTCGTGGAAGTGGATGGCGAGACGGTGTTCCTGACCGGGAAGCGGGCGCGCTGGGGGCGCGACGGCGCACTGGAATCCATTGCTCCGGCACCTGCCTCGAAGCCGCGTCGGCCAGCGAAGGCCGCGGCAGTCGCGGCGCCTCGGGCTCAGCCGCGCGCGCAGCCGGCCACGACGGGTGTTCCCGTGGTGCGGGTGCCGCGAGATCAACCCCTTCCGCTGTCGTTCCCGCAGCAGCGGCTCTGGGCGCTGAATCAGTTGGATCCCGATGGCATCGCCTACAACAACGTCGTCACGTTGCGGCTGTCGGGCCCGGTGAACGTGGACCGCTTGGAGGCTTCGCTGGACGCGGTGGTCCGCCGCCATGAGGTGTTGCGCACCACCTTCACGTTGACCGAGGACGGCGCCCGGCAGGTCATCGTGCCGTCCATGCCACTGGTGATGGCGCGGAACGTGGCCCGCGACCAGTCCGATGCGGTCCGTATCGCAATGGATGAGGCGCGGCGTCCGTTCGACCTGTCGCGTGGGCCCGTGATGCGCGCGGCGATGATCCGCATCGCGGAGACGGAGCACGTGTTGCAGCTCACGCTCCACCACATCGCCTCGGATGGTTGGTCGAGCGGAGTGCTCTACCGCGAGATGGTGGCCCACTACGAGGCGTTCTCCACCGGACGTCCGTCGCCGTTGCCTGAGCTGCCCATTCAGTACGCTGACTACTCCGCGTGGCAGCGCAGTTGGTTGGACAGCCCCGCCATGGCGGCCCAGCTCGCGTACTGGAAGGAGCAGCTCGCGGGGGCGCAGGTCCTGGAGATGCCCACGGATCGTCCGAGACCCGCGCGGTGGTCGGGACGTGGGGGACGCCTGTCCGTGGCGGTGCCGCGCCCGCTGGTGGACGCGCTCTGGGCCGTGGGCCGGCGCGAGGGCGCGACGCCGTTCATGGTCATCACCGCGGCGTGGCAGACCTTGCTCCATCGGTACTCGGGCCAGGATGACATCGTCATCGGGACCTCCGCGGCTGGGCGCAATCGCGCCGAGCTGGAGGGCCTCATGGGTTGCTTCCTGAACACGCTCGCCATCCGCGCGGACTTCTCCCGTCGGCCGTCGTTCGCGGAGCTGCTTCGCCGGGTGAAGACCGCGTCCATCGAGGCCTTCGCCCATCAGGATGTCCCCTTCGAGCGGCTGGTGGACGAGCTGCGCGTGCCGCGCGACCCGAGCCGCATGCCGCTCGTGCAGGCGATGTTGACGTTCCACAACACGCCGCCCATCGACGTGCTCGCGCCGGGGCTCGGCGTCCAGCCCATGGACCTGGACATCGGCGCGACCAAGGTGGACCTGTCACTGGAGCTGCGCGAGTCGAAGGCGGGCCTGGATGGCGCGCTGGAGTTCGCCGCGGACCTGTTCGACCGTCGCACCGTCGAGCAGCTCTGGGCGCGGTTCCTCCTGTTGCTGTCAGGGCTCGCGGAGGACCCCTTCCGCCGCGTCGCGGAGCTGCCGCTGCTCAGCGCCGAGGAGCAGAAGAAGGTGCTGGTGGAGTGGAACGACACCCGCGCCGTGTTCCCCGGGGTGGACGGTGTCCACCAGCTCTTCGAGCAGCAAGCAACGAGGACTCCGGACGCCGTCGCGTTGGTGACGGGCTCGGAGCGCCTGACGTATGGCGCGCTGGATGCGCGGGCGAACCAGCTCGCGCGGCACCTGATCGGCCTGGGCGTGGGGCCCGAGGTGCGCGTGGGCGTGTGCGCCGAGCGCTCCTGGGAACTCATCGTCGGCGTGCTGGGCGTGCTGAAGGCGGGTGGGGCGTTCGTGCCGCTCGACCCTTCGTATCCGGCTCAGCGCTTGGCCTTCATGATGCGCGACGCGAACCTCGCGGTCGTGGTGACACAGGAGCACCTGATGTCACAGCTTCCATCGGGCGGCGAGGTGCTCGTCACGGTGGATGCGGAGTGGGGCGACATCGCTCGGCAGCCCGCCACGGCGCCGGATGCACGGGCCTCGGCCGGCAACGCGGCGTATGTCATCTACACCTCGGGTTCGACGGGGATGCCCAAGGGCGTGCTCGTCACGCATGAGAGCATCTGCAACACGGTGCGGGCCATCGTCCCCGCGCACGACGTGGGGCCGGGGCGCCGCGTGCTCCAAGCCGCCGCGCTGGGCTTCGACGCGTCCGTGCTGGAGATCCTCTCCACGCTGATCGCCGGCGCGGAGCTGCATCTCGCGCCACGTGAGTCCTTGCTGCCGGGGGCACCGCTGCGCGAGGTGCTGGAGTCGCGCGGCATCACCACTGTCACGCTCACGCCCTCGTCGCTCGCGCAACTGGAGCCGGAGGGAATGCCCGCGCTGTCCACGGTCATCTCCGCGGGCGAGGTCTGCACGCCGGAGCTGGCGAAGCGCTGGAGCCGTGGGCGCCGACTGCTCAACGGCTACGGCCCGACGGAGGCCACTGTCTGCGCGACCGTCTCCACCGGCCTGGATGCGGAGCGGCCCGACATCGGTCGGCCCCTGCACAACACGCGGGCCTACGTGCTCGATGTCCGAGGCCAACCCGTACCCATCGGACTGTCAGGCGAGCTGTACCTGGGGGGCGCGGGCATCACGCGCGGCTACCTGGGGCGTCCCGAGTTGACCTCGGAGTGCTTCGTGCCGGACGGCTTCTCCGGCGAGGCGGGAGCCCGCCTGTACCGCACGGGAGATCGGGTCCGAGCACGCGAGGATGGCCGCCTGGAGTACCTGGGCCGCGTCGATGCGCAGGTGAAGATCCGAGGCTTCCGCATCGAGCCCGGAGAGATTGAAGCGGCGCTGCGTCAGCACCCGAACGTGGCGGACGCGGTCGTGGTGGTGCGAGCGGACGTGAGCAATACGCGCCGCCTGGTGGGCTACGTCGTCGCGACCTCCGCGGGTGCGCCGGCGCTCACGGCGCTGCGAGACTTCCTCAAGGACCGCCTGCCGGACCACATGCTGCCGGCGGCGTTCGTCGTGCTGGAGGCCCTGCCGAAGACGCCCGGAGGGAAGGTGGATCGCGGCGCGCTGCCTGAGCCGGACGCCATCAAGGTGACGTCGGGCAAGGCCTTCGTGGCGCCGCGCACGGAGGTCGAGCGGACACTCGCCGCGCTGTGGGCCCAGGTGTTGGGCGTGGAGCGCGTGGGCATCCACGACAACTTCTTCGAGCTCGGCGGGGACTCCATCCTCGGCATTCAGATCGTCTCGCGCGCGAAGCAAGCCGGGCTCCGGCTGGAGCCGGCGATGCTCTTCGAGCGGCAGACGCTCGCCGAGTTGTCCGAGGGCGTGGGCAAGGCTCAGGCCCCGCTGGGCGAACAGGGCCCGGTGGAAGGCCACGCGCCACTGACGCCCATGCAGCGCATCTTCTTCGAGGATTGGGCGCTGCCCGAGCCGCACCACTACAACCTGTCCGCCGTGCTGGAGGTGCGCCGGCCCGTTGACGCGGCGCTCCTGGAGCGAGCGCTCGCGTCGGTGGTGGGCCACCATGACGCGCTCCGGCTGCGCTTCACGCGGGGCACCGACGGCTGGACGCAGTCGCATGGCCCCGTGCCCGAGCGCGTGGTTGTGCGCCGGGTGGACCACTCCGCGCTCCCCGAGGCGGAGCTGGGGACCGCGCTGGAGGCCGTGGGCGCGGAGGTTCAACGAAGCCTGCGATTGGACGAAGGACTCCTGCTGCGCGCGGTCTTGTTCGAGAGAGGCCCGGCGCGCACGGCCCGGTTGCTGCTGGTCGTGCACCACCTCGCGGTGGATGGCGTGTCGCTGCGCCCTCTCTTGGAGGACGTGGAGACGGCCTATGCGCGTCTGGAGCGGGGCGAGACGGTGGTGCTCCCCGCGAAGACGACGTCGTTCAAGGCCTGGGCGGAGAAGCTCCTCGCGCACGCGAACACGGAGGCGATGGGTCGTGAGCTTCCGCTGTGGCGGACCTCCGGCGACGTGCCCGCCTTGCCCCTGGACTTCCCGGGCGGAGACAACACCTTCGCGAGCGAGCAGCTCCTGACGGTGTCCGTCGAGCCGGGCGAGACGAAGACCCTGCTCAACGAAGTGCCGTCGGCCTATCGCGCCCGAGTGGATGAAGTGCTGCTGTCGGCGCTGGCGCGCGCGGTGTCTCGGTGGACGGGCGGACCTCGGGTGCGGCTGGAGCTGGAGGGCCATGGTCGCGAGTCGCTGTTCCCGGACGTGGACCTGTCGCGGACCGTGGGCTGGTTCACGAGCGTGTTCCCGCTCGACGTGACGGTGCCGGAGGGCGCGACTCCCGGAGACGCGCTCCGAGCCTTGCGCGATGCGCGTCGGGCGCTGCCGATGAACGGCCTGGGCCATGGCGTGTTGCGCTCCTTGCGGCCGGATGCGGCGCAGGTGCTCCGTGCGCAGGCGGGCGCGGAGGTGGGCTTCAACTACCTGGGGCAGCTCGACGCGGCGGCCCGAGGCGCTGAGCGCTTCGGGTTGACCCATGAGCCCGCGGGCCCATGGCATGCCCCGAGCGGCCAGCGCCCGCATCGGCTCGCCGTGAACGCCGTGGTGCGCGACGGCCGGTTGGTGGTGACGTTCGCGTTCAGTCGCGCCGTGCACGCGCTCGCCACCATCCAGTCCGTGGCGGCCCGGTTCTCCGAGGGGCTCCGCGAGCTGGTGGCGGGGAAGGGCACGGACGACGCCGCTCGCCGCTCGCTGGGAGACTTCCCGCTGGCGAGGACGACGCCCGCGGCGCTCTCGCGGTTGTTGGGGCAGCACCCGGACCTGGAGGACCTCAGCGTCCTCACGTCCTTGCAGCAAGGGATGCTGTTGCACTCGGTGCTCGCGGCGCCGGGATCCGGCGTCTTCCATGAGCGTCTCGCGTGGACCCTGCGAGGCCGCGCGGATCTGGTCGCGCTGCGCCGGGCCTGGAGCGAGGTGATCGCTCGTCATGGCACCTTGCGCACGTCGTTCCATCACGAGGGACTCGGCGATCCACTTCAGCTCATCCATCGGGACGCCGTGCTGCCCTGGATCGAGCATGACCTGCGCGGCCTGTCGCCGGATGCGCAGCAGGCGCGCATGACGGCGCTGGTCGAGGCGGACCACGCGCGAGGCTTCTCGCTCGCCGCCGCGCCGCTCGCGCGCATGGAAGTGGTGCGCCTGGGCGACGAGGAGCACCGCTTCCTGTGGAGCCATCACCACCTCATCCTGGACGGATGGAGCGTGGGCTTGATGCTGCGCGAGGTCTTCACGCTCTATGGCGACTTCGCCTCGGGGCGTGAGTCCTCGTTGCCGCGCCCAGCCGCGTGGCGTGAGTACCTCGCGTGGCTCCAGCGCCAGGACCTGTCCGCCGCGCAGGCGTACTGGCGTGGTGAGTTGGCGGGGTTCACCTCACCCACGCCACTGCCTGGGGCGCGGCGCGACCATGCGGGCGGCGAGCTGGAGGTCTCGGGCGAGGAGGTGCTGTTCCTCGCGCCCGAGGTGACCGCGGAGCTACAAGCCTTCGCACGCAAGCACCAGCTCACGTTGAACACGGTGGTGCAGGGAGCGTGGGCGCTGCTCTTGAGTCGGTACTCGGGAGCGCGGGACGTGGTGTTCGGTGCCACGGTCTCCGGTCGTCCGGTGGACCTGCCCGGCGCCGAGGAGATGGTCGGGTTGTTCATCAACTCACTGCCCATCCGCGCGCGCCTGCCCGCGGATGCGGCGGTGGTGCCCTGGTTGCAGCAGCTCCAGGCCCGCCAGCTCGACATGCGTCGCCACGAGCACAGCCCGCTCATCCAGGTGAAGTCCTGGAGCGAGCTGGCGCGGGGCCAGCCGCTCTTCGAGACGGTGCTCGTGTTCGAGAACTACCCCCTCGATGCGGCGCTCGGAAAAGGCGCGCCCGGCTTGGAGGTACGGGACGTCAAGAGTCACGACCAGGGCAACCAACCCTTGTCTGCCTACGTGCTGCCTGGGGAGCGGCTGCGCCTGAGCCTCGCCTATGCGCCCGCGCTGTTCGACGAGGGCGCGATTCGCCGGCTGTTGTCGCACTGGAGCACGCTCTTGCGGGGGCTGGCATCAGGCGTGGAGCGGCTGGACGCGGTGCCCATGCTGTGCGACGAGGACCGCGCGGCGGTGATCGACCTGGGTCGCGGTCCGGTGCACGCGCTGGATTCGGAGTCGAGCCTCTCGGCCCTCTTCGAGGCCCAGGCCGCGCGGACGCCTCAGTCTCCCGCGCTGCTCACGCGGAGCGGCCCGGTGACGTTTGGCGCGCTGTCGGCGCGGGTGAATCGACTCGCCTCGCGTCTGCGCGCTCAGGGCGTAGGACCCGAGGTCCGGGTCGGCCTCTTCGCGGATCGTTCGGTGGAGCTGGTGGTGGGTCTGCTCGCGGTGCTGCGCGCGGGAGGGGCGTATGTTCCCCTGGAGCCGACGCATCCTCGCGAGCGGCTCGGCTGGATGGTGGAGCAGTCGCGCCCTGGTGCGCTGCTCGCACGGCGACACCTGGCGGACCGGTTGCCCCCGCACGCGGGACTGCCGGTGTTGTGGCTGGAGGACGAGGACGCAGCGGCGCCGGGGGCTGCTCCCTTGCCTCCCGCGCCGGGCGGGGATGCCCTCGCCCACGTCATCTTCACCTCGGGCTCCACGGGGCAGCCCAAGGGCGTCATGGCCACGCACCGGGCGACGCTCAACCGCTTCGCGTGGATGTGGCGCGCCTATCCCTTCGAGGCCGGAGAGGTCGGCGCGTTGACCACGGGCTTCGGGTTCGTGGATGCGGTCTGGGAGCTGTTGGGGCCGTTGCTGGCGGGCGTCCCCGTGGTCCTTCCAGATGAAGAGGGGTTGAAGGATCCGGTTCGGTTGGTGGCGGAGTTGGACGCGGGCGCCGTCACGCGCGTCGTCCTGGTGCCGCAGGTGCTGCGCGGGCTGCTGGAGGTCCCGGACATGTCGTGCCGCCTCAAGGCGCTGCGACTCTGGGTGACCAGCGGCGAGCGGTTGCCGGAGGACCTCGCCGCGCGCTTCCGCGAGCAACTGCCGCAGGCGCGGTTGCTCAACCTGTATGGCTCGTCGGAAGTGGCCGGCGACGCCACCGCGACCGAGGTGGGCGTGGGCCCGGTCTCCATCGGACGCCCCATCGACAACCTGCGCGCCTACGTGCTCGACGCGGCGCTGCGCCCCGTGCCCATCGGTGCCCGCGGCGAGCTGTTCATCGCCGGCCCGGGTGTGTCGCGAGGCTACCTGGACCGCCCGGACCTGACGGCGGGGCGCTACGTGGCGGATCCTTTCAGCGACGAGCCCGGCGGCCGGATGTATCGCACCGGAGACGTCGCGCGCTGGCGCCGCGATGGACAGCTCGAGTACCTGGGCCGGGCCGATGAACAGCTCAAGGTTCGTGGCGCTCGGTTGGAGCCCGGTGAGGTGGAGGCCGCGCTCCGGTCCCATCCCTCCGTGGCCGAGGTCGCGGTGGTCGGACGCGAGGACGTGGCAGGCGAGGTGCACCTCGTGGCGTGGCTGGTCCTGCGGCCCGGGCACACGCTCGATGTGGCCGACGTTCGCGGCTCGCTGAAGCAGAAGGTGCCGGACTTCATGGTGCCCTCCACGTTCGCACCGGTGGATGCGCTGCCGCTCACCACGACGGGCAAGGTGGACCGGCGCGCGCTCCGTGACCGCGACACGCCCATCGGAAACGCCGCGGCGTATGTCGCGCCCGCGACGCACGAGGAGCGACTGCTCGCCGACATCTGGTCCGAGCTGCTCGGACGGACGGGGATCGGCGCCCGAGACGACTTCTTCGCGCTCGGCGGACACTCGCTCATGGCCGCGCGCATCGTCGCGCGGGTGCGCGAGTCGCTGGGCGTGGAGCTGTCGCTGGCCGCGGTCTTCGAGTCCCCCACGCTGGAGGGGATGGCGAACGCGGTCGCGCGACTCGCTGGCGCGATGAAGCGCATCGCCGATGAGCCCATCGCGCGGGTGTCCCGAGAGTTGGACGCCAACGCGTTGGAGCAGCTCTCGGACGACGAACTGGACGCACTGCTGGATGCAACCGAGGCGGAGAGCTGAACCATGGGGACCGAGACCGAGAAGAAGCCCACGCTGACGCGTGAGGAGAAGCTCGCGCTGTTGGCCAGGCGGCTGGAGAAGAAGCCTCGCCCAGCGCTGCCGCTGACGTTCTCCCAGCAACGCATGTGGTTCCTGGAGCAGCTCGCGCCCGGGCTCCCGGCCTACAACCTGCCGCTGGTCGTGGAGCTGTCGGGGGCCCTGGATGCCTCCGCGCTGGGACGCGCCTTCCAGGAAGTCGTCCGGCGTCACGATGCGCTGCGCACCCGCTTCGGCGAGGCGAGCGGCGCACCCGTGCAGCTCGTCGAGTCGCAGCTGTCCCTCGCGCTGGACGTGGTGGACCTCACGCACCTCGCGCCCGAGGCCCGCGACGCGGAGGTCGCGCGGAGCATCGAGCAGGAGATGCGCACGCCGTTCCGGCTGGAGGCCGGGCCGCTCATTCGCGCCGCGCTGCTGCGGCTCTCCTCGGAGCGCCACGTCCTGCGCGTGGTGATGCACCACATCATCTCCGATGGCTGGTCCATGGGCGTGCTCACCCATGAGCTGGTCGCGCTCTACGGCGCCTTCACACGCGGACAGCCTTCGCCCCTGCCGGAGCTTCCCCTCCAATATCCGGACTACGCGGTGTGGCAGCGGGGCCGCCTCCGAGGTGAAGCGCTGGACGCTCACTTGGAGTTCTGGCGGCGGCGGCTGGCCGGCGCGCCTCATGCGCTGGAGTTGCCCACGGATCGCCCGCGACGCTCCGCCACGGGGGCGGCGGGACAGCGCAAGGCCTTGCTCTCCGTTCGGTTGACGGAGTGCCTGGAGTCACTGGCGCGTGAGGAGGGGGCAACGCTCTTCATGGTGGTGTTGGCGGGACTCCAGGCCCTGTTGTCTCGCTACTCGGGACAGCGGGACGTCCTCCTGGGCGCGCCCTACGCGAACCGCGACCGCGTGGAGACAGAGCGGTTGATCGGCCTCTTCTTCGAGCCGCTCGTCCTGCGCGGCGATCTCTCCGACCGCCCTCACTTCCGCGAGCTGCTGCGACGTGCGCGCCTCGGGACGGTGGAGGCGTTCGCGCATCCACATGTCCCCTTCGAGCCGCTGCTCAAGGCGCTGGGCGTGGAGCGCGACCTGACGCGCGCGCCCCTCTTTCAAGTGCTGTTCGGTCAACTCGACGCGCTGCCCAGCACCCGCGCGGTGCCTGGGCTCGGGGTTCGCACGCTCGATGCGGATGCGACGAGCACCGAGCTGGACCTGACCTTGATGATGGCGCGCGGTCCCACGGGCATCGCGCTCAGCGCGACCTACAACGCGGACCTCTACGACAGCGCCACGCTGGACGCGATGTTGTCGCACCTGGAGGTGCTGCTGGAGGGCGCGGTGTCCTCGCCGGAGCGCGCCGTGGAGCGCCTCCCGCTGCTCTCCGAGATGGAGAGACAGCGCTTGCTGGTGGAGTGGAACGGCGAGCGACGCCCCCATTCGGGACCCGACAGCATCCACGCCCTCATCGAGGCGCAGGTGTCTCGCACACCAGACGCGCTGGCCGTGATGGCGGGAGCCGAGTTCGTGACGTATCGCGAACTGGACGCGCGAGCGAACCGCGTGGCGCGTGGACTGCGGGCGCTCGGCGTCGGGTTGGAGACGCGCGTCGCGGTCCACGTCGAGCGCTCCATCGAACTGGTGACGGCGCTGCTTGGCATCTTGAAGGCTGGAGGCACCTACGTCCCGTTGGATCCGGAGTATCCAGCGGAGCGGCTCGCCTTCATGCTGGAGGACAGCGGCGCGAGCATCATCGTCGGCAGCGCGGCGCTCCGTGAGCGCTTGGGGACTGTTCCCGCTCGCTGGGTGGATGCGCGTCAGGCCCTCGATGCGTCGGTGGAGTCGAGTCCGCTGGGGGCGCAGGTGCCCGGCGAGGCGGCGGCCTATGTCCTCTATACCTCCGGCTCGACGGGGCGGCCCAAGGGCGTCGTCGTTCAACACCGCTCGCTGGTGAACTTCACGTGCGCGGCGTGGCGCGCCTTTCCCGTGGCGCCGGGCGACCGCGTGCTCCAGTTCGCATCCATCAGCTGGGACACGAGCGCCGAGGAGCTGTATCCCTGCCTGACACAAGGCGGGACGCTCGTTCTGCGGACCCCGGAGATGCTCGACGTCCCGGAGTCCTTCCTGGAGAAGTGCGCCGCGGCAGGGATTCGTCAGCTCAACCTGCCGACGGCGTTCTGGCATGAGGTGACCGCGCGTCTGGTGGAGGGAAAGGCTCGGCTCCCCTCGGGCCTGCGGTGGGTGGTGATTGGCGGAGAGCGCGCGATGCCAGAGCGCGTCTCGCAGTGGCGTCGGCACGTGGGCAGCACGATTCCGCTGTTGAACACGTACGGCCTCACGGAGGTCACCGCGGTCGCGACCTCCGTCGACCTGGCCGCGTCCGAGGATGCGCCGGGCCGCGAGGTGGAGATTGGCCGGCCGCTCGCGAACGTCCGCGTCTACGTGCTCGATGCCGCGCTGGAGCCTGTGCCCGTTGGCGTGGTGGGCGAGCTGTTCGTCGGGGGCGAAGGCGTGGCGCGTGGCTACCTGGGGCGCCCTGACCTGACGGCGGAGCGCTTCGTCCCGTCACCGTGGGGTGAGGGTGAGCGCTTCTACCGCACGGGGGACCGCGCTCGGTGGCGCCGAGCTGGAGGCCTGGAGTACCTGGGGCGAGCCGATGCGCAGGTGAAGGTCCGAGGCCATCGCGTCGAGTTGGGGGAGGTCGAGGCCGGCGTGCTCGCGCATCCTGGTGTACGCGAGGCGCTGATCCTCGTTCGAGAGGATGTCCCGGGGGATCGCCGGCTCGTGGCCTATGTCGTGCCTCGGCCCGGGCACTCGCTGGAGGGCCGTCAGGTTCGCGCCGAACTGGAGACTCGGCTGGCGCGCTTCCTGGTGCCGCAGGCCGTGGTGGTGCTGGAGCGCTTGCCGCTGTTGCCCAATGGCAAGGTGGATCGTCACGCGCTGCCGTCGCCCGAGGCAGCGAGCTCCGAGCGTCGCGAGGTTCGCGCGGCGCCTCGCACGCCGACGGAGCAGATCCTCGCGGGGGTCTGGGCCGATGTGTTGCGAGTCGAGGCGGTGGGTCTCCACGACAACTTCTTTGAAGCCGGTGGGCACTCGCTGCTGGCCATGCAGCTCGTCGCGCGGGTCCGTGAGGCGTTCCGTATCGAACTGCCGCTGCGGGACATCTTCGAGTCGCCCACCGTGGCGGCCATCGCGGAGCGCATCTCGCGTGTGGTGGCGACCGCTGGCGTGCCCGCTCCGCCACTCGGGCGCAGGACGCGGGGGAGCGAGACGCCGCTGTCCTTCGCCCAGCAACGGCTGTGGTTCCTGGCCCAACTGGATCCGAGCAATACGTCGTACACCCTCTGGGCTCCTGTTCGGCTGACGGGAACGCTGGAGGTCGATGTCCTGGAGCAGAGCTTCCGGGACCTGATCGCGCGTCACGAATCCCTGCGCACCACGTTCCGAGTGGTGGAGGGGCTGCCACGACAGCACATCTCGGAAGAAGTCGAGCCGTCGCTCCATCGCGAGGACCTGAGCGCGCTGCCCGAACCCGAGCGCCGTGATGCAGCGAAGCGTCGCGTCGAGGAAGAGATGCAGCGCCCGTTCGATCTCGAAGCGGGACCGCTGCTGCGCACGACGATCCTGCGGCTGTCGGAGCAAGAGCACGTGTTGGTGCTGGTGATGCACCACATCGTCTCGGACTACTGGTCCATGGGCATCCTCGTGCGTGAGGTGTCCGCGCTCTACGCGGCCCGCGTCGAAGGCCGGCCGCCGATGTTGCCGGAATTGCCAATCCAGTATGCGGACCATGCGCTGTGGCAGCGTGCATGGCTGAAGGGTGAGGTGCTGGAGTCGCAGCTGGAGTACTGGCGCCAGCAGTTGAAGGGAGCGCCGAGCGGCGTGGAGCTGCCGACGGACCGCCCACGCCCGGCGGCGCAGACATTCCGAGGCGCGAACATCCACGTCGCGTGGCCGAAGTCGCTGTGGCGGGAGATGGAGGGGGTGGGACGTCGCGAGGGCGCCACGGTGTTCATGGTGCTCCTGGCTGCGTATCAAGCGCTGCTCTCGCGCTACACGGGGCAGGGGGACGTGAGCGTGGGCTCGCCGATCGCGGGGCGGACGCACGCGGAGACGGAGGGGCTGATCGGCTTCTTCGTGAACACGCTGGTGCTGCGGGCTCGGATGTCACGGGACATGACGTTCCGAGAGCTGTTGGCGCAAGTGCGAGAGGTGACGCTCGGGGCCTACGCACATCAGGACGTGTCCTTCGAGAAGCTGGTGGAGGAACTCCAGCCCGAGCGAGACCTGAGTCGCAGTCCCCTGTTCCAGGTGTCGCTCACGCTCCAGAACACTCCGGTCTCGGAGATCACACTCCGCGATCTCACCCTCACAGGGATGGCGGCGGAGGAGCGCACGTCGAAGTTCGAGATGTCGCTGCTGGTGGAGGAGCTGCCGGAACGAGTGGCCGTGGTGGCCAACTACAACAGTGACTTGTTCGACGCGGAGACGGTGGAAGGGCTGCTGGGGCACCTGCGAGTGCTGGTGGAAGCGGCGGTGGCGCGCCCTGAAGAGAAGGTGAGGGAATTGCCGCTGATGGGGGAGGAGGAGCGGCGGCGCGTGGTGGAGGAGTGGAGCGGGAAGAGAGTGGAGTACCCGGGAGAGGTGAGCCTGGGGCGGCAGTTCGAAGAGGTGGCGGCGAGAAGGCCCGATGCGGTGGCGGTGGCGTGCGGGGGAGAAGAGCTGACGTACAGGGAGTTGAACGAGCGAGCGAACCAGCTTGCGCACCACTTGAGAGGGATGGGAGTGGGCGCGGAAGTGAGGGTGGGGCTGTGCGTGGAGCGCTCGGTGGAGATGGTGGTGGGGGTGCTGGGGATTGTGAAGGCGGGAGGAGCATACGTCCCGCTGGACGCGAGCTACCCGATGGAGCGGTTGGGGTGGATGAGGAGAGAGGCGGGGGTGGCGCTGTTGGTGGCGCAGGAGAAGTTGGCGGAGGAGGTGGCGGAGGGAGGCGAGGTGGTGGTGCTGGTGGACGGGGACAGGGGTGAGATTGAGAAGCGAGCAAAGACAAACATTGAAGTGGAAGTGAGCGGAGAGAACCTGGCGTACGTGCTCTTCACGTCAGGCTCGACAGGGAAGCCGAAGGGAGTGGGAGTCCCGCAGCGAGCCGTGACGAGGTTGGTGAAGGGGGTGGAGTACGCGCGGTTTGGGGAGGGAGAGGTGGTGCTGCAGTTGGCGCCGCTGACATTCGACGCGTCGACGTTGGAGGTGTGGGGGGCGCTGCTGCACGGGGGGAGGCTGGAGGTGTACCCGGCGGGGACGCCGACGCTGGAGGAGTTGGGGAGGGCGCTGGAAGAGAAGGGGGTGACGACGCTGTGGCTGACGGCGGCGCTCTTCGAGCAGATGCAGGGGAGGCAGGGGGAGGCGCTGAAGAAGGTGAGGCAGGTGCTTGCCGGAGGAGACGTGCTGCCGGTGGGGAGGGTGAGGGAGAGGGTGGCGGAGGGGGTGCTGGTGAATGGGTACGGGCCGACGGAGGGGACGACATTCACGGCGTGCCACCGGATGGAGGAGGGGGAAG
>NZ_JAHNZT010000044.1 GCF_019039035.1 Citreicoccus inhibens | reverse complement strand
CAGTGACGGTCTGCGAGCCCACGTTGCCGGCCTTGTCATAGGCCTTCACCACGTAGGTGTACGTGCCGTTCTGCGCCGCGCCGGAGAACGTGCGCGTGTAGCTGGTGCTGGTGGCGACCACGACGCCATTCTCCAAGAGCTCCACCTTGTCCACGCCGACGTTGTCCGTGGCGGTGGCGGTGAGGGTGAGCGAGCCCGGCGCGGTGATGCTCGTGGCGCTCGCGCTGAGCGTGGCGGTGGGCGGAATCGTGTCGCCATCGCCCGGGATGGCGACGCTCACAGTGACGGTCTGCGAGCCCACGTTGCCGGCCTTGTCATAGGCCTTCACCACGTAGGTGTACGTGCCGTTCTGCGCCGCGCCGGAGAACGTGCGCGTGTAGCTGGTGCTGGTGGCGACCACGACGCCGTTCTCCAAGAGCTCCACCTTGTCCACGCCGACGTTGTCCGTGGCGGTGGCGGTGAGGGTGAGCGAGCCCGCCGCGGTGATGCGCGTGACGCTGGCGCTCAGCGTGACGGTGGGGGCCGTGGTGTCTCCCCCGCCCGAAGGCCCCAGGTCCAACCAGAGGGAGGCCACCGCGGGAGGCGTCCAGTCCGGCTGCGACGTATGGGGCTGGCGGCATTGATACAGCCGGCCGCCGTACGTGACTTGCGTCCCCGTCGTGTACGCCACACCCGCCGCCCACTCCGCGACGAGCGGGGCGCGCATCACGCTGCCCGCGCCCTCGTCCTGGGATGTGAATCCACTCTGGCCACAGCCCGTCACGGACAGGGCCGACACCATCAAACCGATGAACCACTTGCTGCGACGCATGCTTGCTCTCCTCGCTGCGGTGGATGCGAGCCGGAGCGCGGATCGCCGAGCGGCGATCGGTTCCCGGGCTCGCATCCCTGGAGAGGTGCGCCCGCATTTTTCCGGGTCAATTCGTTGCGCTCGCGAGGTCCTCCGCGCGGTGTTCTCTGCCGGCCACCCACGTGGCCGCGATGGTGAGATCCGCGCGCAGCAAGGTGAGGTCCGCGCGATGTCCCGCCGCGATGCGCCCGCGCTCCTGCTCCATTCCGAGCGCGCGCGCGGGATACAGCGAGGCCATGCGGAGCGCTTCATCGAGCGGCACGCCCAGCCACTCGACGGCGTTGCGCACGGCGTGCGCGAGGTCGATGTCCGCGCCCGCCAGCGTCCCGTCCTCCGTCACGAGCCGCCCGTCGCGGCGCAGGATGGTGCGCCCGCACAGCGTGAACGAGGTCGCGGCGGTGCCCACCGGCGACATGGCGTCCGTCACGAGCACGACCTTGCCCTTAGGCTTCACCTTCAGCAGCAGGCGCAGGTTCGCGGGGTGCACGTGAAAGCCATCCGCGATGACACTGCACCACGCCTCATCTGAATCCAGGCCCGCGAGCACGGGGCCGGGTTGCCGATTCCCGATGGGCGGCATGGCGTTGAACAGGTGCGTGAAGCCGCGCACCCCGGCGCGGACGGCCTGGTGCGCACGCTCATGGCTGGCGGCGGTGTGTCCCGCGGCCAACACCGCGCCTGCGGCGAAGAGGCGCGCGATGGCCGAGTCCGGCACGCGCTCGGGGGCCAGCGTCATGAGCAGGCGCGCGCCCTGTCGCGCGAGCCGCTGCGCGAGCGAGCACAGCGAGGCGAGCGTGGCTTCATCCGGATCGCGGATGAAGCGGGTGTCATGCACGCCGGGGCGCTCCGGGCTGATGAAGGGCCCCTCCAGGTGCAGTCCGAGGACGCCGCTGCCCTCGCGCGCAAGGGCCGCTTCGATGGCCGCACAGGCCTGCGCGGTCCGCTCGGGCGCATCCGTGATGAACGTGGGGAGCAGGCCCGTGGCGCCTCCGCGCCGCATGGCCGCGGCGATGGCGATCGCGGCCTCCACGGTGGGGGTGTCGTTGAAGAGCACGCCCCCCGCGCCGTTCACTTGAAGGTCGATGAAGCCCGGGGCGAGCAGGTGGTCGCTGGGGAGCGCGTGACGCGCGATGTCCTGGGGCAGCGCATGCGCGGGCGTCACCGCGACGATGCGACCGGACTCGACCAGGACCGCGTGCCCGTCGAGCATGCGCTCTCCCGTGAATACGCGGGGGCCCAAGAGTGCCTGCGTCATCACACGGTCTCCGTCACTTTGCGCAAGTGGGCTGGCGCGTCGGGATCCAACCCGCGCGCCGAGGCGAGCCGATGGACCGCCATGTAGAAGCTCTGCACCTGACACAGCGGCGCGAGGACCGTGGGCACCTCCGCGACCGTGGGCAAAGGCAACGCGCCGGGAACAGGGAGCACCGAGCGGACCTCGGCGCCCAGCTCCAGCATGCGCTTCACCACCGCGCGCGTTCCCTCCGCGGAGCCGTCCTCCTGCCCCAGCGCGAGCACTGGGAACCCTGGCCGCACGAGCCCCAGCGGACCATGGAGCACCTCGGCCGAGCTGAAGGCCTCGGCGTGCAGGCGGCACGTCTCCTTGAGCTTGAGCGCCAGCTCCAGCGCGGCGCCCAACCCACTGCCACGGCCGACGACGTACAGGCTGCGCGCGTCCGTGAGGCCGCTCAGGGCCGGCCACCAGTCGAGCGCGCGCGCGGCCTCCAGCGCCTCGGGGAGCGCGGCCACTGCCTCGCGGAGCGACGCATCCGCGGACCAGTGCGCCACCAGCCGAAGGAAGGCGAGCCCCGAGAGCAGATACGACTTGGTGGCCGCGATGCTCCGCTCCGGTCCCGCGCACAACGGGAGCGCGAGGTCGCAGCGTGAGGTGAGCGGCGCGGTGGGCTCGTTGACGAAGCCCACCACGAAGGCGCCGCCCGCGCGCGCGGCCTCGGTCATGCGCAGCAAGTCCGGACTGCGCCCGGACTGTGAGACGGCGATGAACAGCGAGTCGCGCAGGTCCAGCGCATGCGCGCCGTAGATGGACGCGATGCTGGGGCCCACCGACGCGACCGCGCGTCCCATCACCGTCTCGATGAGGTACTTGCCGTACACGGTCGCGTGGTCCGAGCTGCCGCGCGCGCACGTGACGACGAAGCGGGGCGGGTGACGCCGCAGTCGCTCGCCCAGCTCCGCGAAGGCCTCCTCGCAGTGCTGGAGCTGGAGCCGCGCGACCTCCGCGCTCTGCGCCGCCTCGCGCGCCATGACGGGCAGGGGATGGGAGGCAATCATCGGTGGGGCTCCTGGGGGTTCGGGCCTCCGGTCATGTTCAGCTCGACGACGAAGTCGTATGCGTCCCCTCGGTACTGAGAGCGCACCAGCTCCAGAGGAGTGCCGTCCTCCAGCAGCGTGCGTCGCTCGATGGACAGGGCCGCCGTGCCCTCGCGCACGCCCAGATGTCCGGCCTGCTCGGCGGTGAGCTGCACCGCGGACAGTCGCTGGAGCGCGCGGAACGGCGTGTGGCCTCGGGCGCGCAGCACCCCGTACAGCGAGCCCTCCACCGTGCGCGGATCCGGCAGGAAGCGCGTGGGCACCACGGCCAGCTCCAGCGCCATGGGGGTGTCATTCGCCGTGCGCAGCCGGTGCAGGCGGCTCACCGTCGCGCCCGGACTCAGGCCCAGCGACAGCGTCTCCTCCGGCGTGGCGACCGCCACCAGGCGCTGGAGCCACACCGAGCCCGCCGACAGTCCGCGCGAGGCCATGTCATCCGAGAAGCTGGTCAGCGTGGACAGGCGCTGCTCCACATAGGGCACGCGGTTGACGAACGTGCCAGCGCCCTGACGCTGCTGGAGCAGTCCCTCTGTCTGCAGTTCGCGCAGCGCCTTGCGCACCGTCACGCGCGACACGCCGAAGGTCTCCACCAACTCGCGCTCGCCCGGCAATGCGTCCAGGTGGCCCAGGTGCCCGCCCACGATGAGGCCCCGCAGGTGCCGCGCGAGCTGGAGATAGAGCGGCATGGGAAGCGCGCTCGAGATCGCTCCCTTGTCGAACGGGGCGCCTCTGCGGGGATCCACCGACATGGCGTTGCTCCAGGTGTCGAACCAGTTGAATACCAATATAGCACCAGAGGTCTTCTCGGCCAATCCTGAAATTGCCGAGAAGTCGTCCGTGTACCTCGCGGAATTGACTGTGAGATTTCGTGCAATGGCGGTTCGTTGACGCAATGTGACTAGTTTGAATTGCGTGGTGGTCCTTGAAAACGCGTTTTTTGCTGGTATTGTCGTTGAGTCCAGTTTGATACCAGTTCGAACGGGGGGACACGGTCATGGTGGAGGACACGGAAGAGATGGCCCACCGCTTCCAGGGGTTGGATTCCTGGGGGACGGCGGACGTCCTGGAGTCGCTGTGGAGCGGGCAGTCCCGAGCGGTGGCGGCGTGCCTGGCCGTGCTGCCGGGGCTGAGCGCGGCGGTGGATGGCGCGGTGGAGCGGCTGGCTCGGACGGACGGGCGGCTGGTGTACGCCGGCGCGGGCTCGTCCGGGGTGTTGGCGGCATTGGACGCGCTGGAGCTGGGGCCCACGTTCGATTGGCCCACCGCGCGGACGGTGACGTTGTTCGCAGGGGGGTTGGACCTCACGCGCGGCTTCGATGCGGCGGCGGAGGATGACGCGGCCTCGGGCGCGGAGCGGGCGCGTGAGGCGCGGCTCGGACCGGGGGACGTGGTGGTGGGCGTCTCGGCCAGTGGCCACAGCGCCTTCACGGTGGGCGTGGTGTCCGAGGCGCGCGGTCGCGATGCGCTCACGGTGGCGGTGGCGTGTCGTCCGGACTCTCCATTGGGGCGCACGGCCGCGCATTCGCTCGTGGTCCCGACGGGCGCCGAGGTCATCGCGGGCTCGACGCGGCTGGGCGCGGGGACGGCGCAGAAGGTGGTGCTCAACCTCTTCTCCTCGGCGGTCATGGCGCGGCTGGGGCACGTGTTCGACAACCTGATGGTCGATGTGCGGCCCGAGAACGCGAAGCTGCGCCAGCGCTGCGTGGCGATGGTGGCCCGGCTGGCGAACGTGGACGGGGAGCGCGCGGCGGAGGCGCTCGCGCACCATGGCTCGGTCAAGCGGGCCGTGCTGCGGTTGGGCGGCTGGGATGATGGGCGCGTGGACGCGGCGTTGGCGCGAGCCGGCGGCAACCTGCGCCGCGCGATGACGTGGCTGCGGCAGGCGGGGGAGGGTGAGCGATGAGCCGCGCCTCCCTGGCTCGTGCGGATGTCGTGGCGGCCCGACTCCGGCTGGGCGCGCCTGTCTCGGGATGGGCCGCGCGCTTGGAAGAGGTGCCGGATCCGGCCTTCGCGCAGCGACTGATTGGCGACGGCGTGGCGGTGGACCCCACGTCCTCCGAGCTGCGTGCTCCATGTGACGGCGTCGTCGTGTCCGTCCACGCCTCGCGTCACGCGTGCACGCTGCGCGCGCCGACGGGCGCGGAGATCCTCCTGCACATCGGCATCGACACGGTGGCGCTGCGCGGAGAGGGCTTCACCTGCCACGTTCAGGTGGGCCAGCAGGTGCGCGCCGGCGCGCTGCTCATCACCTTCGACATGGACCTGCTCGCTCGCAAGGCGCGCAGCCTCCAGACCCTCATGGTGGTGGTCAACGCGGATGGCTACACCGTGTCGGACTGCGTGGAGGGGCGCTCGGTCCAGGCGGGCGAGCCGCTGCTCACCGTCACCGGGGACGCGGCGCGCGCGAGCGAGGCGCAGACGGATGCACACGTGCTGCGGGAGGTCCGCTTGCTGCTCGCGCACGGCCTGCACGCGCGTCCGGCCGCCGCGTTCGCGCTGCGCGCCCGGCAGCACCTGGGCGGCGTGGTGCTGACGTGCAAGGGCCGAACGGCCAACGGCAAGAGCGTGTCCGCGCTCATGGCCCTGGGCGCGGTGCACGGCGACCTCTTGTCCCTCCAGGTGGAAGGCGAGGGCGCGGAGCAGGTGGCGCGCGAGTTGGTGGAGTGGGTGGCCGAGGGGCTTGGCGAGGCGATTCATCTTCGGGCCGCGCCGGGCGTGGCCGTGTCGATGCCAGTGCCCGCCGCGCCCGTGGCCGTGCTGGATGCCTCCGAGGGCGAGCGACTCCTCTCCGGCACGCTCGCGTCGCCGGGCCTCGCGCTGGGGCGTGCCGTGCGCGTCACGGAGTTGACCTTCGAGGTGCCCGAGGCGGGCGCGGGCCTGGAGCACGAGTCGGCGCGCCTCGACGAGGCCCTCGCGCGCGTGCGCGCCGAGATTCAGGCCGCGAACGCCGCGGGGCCGGGGGCCGGCGCACGCGGTGACATCTTCCGCGCACACCTCGCGCTGCTCGAGGACCCGGAGCTGACCGAGGCCGCGGGTCGCGAGCTGGCCCAAGGCCGCAGCGCTCCCTGGGCCTGGCGCGCGGTGGTCGAGCGTCAGGCCGCGGCCCTCGTGGGATTGGAGGACGCGCGGCTGGCCGAGCGCGCCTCGGACCTGCGGGACCTGGCGCGGCGAGTCGTCGCGGAGTTGATGGGCCGCGCGCACTCGCGCGTGCCCGCCGAGCTTCCGCCCGATGCCATCCTCGTCGCGGATGAGCTGCTGCCTTCGGAGCTGGCGGCGCTCGATGCTCGGCGCATCGCGGGTTTGTGCATGGCGCGCGGTGGGCCCACGTCGCATGTGGCCATCCTGGCCGCGGGGATGGGCATTCCCGCGGTGGTGGCGATGGGGGCTTCTGCGCTGGGAATCCCGGACGGCGCGCCGCTCGTGCTCGAAGGTGACGCCGGGCAGGTGCGCGTCTTCCCGTCCGAGTCCACGCGTGAGGCGACGGCGCGGAGCCTCGCGGCGCGAGCGGAGCGCCGCAGCGCGCGGCTCGCGAATGCACACGAGGAGTGCCGCACCGCGGATGGCGTGCGCATCGAGGTGTTCGCCAACCTGGGGCGGCCCGCGGATGCCCTGTCTGCCTTTGACAAGGGCGCGGAGGGCTGTGGCCTCTTGCGCACCGAGTTCCTCTTCCTGGAGCGGGTCCACGCGCCCGACGAAGAGGAACAGACCGCGCGCTACCAAGAGATCGCCAACGCGCTGCACGGGCGCCCCTTGGTCATCCGCACGCTGGATGTCGGTGGGGACAAGCCGCTGGCCTATCTGCCGCTTCCGCGTGAAGAGAACCCCGTCCTCGGCCTGCGTGGGGTGCGCGTGTCCCTGCGCTCACCGGAGCTCTTGCGTGCCCAGGTGCGGGCCATCCTCCGCGTCCAGCCTCGAGGGGCCTGCCGCATCCTCGTTCCGATGGTGACCTCCGCCGACGAGCTGCGCGCCGTGCGAGCCGTGGTCGAGGCCGAGCGCGTGGCCCTGGGCCGAGTGGAGCCCATTGCCCTGGGCGCGATGGTGGAGGTGCCCGCCGCGGCCGTGCTCGCGGATCAGCTCGCGGCGGCGGCGGACTTCCTGTCCATTGGGACCAATGACCTCACGCAGTACGTGCTGGCCATGGACCGCGGCAACGCGGAGCTGGCTGCACGGTTGGACGGACTGCACCCCGGCGTGCTGCGGCTGGTGGCGAAGACGGTGGAAGGCGCCCGTGTGCATGGCCGGCCGGTGGCGGTGTGTGGCGGCGTCGCCTCGGAGCCGCTCGCCGCGCCGCTGCTCGTGGGCTTGGGCGTCACGGAGCTGTCCGCCACGCCCGCGGTCATCCCGGATGTGAAGGCGGCCCTCCGCACGCTCTCGCTCGCGCACTGCGAGCAGGTCGCGCGGGCGGCCTTGTCGCTGGAGAGCGCGGATGCCGTCCGCGCGCTGGTGAGGAGCACCTGGCCCGGCCTGTGAACGGCCGGCCCCATAACGGAGGTACATCGTGGTGAGAAACACGTTTGGTGGAGTGCAACAGCTCGGGCGCGCGCTGATGCTGCCCATTGCCGTGCTGCCCATCGCGGGCTTGTTGCTCCGCTTGGGGCAACCGGACCTGCTCGACATCGCCTTCCTGGCCGCGGCGGGCGACGCCATCTTCTCCAACCTCGGCCTGTTGTTCGCGGTGGGCGTGGCCGTGGGCTTCGCTCGGGAGAACCATGGCGCGGCGGGGCTCGCGGGCGCGGTGGGCTACTTCATCGTCATCAAGGGGACGGAGGCGCTCATCACCATTCCCCCCGAGGTGACGGCGGGACTGGCGGGCGCCGCGCGAGACCTGGCGCTCTCGACCTACAAGGCGCGCCTGGCGGCGAAGCTCAGCACGCCGGTCGGGCTCCTCTCGGGCCTGAGCGCGGGGTTCCTCTACAACCGCTTCAAGGACATGAAGCTGCCCGAGTACCTCGCGTTCTTCGGAGGTCGCCGCTTCGTGCCCATCGTCACGGGCAGCGTCTGCCTCGTCTACGCGCTCGCGTTTGGATACGGCTGGCCCGTGGTGGAGATGGGGCTGGATGGGTTCAGCCGCTCGGTGATGGGCGCGGGGAGCATGGGCCTGTTCGTCTACGGCTTCCTCAATCGCTTGCTCATCGTCACGGGGCTGCACCACATCATCAACAACCTCGCGTGGTTCGTGCTCGGTGACTACAACGGCGTGACAGGGGACCTGAAGCGCTTCTTCGCGGGAGACCCGTCCGCGGGCGCGATGATGGCGGGCTTCTTCCCGGTGATGATGTTCGGCCTGCCCGCCGCGTGCCTCGCGATGTACCACGCGGCCCCCTCGCGCAACCGCGCGCGCGTCGGTGGCGTGCTCTTGTCCATGGCGCTCACCTCGGCGCTCACCGGCGTCACCGAGCCCGTCGAGTTCGCCTTCATGTTCCTCGCGCCGCTGCTCTACGTGCTGCACGCGGTGATGACGGGCCTGTCGCACGTCATCATGGATGCGCTGGGCGTGAAGCTGGGCTTCGGCTTCTCCGCGGGGCTGTTCGACTACGTGCTGAACTACGGCAAGTCCACGCACCCGCTCTGGCTGCTGCCGGTGGGCCTGGGCTACGGCCTCGTCTACTACGGCGTCTTCCGCGTGGTCATCGCGCGCTTCAACCTCAAGACGCTCGGCCGCGAGGATGAGCAGGCCGCCGTCGCGAGCGCGCCCGCCAGCCTGGGAGACGCGGTGCCCGTGCTGGCCCGCGGCGAGGCCTACCTGCGGGCGCTCGGCGGCGCGCTCAACGTGAAGGAGGTCGACGCCTGCACCACGCGGCTGCGGCTCCAGGTGCAGGACGGGGCGCGGGTCGATGAGGTCGCGCTGAAGCAGCTCGGGGTGCGCGGGGTGCTGCGTCCGGCGGCGGGCAGCGTGCAGGTCATCATCGGGCCCGAGGCGGACGTCATCGCGGGTGAGGTGCAGCGCGTCCTCCAGTCCCAGGGGGCCTCGGGCGGAGAGCACCGCATCCTCGCGCGCGCCATGCTCGATGCGCTGGGGGGCGCGGGCAACGTGCGCGTGGTGGAGAGCTGCACCACGCGGCTTCGGCTGAGCGTGGCCGATGAGCTGCTCGTCAACGACGCGAAGCTCCAGGGGCTCGGGACGCGCGGCGTGGTGAAGCCGGCCAGCGGCAGCGTGCAGGTCATCCTTGGCCCCACCGCGGACCGCGTCGCGGACGAGCTGCGCGCCATGCTCTAGCCGCCCCTGCTTCCATTCGCAGTCTCCCTCACTGAATCAACCCCTCCAATGAGGAGGGGCTGGCCGTGCCTTGCCCGGAGGTTCACACATGATTCCCGGTGGCCCCGCAGTCCCCTTGTTCGAGTGTCGTCCGGCGCGCCTGCTCGTGGCCGCGCTGAGTCTCTTGCTCGCGTCGTCCGCGAGCGCGCAATCCCTGACGGACCGGCTGGAGTTCTCCATGTACGGCCGCGTCGGCGTGGGCTGGGCGCCCACCAGCGGCGAGTTCATCCAGGGAAAGACCTTCAACCTCACCGGCCGATCCGTGGGCGGTCGCTTGGAGGAGGGGGACTATCTGGAGCCCTCCCTCAAGCTGCACCTGCTGAAGCAGGCAGAGACGAACCCGGATGCGCCGTATGCGTATGCCGTGCTGACGCCCGCGATGTGGGCGGACAATGGCCTGTTCATCGGCCTCACGAGCAACCGCTTCAGCTCGACGCTCGCGCTCGAGTTGGGCGAAGCCTACGTCGCGGCGGGCAACATCCTGCTGCCGGGCCTGAAGTTCTGGGGCGGCGTGCGCTTCTATCGCGGCACGAACGTGTACCTGTCTGACTACTGGTACTTCAACAACCTGTCCGCGCAGGGCCTGGGCATGCAGTACGGCCCGCTGGACGTGGCGGTGCTGCTCCAAACCTCCGCGACCCTCGCGGAGTACGCCATCGACACGGATGGTGACGGCAAGCCGGACCAGCGCCGGCAGCGCACGGTGCTGGTGGCGCAGTACACGCAGCCTCTCCCCAACAAGCACTCCGTGCACCTCCTGGCCGAGGTGCATTCCCTGCCCCAGGCCGTCACCCGTCTGGGGGATGAGCAGCGGGTCCTCCCGAAGGACGTGGGCGTGGTGGCTGGCGTGAAGGGCCACCTGGACCTCGGCAACGGCAGCTTCAACGACGCGTCGGTGCGCTTCGGCAGCCGCATCGCGAATGGCAGCCTGGGGGGCACGCCGACCTGGAACACCTATGGCCTGCCCTCCGCGAGCGGCAAGTACTCGGGAGCCTATGGCGTGGAGGTGGTCGAGCACTTCCTCGTCAACGTCAACCCGCTGCTCAGCCTCAACGGCTACGGCATCCTCCACACGGGCCGCGGCGCGAGCGGCGCGGTCGCTGACCGGTATGTCGAGTACGCCGTCGGCGCGCAGAGCACCCTGTACCTCCACGATCAATTCCACCTGGTCAACGAGGCGAGCTTCCAGGGGCTGCGCGAGGGCCACGAGAAGTTCGGCACGGCGATGAAGCTGTCCATCGTCCCCACGCTGGTGCCCACCGGGAAGCGCGACATCTGGGCGCGTCCGCACCTGCGGCTGTTCTACACGCTCGCGCTCTACAACCAGGCCGCGGTGGATCGCGTCCTCTCGCCGTACCTCCAGACGGTGGGCGGCTCGAAGGTCGGTCACTACGTGGGCGCGCGCGTCGAGTGGTGGCTCTGAGGCCCTGGCTGTCCCCAACCCATTCGTTTCAGTGGCCACGGCGACGTGGCGGAGGGAGAACCGATGAAGCGGCTCGTGCTGTGCCTCGCGGTCGTGACGTTGCTGGCCTCGGCCTGCCGTCGCCCGACGGAACTGGCCGTCGAGTGGCAGCCGGTGGACAACTCGGTGGGGAGCTGGAAGTTCTTCCGCTCCGAGTTCACCCTGGAGAATCGCGGCACGCGCGAGCTGGGGTCCACCGGATGGAAGCTCTATTTCAGCTTCGTGCGCCGCATCCTCGATGAAGGCGAGGGGGATGCGACGGGCATCCAGGCGCTCGCGGCGCAGGGCATCCGCATCTCCAAGGCGGGCCAGGCGCAGAGCGGTGACGCCTACGTGCTGGAGCCGCTGCCGAGCTTCAAGCCCCTGCGGCCCGGCGAGCGGCGCACGCTGTCCGTGCTCGCCTCCGACTGGGCCATCCTCAAGACCGACGCGCCCGCGGGCTTCCGCGTCGTCTTCGAGGGCGGCGCGTTGGCGGACGCGGTGTCCATCGCGGTCCCCGCCACCGTGCGGCTGAACGCGGCGGACCCCAAGCAGACCACGCGCTTCGAGGGGGACGTGCTCCCCGTCCAGACGCCGGCCCTGCGCTACGCGGAGAACCCCTCGTTCCAGGCGCTCGACCTCAAGGCGCGCTTGCTGCCTCAGCCCCGCCAGGTGGAGGCGCGCGACGGCGTGTTGACGCTGGAGGGCGCGGTGGGCATCCGCTACGCGGCGGGCCTGTCCGGAGAGGCCGCCTATCTGGCCGCGGCGCTCGGTGACGTCCTCGCCGCGCCGGTGAGCGTGCGCGAGGCGAACGCGGGCTCGGAGCGAATCGATCTGCGCGTGGATGCCGCGCTGGATGTCGATGGCGACGGCGCCCGAGACGCGGAGGGCTACATACTGGAGGTCACGGACTCGGCCGTGTCCCTGGTGGGCTCGGATGCGGCGGGCGTGTTCCATGGCATCCAGACGCTGCGTCAGCTGGTTCCGGTATCGGCCTACACCGCTTCGGTGAAGCGCGAGGCGCGGCCGGCGTCCGTGACGCTCCCGCGCGTGCGCATCGTGGACGCGCCGGGCTTCGCGTATCGCGGCATGAGCCTGGACGTGGCGCGGCACTTCCAGTCGAAGGAGACGGTGAAGAAGCTGCTCGACGTGATGGCCCACTACAAGCTCAATGCCTTGCACCTGCGGCTGGCGGATGACGAGGGCTGGCGCATCGAGGTGCCCGGCATCCCCGAGCTGACGAGCTATGGCTCGCGGCGCGGCCATGATCTTCAGGAGGCCGAGATGCTGCAGGTGGGCCTGGGCAGCGGCAGCGACCTGGGGCCGGGCGACCGGGTCGCCTTCAAGGCCAGCTCTCCCACCGAGGCCAATGGGGGCGCGGCGCCGAGCTACCAGGGCTTTGAGACCGCCACGCTCAACTTCGTGGGCCGGGGCAGCGGCTATTACTCGACGAAGGACTTCGAGGAGCTGCTCGCGTACGCGGCCGAGCGCCACATCGACGTGATTCCGGAGATCGACATGCCGGGCCACGCGCGCGCCGCGGTGAAGGCCATGGAGTATCGCTATCGCCAATATCGGGACGCGGACCCCGCGCAGGCGCAGGAGTACCGGCTGGTGGACCCGGACGACGCGTCCCATCACACCAGCGTGCAAGGCTATACGGACAACTTCGTCAACCCGTGTCTGCCTTCCACGTATGCCTTCCTGGGCAAGGTGGTGAGCGAGCTGAAGGCGCGCTACGACGCGGTGCCGGCGGCGCGGCTGGTGGCCATCCACGCGGGTGGCGACGAGCTGCCCTCGCTCTCGGCGAACGTGTGGTGGGCGGGCTCACCCGCGTGCCAGCGCAATCCGGAGACGCAGGGGCTGAGTGACCTGCAGCGCTTCAACTTGTTCTTCGCGCGCTGGGGCGGACTCATCGCTCAGTCCGGCGCCGCGGTGACGGGCTGGGATGACATCATCCACCACGGGCTGGACCTGCCCGGCTTCATCCCCATGCCGTGGAGCAATGTCTGGGGTTGGGGTCGCGAGGATGACGCCTACCGGTACGCGAACCAGGGCTACCGCGTCATCCTGTCGCACGCGACGAACCTGTACATGGACCTCGCGTACAACAAGGACCCCGACGAGCCCGGCTACTACTGGGCCAACTTCGTCGACGAGAAGAAGACCTTCGAGTACCGCCCGTTCGACGTCTACGTGAACGGGACGCATGACCGGATGGGCAACCCCATTCCTCCCGAGTCTTGGGACTCGAAGGAGCACCTGACCGCCGAGGGCCGCCGCAACATCCTGGGCATGCATGGCCTGCTCTTCGGCGAGAACGTGAAGACGCCCGAGGTGATGGAGTACCTCGCGTTCCCCAAGCTGCTGGGCGTGGCCGAGCGCGCGTGGAACCCGGACCTGCCCCCCGTCGCCCAGATGCCCGCGCTGTGGGCGCGCTTCGCCAACAGCCTGGGCCAGTACGTCCTGCCGCGGCTCGGGGCCTATCGTCCCGTGGACGTGCGCGGGGAGCTGCCGGACAGCGTGGGCGTCAACTACCGCATCCCCTTGCCGGGAGCCGAGCGTCGCGGCGGTCAGCTCCTCGCCAACGTGCGCTACCCGGGCCTGGTCATCGAGTACTCGCTCGATGGTGGCAAGTGGTGGGTGCCCTACGCGCAGCCGGTCCGAGTCTCGGGCCGGGTGCTGCTGCGCTCGCGCGCGGAGGATGGCCGCACCAGCCGCGTGGTCGAGCTGAACTGAGGCACCGCGGCACCCGTGCTGCTCCGGGTCCGGAGGAGCACGGGGCGCGGGTGCCGCGAGGATGTGCCGCGAGCCAGCCCATCGGGTGCGCCCGATGGGCCGGGCGGCCCCGTGCCCGACCTTTCCAGCGCACGCGATGGGAGAACACATGGCGAGCGTCAGACGCAGGGACGGAGGAGGGCGGGCCGCGGGGCAGGGCGTCTCAGCCGTGGCGCCGCCTGCGTGGTCGCGTGACTCGGTGGGCGCGCTCCTCACGGAGCTGTTGCCGCGCGTGCGCACCCGGGTGCGTGGCCTGCTCCGGCGCGACACGGAGGTGGACGACGTCACGCAAGAGGCCCTCGTCGCCATCTACCGCGGTCTGCCGAGCTACCGAGGCGACGGGGCGCTCGTCGCGTGGGCGGATCAGGTGGTGCGGCGGGTGAGCTTCGCGGCCTCGCGTCGCGCGCGACTGGAGCGCTCACGCATGGACGAGGAGGCGCTGGCCGAGGTCGCCGCGCCGAGCCTCGACGACGCCCGCGAGGACTGTCTCTGGCGTCAGCGCGTGGATGCGCTGCTCGAGCAGCTTCCCGGCGAGCAGCGCCGCGTGCTGGTGCTGCATCACGTGCACGGGATGAGCGTGCCCGAGCTGGCGGGCGTGCTCTGCGTTCCCTTCGAGACGGTGCGAAGCCGGCTCCGGCTGGGTCGGGCGCATCTGCGCGAGCTGCTGGCGCGTGAGGGTGTGCCGGGCGGCGCGCATCAACTGCCCGGCGCGAACGCGCGCCGGCGGGCGGGTGGTGACCCGAACTCGCGAGTGCCTCCCTCTTTGAGACAGGGCCCCTGGTCCTGAAATCCGGTGCGCTGTCCTGGCGCGCCGCGTGTCCCGAGGAGAATGCAATGCATTGCCTTTCTTGGAGGAGCGCGTCCCTGGCGGGGATGCTGCTGCTCTCGAGCTCGACCGCGTGTCTGTCTTCGGACGCCGCCGATGCGTCGTCCTCGCCGCTGGAGGGAAGTCGCGCGGCGCTGGCGGTGGACTGCACGGGCGTCCCCGCGTGGAACGCCAGCACCATCTACAAGGCCGGCGACCGCGTCGTGTATCAGAGCAATCTCTACGAGGCCCTCGTCGCCATCTGGACCGCGGACCCGGTCGCTGGAACGGCGAGCGGTTGGTACAAGCTGGTGGGTGCGTGCGGCACCGGCGGTGAGGTGGACACGATTCCTCCCTCCGTACCGGCGGGGCTGCGCACGACCAGCGTGGGCTCGACCAGCGTCGCGCTCGCGTGGACCGCGTCGACGGACAACAAGGGCGTGACGGGCTACGACGTGTATCAGGGCAGCGCGCTGGCCGTGTCCGTCACGGACCCTGCGGCGGTCGTGACGGGCCTGACCGCGAACACGGCGTACTCGTTCAGCGTCAAGGCGCGTGACGCGGCGGGCAACGTCTCGGCGGCGAGCACCGCGCTCCCGGTGACGACCACCAACGGTGGCAGCGACCCCGTGGGGTGCCGGCCAGATGGCCTGTACTCGACGCCGGGCGTGGCGGTGCCGTACTGCCTCGTCTACGACTCGGCGGGCCGCGAGAAGATGGGGGCGGACCACCCGCGCCGCATCATCGGGTACTTCACCAGCTGGCGCGACGGGAAGAACGGCGCCCCGTCCTATCTGGTGCCGCAGATTCCCTGGGACAAGATCACGCACATCAACTACGCGTTCGCGCACGTGGATGGCCAGAACAAGGTCTCCGTGGGCGCGAACTCTCCCAACAACCCCGCCACGGGCCAGGAGTGGCCCGGTGTGGCCGGCGCGGAGATGGACCCCGCCTTCGCCTACAAGGGGCACTTCAACCTGCTCAACAAGTTCAAGAAGCAGCACCCGGCGGTCAAGACGCTGGTGTCCATTGGCGGCTGGGCCGAGTCTGGCGGCTACCTGGATGACAATGGCAACCGGGTGGCGAGCGGCGGCTTCTACACGCTGACGACTACGAGCAGCAACACCGTCAACCAGGCGGCCATCAACACCTTCGCGGACTCGGTCGTCGCGTTCCTGCGCACGTATGGGTTTGACGGCGCGGACATCGACTTCGAGTACGCCACGTCGATGCCCAACGCGGGCAACCCGGATGACTTCTCCCTCGCCACGCCTCGGCGCTCGGGGCTCATGAAGGGCTATGTCGCGCTCATGAAGACGCTGCGCGAGAAGCTCGACGCGGCGAGCGCGGCGGATGGCAAGTACTACATGCTGACGGCGGCGACCACGGCCTCGGGATGGATCCTGCGCGGGACGGAGACGTATCAGGTCACCCAGTACCTGGATTACGCCAACCTGATGACCTACGACCTGCACGGCGCCTGGAACCAGTTCGTGGGTCCCAACGCGCCGCTCTTCGACGACGGCAAGGACGGCGAGCTGCTCAACTGGAACGTGTATGGGACCTACGGCGGCATCGGGTACCTGAACACGGACTGGGCCTATCACTACTTCCGAGGCGCGTTGCAGGCAGGCCGCATCAACCTGGGCGTGCCGTACTACACGCGTGGCTGGCAGAACGTGAGCAACGGCACGAGTGGCCTGTGGGGCACGGCGCCGCTGGCGGACCAGACGAAGTGCCCGCCGGGCACCGGGCCGAACGTGGGCTCGACGGTGCCGTGCGGTAACGGGGCCATTGGCATCGACAACCTCTGGCATGACAAGAACTCGCTCGGCGCGGAGGTGGGGTCGGGCAGCAACCCCATGTGGCACGCGAAGAACCTCCAGGCGGGGCTCCAGGGCAGCTACGTGACGGCGTACGGGTTGGATCCGGTGAACGACCCCACGGACAAGCTCACGGGCACGTACGTCCGCAGCTACAGCGCCTCCCTGGTGGCGCCGTGGCTGTGGAACGCGACGAAGAAGGTCTTCCTCTCCACCGAGGATGAGGAGTCCATCGCCGTGAAGGCCCAGTACGTGGTGGACCGAGGCATCGGCGGCATCATGTTCTGGGAGCTGGCGGGCGACTACGCCTTCGATGCCACCCGCAACAACGGTCAGGGCGAGTACTTCATGGGTTCGACGATGACGAACCTCATCTACGACAAGTTCAAGACCGCCTCGCCGTATCGCAACCTGCGCTCCAACCTGGGCATGCCCACCGAGGCGCTCGATGTGTCCGTGGAGGTGGGGGACTTCGCCGTCGGTGATGCGAACTACCCCATCAACCCCGCGATGAAGCTCACCAACAACTCCGGGCAGACCATCCCGGGAGGCGCGCTGCTTCAGTTCGACTACGCCACGTCCGCGCCCGCGACGATGTCGCAGCAGTCCGGGTGGACACTGAGCGTGATTCGCAGCGACCACAGCGGTTCGAACGTGGGCGGCCTCAAGGGGGACTTCCACCGGGTTCAGCTCACGCTGCCGACGTGGCAGACCATCCCCAGTGGAAGCAGCGTGACGGTGAAGCTCTCCTACCAGCTCCCCGTCTCCAGCCCCGCCAACTTCACGCTCGCGTTCGGCGGCAAGACGTATGGGTTGAAGCAGGACGCCGCGCGCTGAGCGCGGCGCCTACTCCCGCCAGATGACCCGCTCGCCCGCGAGGGTGCACCGCCCCTCGCGGGCGAGCAGCTCCAGGCCCGCTTCGAGCACCGGCACCACGGTGCGCGTCAGCCGGCTCACCCCGAAGTGCCGCCCTGTCTCGCGGAGCAGCTCGTCGCGCTCCATCGAGAGCGCGTGGGCGAGCACTGCGGCGGCGGCGTTGGCCAGCTCCTCGGGCGGAATCTGGCTGACGTCCCGGTCGTCGTGCGCGCCGCGGAAGCCCGTGAACTGAGCGGGTCTCCGCGATCCGGCCCAGAGGAACTCCCCTTGCGCGAGGATGGCGCCGCGCTGGACCAGCTCCGCCAGCTGTTCCTCCATGCGCTTGCGGACGCGAGGGGTCAGCTTGCCCAAGCCCCAGGCCTCTTGGATGCGTCGCGCGAGCAGCTCCTCGTGGATGGGGCCTTCCTGTTCGAGCACGGACTGGAGTTGTTCACGCAGTCGCGAGGCCGACGTGGGGGCGAAGAAGTCCGCGCCCTCCCTCACGGCCGGGAGCGTCGCGGGGACGTAGGCCTGCACCGCCGCGCCGCGCGCCGACGTCGTGGCCCCTGGCTGCTCCGCAGGCGGTGCGCTTGGGATGGCCGCCTCGGCCGATGGGTCTTCCAGCCGAGGAGCCACCGCGGCGAGGGGCGCCCCCTCCACCGCGTCCTTCACGGCGGCAGCGAGGCGTTGCAGCTGTCCCGCTCGGTCCTCCTCCCAGGCGAGCGACCAGACGCGAGCCAGGCGCCATCCCAGGCCTTGCAGGACCTCGGGCCGCAGCCGCTCGCGGTCTCGGGCGCTGGACGCCGCGCGATAGTGGGGCCCGTCGCACTCCACGCCGAGCACGTACTCGCCGGGGCGCGACGGATGCTCCACGGCGAGATCCACGCGGTAGCCGCCCGTGCCCACGTCCGAATGGACCGTGTAGCCCAGCGCGCGCAGCGAGGCCGCCACGTCCTGTGGGAGTGCGTCCTCGGGCTCCCGGGTGTTCGTGCTCGACGGCGAGGCGGACTCCGCGGCGCGGCGCAGGAACTCGCGCAGGTGGCGCGCGCCCACCGAGGTCGTGCGCGACAGGTCGATCTGCTCATGCGTCAAGGTGGAGAAGATGCGCAGGGCACAGCGGGCACGCGTCACCGCCACGTTGAGTCGGCGCTCGCCGCCCGCGCGGCTCAGGGGGCCGAAGTTCATCCGCAGCTTCCCCTCGGTGTCCTTGGCGTAGCAGATGCTGAAGAAGATCTCGTCGCGCTCGTCGCCTTGGACGTTCTCCAGGTTCTTGACGAACACGGGCTCGGAGGACGTGAAGTGCGCCTCGAGCTCCGGGTGCTTCGCGCGCTCGGCATCCAGCAGGTCGAGGATGACCTGCTGCTGCACCATGCTGAAGGTGACCACGCCGAACGTGCGCTCCTGGGGCGTGTGCTTGCGGAGCGCCTTCACGAGCTCCGCCACCAGGGCCTCCGCCTCGCGCGGATTGATGGCCGCGGTCTTGCCGGACGTCTTGGATTGATAGACGCCGTCCGGGACGGGATGCCACTTCACGCCCAGGTCGGCCACGCGGGCGCGCGCCGCGGGGAAGACCTGGAGGCGGCCCTCGTAGTACTGCCGGTTGCTGAAGTCGATGAGGCTGTCGTGGCGGCTGCGGTAGTGCCAGCCCAACATCTGTTGGGGGAACTGCTTGGCGAGGGCCTCTTCGAGAATGCTCTCCAACTCGACCACGTCGTTCTCGTCGGGCGTGGCCTCCGCGTCCTCGCCGCGACTGAAGAAGCTCGTGGGCGGGAGTTGCTTGGAGTCACCCACGACGATGACTTGATTGGCTCGGGCCATCGCGCCGATGGCGTCGTGGGTGCCGATCTGCGAGGCCTCGTCGAAGACGAGCAGATCGAACCGCTGTCCGTCGGCGGGCAGGTACTGCGCGACGGACAACGGGCTCATCAGGAAGCAGGGCTTGAGGCGGCGCGCGAGGTTGGGAATGGAGGCGAGCAGCTTGCGCAGCGCCATCTGTCCCCGCTTCTTGCGCAGCTCGCGCGCGAGGATGCCCGGCTCCGAACTCTCCGCGCTCGCGCCGAGGCCCACGGGCAGCCGCTGTTCGAGCTGATATAGGACGCGTTGGCGCGAGAGGCCCACGTGCGCGAGGTCGAGCTGCCGGAAGCGCTCGATTCGGCCGGTGTGGGCGTCCGCGTCGAAGTCGCGAAGTGCGGGCTCGCTGTCGCGGAGCGCGCGCGACCAGGTGGTCAGCACGGCGCGCTCGAAGACCGCGCTCAACGCTTCAGGCGCGACGCTCTCCTGCTCGACTGCGTCCACGAAGGCGCTGAAGCCCAGCGCGCGGATTCGGTCGGCCTGCGTCTGGTACTGGCACCAGGGCTTGAGCGCGCGCAGGTGGCTCTTCCAGTCCTCGACCTGGGATCGCAGGGACCCACGGTGCCGCGGCGAGGTCGGCTGCTCCCAGGGATGTGCCTTCACGGTCTCGGCCAGGGCCGCCTCGGCGCGAGCGAGTCGCTCCAGCGCGCGCTCCAGGGCCGTGGCTTGGGTGCGCAGCGCGTCGCGGGCCGCGGAGGTTCCCGGCAGCTGGAGTCGCGCGACGCCCAAGGCTTCCTTCAGGTCGCGCGTCTGGGAGGCGCGCTGAATCAGGCTCTCCAGTGCGTCGGGTTGGGTCTGCTCGGCGGGCGAGAGGACTCGCAGGGGCTCTTCGAGCGCTCGTCCCTGGGTCTCGATGCGTTGGCGGCCCGCGATGATTTGTCGCGCAGTGGTGAGGTCTCGGGCGATGTCACGGTTGCCGGGCAGCACGCGGGTGGCGTGCGGCGTGAGCAGGCGTCGCGCGCTCCACAGGAAGAGGAACGCGAACAGCACGAACGCTCCGGCCCACTTCTCGAAGCGGGCTTGGAGGGGCGTGAGCTCCAACGAGAAGAGGCTCGGGCTCCAGCGCGAGGCGACGTCCGCCTCGCGAGAAGACTGCTCACGCAAGCACCCTGCCTGCTCGCGGATGCGCTGTGCGGTGGGCGTCCACCCCTCACTGCTCTGCGCCGCGGACGGGAGGGGGCCACTGGACAGCACGAGCCCCAGCTCCGCGAGGTCGCGGAGCTTCGCGGTCGGGTTCGGAGTGGATTCGAGTCCCAGGGTCGAGGCGAGGCCCGTCGCCGTCGCGTCCACGCCGTCGAGGCTGGTGCGGACTTCGCCCAGCATCCGGAGGAGCTGATCCTCCAGGGCATTCGTCCAGTGGACGCCGCGCACGGCGCCCCAGGGGTGGGCGCCGAGGGCCCGGACATTGCGCAGCGGGCTCACGAGCGACGCGACCTCTTCCTGGGCCGCGCGCAGCTCGGACTCGGTGAGCGCCTCGGGCGCGGGGTGGGGCAGGGCGACGGACGGCGCTGCACGCAAGCGCAGCAGCCGGTTCGTGCCGTCGTAGGAACTCTGGCCCAGGGGCCACCGCTGATGGACCGCGCGGACGTAGTCGTTGAGCGCTGTCCTCGCCTTGCCCAGCTCGCGTGAGCGGTCTTCCCATGGCGGCTCGCGGATGCCTCGCATCCGGTCCTGCGCGCGCCCGAAGGATTCGAGCACTTCCTTCTTGTTGCTCTTGTGGCTGTGCAGTTCGAGGCAGAAGTCGTCCAGCCCCACATCCTTCAGGCGGCGATGCACGACCTCGAGCGCGGCCATCTTCTCCGAGACAAAGAGGACGGACTTGCCTCGCGCGACGGCAGCGGCAATCAGATTGGTGATGGTCTGCGACTTGCCCGTCCCCGGTGGGCCTTGCAGCACGAAGGAGCGCCCCGAGAGCGCGGAGGCGATGGCCGCGAGCTGCGTGGAGTCACCGTTGACGACACACGGCAGGTCGGCGACGGGGACCTCGGCGTCCAGCGTCTCGGGATTGAACTCGGTGCCGCCCACTGGAGGCGCGGACGTCCCCGCCGCGGCGATGTGTCGCACGAGGGGATTGGAGAGCAGGCCGGCTTCGTTGTCCGCCAGGTCCTTCCACATGAGGAACTTCGTGAAGGCGAAGAGTCCAACATGGGCTTCTTCGAGCACCTCCCAGCCGGCGCGACTCTGGATGGCGGTTCGTACCGCGCGAAGGATGCTGGGGACATCCAATCCCTTCTCATCGGCCTCCAGGGCCGTGAGCGCGCGCGCGTCGAGTCCGAAGTCTTGCTTCAGCTTCTCCGCGAGGGTGACGTTGCCCATCGGCTCGTCAGCCAGCCGTTCGATGCGCAGGCGCTTGCGGGCGCGGTCGATCCGGAACGTCGCGGGGTAGAGGATGAGCGGCGCGAGGCGCGGGGTCGGATCCCCTGGCTCCAACCAGCGCAGCAGTCCCAGCGCGAGGTACAGCGTATGGGCGCCCCCTTCCTCCAGGTCGGTGCGCGCGGTCCGCTCCAGGTGGCGCGCGCGAGCCCACAGCTCGGACTCGCGCAGCGGGGAGTGCAGCAGGCCCTTGTCCAGGTCCTGCTGTCGTCGCGCGGTCAGCTCATCCGCCGTTCCGCGGGCGAGCTGGAGCTTCGCATCGCGCGCATCCGCGCCACTGGACTCGGGCGCGGGGTGGATCTCGAAGCTCTCGCCGCTGGAGAAGGCGTCCTCGAACGTCGCGAGGTCGGGCATGTGCAGCGGCAGCGCGCCGCGCGTCTCCAGGCGGAAGTTGAGCAGCTTGTTGCGCAACGTGAGGTCGAGCAGCTTCTCCTTCCATCGCGCGAAGCGCGAGACGACCTGGGGCGGCGGAGGCGGAGGCTCCTGCGCAGGAGCTGCCGCGGCTGCGCTCGCGAGGAGGGTGTGGAGCCGAGCGCGCGCCGGCTCGGTGGACTCGAAGTCGGCGGGTGGGGCTTCGACCTTGCGAAGGGGCAGGGGGCGGTAGCCGTCGTGGCGCAGGACGCTCACGTCGAGCGCGGCGCGGAAGTTCGCATCGTCCGCGAGGTACTCGCGCCCCATGAGCATGGCCTGCTCGAAGGTGGGGTGCCCGGCGACCAGCGCGGCCGTGGCGTCGAAGGGAATCAGCGCGCCCAGCGATACCAGGTTCCGCAACCGGGCCGCATCCTCGACCCATCCCTCGGGGAATCGTTCGTCGATGAGCCATGTGGCGAGCAGCGCGTGCCCATGGACGAGGAGGACCACCGGGTGGAGCCCCATGGCTTCGAGGGCGGACGCGAAGAGCAGCGTCACGTCGAGGCAGCAGCCCATCCGCTCGCGGAGGAGTTGATCCGGCAGCCGCACCTTCTGTCCCAAGGACTCGAAGCTGGGAGGTGCCTCGATGTAGCTGAGCCCCAGGTCCTGGATGACGCCATAGAGCGCCGCCATCATCGACAGCACATGCTGCGGTTGGTGGCGCTGATACCCCGGCAGGTCCCCCTCGCCGATCGCCTTCTCGAGCCGAGCGCGGACGTCCTTGAGGAGCTCGGGGATGACCGGATGGTTGGGCGTGACGAAGGTGGTCAGCAGGCCGAGCGGCGCGCTCGCTCCAGGCCAGTGGTTGTAGGGGAGGATCTCCACTGGCGCGGTGCCCTCGGCGAGGACCTGTGACTCCTGTTGGAGCGACCAGCGGAGCTGGGCCCGCTCGGTCTCCAACACCGTGCGCAGGTGTCCGGCGGGTGGGCGCAGGTCGATGACTCCGAGGCTGACCTCCTCACCCGCGGGCATGGACGGGACCGGGATGCGAACGGAGTCCCCCAGCTCGGGCTCCAGGCGCACGCCGAGGACCGTGGGCCCGAGGGCACGTGACCCGACGTTGCGGATCCGTGCCTCTCGAATGAGCGGGACGCCACTCTGCTCCATGGCGAAGTTCAGGGAGGGCGCGGTCAGGAGTTCCACCCGGACCGAGGACGTCACAGGGCCGGAATCAAGAGTGGACATGGAGCCTCGCGAGGGAGGGGGCAACGTGCCGCCCAGCCACCCGCGCAGATTGCCACGCCGAAGGCGGAGCGTGTCGTGCTCTCTTCGTCGCGGCGCCCGCTCCGGAACAGTCGCGAGTGAGGTCGGCAGTGCGCGTCGGCGCGGAAGAATCGCGACAGCGGGCTCTCGGTGACGGTTCGGAACGCGCAGATGACGTGCGACGGGTCACAGGAGGTCGCGTCGAGGGAGAGTCGAGACAGGCTCATGCCCGGTCGGCAGGTACCCACTGCATGGCGGCCCCGGATGATGGACGCGAGCTGCTGGGACGCCGCCCTTCGCCGGGTCCGCATCCTCGCGGCCCTTCCTTGGGCCGCAGCGGGATGGCACCGTTTCGTCCCATCCTCGGCCCGAACCTGAACACCTTCTTCCGCATCGAGCGTTTCACTTGGCCATGGACTTGGAGAAAAGGGACACATGATCGACGCCCGTGAGGTCTACGAGTCATACCCGGACCAGTACGCTGCGCTTGTTCAGCATGAAGATCGCGAGGGCAATCTCCTCAAGGCCATCGAGTCGCGGGTCACGTTGGCCGACCTGGAGGTCGTTGAACTTGGTGCTGGAACAGGGCGTGTGACCACGTTGTTGGGGCCTCGTGTGCGCTCGGTCCGCGCGTTCGATGGTGCCGCACCCATGCTCCGCCTGGCCCAGCGCGAGTTGACGCGCCTCGGACTGACAAACTGCACCGTCAACGTGGCCGACAATGGCGCGCTCCCCGTGGCAGATGGGAGCGCCGACCTTTCCATCGCGGGATGGACGTATGGCCACCAGACTGTTTGGGAGCCTTCCGAGTGGAAGGCGCTCGTCGAGGCGGGCCTCCGAGAAATGTTGCGAGTCCTCCGTCCTGGCGGAACGGCCATGGTCATCGAGACGCTGGGAACGGGGCACTCCGTCCCGTTTCAGCCGCCTGAACAGCTCCGCCGCTACTACGAACTGCTCGAAGGCACCTGGGGCTTCAAGCGCATGTGGATTCGGACGGACTATGAGTTCCCCTCGATGGATGAAGGGGTGCGCCTTCTGGACTTCTTCTTTGGGGAAGAGTGCGCCCGCTCGTTCTCGCGCCTCGGTAGCACGATCTATCCCGAGTGCACGGGACTCTGGTGGCGGCCTTCATCCCTCAACGGCCGCACGTGATGCTCGAACGGGCGCAGCTCCACGCGTCGTAGCCCCCGAGTCCACGCAGCTACTTCGCGCGCCTCCACTGCACCTCGCCGAGCGTCCCCGTGCCTCCGGTCGTCGGCGCGGGGACGATGTATTTCAGCTCGTCGCCCGTCAGCGTGAAGGTGCGCCGCTGCTCCGTTCCTTCCCAGTTCGGGAACGAGGCGTGGTCGATGTGGAAGGTGAGCGTGCGCTCCTTCTCGTCCACGGAGTACCGGCCGAAGTGCGAGTTCGTCCCTCGCACGGTGGCCTGGTTCTCCTCCGGCGTTCCCTGGCTCTTGTCGCTGGCCGCGAACCGGGTCCGGCCCGCGCGGAGGATGTGGAGGGAGTAGCGCCCCTGGCCATCGAACATGAGGAGGCCCTGGGGCTGTGCACCGTAGAGCTGCACCCGCGTCCCGTCCGGAAGCACATTGTCGACGAGGACCAGCGTCCAAGTCCCCACGAGCTGATCCGCGACGGACTTCCCTCGGGCGTCCGCCTCGCGAGCGATGAAGGGGAGCGCCAGGAGCAGCAGGGCCCCGGCCGTGAGTGCGCGCCAGGGGGTTCGCTTCACCGCGTCGTGCCCGCTCACATCAGCACCCCGCAGCCGTCCACGGAGAGGACAGCGCCGGTAAGGAAGGGGAATGCCGCCACCTCTGCTTCGACGGACGCGTCCAGGACGCGCACCTCGCGGGAGCCCGTCATCGCCTCCGAGGTGGCCTCCAGCGTCGCTCGCGTGCGGCCCGCCAGCACCACGTGCGCGCCCGCCCTCGATGCCGCCAATGCCACGCCCTTGCCGATGCCCGAGCCAGCCCCAACGACAATCACCTTCCTGCCTTCCAGTTGCATGGGTGTGCCTCCGCGACGGGGGATTCAAGTAACCCCATAAACAGGTTACATGCGAATCTATGGTTGAGTTTCTGTAACCTGTCAAACCGGTTTCATGGTTTCCTGTGGGAGTTCATGGCACTCAGAAAGAAACAGGCATTGGAGCAGCCCTTGGCGTTGGCCGGTGAGCTGCGGGACGGATTCAAGTTCCGCTCGGGCCGGCTCTGCCTGGACCTGCCTGCGTCATTGGCCGGGCGGCTGAAGGCCGAGCCGAGGGACCTGCTGGAGACGCCGCACGACCTGGGGCGCTGGCTGGTCGCCGCCGGGCTGGCGGTGAAGGACCCGAAGCCCACCGACGAGGATCTGCGGCACGCGCGAGAGCTTCGCGAGGCCCTCTACGGACTGGCGGTGGCCCGCTTGCGAAACGAGAGCCTGGACGCCAAGGCCAGGGCGCTGGTGAACCGGTGGGCGGCGGAGCCTCCCCCAGCGCCTCAGCTGGGCCCCGAGGGCCTGACGTGGACGCGTGGTGGCGTGCACTCCCTGTTGGCGGCCGTGGCGCGGGAGGGTGTGGAGCTCCTGGGGGGGCCGCTTTCAGAGCGCATCCGCAATTGCGAGGGAGAGGGCTGCGCGCTGCTCTTCGTGGACACCTCGCGTTCCGGACAGCGGCGCTGGTGCTCCATGTCGGGCTGCGGCAACAAGGCGAAGGTGGAGGAGTTCCGCCGACGTCAGCGAGGGGAGGGCAGATAGTGCCTGCTTCATGGAGGGGTGAGCCCAGGCGAGCAGCTCGCCCCTTCTCCAAGGAAATCCGTTCAACCTCCCTGTCTTGACTCAGTGACCGAACTTTGGGTAGGCACCGGTGGCTCCAAGCTCAGGGCGGATGCATCCGTAGGAAGCAGCCTGGGCCCGCCTGTCGTCGATGACAACCGCAAGCCACCTCTTGGAATGCCAAATCAAAACGTCTCGGCCGCGGCTCTCCGGCGAGGTGGTTTGGGCGTGATGAATGGAAAAGATGGGCGCTCTTTCTCGATGGATTCGCAATGCCCTTCTGCTTGATGACGCAGCGTCTTCGAAGCCCTCGACACCCAATCATGACTGGGCACTGGTGGGACTCGTGGCGGTCGTCGTGCTCCTTCATTTGAGCATCATTGATCAGCCGGCCGCGGCTTATGTTTTCGACGAAGCACACTACGTACCGGCCGCCAAGTGTCTCATCAATGGGACGGTATGCAACGAGGAGCACCCGCCTCTTGCCAAAGCGCTCATCGCAGTCAGCATCCAGCTGTTCGGGGATCGCGGATTCGGTTGGCGCCTGCCCTCCGTCCTCGCCGGCAGTTTCACGCTGGCGCTGGTTTACTTGCTCACCCGCAGGTTCACTGACAGCAGGGTCGCGCTCCTTGCTGCCTTCTTGCTTGGGTTTGAGAATCTCTGGTTCGTTCACTCCTCGATCGCGATGCTCGACATCCCGGCGTTCTTCTTCGCGATGCTGGGGGTCTATTTATTCACGGGACAGAGGTGGTGGCTCTCCGGACTTGTTCTTGGCATTGGAATGCTGGCCAAGGGAGTCGTTGCGATGGTCTTCATCGCTCTTGTCCTCTACGTCTGGGTCAGCCAGGAGCGATGGCTTTCCAAGGCCGCGCTGAAAGTGACCACGCGGGTCGGCCTCAGCGTCGGCATTCCCACGGCACTGTGCTTTCTCGTGGGACTGGGTATCTACGACGCCGTCTATCACGCATTTCCCAGCCCGCTCCATCACATCGCGAGCATGGCGAGCTATCACCGGACCCTGGGGTCGCCGGGAGTGAGCGACAGCGTGCATCCGCTTCATTGGTTTTCAGGATTCCAGAATTCGCCGTATTTCGTCACATCAATGCAGGTCGAAGACGGCAGCATTCCGCGCTATGTTTTGCAGTACATGGATCAACCCAACCTGATCATTCTGCTGTTCAGCTGGATCGCCCTCCCGCTCGTCTGGTCGGACATCCGGGAGCGACATCCGCTGGCGCTCCTTGCCTTTCTGCTCTTCAGTGTTCCGTATCTACTCTTCATCCTGATTGCTCACGTGCGCGTCACCTATCCGTTCTACATGCTGGTGTTTGTTCCCAGCCAATGCATCCTGGCGGCGCTGGCGCTTACGAAGCTGCCACGCCGGGTCATGCTGACATTCTGTGTCGGCGTCCTGGCGTGGTTCTTCTATTGGTTCCCACGCAATCCGCTGGCTCCCTGGGAATAGGCTGTCTCGCATGAGGGTCCCCCCGGCACCCTCCATGCGAGGGAGGCCATCCCCAGAAGGGGGGGCTCACTCATCGGTGGGCGTAGGTCCACCTTTCGTTACTGTCTTGGTCTGCACTGTCTTGGTCTGCGTCGTTCGGCTTGTTGTTGGTTTGCTGTTGATGATTTCGCCGTCTTCTTCGTTGGGTTCTGTGGGTCCTGAGGGTGGCTTCAGGGTCGCTGTCTTTTTTGTCGTTGTCTTCGTTATCGTTTTTGTCACTGTTGCAGCTTTGGTGGCCGCGATCACCGCCTGGCCGACCGGTGGTGTCGCCGCCTCGGCCGTTGACATCACACTGTTTGAATTGAATCCCTTCACCAAAAGCACAACAAACGCAAAGAAACACAACGCGCTAGCCAGTGGCTTCATGAGCCCTCCTCTTGACAGCTTGTCATGAGGAACTCGGGACATCAAGGGATGGACCGGGATGCTCAGGTCTCAGGAAAGAACAGGTAAAGGCCGCCCTCCTTGGTTCAGGATGGTCAGTGGATGGGGCGGTGATTATCAACGCGAGCCGAGGAGGTTCTTTGCGAACGCCGGCACGGTTGGACGGTACCGGGATGGGAGCGGCAGCGGACTCAGCTGGGAGAGGAGGGTTCCTGCCTCCCTAGGTAGTCAGCGCTCCGAGGGCGCGCTTGAACGCAACGGCGGTCTCGAAATCAGGGGGGGCGACGCAGCCGGGGGCGCGGGCGCCTGGAAGCGAGCTCCCGGGAGCGCCTCGTTCATTGGCATCGTGCAGACACTTCGTCCGTGGATGCACCCACAGGAGGAAGCGCATGCGAGCCAATGTCTTTCACGGCGTGAACCGCTTCGGCATCGAGGACGTGAAGACGCCCCGTGCCGGGCCGGGTGAGGCTGTCATCCAGATGACCCTCACCACGGTGTGCGGCACGGACTTGCACATCGTTCGGGGGGAGTTCCCCGTGAAGCCGGGGCTCGTCATTGGCCACGAGCCCGTGGGCGTCATCCAGGAACTGGGTCCGGGCGTGACGGGCTACCAGGTTGGGGACCGCGTGCTCGTGGGGGCGATCACCCCGTGTGGGCAGTGCCGGGCGTGTCTGTCAGGGCAGGCGGCGCAGTGTGGCCATGGGGATGGGTGGGAGCAGGCGGGCGGTTGGCGCCTGGGCAATACCCTCAACGGCGCGCAGTCCGAGTCCATCCTCGTCCCCTCGGCGCAGGCGAACCTCGCGCCCATCCCGGATGAGCTGACGGATGAGCAAGTGGTGCTCCTGTCGGACATCGCCTCCACGGGTTTCAGCGGGGCCGAGTCGGCCGGGGTGCGGATCGGTGATGCCGTGGTGGTGTTCGCGCAGGGGCCCATTGGCCTGTGTGCATCCATTGGCGCCCGGCTGATGGGGGCGACGCTGGTCATTGGGGTCGATGGTGATGAGTCGCGCTTGAAGATGGCCAGGCGAATGGGGGTCGACGTGGTGCTCGACTATCGGCAGCAGGATGTGGTGGCCGAGGTGCGACGCCTCACGGGGGGCGGCGTGGATGTCGCCATTGAGGCGCTCGGGACACCGCAGACCTTCGAGAGCTGTCTGCGCTGCCTCCGGCCGGGCGGGACGGTGTCCAGCTTGGGCGTGTACTCCGGAAAGCTTCAGATCCCGTATGACGCGTTCGCCGCGGGCTTGGGGGACTACCGCATCGTCACCACGCTCTGTCCGGGCGGCAAGGAGCGCATGCGGCGACTCATGGAGGTGGTGCGCAGCCGACGCGTGGACCTGTCTCCGCTCATCACGCATCGCTTCCGGCTCGCGGACATCCAGGAGGCCTATGCCCTCTTTGGTGAGCGCCGCGACGGGGTGTTCAAGGTCGCCATCCAACCGTAGGGTCAGCCTCGCAGGTCCGGGGCCTCGCGTCGTCGCGCCGTATCGAGGCGGGGCCCCGTCGCGAGTCCTCGTGGCGTCAGGCGCTCGTCCAAGGCATGGAGCACGCGCGCGGTGCTCACATCCAGCGACGCGGAGGTGTCCACGACGATGTGGCTCCAGTCGTCCAACTCGTCGAGTGGATCAAAGTGACTGCGCTGCTGAAGGTACGTGTCGAAGCGTGCATCCGAGACGGAGTGGACCCGCTCCCGCGCATCCATGCGATGGCGCACGGCGGATTCGTCCGCGCGGCACTCGATGACGAAGAAGTACGCGCCATGCTCGCGGGCGAGTGAGGCCGCCTCCTCGCGCTGCGCCCGCTCTCCATGGGTGGCATCAAGGATGACCGAGCGCCCGTCGGAGAGCGCCTCCGCGGCGCGCCGGTGCAGCTCCTGGTACACGCGCTGCCGACGCTCCTTCGAGTAGAGCCCCGCTCCGTAGGCCGCGACCTGGGGCGCGTGGGTGTCCAGGCCCGAGAGTTCTCGACGGAGCCGATCCGAGGCCAGCACGTCGAAGACGCGCAGCCGCGCGAGGGCCTGCGCGAGCGTCGTCTTCCCCGTGGCGGACAGCCCGCTCATGAGGACGAGCAGCGGCGGTCGGTCCTCGTCCGCGTAGCCGCAGGCCAGCTCGAAGGCCTTGCGAGACTGGAGCAGGGCCTCGGCGCGCTCGTGAGGGCTGGACTCGGATTGGTCGAGCCGGAACCCATCCACCTTGCCGCGCACATACGCGCGATAGCAGCCATAGAAGGGGAGGAGCCGTCGCACGCCCGTGTCGTGGCTCGCCTCGACATAGGTGTCCACGAACGCGTCTGACAGGTCCGGCCGGTCATGCAGCTCCAGGTCCATGGCGAGGAAGGCGATCTCCGAGGCCACGTCACAGCAGCGGAAGCGGCGATTGAATTCGATGCAGTCGAAGACGCAGATGCCGTCCGGACACATCGTGTCGAAGCACACCGCCGATGTGCGCAGGTCTCCATGCCCCTCTCGAATTCGATGGTGCCGCATGCGCGCGAGCAACAGGCTGTGGCGGCGGACCAGCGACGAGCGGACGAACTCGAGGCACAGCCGATGCTGGGCGGCCGAGTGCGTCATCCCGATGAACGGCCGGGACTGGTCGAAGTTCTCTGCCCAGTCGCGCGCAATCTCGGCGGGGGCTCCGAAGCGGGACACGCTGGGGTCGCTCGGTGCCGCGCGGTGGAAGCGCTCCATCTTCCGCGCGAGCCGCTCGATGTCCGCCGTGGACACGCGCCCCGCGGCGAGTCTCGCGTCCAGCATCTGCTCCGAGGGCAGGCGCCGCATCTTCACCGCGTACTCGACCACTTCTCCTTCTCCGCCCATGTGGACGTGCGTCCCCGCGCGGACGATGGGCTCCACGCCGAGGTACATCTCGGGCGACAGGCGCGAGTTCAGCTCCACCTCGCTCAGGCAGAAGTGTCTGCGCTGATCCAACGTGCGGAAGTCCAGGAAGCCGAAGTCCACCGGCTTCTTGAGCTTGTAGGCGTAGTCGCCCGCGAGCAGGACGTACGAGATGTGAGTCTGGAGGACCTTTACTCGGTCGACGGGATGCGCGTAGGCATCCCTGCGGCGGAGCTGCTCCACGACGTGCGACAGGTCATTGGGCGCGGTCGGGCTCATGGCATGTGCCTCGGACAGAAGGTGAGGTCCCTCGCTGTCGCGCGCAGTCACCCGGGGGCCTTCCCGCAAAGACTGGCGGGAGGGCCGCTCGGGTGGGAGGCATGTCTGTTCAGCGCCCCGTGGCCTGGTTGCTGGGCGGCTCAGCGGGCCGCGAGCAACCCGTGTCCCCAGGGCCTCCCGCGTCGGTCAGGGAGAGAGGAAGGGCAGCAGCTCTCCGGTCTTCTGCCACATGGACGCCGGATAGGCCTGCGCCGCGGTGAAGCCATTGTTCGTGAAGAGGTACTCGTAGGTTGACTGGTACGCCGTCTTCCAGCCGTAGCCGGGATGGTCTGTTTCGCTCCACTCGGACTTCGGGATGCCCATCGACTGGAGCGCCGTGCCGAGCCACTGGTTGTACAGAAGGCCCGACCACAGGAAGTTGCCTTCGGTGCCCGTGCTCGAGTCGCCGCTCACCTTGCGAGTGATGTTCCGGTAGTCGCAGTAGCTGCCCGTCTTGAGCGCGCCCCCCGCGCCCCCGGCGGTCACGACCGGGATGGAGAAGGAGAAGTGGGGCGTGTTGCCGCTCTCCTGGGCCCACGCGAGCAGCGAGTCATCCAGCAGCGTTCCCCCCGCGCCGTTCGAGAATCGATCGAACCGGGAGACGAGATCGAGGAACACTTGCGAGAAGAAGACCTGGTTGAACTGGACCACGAGGTCCTGGTTCGTCCCGGCCACCGTCGCGGGATGAACGACGTTGTTGTGCCAGTCTTCACCCTGCGGCGCGCGGGTGGTGAAGGTCAGGTTCTGATTGTTCTCATCGATGCTGAGGGTGGCGATGCGGCAGACACCGCAGTTCATCGCCACGGCGAGCACCTCGTTGATGAGGCGGAAGTACTCGACGTTCTTCGCGGGGTCTCCTCCGAAGGTGCCGGAGTTTCGCAGCGACAGGTTGTCGGTGGTGGGCCGGGCCGGCACCTGGCAACCCGCGCTGGCGGTCGTCTCCAGTCGACGCTGCAGCTCCGCGACCGCGTCGATGTGCTGATCCAGTCGCACCGTGTCCTCGGCCGAGAGCCGACCATTGCCATTGCGCAGGCGCCGGTAGCTTTCGAGGACCTTGTCCACCACCGGGGCTCGGGTGGCGCCAGAGCTGCTGGTGCCCGCGAGCAGCGTGTCGAAGAGCGCGAGCGAACTCTCGGTGCCGCTGATGGCGCTCGACGCGACCCCGGAGGTGCGAACCCCGGGGGTGCTGTATCCCCAGCTGCCGCTCGACGTGTCCGAGCCGGAAATGGCGACGCTTCGCTTCCGGACGGAGGCGACGCTTGGGTAGAAGGCCGGTGAGTAGGCCATCACCTGGTCGATGGTCGCGCGAGGGGAGCCGGGCCGCTCCTTGTTGTAGTCGTAGTAGCCCAGGGTGGCTCCGAAGTTGTGAGCCATGTACATGGGGAAGTCGAGTCCCCGCAGGATGTTCATCTTCGCGAGGAGCGCCGCCGTGAGCACGGACGACTTCGCGGTGAGCACCCGGCTGATGACCGCATCACCACTCGCGTTGGTCGTCGCGGCCAGGTTTCCCCGCCGGACATCGTGGTCCGCGTAGGACAGGGACTGCGTCAGCGCCGCGTCCGTTGGCCACATGTTCGCGCCAAAGATGGCGCCGTGCGGCGTGCGGAAATGCACGAAGCACTTCGGGCGCTGCGTGGTCTGGGCCTTGGCCTCGCGGGGACTCAAGAGGGATGGAAGCAGCGGCAGCGCCAGCACGGCTCCGCCCGCGCCGCGCAGGAACATGCGGCGATCCCATCGGAAGACGGGTGAATTGCTCACTGGAAGCTCCTCTGCTTGAACGAGGGATGATTGGCGACGGTCTTCAGCAGGTCGGCCATGGGTGCGCCGCTGCGCGCGACGGACTCCATCTCCGTCAGCAAGCAGCCATCGCGTGAGGTGGACTCCACGCGAGCGTGCGCGAAGCGGAAGTAGTGTTGCGCGACGCAGGACTCGAAGAGGTGACTGTCATCGAGCATCTGCGAGAGCCCCACCGCGTTGGAGATGACCTGCTTCTCGGAGTCGTAGAGCAGCACGTCCGCCGAGGTGTCCACGGGGGAGGTGGCGGTCTCGTTGCCTTGCGGGTTGAACAGCCGCTCCGCGCTGCGCTCTCTGCCGAGCGCATCGAATCCTTCGAGGACGAAGCCCGGTGGATTGATGGTGCTGTTGTGGCATCCGCCGCAGATGCCCCCGGAGGTGAGCTGGGTCACCGCCTGTCGCGTGGTGAGGCTCTCTGTCGGCGCGGGCGGGCGGGTGCTGGCATTGGGCGGAGGGGCGCCGACCTGCTGGCAGAGCAGGGCGTTTCGCACCAGGTAGCCCTTGTGGATGGGACGGGTTGACGCGGTCCCCGTGGCCAGCAGCGCCGCGCGGGTCAACAGTCCGCTGCGGTTCGGGGAAGGAATGACCGGTGCCGGGCCCGTGCCGTTCCAGACGGGGACACCGTAGATGGCGGCCAGGAAGGGATCCGCGGTGTAGGAGCGCCGGTCGTGCAGGAAGTCGCTCACCGAGCCGCCGGACGCGACGGTGTTCCATGCGGAGAGCTGGACGTCCTCGAACATCGCCGTGCGCGTGGCGTCCGTCGGCATCTGCGCTCCGACGAAGGCCTGGTAGACCGGGTCGTTGCGGAGCGCCACCAGCGACGGCAACTCTTCGAGGCGCAGCCATTCGCTGACGAACTCGTCCAGGGAGCTGCGCAGCTGTGGGCTCTTCATCATCCGCTCGAGCTGCGTGGTGTAGCCGCTCGCGGTCAGGAGCGAGCCATCGGTCGCCGCGGCCCAGAGCGCGTCATCCGGGGGGGCTTGCCAGAATTCGTAGGACAGCTTCGACGCCAGCTCGAACGCGGAGAGGGGGCTCAGCGCTCCGCTGGCGGTGGTGCCGTGCTCGACGCGATAGAGGAACCACGGCGAGTTGAGGAGGGTGGTGATGACGTCCGCGACCGCGGCCTTGTCCACCGGGGTGGCCCCGGCGATGTCGGCGAAGGCAGTGACCTCCGTTGCCGGCAGGGGGTAGCGCAGGACGCGAGAGCCCCATCCTCGGATGAAGGTCTCCAGGCAGGCGCGATCGTTGGCCGTCTGGCTGTCGCTCGCGCAGGTCCCCAGGAGCGTGTTTCGGCGCGCGTCGGTGCTGGTGAGTTCCTGGGCCACCGCGGTGCCCAGGTCGTACATGACGTCGATCTGGGTCTGCTGGATGGATTGATCCAACCGGCTGAAGCCGCCCTTCAAGTCACCGGGCGCGGGTGTGCGCCGGTCCGTGGGGTAGCGGGCGAGGGTGGGCGTGAGCTTCGTCCAGATGGCGTCGGCCTCGTTCGGCAGCGCACGGGCAATGGCGAAGCGAAGCGAGTTCATCAACTGCGTGCGGGAGAGCCGAGGCAACGGCAGGTCCGCGGGGACGGCGTTGGCGTCGCAGGAGAACTTCGCCGGCGCCGGGCGGACGGAATCGGAGGTGGCCGGCGGAGTGGGGTCGTCTCCGCCCGTGTGATGGCTGGGCCCGATGGAGCCATCACAGGCGACCGCGCCAGCGCAAAGAAGCAGGAGGCTTACGGAGCGAGGAAGCGTCATGACCCTGGCTACGCGCGTGGCCGAAAATACTTTCCTGCCGGGTGGCCCGTGCGTGACGGGTGAGTCCTCGCTGGCTGGGGGACACGGGCGACGGTACTCTCCGCCGCCACCGCATGACTGCTCTGCTCTGCGCGCTCTCCCTCGTCGTCCTGACCCAGGCTCCGGCAGTGTCGGTGTCCTTCGACCTGCGTTCCCTGCCCGAGCAGGACTATCGACGGTGGGACGGAGTGGCGCTGGAGCGACAGGTGGCCCTGCGGCTGATTCAAGAGGGCTTCGCGGTCGTCTCGCCTCAGAGTCCGGCGCAGCTTCGACTGCGCGCGAGTCGCACCCCAGAAGGACTGCGCCTGGAGGCCATGGGGCCGAAGCAGCGGGTCGAACAGGGCGTTCGCGTGGGGCGAGGTTCTCTCTCGGAGCTTCATCTCGAGATCGCGCAGAAGCTCTCCGAGATGACGCGGGCGGTGCAGCCCCTGCCGGAGCCAGCGCCACCGCCTGTGCCCGAGCCCGAGCCCGAGCCCGTGCTCCAGCCTCCCGTGGAGGTGGCCGCCGCGCCCTGGCGTCCCTCGCTGGACCTGAGCCTGGGGTTGGGAACACTCTGGCGTGGGCCCGGAGTGGATCCGCATCTCCTGCTCTCGGTCAGGCGTGGCTGGGAGTCATTCGGCCTGGATGCGGAGGTGGGCCTCGGCATGTCCCGCGACGCGGCGCTGACCGTGTTCGAGGCCCAAGGTGGCGCCTTCTTGAGTTATCGGCTCTCCGTGGCGGAGCGCCTTCAGCTCGAACCGGGCGTGGGCGCGGGCATGGTCCTCCACGTCTTCCAGCTCAAGGACTCCGGGCTGTCGAGCCCGTCGGGGACCCAGGTCTCTCCCACGGGCTGGGCGCGGATGAAGCTCCGGTGGCGGCTCACCGGGCGTCTCGCGGCGGAAGCGCGCGCGGCCCTGGGGCTGCTGCGACCTGTGACGCATGTGAGCGAGGGCGAGACGCTGTGGTCACGGGGAGGCGCGAGGCTCGAAACCGGCGCCCTGCTTTCCTGGGGGCAGTAACCTTCGAGGAAAGTTTCTCCCGCTTGGATCGTAGGTCCTCAGGTGATGGATGTCGCGCGCTCTCCCCTCCACGGCCCCGCCCGCTCCGCCAGCCCGGCCTGTGTCGTTCGACACGCTCTACGAGGAGCACGCCGAGGACGTCTACGTCTGGGCGCTGCGGTATGCGGCGGGCCGCTCGGGTTGGGCTGAGGACGTCGCGCATGACGTCTTCCTCAAGGCATGGGAGCACCGGGCCTGGCTGCGCGAGGAGGATGTGAGGGGTTGGCTCTTTCGAGTCACGCAGAACGTGGCGTTCTCCGCGCTGCGGCGCGAGAGGACATTTCGACAGCGCATCGCCGAACTCTTTCTCCCGGCGCCACCCGCGGAGACGCAGTCCACGCCGGAGGCAGCCCTCGCGCGCAGAGAGGCGGTGCGCAGCGCCACGGCGACGCTGGACCGCTTGCCAGGGCAGGAGCGGGTGGTGATGGGCTTGAAGATCCTGGATGACCTGAGCCAGCGCGAGATTGCCCACCTGCTCTCGCTGTCGGAAGGCTACGTGTCGAAGTTGATCAGCCGCGCCCAGGGCCGCCTGTTGGCCTGGGGATGGGAGGTGGACGATGGCTCCCCGTGACTTCCGCGCAGCCCTCCGGCGTGAAGACTCGCACCGCCGCGAGCGAGGGATGCCACCGGCCGTCCGGGCCCGGCTGGGGGCTCGGCTGCGAGAGGCGCGCGCGCCGAAGCCCGCGTGGCCCAGGCGTCCGGTGTTCTGGGGACTTGCCGCCGCGGCGGCAACGCTCGCCCTCGGGGTGTTCCTCTTGTGGACGCCCTCCACCCGCTCTGTGGGGGGGCTTGAACTCGCGCGGGCCAGTGCTGACCTGGAGGTGCGGGAAGACGTCGCGGGCGTGGAGATTCAAGGCGGCGAGGCTGCTTTGTTGGACGCGGCGCGGGGCATCACCCTTCGAAATCAGGGACCGCTTGTCGTGCGCCGTGAGGCGTCGGGTGTGCGACTGGTCCGTGGCCGCGCGGAGTTCTCGGTGAATCACCGCCAGCCCGGTGCGCCCCCCGCCGTCGTGCTCGTGTCAGGCGGCGCCATCGAGGTCATGGGCACGCGCTTCACGGTGGAGCAGCGGGAGTCCGGCGGCGCGGTCACCCTGCATGAAGGCGCCATTGCTTTCCGTGTGCGCAGTGGCGCGGTGGTCCCCGTAACGGTTGGGCAGACACTGGAGTGGCCAGCGCCCGAGCCCGTTCCTCCCGAGCCAGAACGTCCGCAGCCGATCGCGGCGCCTCTCCCGACGAAGGCCGCTGCGTCCCGGGTGCCTTCCACGCCGGCGCGTGCTCCGAGCGTGGACGATGTCTTGCGAGAGCTGGAGGTGCTGCGGGGGCGGCACGAGTTCGAGCAAGCGGCGAGATATCTTGAGGAGTCGATGCGCAAGCAGCCGCTGGTGACGCGCGAGCGCCTCAGCTTCGAGCTGGGCTCGTTGCTGACGTACCAGCTCAAGGACGCGCCGCGCGCGTGCGCGCACTGGGCGAGGCATGAGCAACAGTTCCGGCGAGGCCGCTACGCGGAGGCCGTTCAACGTTCCCGTGTGACGCTGTCCTGTGAGCGCCAGGACCGCGAGACCTCGCCATGAACCGGAGGCATTGGCGCGCGCCGCTGCTGGCCCTGGCGCTGACTGCCTGCGGGCCCGCCATCATCGATCATTCTCCAACCGCCAATCTGCTCGATGCCGACACGGCCTCCCTGGAGTCGGGGCTTGGAACCTGGCGGGCGTGGTTCGCGGTCACCGTTTCGAGAGCATCCTCCGCCGCGAGAGACGGCGCGGCGGGTCTGCGCGTGGAGGTGGTCGAGCCCTACGGCTGGGGCGTCATCACCGACAACTGGCCAGGGTTCGTGGCCGCGCCGGGCGCTCACCGCGCTTCCTTCTGGGCGCGCGGAACGCAGGGGCACTCCCTGGTCGCCGAGATGCATGTCATCTGGAGAGACTCGAGCGGCAAGGAGCTGCAGACGGAGACTCTCTCCAGCCCCGTGCTCTCCGGCCAGTGGGTCCGGACCACTCGCGAGCTGACGGCCCCGGCGGGAACGGAGCGGGTGTCCGTGCAAGTGACGGGCGACGAAGGTTCACCCGGCGATGTCATCGAGCTGGATGCCCTGGTCGTCCGGGCCTTGGGCTCGCCTTGACGCGCGCTCAGGGGCGGTGGACCGAGAAGTCCACCTCCGGCGTCTCCGCTGACGGGCCGTCCAACAGAGGACTGCTGTTCCCGCGCAGGTGCTTGTCGAAGAAGACCCGCACGTACGCCGCGGTCACGGCGAACGCGCGAGTGCCCTCCAGGGTCCCGATCTGGATGTCCTTGCCCGCGACGTTGGGCGCGTAGGTCCGCACCAGGGGCAGGGCGAGGGCGATGTCGCTGAAGCTGAAGTGCTGCGTGCCGTGGACGGTGGCGCTGTAGCCCATGGCGCGCAGCTTCTGGAAGAAGGCGGACCGCGTGGGGTCCAGGGCTGACTCCTCGCTGTTCATCATCAGGAAGGGGGCGTGGACCTCCACGGACAGGTCGCCGTGGAAGCTCCCGTCCAGGTTGAGTCCCGCCTTGAAGCGCGCGTCCGTGCGGCACGCATCCGCGGACGTCGAGCCGCCGAACGAGTGACCGAACATCCCCACCCGCGTGAAGTCGAGTCGCCCCGCGAAGCGACCTTCGGAGGACTCGGCGCCGAGCTTCTCCAGTTGATCGAGCACGAACCGCGCATCGCCGGTCCAGACCGCCTGGATGTGGGCGTTCTGGGCTTCATCGACCGGGGAGATCTCCACGGTGTGCGGGAGCACCCTGCCATCTGGCAGCACGACGGGCGCGCCGGTGTAGGGATGGGAGATGGCCGCCACGACGTAGCCCTGGCTCGTCAGCTCCTCGATCGCGCCGCTGTAGATGGTCGGCGCGGTGCCATAGCCCGGGGAGAAGAGCACGACAGGGAATCGCTCGGAGCCCTCGGGTAGCGCGGCGTCGCGCACGGCGTGAGCGAAGTAGAAGCCAAACATCTGCGCCGGGAACCCCTGCCAGGCGGCGAGCAGCTCTCCTTCGACGGGATGGAGGAAGTAGGTGGCCGGCTGCGCCTGCGGCATCGCTCGCGCGGGATACCAGAGCCGCACCTGGAGCGTGCGGTGGTCATCGGAGGTCTGGGTGAACGACTCCTCGCGACCGGAGTCCGTCCACGTGAACTCGGTCGTGCCCAGCGCGTATGGACCCGTGGGCGCAGGGAGCTTCACCACGACATGGCTGGCGTCGTACACGCCGTCTTGAGCGGAGACCCCAGCGCCGCTCTGGGTCTTCGCGTCGAAGAGGACCCGGGTGCTCTCCGTGGCGAGCAAGCCCGCGTCGCGGAGGGCCGGAATAGGGAAGTTGAAGACGGCATCGATGCGACCATCGCCGTTCACGTCTCTGGGCGTCTCGGCGCCGTGAGCCGGCACCTTCCCCGTTCCCTTGGGATTCGTGAGCACCACCGTGGAGAGGTCAACCGTGGTGGGATCGAGCGTCTCGGAGCCCAGCAGCGCGACCTGTAGATCTCCCGTGTCCGAGCCGCGAATGGCGTTGGGGTAGACCCCCGGCATCACGTCCAGGGCCGCGTTGTCGACGCGCGTGAACTCCGGCACCGCATTGGGGTCCCCCGGATTCTTGGGGTCGTCCCCGCCGCAGCCCGCGCTGACAAGGGCGCAGAGCCCGAGCGCGACAGGCGCCCTCCACCCCCAGCCGCATGGGCGCTGAGCGCCGTGAATGGAGGACGCCCGTGACGAGAGTGACGGAGGCATGATGGTTCTTCCCTTGCGGAGTGACGCCACGGACCGCGAAGCACGGAGATGGTGGCGGACACTCCGCAAGAGAACACCGCCGCTCCGGCGGCCTGTCACTGCAAGTGCATTCCGGGAACTCGAGCCTCGAGGCCCGCGCGCAGCTCCCGCGGGGCATGTCACGGGAGTGTCAACGACGCGCCTCCGCGACCTCCTGGCCGAAGCGTCGCGGCTCTCCTTGCCAGCCGGTCCTGCGCAGGAACTCCTCCCAGGTGGCCGCGTGGGGGTCCACGCGCCGGCTCCACTCCAGGTCGCGGTCCTTGCGGTAGTAGCCGTACTCGACGGTGTACTGAACCATCCCCTCCGCCTCGCGCAGGAAGCCCTCGTCGCCGGCGAACTGGGGGAAGTGGTGGACGAGCTCTTCCCGCGTGAACGCGGAGGCGTAGGCGGCTTTCTTGCCTGTGACGCGCTGGAAGGTCTCGACCATCTCCTGCGGTGTGATCAACTCACCGATGACCGGCAACGTCTGACCGGCGTACCTGTCGCGGTGGCTGAAGATCTCCAGGACGGCCGGGCCCGCCGCGGTCAGCGGATCCACGAACGGCGCCCGGAAGTCCCTCGGGAGGTACATGGGGAAGACCACCGTGTCGCCCTCCATGCGCGGCGGGTAGTACTCCACGAAGTTCGTGTAGAAGTACGCCAGGTAGATGAACGAGCTGGCGACGGGGAGCGTGCGGATGTGCTCCTCGACCTGCGCCTTCTCCGTGAAGTGCGGCGCGTACTTCTTTCCACCCGAAATCTTGTCCACGTTCTCCAGGCCCGTGAAGAGCAGGTGCTGCACGCCTGCCTCGACGGCCGCATCCGCCTGCTGCTTTCCGACCTCGACCTCGCCGGTTCCGGGCGCCATGGGCGGCGTCATCAAGAATGCGCCGGAGGACCCGCGGAACGCCTCGATGAGCGCCTTCTTGTGCCCGAGTTCGAGCGGCACGGCGACAAGCTCCGCGCCCTTCTGCGCGAGGCTCTTGGCCTCGGGGGTGTCGGTCTTGCGAGTCAGGGCGCGCACGCGGTAGCGACCGCTCTGAAGCAACGCGTGGACCGCGCTGCGCCCCTGCTTGCTCGTTGCGCCTACGACCGTGATGAGCGGCTTGCTGGTCGACGACATCGGCATTCTCCTGGTGATGGCACCGTCTCTCGTCCGACCCCTTGAACGCACGTCACCCGAGGTCGCTCACGAGCCCGCCCGTGCAGCGGCTTGATAACGTGCGTTCTCGTCAGATTCATGCGCGTGCGCAAGTACGCACAATGTTGGTAGGTAGTACCCAAAAAGGAACCATTGGGATGGCGCGACGCACGGAAGGCAAGAGCGGGTGCTCGGTGGAATCGGCGCTCGCGGTGATTGGCGGACGGTGGAAGGGCGTCGTCCTCTACTGGCTGTCCACGCGGACGCTTCGGTTCGGAGAGCTTCGCCGCCTGTTGCCCAATTGCACCCAGCGCATGCTGACGCTGCAACTGCGCGAACTCGAGCAGGACGGCCTGGTCAAGCGCACGGTCTACGCCGAGGTCCCTCCGCGCGTGGAGTATGAGCTGACGCCCTTCGGGCGGAGCCTTGTCCCCATCCTCCTGGGCCTGAAGGAGTGGGGCGAGCGCTACCGGCGACGCCTCCCGTGACAGGTCGGCGCCCCTCGATGGGACGCCGACCGGGATCGGGTCAGTGAGTCTGGGACTCCAACGCGTACAGCAGCTTCCTCAGGTGCTCCGCGAGCGTCGCGACTTGGGGCGCTTGGAGGAGGGTCTGATGGTCTCCGGGCAGCTCGCACACGGTGATGCCACCGTGGATCCAGGTGGACCAGCCTCCATCCAAGGCCATGCCCGGGATGGCTCGCCGTGACTCGGCTGGGAAGAAGTGCGCCGTGCCTCCGAACGGACTCGCGGGCACGTAACCTCGTTGCGCCTCGCTCAAGCGCTCGTGCACGGAGAAGACGCGCTCGGCCTGTGTCGCGTCCAGCGCTCCCTCCGTGGGCATCGAACGCACCAGCTCCATCATGCGCGTCACTTGCTCCTGTCCCCGCAACTCGGTCAGCCGAACCAGTTCGTTCTCGGGAACATCGTCCAGCGTGACTCCCAGCATCTTGGCGAAGCGCGCGAGCCTCGCGAGGGGCGGAGGCTCGGGCTCGGGCGTACCGCTGGGCGCGTAGCTGTCCAGCAGCGCCAGCAGTTCGACGCGCTCCCCCAGGGCTTCGAGCTGACGCGCAAGCTCGTAGGCCGCGACGCCTCCGAACGACCAGCCCGCGAGTCGGTACGGGCCGCTCGGCTGCACGTCTCGGATCTGCTCCAGATAGTGACGGACGAGGGCCTCCATCGTCGGAGGCGGAAGCGCGCCGCCCTCCAGGCCGGGGGCGGACACGCCGTAGAGGACGTGACTCTCTCCCAACTGGTGGACCAGCTCCGTGTAGCTGAGCACCTCGCCGCCACCGCCGTGGATGAAGAAGACCGGGCGGCCTTGGGCCTGACCCACATCCAGTCGCGCGAGGTTGGGCCGGCGTGCGTGGGCTCCGACTTCGAGCCGTGCCGCGAGCCGTCTCACCGTGGCGCCTTGGAACAGCGCCGCGAGCGGAAGCACGACGCCCGTCCGTTCGCGCAGCAGCGCCATCAGCCGGACCGCGAGGAGCGAGTGTCCACCGAGTTCGAAGAAGTCATCCTCGGCGCCCACGCTCTCCAGGCGCAGCACCTCCGCGAAGGCCCGCGCGACCTGCGCCTCCTGCTCGGTGGCGGGGGGGACGTGCTCGACCGTGGTCGCCGTGGCCGTGGGGGCGGGCAGCGCGTTCCGGTCAACCTTCCCGTTGGGCGTCAGGGGCAGCGCCTCCAATGGAACGAAGGCGGACGGCACCATGTACTCGGGCAGTCGCTGCTGGAGGGCTCCACGCAGCTCCGACGGCGACAGAGACGCTGGCGCCACGTAGGCGACCAGCCGCTTGTCTCCCGTTGCGTCCGCGCGCGCGACGACGACGGCGTCATGCACGGCGGGCAGCTCGCGCAGAACCTGGGCCACTTCGCCCGGCTCCACTCGGAATCCGCGCACCTTCACCTGGAAGTCCACGCGCCCGAGGAACTCCACCCGTCCATCCTCGAGCCAGCGCACCCGGTCTCCCGTGCGATACATGCGCGCGCCCGCCGTGGGGGCGTGCGAGTCCGGCACGTAGCGCTCCGCGGTCAACTCGGGCCGGCCAAGGTAGCCGCGCGTCACCTGCGAGCCCCCGACGTACAGCTCGCCCGGGACTCCCACGGGAACCGGGCGCAGCGCGGCGTCCAGCACGTACAGCCGCGTTCCAGCCAATGGCCACCCGAGGGGCACCGATGTTGGCGCCGGTGAGGGGATGGGCAACGTCACGCGGCCCGCGAGCACACCCACGGTCGTCTCCGTGGGGCCGTAGTGATTGTGGATCTCGCACTGGGGTGCCAAGGCGTGCACCGTCTCCAGCAGCGGCCAGGTGGAGGACTCACCACCCAGCACCAGCCGCTTGCGAGGCAGCACGTCGCGCGGGCGCTCCGCGGTCAGCAGCGCGGAGAGGTGAGAGGGGACGATCTTCATGCAATCGATGGCGTGGCGTTGGACGTAGTGCGCCAGTTGGTCCGGCGTGGACGCGCACTCCTGCGACACCACGTGGAGGCATCCGCCCGTGCGAAGCGCGGGGAAGAGCACGGTGTTGCCCAGGTCCGCCACGAAGGTGGAGACCATCGCGAAGCTCGCGCACTCGGTGAGCGAGAGCCGCTCGGTGACGGCTTCGACGTAGGCGTGCAGATTCGCGTGCGTGACGCCCACGCCCTTGGGCCGCCCCGTGGATCCAGAGGTGAACAGCACGTAGGCGAGCTGCTCCGGATGTTGGACGACGCCGGGCGCGGACGTGGGATGCCGCGTGATTCGCGGGGCATCCCCATCCAGACACACGTGCGGCGTGCCAGGGGTCTCCAGGGTCGCGGAGCGCGCGGAGACCGTCACCAGCGCGGAGGCGCCGATCTCCTCGACCAGGGACTGGAGGCGCAGCGACGGTTGAGAAGGATCCATCGGGACATACGCGGCGCCAGCCTTCCAGATGCCCAGCAGCGCGATGACCGTGTCCGCCGAGCGCTCCAGGCAGAGCGCGACGCGCGAGTCCGGTCCAACGCCCATCTCACACAGGTGCCAGGCGAGCTGATTCGCCCGAGCATCCAGGTCGGCATAGGTGAGGACGCGTCCCTCGCTCGCGACCGCGGGGTGCTCGGGATGCCGCGCGGCCTGCTCCGCGATGAGCGCGTGGAGGAGCCGGGGCGTGGCCTCAGCGGGAGGCCCGACCTGGAGCGTCTCCAGCACGCGCGTGCGCTCCGCGGCGGTCAGCCATGGCAGGGAGTCGAGCCGGGCCTCGGGATTCGCGAGCGCCGAGTCCATCAACGTGCGCAGGTGCTCGACGATTTGGGTGACGGTTCGCCGCTCGAAGAGGTCCGTGCGGTAGCCCAGCCATCCGGACAGTCCGGCGGGTGCTTGCACCAGGGACAACGTGAGGTCTGCCTTGGCGGCCTCGAAGTCGCGCTCGAAGGGCAGGAACGTGAGCCCCGGCAGGGTGAGCGTGCTCGCCGGCGTGTTCTGCAACACGAGCAGCACTTGGAACAGCGGCGAGTGGCTGAGGCTGCGCTGAGGTTGAAGCTCTTCGACGAGCTTCTCGAAGGGGAGGTCCTGGTGCGCGTAGGCCCCGAGCGCAGTCTCCTTCGCGTCCTGGAGGAGTTGTCGGAAGGAGCGCGCTCCCTCCACGTGTCCTCGGAGGACGAGCGTGTTGACGAAGAAGCCGATGAGGTTCTCCGTCTCTCCGCGCTGACGGCCCGCGATGGGTGAGCCGACGCAGATGTCCTCCTGGCCCGAGTACCGAGAGAGCAACAGCTGCCAGAGCGCCAGCAGGGCCATGAACGGCGTGACGCCTTCGCGTTGGCAGAGCGCGACGAGGGCCTCGCTCTGCGCGGTCGAGAACTGCACCGGGACATAGCCACCGCGCGAGGTCTGCACCGCGGGGCGTGGCTTGTCCGTGGGCAGCTCGAGCATCGAGGGGGCTCCCGTGAGCTGGCGCTTCCAATAGGCGAGCTGCGCGTCGAGCGCGTCACCGTCGAGCCACTTCCGTTGCCACACGGCGAAGTCAGCGTACTGCAGGGGCAGCTCGGGCAGCGGTGACGGGCGTCGCTCGGAGAAGGCTTGATAGAGCGCGGCCAGCTCGCGCACCAGCACTCCCATGGACCAGCCGTCCGAGACGATGTGGTGCATGTTGAGCACGAGCAGGTGCTCCTCGGGCTTGAGCTTCAGGAGCGAAGCCCGAAGCAGCGGACCCCTGGCGAGGTCGAAACCCCGCGTGCTCTCGTCGAGCACGAGGCGCCGGGCTTCCTCCAGCGCGCCCGCGCCGAGGTGTGTCAGGTCCACGCGCGTCAACTCCAGCGGACTTGGAGGCAGGATGCGTTGAACGGGGTCGCCCGCGTGCTCGTGGAACAGCGTGCGCAGCGCCTCGTGCCGACGCACCAGCTCCGAGAGTCCCTGCTGGAGCGCATCGACGTGCAGCGCGCCTTCCAGGCGGACCGCGGAGGGGATGTTGTAGCTGGGGCTGTCCGGTTCGAGCTGGTGGATCAGCCACAGGCGCTGCTGTGCGAACGACAGCGGCAGGGACTCCGTGCGCGGCACGGCGACCACGGGGGGCGGCGCCGGGAGCGCGATGGCGCCTCGGGCGAGCAGGGCGCGGTAGCGCGTTCGGGCGCGCTCGTGCAGCTCCCGCCACGTGAGCGTGTGTCCTTCCCATTCCGCCGCGACCGCGCCCGGAGTCAGCAGCGCCTGGGCCCTGAACAGACGGTAGAGGCTGGCGTCCGCGGGCGTCGCGGCGTCCACGTCGCGCCAGCGCTCGATGAGGAGCCGGCGCTCGTCCTCCGTCAGCAGGGTGACGGCCGCGAGCGGGCGCGAGGGATTCGCGAGGACCGACTCCAGGAGCACGCGCAGGTGTCCCACGATGCGTGCCGCCGTGGAGGGCTCGAACAGGTCGGTGCTGTACTCGAGCTGTCCGCGAAGCCCCTGGCCGCGGTCGCTGATGGCCAAGGTGAGGTCGAACAGCGCGGCGCGATGCTCCAGCTTGTACGGAGACATCCGCAGCCTCGGCCCCAGCACTTCGGGCATGGGCGCGTTCTGGTACGCGACCATGACCTGGAACAGCGGTGAGCGGCCCGGGACACGCTCGGGGCGAAGCGCCTCCACGAGCTTCTCGAACGGGACGTCCTGATGCGCGTAGGCCCCGAGCGTCAGGGTCCGCACGCGGTCCAGCAGCGCTCGGAAGGTCGTGATGCCGTCGAACCGGGTGCGCAGCACCAGCGTGTTGACGAAGAAGCCGATGAGCCCTTCCAGCTCCGGCTGTGTTCGGCCCGCGATGGGCGAGCCCACGCTGATGTCGTCCTGGCCGCTGTACCGGGACAGCAAGAGCTGGAACGCCGCGAGGATGACCATGGACGGCGTGACGCCTTCCTGGCGGCAGAGCGCGTGCAACGCGTCGGAGAGTTCCCGAGGGAATTGGAACGGATGCGCCGCGCCGTGGACGCTGCGCGTGGCGGGCCGGGGCTTGTCGGTGGGCAGGGCCAGGAACGACGGCGCGCCCTGGAGTTGGCCCCTCCACCAGTCGAGCTGCGCCTCCAAAACGTCATCGCGCAGCCATCCTCGCTGCCAGAGCGCGAAGTCCGCGTACTGGATGGGGAGCGGATCCAGTCGTGGCGCCGCCCCCGTCGCCCGCGCGGAGTAGAGCGCGGTCAGCTCCTGGATGAGCACGCCCATGGACCAGCCGTCCGAGATGGCGTGGTGCATGGTGAGCAGCAGGGCGTGCCGTTCGCTCGACAGGCGCGCCACGAGGACGCGCCACAAGGGGCCGGTCTCCACGTCGAAGGGCAGCCACGCTTCGTACTGGAAGAGGTCCCGCACGAGCGTGTCGGGCGGGTTCGTCGACGGACCGGTCAGGTCCACCCAGCTCGCGGGCAGCGCGGGCCGCTCCTCGATGTGCTGGAACGGCTGATGGGCGTGCTCGTGGAAGGTGGTGCGCAGCGACTCGTGGCGCAGCTGGAGCTCTCGGAAGGCGCCCGCGAGCGCGGCCACGTCGAGCACACCCTCCAGGAGCACCGCGACGGGGATGTTGTACGAGGCGCTGTCGGGTTCGAGCTTCGCGAGGAACCACAGGCGCTGCTGCGCGAAGGACAGCGGCGGATGCTCGATGTCCTGTCTCGCCCTCAGCGTGGGCAGGGCCGTGACGGGTTGCGACGCGGCCTCCTCATCGATTCGCCGCGCGACCGCTCTCACCGTGGCGGCGGTGAAGAAGTCGCTCAGCGGGAGGTCGACTCCGAAGGCTTGCCGGATGCGAGAGAGGACCTGGGTCGCGCTCAGGGAATGGCCGCCCAGCTCGAAGAAGCTGTCGAGAGCCCCCACGCGTCCCACGCGCAGCAGGCTCGCGTAGAGGTCCGCGACCTGCCGCTCTCGCTCGGAGGCGGGTGCGACGTACTGGTGCGTGAGGCCGGAGGCATCGGGCGCAGGCAGCGCCTTGCGATCCACCTTGCCGTTGGGCGTGAGGGGGAAGGACTCCATCGCGGTGAAGAGCGACGGCACCATGTGCTCCGGCAGGTGCTGGCGTGCGTGCTCGCGCAAGGCGGTCGCGTTCACGTCCAGCCCCGGCTGCGGCACCACCCAGGCCACCAGTCGCCCATCGCCCGAGGCATCGCGGTGCGCGCCCGCGACCACTTGATGCACGTCCGGGTGCCTCGCGAGGACGGCCTCGACCTCGCCCAGCTCGATGCGGAAGCCGCGCACCTTCACCTGGAAGTCGGTGCGGCCCATGAACTCCAACGTGCCCTCGGCGCTCCAGTGCGTCAGGTCGCCGGTGCGGTACATGCGAGCCCCGGGCGTCGTCGAGAACGGATCCGGGACGAAGCGCTCGGCCGTGAGGTCAGGGCGTCCGTGGTATCCGCGCACCACCCCGTCACCCGCGATGTACAGCTCACCGGGTGCCCCCACGGGCACGCGCTGCCCCTCGGTATCCAGCACGTACACGCGCGTGTTGGCGAGCGGCGTGCCGATGGAGACCGTGGCCGGAAGCTCTCCCTCCGGGACGGGATAGCGCGTCGAGTAGACCGTGGTCTCCGTCGGCCCATACATGTTGGTGAGCACCGCGTTCGGCAGGGCCGCGCGCAGGCTCTGGCCGAGCGGGCCTGAGAGTGCCTCACCCCCGACGATCATGTGTCGCAACGAGCCGAGGAACGGCAAGGAATCCGGCGCGAGCACCAGTGAGCGCGAGAAGGCGGGCGTGCACTGGAAGTGCGTGATGGCGTTCTCACGGAGCAGCCGCGACAGGGACGGCGCGGTGCCTCGGGCCGCGGCGTGTTCGTCGTGGAGGATGACCTGGAGTCCGCGCGACAGGGTCCACAGCAGCTCCAGGACATGGATGTCGAAGGAGATGCTGGTGACCGCCAGCCACGTTCCGGGCCGCTCTCCTTCGAGCGGCCCATCCAGGGTCGGCAGCAAGTTGGTGACGGCTCGGTGCGGCACCATCACGCCCTTGGGGCGGCCGGTGCTGCCCGAGGTGTAGATGACGTAGGCGATGTTGTCCGGATGGACCTCGCCCTCCGCCGAGGCAGGCGGGCCTTGCATCGCCTCTTCCAGCAGGACGATGTGCCGGTCCTCCGTGGGAACGAGCCCCAGCAACGGAGACTCGGTGATGAGCACCCTCGCGCCTGAGTCCTGGAGCATCCAGCCCAAGCGATCGACGGGATAGCTCGGATCCAGCGGCAGGTAGGCCGCGCCCGCGTGATGGATGGCGTACATCGCCGCGACCATCTCCGGGGACCTCCGCACGCACAGCGCGACACGTTCATCCGCACGGACGCCCAGGGCCTGGAGGCGACCGGAGATGCGCAGGACGTGCTCGTACAGCTCGCGATACGTGAGGCGCGTGCCGTTCCCCTCGACCGCGAGGCGCTCGGGATGCCGCGCGGCGTGTTCCGCGAGGCCCCGGACTGGATATGCGTCGGGTGAATAGACCGTGTCCGTGGCGTTCCAGGACGCTGGGACGGGTTGCTCTGCGACGGGCGCCGGACGCAGGGCCTCGTTCGTAGCGGCCTCCTCCAGCGGAACGATGGGCTGGCTCAGGACCGGCCGCGCCCGCGTCTGCCGGAGCGTGGGCGAGAGTCCTTGACCCGTGAGTGCCGCGTCGATGCGGCGCGAGAGGCCCTCGACGGTGGGGGCCTCGAACAGCGTGCGCAGGGGCAGCTCCACCGCGAAGCCCTGGCGGATCCGGCTGATGGCTTGCGTCGCCAGGAGCGAGTGACCTCCCAGGTCGAAGAAGCTGTCGCGGGCACTGACGCGGGGAACGCCGAGCAGCTGGCCGTACAGCGCCGCGACCTGTTCCTCGGTGGGCGTCGCGGGCGCGACATAGGCGCGCGCGTCTCCCGCGTAGTCCGGCGCGGGGAGGGCCTTGCGGTCCACCTTTCCGTTGGACGTGAGGGGAAGGCGCGGGAGGACGACAACCGCGGAGGGGACCATGTACTCGGGCAGCTCGGCCTTGAGGGCCTCGCGCACCTGGGCGCCATCCGTCGCCACGTCATCGTGTGCCACGACGTAGCCCACGAGCCGCTTTCCTCCCGGCCCATCCTCCCGAGCCAACACCACGGCCTCGCGCACCTGCGGCAGTCGCGCCAGCGCTGCCTCCACTTCACCCAGTTCGATGCGGAAGCCGCGCACCTTCACCTGCGCGTCGGCGCGGCCCACGAAGTCCAACGTTCCGTCATCGCGCCACCGGACCACGTCACCCGTGCGGTACAGCCGGGCTCCGGGCTCGGTGCCCAGCGCATCCGGGATGAAGCGCTCGGCGGTGAGCGACGGGCGGCCCGGGTAGCCTCGCGCCACGCCGATCCCGCCGAGGTACAGTTCGCCCTTCACGCCGATGGGGACGGGGGCCCCGTGCGCGTCGAGCACATAGGCGCGGACGTTGGCGAGCGGACGACCGATGGAGGGACGACGGCCGTCCGCGCGGACCTCCGCGAGCGTCGCCACGACGGTCGCCTCGGTGGGGCCGTAGGTGTTGAGGACCGTTCGCGACGGAGCCCAGCGCGCGAGGACATCCACCGGCAACGCCTCGCCGCCGGAGATGACCGTGCGCAGCGCGGGCAGGCCCTCGGGAGACGTGGCGGCCAGCGCGGCGGGCGTGAGGCTGATGACGGTGAGGGCCTCGGCTCGCAGGAACTCCTGGAGCGGTGCGCCGGGCATCAGCTTCTCCAGCGGCGCGAGGACCAACGTCCCGCCGTTGCAGAGCGTGGTGAAGATCTCCTCCACGGACAGGTCGAAGCTCAGGCTGGCGAACTGCAACACGCGGCTGCCGGGGCCAATGCCATACGCCACCGCCTCATGCGTGACGAGGTTGGCCACGGCTCGATGCACGATGGCCGTGCCCTTGGGCTTGCCCGTGCTGCCGCTCGTGTAGAGGAGATAGGCGAGGTGCTCGGGCGTCGCGCCGGAACGAGGTGCCTCGGAACGCTCCCGAGCGATTGTTCCGCCATCCGTGTCCAAGCAGAGCGCGTGAGCGTGGAACGACGTGGGGAATCGCTCCAGCAGCGGGGCGCGCGTCACCAGGGCGACGGCTTCGCTGTCCTCCAGCATGAAGGCCAGCCGCTCACGCGGGAGCTGCGGATCCACCGGGACCCAAGCGCCGCCGGCCTTGAGGATGCCCAACAGGCCAATGACGACATCCAGTGAGCGCTCGACGCTCAAGGCCACGCGCGTCTCCGGGCCCACACCTCGGCGCCGCAGGGCGTGCGCCAGTTGGTTCGCTCGGGAATCCAGCTCCTGGTACGTGAGGTCCACGCCCTCGTAGCGAGCGGCGATGGCACGCGGGGCGCGGCGCACCTGGGCTTCGAAGAGGGTGTGGACGCACGCGTCGGGGAAGTCCGCGCGCGTGTCATTCCAGGCGAGCAGGAGCTGGGCGCGTTCCTCTCCGCCGAGCAGGTCCAGCGTGGAGACGCGCTGCTCGGGCTTGGCGAGGAAGGCCGCGAGCAAGGTCTCCAGGTGGCGCATCATCCTCGCGACCGTGGAGGGGTCGAACAGCTCGCTGGCGTACTCCAGGTCTCCGGTGAAGCCCTGTGTGCCGCGCAGCAACGTCAGCGTCAGATCGAACTTGGCGGCTCGCGGCTGGCGCGTCACATGCCGGAACGTGAGGCCCGGCACCGCGAGCTCCGCGGGCGGCATGTTCTGGAGGATGAACATGACCTGGAAGAGCGGCGCCTGCCGCAGGTCACGCATGGGCTGGAGTTGCTCATAGGGGACATGCTGGTGGGCGAAGGCATCCAGCGTGGTGGTGCGCACGCGGCGCAGCAGCTCGCGCACGGTGGGGTCTCCTCCCAGGCGCGTGCGCATCACCACGGTGTTCGTGAAGAACCCGACGAGTCCCTCCATCTCGGAGCGGTCGCGCCCCGAGAGCGGTGAGCCCACGCTGATGTCGTCCTGTCCCGAGTAGCGCGCCAGCAGGAGCTGGAACCCGGCGAGCAGGAACATGTAGGGCGTGATGCCTTCCCGGACACAGTACGCTTCCAAGGCCTCGGACAGCGCGAGCGGCAGGTTCACCGACAGGTGCTCGCCTCGGGGGATGTCGCGATGGATGCGCGGCCGGTCCGTGGGCAGCTCCAGCTCGCGCGGCACGTCATCGAGTTGGGCCTTCCACCACGCGAGCTGACGCTCCAGCTCACCGGCCTCCAGCCAGCGACGCTGCCAGACCGCGTGATCGACGAACTGGTACGGCAGCGGTGCGAGGCGCGCGGGCGTGCCGGAGGTGAAGCCGCGATACAGCTCCGCCATCTCGCGCACCATCACCCCCAGGGACCAGCCGTCCGAGATGATGTGGTGGACGTTGAGGAGCAGCACGTGCTCGCGCGGGTCCACGACGAGGAGCGAAGCGCGCAGGAGGGGGCCCGCCCCCAAGTCGAAGGGCCGCTGGGCGTCGGCCTCCGCGAGCCGCGCCGCTTCGGGCTCTCGGCGCTCGCGTGGCAGCTCGCGCAAGTCGATGAGGTCGAGCGACAGCGACGACGGCGCCTCGATGACTTGAACGGGCCCGGCCGTGCCCTCGCGGAAGCGCGTGCGCAACGCCTCGTGGCGATGCACGAGGGCTTCCAGCGATTGACGCAGCGCCTCGATGTCCAACGTGCCGGAGAGCGGCAGGGCGATGGGGATGTTGTACGCGGGGCTCCCGGGGGCGAGCTGATCGAGCAGCCACAGGCGCTGCTGCGCGTGCGTCGCGGGAAGCTCGTCCGTGCGAGGCACGCGCTCGATGGCGGCGCGCGCGGCGTGGGCGCCCGTGCGCAGCGAGGCGTCGATGCGCGCGGCGAGCGCGGCCACCGTGGGCGCCTCGAAGACCGCCTGGAGCGGCAGCTCCACCGCGAACGCGTTCCGGATCCGCGACATCAGCCGCGTGGCGAGCAGGGAGTGGCCTCCCAGCTCGAAGAAGCCATCCGTGGCGCCCACCGAGGGGACTCCGAGGAGCTCGGCGTAGATGTCCGCGACGCGCTGCTCCGCCTCGGTGGCGGGCGGCACGTGCCGGCGCTCCAACCCCGACGTGTCGGGCGAGGGCAGCGCCTTGCGATCCACCTTGCCGCTCGGCGTGAGCGGGAAGGACTCCATCGGCACCACGAGCGATGGGACCATGTGCTCGGGCAGGTGCTTGCGTGCGTACTCCCGCAGCGCGCTCGCGCTGACCTCGTGCCCCCTGGTCGGAACGACCCAGGCCACCAGTCGGCCATCTCCCGCGCTGTCTTGCTGCGCGCCCACCACCGCCTGACGCACGGCCTCGTGGCGCGCGAGGACCGTCTCGACCTCGCCCAACTCGACGCGGAAGCCGCGCACCTTCACCTGGAAGTCAGTGCGGCCGAGGAAGTCGAGCGTGCCGTCATGTCGCCAGCGCGCCAGGTCTCCCGTGCGGTACATGCGCGCGCCCGGGCGATCCGAATATGGATCCGGAATGAACCGCTCGGCCGTGAGCTCCGGTCGTCCGTGATAGCCGCGCACCACGCCAGCGCCGGCGATGTACAGCTCGCCCAGCACCCCCCGGGGAGCGGGCCGTCCTGTCCTGTCGAGCACGTAGTACTCGGTGTTCCAGACGGGCGCGCCAATGGAGACGGTCGCGGAGTCCTCGCCCTCGGCGACGGTGTGCGTGGAGGACCAGACCGTGACCTCGGTCGGTCCGTACATGTTCGTCAGCGCCGTGCCGGGCAGGACCTGTTTGATCTGCTCCGCCAGCGGACGCGGCATGGCCTCTCCGCCCATCATCAGATGCCTGAGCGAACCGAGCGAGGCGAGGGACTCGGGGGCCAGCAGCAGCGCTCGCGCGAAGGGCGGCGTGCACTGCAAGTGGGTGATGGTGTGGCGGCTCAGCACTTCTGGAAGTGGGAGCGCGGTGCCTCGGGCCGCGGCTTGCACATCATGCAGGACGACGTGGAACCCTCGCGACAGCGTCCACAGCAGCTCCAGGACGTGGATGTCGAAGGAGATGCTGGCGATGGCCAGCCAGGTGCCCCCCGCGTTCTTGTCCAGCAGCGCATCCATCGCGTGCAGGAAGTTGGCGGCGGTCCGATGCGTCACCATGACGCCCTTGGGGCGTCCCGTGCTTCCCGACGTGTAGATGATGTACGCGAGGTGGTCCACGCACACGTCACCCGAGGGGATGACTGACTCGGGCGTCTCGGGGACGTCATCGAGCAGGACGGTCGGGAGCCCTTCCGCGGGGATGAAGCCGATCAGGTCTCTCTGCGTGACGAGGACCTTGGCTCCCGCGTCCTGAAGCATCCAGGTCAGGCGCTCGACGGGGTAGGCCGGATCCAACGGCACATAGGCGCCACCGGCGTGGAGGATGGCGAGGATCGCCGCGACCATGTCGGGCGAGCGGCGCACGCACAGCGCTACGCGCTCATCCGGCTGGAGCCCGAAGTCGCGCAGCTGGCGAGACATGCGCAGCACGCGTTGGTGGAGCTGGCGGTAGGTGAGCCGCGCGTCTCCGAAGGCCACGGCGAGGGCCTCGGGGGTCCGCGCGACTTGCGCCTCGAACTGGAGGTGGAGGCACGTGGCCTCGAAGGGGCGCGCGGTGTCGTTCCAGGCGCGCAGTACCTCCTGTCGCTCATCGCTCGTGAGGAGCGGGAGCTCCTGGACGCGGGACTCGGGCGCCTGGACCACGGCCTCCAACAGGACGCGCAGGCGCGTGAGCATTCGCCGCGCGGTGTCTTCTCGGAACAGGGCGGTGGCGTAGTTCAGCGCGCCGACGAGCCCCTGACTGGACGCCGTGAAGGTGAACGTGAGGTCGAACTTCGCCGCGCCGTTGTCCACCTCGATGGGCTGGATGGTGAGTGCATCGGGCACCGAGGCATCCGCGACCGACTGCGGTGCGTTCTGGAGAATGAGCATCGCCTGGAACAGCGACGCGCGGCTCAGGTCGCGGCGGGGTTGAAGCTCCTCGACCAGCTTCTCGAAGGGGATGTCCTGGTGGGCGTAGGCGCCGAGCGTGGCCTCGCGCACTCGCGCCAGGAGCTGAACGAAGGTGGGCTCATCCTCCATGCGCGAGCGCAGGGCGATGGTGTTGACGAAGAGGCCAACGAGCCCCTCCAGCTCCGCGAAGCGACGCCCCGCGATGGGCGAGCCGATGACGATGTCCTCCTGTCCCGCGTGACGCGCCAGCAGCGTCTGGATGGCGGCGAGCAACGTCATGAACAACGTGGCGCCGTGTTTCCGTCCAAGCGCTTGGAGTGACTCGCTCAGCGCGAGGGGGAGCTGGAAGTGGAGCGTCGCGCCATCGAAGGACTGCGTGGGCGGACGCGGGAAGTCGGTGGGCAGTTCGAGCGCCTGATTCGCTCCCGCGAGTTGCTTGCGCCACCACTCACGCTGCTGCTCCAGGTGCTCGCCCTGGAGCCAGGTGCGCTGCCAGCGCGCATAGTCGGCGTAGCTCGGGCCTAGCTTCGCCAGCGGCGAGGGCTGGTCGCGCGTGAAGGCCTGGTACAGCTCGGACAGCTCGTGCACGAGGATGCCCATGGACCAGCCATCCGAGACGATGTGGTGCATCGTCAGGAGGAGGATGTGGCGACGCGCCTCCAAGCGGAGCAGGCGGGCGCGGAGCACGGGCCCGGTGGCGAGCATGAAGGGGGCCGCGGCTTCCGCTTCAGTCAGTCGGCGCGCTGCATCCTCGCGATCCTCCCGGGCGCTGAGGTCGAGGACCTCCAGGGAGAAGGGGCCAGGGGGCGTGATGCGTTGGGTGGGCTCGCCGTCCTGCTGCGGGAAGGACGTGCGGAGCACCGCGTGGCGATGGAGCAGCTCTGCGAAGGCACGCTCCAGGGCTGCGACGTCGAGCGGCCCTTCCAGCCGGAGCGCTCGGGGCATGTTGTACGTGCCCGTCCCGGGCTGGAGTTGATCCAGGAACCACAGGCGCTGCTGCGCGAAGGACAGTGGTGCATCGGCCTCGGAGGCTGCGGCGACGAGCGGCGGAATCGCACTGCCGTGGTGGGCCTGGAGTACGGCGTCAATGTGCGCGGCGAGCCGAGCCACCGTGGGTGACTCGAAGAGCGCACGCAGCGGGAGATCAATGCGGAACGTGCTGCGCACGCGTGCCACGACCTGAGTGGCCAGCAGGGAGTGGCCGCCGAGCGCGAAGAAGTCGTCCTCGGCGCCGACACGCTCCAGTCGCAAGACCTCCGCCCAGAGTCCCGCGAGCAGTTCCTCCGTGGGCGTGCGAGGCGCGACGTGAATTGCCGCTGCCGCATCAGTGGCCTCGGGGGCGGGGAGGGCGGGACGGTCGAGCTTGCCGTGGGAGGTGAGGGGGAATGCCTTCAAGAAGATGAAGGCGGAGGGGAGCATGTAGTCGGGGAGGGAGGAGCGGAGGGAGTCGCGGAGGGAGGAGGGGGAGGAAGGGGAGCCGAGGAGGTAGGCGACGAGGCGTGTGTCGCCAGGGACGTCCTCACGAGCGAGGACGAGAGCCCGGTCGACGGAGGGGAGCGACTGGAGGGCGGCCTCGACTTCGCCCAACTCGATGCGGAAGCCGCGGAGCTTCACCTGGAAGTCGAGACGGCCGAGGTACTCGACTTCACCAGAGGGGAGCCAACGGGCCTTGTCACCGGTGCGGTAGAGGCGCTCACCAGGGGCGGAGGCGAAGGGGTGAGGGATGAAGCGCTCCGCGGAGAGAGAAGGCCTGTCGAGGTAGCCACGGGCAAGGCCAGCGCCGCCGATGAAGAGCTCTCCGGGGACGCCGATGGGGCAGGGGGAGAGAGAGTCGTCGAGGACGAAGAGGGAGACGTTGGGGAGAGGCTTGCCGAGAGCGGGGCGCGAGTTGGGCGCAATGAGGCGAGAGGAAGCGTCGACGGTGC
>NZ_JAHNZT010000043.1 GCF_019039035.1 Citreicoccus inhibens | reverse complement strand
CCACGACCTCAAGCGATGCCGCGCCGTCGCCACCCGCTACGACAAGACGGCGACCTGCTACCTCGCCGTCCTCCACGTCGCGGCCATGGCTCTGTGGCTGCATTAATCAGGGACAGCCCCTAGCGCGCCGAACAGGTCAGGTCACGACGCTCGAAGGTAACGCGCGGCGATTTCGAGGTTTTGGGCGACCGCGAGTCGCCTGATGTCAAAGAGGTTGCGGCGCGTGCCTCGGTCACGGGCCTTCGGGCCCTGGCGGTTGGCGAGATGTGCCGGGCGATGTTCGACGCTGACACGCTTGCGGAGTTGTGCGCAGCCCGGGCGCGACTGCGGACGTGTGCGAAGGCGCTGCTGGAGTCGCTCATCGTGACGCTGCGCCCCTTGCCAGACGCGGTCTGGATTGAGTGTGTCGAGCTTCACGTCGGGCGCGCTCCAGTCGATGTCGAGGCCGTCCTTGATGTTGCGGGTCCGCAACAACGGCGCATCGGCCCGCTGACACATCTTCTCCGTGGGGATTGGGCGGGTGGGCACGGTGGCGAGCGAGAAGTCGTGAGGCATGATGTTCGTGGGGAGATCCAGTTGGTCGAGAGCAGAACCTCGAAACCAGCGATTCGCCGCTCCCGCCCGGCTGCCCGAGGACGCGCAGTCGCCTGACATGAGCGGTGAGCGCCACGCTCTCCCGTCGTCACTGCGAGCAACTACCGGAGGTCTCTGACGCAATCCTCCTCGTCACTGCTCACCGCGCACCGAAACTCGACACCCTCCAATCCATCGTCCGGAGCTGCTGCGCGCTGTGCGCAGCACCCGGCGTGGGGGATACCCCACCTGATTCATTGGCCAGATACGAGCTTCCGCAGGGCGGGCGGAGGGCCGCCCTGCCGCGCATGGGGCCAGAGACAGGTGTGCTTCATCGGGAGCGTCCGGGAACTCAGCGGTAGTCACCGATGACGTTTGCGCGCGACCCACACAATGAGCGGCGAATTAGTCGGTATAGGTCACCAGAGACCGCTCTTTTTTCGCGGCCGCGGCGAAGAACTTCTGGAGTGCCTTGATCTCCGCGATGATTTCCGCGGCGGCCTCGTTGTTGTCAGAGCCTTCGAGCACGCACTCCTCATCAACCTCTTCCGTGTCGCGCAGCTCATCAAAGTCAGCCTTCTTGATCGCGGACTTGATCTTCGCGAGCTCGACCTTGGTGAGCGCCGCGCTCAGCCTGGCGACGGTCGCGGCGGTGGTGAGCGCGAAGCCACCGCTCTCCACGGACTTCGCCTTGACGTGCTTCTCTCCGCCCAGAACGGCGCTGAGCGGGTGCTTCTTCGCAGGGTACGCGGCGCCGGTGAGGAAGTAGTTGATCGAGGTGTAGAGCTGCGTCGCGAGCTGCTCACCCGCGGGCTTGTCGAGCGAGGTGATCGTGTCGGGGGCCTTCTTGAGCGCGGCGACCTCCGCATCGGTGAGCATGTATATCCATGTGACCATTGCCATGTCAGAAGCTCCTATTGAACGTGCAGCCTGGCGCTCAGCACGCTACCTCGCGCGTTGGAGCTTGGCAGCCACATTCTCGAGCGAGATCGCTCCGCTTCACGTTCCACTCGTGAGCCAGCGTTGACCGATCACGCGAGGGTGTTGCGCTAGCCAGCGGCGTGAAACGCCGTCGTCGCCCGTCGAAGGTGGCCCCCTATCGTTCGGGCGTCGCGGCTTCGCGGGGGCATGTCAGCCCCACGCGCAGGCTCTCGGCGCTCGTTTACACTCGGCGTCGCCGGCGAGGTCGGGCGCCGGTTCCTCACGGAGCGCGAGCCGTGCGCTTCAAGGACCACGTGGACACGCGCGTCCAACGCGTCGACCGGGGTGACACGCTCGATGACCTCGCAGGCCGCTACTTCGCGACGCTGCCGCGCGCATGCGACTTCTGGTGGGGCTCGCCGATTTCCAGCCGACCCTTGAGTTCGACGTTGGCCGGCGCCTCTTCGTGCCCGGCTTGCGCGTCCTGACCGATGTCATCCTCAGTGAGCGCCGGAGGTTCGACGCATGACCCCATCCAAGGTGAGCGATCGCAGCGAGCCCGGCGAGCGCATCATGGATCCGGCGAACGAGCGCTCACCGAGCGGCGAGCCACTGAACCTCGACGAGCGCATCATCGCGTTCACGGCCGAAGACGCCGAGAAGAAGGCCGACCAGGTCTCGCTCCAACTCGACAACTGCGGATTCGCGCTGGTCGAGCGCGACGAACTGACCGGTGGCGCGACGCTCGAGGTCTCGTGGGGCCCCGGGCAACATGGCATCGCCGCGCCGGGGGGGCGTGAAGAAACTCAAGGGAAGCAGCGCAGTCAACCTGTCCACGCGAGCAGCTCAAGCCCAGTCCTGGGCGCAGGTGGCCAAGGACCTGGACAGGACCCGCAGTGTGCTGGAGACCTGGGTGCGGCCGGCAGAGTGGACGCGAGCGCGCGAAGCTTGCCTGCTGTCAGTGTTGCGGAGGGGTTGAATCAGGCTGCTTCGACCTGCTGCTCCGGGTTGGAGCGGCGAGACTTGCAGGTGATGCGGACGCGCAATCTCTTTCGCACGAGGATGTCTGCGATCGCGGACGCCGCAGCGCTGTTGTCGAATCCCCCGTGCTGGAGATTCCAGAAGGAAGGTGCTGGGGCTGGACGCCGAGACCTGGGCGCAAGCTGCCTGATGGACTGGGTCAGGCCTTCAGTGAGGCCCGCAGAAGCGGCGCGAGGGTGCGCATCTCCTCCACCGTGCCGAGCGTCAATCGCAACGCCGAGACGTCCGCGGGGATGGGGCGGGTGGGCACGGTGGTGAGCGAGAAACCGTGCGGGATGAATCGCGCGGGGAGGTCCAGTTGGTCGGCGCGCAGGGCAATCCACAGGAAGTTCCCGTGGCCCGCGGCGTACTTCATCCCCGTCTCGTCCAACACCGCGGTGATGATCTTGCGCGACTCCGCGTTGAGCTTCCGCATGCGCGGGACGAACGCCTGGTCCTCCAGGCTGGCATACGCCGCGGCGAGCCCCGTGGAGTTGATGAGGCCCATGCGGAGTTCGAGCAGGCGCTTCACCACGGCGGGCTGCGCCAGCGCGTAACCGATGCGCATGCCGGCCAATCCATAAATTTTGGAGAAGGTCCGCGAGATGATGACGTTCCTTCCCGCGCGAACGAGGTCCACCATGGAGAGGCCCGGTGCGGGCTCGACGTAGTGCAGGTAGGCCTCGTCCACCAGCACGGTGCTTCGCGCCGACACGGACTCGCAGAAGGCGCGAAGCCGGGCCGAGTCGAGGAGGGTCCCCGTGGGATTGTTGGGATTGCACACCAGGACGAGCCGCGTGTCCGCGTCCACCGCGGCCTCCATGGCGGCGAGGTCGTGGACCTGGTTCTCGTCGAGCGGAACGCGGTGCACCTTTCCGCCGATGCGCTCGGCGTAGACGGGCAGCACGTCATACGTCGTCTTGGCGCACACGATGCGGCCGCCACCCGCGGCGTACTCCGCGGCGGCGCAGGTCAACACCTCGATGGAGCCCGAGGTGAGCAGGACATGCTCCGGCGTCAGGCCCTCCAGGTCGGCGATCCGCTGCTTCATCGCGTTGAGGGTGTCGAGCGAGGCGTAGCGACTGCTGAGGGATTGCGACTCGCGGATGGCGCGCTGCGCTCCCTCGCAGGGGCCATAGCGGTTCTCGTTGGAGAAGAGGCGGACCGGATCCGCTCCGATGCGAGGGCGGGACGGGGGGGCGGCCAGGGCGAGCCGGGGGTTCAGCGCGAGGCTCGCGGTGGTGGCGGCGGCCCCGGTGAGAAGGGCTCTGCGGGTGGCGACGAAGTCGGGCACGGTGCTCCTCCTTGTGCCGAGAGGGGATGGGCTCGGCGCGGAGGAACGCTACGTGTGGCGCGCGGCGCGCAAGGGCTCGCATCGGTGACGGGATGCGGGCGTCGGTGAGTGGTGCGAACTCACCGGTGAGGCCGTGGGCCTACTTCCTCCGGACCGTGTAACGCAGGTGGGAGGCGCGGGGGGAGGGCAGGGTGTCCACGAGTTCGAGCGAGAGGCGGTCCGCGTCGAGGCCATCGAACAAGCGAAGCCCCGTGCCCAGGAAGCATGGCGCCACCGTGAGGTTGAACTCGTCGACCAGCCCGGCGTTGAGGGACTGGACGATGAGGTTCGCGCCTCCCGAGATGCGGACGTCCTTGCTTCCCGCCGCCCCGCGTGCGCGACGCACCGCCTCCTCGAGGCCGTCGTTGACGAAGTAGAAGGTGGTGCCGCCCTTGCGCACCCAGGGCGCGCGGACTTCGTGGGTCACGACGAAGACCGGTGAGTGGAAGGGGGCCTCCTCGGGCCAGTGGCGCTCGCCCTCCTCGAACATTCGCTTGCCCATGACGTTGGCGCCGATGCGCTGAAACGTCTCCTCGACGTGCTGGTTGTCCACGCCCGTCTCCCCTCCGTCACCGAGATGCAACAGCTGTCGGAAGGCCCGCTGCGAGAAGAGCCACGCGTGCAGCATGGGGCCTCGGCCGCCGATGGGATTGTCCGGGCCTCGGTTGGGGCCCGCGAGGTAGCCATCGAGGGAGACGGTCACATCGAAGAACACTCGGCTCATGGACAGGGCTCCTGGGTTCCTGGGGCCGCGCTTCACTTCGCGCGCTGGATTCTCCCAACAGACTCCCTTCCGGCTCGAAACTCATCGGTCGGGCTCGAAGAGTTCGCCGGGGTTGCAGAGACCCGGGGACCCTTCGCATGCTTCCCGCCATGGCGGTCTCTCGTGCCGGGCACCCACGTGGCTCTCTGTCGGTACAGCGCTCGGTCATCGCTCCGGGGGCTGGGCTCGCGCTCGCCCAGGTGACCGGGCACCGTGACGAGCCCGCGCATGTGCACGCGGTGGCGCATCTGGGCTTGTTCCTGGGGGGGCACTACGAGGAGCGCCATGGCCGAGCCCCGGGCCCGCGCGCGCCCTTGAGCGTGAGCTTCCATGCGCCGGGCGAGCGCCACGGTGGACGCTATGGAGACGCGCCCGCGCGCTTCCTGCTCGTGGAGATGAGTCCGGCCTGGGCGCTCTCGCAGGGCCTCTCGCTGGAGCGCTGGGAGCCCGTTGCGGTCGAGCGGACCCGCGCGCTGCCGCGGCTGCTGTCGCGCATGGGGCGCGAGTTGATGCTGTCGGACTCGGTCAGTCCGCTGGCCCTGCATGCCTTGCTGTTGGAAGCGATGGTGGAGGTCTCCCGTGCGCAGCGTCCACGGCGGGGAGCACCCCCTGTCTGGTGGGTGCGAGCGCGCGCACAGGTGGAGGCGTGCTACCGCGAGCCCTTGTCGGTTTCGGCCGTGGCCGCCGCGGTGGGCGTGAGCCCTTCGGAGCTGGCGGGAGGGTTCCGTCGCTGGTGCGGTGTGGGAATGGGCGCCTATGTCCGGAGGCTCCGCGTGGAGTTCGCGGCGCGTGCCCTGGTCGAAGGTGACGCGAGCTTGACGGACATCGCGCTGGACGCGGGGTTCTGTGACCACAGTCACCTGACCCGTGCGTTCAAGGCGCTGATGGGCCGGACTCCCTCGGCCTACCGTGCCGAGCGGCGCCTCGCCTGAGGCCATGCACGTTTGTCCAAGGGGGCACATCCGTCCAAGCGCGCGGGTGCGCGAGCGCGGCAGTCTGTCCTCATGATTCCAAGACAGCGCAGCGCGCGGCCGAGACGGTCAGGTGAGTCCGCGGGGCTCGGGTGGTTGCCCGCATGTCTGGGGATGGTGCTGATGGCTTGCACCCCCGCCAGGGTGGGACCCGCGGCCGTCGCGAAATCAGGAGGACGCATGGAGCGGATGGCGACGCTGGATGAGGGCTCGGGCGGCACGCCGGTGGTGTTCGTGCACTCGCTGGGAGGCAGCGCGCGGCAGTGGGCGGCGCAGGTGCGTCACCTGCGTGCGTCGCGCCGGGTCATCGCGGTGGACCTGAGCGGGCATGGGCGCTCTGCCCCTCCACCGCAGGGGCGTTTCGACCTCGAGGGGCTGGGTGAGGAACTCGCGCGCACGCTGGAGGGATTGGGCGTGCGGCGCGCGGTGCTGGTGGGCCACAGCTTCGGCGCGGATGTGGTCCTCGCCTGCGCCGCGGCGCATCCCGAGCGGGTGGCGGGAGTGTTGCTGGTGGACCCCGTGCCGGATGTGCAGGGATTGGAGGACGCGATGGCCTTCGTGGCGGCGCTGGACTCCGATGCGTACGCACAAGTCTTGGAAGCGTATTGGCAGCAAGCCTTGGCGGGCGCGCGTCCCGAGGTGGCGCGGGAGGTGATGGCACAGCTTCGCGCCACGCCGCGCGAGAGCGTGGTGGGCGGCTTCCGCGCCATGCTCACCTTCGACCCGGTGGTGGCGCTCCGGCGCTACGCGGGCCCCGCGCTGTCGGTCGTTACACCGCCCAACGCCACGCCGCGCAGCCTGCACGTGTTGTCATCGACGCTGGCCCACCAGGTGGTCCCGGGGACCAGTCACTGGCTTCAGATGGACGCGCCGGAGTCCTTCGACACCATCCTCGACACCTTCTTGGCGTCCAGGGCGCGGTGAAACATGGACGAAGGCTTTGCGATGAGACGGAATGTCATGGGCTGACGTCGCACGACGGCCTTGAGTGCTAGCGTGAATGCGTTGTCAGACAGCCCGTGATTGGCTCGGGGCATTCATGCAGACAGGCTTCATCCGAGGGACGGGGTGGCTCGCGTGTGCGTGGGTGGTGGGCTGCGGTGGTGCCCTCGCCGTCGATGACCAGGGGGAGCTGGGCAAGACAGGTCAGGCGGAGATTCAAGACTCTGGGACGAATCTCCCGCCCTGTCCCTCGGGCTACCACTGCAGCACCACCGGAGTCCGTGGCGCGTGTGAGCTGGGCAATCCCCCGGCGTGTGGCCCGGCGCTGCCGCCGTGCCTCACCGGCTTCTATTGCTACGCTGAACCTCGAGGTTGCTGCCGCCCCAGCCCTTGAGTGGGGCTGGGGGTGATGCCAGACGGGCCCGCTCTTCGACGGATGGAGGGGCTCGTCTGTTTCAGTTCACCTTCCACAGACGGAGGGCTTCCTCGGCGATGATGTCGGGGTTCTCCTCCTGGAAGAACAGCTTGCCGCCCGGCACGAAGCGGATGCCCTGGGAGCCGGGGAACGTGCGGTCGAGGTAGTGTGCGTCCGCGACCGGGAAGATGGCGTCGCTCGCGCCCCAGACGATGCGGACCGGGACGTGCGTGCGCTTGAGCTTCGCCTCGATTCCCGCGAGCGGGTTGGGGGTCAGCGCCAGGTGGAAGGCGTGGTACTTCTCCCTGCGCAGCGGCGAGCTCACCATGGGCGCGGCGTAGGTCTCGATGATCTCGTTGGTGAGCTGGCTGGGATGCTCGAACACGCCCGCGCCGAACGTCGCCCGGGCCTTGTCCGGGTTGGTGAGCCACTCCTCGGTCGAGGCCGCGAGCGTCCCCGCGCGAGACATCTCGATGACTGGCATGACCATGGGCGGCGGGCTGTTGGGCTCGGTGTCGCAGTTCGTCAGGAGGAGGGACTTGACCCGCTGCGGGTACTTGACCAGGAAGAGCTGGGCGACCGCGCCGCCGCTGTCACTGGCCACGATGTCGACCTGGGAGACGCCGAGCGAGTCGAGGAAGGCTGCGAGCATGTCGACCTGGTCGGAGGCGGCCACCGGCTGGGACGCGGGGACCTCCGAGTAGCCCAGGCCCATGAAGTCGGGCGCGATGCAGCGCCGGACGTTGCACAACCGGTCGAAGGCGCCGCGCCACTGGAACCCATTGAGGGGGGCGCCGTGGAGGAAAAGGGCCGCGTCACCGCTGCCTCGCTCCACGTAGGCAATCTTTCCGAACGAGAGCGGGGCGAAGCGCCGCGCCGCGCGCCAGGCCGCGGCGTCCGTCACCTGGGCCGCGCTGACGCCGGCCGGGGTGGAGTGTGACTCCGGGTGTGAGGCGCAGGCGCCAAGCGTGCTGGCCGCCAAGGCGATACCCGCGAACTTGAGGAAGAATCGGTGGTTCATGAGGCGTGCTCCAGGGGGGAGAGAACGCGCCAATAGTTGCAGCGAGGTTATTTCGGCGCGCGCATATCTGGCCGTTCGCGGGCACAAACGGATGATCTTCCGTGTTGTGGCCCGGCAGCCCGATTAGGAAGGTTCCTGCGATGACCGATCGACCCTCGTGCTACCCGAGCCTGCCAGCCACGTTGCTGAAGAGCCTTGGTCCGGGGCGCATGCCATTGCTCGACGTGCTCACGTCGCCAGTTCCTTCCGGCCGATTCGACTCGCCGGTGGATGACCGCCATGTGCTCTGCCTGCACGTGGGGGACCCGGTCCCGGTGACGTATCGCGTAGGGACGGCGGAGCGCCAGGGGGCGCGTCTCCACGGCCAGTTCTGCGTGGTGCCGGCGGGGTCGAGCACGCGGTGGACCTTGTCGAGCCCCGCGCGGTCCTTGCTCTTGCGGCTGACGCCCGGGTTGATGCGGGAGGTGGCGGAGACCACCGGGCTGGGGACGCAGGGGGCGGCGTTGGATCCTGCCATCCACATCCGGGACCCGCAGGTCGAGCGCATCGGCTGGATGATGCAGGCCGAGGACCACGACGGCTATCCGGGAGGGCGTCTCTTCGTGGACAGCCTGGCGACGGCGCTGGCCGCGCGGCTGTTCGCGTTGCAGTCCAACGCGGTGGCCCCGGAGCCCAAGCGTCGTCACGCCTTGCCGGCGTGGCGGCTGCGGCAGGTGGTCGAGTACATCGAGGCGCACCTGGACGAGGACCTGACGTTGGCGGAGCTGGCGGGGGTGGCCGGGTTCAGCGTGTCTCACTTCAAGCCACTGTTCAAACAAGCCACGGGGCTGCCGGTGCATCGGTTCGTGTTGGAGCGCCGCGTGGAGCGAGCACGACTGCGCTTGATTGAAGGGCGCATGAGCCTGACAGAGGTCGCGCTGGAGGCGGGTTTCTCGCACTCGAGCCACATGGCCCGCTGCCTGCGTCGCTTCCTGGGCATGAGCCCCACGGAGATCGCCCGGGCGTCACAGTGAACCCGCGGGCGTGAGGGGGGGCGGACAGGGGCAGTGCCGCGCATCACGTCGTCAGGGAGTGGGGGATGGGGCGCATCGGGTGAGTGTCGGGTGTGAGACATCCAGGCCCGCGAGCCTCTGAGCACTGTTGAGAAGTGAGTAGGGTGGCAATCGCAGACAGGGAGAAGCCTGTCGATGGGAGTCATCATGCACGCGATTCCAGCCCCCGCGTTCCTGTTCAATCTGTGCGTCGGATACTTCGCGCCCCGGTGTTTGCATCTCGTGACACAGCTGGGTGTGGCGGACGTCCTGGGAAACACCCCCATGAGCTCCGAGGAGTTGGCGCGGGCCACGGGAGCCCACGCGGACTCGCTGCATCGGATGATGCGGATGCTTGCCGCGCATGGAGTGTTCGAGCGGCGCGGCCACGGGTGGGTACACACGGACTATTCGGAGCACCTGAAGGAGCGCCATCCGCAATCCCAGCGGTCCTTCGTGTTGATGATGGGCAATGACATCAACTGGAGCGCGGCGGGGGTGTTGGGCGGCACGCTCCGGACGGGGGAGACAGCCTGCGACGCGGTGTCACCGGGAGGGCTCTGGCCTTACCTGCGGGCCCGTCCGGACGAGGCGCGCATCTTCGATGCGGCGATGAACAGCAAGTCCCACATGGCCATCGGGGCGGTGCTCCAGGGGATGGACTTCCACCGCTACGAGCACATCGCGGACATCGCCGGGGGCCGGGGCCACATCCTCACGGCGATTCTGGATGCCGCGCCCCGCGCGCGCGGCACGCTGTTCGATCTGCCGGATGTGGTGGCCCACGCATTGACGCATCCGCGGATGAAGGGCCAGGCGGGGGACTTCTTCACGGGGCCGCTGCCGCGCGCGGACGTGTACCTGTTGAGCAATGTCCTCCACGATTGGACGGACCCGCAGGCCATCGCCATCTTCCGGCGCATTCGAGAGGTGGCGCCGCCCCACGCGGAAGTGCTGGTGCTGGAGATGATGCTGCCCGAGGGCTCCGAGCCTCATCCCGCCGTGGCGATGGACCTCATCATGCTGTCGCTGACCGGAGGCCGGGAGCGGACGCAAGGGGAGTACGACATCCTGCTCGCCGAGGGGGGCTTCAAGCTGGACCGCATCATCTCCACGGACAGCCCCTACTCCATCCTGGTGGGCAAGGTGGCGTGATGGACAGGGCGCGCCGGCCGATCGCTGGTGCAGGCTGTTGGGAGCGGCAGCTACGGGTCGAGCGCGAGGACCCAGTCCCCGCGATAGCTGTCGGTCATGGGCATTCGCGCGAGCGGTGGGCAGTAGAGGAATGCCTCGTCGAAGGCGGGAATCCCGGCGCGCTCCGCGAGTCGCAGCAGCGCGAGTCCCTCCATCCAGATGGAGCGCTGAGGGGCGAAGCGGGTGACCGGCGTGGTGAAGAGCTTGGCCTTCTTCTCCACCTCTTCTCCATGGATGAGTAAGGCCGCGCGAAAGGCCGTCACGAAGGCCGCAGAATCGGCATCCAGCAGCGCCCTGGCGCACGCGACGCGGTGGTCGTTCCCCGGGCCGCCCAGCTCTTCAAGAGACTCGGCGCGAGCGAGGGCTGAGTCACGTGTTCCGGGGCCGACGAGTGCACAGAGGAGCTGGGCCTGAGCGTGCTCGGTTCGGTACTCCTCGTCAGGATTCCAGCGCTTCTCAGAGAGCGCTACCAGTTGTTCTGCGAGCGCCCAGTCTCCTGCGGCAACGGCTCCTGCGAGAGGCGTCGTGTGTCGAGAGGCCGGTAGGAGGAACTCCTTCGCACGAAGGGTTTTCAGCAGCCGACGCCAGTTCTCTCCTGCTCGGCACAGGTTGAGGAAGAAGCCCTGCGGGTTGCCATCGACCAGCAGGGTGGCGACTGCGATGACGTGGAAATGGACGCACAGTTCGTCCACGTCGCGAATGAGTGACTCTCGGTTGGCGAGAGGGTCGAATGAACGCAGCAGCCGTTGGACGGCCCGCCCCGAGTCATTCCGAAGTGCGGCAAGTCGAGTCACCTCGTGCTCCCCGTGGCGTGCGCGATTCCTAGCCCACGGCCATTTCGTTGTAGCCGTTGGCTGGAAGTGCCTTCAGCCCAGTCACGCCCGCCTTCTCAAGAGCCTCGAGCACGCGACCTGAGACGAGGATGAGCTCCATCATGTGCTTGGCGCGGAAGATGTCTGCCTTGGGGTCGATCTGATTCTCAGTCAGCACCAGGCTCTTCATCCTCGCGATGTCCGTCTTCACGAGGTTGCTCATCCGATACTTCGACTTCTCCATGTCAATGGCATCCTGAGCACCCAGGACATTGAGAATGCCGTATCCCTCGGCGATGGGGTTCCATTGATGGTCGCACATCGTGAGAGGTAGAAACTCCACGTTCTCGACCTTCAACGCGTCGAGCACTTGCTTGACCCGAGAAGAGACGAGCAGCACCCCCACCGTATTGCGGACGAAGTCATAGACCTTGCGTCGATCCGGGAAGTGGTCGGAGAAAGAGACCTTGCCGCCGGACGGGAACTGCCGCCCCAGTGGCTCTCCGGCATTGAACTTCCACTGGGTCGGGCTCTCCTTGGGAAGCGCATCGATGATGCCGCCGTCCGCTGACTCTGCCTTCAGGATCCAGTAGTTCATGGGTGTTCGCTTCCTACCAGAGACTGCCCCAGTCGTATTGGGTCGTACCGTCCTTGTTCGCATGGCGAACGTGCTCGGAGCCCTCCCCCGTAAAGCGCACGCCCGCGACCTTGGCCGCGACAATCGCCCGACTCAACTCGACGAGAAAATCCCAGGAGTCCTCTTCAAGAGCCTTCAGTTCCTCGAACATCAGTTCGGGGAGGTCTCCATGGTCCTTGATGCTGTCGATGGTTTGCTGGAGTTTGGCGGACAGCTTTCGCATTTCGTCCATGATCCGCAAGGTGTAGGCGGCATGGTCGCTGGGATGGCAGATGAGTGCGTGGACTGGCACAGCCCAGTCCTCGGACGGTAGATTGATGACGTTGTGGCCGTGATTGATGTTGTATTGGGATACGAGAATCAGCCGAATCTGCTTGTAGGTGAATGCGGGCTTCCCATCCTTCAGCTCATAATAGAAGGCGGAGCCTGGGAGCATGTGATGTGCTTCCCAAGGATAGGGATATTGCTGGGTAAAGGTCGGATTGAAGTTCTCTTTCGGTCCCCCGGGAAACTCCGCTCGCTCCTTCACCAGGTCTCGGATTTCCTCGAGATGGGCATGGCTGAAGTCACGGTAGACGCCTCGCCCATTCTGGGCCTTGAGGTACAGATAGCCGCGCCGCGCGTAGTTGTCCCCTTTGGCCAGGAGGCCCTTCAGCGGTGCATTCGGGTCGATGTGTCCATCGGCGGGCGCTGGAGCCTCGTCCTTCTTTTTCTTCTTCTTTTCCTCTTTGGCCTTCGAGCGCTTCTCGTCCTTGCGCTTGGCATTGCGCTTGTAAATGTCGTTGAGCCGCTTGGCCAGGTCCGAATTGGGCTCGTGACGAGCTTCACCCGTGCTCATGATTTTGCTCCCCGATGGAGAGGGCGGGGGGCCGCCGACAGAAGGAATGCTGCGCGGCCAGCGTCATCCGCACAAGACATGACGAGGCAGGACGTCGCAGGGGCGTAGCCGCGCTCCAGTCCACGTATGGCCAAGCAAGCCCCCACCGCACCGGAGGCTGCTCCTACCTCGCCAAAACCGATGGCCGGATACCATGTCGGCGGCGCCTCGAATGTGAGCCCCAGCGTTCGGAGTTGAATCAACGCCACTCCCCATTCCCGCGCGCGCCACTCCTCACCATTGTGGTCGCTCACCAGCAGAGGCGTGCCTTGAAGGGGGCCGTCCGCAGCCAGCGCAGTTCGAGCGCATTCTGCGAGTGCCCGTCCGTCCGAGGGCTTGTCGGCGCCACGTGGGAATGGCTCGCTCCCCGTTCGTATCGCGCGGAGTTCCACCGTGGGTTTGCTGCGAGACTCATTCGAGGATGGCTCTGTCGTGAGCAGGAGGGCGGCTCCTGCCTCGCCAGGGACCAGCCCAGTGGGGCGCGCGGGCGACTTCAATCGTTCTTCGCTTGCGAGTGAGTGAAGCGTGCCTTCCTCCACGAGGCAATCGAGCCCCATGACCACGCAGGACTTCATGCTCCGATGCATCAGCTCCGCCTGTGCTGCGTGGAGCGCCTGGGCGAAGGCGATGTGTCCACCGCCAAAGAAGCGCAAGGGGCCCTTCCAGGTCAGCCCCAGGTTTCGCAGGCTCTGCTTCAGTATTCGCGTCCCCAGTTCATCCAGACGGTCCTGGAGCGACTCGTCCAAGTCACCGAGTTCGAGTCCTCGCTCCCGCGGATCTGGGAGTGCGAAGAAGAAGCCGGTGTTCGACGCGAGCGTCGCGAGGTCCACGCGCGACCACAGGTCCTTGAGGGCTTCACAGGTTAGCGCGACGAGTCTTCCGACGCCGCTGAAGCCGAAGGTAGATACCGGCGCGCTGCAGACCGTGACCGCTTGAGGCGTCTCGTCTCCTGGCTCCGCGACTTCTGCGTCCGGGGACTGCGAGGGTTGGAAGAGGTTGGCGCGAAACGCAGCGCACGCGGGCGTGGCCGCACCGAGACAGGAGGCCATGCCCACCGCGTGGACGCGGACCCTCATGGTGCTTGTCCCACCATCGCGCCTCGATGCTGAGCCTCAGCCATGGAGTGCCTCCAGTGAGCGAAGGAACCGCGTTGAAGGGGCTCTCCGCGCGGACTCCCATTGCGCGTGCTGGTCACGTGCCCAGGCATTTGGATCAACAACGCATTCGCCCCGCGTCCGCAGAGCGAGTACCAAAGCCAATGAGCGGCGGCGATACATGGAACTCTCGCGAAGCGCGCTGAGGAGGGTCTCTTGGCCAAATGGGCGTCCGAGCACATACCGCTGTGTGCGCTCGAAACGACGGCCTTGGGTTCGCCACCAATGCTCTGCCTGGGCCGCATTGGGGTGGGGTAGGTCATCCTTGGGTTTCGGTTCAGAGGGCGCTTCCGTGGTGCCCATCGCCTGTGGCTCCGTTCCGGTCCCTGATGGCGTCACGCTCCATCCTGTCACTGTAGAGAATGCTTCCGCCGCCAGAGGCGCGAGCTCGTCCGTCTTCATGAATGACAGTGCGGCTTCCGCGGCGTCTAGGGTTCCTAGCAGTCCGAGTGCGTGCAGGGCATGCTTCTGTCGTCTTGGGTCTTTGAGGGCAGCGAGCACGAGGGCTTGCCCCGTTGGTCCTCCCATGATGGCCAGGGCCTGCAGCGCGAGTTCTGGGGAGCTGTCTCGGGTCTCCACCTGTCGTCGACACTCATGCCAGGCGCGTTGCATTCCCGCGATGAGTCCCGCCTCCAGGGCCGAGTCGCTCACTTCGGGAAGTGACGAACGTAGCCCCCACCTCAAGACCTCGTCCGACAGTCGGGAAGGATATGGGCGGACGCACCGGAATGCCGCTGCTCGGATCCCGGGCTCCTCGTGCGTCAGCAAGGGCTGAAGGACAGGGCCAGGATCGACTCGCCATGCTCCAAGGATGTCGAGCACGGTCTTCGTCAGGAAGGCTGGCGTTGTGGCGGAGTCCAGCAAAGGAAGCAGTCGTTGCTTCATGGACTCTGTGCCCGCGAGGCTCAGCGCTGGTCGGAGCGCCATGCATGTTGCCTCGTCTCCCTCCAAGATGTGTTGCAGGATGGATTCGATGGATTCAGTCGCTGAGTCTTCCTGCATCAGCAGTGCAAGGGTGGCGGCCGCCACGACACCTGCGTCGTCGTGCAGGCCCAGCGCTGGCACCAGCACTCGGGCGGCGACCTTTCTCCCTCCGAGCACCAGTGCGTCGACATGCGCGAGCAGTCTCCCTTCCAGTTCTGCCATTTCGTCGAGCACGTAGTCTGGTCCTACGAGTGCACGCATGCGTTGGCGCCACAGGAAGGCCCCCTCGTCGAGATGGGCTGCGTAGGTGTCCCAGGCGATGGGGAGCGCAAGGTGGGGAGGCAGTAGCGCCATGATGCGAATCGAGGAGAGGGCTCGGAGAAATTTCGGGTTGATGGGATACTTCGCGCTAGTTGATCTGAGTCTTGCCGCCTCGCAAGCGGAGTACTCGTCCCGCATCAACCTTCACGTCTTCACCGCGGATGAGAACTTGCCCGTTGCGCCGAAGAACAAGGCTGGCCTTGCCACAGCGCAGGGAGATTTCGTCGGCGGATTCACCCACCATCGAGTCCAACGAGAAACGCTTTCCATTGACGACCAACTCGGATGTGCCTGGTTGAGGTTCGCTGAGCAGTTCATCGAGCAAGGGCGTCTCTGATGGTTCCTGGACAAAACCAAGGATGAGTGGGCGTGAGGGAAGTCCTCGCTCGAAGCAGAGGACGACCCCTTGGCGCCGCTGCACGGCCAAGCTCAGTGTCATTGTATTCGCAGGCGTCGCCAAGCGCGCCTCAATGGGGCCTCGGCGGTTGCCCTCGAAGTCAACCTGCACGGTTCCTTTGGCCCCAAGTCCTGTAACCCAGCCCACGAGATTCCCGAGAATGGGCTCATCCGTGTCGAGCGCTGCCTGCTGCTTGTCCTGCTCACGTGAAGGCATGGCCCCTCCAACAGGATGCTGCAGGTGCTGCCTAGATTTCTTTGTCGCAGATCAGGCAGTTGCACTTCCCTGGCCCTTGGCTCACGGCGACCACGGGTGGTTGTATGACGGGCGAAGGGGGTGTGTTCTTGTCATTGTGTAACATCAGGTCCATGGCGCGAGCGACGTTCTTTCCCTCGAATTGCACGTCGAAGGAGAAGTTGACGAACTCGGCTTTGCCTTGGGTCTTGCCTGAGACGACGCCACCCGCGGTCCCTGCTTCATCGCCTGTGCTCGTGCTGAAGTTCGAGTCCTTCACGCACACGGGATTGCCGTCGACCGATACCTGCTTCGTGCCCTTGGCCGTATCCGACGACTTCGCGATGTTCGGGTAGGGGAGGGGAATCGGCCCGGCGGGGCTCGGTGTCTTGCAGACGTCTGGGAATGCGACCGAGACTCCGCTGGAGTCTTGAGTGATGACGGAGAGCGTGTTGACTCCCACGGAGTTGGCCATGGCGGCTCCGGCGTTCTGTGGCTGGACAGAGCGGTGAGCCTCGCATGCGCCCTCTTGGACGGGCAATGTGATGGTGCGGCTCACCATGTTTCAGGGGCCGGGGTTGTTGGGTGGGTGAGTTGCGACTTCACTGGAGGCCCTGACGATGTTCTGTGCACGCGGGAGAGTTGCCAGTCATTGCGTTCTTCCAGAGCCCGGAGCGGTGGCTGCTCGTCACCACCGAGCGCGGTGTCCTGGGATAGGGCCATGAGGTCGCTTCCATTCGCTGGGGAGAGGTCGAGGATGCGACGACGGCCATCGCGCACGTCCGTGTCGCGATGGCTTCGGGCGAACAGGGAAAGCTCGCGCTGAGTTGGCTGCGGGGGCAGCGCCGCACGGGCTCGGATTCCCTTGAGATTCCAGGGACTTTCAAGGGGAGGGTTGCCAGGAGCGGCCGGGCCGGCGCTTGATTGAAATGCGACCGGCGCCCCGGGAGCTTATCAACACAGGAAGGATGCCCCCGATGACCGCCCAGGAACGCGTCGAGCGCGCTGCCCGTGCCTCGCTCAAGGTCTTCCCCCTGCCCTCCGCTGTCTTGTTTCCCCACACCGTCATCCCCCTCCACATCTTCGAGCCCCGCTACCGCGCACTCGTGAAGGAGGCCCTCGCCACCGACCGCGTCATGGCCATGGCGCAGCTCGTCCCCGGCTGGGAGGGCAACTACGAGGGAAGACCCTCGCTCCAGCCCATGCTCTGCGCCGGCGTCATCCTCTGGGATGAGCAGGTCGAGGAGGGGCGCTACAACATCCTCCTTCAAGGCGTCAGCCGCGTGCGCTGCCTCGAGGAGCTGACCACCGAGCACCTCTACCGCGAGGTCCGCGGCGAGGTCCTCCCCGAGCTGCCTTACTCGGGCCCCGAGGAGGAGCAGCTCCGTCAGGCCGTGTTCGAGCTCGCCGGCCGCGTGCCCCCGTCCTTCGCCGAGAACCTCCTGCCCGTGGCCGCTCGCGCCAGCGGCGGAATGCTCGCGGATGTGGTCGCCTCCGCCGTCATTCCCGAGGCCGAGCGCCGCCAGGAATTGTTGGAAGAGTTGGATGTGCGCCGCCGACTGGAGATGGTGCTCGCGGACGTGGGCGAGCTCATCGGCCGTCTCCAGCCCATGCGGCCCAGCGGCCCGCTCAACTGACGGGCCATGCCTCGGGGCTTGCCTCCGCGCCCGTCCCGGGCATTGCTGGGGCCCTCAACGTCAGCGACCGCCCGCTCCCTCGCGCGGCGGCATGAAGGAATCGACGCACCATGCGGCTCGTGAAGATTGGCATCGCCAGCGTCAACACCACCGTGGGCGCCTTCGCCCAGAACGTGGACCGGGCGCTCGCGCTCGCCCGACGGATGGCGGATGAGCAGGTGACGGTGGGCGTCTTCCAGGAGCAGCTCATCTCCGGTTACCCCGCCGAGGACCTCGTCCAATGGCAGGGCTTCATGGACCACCAGTGGCCCGAGCTGGAGCGCTTCACCAGGGAGACCGCCGCGCTCCCCATGGCGTTCGTGCTCGGCGTGGGCGTGGCCCACCAGGGCGTGCGCCTCAACTGCGCGGCCGTGGTCGCGGGCGGCAAGGTGCTGGGCCTCGTGCCCAAGGAGAAGCTGCCCACCTACAACATCTTCTACGAGGGGCGCACGTACGGCCGCGGCCAGCCGGGCATGGCCGAGGTTCACCGCGGCATCCCGCTGGGTGACTATGTCTTCCGCTTCGACTTCGGCGTGCTCGCTCCCGAGGTGTGCGAGGACATCTGGAGCGCGGATGGCCCCATGCGCCGCCGCACCTACTCGGGCGGCGAGCTGGTGGTGAACATCTCCGCCTCGCCCTTCCGCATTGGCTACGTGGAAACGCGCCGCGAGCTCATCGCCACGCGCGCCTCGGATCATCAATGCACCATCGCCTACGCGAACGCCGTGGGCAGCAATGACGGGCTCATCTTCGACGGCGGCGGCTTCCTCAATCAGAACGGCCGACACGTGCTGGAGACGCCGCGCTTCCAGGAGGGCTTCGCCGCCGCGGTGGTGGACCTGGACCGCACCGTGCGCTTGCGCGCCGAGGCCACCACGTGGCGCGTGGACCGTGAGGCCTGGTCGGCCTCGGGCAAGGCGCCGGTGCCCACCGTGGACTGCACGGGCGCGGTGCGCTCGCGCCGCGAGTCGCTCACGTATCCCGTCCCGCCCCAGCGCAGCTTCTTCCTGCCCGGCCCCGAAACCCGCCGCTCGGCGCGCGTGGCGTTGTGCGAGGACGTGCTCGACGCGCTCGCCTTGGGCGTGGGCGACTACTTCGAGAAGACGAAGGCCTTCAAGCTGCTGGGCATTGCCCTGTCGGGCGGGCGCGACTCGCTGTTGACCCTGCTCATCGCGCATCGCTACGCGAAGCGGGTGCGGCCCCAGAATCCGGGCTCGCTGCTCCAGGCCTTCTACATGCCCAGCCCGTACTCCAGTCCGCAGACACGCGATGCGGCGGAGACCATCGCGCGCGAGCTGGGCGTGCCGTTCCAGGTGGTGTCCATCGAAGAGGCGTTCGCGCGCGAGCTCGCCGTCACGAAGACGATGCTGGGCGATGCGCCCGTGAGCCACCTGACCGAGCAGAACATCCAGGCCCGCTTGCGCGCGCAGCGCATGTGGAACTGGAGCAACTCCAGCGGCGGTCTCTTCCTGCAGACCGGCAACATGAGCGAGAAGTCCGTGGGCTACACCACCATCGGCGGCGACCTCATGGGCGCGCTCGCGGTCATCGCCAACGTCCCGAAGACCGTGGTGATGTACCTGCTGGACTACCTGCTGGAGACGATGGGGCTGGAGGGCATCCGCAAGGTGCTGGCGAAGCCGGCCGGTCCGGAGCTGGCGCCCAATCAGGTGGGCGAGGAGGAGCTGATGCCCTTCCCCATCCTGGACGCGTGCTTCTACTTGTACGCGGGCGAGAAGCTGACGCCCTCGGAGATGCGCACGGCGCTCGCGGCCATGTTCCCGGAGGTCGAGGCCTCGCGCGCCGCGGCCTACGTGGAGAAGTTCGTCCGCCTGTTCCAGCAGTCCATCTACAAGTGGGTGCAGTCGCCGCTGTCGCTGCACATTGGCAACCTGGACCTGGACCGAGAGCGCGCCCTGCAATTGCCTGTCGTCACCGGCACCGGGTGGCTGAAGGACGCCTAGTTTTCGGCCCCCGCCGTGCGCCCGCTCGCTGTCATGTCGGTCCCGCGCCACGTCTGACCGCCAGCCCTCCGGGCGGGCGGCCAGCAATCACCCCCGCGGGCGGGGTGTGCCTTGTCGGATGTTCCGCCGGAAACAACCTTCTCGTCAGTCATTCGACGATGGAGGTCGGGATGAAAGCAGCGATTCTGTCGGGCGCGCTGGCGGCGCTCATGTATGGGTCGGGAGCGGTGGCCGCGGATTGTCCTCCGGGGCAGGTGAAGGCGGACCGCACGAAGGCAGCCGACAAGGTCGTGGCGCAGGCGCCCGATGTGGATGTCCAGGAGGACAGCCTCATCATCGAGCCGCAGGCCCAGGACCCGTCCATGCCGCAGGACTCGGGCGTGGGCGGCAGTGGCATGAGCGGCGACTCGCAGGGGAGCAGCAGTGCTTCCTCCAGCGCGGTGTCGAGCGGCGTGAGCCAGGGCTCGCCGGGCACGGTGTATATGAACGTGCCCTATCGGTGCGAGCCCGTGAATCAGAGCTCGGGCGCTGGCGTGGGTGGCAGTGGCTCGGGTGGCAGTGGCTCGGAGGTCCAGGGGAACAGCGGCTCCATTGCCCCCGCCCAGCCGATGATGCAGTCGCCACCGCCGGCGGCTCCCTCCACGCCGCCGCAAGGCCAGTCGGAGAGCTACCCCAACCCGCAGCAGGGGAGCCTCTCCGGTGAGAGCGGCACGGGTGGCAGTGGGTTGGCGCAGCCGCCTCCGGATTACCGGCCCTCGAACACGCAGGTCGTGAACGTGGAGCCGCCCAAGCCGGAGAAGGAGAAGAAGAACAAGGAGACCGGCATCACGGTGCTCCTGGGCGCCGGTGTGGAGGGCTACACGGGCGCGCTGGCGCCGCAAATCCAGCCGGGCGCGACGGCGGGCGTGTCCGCGGCCATTCGCCCTACCTCGGTGCTGGGGGTGGAGGTTGGCTATACGGGCGCGCTCAACGACGTGAAGTCGCGTGACAACACCAACGTGGGCGTCAGCGGCCCGGACCTGGTCCGCAACGGTGGCCAGGCCGCGCTGACCCTGGCGGTGACCCCGGGCGCGTGGCAGCCGTACGTGCTCGGCGGCATTGGCGTGAGCAACTACCACTTCCGTGGAGGCCAGGCGCTGGGCTTCAAGGACGACACGGTGGGCAACGTGCCGGTGGGCGTGGGCCTGCGAGGCCATGTGGGCCACTTCACCGCGGACGCGCGCGTCAATTACAACCTCCTCTTCGACAAGAACTTCGCCCCGGATATCTCCTCGGGCGGCGGTGACTTGAGCGGGGGTGGCAGCTACGCGGGTACGCTCAACCTGGGCGGTACGTTCTAGGCGCCAGCCCTGGCGTGTTCCCTGGTAGAGACAGCGGCGCGGTGCCCGGAATCCAACGGGGCCGCGCCGCTGCTCGCTTGGGAGCGGCGGCCGCCGAGACTCCGCGTTAAAGTGGGTCCTTCGGCGTTGAATCCAGAGGAGCCGCGAGCATGACGTTGAAGCTGGAAGACGTGAAGGTGGGCACGGGGACCGAGGCGACGGCGGGCAAGTCCGTCACGGTGCACTACGTGGGGACGCTGACCAATGGCTCCAAGTTCGACAGCAGCCGGGACCGTGGGCAGGGCTTCACGTTCAAGCTCGGCGCGGGCCAGGTCATCCAGGGCTGGGACAAGGGCGTGGCCGGCATGAAGGTGGGCGGTGTGCGCAAGCTCACCATTCCCCCCGAGATGGGCTACGGCTCCCGCGGCTTCCCGCCTGTCATCCCGCCCAACTCGACGCTCCTGTTCGAGGTGGAGCTGCTCGAGGTCCGCTAGCACTGCCCCCGGCGTGCCCGGGAAGGAAGGTCCGTCATGGCGACGGTGGAAATCACGAAGGAGAACTTCAAGGAGACGGTGTCCAAGGGCATCGTGTTCTTGGACTGGTGGGCGGCCTGGTGTGGCCCGTGCCGCGCGTTCGCGCCCACCTTCGAGTCTGTGTCGGGTGTCCATCCGGACATCGTCTTCGGGAAGATTGATACGGACGCGCAGCCGGAGTTGTCGGGCGCGTTCGAGATTCGCTCCATCCCGACGCTGATGGCGTTCCGCGACGGCATCCTCCTGTTCGAGCAGCCGGGAGCGCTCCCGGCCGCGGCGCTGGATGACCTGATTCGTCAGGTGCGCGCCCTGGACATGGAGGAAGTCCGCCGCGAGATGGCCGAGCGGCGCGCGAACGAGACCCCCAAGGCCTGATGCGCTCCGAGACTCCCGTGGGCCCGCACGGCCGCGGGAGTCTCTCGGTCTGACGCAACGCACCCCGTCCTCCAGTCCGTCGCGACTGGCTGCTTTTGCGTGTTGTTGCGAGAAAGAGGATTGCTGACCGAGCAGGGGATTCAGAAGATGGATGCCGAGGTCCTGGGCCCATCCGATGAGGTTCCTGTTCATGCGACTGCCGTCGTTGGTGTTGCGCGCCGTGGTGTTGGCCGTGTTCGCCGTACCCACGCTCGCGCAGGCGGGCTCCTACCTGCGGGTGGTGAGCTGGAACCTGCGGCACGAGGGGTGGGCCGCGGAGCAGACCTACCAGGATGATGCCCAGCAGATTTGGAATCAGTTCGGGTCCGCGAGCACGTCCAGCGCGGGCTGCGACCTCGTGTTCCTCCAAGAGGTGATGAACGCCTCGGCGGCCCAGGGCATCGCGCAGTCGCTGACGCAGGTGTCGGGGGTGGCGTGGACGGCGGTGGTGACGCCGCTCCTGGGGCGCTCGTCCTACAAGGAGGCCTACGCGGTGCTGTACCGCGCGGACATGGTGGAACTGGTGTCCTCCACGGTCTGGGACGACGTGGACGATGTGTTCGAGCGCGAGCCGCAAATCGTCAAGGTCCGCCACGTGCCCACGGGGGAGGACTACACGTTCCTCAACTGGCACACCGTGTTTGGCACGACCGCGGACCGCAAGGCAGAGGCCATGGCCATCCAGCCCGTGTTCGAGGCCGTGCAGGCCGAGAGCGACACGGACCAGGACGTCATCCTCTTGGGCGACCACAACCAGGCGGGCACCGCGGCGGCCTGGGCTCCGCTGAAGGCCACGGTCCCCGCTGTGTCGTGCAAGCTGAACACGCCCACCACGCTCAACTCCTCGGGCGGGTTCGCGAGCGCGTATGACCACTTCTGGTTGCAGGACGCGTACGTGACGGAGTTCTCCAGCGCGGGCCGAGACTACGTCGAAGACACCTTGGACTTCGTGACGCGTATCTCGGACCACGCGCCGGTGTGGATGTCTTTGTATTCCACCAGCGATACGGATTGAGGCGCGGCCGTCTCATCGCCCTGCTGAGCGTGGGGGTGGGCTGCCTGCTGCTGGCGGGATGGCTCGCCCTGCCTGGGGCTCGTCATGCCGACGGTGTCTCCGCGAGCGAGCCCGCGGCGGCGCCGGTCGCGAGCACGCCTTCGCCGCGCGCCGAGGCGCCCGTACCTCCAGGGCTTCGATTGCGCGCGACGCTGGCCGGAGACCATCCATTCCGAGGCGAGGCGCGCTTGGGCGTGGCCTTCGTCTCGGAGGCGGATCGCCTCACCTGGGAGCGGGCTCGGCGCGAAGGGGAGCGCGCGGGCCCCTCGCGGCTGGAGGAGTTGGCCAATGTCTCGACGTGGTCGCCCGTCGTCGTCACGCCCACCGCGAGCGGCGGCGAGTTGGGGCCCGTGGACGTGCCTTCCGCGCCGCGCTACCGCGTGCTCGCGTGGGAGGAGGATGGGACGTCGTGGACTGGCGACTGGATGTCGGGTGCGCCACCGCGCTCGGGCGGGGTGGACCTGGGCGTGCTGCGCGCGACGCCGCCCACGGGCGTGCGGGTGCGCCTCTTGAGCACGCACGCTGACGCGGGTCCATTCTCCCTCCGCGTGACGCGCGGCGTGGATGCCCAGCCGGCCGAGGCCGAGCGGGCCAGCGCATGGCTGACCTTGGTGCGGCTGGCGGCGCCCGTGCTCGCGTCCGCGTTGCGGGATGGCTCGCCGCTGCCTGTTTCGCTGGGGCAGGACACCGTGCTCGCGCCGCTGCCTCCAGACCGGCTTGTGCGCATCTGGCTGCGAGCCCGCTCGGGGCAGGAGGCGGGGCCCGTGGAGGTGCCGCTGCGCGAGGGCCGCATCGAGCCCGTGACGCTGGACGCGGATCGCCTGTTCCCCGGGGGAATGGCGGGCACCGTCACATTGCATGGCCGTGTGACGCTGGGGGACGCGTCCCGTGCGCCGCCCGGTGCGGTGGTGGAGCTGCCGGGAGGACATGCCCTGACGGTGGAGCCAGATGGGCGCTTCCTCGCGCCAGAGCTGCCCGCGTGGCGGCCCACGCGCTTCACGTTGCGGGTGCCGGAGCCCTCGCGAGGCCGACCCGTCGCACCCGCGCGCTGGGCCTTCACCTTCACCCCGACCGCTGGCCACACGGAGGCGGAGGAAGCCTGGAGGGTGCCAGCGTATCGCTGGTTGCTCTTGCAACTGGATGGCTTCACGCGAGGCCAGCTCGCGGCCCGGGCCCAGGCGCCCTTTCCCGTGTATGCGTTGCAACGGCGGGACGATGCGGGGGCGTGGCGCGATGTGGCGGCGGAGGCGTTCCTGCCGGAGCCCGAGGGCCTCGCGGTGTCGCTCACGTCGCCGGGGACCTACCGCGTGCTCATCGCGACCTCGTCCGTGTCGGTGACGCCGAGCCCGGCTGTCTCGCTGAATGCCGCGGACCTGGAGGGCGCGGTCTCGCCCAGGCTGGGGGATGAGGGCGTGCCCTGCGAGGTGGTCGTCACCGAGGGAGGGCGGCCGGTGTACGGCGCCGAGGTGACCGCGGCGGGGGAGGTGGCCTCGCTGCCGCCGCTGCGCGGACACACCGACGCGGAGGGCCGGTGGCGGCTGGGCCGAGTGAAGGGGAGCGCGCTCCACGTGGAGGTGGGCGCGAGCGGACATGCGTCCTGGGAGCGCGAGGCCGCGGCGGAGTGCCTGCGGTCCGGGCGCATCGAGGTGCGGTGGTAGAGGACCGACTCGCGGTCCTCAGGCGGGGCTGGCCGCCAGCTCCACGCCGGCCGTCATCTCCACGGGCGCGGGAGCGGCTTCTTCGCACTCGGCGTTCTCGTTGGCGGCGAGCGCGTCCGCGCGAATCTTGTGTCCCAGCGCTTCCACCCAGAGCTCCAGCATGTCCACGAGCGCGCTGCGCACCTCTCCGCCGAGGGGCGCCAGCAGCCGGGCCATGCGCTCCTGGACGACGGAGTCCGCCTCGTCCGCGAGGGCGCGGCCCTTGTCCGTCAGCCGCACGCGCACGCGGCGCCGGTCGTAGCGCACCGAGCGCTCGCGGCGCACGAGCCCGGCATCCTCCAGTCGATCCAACAGCCGGCTCAGGCGTGGCATGGCCATGCCGCCCAATCGGTCCGCGAGGACGTTGACGGGCAGCAGGCTCTCCGCGCGGAGCCACCACAGGGCCTGCAGCTCCAAGGGCTCCACGTCCGCATGGGGCAGGGACGACAGGGGACTGGCCAGCGCGCCACAGCGGGCAACATCCACCAGCAGGTTGCGCAGCCGCGCCACCTGCACCCGCACTTCCGCCGAGAGCTCCGACATCTTCATGTCTCCATCTCTCGGGGGCCTGGGCTCCCCGCCGGCCCGCGGATGCCCTGGCGACCCGTATCGCGGGACTGGAATGTCCCGCACCTCCAGAACGCCACAGTCAAGGTGGCATATCGGTCCGACGGCCAGGAGGGCCTCGGGGCCGTGTCAGCTTCCTGCTGCCTTCTTCTGTTGATGGACCTTCGCCTTGGCGTGCGCCTTGTCGAAGCCCTCATAGAAGCGCAGCGCCTGCTCCCCCACCATTTGAATGTGCTGGTTGTTGAAGTAGGCGGTGATGGGCGCCGCGACCAGGGGCATGGCGCGTCCCAGCGTGGCCATGCCTCCGCGCTCCAGCATGATGGCGGCCAGCTTGCCCATGACCTTGGGGCCGGTGCGATGCAGCGGGCCCAGGCCGTTGGCGTAGCCGAACAAGTCCAACAGCTCGCCGCGCGCTCGCTCCGTCTTGAGGTTCGCCTTGTAGAGCGTGGCGACGTCCGTCAGGAGGACGAGCTGGAGGTAGGCCATGAACAGCAGGTCCGCCGGCAGCGATACCAGGCCAAAGACGCCGCTGATGCCGCCCACCATGCTGGCCAGGTTCTTCTTCTCGTCGATGAGGCGCTGCGCCAGCTCACGCGTGGCCGCGGAGGGGTAGCGCTTCTCCAGGTTCGCCACCCGCACCTTGGCGCGCGCGACCTCCTGTTGGACCAGGTCCGACAGCCGCATCGACGCGAGCTTCTTCAGCTCGGCGGGCGACAGCTTCTTCATGAAGCCAAGTCGCTCGGTCACGGAATCGTAGAGTGCCATGTGCCTCTCCTCGGAGCGCGGACGGTCCTTCTAGTAACCCCGCTCGGCCAGATAGAGGTCCACCAACGCGCCTTCTTCGTACCAGGCGTGCCGCATCTCCGCGTTGAACCAACGCGAGTCCGGCTTGGCGCTCCGCACCTCGAGCTTCACCATGTTGGTGTCGGTGTCGATGATGGCCGCGCGCGCCTTGCAGGCGGGGCCGACCTGCTCACCGTAGCCGCCCTCCAGGCAGACCTCGTCGCCCACCGCGAGCCGGCGGGTGTACTCGGTTCCCAGGTAGAGGGCTTCGTCACACGACGCGCGCACGGAGGACTTCCCGTGCGCGGCGCACCGAGTGGAGGCGGGCGCCTTCACGACGGGGATGTTCGTGGTGAGGGCGTCCTCGTCGTTGGGGTCGCGTCGAAAGGACGACTCGTGAGTGCAGGCCGACAGCCACAGCGCGCCGGCGCCGACGCCCATCCACATCCGCCTCATCGAATCAGTGCCTCCGGGCCCGCGCCTGACGCGCGCCCTTCTGGAAGAAGAGAACGGCGAGGAGCATGGCAGACCCCTCGGGCCCGGCAAAGCACACAGGTTTTCAGGCGCTACGGCGGGCAGGACCGGGGACTTCCTCGGTGATGCCTTTGACCTGCCGGTTCTTCGCGTCCACGAAGACAACGGTGGGCTTCCAACCGGCCAGCTCCGACTCCTCGACCTCCGCGAAGGTGGCGATGATGACGAGGTCGCCCGGCTGGTTCAGGTGGGCTGCGGCGCCATTGATACAGATAACACCAGAGCCTGCCTCACCTTCGAGTGCGTAGGTCTCCAGTCGTGTTCCGCGCGTCACATTCCAGATAGCAACCTTCTCGTACGGAAGGATGTCGGACGCGTGCAGCAGGTTCCGGTCAATGGTGACCGAGCCCTCGTAGTCCAGGTCCGCCTGGGTCACGGTTGCTCGGTGAATCTTGGACTTGAAGAGGATTCGTCTCATGGTTGACACCCCGGTGGGCGCCGCAACGCTAACGGCTCCTGAAGCTGAGGACAACTCCGCAAGCGGGGGACTCCCCGCTCGCCTCGTCCGGGGTCGGGCTTTCTACTTAATAAAGTTGACCAACTGGGTGAGGTTCAGGGGCACGGACTGGGTGTCGGAGGTCAACCGGCCGTCCAGACGCACCTGTGTATTGCCGCCGGCTCGGACCGCGAGGGCGGCGGCGGCAGCGCGGGTCAGGTTGATGGTGAGGGGCAGGCGGACCTGTCGCGTCCCGCTGCCGTCGAGGGAGCCCAGATTTCCAGTGGAGAGGGTTCCGACGTCCGCGCCGGCGACCTTCAACGCGCCCGAGATATTGGCGATGGGCAGCGCGAAGCTGTTTCGGTTGGTGATGGCCAGGGGGAACTCCACCGTGGCGCTGGTCAGGCCCACCTGGGTGATGTGTGGCGCCTGGAATTCTACGTGCGGAATCTTGGGCACCTCGAAGGTGCCTTCCTTCTCCAGGGGGAAGGTCAGCACGCCGATGGGCGTCTGGATGCCCACGCTGCCCTGAGCCTTGTACGCGGCCTGGTCCTTGTTGAGGAAGGTCTCCACCACCGGGACGATGTCCGCGAACTTCACGTTGGCGGGGAAGACCAGCTCGCTCTTGCCGTGGGCCTTGAGGTCCAGGCCCTTGGGCGGGGAGCCGGCCACCACCTGCTTGCCCTCGACGAAGAAGGCGTAGCTCACCGAGGCGAGCTCCAGGCCGAAGCCGTTGGGGTTCTCCACCTCGTACACCAGGTTGACGGTGGCGTTGGACAGCGAGGCGTCCGCGAGGCGCGCGGTCTTGAAGCTGATGCGCGGCTTCTTGAACGCGTTCTTCATCATGTTCTGGAGCGATGCGCAGCCGGCGAGCGTCGTGACGGCCAGAACGAACAGGACCAGGAGCGAGCGTTTCTTCATGAGCATGGGCGTACCACCGACGGACCGCGGTGGCTCGGGATTCAAGGTCAGGAGGCGGGAGCGGCAGGTGCGCGTGACGTGGGGCGATGCTATGCGGCGTGTCCCCGCTCCGCGATGGAGGTCGACGCCCGTGTCAGGTGGCATCAATTCGCACCCCTGCTTGCATCCACCTCGCGCCGCGCCCTCCGGTGTCTCGCGTCGCCGAGGTGGATGGCTGTGGGCGCTGGGGCTCCTCGTCCTGGGGGTCATCGAGGTGTCCGCGTGCGCGCGCCCGGCGGGCGGCGCGGAGGGCGAGCGCCGGGTGCGGCTGACCCCGTGTCGATTGGAGGGCACCTCGGCGCCGGCCCAGTGTGGGACCTACGAGGTCTTCGAGGACCGGGCCACGCGGACGGGACGGAAGATTCCCCTGCACGTGGTGGTGGTGCCCGCGTTGTCCGCGCAGGCGGAGGCGGATCCGCTGTTCGTGCTGGCGGGAGGGCCGGGGCAGGCGGCCTCGCGCTCCGGGGTGCTGCCGGTGCTGGAGCAGATCCGCCGCCACCGAGACATCGTGTTGGTGGACTCGCGCGGTACGGGGGACTCGAATCCGCTGCGGTGTGACGCGCTCAGCGGTGCTCGGTCCTCGTTGGCCGCGCGCTTCGATGACCGGGGTGACGCCGAGGCCATGCAGCGCTGCCGCGCGGGCTGGGACGCGGACGTGCGCCTCTACACGACCTCCATCGCCATGGATGACCTGGACGATGTGCGCCAGGCGCTGGGCTATGCGCGGGTGAACCTCTGGGGCGTGTCGTACGGCACGCGGGCGGCGCTCGTGTACATGCGCCAGCATCCGGAGCGCGTGCGCACGGCCATCCTCGATGGCGTGGCGCCCATGGGGCTGTACCTGCCGCTGTATGCCGCACGCGACGGGCAGCGTGCGCTGGACGCGCTGCTGGCGCAGTGTGAGCAGGATGTGGCGTGCTCGGCGGCGTACCCGGCGCTGCGGGCGCGCACGGAGGCGCTGCTCGCGCGCTTGGAGGCCACGCCCGCGAAGGCCCGCGTCGCGCATCCGCTCACCGGTGTTCCCGAGGACTTCACCCTCACGCGCCGCGCCTTCCTCGCGGAGGTGTTCTCGCTGCTGTACAGCCCGGAGCAGGCCGCGCTGGTCCCGTTGATGCTGGACCGCGCGACGCGAGAGGACTGGGCGCCGCTGGCCGCGCTGGCGTTCGGCGGTGGGCGGGCGCTGGAGAAGTCGATGAGCCCGGGCCTCTTCTTCGCGGTGGTCTGCGCCGAGGACGCGCCCTTCTTCAGCGTGGCGGATGCCGAGCGCGAGGCGCGGGGCACGTGGTTCGGCGCGGACTCGCCGCGCTCGGTGCTGGAGGTCTGTTCGCGCTGGCCGAAGGCGACGCTGCCGTCGGGGTATCGCGAGCCGGTGGTGTCGGCGGTGCCCACGCTGCTGCTCTCCGGCGAGTTGGACCCCGTGACGCCGCCACCGTGGGCCGAGGAGGCGAAGCGCACGTTGAGCCATTCGCTGCATGTGGTGGTGCCGGGCGTGGGGCACAACACGGTGGCCGCGGAGTGCGCGCGCACGCTCATGTCGGAGGTGCTGTCGCGCGGGAGCGTGGACGGGCTGTCCCCCGCCTGCGGCGCGAATCTGAAGCGGCCCCCGTTCTTCACCTCGTTCGCGGGTCCCGTGCCCTGAGGACCGCTCGCCATGATTGAAGCCATCCATCTGCACAAGCGCTTCGGCACCGTCACCGCCGTGGAGGACGTGTCCTTCTCCGCCGCGGATGGCGTCATCACCGGATTGCTGGGGCCCAACGGCGCGGGCAAGACGACGACGATGCGCATGCTCTACACGCTGGTACGGCCCGACGGCGGGACGGCGCGCGTGGACGGCGTGGACGTGGTGCGCGACCCCGAGGCGGCTCGGCGTGCGTTGGGCGTGCTGCCAGATGCGCGCGGTCTCTATCCGCGGCTCACCGCTCGCGAGCACGCGCGCTACTACGGCGAGCTGCACGGCCTGCGCGGCGCGGCGCTCGATGCGCGCGTGGCGGAGTTGGTGGAGCTGCTGGACATGAAGGACATCGCGGACCGGCGCGCGGAGGGCTTCAGCCAGGGCGAGCGCGTGAAGGTGGCGCTGGCGCGGGCGCTGGTGCACGGCCCTCGCAACGTGCTCTTGGACGAGCCCACCAACGGGCTGGACGTGATGAGCACCCGCGCGGTGCGCGCGCTATTGCGGCGATTGAAGGCACAGGGCTGCTGCGTGGTGTTCTCCAGCCACGTCATGCAGGAGGTGGCCGCGCTGTGTGACCGCATCGTCGTGGTGGCTCGGGGCCGCGTGGTGGCGGATGGCACTGCGGACGCGCTGCGGGCTCACACGGGCAAGGACAGCCTGGAGGAAGCGTTCGTGTCCATCATCGGCAGCGAGCAGGGGTTGATGGAATGAGACACCTGATCGGCACGGTCTTCCGCAAGGAGCTGCGAGACCACTTCCGCGATACGCGCGCGCTGGGGACCGCGGTGCTCTGGCCCTTGCTGGGCCCCACGGTCTTCCTGGTGATGTTCAACCTCATGGCCTCCTGGTACCGCCAGGACCGTCCGCTGGAGCTGCCGGTGGTGGGCCGCGCGCGCGCGCCGAGCCTCATGGCGTTCCTGGAACGCTATGGCGCTCACCTGTCCGAAGCCCCCGCGGACTATGAAGAGCGGATCCGCGCGGGCTCCCTGGACGCGGTGCTGGTGGTGCCCGAGGACTACGCCCAGGACTTCTCCGCGGGCCATACGGCGTCGGTGCATCTGGTGGTGGACAGCTCGCGCAATCAGGCGCGCCACACCATCGAGCGCGCCCATCGGTTGCTCCAGGCTTATGGGCAGCAGCTCGGCGGACAGCGGCTGTCCGCGCGCGGCGTGGTGCCCGAGCTGGCCGTGCCCGTGCAGGTGGAGGAGCTGGACCTGTCCACGCCCGAGCGCTCCGCGGCGAGCGTCCTCAACATGGTGCCGCTCTTCCTGGTGCTGGCCACGTTCGCGGGCGGCATGTCGTTGGCGAGCGACACCATGGCGGGAGAGCGTGAGCGCGGTTCGCTGGAGCCGCTCCTGCTCAACCCCGTGCCCCGAGGCGCGCTGGTGGCTGGCAAGTGGTTGGCCACGGTGTCGATGGCGTGCGGCGCGGTGCTGCTCAGTCTGGTGGCGTACATGCTCGTGGTGCGGCGAGTGCCCTTGGAAGACCTGGGCCTGAAGGCTCGCTTCGATGGCCCCGCCGCGCTGGGCATGCTGGCCGCGGTGCTGCCGCTGGCGTTGGCGGCGTCCGCAGTGCAGATGTGGGTGTCCACCTATGCGCGCTCCTACAAGGAGGCGCAGACGTACCTGTCCCTGCTGATGGTGCTGCCCATGCTGCCCGGCATGGTGCTGGCGCTGTCGCCGATGCAGAGCCAGACGTGGATGTTCGCGGTCCCCGTCTTGGGGCAGGAGTTGCTCGCGGGCGAGGTGATGCGCGGTGAGTGGCTGGGGCCTGTGCCCTTCCTGCTGGCGGCGCTTTCGAGCGCAGTGGCTGCATTCGTCTGCCTGCGCTTCACGACGCGGCTCCTGTCGCGCGAGCGAATCATCTTCGGACGCAGTTGAGGGAATGCGCGTCCAGCGCCGCACATTCCTGGGGAAGCGGCCGGGCGAGGAGGACTGTCCGGGGACATGCCCGAGCAGTAACTCCACGTGACAGGGCCAGGAGACTGGCCTCCAATGGTGGACAGATGACACTCGAATCCCACGCCATCCTTCCCGCTGCCCCCGCGTCCGTCGCCACGTCGCAGGGCGAGCCGCGGTTCGGCACGTACCAGGGAGAGCTTCCCGAGGTGGACCTCCCGCGGCTGCTGGGCCCGTGGGCGCCCGCGCGGGTGAAGCGACTGCTCCGGCAGAAGCGGTGGCACTACGCCTTCGCGGCCACGCCCGAGGTGGCGGTGCTCTTCGCGGTGGTGGACCTGAGCTACTCGTCCAGCGCGTTCGCCGTGGCCTTGGACCTGAAGGCGCGCAAGCCGCTGTGCGACGTGAGCTTCCTCGGCGTGCCGGGTCCATTGGCGGTGGTGGGAGACAAGCCCGGCGCGGGGCTGGAGGCTTCGTTCCGGACGCTCGGCGGCCGCATGGCGGTGCGGCGGGGCGTGGACGATGAGCACTACCGCGTGGACCTGGACGTCAGCCGCCTGCGCACCAAGGGCATGCAGGCGTTCCGATGGACGGGCGAGCTGGCGGTGGCCGGCGGTCCTCCGGCGCTCACCGTGATTGCCCCCGTGGTCGGCGACGGGTTGGTGAACGTCACGCAGAAGCGCGGCGGGCTGTTGTCCTCCGGGACGTTGGAGGTGGCCGGGCGGCGCTTCTCGCTGGATGGGGGCGTGGGCGGAATGGACTACACGCAGGGCTACCTCGCGCGGCACACGTCGTGGCGCTGGGCCTTCGCGGCGGGGCGGCTGGAGGACGGGACGCCCCTGAGCCTCAACCTGGTGGAGGGCTTCAACGAGGGCGCCACCGAGGCCAACGAGAACGCGCTGTGGCTGGGCGACAAGCTGTACCCGCTGGGCCGCGCGCGCTTCGAGTACAACGCGAAGGAGCTGTTGGACCCGTGGCGCCTCACGACGGCGGATGGCGCGGTGGACCTGCGCTTCAAGCCGTTCTACGCGCACCGCGAGGACCGGAACCTGCGCCTCGTGGTGAGTCGGTTCGCGCAGCCGGTGGGCTTCTTCGAGGGCACCGTGCGCGTGGGCAACCGCACCCTCACGTTGACCGACGTGCCCGGCGTGACCGAAGACCAGGACATGCTGTGGTGAGCCCTCGGCTCAGGGCGCGCTGACCTCCACGGGGAAGAGCCGCTCGGAGGCGCGCAGTCCCTGCGCCGTGCGGGCCTCCTCGCGCTGGAGGTGGCCCGAGGCATCCACGAGCGCGCGCGTGGTCGTCTCGTGCGTGGTCGTGGTGAGCGCGCGGGGGCCGCGGGGTGCGTCCTTGCGCAGCGTGAGCTGCACGGCGGCGGCGAGCGAGTCCTCGGGGCGATACACGTCGAGCACGCGCTCCGCGTCGCGCGAGGACTCGGCCAGCAGTTGCCGGGTGGCGAGGTCGGCGGGCTCGGCGGTGAGTCCTCGTTGGGTGGCGATGCTTCCCTGCGCGGACTTCGCGCCCTGACGTGCCTCGTATTTGTAGCCCTGCTTGGGGTCCTTGCGCAGGGTCACTTGAAGCGCGAGGACGCCGTTCTCGGCGTGGGCGGAGCGGTACTCGAGCAGCTGCCCCTGTGCATCCGCGAGCGCGGTGGTGGTGGTGTCCTCCGCGCGCAGGTCGCCCTCGGCGGTGGTCCACAGCAGGCTGGTGGTGGACTGGGTGCGGTGTGGCGATGCGGGAAGGGTGGGGAGGTCGTCTCGGGTCCGCCATACGAAGCCCACGAGCTGGCCTTCGAGGCGCACCGCTTGGATCTCCTCCCACGGCTCGGGGGGACGGCGGGGGCCGGGGACTTGGAGCGACTCGGCGAGGGCGGTGGTGATGCGGTGGAACGTGCGCATGTAGCCGGGCTCGTCGTGCGCGCAGAGCAGCGGGAGGTCCTTGTCCGCGTGCACCATCAGCTTGAGTTGTCCCGCGCCGCGCTCGCCTCCCTTCGTGGGGGCTTCGTAGTCCACGTCGAGGAACAGCGCGGGCGTGTGCGCGACCTCCACCAACTCGGTGAGGCCCATGTGCTTCACGGTGACGCCCGGGCCCTTCTTCACGGTGTCCGCCAAGGCGAGCAGGGCGCTGGCCGCGTCCAAGGGGCGCTCGTAGACGAAGCACACGAGGGGGGCGCTGGTGCCCAGGGGGACGGTGACTCGGACCACGCCTTCGCCGCGCGACAGGGTGGGTGGGGCTTTGCCTTCGACCTCCGCGATGAAGGTGCCCTCGGGCGAGGCGACGCGTTGACGAGGCAGGTCGGACAGTTCACGCGCCGCGGGGCCCGTCGGCTCCGGTGGCGTGGGAGGCGCGGGGGGCGTGGCTTCGACGGTGGGCGAGGAGGGGGGAGCGGCGGGTGGCTCGGAGGATTGCGCGGGCGCGACCGTCATCCGCGTGGGCGCGGCGCAACCGGTGATGAGTCCCAGCACGAGGAGGGAGCGCCACATGCCGAAGTGAAAGGGGGAGCCACGTCGCTCGCGATTCATCCGGGATAGCCCCTGTTCCCGCCCGCGGCGGAGGTGAGTGGTTGGCCGGCGGTTCGTGCCGGGGGACGCAAGCTAACGCGGGAAGGCGTCAGCGTCATCGCGACGCCGCGTGCAGTCGCGGAGAGTGCGGGGGAGCAAGGAGCCACGCGGGCATGGCGGTGGGGTGTCTCGGCCCGAGCCCGACGAGGACGCGCTCGTGCGGTCGATGTCGGCCGCGAAGGAAGAACGCGTGCGCGGCTCGCTGCTCGGGCGCGAGCAGAGGTGCTCGATGCGCGGCGAAGCGACGGCGTGCGCGTCGTTGATGCGAGACCTCGCGAGGACTGTGCTCGCACGCTCGATGCTCGGTGATGGATGGGGCGTGCGCGAAGCTCGGTGACAAACCCGCTGGGATGTCGCTCGTTCCGAAGGCGCGTGGGTGACGCGCTCTTCTTCTCGCTGCGACATGCCATGGCGGGAAGGGATGAATGAATCCGCCGACACTGTGCCTGGCGCAGCCATGGCGTGGCGCCATGAGGACCGGCGGGCAGCGCGCGTTGTCCTGTCGTCGCGAAACGGTAGGCTGGCACCGCGCTCGCTGCTACGAGGCTTTCATGTCCTGTCCATCTTGTGGTCAACCCCTGCCTTCGACGCCGAGCGAGGCGTGTCCCCACTGTGGTCATTCACTCGCCCCCACGACGGGCAGGGATGCCGTGGCGCCCATCGTCCAGGACGTCACCGACGGGGCTCGTCAAGCGGCGGAGGCCACGGGGCGCGCGGTGGAGCGGGTGTTCGATGATCCGCGTCTCCGGGAGCGACTCCCGGGTGGTTCATTGCCCTTGCTCGGCGCGGGGCTGGTGGCCACCGCGGTCGTGATGCCTTGGGTGTTCGGATTGGCGTATGCCGTCCCCGCGCCCTGGGCCTTCGTCATGCTCGTGGGCAGCGCGATGCTCGTGGCGCGGGAGCTGCGCGCCTCGGGCCGTACCTTGCCGGAAGCGATTGTCCGCACCGTGGACGTGGCTGAGCACCGCGCCTTCCTGCCGCTCTTCACCGCGCTCACGCTCACGCATGCGTTCGTGCAGCTCGGGGCCAGTCTGGCGTCGCTGTTGTGGCTGCTCGCCGCGGTGGTCCTCGGCTTCGTGCAGTGGCGCGCCTTCCGTGTCGCGCCCGCGTCGACCGAGGAGGCAGCGCGCTCGCTCGAAGCGGTGCGCTTGCAGCGCTGGGGGCTCGCGGGTGTCGCGGTCTGTGTCGTGGCCTTGCTGCTGCCGTGGGGCACGGGCGTGGGGGTGCCCATCCCGGGCCTCCAACTGCACAAGGAGCGCACCCTCTACGTGGGCCAGGACTTCAGCCACGACGTGGAGGACAAGGCCACGTGGAAGTGGGAGTCCGGCGCGGGAGGCACGTGGCAGATCGCCATCCCGGGGCGGACTCGCCCCGGTGGTCAGTGGGTGGTGCTGAGCCTGCTGGCGCTCGCGATGCTGGTCTCGCTGCGCCGCGCGCGCGCCGCCGTGCCGCCGGTGGTCCCGCTCCTGGTCGCGGGGTTCGTCACCGTGTGGGGCCTGCTGGGCATGGCCTCACTGGTGGGCCCCTGGCTGTTCCTCGCGGGCGCGGTGCTCCTCGACGTCGCCGTGTGGCGCGACCGTCGCTAGCGGGCGGCGAGGCGCGCGCGCCGTGACTCGACGATGGCTCGGAAGGAGCGACCGCGCAGCTCGTCCAGCGTGAGGCCGGTGGCGAGCACCTCCTCCTGCGTGAGCGCGCCGCAGCTCAAGCCTCGCAGGAAGAAGTTGAGCAGCCCCTGTCCGGTGGCCGCGTCGTCGAACACGTCCCCCAGCAGCGTCGCCTGGGCTGCCTTGTCCACGAAGGCCTTCAGCCGATGCGAGGCGGCGTCCAGGCCCTCCAGGAAGAAGGCATACACGGCCGCGTAGCGCACCGGGAGCTGCGCGGGATGCAGGTCCCAGCCCTGGTAATAGGCGCGCTCCAGCGAGTGCCGCGTGTGGCGGTAGGCGAGCTGCCACGCGCGATGGATGGCCTCGGTGTTCTCGCGCTTCTGGGTGGCCAGCAGCGCGCCCTCGGCGGGCTTCTTGTGCGGGCCCACGGGCAGGACGTTGGTGGCGCCGTCGGCCACCGCGACACCCGTGCCCGCGAGCGAGACCTGCACCACGTCTCGCAAGAAGTTGCAGGCCGGGTGCAACATGCCCTGCACGTGCGCGCTCACGCTGAGCGCCGCCGTGTAATCATACACGCCCAGGTGCACGCTGGTGCATCGCCCCTTGGCCGCGGCCACCAGCCGAGGCAGGTGCAGCCGTCCCTCGTGGTCGTACAGCGCTTGCGGGGTCTCCACCATCAGCTCCACGCCCAGCGCGCCGGGCGTGAGGTGGTGCGCTGCTTCCAACGCCTCCAGCAGCTCCGTCAGCGCCGCCACCTGCTCGGGCAGCGTCACCTTGGGCAGCGTGACGACGAAGGACGGAGGCACGCGCCCCGAGGTCCGCGTCACCAGAGTGGTGATGAACAGGTCGAGCGTGCGGGAGGCGCGCGCGAACAGCTCCTCGGTGAAGGACTTCACGCGGATGCCGATGAAGGGCGGCAGGGTGCCTTGCAGGAGTCCGCGCGCCAGCTCCTCGGCGGCGGACACCGCGTGGCCGTCCTCCTCCGCGTCCGGGCGGTGCCCGTAGCCGTCCTCGAAGTCGATGCGGAAGTCCTCGACCGGCTCGCGCTGGAGCTTGTCCACCACGCGCTCGTAGACGCGCTGGGCGAAGCGGCCCCGCTGGGGGAGGCCCAGGCTGTGGGCCAGCTCGGCGGCGTCGGGCGCGTACTCGCGCAGCGCCGCGAGCGCCAGGTCTCCCATCTTCCGCGCCGTCTCCGCGCGGAAGAGGTGGGCGCCGCCGTAGACGGAGTGCACGGGCTGGCGCCGCGGCGAGTCCCCTGGATACGCGAGCGCGCTGGCGCGGTTGGCCTGGCGCAGCGCTTCGCGAGAGGGGACGGGATGAGCGGGGTCGAGGGTGGTCTTCATGGGCGCGGAGTGGGGGGCATCACGGCTGGCGCTTCAGCCACGCGGACACCTCGGGCGCGGCGCGCTCGCGCAAGGCCACGTCCTGGGTGAGCCGCTCCAGCGTCTGGCGCGTGGCCTGCTGCGCCTCGGGGATGGGCTGCGCGTCCAGCAGGGCCCGGGCCTGCTCGAGCTGCGCGCGCGTGCGCAAGAAGCCCAGGGCCTCCACCACGCGACGGAGCAACATGGGGGCGCCTCCCGCGCGTCCCACCACTTCCTTCCACTGCTGCTGCATGCGCAGCCACCACGCGTCGCGGCCGGTGCGGTTGGCCAGCAGCCCGGAGATGAAGCCCGCCGAGTCCTGCGTCTTCACCGTCTCCGTGAAGAGGAGTCCCTGCGCGCGCGAGGCCAGCGCGGGGTCCTCGAAGGCGGCGAGCGCCATCAGGTAGCGACGCTGCGTGGCGGGGTCGGGCTCGGTCGGCACGCGCGCGAGGAGTTGCTCGAACAGCGCGGTGTCTCCGGCGCGGGCCACCATGCTGACCGCGGTGTCCAACAGGTTGGGCTCCAGCGCGTCCTTCTCACCCTGGAGCATGCGGGCCACGCGGCCTCGGGCCTCGGCCACCGTCTCGGGGCTGCGCGCCAGTCCGCCCACGGCGCGCACCAGCGCCGCGCGACGCAGGCGGTCTCGGTCGGACTCGCCGGCCGCGGGCTGCCAGCCCAGCTTCTTCAGGCCGTCGCCCAGCAGGCGCTCCACCCAGCGGCGGAAGCGCTCCTGGTCCTCGCCTTCCACCAGGCGCCCCTCGACGTAGGCGAGCCGTCCCACCAACTCGTCGAGGACCGCGTCGTCCTGCTCGCCGTGGTAGCGCCCCGCCAGGTCCAGGAAGTCCGCCACGGACGCCTCACCCGCGCGCACGCGCGCCCACTGATCCGCGAGCAGCGCGATGCGCTCGGACGGCGCGAGGGCGGAGAGGTTCGCCGCCAACCCCTTCATCGCGTTCGCGTCGTAGGCCACGCGGTAGAAGCCCGTGGCCCCAGCGTTGGCGCACAGCCAGCGCACCGGGGCCGTGGAGCCCTCCAGCGTCACCGTGGTCTGGGCGTCGCGCAGCAGCACGCGCTGCTCATGCACCCCCGAGTCGTCCGCGAACCGCAGCACCACGGGCACCGGCCAGCGCTCATCGCTGCGCATGCCGGGCTCTGAGTAGAAGCGCCGCTGCGTCAGCGTCAGGGTGCGACCCGACACGCTCACGGACACGAGCGGATAGCCGCTCTGGCCGATCCACGCGTTGGCCAGCTCCACCACGGGCTGCTTCGCCGCCTCGCCCAGCGCGCTCCACAGGTCATCCGCCACCGCGTTGGCCCGCGCGTGCTTGCGCATGTACTGGCGGATGCCGTCGCGGAAGGCGTTCTCGCCGAGGAAGCCTTCAATCATGCGCAGCACCGCGCCGCCCTTTTCGTAGGTGATGACGTCGAAGTTCTCGCCCGCCTCGCCCGCGTTGCGCACCTCACCGCGGATGGGGTGCGTGGAGCTGAGCGCGTCCAGGTGCAGCGCGCTGGCCTTGTGCGCGTCGAAGTCCAGCCACATGCGCCAGTCGGGGCGCCACTGGTCGACAATCTTGAACGCCATCCACGTGGCGAACGCCTCGTTGAGCCAGAGGTCGTCCCACCACACCATGGTCACCCAGTTGCCGAACCACTGGTGCGCCAGCTCGTGTGTCACCACCTCGGCCACGCGCTTCTGCACGGACAGCGGCGCGGTGGTGGGGTCCAACAGCAGCGTGACCTCGCGGTACGTGATGAGGCCCGCGTTCTCCATGGCGCCCGCCTCGAAGTCCGGGATGCCCACCTGGTCCACCTTGCCGTAGGCATAGGGCAGCCCGAAGTAGTCCTGGAGCCGAGGCAACACGTTGAGCGCCACGTCCTGTCCGAAGCGCGTCAGGTGCGCCTTCTCCGTGAGGGCCCAGGTGCGCACCGGCACGCCCTGCGCGCGCTCCTCGGCGGTGCCGGTCAGCGGACCGACCACCAGCGCGATGAGGTACGAGCTGAGCACCTCCGTCTCCTGGAACGTCACGCGGCGCAGCGCTCCGTCCTGCTCCTCCTTCACCACGGCGCCATTGCTCAGCACCGTGTTGCCCTGGGGCACGCGCACCGTGAGCGCCCAGCGCGCCTTGAAGGCCGGCTCGTCGAAGCAGGGGAAGACGCGTCGCGCATCGGCCGCCTCGAACTGGGTGGCCGCCACCTTGCCCGCCAGATACAGGCCGCGCAGGCCTTCGGTGAAGCGCCCCGTCCACGCGACGTCCAGCGAGCCCGCGCCCGCGGGCAGCGCCTCCGCGAAGCGCAGCACCACCGTCTCGCTCTGGGGCATGACGTCGATGGAGGCGGGCCGGTGAGACGCACCGCTGGCGCGGAAGGTGACCTCGCCCACCTGCAGCGCGATGGCGTGCAGGATGATTTCGCGGGTGGGCTGCGCCAGCTCCAGGTCCACGGTCTGCTGCCCGCTGAGGGCCCGCGCCTCCAGGTCCAGCGTCAGGGTCGCCGCATAGCGCCGCGGGCGAACGGTGGTGGGCAGGCGGAAGTTCTTGTCTTCGGTGGGATGCGCCATAGGGAGGGGCAATCTAGCGCTGGCCGTGCCGGCTGCTCACCTCGCAAAGCGCACCGGATGCAAAACCCCGCGTCCGGGGCCACCGAGGTGTCCGCCGCTACACGGCGCACCATCCCCTCGGGGCCCCGGGGTGGGGCCTACCGGCGGCGTCGGGGGGACCGGCGCTCGCGCAGGAGCAGGCGCTGTTCGGCGGACGCGATGTTTCGCCGGGTGGCGCTCACGGCGTCCGGCGTGACGGAGATGGAGTCGATGCCCCAGTCCACCAGCGCCTCGGCGTAGTCGGAGTGGACCGAGGGGGCCTGCCCGCAGATGGAGGCCGTCATCCCCGCGCGCTGGGCGGCGCGGATGATGCGACGCAGGGCGTCCAACACGGCGGGGTCCCGCTCGTCGTAGAGCGGGGCGCACCTCGCGCTGTCCCGGTCCACGCCGAGGATGAGCTGGGTCAGGTCATTGGAGCCAATGGACACGCCCGTGGCGCCCAGGCGCGCGTACTCGGGGATCCAATGCACCACGGAGGGGACCTCGGCCATCACCCAGAGCTGGAAGTGCCGCCCGGGGCGCAGGCCGCTCTGGAGCACGAGGTCTCGGCACGCCTCGAACTCCCAGGCGGTGCGCACGAACGGAATCATCAGGTGGAGGTTGTCGGAGCGCGAGCGCACGTCGCGCAGCGCCTCCAGCTCCAGCTTGAAGAGGTCCGGCTCGCTCACGTAGCGGAAGCAGCCCCGGTACCCAATCATCGGGTTGGCCTCGGCGGGCTCGAAGCGCTCACCGCCCTCCAGGCCTCGGAACTCGTTGCTGCGAAAGTCCGTGCTTCGGTAGATGACCGGGCGTGGGTGGAAGGCGCGGGCGATGAGGTCCAGGCCGTGCGACAGCCGCTCCACGAAGGCCCGGGACTGGCCGCGCTCCAACAGCAGGCGCGGGTGCTTGCCCTCCAGCGCCTCCAGCAGCAGGAACTCGGCGCGCAAGAGTCCCACGCCGTCCACGGGCAGCGCGCTGACTTCCTCCGCGCGCGAGGCCTCGCCCAGGTTGACGTACAGGCGCGTGCCGGTGACGGGCTCCACGCCCGAGGAGGCCGGGGCCGCGCGTGGGGCCCTCGACGCCTCGGTGGCGCCCGCGCGGATGGTGCCGGTGCGCCCGTCCACCGTCACCACCGTGCCGTCGCGCAGCGCGGACGTGGCGGTGTGCGTGCCCACCACGCAGGGCAGGCCCAGCTCGCGTGACACGATGGCCGCGTGGCTCGTCATGCCGCCGCTGTCCGTCACGATGGCCGAGGCGCGCCGCATGAAGGGCACCCAGTCCGGCGTGGTCATGCCCGTCACCAGCACTTCGCCGGCTTCCAACTTCGGGCCCTCGTCGGGCGTGTGCAGCACGCGCACGCGTCCGCTGCCAGTGCTGGGGCTGGCGCCGAGCCCGCGCAGCAGCACCTCGCCGCCGCTCGACTTCGCGTCGGTGGGGTGTGCCGCCCCTTCCGCGGGCGCGCGCGGGCCCTTCGTGGTGACGGGCCGCGTCTGCACCAGATAGGTGTGGCCCTCCTCGATGGCGAACTCCAGGTCCTGCGGCCGGCCGTAGTGCTTCTCGGCGCGGAGGCCCAGCCGGGCGAGGGTGCGCGCTTCGTCCTCGGAGAGGCACGCGGCGTCGGCGCGCTCGGGCGGCACGGGGCGCATGCGCGTGACGCCGCTGTCCCGGTCGCGCACCAGCTCGCGCTCCTTGTGGGATACGACGCGCTCCTTCACGGCGAGGTCGCGCTTGTCGAGCACGACGCGGTCCGGCTCCACCTGCCCCGACACCACGGTCTCGCCCAGGCCCCACGCGGTCTCGATGACGACGCGCCCGGTGTCGCCCGAGGTGGGGTCCAGCGTGAACATGACGCCGGACTTCTCCGACGCCACCATCTTCTGGACGACGACGGCCACGAGCTGCTCGGTGGCGCCGAGCCCCTGCTTCGCGCGATAGAAGAGGACGCGCGCGCCAAAGGCCGAGGCCCAGCAGTCCTGCACGCGACGCAGCAGCTCCTCCGCGCCGCGCACGTTGAGGTGGCTGCGGAACATGCCCGCGAACGAGGACTGGGCCGCGTCCTCCACGGTGGCGGACGAGCGCGCCGCGACCCAGGGCGACGCGCCCGAGTTCACCTTGCGGCCCAGCTCCGCGTAGGCCTCCACGATGGCCGTGCGCACGGCGGCGGGCATGGGCGCGCGCCGCACGCGGGACTGGAGCGTCTCCGCGGCGGCGTGGAGCGCGGCGGCATCATCCACGGGCAGCGCGTTCAGCTCGGAGCCGAGCGCCTCGCCCAGGCCGTTCTCGTGCACGAAGGTGCGGAAGGCCTCCACGGTGACGACGAAGCCCGGGGGGACGGGCAGGCCCGCGTGGGTCATCTCTCCCAGGTTGGCGCCCTTGCCTCCCACGGTGGGGGTGTCCCGGCGTCCCAGCGCTTCGAACCAGGCGATGAACCTCATGGCGGACCTCCCCGGCGGTGTCGCCCGCAAGGGATGGGGATGCGCGCGGCACGCCACAAGCGAGGCGGCGCCCGAGGTGGGGGTGGGTCGCCGGCCTGCCCTGCCAGAGCCTCCCCAGGAGACGGGGCATAGGTTGGAGCGGAGGAGGTGGCATGGAGGTCATGCCCGGCGCATCCCGGGTGAGGGCCGCGCTGGGAGCGACCTGGGGCCGTGCCCTCGTCCTGGGCGTCGCCTTTCTCGCCTTGCAGCGAATCAGCGCGCGCTTCCTCTTCGAGCCCCTGCGCGGCTCGGCGGTGTGGCTGCCCGCCGGGGTGAGCCTTGCCTTCCTGCTGCGCTCGCCCCTCCGCATGTGGGCGGCGCTTCTGGGCGCGGTGCTGGGGGTGGAGCTGGGCATCGCCGTGGTGCAGGGCTTCCCCGTGCAGGTGGGCTTGCTGTGGGGCCTGGGCAATGCGCTGCGCATGGGCCTGGGCGCGGCGCTGATGCGTCAGGTGCTGGGCACTCCCGTGCTGCTCATCCGGGTGCGTGAAGTGGCGGGCTTGCTGGTGCTGGGCTCGCTCGTCGCGGCGTTGCCGAGCGCGACGCTGGGCGCGCTCGCGTCCGTGCAATGGTTGCAGTCCCCGTCGTTCTGGCGCGAGTGGGTGAGCTGGTGGCTCAGTGACGCGCTGGGCACCGTGCTGGTCGCGCCCGTGTTGCTGACCTGGTGGCCGTTGCGCTCGCGCGTGCCCTGGCGGGTCTCGGGGACGGAGGCGGGCCTGGTGGTTGGCGTGGCGGTGTTCGTGACGGCGTTCCTGTTCCGTCAGCCCGTGAGTTCGTCCTCGCAGGGCATCCTCGCCACGCTGCCCTACGCGGCGTTCCCCGTCGTCATCACCGCCGCGCTGCGCATGGGCCCCCGCGGCGCGGCGACCGTGGCCGCGATGATGGGCTCCATCGCCATCTGGTACACCAGCCAGGGACTGGGGCCCTTTGGCACGCTCATCGTGGACAACAATGAGCAGGTGCTGTCCGTGCAGACGTTCCTCGCGGTGTTGACGTTGTCGGGGTTGACGCTCGCGGCGGTCGCGGCCGAGCGCAGGCGGGCCGAGAACGCGCAGCGCGTCCTGGCGCAGGCCGGCGCGGTCCTGGGCGAGTCGCTCGACTGGCGGGGCACGCTGCCGCGCGTGGTGGCGCTGCTGGTACCGGAGCTGTGTGACGGGGCCGCGCTCTGGCTGATGCGACCGGACCGGACGATGGAGCCGCTCGCGAGCGCGGGGACGTGCTCCGCGCGCCCTCCCGAGCCGGCGTCGTCGGGGGCCCTGCGCGCGTGGCAGGGACCGGGTGGCTCGGGGTTGGTGGCGCCGATGTGGACGGGCGGGCAGGTGGTGGGCGCGCTGACGCTGTGCACGGGGCCCGCGTCCGCCCCCTTGGGGCAAGGGGCGCGCGCGCTGGCGGAGGACCTGGCGCGCCGCTGCGCTCATGCGTTGGAGCGCGCGCGGCTGTTCGACGAGGCCCGCGAGGCCATCGCCGCGCGGGACGAGTTCATCGCCATCGCCGCGCATGAGATGCGCACGCCGCTGGCCGCGCTGACGCTGCGGGTGCACGGGATGGAGTCACGGTTGAGGCGGCCGGATGTTCCGGACGAGGTGCGAGACAAGGTGCACCTCCTGGCGCGGCAGGTGTCCCGGCTCACGCAGTTGGTGGAGAACCTGTTGGACGTGGGGCGCATCAACACCGGGCGGCTGGAGCTGCGACGCGAGCCGATGGACCTGTCCGAGCTGGTGCTGGAGGTGGTGGAGCGCTTCCGCGACGCGGCGGCGCGGGCGGGCTGTGAGCTGCGCGCGTCGGTGATGCCTCGGCTCATGGGGACGTGGGACCGGGCGCGGCTGGAGCAGGCGCTCACCAACCTGCTGTCCAACGCCATCAAGTTCGGCGCGGGGCAGCCGGTGGACGTGTCCCTGGCGCGCGAGGGGGAGCGTCGCGCGCGGCTTCGCGTGTGTGACCACGGCATCGGCGTGCCGGAGGACGCGCTGGAGCGCATCTTCGGGCGGTTCGAGCGCGCCGTGTCCTCGCGGCGATATGGCGGCCTGGGGCTGGGTCTCTTCCTCACCCGGCAGATCGCCGAGGCGCATGGCGGCACGGTGTCAGCGAGCAGCCAGCCGGGCCAGGGCGCGTGTTTTGTCTTGGAGTTACCGCTCGAATCGTGACGAGGCGGGAGGGAGGCGCTAGAGACAAGCCCCGATGGCCACCTCGCCCCCGGCGCGCCGGTCCAAGCCGGATTCTCGCCCTCCTTCCCAGGTCACCACCCGCAAGACGCGGACGGTGCGCCGTCGCGCGGGGACGCGCTGGGGTCGCTGGCTGATGCTGGCGCTCGTGGTGGGGTTGGGCTTCGGCGCGTACGCCTACCTCGCCTTGCCCGAGGCGACGTGGCTGGCCACGCAGAACCCGAAGACGACGGCGCTCATCGAGCAGCGCGCGGAGGAGGCTCGCGAGGAAGGGAAGAAGGCGCGCCGCCGCCAGCAGTGGGTGCCCCTGTCCTCCATCGCGAAGCACGCGGTGGACGCGGTCGTCATCTCCGAGGACGCCAGCTTCTATCTGCACGACGGGGTGGACACGGTGGAGCTGGCCCGCGCCGTGGAGGAGTCGGTCCGCAAGCACAAGCTGGGACGGGGCGCCTCCACCATCACGCAGCAGCTCGCCAAGAACCTCTGGCTGTCCACGGACCGCAGCCTCTGGCGAAAGGGCAAGGAGCTGGTGCTGGCACGGCGGCTGGAGGACGCGCTCACCAAGAAGCGCATCCTCACGCTGTACCTGAACGTCGTGGAGTGGGGGAACGGCGTCTATGGCATCGAGGCAGGCGCGCGGGAGCACTTCGGTGTGTCCGCGGCGCAGGTCTCCGTGGCCCAGGCCGCCATCCTCGCCGCCATGTTGCCCGCGCCGCGCAAGCGCTCGCCGAGCTCCGGCTCACCCGCGCTGTGGCGTCACGCGCAGCGCATCGTGACGCAGCTGGAGACGGTCCGTCGCATCACGCACGCGCAGGCCGAGGAAGCGCACGCCGAAGTGGACCGCCTCCTGGGCCGCGCGCCGGCTGGAGCCGGTGACGCGGAGGAGCCCGTCGAGGAAGAAGGCTGAGCGCGGTTCGGCTCGGTCGCGGCGCTCCCACTGTCCAGGATGCATCACGAGGTCCGGTGGCTTCCCTGCGGGGAGCCAGCAGCTGGCCTAACGCCCCACCGTCCAGAAGCCCCGCGTCAGGCTGTGCGTGCCCGCACTCCGGCTTGCGACGTGAATTGCCGGCGCGTACCTTCCGCGCCTGACATATGGGCTCCCATACAAAGCGGACCGAGGACCCCGCCGAGGTGCGCGCCGTGATGGATGGCGTGCGGCGGCTGGTGAGGCTGTTGCGCGTCTCCGCGCGGGCATCGGAGCGGCTGGTGGGCATCAGCGGCGCGCAGCTCTTCGTGCTCCAGCAATTGGCGGAGGGCGGGCCGTGCTCCATCAACGACCTGGCCGCGCGAACGCTCACGCACCAAAGCAGCGTGTCCGTGGTGGTGACGAAGCTCATCGAGCAAGGGCTCGCGAGCCGTGGCGCCTCCGCCGAGGACGGCCGTCGGGTGGAGGTGTCCCTGACGCCCGCCGGACGGGCCGTGGTGCGAGAGGCCCCGCCGATGGCGCAGGCCCGCCTCATCACCGGGCTGCGCGCCCTGGACCCCGCCACGCGCGAGGGGCTGGCGCGCGGGCTTGCGGCATGGGTGTCCGAACTGGGCCTGGAGGGTGACGAGGCCCCGCTCTTCTTTGAAGACGAGCCCCGTGCGCGGGGCAAGAGGACACGAGGTTCATCCGATGAAGAGGCCTGAGCAGGAGCGGGTGGAGGAAGGTCACGGAGAAGGCCCCGAGGCGCGGGCGCGCTTGCCGGTCGCGCCCTCCATGGGGCCCACGCTGGCGGAGCAACGCTGGCCTCGGTCCGTCGAGCCCGTGGATGGCCGCGTGGTGTTCATCAGCGGCATGGCGGTGCTGTTGGCCCTCGCGGCGGGGCTGGTGGCCCAGGGACTGGGCGCCCTCATCCACCTGTTCACGAACATCGCCTTCTTCGGGCGCCTGTCGACGGAGAACCTGTCTCCCGCGGACCACGCGCTCGGCCCGTGGGTCATCGGCGTGCCGGTGGTGGGCGCGGTGATTGTGGGCTTCATGGCCCGCTACGGCTCGCGCGCCATCCGAGGCCACGGCATCCCCGAGGCCATGGAGCAGGTGCTCTACAACCAGAGCCGCATCCCGCCGCGCATGACGTTCCTCAAGCCGCTGTCCGCCGCGGTCGCCATCGGCACGGGCGGACCGTTCGGCGCCGAGGGGCCCATCATCGCCACGGGCGGCGCGCTGGGCTCGCTCCTGGGGCAGTTGCTGCGCGTGACGGCGGATGAGCGCAAGGCGCTCCTGGCCGCGGGCGCGGCGGCGGGCATGGCGGCGACGTTCGGCGCGCCGGTGTCGGCCGTGCTGCTCGCGGTGGAGTTGCTGCTGTTCGAGTACCGGCCGCGCTCGGTCATCCCCGTGGCGTTGGCCACGGCGACGGCCACGGGGGTGCGCATGGCCTTCGTGGGCGGCGCGCCGGCGTTCGCCATGCCGGACCTGGTGGCGCCGTCGGGGTCCGCGCTGGCGTTCTACATCGTCATGGGCGCCGTGGTGGGTCTGGCCTCCATGGGCGCCACCAAGGCGGTGTATGCGATTGAAGACGCGTTCGAGAAGCTGCCGCTGCACTGGATGTGGTGGCCGGCGCTGGGCGCGGTGGTGGTGGGCGCGGTGGGCTACTTCTCCCCGCGCACGTTGGGCGTGGGCTACACCAACATCGAGGACATCCTCTCGGGGCGCTTCGTGGGTGCGGCGATGCTGCTGTTCTGCGTGATGAAGTTCGTGTCCTGGTCCATCGCGCTGGGCAGCGGCACGTCCGGCGGCACGCTGGCGCCCCTCTTCACCCTGGGCGGCGGACTGGGCTCGGGGCTGGGGCTCTTGGCCACGCGGGTCGCGCCGCAACTGGGCGTGGACGTGCGCATCGCCGCGCTGGTGGGCATGGCGGCCATCTTCGCGGGCGCCTCGCGCGCGCTCCTGGCCTCCGTCGTCTTCGCCTTCGAGACCACGCGTCAGCCCATGGGCCTCCTGCCGCTCCTCGGCGGGTGCTCGGCGGCGTACCTCGTGTCATCGCTGCTGATGCGCCACTCCATCATGACGGAGAAGCTGGCGCGGCGAGGTGGTCGCGTCCTCACCGAGTACGGCGTGGATCCGCTGAGTCAGGCGCTGGTGAAGGACCACGCCGCGCGCCAGGTGGTGACGCTGGCCTCCGAGCGGACCTTGGAGGACGTGCGCGCGTGGCTCGGCTCGGGCGCGGAGGGCACCCGGCACCAGGGCTTCCCCGTGGTGGCGCCCGACGGCGCGCTGCTGGGCGTCGTCACGCGGCGGGACTTGCTGGATGGCGCGGCGACCGACGGCAGGCGGGTGGGGGAGCTGCTGAAGCGCCCGCTGGCGGTGGCCTTCGAGGACAGCTCGCTGCGCGAGGCGGCGGACCTCATGGTGGAGGAGGGCGTGGGCCGCCTGCCCGTGGTGTGCCGAGACGCCCCCACGCGCGTGGTGGGCATCGTCACCCGCAGCGACTTGTTGTCCGCGCATCGGCAGCGACTGGAGAATGCGCGGCGGGTGGAGCAGGGCCTGCGGCCCACGCGCCAACTGGCGCCGCGCGCGTCGCACGCGGGCTGAGGAGTCGCATCTCGTGGAGGACGCCATTCCATCCGGGCCGGACGGCGAGCGCGCCCGGGTGTTGTCCCTGCTGCGCCAGTACGGCTGGAACGCGACGTCGTTCCAGGTGCTCCAGCCCGGCTTCGCGTATTGGTTCGACGCGGCGGGGGACGGGTGCGTCGCCTACGTGGACACGGGCGGCGCGTGGGTGGCGGCCGGCGCGCCCATCGCCTCGCACGAACGGGTGCGCGAGGTGGCGCTCGAGTTCCAGCAGGCAGCGCGAGGCGCGGGCCGGCGCGTGTGCTTCTTCGCCACCGAGCCCCGCTTCGCGGAGCTGACCTCGGTGGAGCAGCTCTCCGTGGGTGAGCAGCCCGTGTGGGACCCCGCGCGATGGGAGGGCGTGGTGCGGGGCAGCCGGAGCCTGCGCGAGCAGCTGCGCCGCGCCCGCGCCCACCGCGTCACCGTGCGCGAGGTCCCCGCCGAGGTGATGGAGGACGCGGCGCACCCCACGCATCGCGCGGTGGGGGCACTGATGGAGCGCTGGCTGGCGGCGCGGCGCATGGCCCCCATGGGCTTCCTGGTGCGGCTGGCGCCCTCGGCGTTCGCGCGGGAGCGGCGCGCCTTCGTGGCCGAGGTGGACGGGCAGGTCCGAGGCTTCCTGTCCGTGTCGCCGGTGTACGCGCGCGATGGCTGGTTCCTCCAGGACCTGCTGCGAGACCCGAGCGCGCCCAACGGCACGGTGGAGCTGCTGGTGGACGCAGCGATGCGCGCGGCGGCCTCGGAAGGGCGCCGCTATGTGACGTTGGGGTTGGCGCCGCTGGCGGGCCCGGTGCGCCCGTGGCTGCGGCTGGCGCGGGCCTGCGGCCGTCCCCTGTTCGACTTCGAGGGCCTGCACGCGTTCAAGGCGAAGTTCCGGCCGGACGCGTGGGTGCCCATCTCGTTGTCCTACCCTCCTGGTGGGAGCGGCCCCCTGGCGGTGTACGACGCGCTGCGAGCCTTCGCGCAGGGCAGCCTCGTGCTCTTCGGCCTGGCCACCCTGGTGCGCCGGCCGCGCCTGCTCGTGCACCTGTTGGCGGCGCTGCTCGTGCCCTGGACGGCGCTGCTGGCCCTGCCGGTGAGTGCGCGCTGGTTCCCCTCCGAGTCCGTGCAGTGGGGTTGGGTGTTCTTCGATATCGGGTTGGCCGCGGGGTTGTTCGCGCTCGTGCGCCGCTGGAGTGACCGGCTGGCGACCGCGTTGGGTGGGCTGACGGCGGCGGATGCGTGCCTGACCTTCCTTCAGGCCGCGGTCTTCAACGCCGCCCGCGCGCGAGGGCCTGGGGACTGGCTGGTCATCGTCGCGTCGGTGCTCGCGCCCGCCACTGCGTCCGGGCTGCTCTTCCGCTCGCGCGACCTGCGTCTGCCCGGCCGGTAGCGCCTCGGACGGGGTCTGTAACGAGACATGATACAGGCCCGCATGGGATTGAGACGGGCCGTGCCACACGCGCCCGAGACATCCACGCCTGTCTCACTCGGGAGCGCGTGTCTCGGCGTGTGTTTCACGGCTTGGCGCGAACAGTGCAGTGAAGAATCGCGACCGCCTGATGAGAAACGCGAGCCACTGGGGGGCAGGGCTCACGGTTCTCGTGGGGCGGGGACGCTGGTTCTTCTCTCACCAAGAGGTATGACATGCAGTGGAAGCTGACCGGCCGCCTGATGACCGCGGCCATCCTGTCTCTGGCCGCGGGTTGTCAGGCAGGCCCCGACGATGCCACCGCCGCCAACCCCGAGCTCGCGAACCAGGAGGCCAAGGCCGAGTCCTCCTGCGTCCAGCGGTTCGATGGTGTCTCTCATTGCGCGCTGGGCAAGGCGAGCGTGACCGCGTCCGAGAAGGGCGTGCAGGTCATGGGGCTCGCGAGCGCCCGGGCCGACGGCGTCTCCAGCAACTTCGCCAAGGCCGTGCGCTGGTCCCAGACGTCCCAGGTTCGCCTCGGGGGTGACCAGGCCGCGCTGACCCTGGCCGCCCGCTCGGGTGACCAGGTGGTCAGCAGCCTCCAGGTCGTCCAGGGCAAGGTGAAGGGCGAGGCGCTGCTGAAGCCTGTCTTCACGGGTGGCCCGGGCGGCTCGGGCTACATCATGAATGTCTATCACAACGGCACGCTGACGGGCACGACCAGCCAGCCGGCCGGGATGGTCATCACCTTCACCAACTGGCGGGACTTCCTCAACTGGATGGCCATGCAGACGGACTTCTACCAGTTCGACGTGGACTTCCACTCCATCTCCAACCACGGCAAGGGCGCCATCGGGGCTTGCGCCTGGAGCGTGAAGACGGCCGAGCAGCCCTTCACGGTGAACATCGACGGCAAGGACATCGTCGGCGACGAGGTCGAGTTCATCGAGACCATCGCCCTGGGTGCCTATCCCTACCAGAGCTTCACGGGCATCGATGTGCGCGGCTCGTCCGGTGACATGAACATCACCAGCGAGTACGTCACGGCGGCTCGGTAATCCCAGTCATCGCGGTCTGAAGTCCCGAGGCGCCGGGCAGGGGGGAGTCCTGCCCGGTGCCTCATGTCTGTTCATTCCCGGGAGGAACGTCGTGATGCGAGCCGCTGGGTGTGTGGGATTGCTCGCGCTGTGGGTGGGCGCGGCGGGCTGCCGTTCCGACGTGCTCGACCTGGGCGATATCCGCGCCTCGGTCGAGGAGGGCGAGGCGCTCCTGGGCGGTGCCACCACGGTGGAGGACACGGGCCGCAACTCCTTCGGTCGCTCGCCCATGAACCTGGACCCGGCCCGGTGGCCCTCGTTCTACGTGGGCAAGGGTGTCTTCGAACGAGACTGGAGCGAGCCCCGCTTCGCGCCCATCCCGGTGGGGCCGCTCTTCAGCGCGTCCTCCTGCATGACGTGCCACGTGAAGGATGGGCGTGGGCGCCCTCCCGCCGAGGCCACCGAGCGGCCCGTCTCCCTGGTGTTTCAATTGAGCGCGCCCATGGGGGCGCTGCCCCACGAGCGATACGGCGGACAGCTCGACTCGCGAGCCGTGGAGGGCCAGGCCGCGGAGGGGTGGGTCGCGGTGACCTGGGACACACGCTCCGGTGCGTTCGCCACAGGTGAGTCCTATTCGCTCACCTCGCCACGCTATCGCTTCATGGACATGGCTCAGGGCGCGCTGGAAGAAGGCACGCGGTTCTCGCCGCGGGTCGCGCCCGCCAATCCTGGCTTGGGCTTGCTGGAGGCCATCCCCGAGGAGACGCTCCTGGCGCGAGCCGACCCCGACGACGCGGACGGGGATGGGATCTCGGGGCGGCCGAACTGGGTGGAGGATGTCACCGAGCACCGGCCGCTCCTGGGGCGCTTCGGCTGGAAGGCGAACCAACCGACGCTGCGTCAGCAAGTGGCGCACGCGCTGCTGGCGGACATGGGGATGACCACGACGCTCTATCCGCGCGAGCAAGGACACCGTGACGGCGTGGACGCGGAGGGCCCCGAGGTGTCCGCCGAGGACCTGGAGCGCCTGCTCTTCTACACGCGCCTCCTGGCGGTCCCGAGGCGCCGGGACGAAGGCGCGCCGAATGTCTTGCGTGGCAAGGCGGTGTTCCGGGCGCTGCGATGCTCGGGTTGCCATGTGGATACGCCGGTGATGACCGGCGACGTGGATGGCTTTCCCGAGGTGTCGAGACAGTCCATTCGCCCATTCACGGACCTGCTGCTCCACGACATGGGCGAGGGGCTCGCGGATGGACGTCCGGATGGCGAGGCTTCGGGGAGCGAGTGGCGCACGCCGCCGCTGTGGGGCATCGGGCTCACCGAGGCCGTGAGTGGACACACGCGCTTCCTGCACGACGGCCGGGCGCGAACCCTGGAGGAGGCCGTGCTCTGGCATGGCGGCGAAGCGGCGAAGTCGCGAGACATGTATGTCCGTCTGTCTCGTGAGGACCGGAGCGCGCTGTTGGCGTTCCTGGGCTCGCTGTGAACGTTCGATATGCCTGGAGCATTGCGCCGTTCATGTCTTGGGACCCCGTCGCCAGCTCAGTGGGTCCTGGGAGCAGGGGACATGACGCGAAGGCTCGGGGTGCTCGGGGGTGTGGTGTTGGCGCTGGGGTTGGTGGGGTGCGCCAATGACCGGAAGATGCTCAAGGAGCGCACGAGCAGCCTCGTCGTGTATCACCAGGAGCCCGCCCAGGTGATGCATGCGGCGGAGAAGGTCCTGTCGGCGCAAGGCTATTCCTTGCTGCCGAGCACGGACCCCTTCCTGCTCCACACGCCCTGGAAGATGAGCGGAAGCCACGACATGGGCGTGCGTTGGTCGAAAGCCGTCATCCAAGGGTATCCGCTGAAGCGCGGTGGGATGGTGGTGCGCGCCTACAACATCACCGCGTTCTCCTTCGCCCGCCAACAATCCCTGCCCAACTTCCCGAGCTCCGGCCTGAACACGTCAACGGACGTGGCGAACCTGGGGCCGCAGGAGCTCATCGCGGTGGAGCCCGGCATTCCGCGCTCGGCGCACCCGACGCTCAATCGCTCCCTGGAGACCGAGTGGGAGATTCTCGAGGAGCTGGAGCCTCGGTTCACCGCGGCCGTGGACCGCGAGGTCGACCGCTACGTCGCCGCCCGTGAACACTGAGGGGGATGGCAAGCGGAATGTCGAGTTGATGACAGACACTCTGTGTCTGGGGTCTGAGCGGCCCACTCTGAGTCGAAGCTGACGTTCTCGACATACCTCTCCGAAGGGATTGGCCTTCGTGGTTCGTCATGGCTGACTGTCTTCAGCGCGGGAGGGCGCATGAAGAGCCGTCAGCCAGACACGGGGGCAGGGGAACGACCGCGAGCGAAGCCGCCGGACGAGCCGCTCGCGCACGCGACGTGGGATGGGCGCTTCCACTCGCTGCGGGAGCACCTCGAGGCGGTGGGGACGTTGGCGGCCCGCCTGGCGCCTCGACAGGACCTCGCGGACGCGGCGCGAGCGGTGGGCCTCTGGCACGACCTGGGGAAGTACCTCCGGGACTTCCAGTTCCGCATCCGCAGTGAGAACGGCTTCGAAGCGCACCTGGAGAAAGAGGGGGAGCTGGAGCGCGACCACTCGACCGCGGGTGGCTTGTGGGCGCTGCGCCGGGATGCGCGGTGGATGCCGCTCGCGCTGGCGATTCTGGGGCACCACGCCGGGCTGTCGGACCTGCCGAAATTCAAGGCGCGCATCACCAGCCCGGAGAAGAAAGCCCTGTTGGAGGAGGTGCTGAGGCAGGGGGTGCCCGCGGATCTGCTGAACGCCTCGGTCAACCTCGACATCCAGAAGCTGCTGTCGTTCAACAAGCTCCAACTGGAGATGTGGACGCGGATGCTGTTCTCCGTGCTCTGCGATGCGGACTTCCTGGACTCGGAGTCGTTCTTCGATTCGGACAGGCACGAGAAGCGCAAGGTGGAGGTGACCCTTGCTCAGCTCGCGAACCGGCTGCGCGCATACCTGGATGAGAAGCAGAGTGGCGCGCGCGACACGGAGGTCAATCGTGTGCGGCGCGAGGTCCTGACCGCCACGCTCTCGGCGGCGGTGCAGCCTCCGGGCGTCTTCAGCCTCACGGTGCCCACGGGAGGCGGGAAGACCCTCACGTCCATGGCCTTCGCGCTGGAGCACGCCCAGGCGCACGGCCATCATCGCGTCATCGTCGCCATCCCCTACACCTCCATCATCGAGCAGAGCGCGGAGGTCTACCGGCAGGCCTTCGCGGGACTGGAGCAGGGGCTGATCGAGCACCACTCCGCGATCGACCCCGAGCGTGAGACGGCGCTCAACCGCGTGGCGAGCGACAACTGGGATGCGCCTGTGGTGGTGACCACCACGGTGCAGCTCCTGGAGAGCCTGTTCGCGAACCGGCCCGGAGCCTGTCGCAAACTGCATCGCATTGCTCGCAGCGTCATCGTGCTCGACGAGGCGCAGACCCTGCCACCGGGACTGCTGGATCCGATTCTGAGTGGGCTCCAGGCGCTCGTGGCGGACTACGGATGCTCGGTTGTCATCTCCACCGCGACCCAACCGGCGCTGGGGCAACGGGCGGGACTCCCACTCGGATTTCCTCACGTGAGGGAGTTGGTGCCCACGGAGCTGAGGGCCTTCGAGCGGCTGCGGCGCGTGAGGGTCTCCTGGCCGAAGGCCGAAGCCGGAAAGATGACCTACGAGGCCTTGGCGGAGGCGATGGCGGGGGAGCGCGACGTCCTGGCCATCGTGCACCGCCGCGATGATGCGCGGCGGCTGTGTGAGCTCGTGGATGCGCGGCTGGGACATCAGGGGACCGTGCACTTGTCCGCGCTCATGTGCCCCGCGCATCGCTCCGCGGTGATTGCGGACATCAAGGCCCGCAAGGCGCGCGGAGAGGCCGTGCGTGTCGTGGCGACCCAGTTGGTGGAGGCCGGAGTCGACCTGGACTTCGCCGTTGTCTATCGCGCGCTGGGCGGGCTCGACTCGATTGCGCAGGCGGCGGGGCGCTGCAATCGCGAAGGTCTGCTCGACGGAGTGGGAGAGCTGCGCGTCTTCGAGGCGGAGACTCGACCACCCCGAGGCGTCCCGCAGGCGGCCCAGGATGTGACCCGCTCGCTCCTCGCGCAGCGGCCGGACCTGGACCTTTCTGCTCCTGAGAACTTCCGCCTCTACTTCGAGCGGCTCTTTGCGAACCAGAAGCTCGATGCGAAGGGCATCCAGGAGCTGAGAGCGAATCTCTCCTTCAAGGAAGTGGCGCAGCGATTCCAACTCGTCGAGGACGACTGGAGCGCCGCGCTGGTGGTCCCTTACGAAGGTGTCGAGCCTCACATCGAGGCGCTGCGACAGTTCGGTCCGTCCCGAGAGCGGCTGCGTGCCTTGCAACGCTTCACGGTGACCGTGCCACGCAAGGTCCGTGAGGAATGGCTGACGGGCGGCATGGTGGAGCTCATCCAGGACACGGTGGCGTTCCTGGGGACGGCACACCGGCCCGCCTATGGCGAGCGTTTTGGTTTGGTCCCGGACCAGGTGGGGCTGCGTGACCCGTCGTCCCTCATTCCCGCTTGAGAACACTTCAGGAGGCAGTGATGAGAGCCGCTGCAAGCAAGCGGTTTCGTGTGCGCGCCGGAGGGCCCATTGCGTGCTTCACGAGACCCGAGATGAAGGCCGAGCGCGTCAGCTACGAAGTCATGACGCCCTCGGCGGCCCGGGGTGTCCTGGAGGCCATTTTGTGGAAGCCAGCGATTCGCTGGCACATCCATGAGATCGCCGTGCTGGCGCCGGTGAAGTGGACCACGTTCCGCCGCAACGAGGTGAACAGCCGAGCCACGGTGGGGAAATTCGACTACGCGGCGGATGAAGACCGAGCCCAGCGCAACACCGTGGCGCTGAGCGACGTGGACTACGTCATCACGGCGTCGCTGACGATGGTCCCGGGCAAGGCAGGCCCCGAGGACAACGTCCGCAAGTTCGAGGAGATGTTCGAGCGGCGCTTGGAGAAAGGGCAGTATTTCCACGCGCCCTATCTGGGCTGCCGCGAGTTCGCCGCACGCGTCGAGCCAGCACCGCTCGACCTGCACCCCGCCGAGTCCGAACCCAAGCGCCCGCTGGGCCTGATGTTCTACGACTTCGATTTCGGTGATGGCGGAGCGGCTGTGCGCCCGGTCTTCTTCGAGGCGTATCTGGAGCACGGCGTGCTGAAGGTGCCGCCCCGCGAGCAAGTGATCGCGCTCGAAGGGAGCCACCCATGATGCTCGCGGCGCTCAATGTGTTCGCCCACGCGCGCGGACTCGTGGATGACCCGCTGTACGAGACCAAGCCCGTGGACTTCCTGGTCCGCATCAGTTCGCAGGGGAAGTTCATCAAGCTGGAGTCGCGACAGGACGAGGATGGGCGTGGCGCGCCCATGTCCATCCCACGCCTGCCGATGCGCGCCGCCAACATCGCGGCGGGCTTCTTCGTGGACAACCCCAAGTACGTCCTAGGCTTCGACAAGGATGATGGTGGCGCGGGGAACAAGGCCAAGCGCGCGGAGAAGACCGCTGCTCGCCTCGCGGCTTTCCTCGCCCCAGTCCGGGCGGTGGCCGCCAGCGCGAAGAGTCCCGAGGTTCGAGCCGTCGCGGCCTTTCTGGAGAGCGACGAGGCGCGAGGTGCGGTGCTTGCGGAGCGCCCCCAGGACGAATGGACGGGCTCGGAGTTGCTGGCCTTCGCGGTGGGCGACGCGACGGATCCGGTTCATCAATTGCCCACCGTCCGTGAGGAGTGGGCACGGATCAATGATGAGAAGAAGGCCCAAGGGAAGACAGGGCGCTGCCTGGTGACGGGGAGGGAGGCGGTCCTCGCCCGCCTTCATGAGAAGCTCAAGAACGTCCCTGAAGCGCAGGCGGCCGGGGCCTCGCTGGTGTCCTTCAATGCCAAGGCCTTCGAGTCCCATGGTTTGGAGCAAGGGGACAATGCCCCCATCTCACAGGATGCGGCGCTCGGCTATGCGTTGGCGCTCAATCACCTCCTGAAGGGGACGGAGTCGCGCCGCTTCCGTCAGGGCATCCAGGTGGGGAAGGACTCGGTGCTGGTGTTCTGGACGAACGCGTCCGAGAGCGCGGAGAGCCTCCTGCTCAGCTACATGGATCCCACCGAAGAGGATCTGCGGCGGGTGCTCGAAGCGCCGCTCAAGGGCCTGGAGTCCATCGAGTTGGATGACAAGCGATTCTACTCGGTCACCCTCGCTGGCAACGCGGGCCGCGTCGTGGTGCGCGACTGGTTCGAGACGCGCCTGGGAGACGTGGTCAGGAACATCCGAAAGTACTTCACGGATTTGCACGTGGGGAACACACCCCCGAAGCCTGTCCCCGTCTGGAGGCTCCTCAGTGCGATTGAGGCGCCAGGGGGACGCGGCCTCACGCCTGATGTGGCCACGCGCATGCTGGGGGCCGCGCTCCTGGGGCATGCCCTTCCCCGACAGGTCCTGGTCTCCGCGCTGGACCGCCTGCGCCTGCCGCCAGGCAAACCCGAGTTGGAGCGCGAGCAACTGCGGCTGCGCGTCGCGCTCATCAAGGCCTATCTGCTGCGCTTGCGACGAGACAACACCACTCTCTTGGAGGTCACCGTGTCATTGGACAAGACCCAAACGGCGCAGCCCTATGTCCTGGGCCGCCTCTTCGCCGTGCTGGAACGGCTGCAATCCGCCGCGCTCGGAGGTGACCTGAACGCCACCATCCGAGACCGCTATTTCGGCGCCGCATCGCGCAATCCCATCACGGTGTTCCCTCGCCTGTTGCAGCTGGCGGTGCACCACGCCGCCAAGGCGGACAACGGCAAGTGGTTGGAGCGAGTCCAAGGCGAGGTCATGGCGCTGCTTCCGGCCAATCGCTTCCCGCGCATCCTCTCGCTCGAGGACCAGGGGCTGTTCGCGGTCGGCTACTACCATCAGCGTGAAGCCTTTTTCACCAAGCGCTCGCCCACGGAGGGCGGCGCTCCCCCCTCTGAATCCTGACTTCCACTCGCCTCCTGAGGAATGACCATGAACGAGCTCAAGAACCGCTACGACTTCGTGCTGCTGTTCGACGTGCAGGATGGAAACCCGAATGGCGATCCGGACGCGGGGAACCTGCCGCGCATCGACCCGGAGACGGGGCATGGATTGGTGACGGATGTCTGCCTCAAGCGCAAGGTGCGCAACTTCATCCAGCTCACCCAGGGCGGGAAGGAGGGCCTGGACATCTTCGTCAAGGAGAAGGCCATCCTCAATGTGACCATCGCGAAGGCCTACGAGGCGCTGAAGGTCAACCTGAACGAGAAGCCGGAGAATGCCGAGGACGGCAAGAAGCGCAATGACAAGGGCACGGCCCAGGGGTCCGAGGTGGTCAAGGGCCGCGATTGGATGTGCAAGACCTTCTTCGATGTGCGCGCCTTTGGTGCCGTGATGTCCACGGGAGCGAATGCCGGCCAGGTACGGGGCCCGGTGCAGCTCACCTTCGCCCGCTCGGTGGAGCCCATCGTCTCGCTGGAGCACTCCATCACGCGCATGGCCGTGGCCACCGAAGGGGAGGCGGAGAAGCAGGGCGGTGACAACCGCACCATGGGACGTAAGAACATCGTGCCCTACGGGCTCTATCGCGCCCACGGCTTCATCTCTCCGCATCTGGCGCGTCAGACGCGGTTCGCGATGGCGGACGTGGACCTGCTCTTCAAGTCCTTCGAGCACATCTTCGAACTGGACCGCAGCGCCGCGCGGGGGCTCATGTCCATGCGGCAGGTCATCGTGTTCAAGCACGCCTCCGACCTGGGGAACGCGCCGGCCCACATGTTGTTCGACCGAGTGAGCGTGAAGCCCCAGCATGAGGGCCGGCCGGCGCGTGCCTACTCCGACTACGTGGTCTCGGTGGACAAGGCGGGGTTGCCCGCGGGCATCGAGGTCATGAACTTGATGGGCTGAGTCATGGAGCGAGACACGTGGGTGACGCTGTCTGCTTTGCAGCACCTGCTGTTCTGTGAGCGGCAGGCGGCGCTCATCCACGTGGAGCGAATCTGGCTGGAGGACTTGCTGACCGCATCGGGGAGGCTGCTGCACGAGCGCGTGGACCTGCCGGGGCACGACGCCCGGCGCACGAGTCGGGTGGAGCGCGCGGTACTCCTGGGCTCGGACCGGCTGCGAGTGGCAGGGCGTGCGGACCTCGTCGAGTATCTGCGCGACGCGACGACCCCCTCGGGATGGCGGCCGTATCCGGTGGAGGTCAAGCACCGCCGGAGGAAGTTGCTCGACGCGGACCGGGTTCAGCTCTGCGCGCAGGCGCTGTGCCTGGAAGAGATGCACGGAGTCGAGGTCCCCGAAGGAGCCATCTTCTCGGGCGTGGAGCACCGGCGCCACGTCGTCCTCTTCGACGCGGCCTTGAGGCGCCTCACCGAGGATTCCATCGAGCGGATGCACATCCTGCTACGCACCCAGTCCGTGCCCACTGCCGCGCGCGCCCCGAAATGTGATGGCTGCTCCTTGGAGCCAAGATGCCTGCCGCAAGTCACCGCGGGCCAGAAGCGAGTCCGCGACTACTTGAGGCAGCGAGTGACCGCGGAGTCCTGAGCCTGCCCAAGAAGGAGTGAGTGACCGTGACGACTGCGCTCAACACCTTGTTCATCACCGTGGAAGGGACCCGACTGAACAAGGAGGGGGAATGCGTGGTCGTCACCGTCCAGGACGAAAAGAAGGCAGAGGTGCCCCTGCGCCATCTGCGCTCCGTGGTGTGCCTGTCGCGCGCCTGGCTCACGCCCGAGTTGATGGAGAGCTGGATTGAATCCGGAATCCACGTCTCCTTCTTTGGAGTGACGGGGCGATTCCTGGCGAGGGTCGAGGGTGTTCCCGGAGGCAATGTCTTGCTGCGAAGGCAGCAGTTCCGGGCGGCGGATGACGCCGCGCGGACCTTGGAGTTGGCGCGGGCCATCGTGATTGGAAAGGTGTCGAACGCGAGGCAGTTCATCCTCCATGCCCGGCGTGACGCAGAGCCCGTGCACGCCGCGGAGCTTGCGGAGACCGCGAACCGATTGGCGATACACCTGAGAGCCTTGGAGCCGGTGTCGGAGCTGGACGCGCTGCGCGGAGTGGAGGGCATTGCGGCGCGGGACTACTTCGAGGCGTTCCCCGCACTGTTGAAGAAGGGGGGTGCGGAGGGCTTCTCGTTCGAGGGACGGAACCGGCGTCCTCCGAGAGACCCCATGAACGCCTTGCTTTCGTTTGGATATGCGCTGCTGTTGCAGGACTGCGCGGGCGCTTTGTCTGGCGTTGGGTTGGATCCCGCCGTGGGGTTCTTGCACGAGGAGCGGCCGGGTCGCCTGTCACTGGCCTTGGACTTGATGGAGGAGTTCCGAGCGCCCGTGGTGGATCGCCTCGTCTTCTCGCTGGTCAATCGCGGACAGGTCAAGCCCGAGGACTTTCGGACGGAGTTCGCGGGGGCGGTGCTGCTGCGGGACGAGGCGCGCAAGGCGTTCCTGGTGGCGTACCAGACCGCGAAGCAAGCGAAGGTGCGTCACGGGTTCCTGGAGCAGGAGACGACGTGGGGGCTGGCGCCGCATCTGCAGGCGCTGCTGCTCGCGCGTACGGTGCGCGGGGAGCTGGACGCCTATCCACCGTTCGCCGTGCACGGATGAAGAAGCTCACGGTCTTGATTTGCTATGACGTGCGCGTGTCGGACTCGGAGGGGCCGCGGCGCCTGAGGCGCATCGCGAGAGCCTGTCGGGACCACGGCGTGCGGGTCCAGTTTTCCGTGTTCGAGTGTGTCCTGGAACCGAAGGACTGGGTGGTGCTCCGAGCGCGGCTGTTGAGCGAGTTCGACGCCGCCGGTGACAGCCTGCGGTTCTACTTCCTGGGCGCGGACACGGCGAAGCGTACCGAGCACCACGGTGTCCGGCTGCCGCTGGATGTCGAGGGGCCGCTCATCCTCTAGACTGCACGGCTGCCGATGGCGCGCGCGCGAACCTCCGCCGGTGCGGGGTTCGTCGAGCGTTCGCGCTCATTGAAATCAACAATAGTCGTCAGGGGTTACAGGGGAGTGGAGCCCTATTCCCGGAGCGCAGCGGCCTCGAAAATGGAGGTTCGCGGAAACCGGCCCAATTCGTCAGTAATTACGGTAAGTTAGTCGGGCAGAGTCGCTCCTCGTGTCCGCGAGGAGCGTGGGTTGAAACCGCTGACCGCGTGGTGACGAGATGGTGACCGCAGGCGGTCGCTCCTCGTGTCCGCGAGGAGCGTGGGTTGAAACTGGGCCGTGTTAGCATCAACAACAAGGACCTTGGTCGCTCCTCGTGTCCGCGAGGAGCGTGGGTTGAAACAAAACACTGGTGAATCAGGTCTTGATACCACGACGGTCGCTCCTCGTGTCCGCGAGGAGCGTGGGTTGAAACGTGCCGGTGGACATCATCACCAGCGATGGGCCGCGTCGCTCCTCGTGTCCGCGAGGAGCGTGGGTTGAAACGCGCGAACCGGCAACCCCTCGTAACCACTCGCGGTCGCTCCTCGTGTCCGCGAGGAGCGTGGGTTGAAACCGACTTCGTCCGCATGGTGTGGGACCGCGATGAGTCGCTCCTCGTGTCCGCGAGGAGCGTGGGTTGAAACGACGAGAATCTGCTGCGTCGACTCCAGGTGACGTGTCGCTCCTCGTGTCCGCGAGGAGCGTGGGTTGAAACTTCAAGAAGTTGGGTCGGGTGGTGAAGAAGGTCGTCGCTCCTCGTGTCCGCGAGGAGCGTGGGTTGAAACCTGTTTGGATTGGGCGCCCCGGCACCGGTAGCGGTCGCTCCTCGTGTCCGCGAGGAGCGTGGGTTGAAACCGTATCTACACCGCGCGCCTTGCTGCTGACGTGGTCGCTCCTCGTGTCCGCGAGGAGCGTGGGTTGAAACGCCCAGGCAGCTCCGTAGTTGATCAGTCCCGCCGGTCGCTCCTCGTGTCCGCGAGGAGCGTGGGTTGAAACCCCGCCGTGCTCTCACGCCTGGAGGCTGCGGAGTCGCTCCTCGTGTCCGCGAGGAGCGTGGGTTGAAACCAGGAGCGGGTGGGGTGGGAGTCGAACCCACAAGTCGCTCCTCGTGTCCGCGAGGAGCGTGGGTTGAAACCGATTCAGCTCCCACTGGAGCGCGCGCACAAGGCGGTCGCTCCTCGTGTCCGCGAGGAGCGTGGGTTGAAACGCCATGTCGTAGGGCGCGCCATCCAGCACGCCGTCGCTCCTCGTGTCCGCGAGGAGCGTGGGTTGAAACGATAATGCCCCCCAGCCATTGCGTGAGGAGACGTCGCTCCTCGTGTCCGCGAGGAGCGTGGGTTGAAACTGAAGGATTTTTGGATTCTGGTGGTTGCGGTTGGTCGCTCCTCGTGTCCGCGAGGAGCGTGGGTTGAAACCGTCCTTGCGGTTGTAGGTCTCCCCACCGCGAACGTCGCTCCTCGTGTCCGCGAGGAGCGTGGGTTGAAACACCCTATCCTCGTGGTGGACTGGGGTGGCCATGGTCGCTCCTCGTGTCCGCGAGGAGCGTGGGTTGAAACGCACACCACTCCGGGGCCGCGAAAATCTCGGGGTCGCTCCTCGTGTCCGCGAGGAGCGTGGGTTGAAACTGCGTCGCCTCCACGCTGCCGGCGGGCATGCGCGTCGCTCCTCGTGTCCGCGAGGAGCGTGGGTTGAAACAGGAGCTCCAGCGCGAGCAGCGCGCGGCCCTGGCGTCGCTCCTCGTGTCCGCGAGGAGCGTGGGTTGAAACCACCACCTCAGCCGAAGAGGGGAGGGTGCTCGTCGCTCCTCGTGTCCGCGAGGAGCGTGGGTTGAAACCGCACGAGGGCGATGAAGGTCAGGTGGGCGGTCTCGTCGCTCCTCGTGTCCGCGAGGAGCGTGGGTTGAAACTCCACGCCCGACGACGCGTCGGGATCCCGCCAGAGTCGCTCCTCGTGTCCGCGAGGAGCGTGGGTTGAAACCGTGTGTCGGGCGATGCTTGGTGGGTCGAGAGGTCGCTCCTCGTGTCCGCGAGGAGCGTGGGTTGAAACCCTGGGGCCGCTCCGGCCATCGCTGCACCGGCTGGTCGCTCCTCGTGTCCGCGAGGAGCGTGGGTTGAAACTGCTTGCGATATGCGCAAGCTGCCTTGTCCCAGTCGCTCCTCGTGTCCGCGAGGAGCGTGGGTTGAAACAGCATCACGCCACTCCGACACGCTCTGTCCGCCCGTCGCTCCTCGTGTCCGCGAGGAGCGTGGGTTGAAACTCTCTCCCGCTGCGCGCCCGCGCGCTCTCCTCGGTCGCTCCTCGTGTCCGCGAGGAGCGTGGGTTGAAACCAGGCGGAGCACCAGCTCCGTTCTGAGCTTCATGGTCGCTCCTCGTGTCCGCGAGGAGCGTGGGTTGAAACGCTCACCTGTCGGCGGCGACGCGTGCGGCGGGTGGTCGCTCCTCGTGTCCGCGAGGAGCGTGGGTTGAAACCGGGTCCACGAGTGCGGACCCCTCTCGCATCGTCGCTCCTCGTGTCCGCGAGGAGCGTGGGTTGAAACGCGGTCCTGAGTCAGAACGCCCTGGACGCGAAGGGTGTCGCTCCTCGTGTCCGCGAGGAGCGTGGGTTGAAACGCACGAGGGAGGCCGCATGACGACGTGGCTGGTGTCGCTCCTCGTGTCCGCGAGGAGCGTGGGTTGAAACACTGCCAACACGCCGTCCTCAACCAAGAGCCGGAGTCGCTCCTCGTGTCCGCGAGGAGCGTGGGTTGAAACCAGACACGAAACCCAACCCAAAGAAAACCAAGGTCGCTCCTCGTGTCCGCGAGGAGCGTGGGTTGAAACTCGATGATGCGGGCCGCATAGGGGTCCGCGCGGTCGCTCCTCGTGTCCGCGAGGAGCGTGGGTTGAAACCGCGAGTTGACCAGGAGCGGCTCCGCGCGCTCCAGTCGCTCCTCGTGTCCGCGAGGAGCGTGGCTTGAAACTTCGCGTGGGCCGGCCGCGGCTGCTGGGTCAGGTCGCTCCTCGTGTCCGCGAGGAGCGTGGGTTGAAACGACTTGCGGTGTAGTGCGTAGGCGCGACGCGGTCGCTCCTCGTGTCCGCGAGGAGCGTGGGTTGAACCGCTGGGCGAGGCATGGGCAACAGCAACGCGGCTCGTCGCTCCTCGTGTCCGCGAGGAGCGTGGGTTGAAACACATGTCGGCAATGGATCGTGTCGCGGAGCATGGTCGCTCCTCGTGTCCGCGAGGAGCGTGGGTTGAAACGCCCATGGGACGTGGTGAAACAGGAGCCGGTTGAGTCGCTCCTCGTGTCCGCGAGGAGCGTGGGTTGAAACTGGATTGCTCCTCCTGCGTAGTGCGCCGGCCGGTCGCTCCTCGTGTCCGCGAGGAGCGTGGGTTGAAACGTGAGACGTCTTCCTGCGTCTCGCGCTCGGCGGGTCGCTCCTCGTGTCCGCGAGGAGCGTGGGTTGAAACGTCACTCGAGGCCTCCAGTCTCAGCGCCGGCCCAGTCGCTCCTCGTGTCCGCGAGGAGCGTGGGTTGAAACTCACGACGGCCGGTATCAGCGCCCTCACTTTGGTCGCTCCTCGTGTCCGCGAGGAGCGTGGGTTGAAACGAGGTCATCGCGTTTGCGCTGGAGGACGCCACCAGTCGCTCCTCGTGTCCGCGAGGAGCGTGGGTTGAAACTCCTCCTTTGGACCACCAAGGACGGTGAGCAGCAGTCGCTCCTCGTGTCCGCGAGGAGCGTGGGTTGAAACCATCGCTTTCGAGCAGAGCCGGACAACGGTCCTCAGTCGCTCCTCGTGTCCGAGAGGAGCGTGGGTTGAAACAGGCAGGGTGCACGGTCGAGGTGGCATGGAGGTCGCTCCTCGTGTCCGAGAGGAGCGTGGGTTGAAACCACGTGCGGCGCGAGGCTCGGCCGCACCACGTAGTCGCTCCTCGTGTCCGAGAGGAGCGTGGGTTGAAACTTACGCACGGGCGGTTCTCAAGATTCGGGGAGCGTCGCTCCTCGTGTCCGAGAGGAGCGTGGGTTGAAACGCGGTTGGTGCGCTGAGTGACGATGGCCGAGCGGGTCGCTCCTCGTGTCCGAGAGGAGCGTGGGTTGAAACTGAAAGTGCTGCTTGTGTCTCCCCTCTCGCTCTAGTCGCTCCTCGTGTCCGAGAGGAGCGTGGGTTGAAACCGCGAGATCCTGCCATATCTGCGTGAGCGCCCGGGTCGCTCCTCGTGTCCGAGAGGAGCGTGGGTTGAAACATGGGCACGCACACAATCGACTCGACCTCGCGCGGTCGCTCCTCGTGTCCGAGAGGAGCGTGGGTTGAAACTCCGCGCAGCGCCCTGAGCGCTCTTGGTCGGGTGGTCGCTCCTCGTGTCCGAGAGGAGCGTGGGTTGAAACTTCGGGGTGCGCTTCTTCTTCGTGGTCTCGGTCAGTCGCTCCTCGTGTCCGAGAGGAGCGTGGGTTGAAACTTCGCAGCGACGACAACAGGCGCGGGCGCTTCGGTCGCTCCTCGTGTCCGAGAGGAGCGTGGGTTGAAACGCGTCGTACTTGCTCGTGAAGTACCGGCTGTGGGGGTCGCTCCTCGTGTCCGAAAGGAGCGTGGGTTGAAACTACGTTTTGGCGCAAGTCGGTGATTCTCGGGCGCCGTCGCTCCTCGTGTCCGATAGGAGCGTGGGTTGAAACCACACCACGTCCGTCCACTCGATGTTGGTGTCAGTCGCTCCTCGTGTCCGCGAGGAGCGTGGGTTGAAACTGGTTCTGGAGTTGCCCCCGTCAAATCGGACACGGTCAGAGGGGTGATGCTGCTCTTCGGTACTCGATGGGGGAACGCATCTTCAGGCCCTTGTGAGGGTGCACGTGATTGTAGTCGTCGAACCACGTGGGCA
>NZ_JAHNZT010000042.1 GCF_019039035.1 Citreicoccus inhibens | reverse complement strand
GCTCTTGGCCAGCACCTTCGTGATGGCCGCCGTCAGCGACGTCTTGCCGTGGTCCACGTGCCCAATCGTTCCGATGTTCACGTGGGGAAGGCTACGATCGAACTTTTCCTTGGACATGACACTCCTCACGGGGCCGGAGGTTCGTCCGGCGCTCTCGGTCTCAACTCGGGAAAAGCAACTCCCGAAAGGTGCTGCGTCGTGCTCCAAACCTGCTGCGACGTCAACTGAAATCGCCCGGTAGACAACCCTCCGGGCGACCCGTTACCGGTTCAACGCCGCCTTCGGGGCGGGAGCGTAGTGGCTGAACTGCATGGTGTAGGTCGCCCTTCCCTGGCTGCGGCTGCGCAGGTCGGTCGAGTACCCGAACATGGCGGCCAGGGGCACCTGGGCCTGGATCGCCTGCACGTTGCCCGGCCGGGGCGTCATCCCCAGGATCTTCCCTCGGCGGCCATTGAGGTCCCCGATGACATCGCCCATGGCCTCCTCGGGCGTGAGGATCTCGCAGTTCATGATGGGCTCGAGGAGCACCGGCGAGGCCCGCTGCACCGCGTCCTTGAAGCCCAACGAGCCAGCGATCTTGTACGCCATCTCACTGGAGTCCACGTCGTGCATGGAGCCGTCGAAGGCCTCGACCTTCACGTCCACCATGGGATAGCCGGCCACAGGGCCGTTCTGCATGGCCTCGGAGATGCCCTGCCTGGCCGCGTCCACGAACTCCTTGGACACCGCGCCCCCGACAATCTTGTTCTCGAACTGGAAGCCCTTGCCCGGCTCGTTCGGCATCACGCGCAGCCAGATGTGGCCGTACTGGCCACGACCGCCGGTCTGCCGGATGTACTTGCCCTCGGCCTCCATCGGAACCGTGATGGTCTCGCGGTAGGCCACCTGCGGCTTGCCGATGTTCGCGTCGACCTTGAACTCGCGCAGGAGGCGGTCGACGATGATCTCCAGGTGCAGCTCGCCCATCCCGGCGATGATGGTCTGCCCGGTCTCCTCGTTCGTCTTCACGCGGAACGACGGATCCTCCGCCGCGAGCCGCTGGAGCGCCTGGATGATCTTGTCCTGGTCCGCCGTCGACTTCGGCTCGATGGCGATGTCGATGACCGGCTCGGGGAACTCCATCCGCTCCAGGATGATGGGGTGCTTGTCGTCGCAGAGCGTGTCGCCCGTGGTGGCGAGCTTCATGCCCACCACCGCGCAGATGTCACCCGCGTAGCACTCGGTGAGCTCGTCCTTCTTGTCGGCGCGCATCTGCACGAGCCGGCTCACGCGCTCGCGCTTGCCCTTCACCGAGTTCCACACCGCGGTCCCCGCCTCCAGGCGACCCGAGTACACGCGCAAGAATGTCAGCGTCTGCGAAGCGAACGCGGGGTCGTTCATGATCTTGAACGCCAGCGCGCTGAACGGCGCGTCATCACGGGTGGGCCGCTCCTCGTCCTCGCCCTTGAGGTTCTTGCCATGCACGGGCGGGATGTCCAACGGGCTGGGCAGGTAGTCCACCACCGCGTCCAGCAGCGGCTGCACGCCCTTGTGGCGGAACGCCGAGCCACAGAACACCGGGAACAGCTTCAGCTCGACGCAGGCCTGACGGATTCCCGCGCGGATCTCCTCCTCGGTGAACTCTGCCCCCTCCAGGAACTTGTTGGTGAGCGCGTCGCTCTGCTCGGCCACGGCCTCCACGAGTTCGGCGCGCGCAGCGTCAGCGGCCTCGCGGAACTCCTCGGGGATCTCCACCGTGTCATAGCGGCTGCCCTGGGCGTCGTCGTGAAACACGAGCGCCTTCATCTGCACCAAGTCGATGACGCCGCGGTGCTTGTCCTCGGAGCCCAGCGGCAGCTGCATGCGCACGGGGCGGGCGCCGAGCTTCTCGCGGATGGTGCCCACGGACATCTCGAAGTCCGCGCCGACACGGTCCATCTTGTTGATGAAGCAGATGCGGGGGACCTTGTACTTGTCCGCCTGGCGCCAGACTGTTTCCGACTGGGGCTCCACGCCGTTCACCGCGTCGAACACCGCGACCGCGCCGTCCAGCACGCGCAGCGAGCGCTCCACCTCGATGGTGAAGTCCACGTGGCCCGGCGTGTCGAGGATGTTGACGCGGTAGTTCTGCTCGCGCCGCTTCCAGAACGAGGTGATGGCGGCCGAGGTGATGGTGATGCCGCGCTCGCGCTCCTGCACCATCCAGTCCGTCGTGGTGGTGCCTTCATGCACCTCCCCCATCTTGTGGATGGCCCCTGTGTAGAACAGGATCCGTTCGGTGGTGGTCGTCTTGCCGGCATCGATGTGCGCCATGATGCCGATGTTGCGGTAGCGCTCGAGTGGGTACTCGCGAGCCATGACTCAGTGCCTCTCCACGGGAGGGGTGAAGGCCGACACGGCCTCCTCGCTCACCGACCGGAAATTTCAGAGAACCTGCTTCTAGCAAAAACAAAACCGCTCGGATGCATCCTCTGCATCCGAGCGGCGTCCGCGAGCCCCGGAGGGACTACCAGCGGTAGTGCGCGAAGGCCTTGTTCGCCTCGGCCATCTTGTGCGTGTCTTCACGCTTCTTCACCGCGTTACCGCGGTTGTTGGCGGCGTCCATGATCTCGCCAGCCAGCTTCTCCTGCATCGTCTTCTCACCACGCGCCTTGGCGTAGGTGATGATCCAGCGCATGCCGAGCGCCACGCGGCGATCCTGACGGACCTCCACGGGAACCTGGTAGGTGGCGCCACCGACGCGGCGGCTCTTCACCTCGAGCACGGGCTTGACGTTGTCCAGGGCCTTCTTGAAGGTCTTGAGGGGGTCCTCCTTCGCACGCTCCTCGATGAGGGCGAACGCGCCGTAGCAGACTCCCTCGGCGATGGACTTCTTCCCCTTGCGCATCAGGTCGTTGACGAACTTCGTAACGAGCCGATCCTGGAACTTCGGATCGGGGAGGATCTTCCGCTTAGCGACTACGCGACGACGAGGCATCTCTTCTCTTCCCTTACGCCCCACTTCCCTCTTCCGAGGAAGAACACCGGGGCTTCAAACGCTGCATTCTTGGAACTGCGGAGGACACTCCCCAGGGTGTGGGGCCAGCGTCCGACACGGCTTCAAATGACGAAGGTGGTCAGCGGTCCGAGCGGATCAGCTCGGGCGCTTCGCGCCGTACTTCGAACGGCTCTGCTTGCGACCGGCAACACCCACGGAGTCCAGCGTTCCGCGAACGATGTGGTAGCGAACACCCGGGAGGTCCTTCACACGGCCACCGCGAATCATCACCACCGAGTGCTCCTGGAGGTTGTGACCCACGCCGGGGATGTAGGAGGTGACCTCGATCCCGTTGGTCAGACGAACACGCGCCACCTTGCGGAGGGCCGAGTTCGGCTTCTTCGGGGTCGTGGTGTACACGCGGGTGCAAACACCGCGCTTCTGGGGGCACTCCTTCAGGGCAGGGCTCTTGCCCTTGATGTTGAGCTTCTCGCGGCCCTTGCGGACGAGCTGGCTGATGGTCGGCACTGAAACCTCTTCTTCGATGGGAGCCGCCCCGAGCACACCAGGCGGCACATATCTACCTACAGGCTACAGAAAGGCGCGCGAGTATAGAGAGGGGCCTCCCCGTGTCAAGCACGGCAGGACCCTGGCCAGGAAGCGGCCGGGACCGATGACCCTTTCCATCTTCGACGAACCTGGAGACAGCGGGCGGTCCTCTACTCCGCGTGCGGTTAGAAGTCGAGGACCATCACGATCGCGTCCTCGCCCTCGTCCACGTAGTAGTTCGGACGGATGCCCACGGGACGGAAGCCCAGCGCGCGATAGAGGTTCAGGGCGGGCTCGTTGCTCCGGCGGACCTCGAGCGTGGCCAGCGAACACCGATGGGCGCGGCCTCGCGCGAGCAGCTCGTCCATCACGGCTCGCGCCACCCCTCGCCGCCGATGCTTGGGCGACGTGGCCACGTTCAGCACGTGCACCTCGTCGTGCACGATCCAGAAGATGGCCAGCCCCAGCAGCTCCACCCCACCCTCGGGCAATGGGTCCTCCACGAGGAGGATGGTGGACCATTCGTGATCCAGTTCGCGCTGGAGCAGCTCCGTGGACCAGGGGTTGCGGAAAGAAGCCTTCTCCAGGGCCATGACCGCCGGGAGATCATCCCGGGTCATCCGGCGGATCAGGAAGCCGTGGTCTGGACGGGCCGCCCCTTCGTCGTTGAGGCGCCTCATCGCCGGGCCTCCCGCGCGAAGGCCGCCACCCGGCGGACCTGCGCCGCGACGCGCGCCTCGGCCAGGGCTCGGGCGGCCAGCTCGCCGTAGCGGGCCCGGACCAGCTTCTCGCGGATGGCGGTGCGCACCGCCTGGTCGTACTCGCCTGGGAACTCGGCCCGGTGCGCGTCGTAGTGCTGCCGCACCTCGGTCTCGCTCACCTGGGCCTTGAGCCGGACACGGCTGTCCAGGATGCGCTCGGCCCGGAGCCCTCTCGCCAGGGCGGCCGCGAGCCCCTCTCGGTCCATGTCGTGGAGGATCAGGAAGCGCCGCAGGGCCTCCGGGCCTCCCAACCGGGCCTGGAAGGCCGCCAGGCGGGTCTCGACGTCCGATGGCTCGGCGGGGAAGGCCTGCAGGCGGTCCGCCGTGAGAACGAGGAGGCGCTGACTGATGGCCAGATCGAGCGAGCGGCGCAGCGTCTCTTCATCCAGCGGGTCCGAGGCGGCCTGCACGGCCCCTTGCTGGATGAGCGCCACCCGGGCCTCGAAGTCCAGCTCGCTCAGGGTCAACACCTGGCCCTCGATGACGGCCACCACCCGGTCCACCACCGCGTTCTCGGTCCGGTCCGGAGTCGTGGACGCGGGAGCCGTCGCCCAGGCGCTTGCCGGGGCGGTCGCGAGTAGCCAGCCCACCAGGCACAGGGGACCCGCTCGAGCTGCGCGCGGCACTGCCATGGCCTCCCTCATCTTGCGGCGACTCTAACCATCCCACGGTCTTTCGGACATCCCGTGCTGGCGTCGCCCTCTGTACTGGTTACGTTCTTGCAATCGGGTACAGCACGGCGGGAACAAATGGCGGACGACTACTACCAGATTCTGGGCGTCTCGCGGACGGCGTCCGCGGACGAGATCAAGAAGGCCTTCAGGAAGCTGGCGCGAGAACACCACCCCGACGTGAACCAGGGGAGCAAGGCGAAGGCGGCGGAGGAGAAGTTCAAGAAGCTCAACTCCGCCTTCGAGGTCCTGAGCGACCCGAAGAAGCGCAAGCTGTACGACGAGTTCGGTGAGGACGCCGAGAAGATTGGGTTCGACGAGAAGAAGGCCGAGGCGTACCGCGCCTACCGGGCCGCCCAATCCGCGGGCGGCGGAGGCGGCGGCGGAATCCCCTACGGCGCCGAGGGCGTGGACCTGGGCGACCTCTTCAACGACATCTTCGGGCGATCCGGCGGGGGGGGCGGCGGGGGCGTCAACATGGGGGACATCTTCGGGCGGCGCACCCGACCCTCGGGCGCCGAGCGCGGTGATGACCTCACCACCCGCGTCCAAGTCACCCTGGCTGAAGCCGTCACCGGCACCGAGCGCGCCATCACCCTGCGACGCCCGGGCCGCTGTCCCAAGTGTCAGGGGCGCGGGGACACCGGCCAGACGGTCACCTGCCCCACCTGCCATGGCTCGGGCCGCGCGCGCCGTGCGCCGGGGCTTTTTGGTGGCTCGGGCTTCTGCCCCACCTGCCATGGCAGCGGACGCGCCCCGGAGCCGTGTCCCGAGTGTGACGGATCCGGCGTCCAGGAGGAGACGACCCGGCTGACCGTGAAGATTCCAGCGGGGGTCCACACCGGGTCGAAGGTGCGGCTGGCGGGCCAGGGCGCCGCCGGCGAGCATGGCGCCCCTCCCGGAGACCTCTACATCGAGGTGGACGTGGCCGAGCATCCCCTCGTGAAGCGTGAGGGGGACGACCTGTCCATGGACCTGCCCGTGACGGTGTCCGAGGCCGTGCTCGGCGCCGAGGTGCGGGTCCCCACCTTCCAGGGCGAGGTCACCGTGAAGGTCCCCGCCGGCTCGCAGTCCGGGCGGCGCATGCGGCTCAAGGGCCGAGGCGTCCCGTCGCTCAAGGGGGGCCCCCCCGGCGACATGTACCTCACCGTGCAGGTCAAGGTGCCGGAGGACGCGGACGCGGAGACTCGCGCGGCGGCCGAGACACTGTCACGCGCCTATCGCGGCGATGTGCGCCGCGAGTTGACGCTCTGAAGCCGCGGGCCGCGACCTTGCGGTTGTCTCTTGTCTTGCGAGGCGCACCGTCCTAGACGGCGCCTCCACCTTCTACTTCCTTCTTCGAACACCGGAACGAGTGCGCACCATGGGTCTCTTCGATTTCCTCACGGGTGGATCGGGTCCCGACAAGGCCCTCAAGCTCAAGTCCAAGGTCACCCAGAAGTATGGGGATCCGACCACGCGGCAGAAGGCCATCCAGCAGTTGGGGGAGATGAAGTTCCCCGAGGCCATCACCGTCCTGCTCAGCCGCTTCACCATCACCGTGGATCCGCTCACCACGGACGCGGACGAGAAGGAGCACACGTTCGAGCTGATCAAGGGCTTCGGGCAGGACGCCGTGGCGCCCCTCAGCGACTTCCTGCGCAAGAGCGATCACGCCACCTCCTGGGCCCTGCGCCTGCTGACGGAGCTTCAGAGCGAGGAGCAGGTGCTCGGCATCGTCACGGACACGCTCAAGCACCTGTCCAGCCACTACACGCGGGATCCCGAGAAGAAGGTCGTCCTCTTGCACGCCGTCTCCGGCAAGGCCGACCCCCGCGTCCCCGAAGCGGTCCTCCCCTTCCTGGAGGACATGTCGGATGACGTGAAGATCGCGGCGCTGAAGTCGCTCGGGGGGCTGAAGCACGAGTCGACGCGCGAGCCCATGCTCAAGCTGCTCACCTCGGAGGAGACCGGCCGCCGCGTCCAGACCGCCGCCCTCGGGGCCCTGGCAGACTGCGGGTTCTCGGTGAAGGGCTTCCAGGAGAAGGTCCAGGCGCTGCTCGTGGAGCCCTACTCCCTGGACAAGGACGCCCACATCCAGCGCAAGGCCTGAGTCCAGCTGTCTTCCATTGGACACGGCCAGTGTCCTGGAGTGGGCCTCCCCCACGAGGCCATTCCCTCGCGGGGGCGGTCTGGAGCAGGATCGGCCGGTGCCCTCGAAGAGAAAGGGGCCGCTGGCCGAAGTCGTGCCGCTGCGCCCCCTCGCGAAGAAGACTCCCGCCAAGCGGGCCGCGAAGCCAGCTCCACCGGTGGATCCGGATGCGGCGGCGCGTGCCCTCTTGGAGATGGGGCGCCATCTGACCGACAACGCCGGCCCCACCGAGGCGCTGCGCTCCCAGCTGCATATCGTCCACGCGCTGCTCAAGCCCAAGGTCTGCTACGTGGCGCGCTACTTCCCCGCGAGGGATCAGCTCCACGTCGAGCACGTGCGGGGCCGTAATGACGACCGCATCATCGCCGCCTCACCGGGTGATGGCGCCGTGGGCCGGGCCTTCACGCAGAAGACGCTGGTGCGGGAGCCCGGAACCGTGGCCGTGCCGCTCGAAGGGGCGCAGGGAATCACAGGCGTCCTCGTGGTGCTGGGCGCCCGGCGCAAGGCCAGCGACACGCTGATGCTCTCCCTGGCCGCGCAGCTGTCCGCGGCCTACGAGGTCGCCCGGCTGCGCGACGACAGCGCCCGACGCAACAAGGACCTCCAGACGGCCATCGCCGGCCTCAAGAGCCTGGAACAGAACCGCGAGGAGTTGCTCGGCAACGTCTCCCATGACCTGAAGAATCCGCTCACCACCATCAAGGCCTACCTGGCCATGCTGGGGCGAGAGAAGCTGGGGGCGCTGGCGGACTCCCAGCGGCGCGCGGTGCAGACCTGCGATCGCAACGCGGACCGCCTCCTGCGCATGGTGAATGACCTGGTGCTGATGTCCCGGCTGTCCTCCGGGAAGATGCAGCTCAACCAGCGTCCCTTTGGCATCAAGGCCGTGGCCGAGGAAGTGGTGCGTGCCCTGGGCGCCCTGGCCGAGCACTGCAAGGTGCGCGTGGTCATCCCGCCCTGCCCCGAGGTCTTCGTCCGAGGGGACCGCGAGCGCATCGCCGAGGCCATCCACAACCTCGTCGAGAACGGCATCCACCACAGCGAGGCCGAGAACACCGTGGAGGTGCGCGTGTCCAGTGCGGACGGCGTCGCCATGCTCTCGGTGAAGGACTCGGGGCCGGGCATGTCCATGGACGCCCTGGAGCACGTGTTCGATTCGTACTACCGAGCCCAGCCGGGCATGCCGCGCCCGCCGGGAGCGGGCCTGGGCCTGCCCCTGGTGGCCAAGATCATCGCCCTGCACGGGGGCCGCGTGGAGGCCTCCAGCATCCTGGGCGAGGGCAGCACCTTCCAGTTCGTCCTGCCCATGTTCGCGGGGGCGGTGAGCACGCCGGAGCTGTCCCAGGCGGCGCCCAAGGCCGGCGGCATCTTGCTGGTGGAGGATGACGCGGACTGCCGCGAGGTCCTCCAGCAGGTGCTGGAGCAGGAGGGCTATCGGGTGATGGCCACGTCGGGCGCCTCGGAGGCACGCACCCTCCTGTCCCACATCCGACCGGCCATGGTCCTGCTGGATCTGCGGCTGAGCGAGGAGGATGGCCGCTCGGTGCTGCGCTTCATCCGAGGCACCGAGTCGCTGGCGGACGTCGTCGTGTACATCATCTCGGGAGCGAGCGAGGTCGCCTCCCTCACGTCCGGCGAGGGGCTGGACCGGATTGATGGGTTCTTCGAGAAGCCCCTGCAGTTGCCCAAGCTGCTGGACATCGTGGCCGCGGTGGTCCGCCCCAGCATGCGGGGGCCCGCCGTCCCCTGAATGACGGGAAGGTTTCTTCCCGCGCAGAAGGGATGGCGGGAAACCGCCGAGCCTTGGCTAGTATCCGCGCGGTCCATGAGCACTTCTGTCTACTCCCGTTATCGCGCCGCCTTCGCTCAAGCGATCGCCCAGGTCCTGGGCGTGCCGGCGCCCGACATCGAGTCCCAGGTCAAGCCGGCCGAGCCCGCGCATGGCGACCTGAGCTTCGCCACGTTCTCCCTCGCCAAGGCGCAGAAGAAGGCCCCGCCCGCCATCGCCGCCGAGCTGGCCCGCGCCGTCACCGTGCCGGGGCTCGAGGTGAAGTCCGTGGGGCCGTACGTCAACGCGCGCTTCAACGCCCTGCCCTTCACGTCCGAGGTCATCGACTCCATCCGCCAGGCCGGCTTGGCCTACGGCAGCGACAAGGACGCCGGGACGGGCAAGACGGTGGTCATCGACTACTCGTCGCCCAACATCGCCAAGCCCATTGGCTTCCACCACATCCGCACCACGTTCCTCGGGCACTGCATCGCCAACCTGTACCGCGCGTTGGGCTGGCGGGTGGAGGGCATCAACTACCTGGGCGACTGGGGCAAGCAGTTCGGCCTCGTGGCCGTGGGCTTCCAGGAGTACGGGGACCCGGCGCGCATGGACGACATGAGCCACCTGGTCCAGGTGTACGTGAAGGCCAACCAGCGCGCCGAGAGCGACCCCGCCTTCGACGAGAAGGCCCGCGACTTCTTCCGGCGCATGGAGGCGGGTGACGCCGAGGCGACGAAGCTCTGGAACCAGTTCCGTGAGACGAGCGTGCGCGGCTTCAAGCAGGTCTACGCGCGCATGGGCATCGAGTTCGAGCACATCGAGGGCGAGAGCCGCTACCAGGGCAAGATGGACGCGGTCATCGAGCAGATCGCCCGCAAGCCCGGCGTGAAGGACTCGCAGGGCGCGCTCATCGTCGACATGCCCTACGCGGACAACGAGCCGCCCGTCCTCCTCAAGAAGAACGACGGCAGCACCCTCTACGCCACGCGAGACCTGGCGGCGGCGGAGGACCGATACGAGCGCTTCCACTTCGAGAAGTCGCTGTACGTCGTGGCGCAGGACCAGGCGCTCCACTTCCGGCAGGTGTTCCGCACCCTGAAGGAGATGGATCAGCCGTGGGCCGACCGCTGCGTGCACGTGCCGTTCGGCCGCATCCACGGCATGAGCACGCGCAAGGGCCAGGTGGTGGAGATCAACCAGGTGCTCGACGAGGCGCACGAGCGGGTGCTCGAGCGCGTGAAGCAGAACATGGCCGAGGGGCTGCTGAAGACGGACGACCCGGATGGGCTGTCCGAGCAGATCGGCCTGGGCGCCGTCGTGTTCGGCGACCTGAAGCACAAGCGCGCCAGCGACTACACGTTCGACTGGGACGAGGTGGTCAGCCCCGAGGGCCACACCGGCCCGTATCTCCAGTACGCCCATGCGCGCGCGGTCACCGTGCTGCGCAAGGGGGGCGGGGCTCCGGCGACGTATGACGCCGCGCTGCTGACGCTGCCCGAGGAGCAGGCGCTGTTGCGCGAGCTGATGCGGCTGCCCGAGGTGGTGAAGGACGCGGCCGAGCAGTACGAGCCGAGCCTGGTGGCGCGCCTGCTGCTGGACGTGGCCGCCGCGTACAGCCGCTACTACACGCTGGGCAATCAGGATCGGGAGAAGCGAATCCTCGTGGAAGGCAATGAGCCCATGCGCGCGGCGCGACTGGCGCTGACGGACGCGGTGCGCGTGACGCTGGCGGCCGGGCTGACGCTGCTCGGAATCCCGACGCCGGAGAACATGTAACCTGGGGGCTCGCCGTGGATACTGCGCTCGTGCAACCTGAGAATCGGTTCGAGACCTTGAAGGACGAGTTCGGTCCCGTGTCCCGCATGCTGGGGGCACGTTACTTCGATGGGGTGCACTTCCCACCCGAGGCCGAGGACGAGCTGCGCTCGCTCCATGCCAAGGGCTACGTGGTGCACGTCATGCGCACCACGGCGTGGATCAACTTCCTGTACCTGGCGTGGGCCATGGTGCGCCGCTCGCTGCCGCCCATCCGGGCGGTGGTGAACCTGCGCCCCTGGTTCACGCGCCCCTGGCGCCAGACGGCGCAGCGCGGGGATGTCTACGAGCGCTTCCGCTTCGCCTCGCAGCAAGGGGGCAGCGGGCTCGTCTTCCTGCGCCGCACCGCGCTCCTGGCCCCGTCCGGCAAGGAGACGCGCGAGGACCCCTTCCCCGCCCTGGTGCGGTTGGCGCGCACGGGCGACCGGCCCGTGTATCTGGTACCAGAGCTGTTCGTCTGGGAGAAGCGCAACGCGCGGCTCAAGCCGAGCTGGGTGGACATCGTGTTCGGCAGTCCGGAGGCGCCGGGCTTCCTGCACTCGATGCTGGCCTTCTTCCGCAACTACAAGCGCGCGCAGTTCCGGGTGGGCGAGCCCATCGACCTGCGGCGCTTCCTGGAGCAGAACCCGAACGACTCGGATGACGTGCTGGGCCGCAAGGTGCGCGGCGCGCTGCACGTGCACCTCGCCCGCGAGACGCGCGCGGTGTTCGGCCCGCCGGTGAAGCCCGCGGACCGCCTCATTGACGAGACGCTGCGCGACCGCGGCCTGCGCAAGGTGGTGGACGAGCACGCGGCCGCCACGGGCCGCAAGCCCGAGAGCGTGCTGCGCGAGGCCCAGCGCAACCTGGAGGCCATCGCGGCGAAGCCGAGCCCCACCACGCTGGCGTTCATCGCGCCCATGCTGGAGTGGGTGTTCAACCGCATCTACGACGGCATCGTGGTGGACGAGGCGGGCCTGCACCGCGCGCTGAAGGCCGCGGGCCGCGCGCCCGTGGTGCTGTGCCCCAGCCACAAGAGCCACGTGGACTACCTGGTGCTCAGCTGGGTGCTGTGGAGCCGCGGCTACGCGGTGCCGCTGGTGGCCGCGGGCGCCAACCTGTCCTTCTGGCCGCTGGGGCCCATGTTCCGGCGCTGCGGGGCCTTCTTCCTCCGGCGCTCGTTCAAGGGCGACAAGGTCTACGCCGCGTCGTTCAAGGCGTACGTGAAGAAGCTGGTGCATGACGGCATCCACCAGGAGTTCTTCCCCGAGGGAGGCCGCTCCCGCACCGGCAAGCTGCTGACGCCCAAGCTGGGCATGTTCACGTGGCAGGTGGAGGCCGTGCTGGAGGGCGCCCGCAACGACCTCGTCTTCGTGCCCGTGTCCATCGACTACGAGAAGGTGGTCGAGTCCGGCTCGTACTCGAAGGAGCTGGCGGGCGGCGAGAAGAAGCCCGAGGACATCAAGGCGCTGTTGACGGCGCCCAAGGTGCTGGCGGCGCGCTACGGCCGCATCCACCTCACCTTCGACGAGCCCTTGTCGCTCGTGGACTTCATGAAGGCGCGCGGGCTGTCCCCGGACACCGAGGTCAACGACGAGCAGAAGAAGGGCCTGGTGCGCGCGCTGGGCAACCGCGTCATGTACGGCATCAGCAAGGTGTCCACCGTGACGCCGCATGCGCTGGTGAGCGCGTCGCTGCTCGCCCACCGCCGGCGCGGCCTCACCCAGCGCGAGCTGACGGACCGCATCAGCCACCTGCGCCGCATCGCGGATGAAGAAGGCGCGCCCTTGTCTCGCGAGCTGAGCAACGCGCCCAGCAACCCCGAGACGCTCGGCCCCATCCAGGACGCGGTGCGCGAGTTCGTGTCGGATGAAATCATCCGCACGCAGGAGGCGCGCGGAGAGGTCATCTACCAGGTGGAGGACTCGCGCCGCCCGGAGATGGCCTTCTACAAGAACACCCTGATGAACCGGGTGGTCGCGCGCAGCCTCGTGGCCAACGCGCTCCTGGGCGGCTCGCCCGCGCCCTACGACACCGTGAAGGGGCGCGCGCTGTTCCTCTCCCGCTTGTTCAAGGTGGAGTTCATCTACCGGGTGGGCGCGAGCTTCGACACCATCTTCGCGGAGACGGTGGAGCGGCTGGTGCGCATGGGGCTGGTGATTCACGAGGGCGACGTGCTCAAGGAGGCGCCCGAGGCCCACGCGCGTCCCGAGCTGGAGTTCCTCGCCGACCTGCTGCGCGATTACCTGGAGGCCTATCTGCTCGCCGCGATGACGCTGCGCGATGTGGCCGAAGGGCAGCCCATGGACCGCAAGGCGTTCGTGAAGCTGGCGATGGAGACGGGCCGCGCGGAGTACCACGCGGGCCGCATCACCGCCGCCGAGTCCCTGGCCAAGACGACGCTGGAGAACGCGGTCGAGTACCTGCTGGATCAGAAGATCCTGCTCGAGGAGGACAAGAAGCTCAAACCCGGACCGGCGGCCACGGACCTCGCCACGCGCAACCCGCTGGCCGAGGACATCCGCCAGTACCTGCGGCGCGGCTGATCCCCCCTCTCGCGCGCCAGGAAGCGGGACGTCGCGATGGGGACAGGGTAGATACGCGGGGTCGGGCCCTTGGGGCCCTTCTCTGGCAGGAGCCGCCTGGTGGAAGAGACCCCTTCAAGCGCCGCACCGCTTCCCGAGTCCCCCGCCCCGCTCGAGCCCCTGGCGCCGGCCATCCCCACCGTCATCGCCCTGGCGTTGTTCATCGTCGTGGGCGGCGCGGCCCAGCTCGCCAACGCGGCGTTCGGGGTGTGGTTCACCGAGGTGTTCATCTTCCTGGGACTGGGTTGGGTGTTCCTGCGGGCCAAGGGCTTCCGGCCCGCGGTCTACACGGGGCTTCTGCCCCTGCGCTCGGCGCCCACGTTGTTCGGCTTCGCGGTGGGCGTGGCCAACTTCTTCGCGCTCGTGGTGCCCATCCAGTACGCGGCCCAGCAGCTGGTGCCGCCGTGGATGCGGGAGATGTTCGACGCCTCGCACCTGTTCGACAGCCAGTCGAGCGTGGAGATGGCGCTCATCCTGGGAGGCGTGACGATTGGAGCGCCGCTGTGTGAGGAGTTCTTCTTCCGCGGCATCCTCCAGAAGGGCCTCACCCCTCCTGCCCCGGCCTCGGCCACGCGGGCGCTCGTCATCACGGCCGTCATCTTCAGCGCGTTCCACCTGGACCCCGTGGGCTTCCTGGCGCGCGTGGAGCTGGGCCTGCTCTTCGGGTGGCTCTACCTGCGCACGGGCTCGCTGTGGCCCGGCATGGCCGCGCACGCGGCGAACAACCTGGTGTCCACCGTGCTCTACCTCATCGCCTCGCGCACCGCCGCGGCGGGCCAGGCGGAAGCGGAGACGACGGACCCGCGCGCGGTGCTTGGACTCGCACTGGTGGGCGCGCTGGGGCTGCTCGCCCTCAAGTCCGTGGCGCGCTTCTCTCCGTCCGTCTGGGGACGCGGCGGGGACGCGCCGCTCGAGGAGGCGCGCGCGCCGGGGGGGACGCCCTCGCTGCCGCGCCTGGTGCTGCCCTGGGTGGTGGCCTCCACCGTGTCGCTGGTGGGCCTAGGCGCCGTGGACAAGCGCGGCGTGGCCTTGAGCTTGTTCGACGTGGTGTACCCGCTTCCCAAGCTCCAGAAGGACGCGGCGCCGGGGCTGGTGGCGGAGCGCGCGGCGTTGAAGCAGGCCCGGGCAGCGGCGCGCCGGGGCAGCATCCCCATGGAGGCCTACGAGGAAGAGCGGCGCCGGCAGTCCGAGGCCTACAAGCCGAAGGCCGAGCTCAAGCACTGAGCGCGGCGCGCCCCACCGCCACGAGCGGGAGGCGCGCCCTCGCCTCACCTCAGACGAAGCGATACGACGCGACGTGGAACACCGGCCCCACCATGGCGCTGGTGAGCGCGGCGCGGTCCACGTGCCCTTCGGCCTCCACGCGGTGACCGTCCTTCTTCAGCTTCCGGTCCCCGCCCGCCAGTTGGTACGTGGTGCCATCGTCGCCCTCGAGCACCCAGACACCGGGCCCGAGGTCTCGGTACATGACCCGGCCGGAGAGCTTCACGCCTCCTCCCGCTTGAGCATCGCGCGGCCGATGACGAGGCACATCACCGTGTGGAACACGAGCCACGGGCGCGCGATGAAGGTGAAGGGCATCCACGCCAGCGACGGCGCCCCGGTCCACGCCGCGTAGGCAAGGAAGCCCGCGAAGCCCAGCGCCAGGCCCCCCACCGCGGGGCGCATCCCCTTCCACGCGATGGCCGGCAACGACAGCCCCAGAGGGATGAGCGCGCTGTAGAACAACGGGTTCACCGTGCGCCCTCGACCGAAGATGATGCGCTGCCAATCCGGGATGGGCAGCGAGGCCAGGTCCACCGCGTCCGAGCCCAGCCCCGAGGCGCCACCAAACCACGAGCGCGCGAAGAACACGCCCACCGTGGCGAGCAAGAGCGGCGCGAAGAAGGCGGGCCGCACCAGGATGTTGAGGAAGCCCGGGCGCTCACGACCGCGCAGCGAGAGCAGCACGAGGGCCATCAACCCCAGGGCCCAGTACAGCGGGGACCACGCCGTCTCCGACTCGCCGCGGAAGTGCTTGAGCGAGGCCTCGGCGTTGAGCACGCCATGGCCGTACTGCTCGGACCAGGCGACGTTGCCCACGGGCTTCGCGCCCGCGTAGAGCGCCTGCTCGACCTCGTCCGGGCTCTTGGCGCCCGCGGCGTAGAGCATCGCGGCGACGGCGGCCACGTGCGGCGTGGCCATGCTCGTGCCCTGGTAGGAGGCGTAGACGGAGCGCGAGGGGTCGCGCGGGTCGATGGTGTTCTGGATGATGCCGCCCGCGTCGCCCTGGCGCTTGTCCCCGCCCGGCGCGGCGATGTCGAGTTCCCTACCGAACGAGGAGTACGGGGCCAGCGTGCCATCCGGGCCCACCGCGGACACCGCGATGGCGCCGGGATAGGCGGCCGGATACTCCACCTTGCCTCGGCCCCCGTTGCCGGCGGCGGCCACCACGGTGACGCCCTTCTTGCGCGCGTACTCGACCGCGCTGGCCATGACCTGCGCGTAGCCGCCACCCCCCAGCGACAGGTTGATGACCCGAGCGCCGTGGTCCGCCGCGAAGCGGATGGCATCCGCGATGTCCGCCGTGGTGCCGCTGCCGAAGTGGTTGAGCACCTTCACCGGCATCAGCGTCGCCTCGAAGGCCACGCCCGCCACGCCCTGCCCGTTGTCCGTGGCCTGGGCGATGGTGCCCGCCACGTGCGTGCCGTGGCCGTGGTCGTCGTTGGCGTGCTCGTCGTCGTTGACGAAGTCGTAGCCCTTCACGAACTTCACGCCCTTCAGGTCTGGCACCTGCTTGAAGTCGTCGTAGTCCTCGTAGGCGATGCCCGTGTCGATGACAGCGACCACCACACCCTTGCCGCGCGAGCGCTCCCAGGCCCGCGGCATGTCGATCATCCGCAGGTTCCACTGCTGCGCGTACTGCGGATCATTCGGGGTGTAGCTGGCGTGAATCTCCAGCAGCGGCTCGGCGGACTCGACCGCCGGGTTCTGGCGAATCTTCTCCAGCGCCGCATCCACGTCATCCACGCCCACCGCCAGGGTGACGCCGTCGTCAGCGCCCTCGATGGAGTTGAACTCCAGGTCGACGCCCCACTCCTTCTCCCAGGCATCGAACTGGGCCTTCGTGGTGCCGTCCTTGAAGTCCACCACGATGGCGCCGGGAACAATCTGGGCGGGGTCCACCTCGGCGGCGGCGCGGGCCGCGGGCGCGGTGCCGGACGCGGTGGGCGCCTGCGGCTCACGCGCGGGGGACGCACATGCCGCGGCCATCAACACCAGCGCCGCGGGAAACACGGTCCTTCGCATCATCCGCATCGCACACTCCTTCAGCCGGAAACACGTCGCGTCGAGGACTCTACGAACGAACCACGAAACGATTGGGTCTGCCGGGGCAGTCTGTATGTCCCCCACTCGCGCATGCAAGGCGGCGAGCGTGAAGAAACATGACAGCGTCTGGAGGGTTGCACGCCCTCCCGCTCACCCGCCCGAGAGACGACCCAACCAGCCGGACACCGCGCGCCCCACCTGGGGCAGGTTGCGATGGAACGTGGGTCCCGCATCGTCGATCACCTCTAAGAGCCCGCCCGCCTCGGCGACAGCGGAGGCCAGCGCGGCGCGAGACATGCGCCGGTCCTCCTCCCCCACGATGACGAGCAGCGGACACGGCAGCCGCGCCAGCGCGACGACATCCACATCCAGCGGCGCCACCAGACACACCCCACCCACGCACGGGTGACGGGCTTGGAGGTCCAGCGCGACCCGCGCCCCGCCGTACAGCGACGCCACCGCGAGGGCGGTCGTTCCAGCGTTCTCCAACAGCACGCGCATGGCGGCCTCGGCGTCCTCCACGAGGGACTCGCCCGTGCCGCGCTCGCCCTGGCTGGCGCCCACGCCTCGATGGTTGAAGCGCAGGGTGGGGAAGCCCGCGTGAGCGGCGGCCCAGACGAGCTCCGCGGCGAGGAGATGATCCATGCCTCCGCCCTCCTCCGGCCGCGGCGGCAACACCAGCAATGGCGGCGCGCGCGTGCCTCGGTGCGCCGTGGCGTCCATCACCTCGTCGCCCACCGGCACCAGCGTGGGTCGCTCCAGGAACTGACCTTTCTGGACCATGCCTCACCTTACCGTCGCGACGCGGCCCTCACACCGGCGTGACGCGCCATGACGCACGCGCCCAGGAATTGCCGCACCGCACAATCTACGCAATGCGTCAATCGATAATTGTCCAATCCCACGCAACTGGTGACGCATTCGGGTGACAATGGAAAGGTCTCCCCCACTTTCCCTGCGCAGGAGCTTTCATCCATGACCACCATCGAGCGCGGTCGCAACGCCCTCAAGCCGCTTGGCACGAGCACCCAGCCCACCGCCGAGCTGAGCCGCGCGGCGAGCGCCAAGCCGGTGGAGGCGAAGAAGCCGCAGAGGGTGGCGGATGGCTTCGAGTCCAAGCCGACCCAGGCGGTGGCCGCGGTGTTCACCGCGGCGGCGGGCGCTCCGGACCGCGTCTATGACGGCAAGTTGGTGGGCGCGGGCGGACAGACGTTCGACGCGAGCACGCCGCTGAGCCAGGTGCCGCCGTTCACGCCGCGCAACAACCCCAACGCCACCGAGACGGCCATCTACATCAACGGCATCTCGACGACGAAGGACGCGCAGGCCGGCTCGCTGCAGGCGCTGGCGGACAGCACGGGCATGCGCACCATCGGCATCCACAACGCCACCGAGGGCATGGTGTCTGACGTGCTCCAGTGCGTGAAGGACAAGCTCGACAAGGGCAAGAACCCGGCGGTGGACACGCTGGCGGACACCGTCTACTCGGAGCTGAAGGCGGGCCGGGATGTGCACGTGATGGCGCACAGCCAGGGGGGACTCATCACCTCGCGCGCGCTGAACGATGTGGCGCGCCGGATGCGCATCGAAGATGGGATGTCCCAGGCGGACGTGGAGAAGGCGCTGAGCCACGTGAAGGTGGAGACGTTCGGCTCGGCGGGCGCCACGTACCCGGACGGCCCGCAGTACGTGCACTACGTCAACAACCGCGACCTGGTCCCCAGCGTGCTGGGCCTGGGCGGGAGCCTGGATCCGCTGGCGCTCTTGCGTCACCCGGGCAAGGGCGCGCAGGTGGAGCGCTTCTCGGAGAAGACGATGTTCACCGGCGCGCACGCGCTGGAGGCCACGTACCTGAAGCACCGCGTCCCGTTCGATCAGGCGCGAGCCGGGCAGTTCTGACGCCTCCATCGTCGTGCTATGCAGGTGGCCATGACCCGTGACGAAGCGCAGCGCTTGGTGCAGACCTACCTGCGGGCCCAGGGCATTCACCTGAGCCCGGGGCTCAGTCCGAGTGGCGTGGGGGGAGTGACCGTGGGCGAGGCCCAGCTCTACTTCGAGCACAGCTCGCAGACGGGCGGCCTCAAGTGCAGCGGCCTCATCTACCGCTTCCGCGAGTCCCCCCGCCCCGGTGTCCTCGACGGCTTCCGCGACGAGGAGAAGGCGGGCACGGACACCGGTGGCGGCACGGTGGACTTCGAGCCGGAGAGCAAGAGCCTCTTCCTCAGCCGCACCTACGCGGCCATCCCCGCCGACAAGGCGTTCGCGGATGACCTCGCGCGGCTGATGAAGGCCAGCCTCGATTGGGGCGGCGACGTGTTCGAGCGCGTGGCCTCGCGGGTCTTCCCCGCGAAGACAGCGAAGTAGCCATGGCCTGGGCCCTCCCCACGGGCGTGCATTGGTTGCTGTCCTCCATCGGGTTGATGCAGCCGCCGCCGGTCGCGGGCGGCCCGCTCACCCGGGAGTCAGCGCGCGCCCTGGTGCGCTGGTACCTCCAGGGCAAGGGCGCCACCAGCACCGAGGGGCTCGACGCGGAGGGCCGGGGCGGCGCCATGCTGAGCGAGGCGCAGCTCTACTTCGAGCACCTGGAGGCGAAGCAGGCGCTGGAGTGCAGCGCGCTCATCTACCGCTTCCGCGAGGAGCCCAAGCCCGGCGTCGTCGACGGCTTCCGCGCCGAGGCCACTGAGGGCACCGACGCGGGCGGCGGCGAGGTGGCCTATGAGGCCGACTCCCGCTGCCTCTACCTGCGCCACACGTACACGCAGGTCCCCACGGGCGCCGAGTTCTCGCGGGACATGGACCGGCTCATGAAGGCCAGCCTCGTGTGGGGGCGCGACGTGCTGGACCGCGTCGCGCACCGCGTGTTCGGCACCTAGACGGCCTGGAGCACGTAGAACTTGAGGTACTTCCCTTCCGGGAACTGCAGCCGCACGGGGTGATCCGGCGGCTGGTAGCGCTCCTCGACGAGCGCCAGGTCGACGCCGGTCTTGAAGCCCGCCTCGCGCACCGCGCCCATGAACATGTCCGGGCTCACGCGCGCCGAGCACGACGCGGTGGCCAGCAGCCCACCCGGGCGCAGGATGGCCAGCGCCTGCCGGTTGAGCGAGGCGTAGCCGTCCACGGCGGCCTCCACCGCGCGCTGGCTCTTCGCGAAGGCGGGCGGATCCAGGACGATGAGGTCGAACGTGCGGCCCTCGTCCTTGAACGACTGGATGAGCTTGAACACGTCCGCGGCGAGGAAGTCGTGCTTCTCCGCGGGCAGCCCGTTGCGCGTGAAGTTCTCGCGGGCCAGCGCGATGGCGTCCGGGTCCTGATCCACGGAGAAGACGCTGCGCGCGCCGCCCATCGCCGCGTTCACGGAGAAGCCGCCGCTGAAGCTGAAGCAGTTGAGCACGTCACGGCCCTGCGACAGCCGGCGGATGAGGTGGCGGTTCTCGCGCTGATCCAGGAAGAACCCCGTCTTCTGGCCGCGCCACGCGTCCACCAGGAACGTCACGCCGCGCTCGCGGATGGGGATGAGCTCCGGCGCCTCGGTGCCCCAGAGCATGCGCCCCGAGCCCCGACCGTCGTCCTCGTCCACGTCATCGCGGCCCACTTCGTCACGGCCGAGCACGCCCTTGAGGCCGGGAACACCCGCCTTGAGCGCCTCGACGATGAGCGGCCGGTACGGCGTGAGGCCCGCGGAGTAGAGCTTCATCACCGCCCAGCCCGCGTACAGGTCCACCACCACGCCCGGCAGCCCATCTCCCTCGCCGTGGACAAGCCGGTAGCTGTCCGTGTCCGCAAGGTCGATCAGCTCCCGGCGCGCGGTGAGCGCTCGCACCACCCGCTGGGTGATGAAGGCCGCGTCCACGGGCTGGCGCGGATCCCGCGTCAGCACCCGCACGGCGATGGCCGAGTGCGGATCGTAGTAGCCGCGCGCCACGAACTTCCCATTCTCCGTCAGGTCCACCACGCAGCCCGCGGGGATGCGGGGCACATGCTCCAGCGCCTTGCGGAAGACCCAGGGGTGTCCGGCGCGCAGGTGGCGTCCCAGGCCGCGGGCCAGCTCCAACTTCACGAAATCCACGGTGTCACTCCTCGCGTCCCGGCCGCCCGCGGCGGGCGAGGATGGCTTTCGCCAGCTCCTCGAAGCCCCGCCCCTCGGGTGCCCGGGTGATGAAAGCCGGCGGCGCGTCGATGCGGTCCAGCACCGCGCGCACGTTGGCCACGCCCACGCCCAGGGCAAAGGCCTGGAACATCGGGGCGTCGTTGAAAGAATCCCCCGCGTACACATAGCGGGAATCGGTGGGGTCCAGGCGCTCCCCCCAGACGCGCCGGGCGAACAGGCGCGTCGCGCTCAGTTTGTCGAACCGACCGAGCCAGCAGTTGACGTGCACCGACGAGCGCACCGCCGTGACGCCTCGCTCGCGCAGCAACGACTCGATGCGCGCGGCGCCCGCGTCCCCCAGGCGAGCCTCCTCGTTGTAGTCCACCGCGAGGTCCACCTCGGTGTACGCGCTGTCCACGGACAGCCGCGCTCCGGGCACTCGGGCGAGCACGCGCCGGACCTCGGTCGTCAGGCGCTTGCGATTGGCCGCGCGCTCGGCGGGCGGCTCGGCGTACACCTTGCGCAGCGCCCCTCGGGCGTTGCGCGTGAAGAAGAGGCCGCCGTTCTCCACGATGACGCCGTCCACGGGGAGCTGGCGGGCCCAGGCCTCACCCCACCCCGCCGGCCGACCGCTCACCAGCACGACGCGAAGGCCCGAGGCCGACAAGCGCTCCAACGCCTGGAGCGTCTGGCTGCGCAGCTTGTGGCCCGTGGTCAGCGTGCCGTCCACGTCCGTGAAGACGCCGCGCACCGCGGACAGGTCCGCCTCCCGGAGCGGCCGGGGCATGGGGCGTTGCTCACGAGCGCGGCTCACATCACGTCCAATTGGGCCAGGAGCCCCTGGAACGACGCGATGGTGGCGCGCAGGTCCTCGAGGGAGAGCTGTGCGAAGGCGAGCTTGCGGGCCTTGCGCAGGAAGGCATCCAGAGCGGCGTCCCGGCCGTAGAGCGCCTGCCCCGCCGCCGCCGCCTCGGCGAGTGTCCGCGCCGCGCCGACCGCGTCGGTGGGCACGAGGGACAGCGCGCGCTCCAGGCGCACCCCACACGACGCCCAGACTTCACGGTCGTGGATGATGAGGAGCTGGCGCTGGTTGACGCCGGAGAGGCCGCGCACGAACGCGTCCAGCTCCTCCATCAACACCAGGAGTTCCTCGCGCGTGGGATTGGCGCGGATGGCGAGCTGCCCTACTCCCGCGCGCATCTCGACGATGCGGCGCTTGTCCTGCGCGCGCAGGTTCCGATACGCGGCGGTGCGACCAAAGGCATCCAGCTCCGTCTGGAGCTGCTGCGCGTTCCACTGCACGTCCTCGGGCTCGGCCTCGCGCACCTTGGCGAGCCGCGCGGAGACGATGCGCGCCAGGTCCGCGGTGATGGCGCGCACGGTGACGGCCGCCTTCACCTCGGCCTCATGACCGGGGACGACCTGGGCGCGCGTCACGTCGCCGAAGGTGCTGACGGACTCGAACACCAGGCTGCTCATCTGCTCGCGGAAGCGCGCGCGGGTGCGCTGGATCTCCGCGAGGAGCACCCAGCGATCGCTCACCACGGAGGGGTTGCGCATGGCCTCGCCCAACTGGGTGACGCCCTGGGCGAGCATCGCCATGGCGTCCTGAAGGAGCCCAGCGGCGTCGCGGGAGGTGGCGCTGTGGGGGGGGGCGGTGGGGAACTGCTCGCGAATGACATTGAGCAGCGCGTTGACGTCCATCACCGTGTCGCGGATGACGGGCGCCATCTCCTCCCACAGCGACAGGTCAGGGCTGGAGTCCACGACGGGGGACTCGTACTTCACCAGGTCCAGGTCGCTCAGTCGGGCGATGGCGTGGGCGGCGGCGAGATACACTTTTCGCAGCCGCTCGGCGACGTCACGGTCCGCGAGTCCCTGGAGGATTTCGTCGAGCCTCGGCGTGAGCGAGGCCTGGGGGTTGTTTTCGGCAGCAGCAGACACGGGATTCCTACTCTAACGCTCGACTTCCGGCGCGGGGAGTTCTAGCACCGCCCGGGAGCCGAGGAACCAGTCCAGGAGCGCTACGGGATGATTCAGGTCTGTCTGCTGGAGGACGGCAGGATTCTCACGGGCGGCGAGGAGTTGCTCGACCGGGCCGGCCGCAAGTGGATCGACGTGAGCGAACCGACCGAGGAAGTCATGGGTCGTCTGGCCACGCGCTTCGGGCTGCACCGACTCGCGGTGGAGGACACGCTCCACCTGGATCAACGGCCCAAGCTGGAGGAATACCCGGGCCACCAGTTCATCGTCCTCCAGGGCTTCACGCGGGGTGCGGACGTGTGTCAGCTCACGCTGCACGAGCACCACTTCTTCCTCTCCGAAGACTGGCTCATCAGCGTGCACTCGCTGAACTTCCCGGGGTTCGAGTCGGTGGCCAAGCGGGTGAAGGACGATCCGCGGGCGCTCCAGGAGCGCGGCACGGACTTCATCTTGTACATGCTCGCGGACGCGCTGGTGGACGCGCAGTTCCCCATCCTCGACGACTTCAGCGAGGAGCTGGAGGACCTGGAGGTGGCCATCTTCGAGCGGCCGGAGCGCACTCAACTCCAGCGCATCTTCGAGCTAAAGCGGATGCTGGTGACGCTGCGGCGCGTGCTGTCCCCTCAGCGAGACGTGGTGAGCCTGCTGTCACGCCGAGGCGTGCCGTTCATCCACGAGCGCACGACGCTGTACTTCCGCGATGTGTATGACCACCTGGTGCGGCTGTACGAGCAGATCGACGCGGGCCGCGACATCGTGGGCAACGCCATGGATGGCTACCTCTCCATGGTGGCGAACAAGACGAACGACATCACCAAGCAGCTCACCATCTTCGCCACGTTGTTCCTGCCCCTGTCCTTCATCGTGGGGTTCTTCGGGCAGAACTTCGACGCCCTTTCGACACCTCAGCACTACACCGCCATGTGGGTGATGATTGTCGGGTTCCCGCTGGGACTCATCGCCTGGTTCAAATACAAGCAGTGGCTCTGAGCCGCGAGGGTCCCATGCCATACATCCCCACCGAAGATGGACATTCCCTGCACTACCGCGACGTGGGCCAGGGCCCGGCGGTGCTGCTGCTGCATGCCTTTCCGCTCACCGGCGCATCGTTCGATGAGCAGGTCGCGGCGCTGTCGTCGCGCTACCGGTTCATCCTCCCGGACCACCGTGGCTTCGGGCAGACCCCGCCCGGAGAGGGGCCCACCGAGATGAGCCGCATCGCGCGCGATGCGCTGGCCCTGCTCGACGCGCTCCAGGTGGATTCCGCGGTGGTGGGCGGCGTGTCCATGGGGGGCTACGCGGCCATGGCGCTCTTGCGCGAGGACGCAGGTCGGGTGCGTGGACTCGTGCTGGTGGACACCCAGGCCACCGCGGACGACGACGCGGGCCGCGCGCGGCGCGAGGTCACCGCGCGCGAGGCGCTGGAGCACGGGCCGGAAGCGGTCGTGACGGGCCTGCTGCCCAAGCTGGTGGCCGAGGGCCCTGACTCTCCCGTGGGGCGACGGGTGGCGGCGCAGATGCGAGAGGCTTCGCCGCTGGGACTCGCCGCCGCCCAGCGCGGGATGGGAATGCGTCCCGATAGCAAGGACATGCTCGCGCGCTACGCGGGGCCGGCCCTCGTGGTGGTGGGCGAGCATGACGCCATCACGCCCGTGGAGAAGGCCCAGCAGATGGCGGGGCTGGTGTCGGGCGCGCGACTGGAAGTCATCCGCGGCGCGGCGCACCTGTCCAATCAGGAGCGGCCCGAGGAGTTCAACGCGGTGCTGGGGAGCTTCCTCGACTCGCTGCGGTGAGCGCCCCGTGGGCGTCCGGCATCAGTGCGTCGCCAGCCATGGCCCTAGCAGGGCGACCAGCAGCGCGGCCTGTCCCCAGGAGTGGCCCTCCAGTCCCGCGAGCAGCCGGGCCCACAGGGCGGCGAAGCGCCGTCGCTCCGGGAGCTGGAGCGCGGGCGGCAGCGCCGTCCATCCCTCGTGGGTGATGCCGACGTAGGCACCGCCCCGTGACGCCTCCACCGTGATGACGGCCCGCGTCTCCGCGCTGCCCCAGTCCGCGCGGTGGAAGTCCGCCACCACCTGGTTCGGCCCGGGCGAGTGCAGGGCCACATCCGCGCCCTCGAAGCCGCTGCGCCACCAGCGCGGATCACTCAGCGTCCCCAACACGCTGCGGGGCGGCTCACGCGTCAGGGCCGCCGTGCCGATGGTCTGGCTCCATTCATAGCGAGACGTGCGGCCCGTGGTGGCGAAGCGCTCCAGGCGCGACAGGAAGTCCACCCAGCCCGCGCGCAGGCTGTCTGCTTCAGCCGAGGTGCGCGCGCCCCTATCGCTGACCCCCACCAGTGTCCCGTCTACCTCAGGCACCAGCTCGAACTGAATGTGGAAGACGGGCCCGAGGCCCATGAAGCGCCATTCCCAGCCCAAGAAGCGCTCGGGGACCCAGCGAGTCACCTGACCCAGAAAGCAGTCTCCATCTCCGAAGTCGAAGCAGAACGAGCCCTCTGGGCCCAGGTCGCCCGAGTCCGCGAACCAGCGCGACAGCCGAGCCCCCTCGGTGAGATCCCTCCACACGTCCTCGGGGGGATGCGAGATGGGGGCTCGCAGGGTGACGACATGCATGACGCGCTCCGGGCGGTGGGCCGCCGATGATCCGTCCAGGGCGACCGGGGAAGACTCCGTTGGGGTGCCACGACGCGGAGGGCCGAATCCCCCGTCTGCCATTGCACGGCCCGCCCCCCGAGGTAGCACGGCGATAACAATATTGTCGACCCGGCGAGGAGGGCGATGTCTGCGTTTCCCTCGGAAGGAGCCACCGGGAGGCCCAACAAAACCAGCCACTTTCGAGCACGGCCCAATGCCATCCAGACCACCCTGCCCGCAGGTAGCAGAGCCTGTCAAAACCCAAACACTCGCCCCTTTCTCCCTCTCAAACGCAATCCATGACACCGGGCCGCGCGCCTTGACGAGACAGAGAACGGGCGATGTATAAGCCTTCCATTCCAAAGCAAGCGATTGCCCTCGCGGCACGGCTCCCTTCCGGCCGGCCGCAAGTCCTCACAGCCTTGTCTTCACGCAGGCCCGGGGTCCCCCATGCCCGCAACGCCGCTTCGCGACGATGTGAAGGAATCTTCTCCAGACACGCCCCCCTCCGGGCCCGCGCCCCTCGGTGACATCCGAACGTCCTGGCTGCCACGGCTCACCGCCGCCGCACGGCGTGGCGCCTTCGGGCTCGCGGACTCCGAGGCGTCCTTCGCGCGGCGCGGCTTTCGTGGCGCGGGCGGGGCCACGCAGGCCCACCTGGAGAACATCGGGCGCACGTTCATCCTCGGCTACAACACGGCGCTGGAGACGCCTCGCGCGGATGGGCTCGTGCCACGACTCCAGGACATCGACCTCGGCATGCGGGGTTTCGCGTTCGAGGGCGCGGCCATGGCGCTGGCCTTGCTGGACACGCTCACGCCATGGGGCGCATCGCGCGTGAGCGCCTTCCTGGAGGGCGGCGCGCAGGCTCATGTCTACATGGTGAACGTCGGCGCCGGATGGGCCTGGGCGCGCCTGCGCCGCAACGTGCGCCGTGCGCGCGCGGCGATGGATCCACTGCTCGGCTGGCTGGGGGTGGATGGCTACGGCTTCCACCAGGGCTACTTCCATCCGCAGCAGTACATCGAGCGACGCGCGCGCCCCGGGCTGGGTGGCTACGCGGACCGCGCGTTCGACCAGGGATTGGGGCGCAGCCTCTGGTTCGTGGAGGGCGCGCACGTGGAGCGCGTGGTGTCACGAATCTGGAGCTTCCCCACGTCGCGGCGCGCGGACCTATGGGCCGGCGTGGGCCTGGCGTGCACCTACGCGGGAGGCGTGGAGCGCGAGGCGCTGGGCGTGCTGCGAGACGCCGCGGACGACCACCTGCCCGCCTTGCGCCAGGGCGTCGTCTTCGCGGCGCGGGCGCGCGAGCGGGCGGGCAATCCCGTGCCCCACGTCGCCTGGGCCTGCGAGGTGCTCTGCGGTCGCGGACTCAGCGAGACCGCGAGCATCGCCGAGACCGCCCTGGCGTCGTGTGGCCCCGAGGACAGTGAGGACGCACCGCGCTTCGAGCGATGGCGCCAGGACATCCAACGGGCCGTCACTTCCACCGCGAGGTCCGCATGAGCACGCCCGGCACCCTCCTGACCCGGCACGCGGCGCGCCTCGGGGCCCTGGCCGCCGTGTTCATCCTGTATGGCTTCGCGCGCCTCCCCGCGCAGGACGCACCGGAGCGGGCCGCCGCCGTCGCGCGCTTCCATTTCGTGCGCGAGCCCTTGCCTGTCGCGACACCGCGCCCGCCCGAGCGCTTCATCCGAGAGGTCAATCCCTCGCTTCAACGCATCCAGGGCTGGATCTCCGCGGTCGGCGCCGCCGTGGCGCTGCATGACCTGGACGCGGATGGGCTGTCCAACGACGTGTGCTACGTCGACACGCGAACGGATCAGGTCATCGTCGCGCCCGCGCCCGGCACACCCGCGCGCTATGTGCCCTTCACGCTCGACGCGGCGCCGCTCGCCTGGAACGGCAGGACGATGGCGCCCATGGGCTGCTTGCCCGCCGACCTCAACGAGGACGGTTGGGCGGATGTGGTCGTCTACTACTGGGGGCGCACACCGCTGGCCTTCCTTCAGCGTCCGGGCGAGCCCGGCAGGCCCTCGGTCCTGTCCGCGGAGCGCTTCGTGCGACAGGAGTTGGTCCCCGGCGGCGCGCGCTTCTTCACCAACGCCGCGACGTTCGCGGACATGGACGGCGACGGACACCCGGAGCTGATCCTGGGCAACTACTTCCCGGACGGAGCCCAGCTCCTCGATGTGCACGCGACCGAGCCCGACGAGATGCAGGACTCGATGACGCGCGCCTTCAACGGCGGCAGTGACCACTGGCTGCGCTGGGTGAGCGCGACCTCCGGAGAGACGCCCTCCGTCACGTTCACGGAGGTGACGGGGCTGCTCGATGATCCCGAGGTGGAGTCGCTCGTCTCCCACGGGTGGACGCTGGCGCTCGGGGCGGCGGACCTGGACGGTGACGGGCTGCCCGAGCTGTACATCGCCAACGACTTCGGGCCGGACCGCTTGCTGCACAACCGCTCGCAGCCCGGCAAGTTCCACTTCGCCCTGCTCGAAGGCCGCAAGAGTCTGGGGACGCCCAACTCCAAGGTGCTCGGCCGGGACTCGTTCAAGGGCATGGGCGTGGACTTCGGGGACACCAACGGCGACGGGCTGCTGGACCTCTTCGTGAGCAACATCTCCGCCGAGTTCTCGCTGTTCGAAAGCCACTTCCTGTTCGAGAGCACGGGCGAGCTGTCGCGGATGCGCGAGGGTGTAGCGCCCTACGTGGACACCAGCGAGGAGCGCGGCGTGGCGCGCAGCGGCTGGGGCTGGGACACGCGCTTCGGGGACTTCGACAACGACGGCGTCCTCGAAGCGACCCAGGCCACGGGCTTCCTCTCGGGCACCGTCGATCGCTGGCCCGAGTTGCAGGAGCTGGCCACGGCGAATGACTCGCGACTGCGGCACCCGGAGAGCTGGCCCCGCTTCCAGGCCGGCGATGACTTGAGCGGGCATCAGCACAACCCCTTCTACGTGCGCGACGCGGCGGGGCGATATCAGGACCTGGCGACGGACGTGGGCCTGGAGGCGACCGACGTCACGCGCGGCATCGCCACCGCGGATGTCGATGGCGATGGAGCGCTCGACCTCGCCGTCGCCAATCAGTGGGCGCCTTCGTACCTCGTGCACAACCGCGCGCCCGCGCCCGGCGCCTTCTTGGGCCTGAGGCTGCTGCGCCCGGTGGGAGGCGACGCGGGCGGCACGGTGACGGTGGTGCCCGGACTTCCCCCCGAAGGAGGCAAAGCCACTCCCGTGATTGGCGCCGCCGCGGAGGTGCTCCTTCCCGATGGGCGGCACCTCGTGGGTCAGGTCGACGGAGGCAACGGACACTCCGGCAAGCGCAGCCCGGAGCTTCACTTTGGCCTCGGTTCGCTTCCCATCGACACGCCCATCACGGTGCGCGTGTCGTGGCGCAGCACCTCCGGAACACTCCAACACCAACAGCTTTCGCTCACGCCTGGCTGGCACACCCTGCTGCTGGGGCGCGCGAGCGGGGAGGTCACGCCATGAAGACCTGGACCGGCTCGCTTCGCATCGCGGGCCTTCGCCGCTTCGCCGTCGCCATCACCGTCCTCAATCTCCTGGGGCACTCGGTGCTGGGGTTCGAGATGGCCTGGGCCCACCCGCTGGTCGCGCTGGGCACGGCATACGCGATGGAGCTGCTCCTCGAATGGCTGGAGGCGCGCGCACAGGGACGCGCTCCGCGGTTCATGGGAGGAGTGGGGTCTTTCGTCGACTTCCTCCTCCCCGCGCACATCACCGGGTTGGCCGTGGCCATGCTGCTGTATGCCAATGCGCGGCTGGCGCCCGTGGCCTTCGCCTCGGCGGTGGCCATCGCATCCAAGGCCTTGTTTCGCGCGCCCGTCGAGGGCACGTGGCGCCACTTCCTCAATCCCTCCAACTTCGGCATCAGCGTGACGCTGCTGGCGTTCCCTTCGGTGGGGATCGCCCCCCCCTACCAGTTCACGGAGAACCTGTACGGCGTGGGGGACTGGGTGCTGCCCGCCATCATCGTGTGCACGGGGACGTTCCTCAACGCGCGCTTCACGCAGCGCTTGCCGCTCATCCTCGGCTGGGTCGGAGGCTTCGCGTTGCAGGCCCTGCTCCGCGCGTGGCTGATGGGGGGAGCCGTCATGCCACCGCTCATGCCCATGACGGGCGTGGCCTTCGTCCTCTACACCTTCTACATGGTGACGGACCCAGGGACGACGCCCCGCCAGCCCGTGGCCCAGGTGATGTTCGGCGCCAGCGTGGCCGCCGCCTATTGCCTGCTGGTGGGCCGGCACATCGTCTTCGACCTCTTCTTCTCCCTGACGGTGGTGTGTGTGGCACGCGGCGCGTTGCTGTATGCGCGCGCCCTGCTCCCCCGCCGTGACGCCCCGCCCACGGTCCTCGCAACTTCGGCGGGGGGTGAGCCCCGGTCATGAAAGAGATTCCGCTCGCCGTCGTCGGGCTCGCGTGTCGGTATCCGGACGCGAGCTCGCCCGCGGAGCTTTGGGAAACGGTCGTCGCCCAGCGGCGGGCCTTTCGTCCCATGCCCGCCGCGCGCCTCCGGATGGAGGACTACTTCTCCGCGGATCCCCACGCCGCCGACCGGACTCCCGCGCGCGAGGTCGCGGTGTTGGAGGGCTATGTCTTCGACCGCCTGCGCTTCCGCGTCGCGGGTAGCAGCTTCCGCTCAGCGGACATGACGCATTGGCTGGCGTTGGAGGTAGCGGCGGACGCACTGCGCGACGCGGGGCTGGATGAGGGGCGCGAGCTTCCACGCGAGACCACCGGTGTCATCGTGGGCAACACGCTGACGGGCGAGTTCTCCCGAGCGCAAGGACTGCGGCTGCGCTGGCCGTATGTCCGTCGGTGGGTGGAGGACGCCCTGGGCCGTGAGCAGTGGGAGCCCGAGCGGCTCGCGCTCTTCCTCGCGGGGTTGGAGGATCGCTTCAAGTCACCGTTCTCGCCTGTAGGCGAAGAGACGCTGGCAGGAGGCCTGTCCAACACGATCGCGGGCCGCATCTGCAATCACTTCGACTTGAGGGGCGGCGGCTTCACGGTGGATGGCGCGTGCGCGTCGTCGCTGCTCGCGGTGACGCAGGCCTGTGGCGCGTTGGTGGCCGGGGACCTGGATGTGGTGCTCGCGGGCGGCGTGGACCTGAGCCTCGATCCGTTCGAGTTGGTGGGCTTCGCCAAGGCCGGCGCCCTGGCCACCGAGGACATGCGTGTCTACGACGAGCGCGCCGCTGGCTTCTGGCCCGGCGAAGGCTGCGGCTTCGCGGTGCTGATGCGCCATGACGACGCGGTGGCGCGAGGGCTGCGTGTGCGCGCCTTGGTTCGGGGCTGGGGCGTGTCGTCGGATGGGCACGGCGGACTCACGCGCCCGGAGGTCGAAGGGCAGCGGCTGGCGTTGCGTCGCGCCTACCACCGCGCGGGCTTCGGCATCGACACGGTGGGCTACTTCGAGGGCCACGGCACTGGCACCGCGGTGGGCGATGCCACCGAGCTGAAAGCCCTCTCGGCCGCACTGCGCGAAGCAGGGGCGCCGCGGTCTGTCGTGGCCGCGCTCGGATCGGTGAAGGCGAACATCGGGCACACCAAGGCCGCCGCGGGGCTCGCGGGACTGATCAAAGCCATCCAAGCACTCGAAGCCCGCGCTCTTCCGCCCATGCCGGGAGCAGGGCGGCCGCATGCGCTGCTGCGTGGCGAGTCTCCGGTGCTGCGCGTCCTGCATGACGTGGAGGAGTGGCCTGACTTCGGTCCGCTCCGCGCGGCCGTCAGCGCGATGGGCTTCGGCGGCATCAATACACATGTCGTTCTGGAGGCGCCCCCATCGACGCGGCGCGCACCGCTGGGGCTCCGTGAACGCCGGCTGGCCGCGTCCGCACAGGACGCGGAGCTGTTCCTGCTGGGCGAAGCCAGCCTCGATGCGCTGGTGGCGCGCGTCAGCGCGCTGCGTGGATTGGTCACTCACCTGTCGCGCGCGGAGTTGGTGGACCTGGCCTTCGAGCTGCAACGCAGGGCGGGAGGTTCGCGGTTCCGCGCCGCGCTCGTCGCGGCGACGCCGGGAGAACTCGCGACGCGGCTCGACCGCCTCGCTCGAGAGTTGGCGGAGGGTGTGACCTCCCGATGCGATGTGGAAGCGGGCGTGTTCTTGGGCGAAGGCGCGCGAGCCCCTCGCATCGGATTCCTGTTTCCCGGCCAGGGCTCACCCGCGCATCTCGGCGGCGGAAGCTGGCGGCGGCGCTTCGCCTCCGTCCGCGACTTGCTGGAGCCCCACGTGCCCGAGGAGGGACCCGACGGCACCGTGGACACCGCGGTGGTTCAGCCGGCCATCGTCGCGGCGTCACTGGCGGGGCTGCGCGTACTCGGGGAGGCCGGAGTCGTCGCCGAGGTCGCGGTGGGCCACAGCCTCGGAGAGCTGACGGCGCTGGGGTGGGCGGGCGCGATGGATGAAGCCTCGCTGCGAGCGCTCGCGCGGACTCGGGGGCAGGCCATGGCCGCGCTGGGGGTGCCCTCCGGAGCCATGGCGGGAATCGCCGCGGATCGGGCGCGCGTGGAGCCGTTGCTCGCCGGACTCCCCGTCAGCGTGGCCTCCTGCAACTCGCCTCGGCAGACCGTGGTGTCGGGGGAGGCACGAGCCGTGGACATCGCCATGACGCGTGCGCGGGAGCAGGGGCTCGCGGCCTCGCGGCTCGCGGTGTCGCATGCGTTTCATTCGCCGCTCATGGCGCCGGTCGCGGAGTCGCTGCGCGCGTCTCTCGCGAACCTCGCGTTCCCTCCACCGCGGCGTGCGGTTGCATCCACGGTGAACGGTCGACTGCTCGGCGCGAACGAGGATCTCCGCGCGCTGTTGGTGGAACAGCTCACCGCGCCCGTTCGCTTCACCTCCGCGCTGGAGGCCGCGGGCGCCGTGGACCTCTGGCTGGAGGTCGGACCGGGCCAGGTCCTCACCGGCCTGGGAGCGGACAATGTCTCCACCCCCGTGGTGGCGCTCGATGTCGGCGGATCCTCCCTGCGTGGACTGCTGCGCGCGGTCGGTGCCGCGTTCGCGATGGGAGCCCCCTGCGTCCCCTCCGCGCTGTTCGATGGCCGCTTTGCTCGACCGTTCGATCCCTCTCGCAAGCGTTTGTTCCTGGAGAACCCTTGCGAGAGCGCCCCCGTCCCGGACAGTGCTTCACCGCGCGAAGCTCGACCGGCCTCTCCTCTCCCGACAGCGCCCAGGAGCGAAGAACACTCACCCGAGCCACAGCCCCAAGCCTCCGCGCTGGACGTCGTCCGACGTCTCGTGGCCGCTCGCGCCGAGCTGCCTGAGCAGGCCATCGGCGATGACGACCGCCTCCTCGGAGACCTGCATCTCAACTCCATCAGCGTGTCGCGAATCGCCACCGAGGCCGCTCGGGTGCTCGGTCTTCCTCCGCTCCTCGCGCCGTTGGAGTTCGCACGCGCGCAGGTGCGCACGCTGGCCCAGGCGCTGGAGGATTTGCGGCGAGAAGGCTCGCACGCGCGCGGTCCGGCGGCCTCCCTCCCTGACGGAGTCGATGCCTGGGTACGCGCCTTCACCGTCGCGTGGACTGCACGCCCGCTCCCGCCCGTCGGGCCGCAGGCATGGCCTGTCGGGACGTGGACTGTCTTCTCCTCCGCGGCGGAGGCTCACGCGACGGAGCTGAGCGCGCGACTCAACGCGCTTTGTCCAGGCCCAGGCATCGCGGTGCGCGTCTCCGCCGCGACGACCGAGACCGATGCCCGGATGCTCCTCCGGGCCGCGCATGCCGCGCTGGAGAGCCGCGGGCCCAGGCGCTTCCTGGTCATCCAGCACGAGGGCGGGTGCGCGGCCTTTGCACGCTCGCTCCACCTCGAAGCGCCCGATGTCGCGGTGGGCGTGGTGGATGTCCCCGAGGACCATCCGCAGGCCCTGGAGTGGGTGTTGGCCGAAGCCCGTGCCCTGAGCCCCGGCGTGCGCGAATGCCGGTACACGCGCGAGGGCGTGCGCGAAGAGCCTGACCTGCGCCCACTGTTCCTCGCCAAGACAGTCATTCCTGGACTGGGCGAGAACGACATCCTGCTCGTCACGGGAGGAGGAAAGGGCATCACGTACGAGTGTGCTTTGGCGTTGGCGCGGAGCAGCGGGGCGCGGCTCGGATTGATCGGTCGCGCTCGCCCGGACGAGGACGCGGTGCTCGCCACGAATCTCCATCGGCTCCAGGCGGCGGGCATTCGCGCGAGCTACGTCGCCGTGGACATCTCGGCGCCAACAGGTGCTCACCGAGCAGTGCGCGAGTTGGAAGCCGCGCTCGAGGGCCCCATCACCGCCGTGCTGCATGGCGCGGGCCTGAACGAGCCTCGTCCACTCTCGCGCCTCGATGAATCCTCGCTGCGCGCCACCCTGGCTCCCAAGGTCGAGGGCCTGCGCAATGTGCTCGCGGCGGTGTCCTCCGACTCCGTTCGACTGCTCATCGGGTTTGGCTCGGTCATCGGTCGGCTGGGAATGGAGGGACAGGCCGACTACGCACTCGCCAATGCGTGGCTCACGCGAGAGGTGGAGCGCTGGGGTGCGCAGCGGCCCGCGTGCCGGTGTCTCTGCGTGGAGTGGTCCGTCTGGTCCGGACTGGGCATGGGCGAGCGACTGGGACGCGTGGAAGCACTCGCCCAGCGAGGCATCCAGGCCATTCCTCCGGAGCAAGGCGTGGCGATGCTGCGCGCGCTCCTCGCGACGCCTACGTCGCCCGTGGCGGTGATGGTGACCGCACGAATGGGCGCGCAGCCGATGCTCCCCGCGGCCTCAGGCGCCCTGCCCTTCCTGCGGTTCGTCGAGCAGGTGCGCGTGCATCAGCCCGGAGTGGAGCTGGTGGTGGACATCGAGCTGTCCGACGGCACGGACCTGTCATTGGACGAGCATGTCTTCCGAGGCGAGCGGCTGTGGCCCGCGGTGCTCGGCCTGGAGGCGATGGCCCAGGTCGCCACGGCGTTGATGGGCCAGGAGCGAGCCCCCGACTTCGAGCAGGTGCGCTTCGAGCGGCCCGTGGTGGTGCCCTCAGGCACGCGCCGCACCCTGCGCATCGCCGCGCTGGCCACCGCCACGGATTCAGTCGAGGTGGTGGTGCGCTCCGAGGAGACGAGCTTCCAGGTCGACCACTTTCGCGCCACGTGTCGCTGGCCAGCCCAAAGCCTCACGTCCACGTGCTCGGAGCGCTGGCCCGTGCCCCGAGATGAAGAGCGAGTGCACCAGGGACTTGATCCAGAGCGAGACTTGTACGGCCGGCTGTTCTTCCACACCGGGCGCTTCCAACGGATCGCGCGCTACCTCCGGCTGCGCGCCACCGAGTGCGTGGCGGAGCTGACCGCCACACCCGATGCACCGTGGTTCGCGCGCTACCTGCCCGCGCGGCTCGTGCTCGGCGAGCCCTCCACGCGAGACGCGGCCCTGCATGCCATCCAGGCGTGCATCCCACACGGGCAGCTCTTGCCCGTGGGAGTCAACGCCATCCGCCGCGCCGCCACGGGCGAGGAGCCTCGGCACGTCATCGCGCGCGAGCTGTCGAGCGACGGCCAGCACTTCACCTACGACGTGGAGCTGTGCGACGCGCGGGGCGACGTCGTGGAGCGCTGGGAAGGTCTGCGCTTGAAGCGAATCGAGTCGACTCCCGAGCCCACTGCGTGGCCCGCATCCCTGCTCGCGCCGTACATGGAGCGACGTATCGGGGAGCTGCTCCCTGGGGCCACGTTGCACGTCGCCCTGGACGCCCGGCCCGACGAGGTACGACCCGGCCGCACGGACCGCGTCCTGCGCTCCGTCATGGGCGCGACTGGCGCCGTCTTCCGTCGTCCGGATGGCAAGCCCGTTCCCACGAGCGGAGTGGGCGCATCCGCCTCGCACGCGGGCCCCCTCACCATGGCGGTGACCGGGCCGGGCAGCGTCGGCTGCGACATGGAGCCCGTGGAGGCGCGCACCGCGCCGGTGTGGCGCGAGCTGCTCGGACCGGAGCGCTCGGCCCTCGCGGAGCGGGTGGCGCGTGAGCATGGGGAGGACCTGGCGAGCGCCGCCACGCGCGTGTGGACCGCCATCGAGTGCCTGAAGAAAGCAGGGCTGCCCGCGGCCACGCGGCTGGCCGTCACCGGAGCGGAGCCGGATGGATGGATTCTGTTCGGCGCGGGCGCGCGGCGCGTGGCCACGCTGCGCACCCACTTGCGCGAACACAGCGGCCCGCTGGTCCTCGCGGCGCTGAGTGGAGGCAACGATGCGCGCGTTTGAGTACCGGCACACCGTGGGCTTCGAGGAGACCAACCTGGTGGGCAACGTGTACTTCGTGAACCACCTGCGCTGGCAGGGCCGTTGCCGTGAGTTCTTCCTGCGCGAGCACGCGCCCTCCACGCTCTCTCAGCTCGGTCTGGGGCTCGCCTTGGTGACGACCCGCGTGGCCTGCGACTACCTCGATGAAGTCCGGGCCTTCGATGAGTTGCTCATCCTGATGCGGCTGGGAGGACTCTCGCCCAATCGCGTGACGATGCGCTTCGACTACCTGCGGCTGGTCCATGGCCAGCGCGAGCCGGTGGCGAGGGGCGAGCAAGAGATTGCCTGCATGTCGCGCCAGGGCGGGCGCAACGAACCCACGCCCTTTCCCGCCGAGCTTCGCGCCGCGCTCGATGCGTTCGTCGTTCGTTGACCGCTTCCCTCGCGAGGACACCGATGGCCCCCAAGAGTCCCGACCGCCGCATGCACCTGCCCGATGTCGAGTCCCATGAGTCGTCGTGCCACTACGGAGCGCTCATTCGCGAGGCGCGCGCGGCGGGCTTTCCTCCGCCGCAAATCTGGCACCTGTTCGCCTTCAAGCCCTCGCGAGGCGCGGCCCTGTCACGCTTCACGCAAGAGGTGATGCGCGGCCCCTCGCCGCTGTCACCGGGGATGCGCGAGCTCATCGCCGCGTACACGTCCCGAGGAAACGAATGCGCGTTCTGAACGGGCTCTCACGCCGCGGTCGCGGCGGAACTGTTGCAATCCCCCGACAAGGTCCATGCGGTCCTGCGAGACGCGTCGACCGCGCCCATCCCGGACGCGGAGAAGGCGCTGTTCGCCTTCATCGACACGCTCAACCTGCGCTCCAGCGCGCTGGGTCGATCGGACGTGGACGCGCTGCGCGCCGTGGGCTGGACGGACGAGGCCATCTACGACGCCATCACGGTCTGCGCCCTCTTCAACTTCTACAACCGGTGGATCGACGGCTCCGGCGTCCAGGACATGAGCACGCCGCACTACCAGGCCTCCGGGCGGCGGCTGGCGGAGTTCGGCTATGCGCCACCTGAAGACCCTCCCGATTCCTCCGACCCATGACGTGTCGGGAAGGGGCCTCGCGGGCCCGCGTCCGCTCGGGCTCCGGTTCGTGGGGCTCGTGGGCCTCGTGCTCGCCTGGGCGCTCGCGGTGGCGCTGGCGGGCGCGACACCCGTTCCCTCACCGCGCCGCGTGGCCGAGGGGATCTGGGAGCTGGTCCAGCGACAGGTCATCTTCCGGCACACGGTGGCCTCGCTGTTTCGCGTGACGTGGGGATATCTCGCGGCGCTCGGCGTGGCGTTGCCACTCGGCTTGATGCTCGGGTGGTTTCGCCGAGGCGAGCTGGCGCTCTCGCCGCTCCTCCAGGTGCTGCGGCCCATCTCCCCGCTCGCCTGGATTCCCATCTCCATCCTCTGGTTCGGCGTGGGAGATGTCTCGGCCATCTTCATCCTCTTCCTCGCCTCGTTCTTCCCGCTGGTGACCACGGTGGCCAGCGCCGTGCGCGGCGTCCCCGAGGTGCACCTGCGCGCGGGCCGCAACTTCGGACTCACTCCCGCGGCCCTCCTCTGGCGCGTGGTGCTCCCAGCCGCGCTCCCGCGCATCTTCGTGGGGATGCGCCTCACGCTGGGCGTGGCGTGGCTTGTGGTCGTGGCCGCCGAGATGCTCGGGGTCGATTCGGGCCTCGGCTTCCTCATCCTCGACGCGCGCAACGCGGGCAATCGCTACGACCTGGTGATGGCGACCCTGGTGCTCATTGGGGGCATTGGCGTGGGACTGGACGCATTCATGCGCTGGCTTCAGCGCGCGATGGACGGGAGCACGCGATGACGCGCCCGATTCCCAAGCTGCGGCTGCGCGGACTCCACGCGCGCTTCCTTTCCTCTCAGGGGGAGCGGTCCGTCCTCGAGGACGTGAACCTGGAGGTCGAGACCGGCGAGTTCGTGTGCCTGTTGGGTCCCTCGGGCTGTGGCAAGTCGACGCTGCTCAACATCGTCGGTGGATTCCTCGCCCCCGCGGCGGGTGAGGTGCTCGTGGACGGGCAGCCCGTCACCGGACCGGATCCACGGCGCATCTTCGTCTTCCAGGAGCGAGGCACCTTTCCCTGGCTGACCGTGGAAGGAAACATCGGCTTCGGCCTCGCGAGGCGTCCCGGCCCGGAGCGCCGCGAACGCGTGGCACGCGCCGTGGCCCGCGTGGGCCTGACAGGCTTCGAGCACGCCTATCCCCACGAACTCTCCGGAGGAATGAAGCAGCGCGTGGAGGTAGCCCGGGCCTTGGCGGTGGATCCCGACGTGCTCTACATGGACGAGCCCTTTGGAGCCTTGGACTCCATCACCCGCCTGGAGATGCGCGCGGAGCTGCTGCGCATCTGGTCCGAGGCGCGCAAGACCGTCCTCTTCGTCACCCACGACATCGACGAGTCCGTGCAGCTCGCGGATCGCGTCGCGGTGATGTCGGCGCGCCCTGGCCGCATCCGGCGCGTGGTGGACATCGACCTGCCCCGACCGCGAGACCTGAGCGCGCCGCGCTACCTGGCCTTGCGCGACACGCTCATGGCGGAGCTGGGCCTGGCCCATGGCGTTCGCGCCATCACCCCGCCGCGACAGGAGCGCGCATGACGCGCCGTCGCCTGGAGCACTGGGGCCTGCCGCTCCTCGCCAGCGCGGTGCTGGTGTCACTCTGGCACCTCGCGGTCGTCCAGACCGGCACCAAGGTCTTTCCCTCACCGGCCGCGGTGGTGCGCGGGCTGGGCGAGCTGTTGCGCCGCGGAGTCCTGGGGACGTACCTGCTGGACTCGCTGCGACGCGTGGCCCTGGGAACGGGGCTCGCGGTGCTGCTCGGCGTGCCGCTGGGGAGTTGGATGGGCCTACGGCGCGAGGCCGCGCTCGCGATGGACCCGGTCGTGCAATGGCTGCGGCCCATCAGCCCGCTGGCCTGGAGCCCCCTGGCCATCGTGCTCTGGGGCGTGGGGGAGCCTGCCACGGTGTTCCTCATCTTCCTCGCCGCGATCTTCCCCCTCACCACGGCGGCCACGAGCGCGGTGCAGGCCATTCCCGAAGTCCACCTGCGCGCGGGCCGCAACTTCGGGCTGGGCCCGGGCGCGCTGTGGCTGCGTGTCCTGTTGCCCGCCTCGATTCCGGACCTCCTGGTCGCGCTTCGGATCACCCTGGGCATCGCGTGGCTGGTGGTGGTGGCCGCGGAGATGCTCGCGGTCGACTCGGGCCTGGGCTACCTCATTATCGACGCGCGCAACGCCGGCAAGCGCTACGACCTCGTGGTGGCGGGGATGCTGCTCATTGGCTGTGTGGGGTGGGCCATCGACGCGGGGGTGCGCCGGCTGGAGAGACTTCGCCCCGTCCGCTGGGGCTTTCCCGAGCAGTGAGGACGACCATGGACCTCCGCCAACGCGTGGTGCTCGCGGCCGTGCTGTGGCTGGGAAGCCTCACGGGCCTTCACTTGTGGCTCAACGTGGACTGGGCCGCCGTGCTCAACGCGCGCTTGCCCGAGAATGAGCGCAAGCTGACCGTCGCCTATGTCCCCGTCACGTGCCACCTCGCGTGCCCCGTGGCGGACTACATCTCCCGTCGCTCGATGGGGAGGACCTCCTATCTCCTGAAGATGTTCCAGGGGTTCCCGGAGATAAAAGAGGCATTGATCGCCAATCGCATCCAAGCGGGCTTCTTGGTGGCGCCCATGGCCATCGCGCTCCGCGCGCAAGGCGTCCCCATCAAGATTGTCTATCTGGGCCATCGCTACGGCAGCGCCGCCGTGGTGCGCAAGCAAGGGCCGGTGAAGACCGTGGCGGACCTGCGGGGCCGCACCGTCGCCGTGCCCAGCCGGTTCTCTGACGAGCGGCTCATGTTGCTCCAGGCCCTGGAGCGCGCGGGTGTGCCCTCGCGCGAGGTGAAGGCTGTGGAGATGGCGCCCCCCGACGTGGGCGCCGCGCTGGAGGTGGGCGCCATCGACGGCTACGTGATGGGCGAGCCCTATCCCTCTCAGGCGGAGCTGGGCGGCTATGGGCGCGTCCTCTTCCACGCGCGCGAATACTGGCCGGACTACATCTCCTGCGTGCTGGTGGTGCGGCAAGACGTCATCGACCGGCACCCGGAGGCGGTCCAGGTTCTGGTGGATGGCATTGCGCGCTCGGGCCTGTGGCTCGACCAGGGCACCCGCGAGCGCCTCTACGCCGCGGACTTCGTGGGCCGCTATTACTTCAATCAGCCCCCAGCGCTGTTGCGCTGGGCCCTCACCCAGCCGCTCGGCCGCGTCATGTACACGCCCCTGTCGCCGCGGCGAGCGGACTTCGAGCTGGTGCAACGGCTGATGCACCGCGACGGACTCATCCCCCAGCAGCTGCCCTTCGAAGACATCGTAGACACGCGCTTCGCGGAGGCCACCCATGACGCCACGGCCTGGACCTTCGAGCCCTGGGATGACGAGCTGAACTGAGGAGCGGGAATGACGAGCGCTATGCCGCCAGACGCGTGGGATGGAAGAAGCGCTGCTGGAATCGCTCCTGGTACTTCACCAGGTTGTCCTGCGCGAGGACGTAGCGGCGAGGCGACGAGTCCAACGGGAACGCGGCCACGCTCGCCACGAAGGCGTACACGGTGGCGTCGAAGGACGTGGGCGCGTCTCCCAGCAGGAAGGGCTTATTGCCCAACAAGGTCGCCACCGCCGCGAGGTCATCGCGCGCCATGGCTTGAATCTCCTCCCGGCTGTGGCGACTGGTGCCTTGCCCATACAAGGTCCGCCGCACCTGCCGTCTCACCGAGCCCGCGATGGCGAACCCAAAGGGACGCAAGAAGGGAGGAAAGAGCCCCCTGAACACGGGATTGAAGACACGCCAGCCCTCGTCATCCAACCAACGCTCGTGGAGGGAATGAAAGTAGGTCCCCTCCTCCAGCATGCGCCGCACCGCGTGTCCCAGCGCACGCTCAGCGGTCCCCAGCTTCGCGTCGAGCGGATCCCCATGATTCTGTTTCAGGTACTCGATGATGAATTGCGAGTCCCCCAACCGCACGCCCCCCTCCACGATGAAGGGAATCTTCCCCTTGGGCGCCGTGCGAGGGTCCGCCGGGACGACGCGATAGGGGAGACCCACCATCTTCAGGTAGGCCTCCAGCTTGATACAGAATGGACTGATGCTGGTGAGCCCCCAGGCTCCCGGTGACGCATGGACAGTGAGCATCGTTCGCTCCTCAGGTCAGCAAGCCTTGTTTGTGTAACTCCTCGAGCCGCGCCACGGACTTCTCCTCCTGCGCGGCCCGCTCCGCGAACCCTTCCAGGGGCGTCACCTTCATTCGCATGAGGCCCCAGAAGGGAAGACTGCGCAGCATCCGGCTCAACTCCTCGTTGGACGCCGCGCGCATGACGACCACCGAGGCTTTCTCGCCCACCACGGAGCCGCCGCCCAGGATTCGCCCTTGCTGTTCCCACTCCGCGCACTTGCGCAGGCCCGGCAGCACTGAATCCCGGAGCATTCGCATGGCCTTCTCAGCGGAGGCCGGCGCCGCGGACTCGATGAACTCCCACGTCACGAGATAGAGCATGTCTTGTGTTGCGGAACGCGACTCCACCATGGACAGACCTCCGCAGACTCTCAACCCGCCCAACCCGACACATCCCCTACCCCACGAGTCCTGAGCGGGGGCCAGCCTGGGACCAACCCCCGTCGCGCGCCAGCGCCCCAGGGTCGCGAACAACGTCCGTCACGCAACACAATGACTGTTTTCACATACAAGACGGGCGCACGTCTTGACGGCTCACTCCCGCAATTCCTAGCATCCCATTCAAAGCAAAACGCCCCAGGTGATCCCATGCCCTCGAAGCGGGTTCGATATCCCTTTCAGGTCCTCGCCCTCTGTCTGTCCGCATGGGGCCTCGCCTGGGCCGGCCCTCCCGCGGAGAAGGACAAGGCCCCAGACGCCGCCAGCATCCGTCGCGGGAAATACCTTGCCACCATTGGCGTCTGTGAAGCCTGTCATACGCCACCCGCGGTCCCCGCGGTCCCCGGCGGAGGGGATCCGGATCGTGAGCGTTTGTTCCGGATGGATCCAGACTGGGTCAGGTATCTCGACCCGCAAAGACAACTGGCGGGGGGCGTCCCGTTCATCCTCCGTTTGTCGGGCACCACCCATGGCCTGGTCGTGACGCCCAACCTGACCCCAGACGTCGAAACAGGATTGGGGAGTTGGACAGAGGATGAGATTGTCGAGGTGCTCAGGACAGCCAGGCGCAAGGATGGCCGCGTCCTGTTCACCTTCCCCCCGCACAGCTTCTACAACCACATGGCGTTGGAGGATGCCCGTTCCCTGGCGCGCTACCTGAAGAGTCTGCCCCCCATCCGCAACCCCATCCAACCTAGAACCTTGCCGTTCGAGCCACAACCCATGGTGGCGGATGGCCCGGCGCGCGCCCCGCAGGGTCGCACCCGGGAGCGGGCCACCTACTTGATGGGCGCGCTGGTGGGCTGCCGCGAGTGCCACTCCCATCACGAGAACGGCACGCTGGTGGAGTTCGCGGGGGGGAGTCCCTCGGACCCGTTCCAGGGCTCGTTCCGACTGGGGCCGGACCTGCCGCTGCGCCAGTTGGAGAAGGGCTTCGCCGCGTTCCCCTATCCCGGGTTCGCGGTCCTATACGGCAGCAACCTGACGGTGCTCGGGCACGGAGGCGCGCTGGAGCGCGTCCCCACCGAGCGCATCGTGCGCGCCATCCGCCAGGGCATCGACGTGCGCGAGGACGAGTACGGGCGGCCCCGCCCCATTGCCCACGTCATGATGTGGCAGTTCTACAAAGACATGGCGGACGTGGACGCCCTGGCGCTGGCGGACTACCTCAAGACCCTCACCCCGGTGGCCAACCCCGTGGGCGTGAGGCTCAAGCTCTTTGGCACGGATTGGGAGGCGGCCTTTCAGCAGACCTATGGCGAGCCGCCGACTCCCGAGGACAGGGCCGCCTTCGGCATGCCCTAGTGCCCCCCCTGTGGCGCGCATCACAAGACATCCAACCTCAGGAGTAGACCCACGATGACCATCAATCTGACCATCAATGTCTCGGACCTCCCCGCGGCGACGGTGTCCGGGGCATCGGGTGACGAGCGCGTGGCGCGACTGGAACAACAGCTCGACGCCCTGTCGCGCAAGAACCAGCAGCTCACCGAGCGCCATGACGAGCTCATCCGGCAGATGGGCAACCACATCTCCCCATTCCCCGCCATGGGCGTGGATGGCTTCCTCAGCCACTTCATCATCCAGATTCAGTTCCTGAAGGGAGAGATGGCCGGCCGGGTCATCTCCCTGGCCATGCCCCCCGCCACGCAGACGGTGTCGCGCGGCGCGCCGTTCATCTACAAGGGGCCCCAGGCCAACCATCAGGTGATGCTGGAGCTGCCCGCCAACTGTACGTTGGCGAACAGCATCTGCGAGTCCGACTTCATCGCCCATCCCGCGGAGTACTTCACGCCGGGCCAGGAGACGGTCTGGATGCAGATCCTCAACCTGGACTCGCGCATGGAGACCGAGTGGGGCCCCATGCGCATCATCCTGGGCGAGACGCTCAAGCGGGAGTACCCCGACCTGTTCCGGCCATCGCTCGGCATCGCGCAGTCGCTGGGCGCCAAGGGCTTCCCCGCGCGGCTCTTCTTCAACCCCTACGCCATCGTGGAGACGCCCTTCGGGGCCTTCCGCGCCATCCACGGCACCCTGGCCTATGGCCGCGTCACGGCCTTCCCTCCGGTGGGCACGCCCGTCAGCATCTGCGAGTGCATTCCGCTCGAGGAGGTGGGTGACGTGCGCAACGCCAAGAGCCGCACGGCCGGCAAGGTGGAGCCCTTCGCGCGCATCATCTCGCTGTCGCACCCCATCGACACGCCCATGCAGCTGACGGGCGGCGAGTCCTTCAACCTCATCGAGCACATGATCGAGCAGGGCATCAAACCACTGGCGAACAATCGCTGACGTCGCGGGCGGCCAGGACGTCTCGGGTAGCGCAAGATGCCGGCCCGCACCCCTCACCCTCCCGAGACGCCATGGTCGCGACCTATCCCCACCTGACCGAACTGCTCGAAGAGGCCTCGCAGCGGCTGCCGGCGGTCTCGCGGCGCCGCATGTTCGGCTGTGACGCGCTGTTCGCGAACGACACCATCTACGCCCTGGTCTGGAAGACGGGGCGCATCGGCTTGAGGTTCCCGGAGGCCACGGCCTTCGAGGAGCTGATGGGCCGCCCGGGCTCGGACCCGTGGATGGCGGGACCGAAGACGATGTCCCACTGGGTCCTCGTCCCAGAGTCCTTCCACGACGAAACGGAGGAGCTTACCCGGTGGGTGCGGCGGGCCCACGCGCTCGCCCTCGCCAACGCCGGAGCGCCCAAGACGCCCGCGCGGAAGAAGACGGCGAAGAAGGAGGCTCGACCCGCGGCGAAGAAGGCGACGACGCGCGGTCGAGTCAGCGGAGGCGCTCGGCGCGCCCCCTCGCCCGGCAAGGCGTGAGGCCCTCGCGGGGAACGCCCCGCGTCAGGGCGTGCACTGGACTCGGGAGTCCTCGGTCGCGCAGGCCGAGCAGGCCAGCGTCTGCACGAGGAGGCCCTCGCGGCACTCCAGCAGGGCCTTTCCGTCCGAGCGGCACATCGCGTGCCCCTCGGCGGAGCTGGCGCAGTTGTCGCCCGCGACGTTGCCGGAGGTGTCGCAGCGCACGCTGTCCTTCAGCTCGCGGCAACCCAGCGTGCCGCGGCACTGCAACTCCCGCCAGGAACCGCCGCGACACTCCAGGGCGCGCGCCACGTCCAGGCAGATGTAGTCGCTTCCGTTGCAACCGTCTCCCGCATCCGGGCTACCGCAGCCCGCGAGCAGCAGGAGACCGACGAAGGACGCACACGCGAGGCGGAGGACTTTCATGGGCGGCGGCGACTATTTCCGAGCGCTCCCCCCCGGTCAACCGCCGAGCGTTTCGCGAAAGTAGCGGCGGAAGTTCTCACCCATGACCCGTTCTACCCACGCCTCCGGGTGGCGCCGCAGCAGCGCCTCGGTGATGAGGTGCAGGTCCGTCACGTCCCGCATGCCACGGGGCAGCGGCACCATGCCGTCATGGTCCGAGCCGAGCCCGACCCCTTGCTCGCCCATGACATCCACCGCGTGCTCGATGTGGCGGACCACGTCGTCGACGGAGTCGCCCCCCAAGTAGACAGGCGCGAAGATGATGCCCACCACGCCGCCGCGCTCCGCGATGCGCCGCAGGGACGCATCGGTGAGATTGCGCCAGCCCCCGCCCGCGGCGCGCACGCCCGTGTGAGAGCAGAAGAAGCGCACCGTGGGGTGCGCGAACAAGTCCTCCAGCGTGCGCTCCGCGGCGTGCGCCACATCCACGCTCAGCCCCAGCCGCGCCATCTCCGACATCACCTCGTGGCCCAGCGGCGTCAGGCCCCGGTTGCCCATCATCGGAAACGAGGAGCCGCCCAGCTCGTTGTTGGACAGGTGCGTCAGGCCCATGAAGCGCACCCCCCGCGCGTGCAGCTGGGCCAGGCGCTCCACCTGCCCCTCGATGGCATGGCCGCCCTCCACGCCCAGCACCGCGGACAGCCGCCCGTGCGCCAGGTTGTCCTCCAAGGCGGCGCCCGTGGTGGTGATGCGCACCGTGTCGTCCGAGCGCGCCGCGGCCTCCTCCAAGCGGGAGACCTGCCACAGCGCACGGGACCACTCGCTGGCGCGCGCAGCGCGGGGCCAGCCGCGCCACGCGGCGAACACCGGGAAGCCTCCGACGAACGGGAAGCCGCGCGTGACGATCGTGAAGCACTGGAGCTTCACCCCCGCCTCGCGCAAGCGGGGGAAGTCCACATGGCCCTCCTCGGAACGGACGCTGAGGTCGCGATTCCAGAGGAGGGAGTCCGCGTGTCCATCCGCGATGCACCAGCGCCGGTGAAGCTCGTTCACGTCGACCATGGGCGGCAGTCTTCGCTGTCCCCGCACTCAGGCACAAGGCCCGTGGCCTTGCTCCACCAGCTCCGCGGCCCACCGCTCCGCGGGCCCCAACGCCCGGCGCAGCCACGACACCTCGCGCGACGCCTCTCGGTGGCCATAAGGCCTCCCGAGTCCCTCCAACACGTCGCAGAGCGCGTCCCGCAGCTGCGCGCCCGACTGGAACCGCGCCTCCGGCTCGCGCCGCAGCACCCGGCGCAGCACCGTGGCCATGGGCGAGGACAGCCCGCGCGTGGCGCCCACCACATGCGCCTCCGTGAGACACGCCATGCGAAGGGCCATCTCCGAGGCCGGCAACCAGCTCGGGTCCGCCGCGCGCGGAGGCGCCTGCTCCAGCGAAGGCGGCGCCGTCCGAGCCGCGCGCTCCACGTCCTCCAGGTCCAGGAGGTGGAGTCCCGTGAGCAGCTCCAGCAACACCACGCCCAGCGAGTAGAGGTCCGCGCGCCCATCCACCGGCCGGTGGGCCAAGGCCTCCGGCGCCGCATACGCCACGTCACCGCACCGAGGCCCCTGCGCCTCGAGCGAATGCGGCGCCAGACGTGTCCAGGCCAGCGCGAAGTCGGACACCCGCACCCGGCCGTGCGAGTCCACGCGGAGGGTGCGCGGGCTGACATCCCGGTGCACGGCCCCCAGGGGGCGTCCCACCTCGTCCTCCAGGCCATGGACATGCTGGAGCGCGTCCGCCACCTCCGCGCCCACGTACGCGACGAACGCCTCCGACAAGGGTTGGCCGCGCAGCGCCGCGAAGCTGCACAGCGTCTCCAGCGAGTGCCCCTCCACGTACTCGGTGACGAGGTGGAGCGCGCCCGCGTGGACGCGCGCCAGATACACCTGGGGAATGGCCGGGTGACTCAGGCGCATGAGCAGCCGCGTCTCCTCGCGAAGCTGCTCGCGTCCGTGCTCGTGGCCCGGGTCGCGCATGCGCTTGATCAGGACGAGTCCCCCAGGCACCTCCGCGTAGTGCCGCCGCGCGAGCAACACCTCCCCCGCCCCGCGAGCGCCCAGGTGACGGATGAGTTCGTAGGATGTGGCCCCGACGGAGAACAGGATGCTGGTTCGGGCGGGAGACCGAGTGGGTGGCGGGATGGGCATCGCGGGTGATTCCTCCTGGAAGCAGGCCCGTCCATCCCTACCACCCGGGTCAGACATCCCCTTCCCGTCCCAACGGATGCGGCGCGGCGCGCTCATGTCCGCGCAGGAAGCGTCCGGCCTGCTGGCACCCATGAGGTGCCCCCCGCGTGGCCAATGCGCGCGGCGGACGGACGCACGGGCGTGCGCGTTGACAGCGCGGAGTCCCCCTTGTAGTGCCAGCGCATTCCCGTCCCAAGGAGTCGTGACGACGTGACGGTGTGGGTGAATGGCGAAGCGCGCGAGGTCCCCGAGGGCACGCTCCTGTCGTCGCTGCTGGAGTCGCTGCGGATCGGCGGTCCGGGGGTGGCCGTGGAGGTGAACGCGGAGGTCGTGCGCCGGGCTCGCCACGCCGAGCACTCCCTGCGAGAGGGAGATCGCGTGGAGATTGTCACCTTCGTCGGTGGCGGGTAGCCAGGAGGAGGGACGCAATGAGCGGCATCGTGGACAAGCCTTTCACCCTCGCGGGTGTGACCTTCAGCTCTCGCCTCATCCTCGGGACGGGGAAGTACCCCAGTCACGACATCATGAAGCGCTGTCATGAGCTGTCCGGCACGGAGATGGTGACCGTGGCCGTGCGGCGCCTGGACCTGAAGGCCACGGGCGAGGCGTCGCTGATGAATTGGATCGATCGCAACCGCCTGCGCCTCTTGCCCAACACGGCGCTCTGCTACACGGCGGACGACGCGGTGCGCACCTGCCGGCTCGCCGAGGAGCTGGGCATGAGCAAGTGGGTCAAGCTCGAGGTGCTCGGCGACGAGAAGACGCTCTACCCGGACGTCGAGGAGACGGTGAAGGCGGCCCGCATCCTGGTGAAGGAGGGCTTCACCGTCCTGCCCTACACGAGCGACGACCCCATCACCGCGCGCAAGCTGGAGGATGCGGGATGTGCGGCCGTGATGCCCCTGGCGGCGCCCATCGGAAGTGGCCTGGGCATCCGCAACCCGCACAACATCCGCCTCATTCGCGAGACGGTGAAGGTGCCCGTCATCGTGGACGCGGGCGTGGGCACGGCCTCCGACGCGGCCATCGCCATGGAGCTGGGCGTGGACGCGCTGCTCATGAATACGGCGATCGCCGGCGCGAAGGATCCGGTGCGCATGGCGGTGGCGATGAAGAAGGCGGTGGAGGCGGGCCGCGACGCGTTCCTCGCCGGGCGCATCCCGCGCAAGGCCTACGGCTCCGCGTCCAGCCCCATCGAAGGGCTCGTCGAGTAGTGCCGCCCCTGCCCCGCGTCCTCGTCATCACCGACTGGCGCCTGCCGCGAGAGCAGCTGCTCACGGCGCTGGCGCGAGCGCTGGACGCGGGGCCCGACGTCGCCGTGCAGCACCGCCACCCCGAGGCACCCGCGCCCCTCTTCCTGGAGGAAGCGCGGCTGCTCGCCCAGCTGTGCCACGCGCGGGGCCGCGCGCTCTTCGTGAACGGGCGATTGGACGTGGCGCTGGAGGTCGGCGCGCACCTGCACCTGCCGGCCTCAGGCCCCGCGCCGCACGTCGTGCGCCCCGCCCTTCCGCCCGAGCGGTGGGTGAGCGCGGCTGTGCATGACGCGGCGGAGGCCCGGCACGCGCATGGAGCGGACCTCGCGCTGGTGAGCCCGGTGTTCTCGCCGGGCTCCAAGCCGAACGACACGCGTCCGCCCCTCGGACCCGAGGGCTTCGCGGCGCTCGCGCGGCTGCTGCCGTGCCCCGCGCTGGCGCTCGGAGGGATGACCCCCGAGCGGGCGCGGGCCGTGCGTGGCGCCGCGGGCGTCGCGGTCATCTCCGCGGTGCTCGCCGCGGCCGACCCCACCCTGGCGGCGCGAGCCCTGGGGGATGCATGTCCACCCTCCACCTGAGGCGCTATGGTGTGCTCCGGTGAGTCCTCCAAACGCCTCCTCGGACCTGCGGCCCCTGGCCCTCGGTGAGTTGATCGATCGCGCCGCGATGTTCTGGCGCGCCCACCTCAAGGCGCTGTTCACCTTGTGCCTCGGGTTCGATCTCCTGAACTACATCGCGGCCAAGGTCACCGCCCTGATGCTCCCCCAAATGGTCGCGATGCTCGACACCCGGGGGACCGGAGATCCGCTCACTGTCCTGCGCGAGATGGGGCGCTTCATGGGCGTCAGTGTCGCCGCGTGGGCGCTCATCATCTGGAGCTATTGGCTCGCCACGGCAACGGTCGCCCGGTACGCCGTGCCCACTCGCCTGGGCGAGCCCACCACGCCCGCGGATGGCTTCCGTCGGACCTTCGCGCGCGTGGGGACGCTGACGGGGGCGTACGTCATCTCGATTGGATGGTCGATGGGCGCAACGCTCGTGCTGTGCTTGCCGGGCCTCGCCTTGGGCGGGCTGGGGTTCGCCGCCGCCGTGAGTGGCACGCACACGGGCCTGTCCAACGCGGCGAGCATCGCGCTGCTGGTGGGGAGCGGGCTCCTCTTGGCCCTGGCATTCCTCGCGTCCACGCTCTGGTACTTCCTGCGCTTCATGCTGCTCCCCCCGGTGGTGGCCCTGGAGAACCTCGGGGCCTGGGGCTCCTTCCGTCGCTCGGGCGAGTTGCTCTCAGGTCGCATCGAGCCGGGCTTCATGGGGCGCGGCACCGTCCGAGCCATGGTGCTGTCCACGGTCGTGGGCGCGATGCTCATCGCGGTGAGCACCGTCGCCGGCCTGCCGGTCTGGATTGTCCGCCTGATGGCCGGTGGCAACATCTTCGACCCCGCGGCCATGGCGGCCATCCCGCAGACGCTGCTCGTCCCCGCCGAGCTGTTCCAGGTGGTGGCGCAGACTGTCTTCACGCCGCTCGGCATCGTGGTGTCCGCGTTCTTCTATCTGGACATGCGCGTGCGCCGAGAGGGCCTCGACCTGGAGCGTCGCCTGAGCGAGCCCGCGACCTCGGAGCCCTCCTCGTCGGTCGTGGCCTGAGCGCGAGGCCTTCCGTGCCGAGCCTGTCCCTCCTCGCCCTGCTGACCGCGCTGCCCTGCGCCGAGCGAGAGGGCCTCGCGCGGCGGCTGGAAGAGACGGCCCTGCGGCAGCCCGAGCAACTTCCCGCCGCGGTGGAGGCGCTCGCCCGACAATGGGGAGGTCTCCCAGCGCCACCACCAGATCCCGGCGCGGCGCCGACAGCCCGAGCACGACAAGTGGCGAGCTATCTGGAGCAGGCCTGTGCGCTCCAAGCAGCGCCCGAGCCCACGGTCTCCAACGCGAACACCAGCGGCGCCGAGCGGCTCCAGGACATCCTGAACCGCCCTGAGTTCGCCCGCGCCCGCGAGCGCAATGGTGACGTGCTGAAGCGGTTGCTGCGTGAACTCCAAGCGTGGCTGGAGAACCTCTTCGAGTCGCGCAGCGCCCAAGGCTTCGCGGTCGCGACCCGAGCGGTGATGCTCGGCATCGCGCTCGCGGTGGTCCTGTTCGGACTGCTGCGCTGGCGGCGGCTCGGCCCCCGCAACCGGGCCGTGAACACGGACGCCTGGGGCGATGATGCGCCAGGCAAGCTGGACCCGCCGCCCGAGCACCTCGGACGAGCCCGCGCTGCGCTCGCACGAGGCGACGGACGCGAGGCGATCCGCGAGGCCCTGTTCTGCCTGCTGTCCGCGCTGGAGCAGCGAGGCTGGGCCCGGCCCGACCGAGTGAAGACGAACCGCGAGCTGGCCGCGGAACTCCCCGGACGAGGCGCCTCCGTCGGGCTCACGCGCGAGGTCGAGCAACTCCTCGGTTGGTACGATCGGGCCTTCTACTCATTGGCACCGGTGACCGCGAAAGAGGCCACGCGCTTCGTGGATGACATCGAACGCCTGCGCGGCACGCTGAGCCAGGGGACGCCATGAGCCCCAGGTCTGGAGCACGACCACGAGCCTCCACGCGAATGGTGGCCTCTGTCGTTGGCACGGGCGCACGGTCCATGAGCCTCAGCGCGCGCGGGGCTTCACTTGATGACGGCGCGGTGATTCGCGGACGCACAGCGCGAGCGCTGCGTTGCGCGCATGAGGACCCCACGGCCATCGATTCGTGTGTGAGCGCGCGCGACCCACTGCGGACGGCGACCCACGTCGCAGGCAGCGATTGTCTTGGGGCGTGGCCGGTGCGTGGCGCAGGCGCTCCTTGGTCAAGGAGCGTCCCGTGAACAGTCGAGCGTTCTGGGTCCTCGGGCTCCTGGTGGTGCTCGCGCTGGCCCTGGGGCTCGCCGCGGGGAGTGCACCCGCGGTGGACTCCCCGGTCCCCTCGACCGAGAACCCGGGCCCCGTTGGACTGCGCGCGCTGTGGTTCTACCTGCGCGAGGGAGGACAAACCGTCGCGGCGCACGCGTCCTCGCTGGAATCACTGCCCACCGGGACGCGCACCGTCGTGCTCGCGGCACCGCAGGCCCGCGTCGTCTCCGAGTCCGAAGTGAACGCCCTGTCGCGCTTCGTCGAAGCGGGCGGCACCCTCCTCTATCTCGTTCCACGCGAGACGACCACGAGCCAGCCAGCCCTGGATGCATGGCTCGCCCTGGACACGGGTCCGCTGCTGGGCGCGAACCACCAAGGCATGCCCTCCGAATGGACGGATCCCGGTGGCACCACGGCGGAGGTATGGCTCTCGGGAGGGCTCGCGCGAGGGCTCACCCATCTGCGCGTCTCGCGAGATCGCGCCGTGCGAGTGAGACATCCGGAAGCCCTCCCCCTCGCGGGCCTTGGCGACGGCGCGATCCTCTGGCGCTGGCCGTTGGGCCAAGGCGAGGTCTACGTCCTCGCAGGGGCGGACCTCGCGGAGAATCGCCGACTGGAGCTGCTCGACAACCGACGCTGGTGGGATGCCGTCGCCGCGCGCGGTCCCCTCGTCTTCGACGAGTTCCATCATCACGCGGAGGCACGCCCCCCCATCTCGCGAGGCATCTGGGTGTTCCTCGCGCAGGGACTCGCGGCGGGACTCTTGTACGTCGTCTCGCGAGGCACGCGGATGGGCGCTCCCCGTCCCTTGCTCACGCGCAAGCACCGCTCGATGAAGGAATACGTCGCGAGCCTGGGCTGGCTCATGCGCCGCTCCCGCGTGGAGGCAGAGCTGCTGCCCGAGCTGGACCTCGCCCTGCGGCAGCAACTGCAGGAGCGCCTCGGCATCGCCCTCACGCTTCCGGACGCGGAAGCCGCACGGCTGCTCGAAGCAACCTGCGGCGTCCCCGCGACCGAGTTCCTCGACGCGAAAGCCGACCTCGCCCGCACGCTCGCCCAAGCCCCCGTGCGCCCGAGCGACTACGCGCGCGTGGCCCGACGATACGCACGGTTGGAGCGCGCCGTGGCGGGCCGCGAGTAACGCCCTACAGTCGCTTGCCCGCCGCGATGAGCGCCGCGCCCACGTGGCGACGGATCTCCTCCACCCGCGCCTCCCAGCTCTCGTGGAAGATGCGCTCGGCGCGCTCGCGCCGAGGCCCTCCGCCCTCGGCCAGACACGCATCCACGTGCCGCACGAAGTCCTCGGTGTCCCGGGCGATGCGGCACAACCCCACCTTGCGAACCTCGGGCAGATCCGTGGACACCACCGGCAGGCCCGCGGCCAGGTACTCGCGCACCTTGAGCGGGTTGGCGTTGAGCGTCAGCTCGCTGACCTTGAAGGGCATGAGGGCCACATCGAACGCCTTGCTGTAGCCGGGCAGGTCCGCGTAGGGCTTGCGACCCAAGAAGTGAATGTTGGGCACGGCGCGCAGCGGGCCCACGTCACAGTCCGGCATCGTCTTGCCAATGAGCACCACCGAGCCCTCTGGATGGGCCCGCGCCGTGGCGATGAGCGCGGCCTGGTCCACCCACTCCGCCACCAACCCGAAGAACCCGATGATGGGCCGAGGCAACCGCGCGATGTCCTCGGGCACCGGCGTGGACGCGTCGCACGCCTTCACGAAGTGCGTGTAGTCCACGCCATGGCGCACCAGCACCGTGCGCGGATTGAGCAGCGCCTTGCTGTCTCGCAAGCGCTCCGCCGAGGTGATGCACAGGTCCGCCCGCCTCAACAGCCGGGCCTCCAGCTCCGCGATGTGGCGCCCGTTGGTGTCGCTGAAGGCGGAGAACTCGTCCACGCAGTGGTAGACGACGAAGTCCTCGCCCAGCGTCCCGGAGACCGGCGCCGAGGCCGGCAGGAAACTCCAGGACAGCGGCCGTTGGAAGCGAAGCTGCCGCATGGCCCGCAGCACCTGCCAGCGCAACAACTCGCGATTCGCCAGACGCACCGCCTCCGAGCCATAGAACGGCACGGCCAACGGAGACAGCACGTGGATGTGGCGCTCCACCTCGCGCAGCCCCTCGGTGAACGTCCGCAGCTTCTTGGCCAGCCGCCGCACATCGTGCGCGTTCGCCTTGGGCGCGCGGTTGCCAATGCTGTTCACCCACAGCACGCGGTTGTCGCGCGCGAGGATTCGCATGATGTGGACCTTGGACAGCGGATCCCCATCCCAGTCATTCGAGAACACCACCAGGTCTCGCCCCCGGAGTGCCCTCCGGGCCAGGTCCATGTCGTCGCCGCGTCGCATCGTCGTCGCCTCCGAGTCCTGTTGGAAAATCCATTCACACGGCGGGCGCCGCCCGAGCCCGCTCGGCCCGAGCCAACGCAAGCTCGGCGTACAGGGCCTCGAGCACGGGGCCCGCATCGGGTGACACGACGCGCGGTGGCCCCGCGGCCAACGCCTCGCGCACGCGAAACGCCAGGTCTCGCGCGCTGTCCGCTTGGAACACGCGCGTGCCCACCGGGCGCGGACACACGTCGCTCGCCACGCAGGGCACCCCGAGCGCCAGCGCCTCCCGCACCGAGATGGAATCCCCATCGTGCGTGGTGGGCCGCAAGAACGCATCCGCTCGGGACAGCAGCCCCAACGCGGCGTCATGCTCCAATTCGCCCAGGTCCTCGAGATACGCGGCCACCCGCGTCTCGCGCACATCGCGGCGGAACTCCTCCGAGCGCGTGCCCGGGCCGAACACCGCCAGCCCCACGTCCGGCAACTCCTCCACCAACCGCCGCAGCGCCTGGAACGCGAGCCGCCGCCCGTAAACAGGCGAGGGATGATGCGCCATCACCAGGAGCGGCCTGCGCCGCGCGCGCGCGGACTCCACCCGAGGCGGCACCGCGCCCGCTGTCACCTGCGACGCGCAGAACGCGGGGTGCACCAGCACCTTGTGCGCCGGCACGCCGCACGCCACCACCGCATCCCGCACCGCACCGGACACGGCCACCACGCGCGCGTACCCCGCGAGCGCCATCCCCGCCAGCACCCGCCGCGCGGACGAGCCGCGCAGGTAGTCCGGCAGGAGCCCTGAATGCAGCGTGATGACGCGGGGCGCGCGCCCTCCTGGCAATCCGCCCACCATGCCCGCCAGCGCCCATGACTTCGGGTTGTTGCCGCTGGTGTGCAGGTGAAGGGTCCATCCGCCCGCCACGAAGCCCGCGAGCCGCAACCCGAAGTGCGCGGGGCCATGCACCGGAATCACGTCCGGAGCCGGCCGGCCGCCCTTTCCAATGTCCAGCACCTTCACTTCGAGCTCGCGACCGCGCAGGTACTGCAAGAGCTGGCGGACGTGGATGGCCACTCCGCCATACGGTGGCGGATGGTCTCCGACCAGGAGCACGCGCATGGTGGCGTCCCTCTCCTACCGAGCCGAGGCCTGCGGCGTCGGCACGGGCGTGAGCTTGGGACGCGGCGGCAACAAGCCCATCTCCCGCTGGTAGCTGGTGAGCGGATCCGGATCCTGTCGGATGACCTTCGCCGGCACCCCCGCCACCACCGCGCCCGCGGGCACGTCCTTCAACACCACGGCGTTCGCCCCAATCACCGCGAAGTCGCCGATCCGGATGTTCCCCAGAATCTTCGCACCGGCGCCGATGCGCACGTAATCCCCGATGATGGGCGCGCCCACGAGCCCCGAGCGTCCACCCAACGTCACCTGCTGCGAGATGAGGCAGTGCTTGCCCACCTTCGCCGCTCGATGGATGACGACGCCGATACCGCCGTAACCCAGTTGCGTTCCGTCCCCCAGCTCCGCCTGCTCTGGGATGTAGGAGCTGTGCAGGTAGTAATTCAGCTTGCGCACCACGGCTGGCAACAGTGGCACTCCACGATTCCGCAACGCGCGTGCGACCCTGTACAGCGTCATCGCCTGCAACACCATCACGCCTCCCTCGCCCTGACCCTCACCCCGTCGCCACCATGGCCGGGAACCTAGGTACCCACCCCTGGGGAGGGAAGTCCTCCCCAGTCCACCCGCTCGCGGGCGCTCACTGCGCGCGCCGCGTCCGCAACGCCGCCAACGCACTCAGCGGCCGAACCCCCGTGGCGTACAGCACCGCCACATACCCCGCGAGGAACAACACCCCCGCCATCCCCAACGGCAACACCCGCCAGAAGAAGCCCTCCGGCAACTTCAGCCAGGCTCCGTGCACCCCCGCCCGGAGAACGAAGACGCCCGCGCCCGCCGCGCCCGCCGCCAGCGAGGCCTTGCCCAGCTCCGACCAGGGAATCACGTCCCACAGGCGCAGCCGGTGTTCGGCCGTGGACAGGGCCGCCGGCACTCGCGCCAGCAGCAGGGTCTTCCCCACCACCTCGGCCACGGCCCACGCGCCAATGCCCCCCAGCATTCCAAAGCGCCGCACGCCCACCCACAAGAGCGGCACCGTCACCGCGGCCTTCACGAAGTACGAGGCGAAGATGGCGCGCGTCATGCCACGGGCGCGCAGCGTCCCATCCATTGGGAGGATCGACAGCACCACGCCCAGCACGCTCACCCGGAAGATGGGGACCGCGGGCAGGAACTTCTGGCCAAACATCGCCGCGATGAACTCCGGCGCCGCGGCGAACAGGAACGCGGCGAAGGGCAGGAACACGAAGGCCAGCTTTCCCGCCGCCTCGCGGAACGCCCCCACGCCCTCGGACAACCGGCCCGCATGCTCCAGCTCGCCCAGCCGCACCATCAACACCTCGCTGGTCGGCGTGTAGAGCAAGTCCACCACCGGCAGCTGGAAGCAGCCCACGCGGTACAGCGCGTAGAGCGCCGGGGCGACCGCGCCCGCCACCGCGTACAGGTGCGCGTTCTGCTGTGGAATCGCCAGGAGCATGGCCGCGCCGAACGGCGCCGAGTACGCCAACTGCGCGCGCAGCAGGCTCCCGCTGACCAGCGGCCCCTTCGCGCCACGCAGCGCCACCAGCCACGTGGCGACATAGCGCGCGCCAGCGAACGCCGTCACCGCCAGCATCAACCCGTGCAGCGCGTACCCCAGCAGCGGTGGCACCACCATCACCAGCGCGCGCACCGCATCCGAGGCCAGGTACACGACGGCCGAGGCCCGCGTGCGGCCCTGGCTCGTCAGCGAGACCTCCAGCGGGTAGCTGCCGAGCAGCAGCGCGGTGTAGGCGGCCAACGGCCCGCGATGGTCTAGCAACGCCGGGTTGTGGAAGGCCTCCGCCACGCGCCCCAGCAAGCCCCACACGAGCCCCGCGCCGAGCACCCCTGTGGCGGTGACGAACAACAACGCCTGCCCCAGGTACGGCCGCCGCTCCTCCGCGCGAGGCAAGAAGTAGTACAGGCTCTGCACCATCCCGAACGGCAGGACGTAGTAGAGCGTCGTGGCCACCAGGAAGAGCTGGTAGTACGTCCCGTACTCGTCCAACGGCAGGACGCGCGCGAGCACCAGCGGGATGGACAGTGTCAGCCCGGCGGTGAACAACCGGGCCAGCACGAGGGGACCGGCGCGCCCCAGGAACGAGGCCTCCGGCGCGGCGGTCTCACTCACGGCAGGTCCTCGGATGAGCCCGCCTCTGGCCGGAGGATCTGCGCCAGGGATGCCATGGCCTGCGGGCGCCGTCCAGGGACCGGGTGGTTCATCCCCAGCGCGCCGAAGCAGTCGTCCAACTGGCACACCGTGAGCGCGGACGAATAGTCCCCCAGCACGCCCACGCTGAAGTTCTCCCACATCACCTTGCGGCGCAGGGTGAACGGGTCTCCGCCAATCCGGTTGGGGGTGTCCTCGGTCGTCACGCCGGAGCGGAACCCGTTCGCGACCAGCACGCGGATGATCTCATCCGAGTACCAGCCATTGCAGTACGCGAAGTCCCGCACCGTGCCGCCCACCTCGCGCTCGATGGCGCGCTTGGACTCGAGCACTTCCTGCTCGATGACGGCGGTGGGCTCCAGCGTCAGGACGTTGTGGCCCTGCGTGTGCGCGCCGAACTCGAAGCCCGCGCGCGCCATGCGCCGCACCTCGTCCCAATCCATCACATCGCCTTGCTCGGGCGACAGCTCCGGGCCCCCACCGAGCTGCTTCTCCAGCGAGTCGATGATGTCGGTGAGCACGTGCGTGGGGTACTCGCCAATGAAGTCATCCAGTGCCGCGGACACCGACTTGGTCCCCGAATGCACCGGGCCGAGCAGGTCCAATGCAGGCGCCGGGAGCGCGTCGAACACGGGGCGGTAGCGCCGCTGCTGGACGCGGCGCAGGAGGTGGAAGAGGCGGTCGTGATTGAAGCGCCGCCGCGTCCCCACGAACGCGGTCGGCAGGTAGATGATGGCCGGGATGCCCATCTGCTGGAGAATGGGAAAGGCGTACCGGTAGACATCGCGGTAGCCGTCATCGAACGTGACCACGCACAGGTCCTTCTTCGCCGCGCGCCGGCCGCTCATGACGTCCACCGCGTCCCCAATGCCCACCAGCTCATAGCCGGCGGAGCGGGCACCCTCCATGTGTTTGCGGAAGGTCTCCTGGGAGATCAGCAGACCGGGAATCGAGCGCTGCAGCTCGCCGGTGAAGTCGCTGACCACGCGGTGATAGCTGACGATGAGGATGCGCCGTCCACCCGAGCGGATCCGCTGATAGGTGGCCAACGCCCTGCGCATCCCGCTGTAGTGCATCATCCCGGCGGCAGCCACCTTCACCGCTCGCCGCAACACCGTCCCCCCCATGTGCCCGCCCCCTCCCGGAGAGCCCCATCCACTGAACCGCGCCCCAGCGCGCGCTCCGTGTGCATGACGAGTGCCACCGCTCCCTGCTCTCACGGGGGGCGCGACGCTCCGATGCACACGGATACCCACCTGCCCGCGCCATGCCCCGGACGTCCTCACGAGGGGAAAAGCTTTCAACTGTGGGCGGTGCTGATGGCGGGCAGAAACCCGGACGCTCCTCCCCCTGGCCGCCCGCCTGGGTTTCACTGGTGGACGGTCCGATAAAAGGCTACGAACTCCCCCGCCGATGCCCCCTTCCTCCCTCGGAACCGCGCTCGCATTCCACGACGTGAGCAAGCGCTACGGCCGCACCTGGGCCCTGGCGCGCCTCACGTACGCGCTGCCCGCGGGCCGCTCCCTCTTGCTCACGGGCCACAATGGCTCCGGCAAGACGACGCTCCTGCGCCTGGTGGCCACCGCGCTCAGCCCCACCGCGGGCCAGCTCCAGGTGCTCGGGCGTGACAGCGTGACGGAGCGCGACGCCGTGCGTCGCGAGGTGGGCCTGCTCTCCCACGCCAGCTTTCTCTACGAGGACCTCAGCGCGCACCAGAACCTGGTGGTGCTCGGTCGCCTGCTCGGCCTGGAGTCCCCGGAGGACGCCGCGCACGCGCTGCTCACCAAGGTCGGGCTGACCCGCCGCTCGGACAGTCCGGTGCGCCACTTCAGCGCCGGCATGCGCAAGCGCCTGGCCATCGGGCGGCTGCTGATGAAGAAGCCCGCCCTGGCGCTGCTCGACGAGCCCTTTGGCGAGCTGGATCCCGCCGGTATCCGCGACATGGAAGGCTTCATCGCCGAGCTGAAGGCCGCGGGGGTCACCGTGGTGTTGGCCACCCACCTCATCGAGCAGGGGATGACGCTGTGCGAGGAGCGCCTGCACCTTCAGGACGGCCGGGCGGTGGCCGCGTGAGCGCGCCCCGTCCCATCGGTGTCCTGCGGACCACGCTCGTCCTGATGCGCAAGGACCTGCTGATTGAGTGGCGGACGCGCGCGCGCCTCAACGCGCTGGTCTTCTTCGCCATGGCCACATTGCTGCTCTTCTCGTTCGCGCTCGGCCCGGACACCCGGCTCCTGGAGCGCAACGCGGGCGGCTACCTGTGGCTGGCCATCCTCTTCGCCAGCGTGCTGTCCCTGGGCGAGTCCTTCCGCGTCGAGGCCGAGAACGCCTGTCTGGACGGGGTGCGTCTGGCCCCCTCGGACGCGCGCGCCATCTTCCTCTCCAAGGCCCTGGGCAACACGGCCCTGCTCGTGGCGCTGGGCGTCCTGCTCATCCCCGTCATGGTGGCCCTGTTCGGGGTCAAGATCGTCCTGGGACTGGGGGACCTGGGCCTCACGCTGGTGCTTGGCTGTCTGGCCCTGTCCGCGCCGGGAACCGTCTACTCGGCGATCGCCTCCAACGCCCGGGCAAGGGACGTCCTGCTGCCTCTGCTACTATTTCCGCTCATCGTGCCGTCGCTGCTGGCCGCCGCGAAGGCCACCACGCTCGTACTCCAGGGTGACCCCATGCATCAGCTGGGCTCATGGTTCGGGCTTTTGAGCGGCTTCAATCTGATTTACTGGGGGCTGGGGTTCCTCCTGTTCCCGAAGGTCATCGAGGACTGAGCATGGGAAAGCTACTGCACAGGGTGCTGCCAGGGGTGGCCGTGGTGCTGCTGGTGGCGGGCGCCTACCTGGGATTGTTCTGGGCGCCCCCCGACCGAGAGATGGGCGACGTGCAGCGCATCATGTACGTGCACGTCCCGGCGGTGTGGATGGCGCTGCTGGCGCTGACGCTGAACTTCTGCTGCTCGGTGACGTACCTGTTCAAGCCGAGCTGGAAGACGGACGCCATGGCCGAGGCGAGCGCCGAGGTGGGCCTCCTGTTCGGCACGGTGGGCGTGCTCCTGGGCAGCATCTGGGGCCGGCCGACCTGGGGCGTGTACTGGACGTGGGATCCGCGCATCACCACGGCGGCCATCATGCTGGTGGCGTACGTGGGCTACCTGGCGCTGCGCCGCTTCGTGGAGGACCCGGAGAAGCGGGCCGTCTGGAGCGCGGTGGTGGGCATCATCGCGGCGGTGGACGTGCCCATCGTCTGGTTCAGCGTGCGCTGGTGGCGCAGCCTGCATCAGGTCCAGTCGAGCCCCAAGACGGTGGATCCGCTCATGGTGCTGCCCCTGCGGGTGAGCGCGTTCGCGTTCCTCGCGCTGATGATTGTCTTCCTCGCGCGCCGCTACCTCATCGCGCTGGCGGAGCGGAACGCGGAGGTCGCGCTGCCCGAGGCGCTCCCCTCCGACGACCCCGCCACGCGCGGCGGCAGCGGTGCCTCCAAGGTGGTGGCCTGACATGACCTCGCTCTCGACACTGTTGGTGCTGGCCCAGGCCGCCGCGAACCCCGTGGGCACGGGCCGCATCCAGGGCGGCTGGGGCTACGTGTGGGCCTCGTATGGCATCACCTGGGCGGCCCTGGCCCTGTACGCGCTCTCGCTGTGGATGCGCCGTCCGCGCACCCCGTTCGGTTCCAAGGAGTAAGCACGCCATGACGCCCGCCCTTCGCAACCGACTCGTCGCCGTGGTGGCCCTGCTGGTCGCCGGCAGCGGTCTGGCCTTCGTGGCCTTCGGCAACATCGGCGACAACCTCGTCTATTACTGGAGCCCCTCGGAGCTCCTGTCCAACGGCGAGAAGGCCTACTCGGCCACCATCCGCCTGGGCGGCGTGGTGCAGCCCGGCAGCATCCAGTGGAACGCCCAGCACACCACGCTGGAGTTCCGCGTGGCGGATGGACCCAAGCCCGAGGCGCAGAGCGTGCTGGTGCGCTCCACCGAGACGCCGCCACAGATGTTCCGCGAGAAGATCGGCGTCGTCGTCGAGGGCACATATGACCGCTCGGGCGTCTTCAGCTCCAACCGGCTGATGGTGAACCACTCCAACGAGTACCGCCCCCCCAAGGAGGGCGAGGCCCCGCGGCAGTGGCAGGAGACGCTGTCGGAGAACACCACCGCCGCCGCGACGGGGGCGAAGTGAACGGCGCGATTGGAAACGCCCTGGTGCTCGGAGGCCTGGCGTTCGCGGCCTTCGGCGCGGTGGTGGGGCTCGTCACCGGCATGCGCCGCACCGAGGCGGGCTTCCCCTGGGTGATGCGCGCCGTCTGGGGCTTCTGCGCCTGCATGGTGGGCGCGAACGCCATGATGGTCTACGCGCTCGTCACGCACGACTTCAGCGTGAAGTACGTGGCCCAGGTGGGCAGCCGCGCCACGCCGCTCGTGTACACGGTGGTGTCGCTGTGGAGCGCCCTGGAGGGGTCCATCCTCTTCTGGGGCTTCATCATGGCGGTCTATGTGGGCGCCTTCGCGTGGCTGCACCGCCGCGAGCACGCCCGGTACATGTCCCTGGCGCTGGGCACCATGCTGGCGGTGGGCGTGTTCTTCGCGTTCCTCATCGCCGGGCCGGCCAACCCCTGGGGCGCCATGTCGCCGGTGCCCGCGGACGGGCCGGGGCCCAACGCGCTGCTGCAGAACCACGTGCTGATGATCATCCACCCGCCCATGCTGTACTCGGGCTACGTGGGCATGACGGTGCCCTTCGGCGTCGCGGTGGCGGGCCTGTTGCGCGGGGAGATTGGCGAGGCATGGATGGCGCCCCTGCGGCGCTGGACGATGGTCGCCTGGTTGTTCCTCTCCGTGGGCATCATCCTGGGCTCGTGGTGGGCGTACGCGGTGCTGGGCTGGGGCGGCTACTGGGCGTGGGATCCGGTGGAGAACGCGTCCTTCCTCCCATGGCTCACGGCGACGGCGTTCATGCACTCGACGATGGTGCAGGAGCGCAAGCGGATGCTGAAGCTGTGGACGCTGAGCCTCGCGCTCGCCAGCTTCGTGCTCACCATCCTGGGCACGTTCATGACGCGCTCGGGCATCTTCAACTCGGTGCACTCGTTCACCCAGTCGGACATCGGGCCTACGTTCCTGGTGTTCATCGCGGTGCTGCTGGTGGTCTGCATTGGCCTGCTGGCCGCGCGCGGGCACCTGCTCATCCCCGAGGGGCGGCTGACGTCCCTGGCGTCGCGCGAGGCGAGCATCCTGGTGAACAACCTGGTGTTCGTGGCCATCACCTTCACGGTGCTCTTGGGCACGCTCTACCCGCTCGTCTCCGAGGCGGTGCGCGGCATCCGCGTGAGCGTGGGCGAGCCGTACTTCAACAAGATGGCGGTGCCGGGCGGCATCGCGGTGCTCTTCCTCATGGGCGTGGGGCCGGTGCTGCCCTGGGGCACGCCGGACAAGGCCACGCTGCGCCAGCAGTTCATCATCCCCACGATGGTCGGCCTCGTGGTGACGGGGGCGTGCTTCGCGGTGGGGCTGCGTGGCGTCTACCCGCTGCTCACCTTCGGCCTGGCGGGCTTCGTGACCGTCATCACCCTGCGCGAGCTGGCGCTGCCGGTGACGGTGCGCATGCGCGAGCGCAAGGAGGGCATTGGCACGGCGCTCGTCACGGCGGCGAGCAAGGCGCGCCGGCGCTTCGGCGGCTACGTGGTGCACCTGGGCATCGTGGTCATCATCGTCGCGGTGGCCGCCTCGTCGTCGTACGTGGAGCACACGTCCGGCACGCTCCGGCTGGGCCAGACGATGAATCTGGGCGGCTACCAGATGAAGTACCTGGGCCTGTCCAGCGGCGAGGAGCCCCACCGCACCTTCGTGGCGGCGCGCGTCGAGGTGACGGCGCCCAACGGCTCGGTGACGGAGCTGCGGCCTCGGATGAACTACTACGAGCGCAGCACGGACCCCATCGGCACGCCCGCGGTGCGCGAGTCCGTCAAGGAAGACTTCTACATGTCGCTCATGGCCTTCAGCGAGCAGGCCGGCACCGCGAGCTTCAACGTGTGGGTTTTCCCGCTGGTGGGGTGGATCTGGTACAGCATCCCGCTCTTGCTGGTGGGCACGCTCATCTCCCTGTGGCCACAGCGCCGCTCCGCCGCGGTGGCCGCCCGTCCCGCGCCGGCGGTGGGCGCGGGCCCGCCCGTCGCGGGTGACGCCGAGCGGGGTGCCGCATGAAGCGCTGGCAGTACACGCTCGGCTTCGTGGCGGTGTGCGCGGCGCTCCTGTTCGTCCTGTTCAAGGGCTTCGGGCGGGATCCGCACGAGGTGCCCTTCATGCTCAAGGGCAAGCCCGCCCCGGCCTTCACCCTGCGCGCGCTCGACACCGGTGAGCGCGTCAGCCTGGAGGAACTCAAGGGCCGCCCCGTGGTGCTCAACTTCTGGGCGTCCTGGTGCGGGCCCTGTCAGCAGGAGCACCCGGTGCTGGAGTGGGGCGCGCGCGAGTTCGGCTCGCAGGCGGTGTTCCTCGGCGTCGTCTTCGAGGACACCGAGGACAACGCGCGCGAGTTCCTCTCGCGCATGGGCGCCAGCTTCCCGCAGCTCGTGGATCCTCGCTCGCGCATGGCCGTGGACTACGGCGTCGCGGGCGTGCCGGAGACGTACTTCATCGACCCGAACGGCATCATCCACGGCAAGCACGTGGGCCCCATCGATCCACAGACGCTCACGACGCGGCTGCGGCAACTGACGGCCCAGGCCACCGCCGCGCCGGCCCCAGAGTCTCCCTGACCCCGCCCCGCGCCAGGTGCGACGCGCCCCTACCCAGGGCCGCGGCCCGGCGGGGGTGCGCGAGGCGCCTCGATTCCCGCTCGGAATCCGAGTAAGCCAACCGTTCCGCGACGAGGGCGACCGCCACGGTCCCCTTCCTTTGCGACGAGGTCGGCCAACATGCGGTGCCCGGAGTGCGGCGAGAACGCGACGGACGCGCGGTTGAAGTACTGCGAGAACTGCGGCGCGCAGATGCCGGTGACGCAGGCCCCCACCCGCACGCGCACCGCGATTCGAGCGGCCCGGCCCGTCGAGGAGCCGGCCTACGCCTCGGAGATCATCGAAGAGGCCGAGGAGCACGCCCGCCCCTCTCAAGCGGGCGCGGCCCGGCCCGGCATGCCCCCCGTGGACGAGGGCGAGGACACCAACCCCGGCGCGAACCCCCTCCCCTTCGATGGGCCCCGGTGGCTGCGCGACGTGCCAGCGCACTCGCCCAGCATCGTGGGCGTCGGGCTGGTGACGTGCGCGGTGGTGCTGGGCATCCTCCCGTTCTTCTCCAGCGTGGGCCTCGCCGGCGGCGCGCTGGCGGTGCTCGGGGGCGTCGCGCTGGTGGCGCGCGAGCTGCGCGTCGCGGGAGAGCGCCCGGGCTGGGTGGAGTGGGTGCCGCTCTCGCTGATGCGCTCGGAGGTGGCCGCGGGCTACGCCCTGCTCCTGGCCGCGCTGGCGCTGCGCTCGCTGAGCCTCGGCTTCACGCCGCTCTTGTGGCTCGCAGGGGCGGGGCTCGTCGTGCACGACCAGTACCGCAAGGTGTACGCGGAGCCGGATGGCGTAGGGCGCTACTTCGAGCCTCGGCGGCTGGTGCGCTTCCCGGCCATGGTGGCCCTGGCGGGCGTGGCGCTGTGCCTGGGCACGCTGTACCTGCCGTGGACGCGAGGCGTGAGCGGCAGCGCCACGGTGAGCAATGCGCCCGTGCCGGGACGGGGCTCGGTGCCTCCGGAGCTGCGCGTGGTGGAGCCGCCGCGCGCCTCGGACGACTCGCTGTACAGCGCCGGGGGATACGACGCGATGGACGCGGGTTGGGACCGGCCCGCCTCGCTGGTGCCCGAACTGGCGCTGCTCGCCGTGCTGCTCCTCGCCGCGCTGCATGACGACGTGGCGCGGCCGGCGTGGATGCGCTTCGTCCCCGCGGGCGCCGTGGGCGTGTGCCTCCTGTGGGCGCTCATGAACATGCGCATCGCGGTGGGCCCCATCGCCTTCGTGTTCGGCCTGGGCGCGGTGGGCTTCCTCGCGCTGCGGCTCGCCCTGGGTCGCGAAGAGCAGGCCCCTCCGCCTCCCGAGCTGGACACCGAGGAAGGCTGAATCCGGCGCTCAGCGGCCGACGGCTCGCTGCCCTTCCTGGCGCCCTCCGCGTCCGCTGGGGACCTGACAGGTTCCCGCCGCTTCTTCCAACCAACAGATGTCCCCGCGCCCGCGTGGGCCCCGGCTGGGGATTCGCGCACGCGCCACTACCCTCGGCTTACGCCGCGGCGCCTCGGCGTGCGGCCCAGGCAGGGGGAAGCCCATGGACAGACCGAGCACGGCGCCGACGCGCGGGGAATGCCCGTGCCCATCGCCGCCCCCGCCCGCCTCCGGCCTTCCGCCTGGACGGGTGGCTGGCCTCACGGCCCGCCCAGGTTTCGCTGTCCAACACCCGGCGGACAGCGGTACGTAGGGAGCGCTCCCGGGAGCCACGATGACCTCCGCCCTCCTCTCGCTGACCCTCGCCCTTGGACTGGCCACCGGCCAGTTCGCCCCGCAGCAGGCCGCGAGCGACCCGCTCGCTCCGCCGCTCGAGGCCCGCGTCCAGACGCTGGGCAAGCACCTGCGCTGCGCGGTGTGCCAGGGCCTCTCGGTGGCGGACAGCCCGTCCTCCATGGCCCGCGCCCAGCTCGACAAGGTCCGGGAGCTGGTGGCCGAGGGCAAGAGTGACGCCGAGGTGATGGACTACTTCGTCGCCCGCTATGGCGAGTGGGTCCTGCTCGAGCCCCGCGCGGAGGGGTTCAACTGGTTCGTCTGGCTGGGGCCCATCGCGCTCGTCGCGGGCGGCCTCGTCCTCATCCTGAAACAGCTCAAGCGCGAGCCCGCCGTGGCCGCGGCCACCGAGCCCTCGCCTGAAGTCCCCGTCACGCCGGCCCCCGCGCCCGCGACGGAGGACGTCGACCCGTACCTCGCGGCCGTGCGCCGCGAGCTGGAGCGCTAGCCCATGCAGCCGCAGCCCACGAACTGGTTGCCCGGAATCATCGTCCTCGTCGTGGCCTTCGTGGCCGCGGCCGCCTGGCTGCTGACGCAGCGCAAGCGCGGCGCCTCGCCCGCCGCGGACGCCCCGCGTGACGGCGTGCAGGATGACCTGTCCCAGCGCGCCCAGTCCCTCATCGATCAGCTCCGCGCCCTCGAGTCCGACAAGCACCACCTGGGCGAGGAGCGCTACGCCGCGGAGAAGTCCCGGCTGGAGAAGGAGGCCGCCGCCGCCCTGCGCGCCCGCGACGAGCACGCGCGCCGCGCCCAGGAGCCCGCCGCCGCCGAGCGCCCCGCCGCCCCCCGGCCTGCCCCCAC
>NZ_JAHNZT010000041.1 GCF_019039035.1 Citreicoccus inhibens | reverse complement strand
TGCTTCCACGACCTCAAGCGATGCCGCGCCGTCGCCACCCGCTACGACAAGACGGCGACCTGCTACCTCGCCGTCCTCCACGTCGCGGCCATGGCTCTGTGGCTGCATTAATCAGGGACAGCCCCTACTTCTCGGTCCGACTCTTGATGGCCTGCTATACCGGGGATGTGCCGCGGCCGGTATGGCAAGGCGACCTTGAGCGCTTCGCGCTGCTGACGGCGGAGAATCCAGACCCGCATCTCGACGTGTGCAAAGGGCTCCTGGAGGGCAATCAATCGCTGTTCGATGAGGGCTTGAAGGCCCTGTGCGCGCAGAAGCTGGAGGCAACGGCCAAGGCGCTCCGAGCGGAGACCCTCAACCCGGATGAGGCTGCCACCCTGGCGCATGTCTCCACTGAAATCCTTGCCACGGTGGAGTTGGCCGAGCGGGTAGGGCTTCGCGTTGCATCGGATTATCCCCTGGCCCCAGGTGTCGCCCGCAGGTTCCATCGCCGAGCTTTTCCAGCCGCTGAGAGCTGGCAAGCCCCTGAGCCGTTTCGCTCGCTGCCGAAGCCGAGGCCGTGATGTCATCTCCCGGCGGGCTCGTCATCAGTGGCCTGGGCATGGTGTCCAACCTGGGCTTCACCGTGGAGGCCACCTGTGCGGCGCAGCGGACGGGGGTGGTTCGTCGCCATCCCCTTCTTGATTACGTGGCCTATGACGAGTCCACGCTCGAGGCCCCGGTCTCGGGAGCGCCCATCAGGGGCTTCACGGATGGCTTCATCCAGGCTGGGGCCTGGGTTCGGCTGGGATTGGCCGCGCTGGAGGACCTTGTTCGCTATGGCCACCTGCCGGACCGGAACGCGCGTGCATTCTGGAGCAAGACCGGGCTCGCCTGGGTTCTGCCAGCGCTCCAGTTCGAGCGGTTCCTCTGGCCCGAGCCTGAGGTTCCTGCGCTGTTGGAGAGGCATTGTGGCGCGCTGCTCGCGGACCTCGCGCAGCTTTCGTTGCACATGATTCCCGGAGGTTTCTTCACGAGCGGTCCAATGGGTGTCGCGGCCGCGATGCGGCGTGCCGAGGCGCTGCTCGCGGAGGGCACGCTGGAGCGCGTCATCATCTTGGGCACGGACTCGTGGATGGACCCGCTCAGCATGGGGTAGCTCGTCCGCGAGGGGCGGCTGAAGACTTCGGAGCGGGCGGTGGGGCTGTGCCCGGGTGAGGCGGCGGCCTGTGTCCTGGTGGAGCGTGAAGCCCGAGCGCATCAGCGTGGCGCGAGGTTCGAGGCTCGGATTCTGGCTTCGTCATTCCGGTCGGCGCCAGTGGAGGCGTCCGAGGACGAAGAGGCGCCGGCCCTTTCTCGAAGTCACCTGGCCCCAACGTGGGCTCGCAGTCTCGCGGACTCAGCAAGAGCCGCCGTGGAGACCGCGCGGGGCGCCGAGCCATTCCGGGGCGACATCCTCCTCGACCTCAATGGTGAGGAGTGGAAGGCGCAATGCTGGGGGCACGCCCAGCTCTTGCTTCGAGAGCACATCGATATGCACCGCGTGCGAACGGTCTTCCCGGTCGTTTCTTGGGGCGACATCGGCGCGGCGAGTGGCGTGGCCGCGCTCTGTCTGGCGACACGCTCGTTCGTGCGGCGCGCCTCCTCGGCGGACCGGGCGTTGATCTGTTGCCTCTCAGATGATGGGGGGGCGGGCGCGCTCCTGTTGGAGCGCATTCCAGCGGCGGGCCAGACAGCGACGAGGCGCTGAGCGGTCCACGGATTTCATCGTGTTGACCACGGCACAGTGCCTCTCGGTCTGCGGGGGCGTGTGCCGCTGGGCAGGCGGGCGGGCTTGCGGGTGCTTCGGGGCTGCGGCGGCGAGCCGGGGCGGTTAGCCTGAGGGGACGCGCGATGAAGCGCGACCCGAGGTGAGCCCGTGAGTGGAGTGTCCCGGAGAGAAGCGTTGCAAGGCCTGGCCGCAGTGGGGGCCACCGCCGCGGTCTCGGGCTGCTCGAAACACGCGGCGAGCAGTGAGGAGACGGCCATGACACAACCAACAACCCAGGACGCGGTGCGGGCCGTGACACCGCTCGGCATGATGTGGAAGACGCCCGACCCGTTCCTCTTCTGCGTCCACCACGACGACCGCTATCCCGCCGGCAATGAGCACCTGGGCCCCGCGGCCTCCCTCGCCGGCCGGGACATCGGCCAGGACTTCGAGGGCCGCGACGGCTGGCGCATGTATCACGGCGAAACCGTCCCCGGTTTCCCTCAACATCCCCACCGCGGCTTCGAGACCGTCACCATCGTGCGTCGTGGCGTGCTCGACCACTCCGACTCCCTGGGCGCCGTCGCGCGCTTCGGTGGCGGTGACGTGCAATGGCTCACGGCCGGAAAGGGCATCCTCCACTCGGAGATGTTCCCGCTCCTCCGGCGCGATGCCGCGAACCCGCTCGAGCTGTTTCAGATTTGGTTGAACCTGCCGCGCGTCGACAAGATGGTCGAGCCGCACTTCTCCATGTTCTGGAATGACATCATCCCCACCGAGGTCATGAAGGACGAGCGCGGCGGCTCCACCGAGGTCCGCATCATCGCGGGGCGACTCGGTGACGTGCGCGCGCCGCCTCCGCCTCCGAAGTCCTGGGCCCGCCGCGAGGACACCGACGTGGCCATCTGGACCATCAAGATGAGCCCCGGCGCGCGCTGGACCTTGCCGGCCGCCTCGGCGAGCGCGCACCGCATGCTCTATTTCTTCCAGGGGGCCGCGCTCCGCGCCGCGGGCCGCGCCATCCCCGCGTCGAGCGCCATCGAGCTGCGCGCGGACCGCGACGTCGTCCTCGAGAACGGTCCGGACGAGGCCGAGCTGCTGATGCTCCAGGGCCGCCCCATCCAGGAGCCCGTGGTTCAACAGGGCCCCTTCGTGATGACCACGCGCGAGGAGCTGTATCAGGCGTTCATGGACTTCCGGCAGACCGAGTTCGGCGGCTGGCCGTGGCCCCAGCACGACCCGGTGCATGGCCGTGAGCAGGGCCGGTTTGCCCGGCACGCGGACGGTCGCGTCGAGAAGCCCACGACCTGAGGCGCGCGCCGGGCTCGGCCCGGAGGACTACAGCTCCAGATAGGACAGCACCGCACCGAGGTCCGCGTCCGAGAGGGCCTCGGTGCTGTAGGGCGGCATGTTGCCTCCCACGCCGAAGAACTGTCCGTGCCGGACCTTCTCGATGACGACCTTGGACTTGGGCACACCCGGGAACACCGTGCCGTAGTCCTTCGTCACCTCGGGGAGGATGGAGGCCAGCTCGGTGAGCCGCCCCTTTCCGGTGTGCAGCTCGCCGTGGCAGGTCTGACAGGCCGCTCGGTACACCGTCGCGCCGCGGCCCGCGTCGCCGCGCGCCACCTCGTTGATGTCCTTCACGATGGTGAAGGGCAACGCGGCGGCCTGGGCATCCGGGCTGAGCCGCACGAGGTACTCATACAAAGAGCGGCTCATCGGGTCGTCCGGCTCCAGCTTCGTCACGCCCCGCATGAAGTTGACGTAGCAGAAGTTCACCGAGTCCAAGAGGCGCGTCTCGTTGCCGCCCCACCAACTCGGCCGCGAGGCCACGTTGTAGAGCGAGTAGCCCGAGTCGATGCGCTCGGCCGGAGCCTGAGGCGTCGTCACGTGACAGGTCGCGCAGGAGAAGCGATTGAACGTGCTCTCCGACAACCGCGCGTCGTGGAACAGCTCCTCGCCGAAGTCCGCCGCGCTCTTCTTCTCTTCCCCGCCACAGCCGAGCAGCAGCCCGAGCAGCGCGGCGCTCCACATGAGGCGCTTCATGGCTGCCCCCGAATGATGCTCACCGAGTCCGGGAAGATGCCCATGCGCACCGTGGACACCACCTTGCTTTCCTTCAGGTCCACCACGAGCAGCGCGCCCGGGCCAATGTGGTCGCCCTCGCAGACGGCCAGTCCGTACCGCTCGTCCGGCGTCAGGGTCAGCTGATGCACGTTGAAGCAGCCATCCTGTGAGAGCTGGATGGTGCGCAGCACCTGGGACGTGGCGGGGTCGATGACCGCGATGGCGTCCTCGCCCTGATAGGGCATGTACAGCGTCTTCCCGTCCGCCGTGAACACGCCGAACATGGGCGAGCCCCGCAGCGGAACCATGCGCCGCGCGTTCATCGTCCGCGTCCCGGCCTCGAGCACCTGCACCTGTCGGCTCGCCAGGGAGCTGACCCAGACATCGCCCGTGGTGGGAGACATCGTCAGCGCATAGGGCTGGTGCCGCGGCGCGATCGCCGTGCCCACGCCCGAGTCCGCCACCTTCACCCGCGTCACCGTCGAGGTGTCCGTGGCGGGCAGGTCGACGATGGCGACTTCGTCCGACCAGCACGCGATGTAGGCCGTGCGCTCGTCGGCGGAGAGGCGCACCGCGTGTGGCGCGGGGCAGACCTTCAGCCGCGTCTTCACCGTCATGGACGACGCGTCGAGGACGACGAGCCGCGCGTCCATGTCGCGCTCGCTGCCGCCCTGGCGCGCGACGTCGGCGATGCGCAACAGGTCGAAGTGCGTCTGGTACAGCGTCTCCCCATCCGCGGTGACGATGACGTCGCCCGGATTGCGGTCCACCCGCGCCGAGCCCACGATCCGATTGTCCTGGGCCGACATCTTCAGGCAGTAGCCGTCCGCCGTGCCCGTGCCGTGCGCGCCATGCGGCCCCGAGCCGCCTCCTGGCACGTAGTTGGAGATGCCCACGTAGTAGTAGTCATTCGCCGGAGAGACGGCGGTGTGATGTGGCCCCTCCAGCTCCACGGGGTTGAGGCCCACGGGCACGCGCTGCGCCACGCCCCAGCCCGGCGTGCCAAGCCCCTCCATGTCCAACAGGCTCAGCGAGTCATCCAGGCTGTTGGTGACGATGATGCGGCCCGCGGGGCCCGGCGGTGGAATCGTCGTGCCACCGCGCGTCCACGGAATGGGCTCGGAGTATTCGAGCGCGGGCACCTTCAGCAGCCCGTCCGCCTCTGTCTCGGATTTCTCGCAGGCCGCCAGCGCCAGGGGCGCCAGCAATCCCAACCATGCCGCGCGCCTCACTTCGCCATCCCCACGCGGAAGGTGACGGGCGTGGCGAGCTGATAGGGGCCCTCGGTGATGCGGTTCTGCACCAGATAGGCGCTCGTCACCTGCACCGTCAGGTCCTTGCCCGCCGCGTCGCGCAGCGTCTTCCACGTGGCGTCGTCGAGCTGCCACTCCAGCTCGGACGTCAGCAGCGCCACCGGACAGGTCTGTCCCGGCAGCTTCACCTGCACCCAATACAGGTCACCCGTGTAGGGCGGCAGGTGGGCCTCGGCGGTGGGCACCACCCAGCTCGCTACGCGGGCGAGGAACGACGGGCTGCTCGCGCGCGGATGGCCCAGCGTGGAGGGGCGCACCTTGCCGGGGCGCTCCAACGACGCGCGCAGCGGAGAGGTCCAGCTGAAGCGCGGCGCCGCGTCGCTCGCGGCGAAGGTCTGGCTCGCCTCGGGGGTGAGCAGCGTCACCGCGCGCGAGCTGTCCGGGGCCTTGTCGTGAGCGTCCACCAACGCGCGCCAGGACTCATCGGTGGCCTTGCCCGCGTAGAGGGGCTCGCCGCACTCATCGGTGACGGGCGGATCATCTTTTCCACAGGCGGTCAGAGCCAGGGCCGCGGCCGCGCAGGTGCTCCACAGAAGATGGTGGTTCATCGTCGTCCTCAGGGTTGTGGGTCCACACGCCGCCGGCCACGGCGCAACAGTGAAAGCGTGAGCAGAAGCAGCGCGGCGGGGACCGCATTCCCGGACATGGCGCCGCAGCCGCTGGAGCTGGGTTTGGAGGGAGGGGGCTCGTCGACCCCGGGGCCCGCATCCGGCGCAGGGGGCGGCGTACCCGCGTCCGGCGTGCCCGCGTCCATCTCTCCATCCGGGTCGAGCGGCGCGAGGATCAACTGCGCGAGCTGCGGCCAGCGCGACGGACACAGCTCGTGCACGGGCGTCCCCGCGGGACACCGGTAGGCGCCTCGGGTCTGCTCCAGGCTGTAGATGGGCTCCCAGGTGGTGCCCTCGTCCAGGCTGCGCGCCAGCGACCAGTCATGCACCCAGGGCGAGCCGCAGCCGTACAGGACTTCTCCTCGGCGCAGCACGCACGCGTTGCCGCTGGGCAGGGAGAGCGGGACGAAGGGCGCGCCGGCCTGACTGCGGAAGAACGTGTTGTACGTGCCCACCCAGGCCGTGCCGCCGTCCGCGGACAGGTCCATGTTCACGAAGGCGTCGTTCAGGCCGCCCTCGTTCAGCGAGACGAAGGTGCGCCCTCCGTCGTCGCTGCGCAGGATGTACGTGAAGCCCTGCGCGGACACGCGCGCCCACACGCCCTCCGCGGACACGGGGCTGGTGGTGGCGAGCACGAAGTCATAGGGCCGCACCAGCGTGGGGAAGGTCTGCGGCAGCTCCTCCCACGTCTCGCCCGCGTCGTCGCTGCGGAACAGCAGCATGCGCGTGGGCTCCTGCGCGGACGCATAGATTCGCCGAGGGTCCGCCGTGGACACCCGCACGGCCGAGAACAGCGTGTTCTGTCGCTGGAGCGGCAGGGCCCGCCACGTCTCGCCGCCGTCGTCGCTGCGGTACAGGCCGTTGCTCGGCGCGGTGGAGCGTCCCGTGGCGGCGTAGAACACCCGGTCATCCGTGGGGTGCACCGCGAGCGCCGTCACCCACGTGTCCTTGAAGTAGGGGTGCGTGCTCCACGTGCAGGCCCCATCGCCCGAGCGCAGGAGCGCGTTGCCCGTGGCGGCGAGCAGCTCGCCGGACTCGCGCCACACGAAGGAGTCTGGCTTCCAGCCGCCGTAGCCCATGGCCTCGGGGCAGACCCAGCGCCACGTCTGTCCGCTGTCTCGGGACACCACCGCGCCGAAGGTGGTCCCGACGAAGAAGTCCTCCGGGTGCCCTCGGCGCAACGTGACGTTGGAGGTCTCAGGCAGACCGGCGTGAGCCCGCACACCGCTCGCGGCCAGGACGCAGGCCACCGAGAACAGCCTCCAGAAGGGCGCGATTCGATACGTCTTCATGCGCGAACTCCGAGGGCCCGGCCGACCGTGCCCCGCAAGATACCTCCAGCGCCAGCACTTCATAGTGGGACTTGTTCTTCGCGAAATGCGCGATATGAGTTGATTGCAGGGTCGTTGAGCAGGCGTCGGGAGGGGGGCCGTCCCGGCAATGAGGAGTCCCGACATGGGCTGGAGGCGAGCCGCTGGGTGGGTGCTGCTCGGGGGCGTCTTGGGGATGGCCGCGTGCAGCAAGGGCGCTCCGCCCCTGCCGCCCCCGTCGTCGCATGAGGACGGCGGCGCCGACGGCGGCGGCGACACGGACGCGGGCATCGAGGAAGGCAACGTGCTGCTGGAGATGGGGGACTGGGACGACCTGGAGCGCCTCGCGGTCTGTCGTCCCACGGTGGACCCTGGCGTCGCCTGCGGCTCGCCGGACTTCTTCCTCGCGCCGCTGTGCAACGTCCGCTCGCTGGGCGACGTGGCGGGGCCCGCGCTGTACTCGGTGCGCATCAACTGGGACCTGCTGGAGCCCGTGGGACTCGTCGACAGCCTGCGGGTGGTGACGGATGGCGGCGCGTCCACGCTCGGCACCATGGCGCTGCCCGCGCAAGAGCTGGGGCCGGAGCGCTTCTACCTGTCGGCCCGCGAGGGGCTGGAGGATGGCGGCTCCTCCACGCTCTCGCTGTCGGGGTGTGAATCGTATGCGCGCGGTCGCCGACTGGTGGGCTGCTACGCGCGCTGCGCGAACGGCGCACCCGTGCGGTTGGGCACCTTCGCGGCGGAGCGGTTGGTGCGACGCGAGGGCGAGGCGGAGTCCTCGGGCATGGCGCTGCTCTCCGAGTCGCCGGTGGGCCGAGGGGACGCGATGGGGCTGGTCGTGTCCCAGGCGCATGCCTTTGTCGTCTCCGGGCCTGACCTGATGCGCGGTGTCCCGGGTGGGCTGACGGTGCTCGACGTGCATGACCGCGCCGCGCCCGTGCTTCGCGCGCGCATCGATGCCCCGATGGGAGACACGTGGCGCGCCGTGGCGGCCCGAGGCGACGTGCTCTACGTGGCCAGCAGCGCGGAAGGGGTCATCGCCTTCGACATCAGCACGGCCGCTCAGCCCCAGCGGTTGTCCTCGTTCCCAACGGGGGTGGGGCCGGTGGATGCGCTCTCGGTCTGGGTGCGGGATGCGCGCCTGTATGTCACCCAGGCACGTCCCTCGGCGCAAACCTCTCTCTATGACGTGAGTCAGCCCCGGGCTCCGGTCCGGTTGAATGGGTTGCAGAGCGGCGGCGCGGATCCCCGTGTGCCCGAGCATCAGCCCGCGTCTGTCTTTTCCTTCGAGGGGCGGCTGTATGTCAGTCATGGTCGCGAGGGATTGCGCATCCACGACGAGGCCGGTGCTTCGCCGCTCGATGAGCTGGGGCACTACACCTATCCCGGGGCCACCAGCCATGCCGTGCGCGTGGGGCGGTTCGGCTCGCGGGTCATCGCCTTCGAGGGTGGACAAGATTGGGCCGCGCACCTGCGCGTGCTGGATGTGACGAACCCCGCGCAGGTGTCATTGGTAGGGGAGTACCGGCTGCGGACGCCTGTCTCCATCGGCGCGCTGGAGCTGCGCGGGACGACGCTCTTCGTGGCCCACCATCAGGACGGGGTGCGCGTGCTGGACGTGTCCGAGCCCGAGCGTCCGAGGGAGCGGGCGTGGTTCAACTCGTTCGCCGCGGAGCACCCGGGCGCGGGCCATGGCTTCGTGGATGGGCTCGTGGCCGTGAGTGCGCCGGGCGACGGATACCTCTATACGGTCGATACGGCGCGCGGCCTCCTCATCTTCCGGGAGCCCTGATGCGCCCGTTCCCCATGTCCTAGGAGCCCGCCATGTCCCATCGCCACTCCTCCTTCCCGCACCACGCCCTGCTGGGAGGCACCTTGCTGTTGGGCGCGTGCACGCATCCGCATCACGCGGAGCAGGCGCACGGCTCGCAGATGCCGCACCGCTTCGAGGACGCGAACGCCTGGGCCGCGCGCTTCGACGACCCGGCGCGCGATGCGTGGCAGCAGCCGGACGCGGTGGTGACGGCGCTCGCGCTGCCTGGGGACGCGAAGGTGGCGGACGTGGGCTCGGCGACGGGCTACTTCTCCGTGCGGCTGGCGCGCGCGGTGCCCCAGGGCCGTGTGTATGGCGTGGACATCGAGCCGGACATGGCGCGCTACCTGGGCGCGCGAGCCGAGCGCGAGGGCCTGACGAACCTCACGCCCGTGGTCGCCACGCCGGATGACCCGAAGCTGCCCGCGCCCGTGGACCTGGTGCTGGTGGTGGACACGTACCACCACATCTCCGACCGGCCCGCGTACTTCCGCCACCTCGCGGAGCATGGCCTGTCCGCGCAGGGGCGGCTCGCCATCATCGACTATCGCTTGGACTCGTCGCGGGGGCCGCCCGCCGAGCACAAGCTCGCGCCGGACGCGGTGCGCGCGGAGCTGGAGTCCGCGGGCTATCAGCAGGTGCGGTCCTTCGACTTCCTGCCCGAGCAGTACTTCCTGGTCTTCTCGCGGCGGTGACAACGATTCAGTTCCTCAGGGGGGAGCGACATGGCGGCAACCGCGGTGGAATCCAACCGGGCCGGGACGGGCCTGGGGATTCGTGAGGTGGATGTCGTGGGCTCGGCGGGCACCCGCGTCGTGTGGGAGCCCGTGGTGCAGGGCGTGGTCGAGCAGGCCACGCGCGCCTATGAGTCCCTGGCGAGCGCGCAGCGGGAGCGCGTGCGGGAGGAGGCCCTGTTGGCCTCGGCCGCGTCCCGCGCGACGTTGGTGGAGGTGATGCGGAGCGCCCGTGACTTCGCGGGCGCGGCGCGGTTGCTGGAGTCTCGGGGAGATGACGTGGCGGCGGCGCCCCTCTACGAGCAGGCCGGTGAGCTGCGTCCCGCCGCCGAGGCGTGGCTGCGCGCCGGTGAGCATGCGCGCGCGGCGGCGGCGTTCGAGCGCGGCGGCGTGCTGGAGCTGGCGCTGGAGTTGTACCAGTCACAGCAGGCGCTGGAGTCGGTGGCCCGGGTGCTCACCCGCCTGCGTCGTCCGGGCGAGGCGGCGTTGGTGTATCGCGCCTTGGGCAACACCCACGCGGAGCTGGAGTCGCTGCGCGCCGTGGCCGCGGAGGACGCGGGCCGCCGGGACACGGTGCTGCGGATGAGCGCGCTGCTCGATGCGCGGGGCGATACCTGGCGCGCGTTGGTGCTGCTGGCCGACGCCGTGCGCGAGTCCCCCGACGCGGAGCTTCACGCGGAGCAGGCGCGGCTGCTGAGGCAATTGGGACTCGCCTCGCCGGCCGAGGGCGCGGTGGCCGCCGAGCGCACCCCGGCTCCGCCCGACGGCTACGAGTACCTCAAGGCCATCCCCATCTTCGGCGAGCTGCCCCTGGAGGACATGAAGGACCTCTACCGCGTGGCCCGGCCCGTGGTGGTGCCCGAGGGCGTCGTCGTCATGGAGAAGGGCGCGCGCGGCACGGGGCTCCTGGTGCTGCTGGAGGGCATCGTGGACGTGTATGCGGGCCCGGGCCCGGACGCGCGCCGGCTCAACACGCTGGGGCAGGGGGCGTACCTGGGGGAGATTTCCCTCATCCTGGATGGGCCCACCTCGGCGCAGGTCCGCGCGAGGACCGCGGTGCGCGCCCTGCGGGTGACGCATCTGGACTTCCAATCCTACCTGGACACCCATCCCGCGGCGGCGCTGCGCATCTATCGACTCTTCACGCAGAACCTCGCGGAGCGCGTGCGTGCGCTGAGCGCCTGAGCTACAGAGGCCCGCATGGCGGATACCCCTCCCCGCGCGGACCCGAGGACGCTGCAAGCGGTGCCCCTGGCCAGTGAGGCCCGCATGGACGCGGCGCTCGCCGGAGGACCCATGGAGGCGTCTCGGCTTCAGCGTGAGGCGGAGTCACTGGAGGCGCTCGGGCGTCACGCGGAGGCGACCGCGGCGTTCGAGTCCGCGCTGCGCGCCTGGGTGAAGGAAGGTGCGCTCCTGCGCGCGGCGGCCGCGTGGGTGTCGCTGCGGCGGCTGGGCGGCGACGCGGCGAGGACGGCGCGCGTGGTGGCGGAGCGCTTCGCCCTGCCGCCTGGCTCGGCGCCCAGCGAGCCGGGGCTCGTGCCCGACGCGAGCGCGGCGTCAGCCGTGCCCATCCTGTCCTGGCTGGACCGCGAGGCCTTCGTGGCGCTGCTGGAGGCGCTGGAGGTGCGCGCCTTCACGCCCGGCCGCGCGGTGGTGACCGAGGGCGCGGCGGGCGACTCGATGTTCGCCCTGGTGGACGGCACCGCGGAGGTGGCGCGCGCCCTGGAGGGCGGTGAGCGCAAGGTGGTGGGCACCGTGTCGGCGGGTGACTTCTTCGGCGAGCTGGCGCTCGTATCCGAGGGGCCTCGGCTGGCCAGCGTCGTGGCCACCTCGCGCGCGGTGCTGCTGGAGTTGACGCGCGCGCGGATGGAGGCCGCCGCCGTGCGGCACCCCACGGTGGCCACCGCCGTGCAGACCTTCTTCCGGCGCCGCTTGGTGGAGAACCTCTTGCGCAGCAGCCCGCTGCTCAGCCCGCTGTCGCCCGCGCAGAAGCAGGCGGTGGCGCGCGAGTTCGACCTGCGCGCCGTGCCCGCGCGGCAGGTGCTCCTCACACAAGGCCAGCCGGGCGATGCCTTCTACCTCCTGCTGCGCGGCCAGTGCCGGCCGTACCTGGAGCAGGCCAGCGGCAAGAAGGTGGCGCTGCCGGACCTGCGCGAGGGGGACGTCTTCGGTGAAATCTCGCTGCTGCTCGACAAGCCCGTGTCCGCCACGGTGCGCACCGAGTCCGAGTGCGTCCTGCTGCGGTTGGACCGAGGTGCCTTCGAGCGGCACATCCTCAGTCAGCCGGGCATGAAGGGCATGCTGATGCGCATGGGCACCGAGCGCCTCCAGCGCACCGCGCGGCTGTTGTCCGGCCGCGAGCTGCTGGAGGGTGACCTGCGCGTGTGACGCCGCGCGACGCCGAGCCTCAGGGCGTGGCGCTGTCGTCCAGGCGAATGGGATGCGCGCGCAGCCACTCCTGCGCGCGTCGCACGCGGTCCGCGGCGGCGGCGCGCCCTTGTGTCTCCAGCAGCGCGCGGTAGGGCTCCAGACTCTCCACGGTCCACGCGGGCAGCGCCTTGAGGTCCGCCAGCGCCACCAGCTCCTCGGCGGTGCGGCCCCGGGCCTCCTGGCGCGCGGTGAGCAGCGCGGCGAGCACCATGCGCGCGGGCTCGGCCTCGAAGGCGATGGCCGCGTCGCTGAACGCCGCGCGCGTGGCCTCGTCCGCGGCCGGGTTCTTCGCCTCGGCGTGCAGGCGGTCCACCAGGTGCTGGAGGAAGTCCTCGTCCACGGCCCCCTTCACCGCGCGCAGCAGCGCGGCCACCACCTCGCGCCGGCCCTCGGGGTTCGTGGGCGGGGACTTCATGGCGCGCAGGGGCTCCCAGAGGACGCAGGTGAGCCAGAGCTCCTCCTCGGGGGCGAAGACGGAGGGCGACGTCGGCTCGCGCAGCCGCGCTTCCACGCGGGCGGAGCGCTCCTTCGCCTCGCGGGCGATGCGCTCGGACAGGGCGGGATCCGCCTGCACCTGCTCCACCAGCGCTTCCACGTGCGAGTCGTCCATCGCGCCGGCGAGCGCCTCGTACTTGCGCGCCAGCTCGGCGTGCCGCACGCACCACTCGCGGAACTGCACGTCGAACACCACGTCCAGAACGGGGTTGTTCTCCGGGCGCACGCGGCCCGTCTTCTTCGCGGCGGTGGCGAGCAGCGCGCCCACGCTCAGCGCCTGACGCTCCTCGGGCGTGGAGGCTCGCGCGGCCCGCGTGAGCAGCACGGCGCCCAGCTTCTCCTGGAACGCGCGGGTGCCCAGCGCGCGCAGGGTGCCCACGGACAGCTCGTGCCGGGCCGCGGCGGCGTCCTGGTTCGCGCGCTCCGCCAAGCGGGCCAGCTCCTGGCCCACGTGCGCGTCGAAGTCCTTCGCCTCGAAGCGCAGCCCGGCCACGGGGCCCGCGTCCGCGAGCAGCGCGCCCAGCCGCTCCAGCGCGGCGGACAGCTTGGACACGTCCGGGTCCGCCAGCAGCGCGAGCGCGCCCTGGAGGTCATCGGAGAGGGGACTGGAGGCGGCGGGCGGAGGCGGCGCGGCCTTGGCGCGGTCCTCGGCGGCGTGGCAGGCCTTGTACTTCTTGCCGCTGCCGCAGGGGCATGGGTCGTTGCGACCGGGCTTGGTGGAGCTCACGGCGGCGCACCGTAGCGCCCCGCGCGCCCCCGCGTCTCGGCCAGCGCGGCCCTGTCGCCAGAAAGCGGACGCCCGGGCCCCTCGCGAGGAGGAGCCCGGGCGCCGGGACTTCACGCGGGCGAGACTCGCCCCGCGATTACATCGAGTAGCCGAGCGTCAGACCGAACACGTGCGCGGTACCGGAGTACGTGCCGCTCATGCCCGGGGACGTGCTCTGCTTGTCGGAGAGCGCGACGAACTGGTAGCCGAGGTCCGCGCGGAAGGGCTTGAACTGGTAGCCCACGCCCGCCGTCACCTTCAGGCGGTTGGCGTCCGGCAGGTCCGGCGTCAGCGTGCTGTTGGGGCTCGGCGACGGGTCGTAGACGAAGCCCAGGCGAACCTGGAGGTCCGGCGTCACGCCGTACTCGCCACCGATGCTGTACTTCCACCGCGCCCGCCACTTCTTCGGCACCGGGTTGTCGATGGCCGGGTTCTCGAAGTGGATGGCCAGCTCGGAGAAGGTGGACCAGTCCACCCAGCTCGCGTCCGCCGCGATGAGCAGCCGGTCCATGGGCGAATAGGCCAGGCCCGCCGTCACCGTGGACGGCAGCGTCACGTCCGCCGTGGCCTTCTGGTCCTGCAGCAGGGACTGGAACTCCGTGGGGATGTTCTGGAAGTCCGCCTTGCCCTTGAAGCCAATCTTCACCGCGCTGCGGTACTGAAGACCCATCTTCAAGTTGTCCAGGATGCTGGCCTGCACGCCGACGTTGAAGCCGGAGCCCCAGTCCGCGCCACCCAGGTGGATGGTGCCCTCGCTGTTCACGAAGTTCAGCTGGCGGCGCAGGTCGATGGTGGCCCGAGCGATGTCGAGGCCCACACCGAAGCGGAAGCGCGGGTGCAGCTCATACGCGAACGTGGGGTTGATGTAGTACGTGGCCAGGGCGGACTCGTGGCCGCGGAAGCGGCCCACGAAGTCATCCACCCAGCGGCTGCGCGCGCCGTAGGGCGTGAAGACGCCCACGCCGAACGCGGCCCGGTCAAACGGCTTGGCCACGATGAACAGGTGCGGCGGCGGCGACAGCGTCGTCTTCTGGCCCTGGCTGGCGGACGCGCCCACCGGGGTGAAGTTGATGCTGGGCAGGATGCCCGTGTCGCCCAGCGTGATGTCCAGCTTGTTCACGCCGACGATGTTCGCCGCGTTGCTGTAGATGGCGGACGAGTCATCCAGCCACGCGGTCGCCGCCGAGCCCATGCCCGTGGCGCGGGCGCTGTGGGTGTCGATCTGAAAACCCGCCGCCTGGCTGGCGCCAGCCGCGAGCAGGGTGACGAGGGAGAGTGCTTTCTTCATGGTGGTGTGATTCCTCTCTCGCGTGCGCCGCTACTGCGGAGCCGCCACAGTGCCCGTGTTCAGGAAGCCGATGACCTGGGTCTGCGCCTTGACGGTGATGGACCCGAGGTCCGGCCGCAGCAGGAACCCGTGGTACTTCGTCTGGCTGTTGGCCGGGATGTCCGAGTAGTTGGCCGGGTCGAACATGTAGGACGCCACCGTGCGGGTGTTGTCCGTGCGGTTCGCCGCGTTCACCAGCGCGAGGGACGCCTCGTTCGGAATGGTCATGTCGCCCTTGATGGTCTGCACCAGCACCGCGCGGTTGGCGTGCGCGTTCGGCGCGTTCCGCAGGGCGTAGGCGTAGTTGCGCGCGTCGGCCGGGTCCAGGATGGTGTTGGCCAGGACGATGAACTGATCGAACGCGGGCGTGCCCGGATCGATGCCCTGGCCGTGCAGCAGGCCGATGAAGCTGGTCTTCACGCTATCGAAGCTCGGCGAGGTCATCAGGATGTTGACCAGGTCGCCGCCCGCCACGTTCAGCACCGCGTGCTGGATGTTCGGGGAGGAGGCCGTGGACATCGTGCCCATGATGCCGCCGAGGCTCTGACCCACGAAGTGGATCTGCGAGCCGTCCAGCTTTTCCGCGCCGGTGAGGGCGGTCACGCGCTGGTTGATGTTGCCCGGGCTGGTGGCCTGGAGGATGCGAATCACCTGGCCCATGTCGATGATGTGCTGGCGGAAGTGGTCACGCGTGGCGAACAGGTTCACCGTGTCCAGGAAGTTCCAGCCCGAGATGGCCGGGTTGAACGTACCGCCCTCGCACAGGCCGCCGGTGACGGCGCCCGTGTTGTCGCGCTGCGCGATGCAGCGGCCCTTGTTGGCGCCCGAGCACATCATGTCGCCCACGCCCGGGGTCGGGTCGCAGACATCCGACTGGGTCCGCGCGATGCAGCGGCCGTAGCTCGGGTTGGTGGCGTAGCTGCCGGAGGTGTCGCACTTCTGGGTGGCCGGGTCGGCGCAGGCGTAGTCCGGCGCGGGGGTGGTGGTGCCGGGCACGGTGAAGCCGATGCACGAGGCGCGGTCGCCGTGGAACGGAGCGTCGATGGCGATGCTCGCGTAGCCCGCGGCGCCCAGGCTGCCCGCGAGGGCCTTCATGGACTCGCGGTTGCCCGTCAGGCCGTGGGCGAAGATGACCACGGGCCAGCCGTTGGCCGGCATCGCGGCGCCCGCGGGGGGCAGCGACAGGTAGAACGGCGCGAACTCACCGCGCAGCTTGCTGGGGTCCGGGTTGAACGTGCCGCGCGGATCCGTCAGCAGGTTCGGGAGGATGAGCTCGCCCGCGTAGAGGCGCGCGGTGAGGCCGGCCGGCGGGTTGGGCGCCAGCTGGAGCGCGAGCGGAACGTTGGGCAGCTGCGCGGGCGGGATGGACGCGGGCAGCGTGTGGAGCTGCTGGGCCACGCTGTTGATGCTCTGCGTGGTGAACGTCCAGGCCAGGGCGATCTGCGAGCGCTTGATGCCCGCCTTCTCCAGGTTGTCGAACAGGGGCTTGAAGGCCTGGCGCAGGGGCTCCACGGCCTTGGCGCTCTCGTCCGGGATGCCGTTCACCTGGCTCTTGCCGTTGACGTAGACCGGGTTGGCCAGACGCATCAGCGCGAAGGCGCCGGCGGGGGCCACGCGGCGGCCGAGCGTGTTCTTCAGGCCAGTGGTGAGCACCGCCCCGTACTGGGTGGCCTCATCCAGCGGCACCTGGGGAACGAGCTGCAGCTGCTGCGGCGCGGTGGACGTGCCGGAGGCGGGCTTGCTGCTCGCGCAGTTGATGCACGGGGTGACCTTGGGGTTGGAGCCCTTGTCCGTGTTGGTCAGCTTCAGGACCATCACGTTATCCTTCAGCGTGCCCTCGTCCAGCGCGCCCAGGTCGATGGCGCCCTTGGTGTCGCTGTTCTCGGAGATGAGGGGGCTGGTCGTGGAGAAGCCGTCCAGGGTGTTGAGGCCCTGCACCAGCTGCGACTGCAGGCCCGTGCCCGGGGGGACCGGCAGGTTCAGGTGCGCGGGCGCGCCCGTCTTGGGGTCGGCCGGCGTGCGAACCAGGTCGTTCGGGAAGGGGATGATGCTGGCCGTCGGGTCGAACGTCGCCTCGGGCTGGTTGGTGATGGTGAACGTCCAGAGCAGGACGATGTCCTCGCGCTTGACGCCCTGGGCCACCAGCGCGCCGATGGGCTTCGCGTAGGCGCGGCGGATCTGCTCCAGCTTCAGCGCGCTCGCGGTCTGGTCGGCCAGCTTCTCGGCCGGGTCGGTCTTGGTGGACGGGATGATCTCCGTGGCGGGACCGCAGTCCGGCGAGGTCAGGTCCTCACACGTGACCAGCGGCTTGGGCGAGCTGACAAATGCCCAGGTGCTGGAGGCGATGACGTTCTTGCCGTCCAGCGTCTTCAGGCCGTGGTCGCCGCCGATGAGCGCCACCGCGTAGCGGCCGCCCTTGGGCCAGGCGTTGGCCTTGGTCTTGGCGTCCTGCGGGATGATGTTGATGTAGCCCGTGTCCGGGTTGTACCCGATGAGCGGGTCGATGGCCGCCGTCTCGAGCTCCGTCCCCTTGTAGAGGTCGATGATCTTCACGGTGTTGGCGTTCACCGAGAAGGGATCGAGGTTCGCCACCTTGGTGTTGGCGATCGCCGTCGGCGGGAAGCCGTTCAGCGTGTTCAGGTAGTCCCGCGTGAACTCCTGCTGCGCCGCCGGAGCCTTGGGGTCGATGGGCGCGTTGACCAGTCCGGTCTTCTGGTCGATCGCCAGGTCATTGGGGGATGGAACGATGGCCGGCGATGCAGCCGGATTGAACTCTGCCAGGCCAACGGCTTCAGGCGCTGGATCCTGAGCAACCTCAGGGTCACAGGCCGCGGCGCCCAGGGCCAGGGCCCCGACGAACAACAGCTTTTTCATGGTAGGAGTTCCCCTCCAAGGTGAACTGCTGGAAACAAGTTGTTGCGTACCACGTCCCGACGTACGCCGAAAGCGAAGGGACTTGACGCGCCGAGTCAGGCGTGTTGCTACCGCGCCGGTCGCTCGCGCGGCACGTGCGGGTGCGGATCGCGCGAGTGACGGCGGGGCCGGTTACGCTCGCGCGCATGCGCATGAAACATCTGCTGAGTGTCGTGGTGCTGATGACGGCGTCGCTCGTCCACGCGGAAGAGGCGGGCGGGCTTACCTGGAGTGCGCCCTCGGAGTGGGCGGTCCAGCCGGCTCGGCCCATGCGGGCGGCGACGTACAAATTGCCCGCGGCGAAGGGTGACGCGGAGGGGGCGGAGCTGGCGGTGTTCTACTTCGGCGCCGGTCAGGGGGGCGCGGTGGGGGACAACGTGAAGCGGTGGCTGGGGCAGTTCCAGCGGCCGGACGGCACGTCGGTGGAGAAGGACGCGAAGACGAAGACGGAGAAGGTGAACGGTCTGAACGTCACCACGGTGGATGTGAAGGGCACGTACGCGGGGGGCGGCCCCATGATGGGGCCCTCCGCGCCGAAGCCGGGCTACCGGCTCTTGGGGGCCATCGTCGAGGGCGCGGAGGGGCCGCTGTTCTTCAAGCTCACCGGCCCGGAGAAGTCGGTGGCCGCCGCGGAGAAGGGCTTCCGCAAGCTGGTCGAGTCGGTGAAGTCCGCGAAGAAGTAGTCGCGGACGGGCTCGGCGCTGGTGGGCTCGGCGCTGTTTTGCTCAGCGCTTCTTCGCGGGCGTGGTGCCCTTCACGGGCTTGAGCACCGCATGCGTCGCGGGCGCCTGGGCCGCTGCCTTCTTCAGCGCGGCGGGCGCGGGCTTCTTGGACAGGTCCGGCATCAGGAGGATCTCGATGCGGCGGTTGCGCGCGCGCCCCTGGGGCGTGGCGTTGGTGGCCACCGGGCTCATCTCGCCGTAGCCCGCGGCCACCAGCCGGCGCGCGGGCACGCCGCCGGACTCCTGGAGCGCGCGCACCACCGTCACCGCGCGCGCCACGGACAGCTCCCAGTTGGTGGGGAACGTGGCCTTCAGCTTCTCCGAGGGCGGCGAGTCATCCGTGTGTCCCGACACCTGGATGACCTTGTCCTCCACCTTCGCCAGCACCGCGCCCAGGCGCGTGAGCACCTCGCCGCCGCGCTTGCTGATGCTCGCGTCACCCGAGTCGAAGAGAATCTTGTCCACCAGGTCCACCTGGATGCGACCGCCGGCCTGGGAGACGCGAATCTCCCCGTTGGCGATCTCCTTCTTCATCTTGTCCTCCAGGTCTTCATAGGTGGCCTTGAGCTTGGCCAGCTCCGCCTCCTGCTCCTCCACCGTCTTGGTGAGCTGGTCCTTCTCGGCGGACAGCTTGGTGTGCTCGGACTCCAGCGAGGCCAGCTTCTGCGTCAGCTCCTCGCGGGCCTTGTCGGCGGCCTGCGCGCGATCATGCGCCACGCGGGCCTCGGCCTCCGCGGTCTCCGCGTGCGCCTGCGCGTCCTTGGAGGACCGGTGCGACAGCCACAGCGTCACGCCTCCCAGCAGGACCACGAGCGCCGTCACGAGCCAGGGCACCCACGCGCGTCCACGCTCGGACGGCAGGGGGTACTGCTGGGCATGCTCCTCCATGTCTCGACCTCTCAGGGGGGATGGGTGCCCAACACCCTAGCGGGAGCGCGGGGGTGCGCCTCAAGGCTGTGCGGGTGCGCGGAGGTATCTCGAAGTTCAACGTTGCACCTGGAGCGCACGGCCGCTGTTTCACGGCGCACAGTCCTCCGTGTCCGCGTCGCTCGCGCCCGAGCGCGCGGCAAGCACCTTGCTTCGGTGGGCGCCAGCGCTCCCTGCGCTCACCCTGGAGGAAATCCGTGTCGATGTGCAGCAGTCCCGAGCTGGATGCCTATGTGTCTCGTGCCGTGACGCTCTTTCCCGAGGACACCGTCCTGGGAGCGCTCCAGCTGATGTATCGCCACGGGGCGCGGGTGCTGCCCGTGGTGGATGGGACGCGAGGCGAGCTGTTGGGCGAGGTGACGCTGGACGAGCTGCACCGGCTGTCGCGACGAATGCCGCTCACGCGGATGGCTGAAATTCTGACCGCGAAGGCGCGCGCCGTGCGGGAAGAAACGACCGACGCCGAGGAGGAGGACCGCGCGGGGGACTCCTCCTCGGTGGGGTGGCACTGAGGCGCGCGCGGCTACGGACGCGCGGGTGTGTGGAACTCCGGGATGAGCTCGCCCGTGAGGCGGATGCTCTTCATCACCGCGTCGTGGGGCAGCGCTCCCACCTGATGGAAGGTCATGAGCGCGTCGATGCCCAGCCCTTCATAGTGCCGCAGCCGCTTGCGCACCTGGTCCTTCGTGCCCACGAGCAGGGACTCCTGCGCGCTCAACACGTTCCAGATTTCTTCGTCCGGCACCTTCTCTCCGGACATGACCCGGCCGAGCAGCCGCTGGGCCTGGGACTGGGGCGCGTGCGGATCCTTCTTGCGCAGGTACTGGCCCGTGAGGCCGCCCCCCGCGGGGTCCTTGGCCAGCGTCTCCAGCTCCGCGGCGGTGCGGATGAAGAGGTCCTTGGCTTCGAAGAAGGTGAAGGAGCCCGTGGTGTACCAGGCCGCGGCGCGGGCGGCGCCGTTCTCCATGGCCTCGCGCTCGCTGTCCGCGCAGTGCACGAAGGTGAAGAAAGCGACCTGGTCGTTGACGAACTCGCCCACCGGCTCGCAGCGCGTGCGCAGCGCCTCGCGATACAAGTGGATCATCTCGGCCACTTCCTCGGGCGACGCCCACAGCGTCACTCCGAGCGCGCCCACGCCGTTGCGGCCCGCCTGCTCGAACGAGGCGGGGCTGGAGCACGCCTGCCACAGCGGCGGGTGCGGCTTGCGGTAGGGCTTGGGGATGACGCGCACGTCGCGCAGTTGGTAGTCCTGGCTCTCCCAGGAGAAGCGCTCCTGTGTCCACATCTTGGGGACCATCTGGAAGGCTTGCTGGAGCTGGTCGCGCGTGCGGTCCGGGTCGATGTTGAAGACGCGCCACTCGGGCAGCGTGCTGCGCGCCAGGCCGAGCTGGAAGCGCCCGCCGCTCAGGTGGTCGAGGAAGGCGGCGCGCTCGGCGATGCGGATGGGGTGGTTGAAGCGTCCGGGCGCGAGCACGGACGCGTGGCCGACGTGCAGGTTGCGCGTGCTCATCGCGATGGCGGTGAGCATGCACTCGGGCGCCGAGCTGTAGCTGAACTCCACCGCGGTGTGGTGCTCGACCTGCCACCACACGCCGTACCCCATCTCATCCGCCAGCTTCGCTTGCGCGAGTGTCTCCTGGATGAGGTCGTGCTCGTGGTCGGGACCGCTCCACCGCTCCTTCGGGTGCTGCATCTCCGAGAAGATATCGAGTCGCATGGCGTACACCCCCCCGCGCGGATGCGCGTGTCACGGGTGTATCGCGACCAAGCTGGCGCAAGCGAGGGGGCGCTGTCGTCGCGACTGTTTCAACAGTGACGCGCGGGTGGCTGACGGCTCGCACCCGCGGGCGGGCTGCAATCCCACCGCCCGGCCACAGCCTGTGGGGGTGGCCCCCGGCATTCCGTGGGGGGCGGAGGAGGCGAGGGTATGAAGGCCGTGGCGATAATCCTGGCGGCGGGCGAAGCCCGGCGGATGTCCTACCCCAAGGCGCTCATCGAGCACGAGGGAGGCAAGAGCTTCCTTCAATCGCTGGCGTCCACGTTCGGCAAGGCGGGCTGCATGGTGATGGCCGTGCTGGGCAAGGACGCGGAGGCCGTGCGCGAGCAGCACCCGGGCCTGGAGTTGGTGGACAGCGAGCGCTGGCAGGAGGGGCCGCTCGCGTCCATCCGCACGGGGCTCGACGCGGCGCTGGAGGCGGGGGCGGACGTGGTGATGCTGCACCCGGTGGACATGCCCGCGGTCCGCGCCTCCACGCTCAAGTCGCTCCTGAAGATGATGGCGGAGTCGGAGGAGCCGCTGCGCCCCGAGTTCGAGGGCGCTCCGGGCTGGCCCCTGGTGCTCTCGCGCTCCGCGGCCCAGCGGGTGCTCGCGGCCGAGGGCTCGCAGCTGGAGCCGGTGCTCGCCACGTTGAAGCCTCGGCGCGTGGCGGTGAAGGATCCAGGCGTGGTGGTGAACATCAACACGCCGGAGACGTACGAGCGGCTCTTCGGTGGGCCGCCCCGGCTGGCGCCTCCGCCCAAGCGGCGCGGCACCAAGCGCATGGGGCCCACCACGACGACGGTGGCGGACATCGCCAGCGCCTCGGCGCCCCTGGCGGCGGCTTCCGACGAGTAGCCCTCCCGGGAGCCGGGCCGCCCTTCGTTGAAGGGGGCCCGCGCGTCCCGGGCTAGAACGCGAAGCCCATCCCGAAGTACGGGCCTGCGAGCGCGTCCTGGTGCTCGATGCCCGGCAGCAGGCCCGTGTCGTCCAGGTAGAGGCCGTGCCAGCCGCCGCGCAGGTTGAAGGCGCCCAGGTGCAGGGCGACGCCCGCCTGTGCCTCCACCTGGCGGTAGGGGAACGGCGTGGCTTGCACGCGTCCCTCCACGTCCCAGCGCGACTCTCCGATGCAGGCCTCGCCCGAGGCGGCGAAGCTGGGGCCCACGAACAGCACGCCCGGCGCATGCGCGCTGGCCACGCCGGCCTCCACGCGCAGGCGGCCCCGCTCGGTGGAGACGAGCGCCACCGTCAGGTGCGTGCCCAGCACGGTGAGATGGTCGAGCGAGTTCGTCCCGTCATCCACCGGAAACGTCAGCCCGGTGACGCGCAGGTCGATGCCGGCCTTCATCCCATCCAGCGTCAAGAAGAGGCCCAGCGCGCCGCCGTCGCCCATGCGCGCGCCCTGCACGCCCATGCGCACCAGGAGCGGCGCGCGCGTGTCGTCGGGGGCGTTCTCGGCGCGGGAGGGCGGGCCCCGGCGCTCGCGGCGCGGTGCCCGCATGCGGAGCGTCGCGCTGATGGCGCCCATGGGTCCTCGGATGCGCACGCGCACCGGGGCGTCCTCGGGGGGCTCGCCCGCGTCGTCAGGGGGCCTGGGGGTGGCGGTCGCGGTCGGCTCCAGACGGGGTGCATGCCCGCCGACATGCGCTTCCGCGCGCGACGAGGCCAGGCACGCGCCCGCCGCGAGCGCGGTGCACAGCACCTTCCACATGGTGGCCACGATCCACTCCTTCCAGGGGCGGCCACGGGGATGGCCGGGGCGCGCATGAAACGCCCGGGAGCCTTCCGCGCCCATGGTCCCTGGGATGGGGAGTGTCGTCGTCCAGCCCGCGCTGTGCGGCCCGAGACATCTGCCTTGGACCCTGCGCGAGCGCGTGGGCTCGCCTCGCTAGAACGCGAGCCCGACGCCGAGGAACGGACCCCCGAACGAGTCGATGTGTTGCACGCCGTCCACCTCGCCGGCGTCATCGAGCACGAGGCCGCGCACGCCGCCGCGCACCACCACCGCGCCCAGGTGCAGCGCGAGCGCCGCGCTGGCGTCCACCTGGCGATACGGGAACGGCGTGGCCTGCACCCGCGCCTCGAAGTCCACGGGCCCCACGATGCACGCCTCCATGGACAGCCCGAAGCTCAGCCCCACGAAGCGGATGTCCGGCGCCGTGGCCGTGCTGAGGCCGGCCTCCAGGCGCAGCCGCACCGGCTCCAGCGCCACGAGCGCGTAGGTGAGGTGGCCCTCCAGCAAGGTGATGGAGTCGGTGCCGGGGCTGCCGTCATCCGTGGGCAGCACGAGGCCGGTGGCCTGCACGACGAAGCCGAAGCGCTGCGCGTCGAAGCCGAGGAACGCGTCTCCCACGCCGCCGCCGCCCATCGGGCCTCCCTGCAAGCCCATGCGCAGGGAGAGCGGCGCCGCGTGACGGCGCAGGCTCAGGGACTCCTCGGGCACGTCATCGTCCACCAGGTAGCGCGGAGCGTCGTGGCTGCCCCAGCCGAAGAGCAGGTGCCAGAAGGAGATACCGGGGTCCACCACGCGGACCCCGTGGGGGCCGTCGCGGTGGTGGCGCTCTTCCCGTCGCGGCTCGGGCTCATCGGTGCCGATGGCGGTGGCGGCGTGGGTGTCCCGGTCGTCGGGAGCGGCGTCGTGGTCGTCGTCGCGCGAGTCGGACTGGCTGGAGTCCGTGTTGGAGTGCTTGCCGAAGCGCGCCTCGGCGGGAGTCGCGGACAGCAGGCCCACGCAGAGGGCCGCGCACAGTGCGGAGCGAATGGGAAACACGAGAGGCACCTCGTGCAAAGGAGTCAGGGAGCCGGCCCTTGCTCCCTGACGTCTCGTCGCGCGAGTCTATTCAAGCCTCCCGTGGGTTCGGAACCGGGGGGCCTTGCCTCAGGGGCCGGGAACGGGAGGCTGGGCGTTGGGCAGCAGGCAGATGCTGGCCGGGGTGGGACCGGTGATGATGGCGCACTCCTGGAGCGGCGTGCAGTCGGTGGCCTTGTAGGTCTGCTTCACGGGCTCCAGCAGATCGCACGGGCTGCGCAGGAACACGGTGAGGGGCTGCTCGTAGACGGTGCCGTCGTCGGCCTGGCAGGACTCGTAGTCGCCGTCGCTCTTCAGGAGCGAGCCGTCGCGCACCGCGCAGCGCGCGGGCTGGGGGCTGGTGCCGCCCGGCTCGCACGGCCCCACGGTGCGGGCCGCGCAGGCGGAGGCGACGCGAGCGTCGATGGTGGCGTTGGCGCAGACGCGCAGGTTGAGGTGTGGATCCCCCTCCACCCAATCACGTCCGTGGCACGCGTAGGCCTTGCCGTAGACGACGCCCTTGAAGCCGGGCTTGGTGAGGTGGGGCTGGAACTTCTCATCGAGCACGACCTCCACCTTGAGGGCCTCGGGAGCGAACAGGTTCCCGTAGAAGGCGCCCTCGCGGAACGTGTACGCGCCGAAGCGGTCGGTGGGGTACCTGCGGTTGGAGGCGGCGGGGCGCACCCATGTGCCAGGGGCCGCGGTGCGGTCCCACGGCGCGGACATGATGCTGTAGGCGCCGGTCTTGGGGCACATGAAGGAGACGCTGGGCTCGATGCCGCCGCAGTCGTTGCGGTCCGTCTCCGCCAGCTCCATGTCGCGGGTGCAGCCGCGAGGGTCCTCGCAGATGCGCAGCACGCGGTCACCGCCGGTGTCGCCCAGCTTGCCGGTGCAGTACTTGGGGTAGGGCGCGCCGGCGCCGACCGTCACCTCCATGCCGGGCGTGCACTTGCCCACGCCCTCGCCCACCCAGCCGCAGGTGGCATCCAGGCCCGTGGCCTTGCCGTCCTCGCAGGGCAGGAACTCGGAGCTCCAGGCCTCGGTGACGCGCAGGGGATTGAAGCGCCATGGGTCGCGCGGGTCCTCGCCGCGCAGGGACAGCGACACGACCATGTCATAGGCGTTGTTGCGCGCCAGCAGGCACGAGGTCACCAGGCCCAGACACGTGGCGCTGGGCTTGTCCTTCACCCATTCGGGACAGAGGTTGGCCTCGCCCGGGAAGGTGTAGCTCGTGCCCGCGTGGTCCACCCACTTCACTTCCTGGCCGGGCGGGAGCGCGCAGCTCACCAGGTACTTCATCACCTCGCGCGCGGCGGGGTCCTCCAACTGGTTCTTCAGCGAGGCCTGGACCGCGAACGTCCTCGTCGTGAGCGGCGTCTGGATGAGCGCCGTCACCGCGGCGCGGTTGGTGGTGAGCGCGTTGAAGAGCAGGTGCCGCGTGTCCAGCGAGTTGAGGATGCGGACGCCGGCCTCGTCGTCGGCGGCCGCGCGGGCGGTGCCCGGGAGAACAAGCAGGGCGCACAGACACGCGAGCACGCCGGACAGGAGTGGGGCGCGCGAGTGGACGGGCGGAGGAAAGGGCGACATGGGCGGCGGACCTCGGAGTCAGGACGGAATGGGTTCGCCCCTAGCACGCGCCGGGCCGAGCCCCGGGCGCCCGTGCTTCCGCGCACTTGGGCCTGGATGAACGACCGCGCGGTGTTGTCTGGGCGGCTACAGGCGGGGGCGTTGTGGACGCCCGGTCCTCATCGCCTCGCGACCTTCTTGGTCTTCGCCTTGGGGCGGGTGGGCGCTCGCGCGGGGGGACGGGGCGGCGGCTCGGTGCGCGCGGCCGCGACGGCTTCGGGGGCCACGGGGGCGGGCGTCACGCGCAGCTCCACGCGCCGGTTGCGCTCGCGGTTCTGCGGGCTGTCCGCGGGCACCACGGGGCGGAACGCGGCCTGGCCCGTGGCGCTGAGCCGTTCGGGCGAAATCGCGCCGGAGGCCCCCAGGGCGCGCACCACGGCGACGGCGCGCGCGGCGGACAGCTCCCAGCTCGTCGTGGACGGTGACGCGTGAGACGACTCGTCCGTGTGGTCCGCCACCTCGACGCGGTGGTCGCTCAACGGCGCCAGCACCGCGGCGAGGCGCGCGAGCAGCCGCGCGCCCGAGGGCGTCAGGGGAGTGGCGCCGGGCTCGAAGAGGAGCCGCTCGGACAGCTCCACCTTCAGCGACTCGCCGCCGAGCTCGAGGAAGGCGGTGCCCGCGGTCCGCTCCGCCTCCAGCACGGGACCGAGCGAGGCCAGGACCTCCTCGCGCCGCACGCGCTGGGCCTCCGCGCCTTGTGCTTGGAGCGCGGCGGCGGCGCTGCCCAGGTCCGCGGCCTGCTGCTGGCGCTCCAGGACTCGGAGCCTGCGCTCCATGGCCTCGCGCAGCGTGCGCAGCTCGGACACGCGCGCCTCGGACTCGGCGGCGTCATGCTCCAGTTGCGCCGCGCGCGCCATCAGCGCGGTGATGGAGCGCCCCGCCACTTGAGCGCCCGCGATGGCCGCCAGCGCGGCGATCGCCAGCAGGCCCCAGGGCAGCCACCCCCGTCGCGCGCGCGCCACGTTGCTCCGGGCTTCGTCCATGCGCGCCGAAGCGTAGCGGGCCCTCGGATGTGGGCGGCAAGGCGCGCACCGTGCGACAGCGCTCGGATTTCGGACCCCAGGTCTCGGCGCACCCGGGCGCTCACTCCAGCGCGGGCTTCTTCCAGAGGGGCAGGCGCAGCACGAAGCGGGCGCCGGGGCCGTCCGGGGCGTCCTCTACATCCAGCTCGCCGCCGTGCGCGCGGGCAATCTGCCGGGAGATGTAGAGGCCCAGGCCCAGGCTGGCGCGGGCGTGCTCGGTGCTGGCGCGAGCAAAGCGCTCGAAGATGCGCTGGCGCGCCGCGGGCGGAATCCCCGAGCCCCAGTCGCGCACGGCGACGATGGCCACGTCGTGGTCGCACTCCACGGACAGCTCCACGGGCAGGCCACTGGCGTACTTCATCGCGTTGGACAGCAGGTTCATCAGCACCTGCTCCACGCGGGGCCGGTCCGCGCGCGCCACCACGGGCGTGTTGGCGTGCACCACCGCGGCGCACCCCGCCACCGCGAGCGCTTCCTCCATGCGCGCCACCAACTGGTGCACCAGGGTGGTCAGCTCCACCGCGTCGGTCTCCAGCTCCATGCGGCCGGCGCTGATGCGCGCCACGTCGAACAGGTGGGCGACGAGCCGGGTGAGCCGGTCCGCCTGCCGCAGCGCGCCCGCCAGCCCTTGCTCCAGCCGCTCGGGGAGGTCCGGCGTGGGGCGGTCCAGCGAGCGCTGAAGCGAGGTGAGCTGCAGGTGCAGCGCGGACAAGGGCGTGCGCAGCTCGTGCGTGGCGATGGCGACGAACTCATCGCGCGCGGCCACCGCCTGCTCGACCTTGCGATACAGCCGCGCGTTGTCCACCGCGAGCGCGGCGCGTTGGGCCAGGTCCTCCAGGAAGGCCAGGTCCCCCGGCGCGAAGGCGCGCCCCGCTTCGTTGGACACCGCGCTGAGCACGCCCAGGGTTCGGCCGCGCGCCACCAGCGGGACGACCATGATGGAGCACGGCGTGAGCTGATCCAACAGGCGGCGGTGCTCGGGGCTCACCGCGAGCTGCTCCATCCACGAGTCGTCCATCCGCGCGATGAGCTGCGATTGTCCGGTCTCCAGCGCGCGGCGCACCGGCGAGCGCGAGCCCGGCGGCGCGGCGAAGGCGAGCGTCTGCTCCAGCAGGGACTGGTAGGCGGGGTCCTTGGCCAGCCGCTCCACGCGCTCCAACCGCTGGCCATCATCGTTGATGACGTCCACCAGGCAGTAGTCCGCGAGCTGCTCCACCACCAGCCGCGCCACGGTGTGCAGCGTGGTGCGCCAGTCCAGCGAGGTGGACAGGCGCGTGGTGGCCTCGGCGAGGAAGCGCAGGCGCTCCTCCACGCGCTTCTTGTCCGTCACCTCCATCACCGTGGCGCCCACGCCCAAGAGCTCCGCGCCGGTGGTGACGGGGAAGAAGGTGCCCAGGAAGTGGCGCGGCTCGCGCCCGTCCTGACGCATGAGCGGTTGGTCCACGAGCGGCTCCTGCGTCTGGAGCACGTGCTGGAGCAGCGGCTCCACCGGGGGCGTGCGCGCGGAGCCCAGCACCTGCGGGACGGTGCGGCCCAGGTGGGCCTCCATCGACACGCCGTTGAACTCGGCCAGCATGGGGTTGATGCGCAGGTAGCGCAGCTCGCGGTCCACGAAGCCCATGCCCATGGGCGAGGCGGCCAGGAAGGACTCGAGCATGGCCAGCGACGCGTCCCGGTCGCGCAGCGCGAGCCGGGCCTCGCGGTACAGGCGCGCGCTCTCCACCGCCAGCGCCGCGCGCCGGGCGAACTCCGCCGCGTAGGCGAGATCCTGCTCGGTGTAGCGCCGCGCGGGTGAAGCGGACGCCAGGTTGATGAGGCCGAAGCGCCGCTCACCCACCGCCAGGGGCAGGAGCATGGCGGAGCGCGGGGCGAGGTCCTCCAGCACGCGGCGGTGCTCCTCCGAGCGCGCCTGCGAGTTCATCCACGCGCCATCAATCTCCGCCACCAACGCGGGCCTGCCCTCGGTGAAGGCGCGCGCCAGCGGGGTGCCCGCGCCCACCAGGGGCGGGAAGGGCAGGGCCTCGTCCAGGAGCGCCTGCCGCGAGGGGTCTCGGGCGGTGAGGGCCAGCCGGTGCAGCGCGCCGTCATCGCCCAGCATGTCCACCATGCAGTAGTCGGCCCACTCGCGCGTGGCCAGCCGCGCCACGGCCTTCAGCGTCGTCTCCCATTCCAGCGACTCGGCCAGGAGGCGGCTGGAGGCGCTGAGGAAGGCCTCGGCGCGCTCGGCCACCTTGCGCGCGGTGATGTCCACGAGGATGCACACCGCGCCCGAGAGCGCCCCATCCTGCGCGCGCAGCGGCGAGGTGGAGTGCAGCACCGTGCGCCGCACGCCGTCGAAGGCGATGATGTCCACCTCCTCGTTGAGGATGGCCTCGCCCGTGCGCAGCGTCCTGGCCAGGGCCCACTCGTCGCCGCTCAGGCGCTTGCCGGTGTCCGGCCAGTACCCCTCGAAGCGCTCGTAGTCCTCCACGCGCTCGATGCGAGGGGCCGGCGCGCCCCAGATTCGGGAGGCCGCGTCGTTCTGTTCCAGCAGGCCGCCCTGGGCATCCACCAGGTGCACGCCGACGGGCAGCATGGGCAGGACGGCATGCAGTCGCTCGCGCTCGGCGAGGACGGCCGCGATGGGATGGGGCAGGGACATGACGGACATGAACGCGCTGGCGCCCCCCGTGCGGCGATGGCCCGCGGCGGGCGACTTCATTCTTGGGAAATTGGTTTTCCGGTGAATCGGATGATACTCAGAAAATTTCCGACACGTCCGCGAGGGGCTTGATTCGCGCGGGCGGGCAGGGCGTCATCGGGGCTTTTTCCGAGCGGAAGCCGAGGACGTACGGATGGCGATTGCGTGTGTAGTGCTGGACTTCGACGGGACGTTCACGGACGTGGTGGCGGAGGGCGCGCCCTTCCAGGCGCACTTCCGGGCGGGGTTGGAGCGGCTGGTGGGGCGGGAGCTGGGGGCGGCCTGGGACGAGGAAGTGGCCGTGCTGCGCAACGGGGTGGACTCGTACGGCTGGGAGATGGCGGGGCGCATCGTGGCGCCGGCCGTCGCGGACCCGTACCTGACGGCGACGTGCGTGGCGCACCGGCTGTTCCAGCGCTTCGGGGTGCTCCCGGAGGAAGGGCCGCGCACGGACGCGGTGCAGACGCTCTACCGCGAGGCCTACGTGCACTCGGCCACGGCCTTCAAGCCCGAGGCGAAGGAGGTGCTGGAGGCGCTGCTCGCCACGGGGATGCCGGTGTCGGTGGTGACGAACGCGCACACGGACATGGTGGAGGCGAAGCTGGACCGGCTGGCGCCGCGCGGCCGTGAGCGGCTGAAGGTCTTCGGCGACGCGCGCAAGTTCCAACTGGAGGACGCGGACCCCATGGACGCGCGCTTCGCGGCGCTGCCCGAGTCGCAGGTGCTGGAGGGGGTGCTGGGGCGGCCGGTGTACCTGCGGCGCGGCCGGTACTACGCGGCGCTGCGGCGCATCTGGGAGACCACGGGCACCAGCCCCGAGTCCACGCTGGTGGCGGGCGACATCTACGAACTGGACCTGGCCCTGCCCGCCGCGCTGGGCGCCAGCGTGCAACTGGTGGCGCGCGACAACGTGCTGCCCTACGAGCGCGCCGCGGTGGAGCGCCTGGGGGCGCGCGGCGGCGTGGATCGCAGCCTGCGCGCCCTGTTGCCCCGCCTTCGCTGAAGCGCTCAGGGGCTGGCGCGCGTGCCGCACGCCATGGCTGAATTCCGGGACACCCGGCGCGACGAGGCGCCAAGCACCGGAGGCGCAGCCATGGCGGTGTCCGTGTTCTCCCCGTGGATGGGAGTGCTGCTGCTGGGGGCCGGGGCGCTCGCCTGCGCCACCGCGGCGCCCACTCCCGCGCGGGAGTTCGTCTTCACGTCTCGGCCTCCGCGCGCGTCAGGCTGTGAGTTCGAGGTGTGGGAGGAGCGGGAGCCGCCGCGGCCGTTCACGGTGGTGGGTGGCCTGCCCTTCACCGCCAACGAGTGGCTGGGCCTCAAGGGGCGCAAGGACGCGCTGCGCGAGACGGTCTGCGAGTCCGGCGCGGACGCCGTGTTGCTGGGCCGCCCCGCCGAGCGCCGCCTGGGCCGAGGCGCCGCGCGCGAGTACCAGGCGTGGTTCATCGCCTACACGGACGTGCCGCCACCTCCGCCCCCCGAAGCCCCCGCGCCCGAGTCGCCCGAGGGGCCGCTGCCCAAGGGCTCCTTCCACGTGCCCGTGATGACCACCGGGGCGAAGGAGGAGCCGGAGGGCACGCAGACGCGCGAGGTGCGCGCGCCCACGCCCGTGCCGTGAGCCTGCCCCGCAACGTGCGAAGCCCCGCCTCCCGGTGAGGGGAGCGCGGGGCTTCACGTGCAGCGAGTCTCCCGAGGGAGGACTAGACCTTCGCGCCCGGCGTGGGCTGGAAGACCTCGTTGAACTCGGCCAGGCACTTGTTCAGCGTCGCCTTGATGTCGTTGGTCAGCTCGCGCTTGGCGCTGATGTCCTGGGCGATGTTCGGGTACTTGCCGTCCGCGAACTCCAGGAACTCCTTCATCCAGCGCACCACGTCGCTCACCGGGACATTGCGAATCCAGCCGCGCTTGTTCGCGTCGTCCTTGTTGGTGGCCGCGTAGATCTGCATGACCTGACGCTCGACGGAGAGCGGCTCGTACTGGCCCTGCTTGAGCAGCTCCACCATGCGGGCGCCGCGCGCCAGAGTCTCCTGGGTGGCCTTGTCCAGGTCCGAGCCGAACTGGGCGAACGCCGCCAGCTCGCGGTACTGGGCCAGCTCCAGCTTCATGGAACCGGCGACCTGCTTCATGGCCTTGATCTGCGCCGAGGAACCGACGCGGGACACGGAGAGGCCGACGTTGATGGCCGGACGGACGCCGGAGAAGAAGAGGTCCGTCTCCAGGAAGATCTGCCCGTCGGTGATGGAGATGACGTTCGTCGGGATGTAGGCGGACACGTCGCCGGCCTGCGTCTCGATGATGGGCAGCGCGGTGAGCGAGCCCGCGCCCTCCTCGTCAGACAGCTTGGCGGCGCGCTCCAGCAGGCGGCTGTGGATGAAGAACACGTCGCCCGGGTACGCCTCACGGCCCGGCGGACGACGGAGCAGCAGCGACAGCTGGCGGTACGCCACGGCCTGCTTGGACAGGTCGTCGTACACGATGAGGCCGTGCATCTTGTTGTCGCGGAAGTACTCGCCGATGGCCACGCCCGCGTACGGGGCGAAGAACTGCATGGGCGCCGGGTCGGAGGCGCTCGCCGTCACGACCGTGGTGTACTCCATGGCGCCGTAGCGGGTCAGCTTCTCCACCACCTGCGCCACCGTGGACTGCTTCTGCCCGATGGCCACGTAGATGCAGTAAACGCCCAGGCCCTTCTGGTTGATGATGGCGTCCACCGCGACGGCCGTCTTGCCCGTCTGGCGGTCACCGATGATGAGCTCGCGCTGACCGCGACCCACCGGCACCAGCGCGTCCAGGGCCTTGATGCCCGTCTGCAGCGGCTCGTGCACGCTCTTGCGCTTCACGATGCCGGGCGCCTTCACCTCCAGGCGGCGGGTCTCCGTGGCCTGGATGGGGCCCTTGCCGTCCAGCGGCTGACCGAGCGCGTTCACCACGCGGCCCAGCAGGCCCTTGCCCACGGGCACCGAGGCGATCTGCCCCGTGCGCTTCACGGAGTCACCCTCGCGGATGTCCTTGAACTCGCCCATGATGGCGATACCGACGTTGTCCTCCTCGAGGTTGAGCACGAGGCCCTGAACCCCGGTGGAGAACTCCACCAGCTCACCCGACAGCGCGCCCTCCAGACCGTACACGCGGGCGATACCATCGCCCACGGACAGCACGGTGCCGGTCTCGGCGACGGTGACCTTCTTGCCGTAGTCCTTGATCTGCTCCCGGATGATTCTGCTGATCTCGTCGGCGCGGATTTCCATGAGCGTCTAGCGTCCTTGAACTGAGGGGGCGGCCAGAACGGGGAGGGCCACCCGGAACCTTGAAAGCCGGGTGCCCCCTATCACGCCCTCCCACTCCACCGCAACGCGGACGCGGAGTCGCACTGCGGGTGGATTATCGCCGCGGTAAGGTCCGGCCCGCGCTCAGCGCCCGAGTGGGGTGGGGCTCTCGCGGGGCAGCCAGACGGTGAAGCGGGTGCCCGCCGGGGAGCCGGACTCCACCGAGATGCGCCCGGCGTGGGCCAGGACAATCTGCCGGGACAGGTACAGCGACAGCCCCAGCCCGTCCGCGCCCCCGCCGCCGCCATCCCGGCGGAACGGCTCGAACAGGGTGGCCGGGTCGTCCACCGGCAAGGGCGGGCCCTCGTGGTGGACCTGGAGCGTGACGCCATCCACGGTGCCCGCCAGCTTCAGGCCCACGGGGGTGCCCTCGGGCCCCAGCCGGAGCGCGTTGCCCAGCAGGTTGTCCACCAGCTGCGCCACCCGGTCCTCGTCCCAGTGGCCCCGGGTGTCCCCGCGGGTCACCACCTCCAGGATGCGGCCGGGGTGGGAGCGCCGGCGCTCGTCCGCCACCCGCTCCACCACGTGCTCCATTTCGGTGGGCACCGGGTGGACGGCCAGGCCGCCCGCCAGACGCGCGCGGGTGAAGTCCAGGAGCTCGTGGATCATCCGCTCCAGCCGCCGCGCCGCGTGCGCCACATGCCGCACCAGCCGACCCTGGGAGTCGTCCAGCCCGCCCACCCGCTGCAGCGCGCCCGTGCCCAATTGGATGGCCTGGAGCGGCGCCCGCAGGTCATTGCCCACCACGCCCAGGAACTGGTCCCGGAAGTGCTCCGTGCGCGCCGTGCGCTCCTCGGAGGCCTTGCGGCTGCTCACGTCCCACACCGCCGCCAGCCGCACGGGCCGCCCTTGCAGCGTGACGGTGCGCGCCAGCACCTCCACGGGGATGCGCCGGCCATCGCGGTGGAGCGCCGCGACCTCATAGGGCGCCTCCACCTCGCGCTCCATCACCTCGCGGGCCGAGGCGCGGAACTCCGGCGCCACCCACTCCAGCACGTTGCGCCCGAGCAGCTCCGCCGGCTCCGTCATCCCGATGAGGTGCGCCAGCGCGCGGTTGGCGTCCACGCACACGCCCCGGTCGTGGATGAAGTACCCGTCACAGGAGATGTCCGCGATGCTGCGCATGTGCTCCTCGCGCTCGCGCAGCGCCGCCTCCGCCAGCGTGCGCTCCGTGTCGTCGCGCACCACCAGGACCACGCCCGCCGGTACGCCCCCGTGCGCCGCCGGCACCATGCTCACGGACAGATGCCGGGGCGCGTCCCCCGGCCCCAGGACCTCCGTCAACGGCACGTCGTTCACCTGCTCCCCGGCGAGCGCGCGGCTCAGCAGCGAGGACAGGGCGGGCGCCAGGGAGGGCCACACCTCGGAGGGCCTGCGCCCCACCAGGACGGACGGCGGCAGCTCGCACAGCGAGGCCAGCGCGTCGTTCACCCACACCAGCCGGGGCTCGGGGTCCAGCAGCGCCACGCCCCAGCCCGGGGCATTCATCAGCGCGCCAAGAAATGGCCGGGCCTCCTCGGGCACCGCCGCTGGCGGAATGCCTCCCGAGAGCCGGTGAAACACAGACTGCGGCATGGGCAAGGTCGTCCAGAAAGCGCGGGTTTGTCCGCGCTAGGAGGGACTATACCTGCTCCCGGGTGGAACGGGAAATGCGGGTTTGCCCTGAACTGCCTGGACTGGAACGACCTGGGGCGTCCGGGACGCCCCGGGTAACCTGGAGTGGCTACTTCAGCTCGCGGCGCATCTGCGCGAGCTGGGTGCGGAGGCTGCCGTCGTAGAGGGTGCCGCCGACCTGGGCCGCCACGCCGCCGAGCAGCGAGGGGTCCACGCGGGTCTCCAGGACGACGTCGCGCTCGGTGAGCTTGGCCAGCGTCGTCTTGAGCTGGGCGAGGGCCTCGGGCGCGAGCGGGACGGCGCTGGTGACCTGGCCCCGGACGCGGCCGGCCTTGGCATCCGCCATGTCGCGGTAGAGGCGGGCGATGTCGGGCAGGTACGCCAGGCGGCTGCGGTCCACCAGGAGGCGCAGGCCGTTGACCAGGGAGGGCTCCAGACCGGACTGCGTCTTGAGGACGGCCTCGACCACACGGCCGCGCTGCTCCGCGGTGTAGGCCGGGTTGAGGAGCACGTCCGTCAGCTCCGCGTTCGCCGAGAAGAGGCGAGCGAGGGAGGTGAGTTGCTCGGCGACGGCATCGGTGCGGCCGGCCTCCGAGGCAACGTCGAGGAGGGCGCGAGCGTAGCGGCGGGCGATCGAGACGTTCACCATGGCGGCGCGCCCTTAGCATGGTGTTCTGGCTGCGGCAACGGCCGAGGCGTCTGTCACCCCGTCCGCTCCCCGACGCCGGGCCCGGCCGGCGGGCGGACAAGCTCCGAGGCTCGCTCGGTGACAGGTCCTTGGGTCGGGACTTGGCGGATCGGCCCGGACACCCGTAGCGTGGGGGCCAACGTCCCGTTTCCCATGCAAGAACCCGTCATCGGCATTGACCTGGGTACCACCAACAGCGCCGTGGCCACCGTGGAGGATGGTCGCCCGCGGCTCATCCCGTCACGCGCGGGGGGCCGTCTCACGCCCTCGGTCGTGGGCCTCAACCGGAATGGCGACCGCGTGGTGGGGCAGGCCGCGCAGGTGCTCGCGGAGGAGCAGCCCGACGCGGTGGTGTGGGCCACCAAGCGCTTCCTGGGGCGCCGCTACACGCCCGAGCTGATGCAGCAGGCCCGCTCGCTCGTGCCCTATCCCGTGGTGGCCGGTCCCACCGGAGACGTGCGGGTGAAGCTGGCGGGGCGCGTGCTGCCCATCACCCAGGTGTCCGCGATGATCCTGGGCGAGTTGAAGCTGGACGCCCAGGCGCACTTCGGTCGCGAGGTCCACAAGTGCGTCATCACCGTTCCGGCCAACTTCGATGACAACCAGCGCAACGCCACGCGCGAGGCCGCGGGCATCGCCGGGCTGGAGGTGGTGCGGCTGGTGAACGAGCCCACCGCCGCGGCGCTCGCGTACGGCCTGTCGCGCGGCTTCGAGGGCAGCGCGCTGGTGTTCGACCTGGGCGGCGGCACGTTCGATGTCTCCATCCTGGACGTGAAGAACGGCGTCTTCGAGGTGCGCGCCACGGGCGGCGACCACTCGCTGGGGGGAGAGGACTTCGACCAGCGCATCGTGCAGTGGCTGCTGGCGCAGGTGGACGACAGCTACCGCGACGCGGTGTCCCGAGACCCCACCTCGTTGCGGCGCCTGAAGGTCGCGGCCGAGGCCGCCAAGCGCGAGCTGACCGAGTTCGCCGAGGCCACCATCTCCGTGACGGGGTTGGGGGACCACGCGGGCTCGCGCCGCTTCACCGATGTGGAGACCGCGCTCACGCGCGACTTCTTCGAGGCGCTGTCCGAGCCGCTCTCCCGCCGCTGCCTGGAGGTCTGCCAGTCGGTGATGGCCGAGGCGCGCATGGATCCGCGCACGGTGGACGTGGTGCTGCTGGTGGGCGGCATGACGCGCGTGCCGCTGGTGCGCCGGTTGGTGGCGGACTTCTTCGGCCGGCAGCCGTCCACGGACGTGCACCCGGATGAGGCCGTGGCGCTGGGCGCCGCGGTGCAGGCGGATGAGCTGGTGCGCCAGTCGGGGCAGGCGCTGCTGTTGGACGTGGCCAGCCAGAGCCTCGGCGTGGGCGTCCTGGGCGGGCGCGTGAAGCGGCTCATCGCGAAGAACACGGGCGTGCCCGTGGTGGCGCGCGACATCTTCTTCCCGGGCACCGCGGGCCAGTCCGAGGCGCGCATCCCGGTGTACCAGGGCGAGAGCGAGTTCCAGGACGAGAACCACAAGCTGGGCGAGGTGGTGCTCAAGAACCTGCACGTGGCCGCGCGCGGCGAGACGCCGCTGGAGGTCGTCTTCGAGCTGTCCAGCGAGGGCATCCTCGCGGTGAAGGCCACCGAGCTGACGACGGGCAACATGGAGGCGGTGCGCCTGGAGGCGCGCCCCAGCCTGCCGCACGGCGAGGTGGAGAAGCTGGGCGCCGAGCAGGCCAGCTACGCGCAGGAGCAGGGCGTGGTGGACGCGCAGCGCGCGGCGGAGATGTTCCGCAAGCTGTTGGAGCGCGGCGAGAAGCTGTCGCGGCTGTTGCAGCGCAGCGCCCAGGAGAATCCCAGCCCCGAGGCCGAGGCCGCGGTGGGCAATGTGCAGCGGCTGTTGGAGGGTGGGCGCACCGCGCTGGATGCCGGAGACACGGCGCAGTGCGCGCGGATTGCTCGCCAGCTCACGCAGTTGCTGTCTGGACGGTCCGAGTCGCGCGGCTGACGTCCAACGCCGCACATCGGACCCGTCCACCAGCGCACGTTGCCCTCGGGGGCGCGTGGTCGCGCGAGGAGGGGCTCCCTATCTCGCGCGAATGAATTCCGCCGACGGAGCGCCGACCGGGCGCGACACCGTGTTCGTGGTGGACGACTCTCGGACCGCCCGGGACGTCCTGCGCCTGCACCTGACGCGGCTCGGCTGTGACGTCGTCCCGTTGGAGGGCGCGGATGCGTGCATGGCGGAGCTGGAGCGGCGCGTCCCCGCCTTCATCCTCATGGACCTGCGGCTGGAGCGCACGCAGGGCGACGAGGCGTGCCGCGCGGTGAAGAACCACGCGGCGGGACGCAACGTGCCCGTCATCATGCTCACCACCGCGGGCGAGCCGCACGAGGTGATGCACTGTGGCCGTGCGGGCGCGGACGACTTCCTCCCCAAGCCCGTGTCCGCCGAGGCCCTCACCGCGAAGGTCGCCGCCATGCGCCTGTCTCGCGAGCGCGCGTATGACCGGCCTCCGCGCGGGCGCGGCGTGCTGCTCGTGGAAGGCGGACGCTTCCTGCACACCTTCCTGGGCGGAGCGCTGGAGCACGAGGGCATGCACGTGCTCTACGCGCGCGACCTGGACGAGGCCATGGCGTTGGCGGACGCGCACGGCAGTCGCCTGGATGGGTTCGTGCTGGACGTGTCGCGTCTGCCGCGCGAGGTCCTCTCGCTGGCCGCGCGGCTGCGCGAGGTCCATCCGCGCAAGCCGCTGGTGTTGCTGTCTCGCGCGGAGGAGCCGCTGGATGTGCTGGTGCGCTCGCAGGCGCTGTGCGGCGCTCCGTTGCTCGTGAAGCGCAACCTGGGCGCGGACGAGCTGCTGTCGCGCGTGCTGGGGCGGCTCGTTCCCGGAGGCTCACCGTTGCGGGCCGCCGAGCGCGTGCCCTTCTTCACGGTGGTGGAGTACCTGTCCGCGGGCGGCATGACTCACAGCGGCTTCAGCCACGACGCCAGCCCCGAGGCGCTCTTCGTGCGCACCCTCACGCCCGCGCGCGAAGGCTCGCGTCTGGCGCTCAAGCTCCTGATGGCGGGTCAGCGGACGCCCAGTGTCGCGGAGGCGACGGTGGCCTGGGCCAATCCGCCGCGCCTGGGCAGCCCGTTCCATGCACCGGTGGGCATGGGGCTGCGATTGGAGCGCATGGACTCGCAGCTCGCGCAGCAGTTCGTGCGCTTCGTTCCGCGCAGCCTCGGTTTTCTGCCCGCCGCCGCGAGCCGCCTCTCAACTTTCTGAGAGCACTCGGACGGACCCGCATTCTCGCAACCCCGCGCATTCCCGATGCCTCCGCGCCGCGCCCTCCGTGGCATGAGGGTGGCAAGAGGCCGTGCCGAAGCCGTCAGGGCGCATGGCGAAGAGCTCGCGTGCATCCCGATGGGGCCGACGACGAATCAGGGAGGAGTGTTTCATGCGGTGGATGCGCCATGGCGGTTTCGCGTTCGCGGTGTTGCTGGCGGGGTGCGGGAGCGAGTCCAAGCACCCGCCCTTCAACAACGAGCCGGTGCAGATGAAGGCGCGGCTGGAGGGCTTCTCGGACTGCAACGGCCTCGAGCAGTACATCGAGGACAACGCGGTCAGGCAGATGCGCTCGTACCTGGAGATGCAGAAGCCGAGTTACTGGCCGCAGACCGACGGGCGGGGCGTGCTCGAGGACGCGGGGCCCATGCCGAGCGCGCCGTCGACGGCGGGTGGCAGCCAGGGCCCCAATGACTACACGGGCACCAACAACCAGGTGGCCGGGGTGAACGAAGCGGACTTCGTGCAGAACGACGGCACGCACATCTTCGTCTTGTCCGGCAATCGGCTGAACGCCCACCGCTCATGGCCGGCGGAGCAGCTGACGCTCGCGTCCTCCACGCAACTGGAGGGTTGGCCGCAGGAGATGCTGTTGGAGGAGCACGGCCGACTGGTCGTCGTCTCCAGCGTCTACGAGGAGCGGCCGGGCACCGTGTTCTATGCCGGCAGGTCGATTGGCGTCGCCGACGTGGCCCCCGTGGGGATGGCCTACTGCCTGGGACGCGGCATCGGCTGTGGCCCTGGCTTCGGCGACACCGTGAAGGTGACGACGCTGGATGTGACGGACGTGGCGCATCCCAAGGTGGTGGATCAGCTCTACCTGCCTGGCAGCTACGCCAACTCGCGGCGCGTGGGCGCGTCGGTGCGGCTGGTGCTCTCCGACAGCTTCCGCTGGCCTCGGGACGTGCGCTGGGGGGTGGACTACTCGAAGGACCTCTACGACAACAAGAGTCGGCTGGAGAAGGCCATCGACGAGCTCATCGTGAAGAACGAGAAGCTCATCCGCGACCAGACGCTGGAGCAGTGGATGCCGAAGGGCCGCCACGTGGACGGCCTGGGGCAGACGATGCCGCTGACGTATTCGTGCTCGGACTTCTCGCGGACCAACGCGCCCTCGGGGCTGGGCTTCGTGACGGTGGCGTCGCTGAACCTCGACACGCCGCTGGCTCCGCCCGGCCGCACCCAGCTCATCGCCGAGCCGGGCGAGGTGTACGCCTCGAAGGACTCGCTCTACCTGGCGACCAATCACTGGTGGTGGTGGTCGGAGCCGGGCCAGAAGGACTACGTCTACATCCACAAGTTCGACCTCCAGAACCCGAGCGCGGTCAGCTACGTGGGCACGGGCACGGTGGAAGGGCACCTCATCAACCAGTTCGCCATGGATGAGCACGAGGGCGTGCTGCGCGTGGCCACCACGCTGCGCAGCCGCGTCGTGGACCCCGAGCATTCCGACTGGTGGTGGGGCCGGGTGGAGACGTCCAACCGCGTGTCCACGTGGCGCGAGGGCGACGGGAACCTGGTGGAAGTGGGCCGCAGCGAGGACCTGGCGCCGGGCGAGAGCATCTTCAGCGCTCGCTTCGTGGGCACGCGGGGCTACGTCGTCACCTTCCGGCAGGTGGATCCGCTCTTCACCTTTGACCTCAGCGACCCGGCGCATCCGCGCAAGGTGGGCGAGCTGAAGGTGCCGGGCTTCTCCACGTACCTGCACCCGATGGACGAGACGCACCTGCTCGCCCTGGGCGAGTACGTCCCGGAGAACGGGGACTGGCGCAGTCGGGCGCTCAAGCTCTCGCTGTTCGACGTGAGCGACATGGCGCACCCGGTGGAGGCCTTCACGCAGCTGGTGGGCACGGCCTATGGCTGGAGCGAGGCCGTCTACGAGCACAAGGCCTTCAACTACTTCCCGGCCAAGAAGTTGCTGGCCATTCCCTTCACGGACTACTCGAACGCGTGGGACTACTGGAGCGGCTTCCGCTCGGAGCTGCGCGTCTTCTCCGTGGACCCCGCGACGGGCTTCACGTCCAAGGGCGCGCTGTCCATGTCGGACGTGTACGTGATGCAGCAGGACCATGACTGGACGTGGTACTGGACGCCCAACGTGCGACGCAGCGTGATGGCGGACGACTACGTGTATGCCATTACGGACGCGGGCATGCGCGTGGCGAAGGTGGACAGCCTCCAGTCGCCGCTCATCACCACGTCGTTCCCGCGGCTCACCTTGCCGTAGCGCGGCGAGGGGCGGAGCGGGGACCGGACAGGTCAGGCGAGGGAGGGGCTGAACGTCGACGGCGGGTTCGCGCATTTCCACCGTGAAAACGTTATAGGCCCCTGTCATGCCGTTTGACGCCTCGGTCACGCCCGCCCCCTCCCGGTTCTCGAATGAAGTGCGCCAGCTCTGGCGGCTGGCGTTCCCCATCGCCATCGCCCAAGCCGGGCAGGCGATGATGGGGCTGGTCGACACGCTGGTGGTGGGGCGTGCCGGCACGGAAGCGCTGGCGGCGGCGGGGTTGGGCAACAACCTCTACTTCGCCGTCAGCAGCTTCGGGATGGGGCTGATGATGGGCTTTGACCCATTGCTGTCCCAGGCGCTGGGGGCGGGGAACCCCGGCCGCGCGCGGGAGCTGCTGCGGCAAGCGGCGTGGATGGCGCTGTTCGCGGGGATGGCGCTGTGCGCCTTGCTGTGGTGGGTGCCGGACGCACTCCACTGGATTCCCCGCATGGAGCCCCAGGTCATCGAGCAGGTTCGGGCGTACATGCTCTGGCGCGCCCCGGGCGTCCCCTTGATGCTGGCCTTCATGGCGGCGCGTTCCTATCTCCAGGCGAACGCGAACCCCCGGCCGCTGGTGGTGGCCACCGTGGTGGCCAACATCTGCAACTTCTTGTTCGACCTGCTGCTCGTCTTTGGCGGCGCGCGGCTGCCGGAGTGGTGTGGTCCGCTGCGGCGCATTCCGGCCATGGGCGTGGAGGGCGCGGCGCTCGCCACGTTGCTCTGCACGGGGGTGCAGCTCCTCATCATCATGGCGGCGGTGCGGCGCATGCAGGTTCCGCCGGGGACGCGCGCATCGTGGAAGCCCGTCTGGGCAGACATCTTCCAGGGCGGGAAGCTCGGGACGCCCATCGGCCTGCACATCGCGGCGGAGGTGGGGGTCTTCTCCCTGGCGAGCCTCCTGGCCGCCACCTTGGGCAAGGCGGAGGTGGGCGCGCATCAGATTGCCATCTCCTACGCCAGCCTCACCTTCACCGTGGCCGTGGGGGTGGGCAACGCGGGGAGCGTCCGGGTGGGATGGGCGGTTGGCGCGCGCGACACGCCCCAGGCGCGCCTCAGTGGTTTCGTGGCCTTCGCGAGCGGCGCCGCCTTCATGTCGTTGATGGGGTTGGGGTTCGCGGTGTTCCCGGAGCAGTTGGGCGCGTTGTCGGGCGCGCCGCCCGAGGTCCTGACCTTGCTCATGCCGCTGCTCGTGGTGAGCGCCGTGTTCCAGGTCTTCGATGGCATCCAGGGCGTGGGCGCGGGCGTGCTGCGTGGCGCGGGCGAGACGCGCTTCACCTTCATCGCCAACATGGTGGGGCACTACTTCATCGGGCTGCCGCTGACCTTGCTCCTGGGGTTCCACCTGGGCCTGGGGTTGTGGGGCATCTGGTGGGGGCTGTGCGCGGGCCTCGTGTTCGTGGCGCTGGCGCTGCTGTGGCGCTTCAACCGCGTGAGCGCGGGCACGCTGGTACCGGTGGAGGCGTAGCCGACCGGCTCCGATCGAAGCGTAGCCGACCGGTCTCGTGCTTGCAGACGGCGTGCATCCCGGAGGTGTTTGAATGCTGGGGTTCGCGAGGTCCGTGGCGCGAGGTCAGAAGGCCCGCGGGTGTGTCGTCGCGGTGGCTGCGTTATCGGCGTGTGGGTCCTCGGAAATCCGAGCCTGGGAGGGTTCGGATTGGACTGACTACCGAGACGTCAGCGCGTTCTGGGAGAGCAATGCCCCGGGAGAGTTCTCCGCGTGTGGCTCGCTCCATCCCGACCTCCGCGCGGTGGATGGCGACAGCAGTGTCTGTCTTCATGTCCGCCTGGACCGGGATTGGCTCACCGCGGTGAAGTCACCCGCCGTGCTGAACCTGGATGGCCGAGCGACGGTGCGGCCCGCGCTTCCCAGCGCGCCCGAGGTGTCCTGGGAGGCTGGTGACACGCACTCGTCCGCCGTGGTGGCTGCCTGGGTTTCGCAGCGTTGCTTCGCCGACGTCTGGAGTACGCCGGTGGTGCAGCAGCTCCAGGGGACGTTGCGGCTGCACGCCGTTCAGGATGGGCGGCTCGCGGGCTCGCTGGTGCTGGACATGACAGGAGCCCCCGCGGGCGTGCGCCTGTGCGGAGGTGTCATTGACCGTGTGCGCGGGGGCGTCGACTTCTCGCTGCCTCGCTGATGGACCCGGTGGCTCACCCGCGCGGGTGAGTCAGCGCTTGCGGCTGGGCGAGAGGAACTTGCGAGCCTCGCTCGCGCCAGGGCCTCGCGGCGCGAGCTCCAGATAGCGACGGTAGTGCTCGGTGGCTTCCTGGCGGTTCTGCTGTCGCAGACTCAGGCGGCCCAGCTCCAGGTGGCAGCGCGCGGCGCGGGGGGCCACCTCCAGGCAATGCCAGAACTGCTCCCGGGCCGCGCCGAAGGACTTGGCCGCGAGCATGTTTCGCCCCACCTGATAGGCAATCAAGGCCTCAGAGGGGATGTCTTCCTCCACTCCGCCGCGTCCGTTGAGGGAGGCGCGCGCGGGCGGGGACTCGTCGCGGGCCGCGGCGCCTGGAGTCGACGATGGCGTCGCGTTGGCCACCAGGGCGGATGGGTCCGGACGGGGCTCCAGCTTCGCGAAGACCTTGGACGGGGTGGCTCCGTCCGCGAACGTGCGCACCCACGGCAGGTGGCCGAACGCAGTCACCTCCAGCCGGTTCTCCTGCTGATTGGGCACCTCGGTCACGGTGACGGGCGTGTCCCCCATCAACACGCCGTTCAACCGCACCTGGGCTCCGGCGGGCTGGGACTCCACACGAAAGGTGGGCGCGGTCCCACGCGTCATTCCCCAATGCACCCCGCCGCCCGCCACCATGAGGAGGCCCAGCACCCCCAGCGCCCATGCCCAGGTGGAGCGTCCCCCCTCGGGCGGGGCCGGCGCGGACTCCGCGGGTGTGAGGGTGGGCAGGGCCGGCGCGCTCGGCTGCGAAGCGCGTGAGGCGACTTCCTCCTCCGTGGGCACGAGGAACCCAGCGGGGTCGGTGGAGCGCTCCGACGCAGGCGCGGCGCCCCAGAGTTCGAGCTGCCGGATGAACGAGTCGGACAGGCGACCCGGGCGATGCCGCAACGCCAGCTCCGCGTGGAAGAGCCATGTCATGAGCTGCTTGCGCGCGTCCGGCGCGAACAGGGGCGCGCGCGAGCTGAGCCACTCGGACAGCGCGAGCTGAAGGGCCTCCGCGTGGGGATAGCGGTGCTCGCGCGAGGTGGCCAGCGCGCGCTGGACAATCGCTTGCATCCCCGCGTCCAGCTCGGGCACCAGCGAGTTCAGGGGCGTGAGGCGTCCGTGGATGGTCTTCTCCAACACCTCCATCTGCGTGCCTTCCGCTGGCAGACGTCCGCTGAGCATTTGGAACAGCACCACGCCCACGGAGTACACATCCGAGCGCGCGTCGAGTTCACGAGCCCGCGCCTGCTCGGGAGACACGTACGGGTGTTTGCCCTTCACCACGCCCACCGCTGTCTCCGGCCCGCTCGTGTGGCGTGCCTTGGCGATGCCGAAGTCGGAGATCTTGACCTCGCCTTCGTAGCTCACCAGCACGTTGTCCGGCGAGATGTCCCGGTGGACGAGCTTCAACGGGCGACCTTGCGCATCCGTGCGCGTGTGCGCGTGGTGCAAGCCCTTGCACATCTCGATGGCGATGCCCGCCGCCAGCGGCGCCGGCAGCACCTTCAACCCCTGGACGCGGGCGCGCTTGAGCAGCTTGGAGAGCGCCTGGCCATCCACCCACTCCATCGCCAGGAAGTACTCGGACCCCACTTGTCCGAAATCAAACACCTGCACGATGTTGCCGTGATTGAGGCTCACCGAGATGCGGGCCTCATTGAGGAACATCTCGCAGAACGCTGGGTTCTCCGCGTAGTCACTCAGGACCCGCTTGATGACCACGGACTTCACCACGCCCGGCCCGGGGGTGAAGCGTGCGCGATAGACAACGGCCATTCCGCCCGCCCCCAGGCGCTCCAGCAGCTCATATTTGCCGAAAGCGGTCGCGGGCGTGTCCGTCACGATTCACAAGGCTAGCGCACCTGTCGGCGTGTCGTGAGTTTCCGCCAGATGGCGCATGGCGTTGACCCGGATTGGGCGCGCGCACTCTCTCTGCGCATGGGGTGGGTTGTTCGAGTCCCACCCCGACTCCAACCTGCCCGAGTGAGACATGCAGACCAAGAACCTGAGTGCAGTCGCGCCGCTGGTGTTGTTGTCCTCCCTGCTGGCGGGCCAGGCCCTGGCCCACGGCTCCATGGAGGTGCCCATCAGCCGTGTCTACCAATGCTACAAGGAGGGACCCGAGAGCCCGAAGTCCGCCGCGTGCAAGGCCGCGATTCAAGTGGGTGGCACGCAGGCGCTGTATGACTGGAACGGCGTGCGCCAGGGCAACGCCAACGGCAACCACCGTGCGCTCATCCCGGACGGGAAGCTGTGCAGCGGTGGCAATGAAAGCCACAAGGGGTTGGACCTCGCGCGGACGGACTGGGTGTCCCGCGTGCTGACGCCAGACGCCTCGGGCAACTTCGAGTTCGTCTTCTATGCCACCGCGGTGCACGCCACCGCCTACTTCCAGCTCTACGTGACGCGCGATGGCTACAACCCCGCGCAGCCGCTGAAGTGGTCGGACCTGGAGGCGGCGCCGTTCTGCGCGGTGACGAGCATCACGGCGCAGAACAATCGCTTCCGCATCAACTGCCCGCTGCCGCGCAACAAGACGGGCTCGCATGTCGTCTATGCCATCTGGCAGCGCTCGGACAGCCCGGAGGCGTTCTACTCGTGCAGCGACGTGACGTTCGGCACGGGGCTCGGGCTCGTCGCGCCTTGGAAGGAGCTGGGACAGGTGCAGGCCCGTGAGGCGCTGCCCGCGCGCAGCACGGTGACGTTGCGCGTCTTCGACCGCGAGGGTCACGACGTGGAGAGCCACCCGCTGCTGCTGGAGGCGCCGCTCTCGTCCGAGGCGTGGTTGGAGCGGCTCGCCCAGCGCGTCAACGCGGACTCGCGTCGCGTGCGCGTGGGGACGCTCCAGTCCTCGGGAGAGGTGGCGCCCTCGCGGGCCGCTCCGGGCGCGAGCGTGTACGCGCGCGACGAGGGCGTGTCCTTCCAGGTGGACATCCTCAAGCCCTCGCCGTGAGGCGCTACCAGGGCAGGTACTGCTGAATCATCTGCCGCCACACGGGCCAGTCGTGGTTCTCGCCATGCCAGATGGCGAGCTGGTGGCCGATGTCCTTCTTCCACAGGATGCTGGAGAGGTGCTCGTTGGAGGGACGGCAGAAGTCATGCTCGCCCACCGCGAGCACCATCTCCACGCGCTGGAGGGCGGCGAGGCGCGCGGGGTCCGTCAGGTTGGGCAGCCATTGCGTGCACGAGTGGAAGTACACGTCCGAGTCGCTGTGCCCGTCGAGGAACTCGTCGGTCTCGAACTTGCCGCCCATGGAGAGCAGGCGCGAGAAGACGTGCGGGTGCCGCAGCCCGATGTTGTACGCGTGGAAGCCGCCGAAGCTGCACCCGGCGAGCGTCAGGCGTCCGCCGCTGCTCCGCCCGGTGACGAGCGGGACGACCTCATTCAGCAGGTAGTCCTCCCACCGGGCGTGGCGCATGACGCGGTCATGCGGGTGGAGTGAGGCATTGAACCAGGACTCCTCATCCACCGAGTCCGCGCAGACGACCAGGTACCGGCCTGACTGGATGCGGTCCGCGATGGCGCCAATCAAGCCGAAGTCCTCCGCCTGATAGAAGCGCCCCTTGCTCGTGGGCAGCAAGAGCACGGGCTCGCCCGAGTGGCCAAACAGCAGCACTTCCATGTCGCGCTGCAGGCGCTCGCTGTACCAGCGGTGGTATTCGCGGTTCATTCCCGCGACCTTAACCGCCCCCTGGGATGTCTGGACAAGTCAGCGGAGCCTGCGTTGGGTCGAGTGAACAGCCGCGCGGTGCCTCAGAAGCGCGCCACCGGCCCCACGACCACGGTCTGCAAGGGCTTGGTGCACTCGGAGAAGACGCTCTTGGTGAACTTCACGTCACACCATTGCATGGCCGCCGCCAGGGAGAGGCCCCAGTGGTCTCCCACCCAGCCATCCACGCCCAGGCGGAAGGCCATGCTGGTGACCTCGAACTTCTCGCGGCGCAAGCGCCCCAGGTCGTCCGGGGTGAGCGGCTTCGCCCAGCTGCGGGCCAGGCGCACGCCCAGCCACGGGTTGATGGGCTTGTCGCGGAAGAAGCGCAGGCGCGCCTCCAGACCCAATGCCTTGTAATCGAGCTGCACGCGCCCGCGCTGGGAGGGGTCCTCCGCCAGGCTGAATTCCTTTCCCCACGTCTCCGCGCCCTCGAGGATGACCCCGAGGGACAGTCCGGGGGGCGCCTCCACGCCCAGATACCCTTGCAGCGCGGGACCCTTGGCCCGCCACTCACTCAGGGCGTCCAGCGTGACGCCCGCGCCGAGGGATGCATAGCCATGCCAGCCCTCCGCGACCGCCTCCGTTCCCAGCCCCAGCGCGACCAGCACCACGACTCGCCTCGACCACTCGTTCATGGCGCCAGTCTAGACGACTGGTGCGACGCGGGTGGGACCCTCAGTAACGGGTGCGGCAGCGGCTCAGACAGACCAGCCGCGTGAGCAGGCAGTGGCGAATGCATTCCTCCTGATCGCCCACGCCCCCATCGTCGGGGCCGGAGTCGTCGAGGCACGATTCCGAGCAGGCACGATAGGCCTCCAGACAGTCCTGCTGACAGGGCCCGGGTGCGAGCGCGCCGTCGGTCTCGGCGGGTGGCGCGGAGCGAGAGTCCTGCCAGCCGGAGTCCGTGCAGTTCGTGGTGCAGTGTCCCTCGCAGGCCAGCTTCGCATCGGACCGCGCGCGCAGCTCCGCCTCACAGGCCAGCGACGTGTAGTCGAACGCGGCGCCATCCGCCTGGCAGCTCCAGTGGCCTCGGATGCACTGGCTCGCGGTGACAGGGATTGGGGCTCCCTTCTCGGCCTCTTTGCTCTCGGGGGCCTGACCGCATGCCCCGACATACGTCACGACGACGGTGGCGAACAGCAGCGCCATTCCAATCCGTTTCACTGGGCCTCCTTTGGGCCCGGCTCACATACCCGAGCCGGCGCGGGTTCCCATCTGTCCCGCCGACAGGGCTCAGTAGCGGCCACGCGACACTGCGAGGCCGCTCGCGCGCAAGACGCCCAGGGGCGCACAGTCGGACTGTCACCCGTCCATCCTCGGCCGGGCTCATGGTGCGAGGGCCGGGGCTCCGCTTCGGGCGCGGGTGTGGCATGAAGGAGCGGTGAGCACTTCCTCCGAGTCGTTCGCCGCCTTCACCCTGGACGCGCTGCTGGCGCAACAGCAACAGGGCGAGAAGCCCTTTCTGGAGTTCTTGCGCAGGGCCTCGATGAGCGGAGGTCTGTACGTGCTCGAAGCGGGCGCGGAGGACCGTCAGCGTCCGCACGCGGAGGACGAGGTGTATTACGCCGTCTCGGGGCGCGCGCGGCTCACCGTGGGCGACGCGGTCCAGGACATCGCGCCCGGCCACTTCGTCTTCGTGGCCAGGCACGTGCCGCATCGCTTCCACGACATCACGGAGCGGCTGGTGCTCCTGGTCCTCTTCGCCCCGCCGAAGAGCGGCGGCTAGGCTGGCGCGCATGTCGGTCACTTTCGAAGCCGCGGTCGCTTCCCTTCGCGAGGCCCTCGTCGATGCGGGGCAGGGGCTCGTCGAGCGCGAGGCCATGGTGGAGCTCGTCGCGCTGTCCGCCGTGGCGGAGGAGCACCTGCTCGTCATCGGTCCTCCAGGCACCGCCAAGAGCGAGGCCGTGCGCCGCACGGCGCGGGGACTGGGGGGCTCCTACTTCGAATACCTCCTGGGGCGCTTCACCGAGCCCTCCGAGCTGTTCGGCCCGGTGGACCTGCGCAAGCTGCGTGAGGGCACCGTGGAGACGGAGACCACGGGCATGTTGCCCGAGGCGGAGGTGGCCTTCCTCGACGAGGTCTTCCTCGGCTCCACCGCCATCCTCAACACGCTGCTCGGGCTGCTCAACGAGCGCACGTTCCGGCGGGGCCACACGCGGATGCGCTGTCCCTTGAGGGTGTGCGTGGGCGCGGCCAACGCGTTGCCCGAGGAGCCAGCGCTGGCGGCCTTCGCGGACCGCTTCCTCGCGCGCATCTTCATCGAGCCCGTGCCCGACGCGCGGCTGGAGGATTTGCTGTCGGGGGGAGCGCGGCTGTGGTCCGCCTCGGAGCCGCGCGTGGCCTCGCTGGCGTCGCTGGATGTGCTCACCCAGGCCGCGCGCGCGGTGGAGCTGGGGCGCGTGAGGCCCCACCTGGCACACGCGCTGCGCACGCTGCGTGGCGCGGGCATCGCGCTGACGGACCGGCGCGTGGTGAAGACGCAGCGGTTGATCGCCGCCGCCGCCGTGCTGGCCGGACGTCGCGAGCCCACCGCGGCGGACCTGTGGCCGCTCGTCTACGCGGTGCCGACGCAAGACGCGCAGGCGCTCGCGCGTGAGGTGCTGCGCGAGCAGCTCGCGGCCTCGGAGAGCGCGACGCTGGCCGCGGCGGCCTTGGAGGCCAGCGCGGGCCCCCTGGCCCGAGCCCAGCGCATCGCCGAGGCGGGGCGTGCCTTGCTGGCCGCGCGCCCGCTCGACTCCGAGGTCGAGGCGCTCGCGTCCTGGCGACTCAAGCTCGAGGGCGTGGCGCGCGAGATGGACGCGGGCTTCGCGCCGGAGGCCCGTCCTGACTCGCTGCGAGTCCTGCGCGAGTCGTTGATGGCCGCGCTCCAGGCCGCACCAGCCCAAGGCAACGTCGACTCCGAGGTCCGCGTCGCGTGAGCGCGCCACCGAGGCTCGACACCGCGTGCCCTCTGGCGGGCCCCACATGACGTCGCGAGCCGTGGGGCCAGTGGGCTCGGTCGCGCCCCGCTGGTTTCCCCGTCCGATTCCACTCACGCCCCTCGCGGTGGTGGGCGTGGGCCCCGTCGCGCTCGCGCTGAAGCGTCGCGGGCTGGAGGCCGCGGATGCCCAGCTCGCGCGATGGCGCGGTGTGGCGGGCGCAGGCGTGCTCGTGTTGCTCGGAGACGCCGAGACGCTGCCGTGGGTGGATGGCGCGCTCTATCTGGGGCGCGACCCCCTGGCGCCTTCACTGGTGCTGCCATGTGCCTTGCGCCCCGAGGTGCCGCTCCCCTTGTGGGAGCGCGCGCTGGTGGCGCAGGTGCCACGGGGGAGCACGCCGCTCGCGGTGATTCCGGATGCGCGGTGGCTGGTGCCCCTGGGCCCCGCGCGGCCCGTGCACCGCGCCACGCTCCAGGCCTGGGGGGACCGGTGAGCGCGTTGCCTCCCGCGCTGCGCCCGTGGGCGCGCCAGCTCGCGCTGCTGCCCGATGACGCCAGCGCGCCGCTGGGGCGGTGGCTGATGCGGTTGTCCGCCGCGATAGGCCCGGTGGGAGCGACGGGTGAGGTCGTGCCGGGCGGCGAGCCCGAGGGCTATGACGGCCTGACGCGCCGTGGGCCGCTCGAGCGTGTGTTGACCACCGAGTGGCTCTGGGCCCTGGAGGCGCCCGATGAGCTGGTGCGCCGCGCGGCCATGGGCGAGCTGGCGTTCCTCCAGCGGTCCTTCCGACAACCCAGGCGCACGCGCCGCTCGGTGGTCTTGTTGGACGCGGGCCCCGAGCAACTGGGCCTCCCGCGTCTCGCCCAACTCGCGGTGCTCCTCACGTTGGCCCGTCGCGCCGAGGCGGCGGGGGTGACCTTTGCGTGGGCCGTGCTACAGCACACCCCGCGAGCCGCGCCGTTCGAGGCGGTGACCGAGGAGTCGTTGCGAGCCTGGTGCGACGCCCGCACCCTCGACGCGCCGAGGTCCTCGCGGCTCGCGGAATGGCGCGAGGCCCTGGCGCTCGGGTCCGATGAGCTGTGGCTCGTGGGCTCGTCGCGGCTGGGGCAGTTGCCCGAGGCGCGAGGCGCGTTCCGGGTGGAGATCGGCGAGCCGATGTCGCTGGGCGCGCGAGTGCTGCATGTCGACGTGAGGCCTCCGACGCGCTCGGCACAGCGGCTCGTGTTGGAGCTGCCCGCCCCGGAGCTGTGCGTGCGGTTGCTGCGCTCGCCGGTGCAAGGGCGTGCGCCCAAGCCCGTGACGACGGGCACGCGGCTGCGCGGGTTTGCCTACTCAGGGGATGGTCACCGGATGGTGTTGTTCCGGGACGACGGCTCGGTCCTGGCCCAGATCATCCCCAACTCTCCGAACGCGACCACGCCCAAGCCTCGTCGCCTGGCGCCCTTGCCGGGAGAGACCCTGCTGGCGGCGGGTTGGCGTGGCCGTGGGGGGCTCCTCTTGCTGACGCGAACCGCGAAGGGTGAGCTGAACCTGCGTGGTCAGCTTCACAGTCCGTGTCGCGAGTTGGAGCGGGTCATCCTCAAGCCGAGTCAGGCGGATGACCTGTTGCCATGCGCGCCAGGGTCCAATCAGCTCCCGGGGCGGGTGTTGCCCTTCAGGGACACGGAGGGCCAGGAGCACGTGGTCGTGGTGGACGCGAAAGGCAGAGCGTTCAGGACGAAGAGCTTCCCTGGAGAGGCTGCCTTGACCTTGGAGCCCGTGGGGATGGGGGCGGTGGTCGCGAGCGCGTGTGCCGCGCGGGAACAGGCGATGCTCCTGACCTGCCAGGAGGAGGGCTGGCGTCCGAACACGACCTGGACCCTGGCCCTGCTGAAGTGGGGCCGTGACGGGCTTCGCGCGCCGCCCTTGAACGTCGAGGGAGGGCCGGCCTTCTTCGGATGGAGTCCCGCGCTTCACAAGGCGGCGGGACCGCTCATCGCGGTCCAGGCGCTGCGAGACACCTGGCGCGTGGGCTTCGGTCAGAAGCTTCAGCCCATCTCGGTGCCGAAAGAGTCGCGTGTGGTGGGCGTCTATGTCGACGCGACCGATGACGCGCCCCGGCTGATCACCCTGGATGCCGCCCGGCGAAGCTTCTCGCTCGTGGGCGCCGAGGGGCGCTTGGAGCGCTGCGCGGACGCGGCGGGTCGCGTGGTGCAGGCGGAGGTGAGCCACGGCATGCCGGTGTTGAGCTGGCGGACGGAGGACGGCGAGCTGGTGATGTGGGACTTGAACACGCGACAGGTCCTGCTGCGGCTGACCCAGGAGCTTGCGTGAGGGGCTCGGCGCAGACGGGGCTTCGCCCTCGGGCGCACCTGCATCGCGGCACCGTGAGCGCGCGGGCGCTCTGGTTCGATCCGCGGCTCCTGGGCGAGGCCGAAGCCCGCCGCCGGGTGCTGGCTGTCTGGGAGCCCGGCGCGGTCGTGCTCCAGGTCGCGGAGGGATATCTGCTTCAGTGGGAGACCTCGCGCACCATGGACTGTGCGCAGGCGCTGGGGCTGCCGCTGACGTGGGAGGAGGGCGTGCTCCTGTCCCTGCCGCTGCTTCCCCAGGAGCGCGCGAGCCTGCGCGTTTCCTCGGAGGCCGTGGTGCTCGCGAGCGCCGGCGTCGCGAACGTGCATGCCCTGTCAGAGGCGCGGCTCGTGCAGCCCGCCGAGTGGCTCGACGTCGCCGGGTGGCAGCAGATGGCGGTGGAGGGCTTGGGCGCGCCACCTCCCCAAGTGCCTCATCTGGAGCTGCGTCCCGCGCCCACCCGTGAGTCCTTCGGCCCGGGGCTGCCTGGGCTCGCGAAGGAAGCGGAGCAACTGCTGGCGGGGACGCGAGGGACACCGACCGCTCACGCGGGGACGTTGGCTCGGACGAACGGGGCCGGAGCGGGCTCGGTCGCGCGTCGCGCCTTCTGGGGCGCGATGGCCGGGCTGCTCCGCGGGCTGACGCGCGGGACGCGGTGGGTCCGCGCGAAGCGGGCCCTGGCGCAAGGTCCACGTGGCGCCCAGGCGGGCCGTCAGGCGCTGCGGGCGGGCGACCGGAAAGGCGCGCCTCAGCGCGGCGCCGCCACGGGGCCGAAGCGCTCTGTCACCGAGGTGGAGCCGACGCCGCCGGGCGACGTCACCGCCGTGCCGCGCATCCGCTGGTTCGAGCGGATTTCGGACTGGTTGATGCGCCATACCCCGCTCGGGCCGCTGCTGGGCGAGCGCAAGGCCGCGTATGTGCGCAACCTCCTTGGGCTGTTCGAGTCCGGGCAGCTCGATGAAGCCTTGCGCTACGCCATCCCCTTGGGTGGGGAGTCGAAGCAGCCCGTGCCGCTCTCGCTGGGGACGCCCGCGCCGCGGGCCGACCTGCGCATCCAGCCGAAGCCCGATACGGGCAGCGGGCAGGACTTCGGCGGTGGTCCCGAGCTCCACGCGCTGCTCAAGCAGCGCTATCGAGAAGCCTTCACGCGACTGGAACGCGAGGGCCGCATCGAGGAAGCAGCGTTCGTCCTGACCGAACTGCTGAGCGCGCATGAAGAAGCCGTGTCCTTCCTGGAGCGGCACGGCCGATTCAAGCTCGCGGCGGAGGTGGCCGAGGGGCACCAACTGGCTCCAGGGCTCGTGGTGCGTCAGTGGTTCCTGGCGAAGGACCTGACGCGCGCGGTGGCCGTGGCGCGACGCTCCGGGGCGTTTGGGGACGCGGTGATGCGATTGGGCCGCACCCACCCCGCAGAGTCCGAGTCGCTGCGACTGCTCTGGGCGGATTCGCTCGCCGAGTCTGGAGATTGGGAGCAGGCCATTCGCGTCGCTCGGTTCCTGCCTGATGCACGCGCCTTGGTTGCGCGATGGCTGGAGCTGGGCTCGGACCTGGGAGGCCCGCCCGGAGCGCGGCTGCTGGCCCTGCGCGCGGTCTTCTCCCTGGAGGACTTCGAGCGGACGCGAGAGCGGGTGCGCGCGCTGTTGGAGGACGAGGACCCCGACCGGGCTTGGGAGCGGCTCGCCTTCGCCTCCGCGCTGGAGGATGCGGGGCCGGCCTCGGAGATGCGTGACGCGTTGCTCGGGCCCACCGTGCGCGCGCTGCTGCGTGAGCGCGCCCCCGGCCCGAGCGGGGCCGCGGTCGCCGTCGTGAACAGCCTGCTCGAGGAGCGCGCGCTGGTGGCGATGCGCACCGACCTGCCGCGGCTGCGCGAGGGCTCGACTTCGTCCTCTCCTTGGTTCGACGCCGCGACGGTGGCGTCGCGAACGCTGCGGGTGACGGAGCGGGAGCGTGGGTTGTATCCCGTTCATGACGTGGCGGTGCTGCCTGGCAATCGCCTCCTCCTCGCGCTGGGCGAGGCCGGCGTGCGCCTGGTGGACCGCACGGGCCAGCGGCTCGCGCACTTCGACGTGCCGGCCTCCCGTCTCGTGGTCGCGTTGCAGGGACACCGAGCGTTGGCGTTGGCTCGGCGCGGGGACTTGATGCGCGTGTCTCGCGTGGACCTGTCCCGCCGTCAGGCGAGCACGTGGTGCGACACGCAACTCCACGCCTGGTCCTCGCTCTATGACGGCGACCGGTGGTTCGTCGCCGTGGCGGACACCGTGCTGATGCTGGACGCGCTGGCGGACGCGCCGCGCGCCCTCTGGCGGGTCACGGACGTGGGCGGTCGCGTGCTGGGGCTGGAGGCGGATGCCGAGCGCATGTCGTTCATCGCCTCGGGGGAGCGTCCGTCGAGATGGAGCTACGCCCTCGCGGCGGGGCCCACGCTGCGCGCGCGCACGGAGATGGCCCTCCAGGAGCCACCCCTCGTCGTCTCCCTCACCCCGGATGGAGAGGGCAGCATCCACTGCGTGGGCTCGTCGACGCCGGCCTGGGTGGCCCCGGCGCAGGGGCGTTCATTGCGGAGCCCTTCGCAGTTCTCGCCGAAGCTCTCGGCCTTGTGGCTGGGAACGAACTGGCGGGCGGAGCAGCTCGACCTCTCCGCGCAGGAGACCCAGGTGCGCCTCACCAACCTGCGCGGACGCGTGTGCGCGTGGCTGTCCTTCGAGGGCGCCGAGCGGGTCCGGGTGCGCCTGAGCGCGGACGCGCTCGTCTGCTTCGACGAACTGGGGCGGGTGGTCTGGCTGAATCTCCAGACCGGCGCGTTGTCGCGCGTTCCCGTTCGCTGAAGCGGGGGGCTCTCCAGACGGGCACGCCTCCGCGCGTGCCCGTCCGGAGTGTCTCGTGAAGCGAGGGGTTAGATGGGAGTGCCCGTGGCCTGGAACACGACCTCCGCCGCGCGCACCGTGCCCAGCGCGGTGTAGCTGGAGGCGTCCATCACCAGCATCCACTCCCCGAGCAGGCTTCGGTCATAGAACGAGTTGTTGTCCGGCGTGGAGCCGCTGGGCGCCACGCTGCACGTGTCGGAGAAGGCCGCGTTCTGGAAGGGCGTCGCGCAGCTTGGATCCGCCACGTTGCACACCGGCGGCGTGGAGACGCACGCGGTGAACGGAATGTAGTGCAGGACCGAGCGTGGGTTGCCATTGGGGAAGCGGTCCACGTCCACCAGCTCGAACTCCGCCACGTACGTGCCCATCTGGAACGCATCCACGGTGTCGCGCACCAGGAAGGCATCCACGGAGACCGGCGCGCCCGTGTCCGTCACCAGGTTGACGCGCACGTTGCGCACGCGGTGCCCGTTGCGCGCCGCGAGCGCGGGCGTGGCGGCCAGGTCCGAGGTCGTCACCTGGAAGCGCGCGCCCACCAGGGTGGGATGCGCGGTGGTGAGCGAGCCCAGGTCCTTCATGCGCGTCGTCTCATCCACCGTGAGCGCGTGGAAGGACGTCGCGGGCACGCGGCGGTAGTACAGCGTCTGGCTCTGCACGGTGTGCGTGGGCAGGTCGTCCAGGGCCACCAGCTTCGTCTGCATGTCCGGATAGGTCAGCAGGTTGAAGTCATACGTCGTGAGGAAGCCCGTCGGGATGGCGCTGTCGCCCGTGGCAGGGTCGAAGGGCAGGTACTGGTACTCGGCCACGCGGATGAGCTCCCAGTAACGGTAGATGAGCTCGTCCAGCGTGCGCGTCGCGGTGGAGTACACCTGCTGACCCACCAGGAGTTGGTCAAACCCGCGCAGCTCGGTGCCGGTGCCGAAGTCCACGATGCTCTGGAGCGCGTCGCGCGCCGCCACCGCGTTGCGCTGACGCAGCAGCACCGTGTCCCGCTCCATCATCGCCAGCTTGTACTCGGCCTGGGCCTTGGTGACCTGGGCCTGGAGGTCCAGCAGGTCCAGGGTCATCTCCACCTGCGACTGGCTGAGGATCTCCTTCTTCACCTCGTCCGAGATGACGCTCCGAGGCGCCGTCTTCTGGTTGCCGCTGATGATGTCCCACAGCTGCGTGCCGCCCGTCTTCAGCTTGTCCTTGAAGGGCTTGCTCTTGGCCGCGTCGGCGGCGGCGCCGGAGAGCGCGTCCCAGAGGCCGGACAGGAGCGAGTTGTCGTCATGGCTCGCGGGGCCCGAACCGGGCACGGGCGTGCTGCTCGACTCGGACTTGAAGCTGTTCTTCACCTCGTTCCACAGGGCATCCGCGGCCTTGCCCGCCACGGCCGCGAGGAACTGGCCGCCGTAGGCGGAGGCCACCGAGCCCACCAGGTCCAGCAGGAAGTCGCCGAAGCCCTTCGTCTGCGCCGCGTACTTCTCCTTGATGCGCGCATCCGTCGTCTGGATGTCCGTCGTCAGCAAGTCAATGGCCGCCTTGCGGTTGGCGATGGCCGTCTGGAGCGCGTTGGCGGATTCGGACGCCACGGTGACGCGCTGGTCCGCGGTGGCGAGGTCCGCGGCCAGGGCGATGACCTCGTTGTTCAGCTCGCCCTGGTGCTGCGTCATCCACGCCGTCAGCTGCAAGCTGTTGGACAGGGTCAACCACTTGGACACGGAGCTGTCGAGCACGCTGTACAGCGTGTTGAACTGCGTGCGGCGCTGCTCGTAGCGCACGTGGGGGTTGAGCGGCATGTCCTTGGCCAACCCGAAGAAGTTGCGCTGCGATTGGATGTAGCTGAGCTTCGTCACGTCGTGCCGGAGGATGGGGCACAGCGCGCCGTGCAGGTACACGTCCGGGAAGGGCTTGCCGGTGGGCGCCACGTCGCAGTCCAGCTTGGCCTGGGACAGGATGCCGCTCATCTCCATGACCGCCTGGGTGTACTGGAACGAGGCCGACGGCAGCTCGCCGCGCTTGAAGAGCGCGTTGCCGTGCGCGGCGCTCACCCGCCACGTCTGCGGCGCGAGGAGCGCGCGCAGCATGTCCACGTCCCGGCGCGCCACGCGCAGGGTCTTCTGCGCGCCCGGCGTGCCAGTGGCGCCCGCCGTGCCGTTGTTGGCCGAGGGGCCGACGTAGCAAGTGCGGGTCTCGTTGTGCGGCTGACAGAGGTAGTCGTCATAGAACTCGCACGAGCCCGTGGGGGCCTCCTGCACGATGACGGGCACCGTGATGCTCGCGCGGTTGCCGCGCTTGCCGTAGCGGCCGACGGCGGGCGCGGGGTTGATGAACTCCGCGGCCAGGTCCGTGAAGTGGCCGTTGTATGGCGAGCTCAGCGACACGTCATGGCCTGTCTGCACCGTCGAGCGGCAGAGCAGGTCCCCGTAGAAGGGGTTGTAGGCGCAGTTGTCGTCCGCGCAGTCCACCTTCCCGTCGCCGTCGTTGTCCACGCCGTCGCTGCACGCCGCGAAGGTGTTCTCCTGGATGCCGCAGGCGCTGACGGCGACCAGCGGATTGTTGAGGCACTGGTAGTCCGCGCAATCGACGTAGTGGTCCCCGTCGTTGTCCAGGCCGTCCGTGCACGTGGCGGTCGTGCTCTCCTGGAGGAAGGGGTAGTACTGGGCATCGCACACCTTCACGTAGGGGTTGTTCGCGCAGCCCGGGTCGGCGCAGTCCACCTTCCCGTCGCCGTCGTTGTCGATGCCGTCCGTGCAGTTCTGGAGCGTGCGCTCGCTGCCGCACGAGGTGACGCGCGGATTCACCTGGCACTCGCGGTCCGCGCAATCGATGTCGCCGTCCAGGTCGTTGTCCAGGCCATCCTGGCAGGCGGCCTCGGTGGACTCCTCCATGCCGCTGGTGAACGCGATGGCCGGTCCGAGGTTGCACGTGGCGGTGCCGGAGCATCCCGGGTCCTCGCAGTCCGGCAGGCCGTCGTTGTCGTTGTCGAGCCCGTCGGCGCACTTGTCCTCGCCGCCCTCACCCGAGCCGCCGCAGTTGGTCGCGGAAGCCTTGCAGCCGTTGTCCTGGCAGTCCGTGTAGCCGTCGCCGTCATCGTCGATGCCGTTGGAGCAGGCCTGCTCGGAGAACTCGCCGTTGGCGACGTGGCTCGACTGGCAGATGGAGCGCACGCTGCACTGCGGATCCGCGCAGTCCACCTTCCCGTCGCCGTCGTTGTCCACGCCGTCACTGCACGCCTCGGCGGAGACCTCCTTCTGGAGTTGCGACCAGGAGGACTCCGGGCACACCGTGACGTGGGGGTTCTTGCTGCAGGCGTAGTCGTCGCAGTCCGTGTAGCCGTTGTGGTCGTTGTCGATGCCGTCCGAGCACTGGGCGTTGTCCGCCTCGGTCAGCATGTCGCAGAGCGCGATGGAGGGGTTCCACCGGCACTTCAAGCTCTGGCAGTGGAGGTTGGAGTCGGTGAAGCACTGCTCGGGCGTGACGTACGCGGACTTCTGGGGTTCGCGCACCAGGCCACGCCCGACGATGCCGGTGTACCGGACGATGATGTCGCCCGAGCGCCCGGCCGCGCCGCCATTGCCACCGCTCTGGGGCAGCTTGACCATCGAGCCCAGCTTGCACGTGACCGTGGGGGTGGGGCCGGGGCTGCCGGTGAGGGTCGTCGTGATGCCGGAGGCCTGACCATCCTTGCCATCCTTGCCGTCCTCGCCCTTCTCACCCGTGGCGTTGACGCGCACGCCGCGGAGCACGTTGGCGTAGAGGACGAACTGGCCCGCGTTGCGGCCATTGCGGCCCGAGGGGGCGACGGTGCCGTCCGGTGGGTCCGGGAGCGCGTCGCGGACACCCGGGGAGGTGCGCAGCGGAAAGTCATGCGAGTCGAACTCGCCCGTCGCGATGATGAGGCTCGTCCCGCCCGTCTCCACCGCACCCGCCAGCTCCACGCGGGGCGCGACGATGACGATGGCGGCGTAGTCCTGCAGCTCGGTGGTGGGCTCGTAGAGCTTGGCGCAGGCGTGTGAGGTGCTGCACGCGCCGCCGCCCAGCGTGTCCCAGGTGATGACGGGGGACTGCGTGGCGAACACGCCGTCCGCGTTGGGCAGCAGGGCCTGATTGCCCTTGAGGAAGACCGGGTAGTCCCGGGCATAGGCAGACACCAGGCGCACCTTGTCCGCGGGCTGGTGCTTGGTGCTGAGGACGCCGCGCAGGTCATCGAAGCGCGGCGAGGGCAGCACGCGCAGCAGGTCCTGCACCGTCATGTCCAGCGTCGAGGGCGCCAGGGGCAGGCCGCGCAGCTCGTCGAAGCTCATGGGTGACGAGAAGGCCAAGGGCTGCGCCGTGGCCATCACCGTGTCGTCGGGAGTCTCTTCGGGGGCGGGCGCGCCCATGTCGCCACAGGCCACGGCAGCCAGTGCGCACACCAGTGCACACAGCCTCCCCAGCCCGGGCCGGGGATTCCAGTTCAAACGCATGCTCGGTCCACTCCTTGGTTCCGGGGGGAACGGTGAGCAGGCGTTTTCTTCCCTCTTTTTCTTCGCTGGAGACGGGGGCGAGCGCCTCAGGCGCCGCGCAGATGTGAGGGGATGATGACCAGGCTGGCGGTGAGCGCGCGCGCGGCGTCATCCACTTCCAGCACCACGCGGACCCCCTCCACGGTCACCAACAGGGAGGGCTGAGCGCTGGGGAGGGCCATGAGCCAGTGGGACGTCCGGGGCGCCTCGGTGGCGGCCAGCTCGGCGGCGCGCAAGAGGTGCAGGCGCACCGCGTGCCGCACGGGCGCGGGCAGGGCGTGCAGCGCGTAGAGACTCTCATCTGGCAGGCGCAGCGCGTAGGGGGCGGGCGTCTCGGGGCGCTCGCGAAGGCGCAGGTCTCTCAGGTGCGGGTAGAGCGTGCCCGCCAGCGCCTCGGGTCGCTCGGGACGGCGCAGGATGCCCACCACGCCGCCCAGCGCCATGTCGGGCGGGCCCTCGGTGGAGGACATCAACATGAGCGGCAGGTGGCGCAGCGCCGCGTCCGTGCGCAGCCGGCCATACAAGGCCCAGCCCTCCACGCGTGGAGGCACCATGTCCATCAGGATGAGGTCCGGATGATGGTGGCGCGGATTGCGTCCCAACCAGTCGAGCGCCTCGGCACCGTCGGTCGCCAGGGACACCGAGAAGCCCGCGGCACGGGCCACGTGTCCCACACCCTCTCGCCACTCGCGGTCATCCTCGACGAGGAGCAGATGCTGCTGGCCAGACATGTCTGTGTGGAGCAGAGCAGCTTCCCCCCGGGGCGGCCAAGGGTTTGTCACGGACAACCCCACCCCCAGCGTTGGCTGCTGGACACTGCTGGCTTTCTTGGACTCGGCGGGGATGGGAAGCCGACGCGTTCCCTGCACGACGGGACCGTCTTGTTCAGTCACCCCGAGGTGCGCAGCTTGTGACGGACCATGGCCCTCCGTCTCCAACTCGATGCTCGGGTGCTCCGGGTGCTGTCTGGCTTCAGCGCGTCCATGCGGGAGCAACTCCAAGCGGAGCTGGGGGCGCTCCCCGTGACGCTGCCCGTGGGCGAGACGCTGGAGCCGGGCTGGACGGGCATGGCCGTCCTGGCCTCGGGCTTCCGGGTGCGCTACCGGCTGGAGCAGCGCGAGGGATTGCTGCGATTGACCGAGCTGCTCATGCCCGAGTCCTCGGGCTCATTCCCTCCCTCGTCGTTGTCCTGAGTATCAGAACGACGCCTCCATCGCGCGCAGCGGCCGGAAGGGAGACAGCGCGCGCACCAGCTCCTCCAGGTCCAGCGGCTTGGGGATGGAGGCGAGGATGCCGTCGGGGGCGGGGCGGGTGGCGCCCGCGCCGGAGACGACGATGACGGGCAGGCGGCGCAGGGACGGCTCCTGGAGGATGCGCTCCATCAGCTCCCAACCGCTCATCACCGGCATCATCAAGTCGAGCAGCATGACGTCCGGGTAAGGCGGGCGCCTCAATCGCTCCCATGCGTGGAGTCCATTGAAGGCGACCTCCACGTTGAAGCCCTCGAGCGTGAGGAACTCCTCCAGCATCTCTCTGCTGTCGGCATGGTCTTCGACGAGAAGGATGAGGTTGCGCGTGGGCATATGGGCAGCGCGAAGACTCACCCTGCGCGAAGGGGTGGGGAAGTCCGTGGCTCGTCCGAACGTCGGCCCGTTGACGACTGGACGCCCCGCATGTGCACCGGTTGCCATGCGCGGTGCGTCAAACCGTGTTCTCGGCTTCCCTGGTTGCAGAGCTGAAGCCTTCTTGAACACCCTCCCCGGAACGCGGGGAGCCCTGGGGCGGGCTATACCAGGGGCATGGTGTCCATGGCTCCCGCTCCGCGTCCTCCCGCCACCGCGCCGTGGCTGGAGGAGCTCGATATCCTCATCCGGGCCCGCTATCCGTTGCTCTACCTGGTGTCGTGGGAGGAGCACCGGGTGGAGGCGGTGCTGGCGGACCTGGCGCGCTCGCATGGCAAGGCCGTCTTCCATTGGTCCGTCACGCGAGGGCTGCGCAACATGGGCGGCGCGCGAAGCCCCGCGCAGCCCGAGGCGACCCGAGACCCGCATGAGGCGCTGGCGGCCATCGAGAAGCTGAACGAGCCCGCGCTGGTGGTGCTCAAGGACTTCCATGCCTACCTCGAGGACCGAAGCGTGGTGCGCGCGCTGCGCGAACTGGCGCACTTCCTCAAGAGCACCTTCACGACGGTCATCCTGCTGTCGCCGACGCTGAACATCCCGGTCGAGCTGGAGAAGGAAGTCTCGGTCGTCGACGTGCCGCTGCCGGACTACCACGACCTCTTGCGGCTCTTGAAAGAGATTGTCGCGTTGGTGCGCAAGGGCAACAAGGCGACGGTGGAGCTGTCGCGCGAGACGGCGGATCAGCTCATCAAGGCGGCATTGGGATTGACGTTGTCGGAGGCGGAGAACGCCTTCGCGAAGGCCATCGTCGCGGATGGGAAGCTGGGGCCCGAGGACATCAAGCGCATCCAGGACGAGAAACGGCAGGTGATTCGCAAGAGCGGGTTGCTTGAGTATTACCCGCCGGAGGAGAGCCTGGGGAGCGTGGGGGGCTTGCGGAACCTGAAGGCGTGGTTGAGCCAGCGCACGGCTGCCTTTGGAGAGCGCGCGAGGCAGTTCGGGTTGCCCGAGCCTCGGGGGTTGTTGCTGTTGGGCGTGCAGGGGTGTGGAAAGAGCCTCACGGCGAAGGCGGTGTCGGCGCACTGGAACCTGCCGCTCTTGCGGTTGGACATGGGGAGAATCTTCAGTGGGCTGATTGGCTCGTCGGAGGAGAATCTGCGCAAGGCCATCCGCGTGGCGGAGAGCGTGGCGCCGGTGGTGCTGTGGGTGGATGAGATTGAGAAGGGATTGTCGGGCGTGGCGTCGTCGAGCACGGCGGACAGCGGGGTGTCCGCGCGAGTGTTTGGGACGCTGCTCACGTGGCTCCAGGAGAAGACCGCGCCGGTGTTCGTGGTGGCTACGGCGAACCGCATCGATGGCTTGCCGCCCGAGGTGCTGCGCAAGGGTCGCTTCGACGAGATCTTCTTCATCGACCTGCCTGAGCAGGCGGAGCGGCGAGACATCTTCCGCATCCACCTGGAGCGCCGGAAGCGGCACCCCGCGAACTTTGGATTGGACGCGCTGGCGGAGCTGACCGAGGGCTTCAGCGGCGCGGAGATAGAGCAGGCGGTGATTGCCGGATTGTACGAAGCCTTCGCGGAGGGAACGGAGCTGGAGCAGCGGCACCTGGCGCGAGCCATCCAGGAGACGTTCCCGCTGTCGGTGACGATGAAGTCGGAGATCGACCGCTTGAGGGACTGGGCGCGAGGGAGGACCCGGCCCGCGTCGGACGGAGTCATGGGTGAGGGCGGCTCATGAAGTCGAGGCTCTCACGCTTCCTGAACCTGGAGCGCGAGCGTCCCGAGCGAGGGGCGCCACAGGCGTCGTCGTTGGAGAGCAGTGGCCGGTTCGAGGCGCTGTCGGAGCGAGAGGCGGTAGCAGGAGAGACGGGGGTGCCGGAGGCTCACCTGGAGCGCTTCAAGGGGCAGGAGCCGCTGGCGCTGACGGACGAGGAGCCGGCGCTGGACTTTCCAAGGTGCGTGCGTTGCGAGTCCGAGAACGGGCGCTTCGCCGCCACGTGCGGCGTGTGCGGCGCGGACCTGGGTTCACCGGAGCAGCAGGCGGCGAACACGGAGCGGTGGAAGGCGCAGCGAGAGGCGAGGGAGGCGGAGCGAGCGTCGGCGCAAGCGGGAGGACTGGCGCGAGCGGACGCCGAGCGGCGCGAGGAGGCTGAGCGCTACGGTCGGATGTTGGACGAGCTGCGCGCGGAGGAGCGAGCGAGTTCCCGGTGGAGTCGGATGGGTGAGCACACCACGGTGGGGACCGCGCTGTTGTCATTGATACCGGACCCACGCGTGAGGTGGGGCACGGTCGTGGTGGTAGGGCTCGGGGCGCTGTGGATGGCGGGCCACGGCCCCATGTCCGTGAGGTCCATCGGAAGGGCACTGTCCTTCCTCCTGTTGCTCCTCTTCCTGCCGAGGCGAAGCATCGGCGGCTGGAGACGCTGAGCTGGTCGCCTGAGAAAGAGACCTGAGAGGTTCGAGGTCGCTTAGTGCTCGCCTGGCCTCGGTGCCTGCTCTGTCCTTCAGGATTTGCAGTTGCCGTGCCGTAGGGGCTCTCTACCGCAACCAGGACGCCTCATCGCTAGAGAAGCCCTTCAAAGGAAACTCAAGGAATCCTTTGCGCAGCGGATAGCCAGCGAGGAAATCGCAGTTCGCTCGCGGTTGCTGGACAGCCGAGAATGCCGCCACTAGCGTCTGCCGTTTTCGAGTCAGAACCGGTGAGGGGGAGTCCCGGAGGTCATACGGTGATGCGACGATTGGGTTTCAGGTCATTTTCAATGTCCGGGCAGTATTGTCTTTCACCCTGGGGTTATCGGCGGATGTGATGGCGTCCTGCATGGATGGGCAGACTGCCTCATGCGGAACCGGCCAATGCACGGGAACGAAGAACTGCATCAGCGGCGAGTGGAGTGGTTGCTCATACTCACCGACCTCCACGGTGTCATGCAGTGTCTGTGGAAAAGTGGCTACTTGGCTTGCGATATGGAAGGGAACGTCGTCGCAGGTATCAGTTCCGCGCATCGTGGGTAATGTCATGCATGTTGCGAGTAGCGATTTGCCGCGTCTTCAGATTGCAACGATTCTGAATGTGACAGTTGAGTGGGCATCGGGTGAGACGCTGGTTCGAGTGTTGCTGAGCGAGCGCCCTTCGCGTAGTGTCGAAATTCAGATCAGAGGACGACGCTCCTGCTCTGCCCCCGTGAGCAGCCCTGGGGGCCAAGCGTGTCAATCAATGAAGTTCGTCTCTCTTCTCTAGAGAATGGGCGGAAGCGACTTGAGATCGAAGTGCAGAGCGGAGATGTGATTGAGTTCGAAGGTTTCGCTGTTGGGCTCAAGACTTGCGACTCTCCGTAATTAGTGGGTTTTGACTTGGGCGACACACTGCTGCGCATTGGGACTGAGCTTCTCACCCATTCGACCGGCGACGAGATCCGCATCTACACGAAGCGGTTCGAAGTTTCGGACTTGAACACCACTTGCTGACGCTCAAGCACCTGGACGCGAAATGAACCCAGAGGAAATGCTCACAGTCCGCGAAGCGCATGCCTCGATGCGCCGTTCCCTGGAGCGTCTCTACGAATTCACGGGGCCCGACGCGCTTGGCGGACTGCTTGGCTCGATGGCGCTCCTGTCTAACGGATCGCCGGCGGATCCGGCTCTATGGTCTGACTGGGTTAAATCCATTGAAGAGGTCAGGTCCGGGAATTACAGCATCGATCTCGTACTGCACCCGGTCGACAGAGGCTGAACCTTTTGAGGAATGTCTGCGGCCTCAACGGTCGCGGAGCCCGACTCTTCGGCGGTCAGCGGCCTCGCCGCGAAGCTTCGCGACACCATGACTGTGCAACCCATGAAATTCTGCTTTGTCGCCGACCCAGGTCAATTCCGTCCGGAGGGGAGCCACATCGGTCGAGTGCCGCTGGGTATTGTTGGCAAGGAGCAGTTGATGCGTGCCCTCGCGGAAGCGCTCCGGATGCCGGACTGGTTTGGCATGAACTGGGATGCGCTCTCGGACTGTCTGCGAGATCTATCGTGGCTCCCTCCAGGTCGAATCGTCTTGGTCCATGAGGCCCTACCCGTGCTCACGTCGGAGGAACTCTCATCTTACGTAGACCTGCTCGCGTTCGCGGCAGGAGATTGGAAGCCGCTTGGGTCCTATGAACTGGCTATCGTGCTCCCAGAGTGGAGTCGACATCGCGTGCTCGAACTCCTCCATTCGTGAGTGCGCGGGCGAGTCGTTGAGCTGACGGTGAAGTCCAAGAGGGGAATCATGGCGACGGCATCATCCCAGATTGAGAGGACGCTCGGACTCATGCTCGCCGGGCAACTCGACTTGCTCCAGGGCTGTCGGACTCTGGTGGCACACGCTAGAGAACTTGAGCGGATTGCCCCGGCGGAGTTCCTGGTGATTGTCGCGATTGAATCGGAGACGGACGATATCCCTCTGGGAGAAGTGCGAACTCAATGGAACAAGGAGGCGCTCAAAGAAGTGGATCGCTTGAAAGAAGCCTATCTTGGGCGAGTCGAGGCGCAGCTTCGCGTTGCGTGTGAGTCCATGCTGACTCGATTGACGAAGCGCTAATGACGCGCCGCTGCGAGCAGGGCCTTGCTCTCGTTTCCATTCTCTGTATCAAGATCGACTTGTGAATCGCATCGTGACCCAGAAGACTGCTGACGATATTCGTGGGCTGGAGTACGACTGGCTCGCCGTGGACGCCGATGGCCACGTTGGCTTCTTCAGCACCGCTGGGGGTGGCTATGCCCCCGATGGCTTCTTGGCGGATGCGGAGAGTTTCGGCGCCACGATTGAGGCGCTGGAGGCTTCGCCGGCAACCACAACAGCCCGCTTCGCCCCCTCGCTGACGTCCGAGTACACGAACTCGTGGCGGCTCATGGCGGAGCGGGGCCTGTTCGCATTCGACTCCGATTTCTTCGGAGGCCCCTATCGATTGGTCGCGGCGCCAGAGGTTCCCGTGCGTGTCACGGACCTGCCCGCACGGGTGGTGGAGGTCCTGACGCGCGTTGTGTTGCGTGACCTGCGGTTCCGCGAGCAGGCAGTGCTCAGCGCCGAGACGTTGGCCGAGGCCAGTCGGACGTGACGCACGGGAGCTCACCCTCGTGCGAAGACTGGACTGGTGATCCGCTCAACGCTCTGCCGTAGTCTGAGGACTTCCATGGATCTGGTGAAGCTCAACATTTCGTATGGCTTCATTCGGGAGAGGACGCGACTGACTTGGCGCGAGGTCCTCTTCGGCATGGACAACGAGCTCATTGCTTTCGAGCTGCCTGTCGACATGGCGGTGGAGCAACTGGGGAGCGAGGAGAATCCTGCACGGGCTCTCGTCGATTTGGCGGGCTTGGAGAAGAGGGAGTCGCCTTGTTGTCATGTGGAGGCACTCGCCAACGGTGAGTCGAGCCAGTCGCTCGATGAGCTCCAGGGCAAGTGGCTCTACTTGGCCTTGGCCTGGGTGCTCTTCGCCAAGGCGCGATTCTCCGATCCCCTTCAGAAGGTCGAGGAGATCTATGCCGACTTCGGGTATCCAGGGGGAATTGCCCCGTTCGTCCGATACATGCCTTCTGAGGTCAAGTCCCGAATCGTGTGTAGTCGGTTCGGAGGGGGTACGGGGGAGGAAAGCTCCTTGGCGGCATCATTCAGCGGTGCCTGGGTTTGAAGTCAGCAAGGCCATGTCGAGGTAGCGACGGTCATC
>NZ_JAHNZT010000040.1 GCF_019039035.1 Citreicoccus inhibens | reverse complement strand
CGTGGCCACGCCTCCGCCGCCCCGCGCTCCCGCCGCGCCTGCTCCGGCGGCGCCCGTGCCCGCCCGCCCCGCGCCCGTGGCCCCGCCGCCGGAGCCGCCGCGCGCCGAGGTTCCGCCCATCTCCGAGGCTGAGTCCGAAGCCCGCCGGGCCGAGCGTCAGGCCCGCCTGGCGCGCCACCCGTACATGGCCCGCACGCATCGGCTCACCGAGCTGATCGCGCGCGGCAAGGCCTTCGCCGCGAAGGGGGACTTCGAGCACGCCTATCAAGACTTCCATCAGGTCATGACGCTGGAGCCGAAGAACCGCGAGGTCCCAGCGCTGTTGAGCGAGGCGCGCCGTCGTCACGACGAGCAGCGCGCCCGGTCCGAGGTGGAGCGAGGACGCGAGCTGGAGATGCGCGGCGACTTCACGGCCGCGCACGCGGCCTATCGGTTGGCCACGACGCTGGATGGCCACAGCGCGGAGGCCGCCTATCTGGCGGCCCGAGTGGGGCGCGAGCTGGGCCAAGAGCCCGGCGAGGTGCGAGCCTTGGCGCAGCGCGCCGTGGATGCCCATCCCAGCCGCGCGGACTATCAGCTCCTGCTGGCCCAGTCGCTGCTCGTGGGCGGCGCGAAGAAGCTGGCCAAGCGACACTTCGAGGAAGTGGTGCGGCTGGACCCTGACAATGCGGAGGCGCGGGCGGCACTGAAGAAGCTGCGCTGGACCTTCTAGGATGAGTACGGTTTCCCATGGCTGAGTCCGAACCTCTCATTGGCATCGACCTGGGGACGACGAACAGCATCGTCGCCACGGTCCAGGACGGCCAGCCGGTGGTCATCAAGAACCGCACCGGACAGGCGCTCACGCCGTCTGTTGTCGCGGTGGCGAAGAATGGCAAACGGCTGGTGGGCAGCATCGCCAAGCGTCAAGCCATCACCAATCCGCAGGAGACGGTCTACGCGGCCAAGCGCCTCATCGGGCGCAAGTTCTCCTCGCACCCGGTGCAGGATGCGCTGCGCACGCTCGCGTATCAGGTGGTCTGCGGGCAGCACGACGACGTCCGGGTGCGGCTGGCGGGACGAGACCTGGCGGTCCCTGAAGTCAGCGCGATGATTCTCCAGGAACTCAAGGCCGACGCCGAGGCACACTTCGGCCGGCCGGTGAGCAAGGCCGTCATCACCGTCCCCGCGTATTTCAATGACGGACAGCGGCAGGCCACCAAGGACGCTGGGCGCATCGCCGGCCTGGAGGTGCTGCGCATCATCAACGAGCCCACCGCGGCGGCGCTGGCGTATGGCTTTGGCCGCACCGTCAACGGGAAGATCGCCGTGTTGGACCTGGGCGGCGGCACGTGTGACGTGTCCGTACTGGAGGTCAACAACGGCGTCTTTGACGTGGTGGCCACCGGCGGCGACACCTTCCTCGGCGGCGAGGATTGGGACAATCGCATCATTGAATGGCTGGTGTTTGGCTTTGCGAAGGAGCACGGCATCGACCTGCGCAAGGACCGCATGGCCTTGCAGCGGCTCAAGGACGCCGCCGAGAAGGGCAAGGTCGAGCTGTCGTCCGTGCGCGAGACCCAGGTGAGTCTGCCATTCATTTGCACGCCGCCCGGGGGAGGTGCCGCGCTGCACCTGCAGGCCGCGCTCACCCGCGACAAGCTGGAGGACCTCTCGGCGGACCTGTGCGAGCGCGTGGTGGGCATCACCTCCGAGGTGCTGGGCGAGGCCAAGGTGCGCCCCTCCGAGCTGAAGGAGGTCATCCTGGTGGGAGGCATGTCGCGCATGCCGCGCATCGTGGAGCAGGTGCGCCAGTACTTCCGCCGCGAGCCGTGCAAGGGCGTCCACCCCGAGGAGGTCGTCGCGCTGGGCGCCGCCATCCAGGCCCACGCGTTGGTGGCGCAGCAGGGCGAGCTGCTCTTGCTCGATGTCACGCCGCAGAGCCTGGGCGTGGCCATCGCGGGCGGCTATGTGCGGCGCCTCATCCCCAAGAACACCACGGTGCCCACGTCGGCGACGGAGACGTTCGCCACGTCGAAGGACTCGCAGCGCGTGGTGAAGATCATGGTGCTCCAGGGTGAGCACGACCTGGCGCACCAGAACGAGTTGCTGGGCGAGTTCCTGCTCACCGGCCTGCGCGACGCGCCGCGCGGCAAGGTGGAGATCGACGTCACCTTCGACATCAACGCGGAGGGCATCGTGTCCGTCTCGGCGAAGGACCGCGAGACGGGCCAGCGGCAGTCCATCATCGTCGCCGCGTCGGGTGGGCTCACCGAGGAGGAGCTGCGCCGCATCATGGACGAGCAGCGCGACTGGCTCGTGGCCGCGCGCGCGAGTGAGGAGGTGAAGGCGCGTCGGGTGGAGCTGGACACGCTGGCGCGGGACGTGGTGGACGCCCTCACGCGCGCGCGCCTGCTCCCGGGCGGCTTGGGGCCGGACGTGGTGCCTCGGGCCGAACAGGCATTGGAGCATGCTCGACACGTGCGGGCGGGTGAGGAGCCGGCGGCCATGGCCCGCGCGGTGGCACTGCTGGCACAATGTCTCACGCAACTGCGAGGCGGCCCGCCTCGCGCGACCCCGGGGGGCTAGATGCCGCAGCACCGCGCCAACCAGCTCGTCGAAGCAGGCCTGTGGTTGCGCTTGAGCGGAGACTCGGACGGGGCGGCGCGCCTGTTCGACCGCGCACTCCAGCTCGATCCGGACAACGGACGCGCGCGCGATTTGATGGCGCAGCTCCAGTCTCGACTGGGGGCCACCGACGACGCCCGCGCAGGGGAGGGGCCTCCGCTCGCGGGGCTGGAGGGCGACTGGGGCGCCTGGGCCGAGGTCACCGCGCCCGAGCCGGGGGATCCGCTGTTCGTGCCGGATGCCGTGCTGCTGCCGGACGGAGTCGGGGCGCCCAAGGATGCGCTGGACCTCCTGGCGCGGGACCACCGCCGCCACGAGGGCGAGCCGGTGCGCGTGGGCCGAGGGCCCGGCTCCGAGCTGGATGTCCTGCTGCGGGGCGCGGAGGATCTGCTGGAGCTGGACGATCACTCGGGCGCGGTGGACCTGCTGCGGCGCGCGCAGGAGCTGGCGCCCGAGGAGCCCCGGGTCGAGGCCTTGCGCGATCGCAGCGAGCGCACGCTCATCGCCATGCTCGAGGCCAAGCTGGGAGACCTGGGGCATGTGCCGCGCGTGCGCCTGCGGCCCGATGACATCATCTGGCTCAACCTGGATCACCGCGCGGGCTTCGTGCTCGCGCAGATCGACGGCACGGTGAGCTACGACGACCTCTTCTCGCTGTCCGGGATGACGCGGCTGGATACCGCGCGCATCCTGGCCCAGCTCCTGGACGAGGGCGTCATCGTCGCGGGTTGAGCCCCACCGTCATTGGCGGATGACGGCGGACCAGACGCCGCGCACCACCGTCTGGCCTTGGGGATTCTTCGACTCCGTCGTGACGACGAGGAAGTCAAGGCCCGCCTTGTCATAGAGCGCGGTGATGCTGCCCGTCGTGGTCAGCACGTCGCCGGGCTTCATCACGTCCAGGAACTCCAGCTCCTGCTCGCCGTGGACGAGCTTGACCATGTCCACGCCCAGCTCTGGGTCCGCGATGGCGGCGCTGAAAGGTTGAATGGCGAACACCACGGCGAAGCTGGGGGACGCGATGACGTCGCCGTAGGGGCCGGCCTTGGCCGCGGCCTCGTCATACAGCAGCGGGCTCAGGTGCGCGGGCGGCGCGCCGGGAGTGCCCGCGCGAGGCGTGGAGCCTCCGAGGATGAGCGAGAACTCGCGCATCTTCTCGAGCCCCAACTCGTAGGTGAACGGTCCGTAGCTGCGGCCAATGAAGCGCTTGTCCAGGGGCATGGCTATCCGATGGCGGCTTCGACGACGGCGCCCTTGAGGACGGGCTCGCCGCGCTGGTTGGTGGCGGAGACTTCCGCGGTGAGGCGGTCCGACGCGAGCGCCGTGACGCGGCCCTTGAACGTGACGGTGTCCTCGGGGAGCACGGGGCGCGAGAAGCGCACGCGCACGCGGCGGATGCGGCCGGGGTCTCCCACGAAGAGGGACACGGCCTCCACGGCCCAGCCCAGTGTGCACAGGCCTTGGAGGATGATTCCGTTGAAGCCCGCGAGGCGTCCCACCTCGGGGTCGATGTGGATGGGGTTGAAGTCACCGGACGCGCCCGCGTAGTACGCCGGCCGGTACCGGTCGCACACGCGCACGTGGGTGAAGGTGTCGCCAACCTGGAAGGTTCGTGAGGGCATTCGCCCCCGAGCCTACCTCTCCTGGAAAGAAAGAGGGGCGGCCCTCCAACCGGAGGACCGCCCCTGGTGCTTTCAGCTCACCGCAGAGACTACGCGACCTTGCGGCGGCGGCTCAGCGCCAGCCCGGCGACCATCGCCAGGATGGGCAGCATGCCGCCCAGCGAGCCGCCCGTGGCGGAGCAGCCCGACGAGTCGTTCTTCACCGACACGGAGAACAGCACCGGCTGCGAGGCCGCGCCGTGCGAGTCCTTCACGACCAGCGAGAAGGCAATCTGCGTGTCCTGATCCACCTCGGGCGCCGTGAAGACGAGCTTCGCGCCGTCCTGGGTCGGCTTGACGACCGGACCGCCCACCTGCGTCCAGTGGTAGGTCATCTCGTCGCCGTCCGGATCCGTGAAGTTGGAGGCGTCGAACACGATCTCCGTGCCTTCCTTCCGGGTGAACGCGCCGGGCGACTTGCCGGTGGGCGCGTGGTTGGGCGCCGCGTCCACGTTCTTCACCGTCACCGCCACGTCCTGCGTGGCCTCGGTGATGCCGTCCGAGACCGTCAGCCGGAACACGAGCTGCGTGTCCGCCTCGACTTCGGGAGCCGTGAAGGTCGCGACCGCCTTGTCCGCGCCCGTGAGGGTCACGGCGACGCCCGTGTCATCCACCTGCTCCCACGTGTACTCGAGCTCCTCGCCGTCCAGGTCGGACGAGGCGGAGCCATCCAGCGACACCTTCGTGGTGGAGCGCTCATCCACCGTCTGCGGCGCGGAGGCCACGGCGACCGGAGGCTGGTTCACGTTGACGACGAGGATTTCCACCGTCGCCGGCGCGCTCGTGTCCCTGCCGTCGCTGACGACGAGCTGGAACATGAGCGTGGAGTCCGCCGGAACGTTGGCGACGAACTGCGGGGTCGCGGTGTTGGCGTTCGTCAGCACCACCGGCGTGCCGCCGCCCACCTGCGTCCACTGGTACGTCAGCGCGTCCCCATCCGGGTCCAGGCTGGCGGTGCCGTTGAGCGTGATGACCCGGCGCGTGAGGACGCCGTCCTTGAGCACGCCCTCGGTGAAGCCCGCGGAGAGGCCCGCGTGGGCGACCGGCCGGCGGTTGCAGTTGGTGCCATCGCTGGGCTCGCTCACCAGGGCCGCGAACGGCGTGCCCGTGATGTTCGTGAACTTGAACTCGTCGATGTCCATGCCGCTGCCGACCGAGTTCTCGTCCCCCGCGATCCGGATGCGGAAGCGGACATCCATCCCCGCGAGGAACGTCTTGAAGTTCGTCTTCGACGCGTTCCAGTTCGGGAAGTTGGAGTTCGCGCCGAGGAAGCCGGGGCGGCCGCTGAGCGGCGTGTTGCCCTCCTCGATCGCGGCGTTGGCCGTGTAGCCCGGGTTGAAGCCCAGGTCGAGCACGTCGTACCACTCGACGCCATCCACGGTCAGCTCGAGCACGGCGCCGTCATAGAACGGAGCCAGCGGGCCGCTGCCGCTGTAGTCGGACTCGAAGGAGTGCCGCTCGTAGAAGGACACGATGAAGTCTCCCGTGTCCTTCACGTGCACCCACGGCGACGTCAGCGTGACCTCACCCGACTTCTCCGGGTTGGGGCCGTGGACGAAGCCGTCACCGTCCTCCTCGCCGTGCGTCCAGTCGCTGCGGCCGAGGACGTAGTTGGCGCTGGACGTCCACGCGGGGAAGCCCACGTCGAACGTGTCCGTGGCGGACTTGCCGTAGACGATGTCGTAGTTGATGCGCGGGTCGTACGTCGCCGACTTGCTCGCCGCGGGCAGCTCCGCCGAGGTGAAGTCGACCTTCAGGCCCGCCGAGGCGACCGAATCGCTGACGGCCTGCAGGGACACCTTGACGCTGACCGTGGCCGACGCGCCGCGCGCCAGCGACGGGATGCTCACCGCGCCGGAGTCGGGGAAGACCACCGCGGCGGTGGTGCTGGTGGACGAGACGACGCCCGTGAAGGAGCCGATGTCCGACGCACCCACGTTGGTCACCGTGAAGTGCAGCATGCCCGTCTCGCCGACGTCGAGCACGCCGTCCTGATCACACCCGACCTGCGAGTCATCGAGGCGGAAGTCCGAGATCCGGATGTTGTTGCCGGCCTCGAAGCTCTCCACCACGCCCACGTGATCCGAGGAGCCGCGGTCCGGAGCAATGGCGCCAAAGCCGGCGCCGCGCTTGGCGAAAGCGGCCACGAAGCGCTGGTAGTCCGCGGGGTCGCTGGCCTTCGTGACCGCGAAGAGCGCGTCACGGGCCTCCAGCAGGGTGGGGGAGTTCGGCGTCGCCTTGTACGCGGCGACGATGTAGCGCTTCATCCGGTCCTGCGCCTCCGCGAAGGGATGCGCGTTGAGCAGCGAGGCGTAGCACTCCCACAGCATGGTGGCCCAGACCTCGCCACCGTTGTGGACCTCGGCGTTGCCCAGGGCGGACTGGGTGCCGGCGGTCTGCTTATCGGGCAGCGGGTTGCCGTTGGCGAAGTGCTTGAACGTCAGCGCGTTCTTGGTGAGGTCCGTGCTGTAGGGGATGCGGCGGATGCCGTAGTAGTAGCCGTTGTTCGCGCCACCGCTGGAGGTGTAGCCGGCGACCGAGTACACGCCCTGCCACTGGTTGTTGCCGGCCTTGGTGACGTCGCTGGCCTTCACCTGCATCAGCATCGCGTGGAAGTCGGCCCAGCCCTCGCCCATCGAGCGACCCTGGTTGTTCACCAGGCCCGCCGAGTTCCCGACGAGGCGGTTGCTGATGTAGTGCCCCCACTCGTGCGCGATGATGCCGTTGTCGATGGTGCCGTCGCGGTCCAGGTCGGGCGAACGGCGCATCTTCAGGGACAGCGTCTCGCCCTTGTCCGTCTCGGTCTTCCAGGCCGCGGCCGTGGCCTGGCTGATGGACTGGACGGGGATCGTGATCTTGGGCTCTTCGCCGCCGAGTCCCGGCGCGTCACCGGCCGCGTTGTTCGCGATGATGACGGCGCTGGCGCCGGCCGTCTGGGCATTCATCGCCTTGGCGGTGAAGTTACACGTGCCGCGCGTGATGATCGCGATCTTCCCCTTGAACGTGTCCGCCGGGAAGGCGTCGCAACCCAGGGCGTTGTTCGCGGGGGCGAACAGCGCGGTGCCCTCGACCTCGAACTTCGACGGGCCGAAGGGCGCCGAGTTGGAGTCGTAGAGGCCCGCGATGGACGAGGGGGCCGAGACGCGCACCTCGGGTCGGCCGTCGAACACGTACATCTGCATGCGGGGCGAGGCGCCATCCGCCGGCGTGCGCATGTTCGCGTTGTTGCGCGAGGTCGAGTCCTGCCCCTCGGCGCGCATCTGGTCGCCTTCGACGCCGCCGCGGCCGTAGTTGAACGCCTGGGCGTTGCCCGCGGCCTCGTCGAAGCCCGCGTCGTAGTACCAGTCGTGCAGGAAGTTGGTGACGTAGAACAGGTTGACGATGGACGCCTTGATCTGCTCCTGGCTCGTCTGCGGCGACTTGGTCGTGTCGTAGACGTAGTTGAACGTGTTGGGAGCCGTCACATCGGCGCGGAAGTCGGTGGAGGGCTGGAAGCCGTCACCGCCGCCCAGGTCGGCGTACGCGTCCACGTTGTTACCGGTGGTCTGCGTGGCGTTCGCCGGCAGCCAGGGGTCGTTCCGGCTGAAGGGGCTGTTGCTGATCTCCACCACGTTGGGCGGGAGGTTCAGCGGCGCCTGGAACCGGTTCGGCGTCCCCGTCGGGTGCGGGGTCGCGTCATTGCCCTGCGGACCGTCGTAGGGGATGTACGGCGGGAAGGTGTCCGCCCAGACCGTGTACTTGTACGGCGCCGCGGCGTGCGCGGTCAGGTCGTTGCGGAACAGCACCGCGCCAGACGAAGCCGACACCACGTAGGAGAAGTAGGTCGAGCTGCTCGAGGCCTTGGGGCCGGCGTTGACCTCGACGTAGTACGCGGGCTCCAGGCGGCCAGCGAGCGTGAAGAAGACCTTCTTCGCGCGGGCAGGGGACACGAGCTTCTGGGGCAGGGCCGAGGTCGAGCCCTCGTCCATGTCGAAGAAGGTGTAGTCGCCCTTGGTCCCGGTGTTCGTGAAGGCGCGGGGGGATGCCTCGGAGCCGGTGCTGTTCTTGAAGGCCGCGGCCACCGCGTCCGCGGCGCTCAGGCGGAAGGCGCCCGTGCGAGAGCTGGTGCGCGCGGCCAGGGACATCTCGGTGGGGGCCAGGTAGCCGGACACCGCGACGAGCCCGAGGTTCTGGTCCATGACGACCTTGACCTCGTTGCGGAACACCTCGACGCCGTCGATGGACTGGTTGAAGGTCGCGACGACCGCGCCCTGCCCCGTCTGGTGGAGGGAGCGCAGGTTCGCGCCAGCCACGTCATCGCGGGTCAGCCGGTAGGCATCCGCGACGTTCTGCAGGTGCGCGCGCGCGGCGGTCTCGGGGCGCAGCATGGCCTGGGTCTGGATGACCGACCGGCTCGCCGAGCCATTCGAGTTGGCCCACACGAACGTGGGGACGCCGAGCCGGGCCTCGGTCTGCTCGATGCTGATGCCTCGGGCCGCCGCCGAGGACGCATCCAGGGCGAGGGGACGAGAATCACGCTGCTCCAGGAACGCGTCGTAATTCGACCGCTCCTTGGCCCACGCGCTGGTGCCGGCCACGGGCACCAGCAGCAGGCTGGTCAACAGTTTTTCCCTGAGACGCATGCGCTTTCCTTCTGGGGGGTGAGAACCACTGCGGGACTGCACAACGGCAGGCGCACCCCGGCCGAGGGTGGCGAGGGGGCGCCTACAGGTCCGGGCTGAAAAAACTCAGCCGGAATGAGAACGCCCCCGGCCCTGTCTTGTCGCAGTGTTGCGACACATGCGACGGGCGGGGGGCGGCGTGAAACATTGGAGGTGCTGCGGGCGGCCCAGGGTGCTCGCACGAGTCCGTGCGGCCTCTGACGGTCGGAGTACCACTTGGGACGGTCTGTGACGGCGGTCCGCCAATCGACTGAGCTCCACGGCCGAGCCTTCAGCCACGCTGTTCACGGCAATTCGTTCTAGTGAAGTCGCATGCTAACCAGGACGACGGAACGTTGAGAAGAGGGGGGCCGCAACATTCCGTCTGTGTAATCAGAGAATCGCGACGATGCGGGTTTTGTTTTCGGTGTCGTTGTAACGGGGGGAGTTCTGGTTTCGCTGTAACCGCGGTCGGTCCCCTCGAAACTCGCGAAGGGCAGGGCCGGGCGTCTTGTTTGTGGGGATGTCTCGGAGCCGCGCGCGGGATGTTTGGATTTGCTGGGGCGGTCAACGACGCCCGCGCTCCGACGCGACACGTTCTCTGGCCCGGGCCTCTCCACGCCCTCGGGCCGCGCGGATGCGGTCCTGGTCGGGAGAGGGGGGGACGGGTGCCCTGGCGGAAGCCGGGCGGTGCCGCGGCTCCTGGCCTCACGCCTGGGCTGGGAGGGGATGCTTCGGGTGAGGGCGGAGGTCAGCCCTCGTAGAGGTGGAACGCGTAGCTGCCCTGGCCGCTGGGCAGGAACATGCGCAGGTACACGGTGCCTCCCGAGGGCACGGTGAAGTCGATCGTCGGGTTCTGCTCCGTGAAGATCGGATTCTGGGTGTCGCCATTCCCAAACACGGCGACCACGGGCAGGACGCGATCGTTCGGTCCCTGGAAGGTGATGCGGTAGTTGCGCGTGCTGCTCGCGCTGAAGCGGAACCAGTCGTCGTCGTACTGGTATTCGAAGCGGCCGAAGTGGTCCTGGGGGCTCGTCGTGCCGAAGCTGTCTGGCGTCAGCGACGTGGCCTCCGCCGGGGTGTCTCCGTGGTCATCCATTCCCAGGTCGGTCAGCGTCAACGCATACGCGCCGACCGCGGCCGAGATGTCCACGGGCGAATGACTGACACGCAGGAAGTACGGCGCGGCGCTCCGGGCCTTGAACCCAAGCACCGCCTGCACCGTGCTCTCATGCGTCCCGAGATACTTGCCTCCCTGATCAAACGCATCCACGCGCGGCATCAGGCTGCCCGAGGGCTTCACGGTCACGCTGTAGATATGGCCCAGCTGGCCATCCACCCGGAAGAAGTCGAAGTCCCCAATGGGGTCGATGGTCTGTTGATGCACGCCACTGCCCGCCGCCAGGGGGCGGGCTCGGGCCTGACAGTCATCTGGCTCCGCGGCATCCCCTCCGTGCTCGGCGCAGTTGGCCGCGCTCACGGGCTCGCAGTTCCCGTTCGGTCGTGCCACGAAGCCCGTGTCACACAGGCAGCGGGCCTCGTTCGACTCGACCACGCATTGGCCCCGGTTGGCATCCCGACAGGGATTGGGGCTGCACGGATCCGACGAGGAATCCTTCACGACACAGCCGGTGCCGCACAGGAGCGCGGCGGAGAGCAGGGCAGGGGAGCGCAAGTTCATATCAGCGCCCGGGACGGGGAGTGGGCCCGGTTTCTTCAACCGCCGCGAACGGTCCGTGGTCCAGAGGATCCTCCACCTCCGCGCCCTCACGCCGCTGCTTGTATTGTTCGCGCACGTAGGCCACGAGCTGCTCCAGATAGGAAGACAACGGGGGGCATCGCACGCCCGTGCCGTCGAGCAGCTCCAGCGTGTTGTGGCAATTGTAGATGGCCAGATGATTCACATAGCTGATGGCCGCGCGCTGCGGCCGGGCCAGCTTCTCCAACAAGGGCAGACGCAGCATGACGTCCGCCGCGCGCGCTGACAGGTTGAAGCGAGGCAGCCGCTTGTTGGCCTTCTCCGCGATGAGTTCGTACACGCGCCGCGCGCTCATGGGATTGGGGTCCACCAGATGGAAGGTGCGGCCCGCCGCGCGCGGGTCCTTGGACAGCCGCCAGACCGCCTCGACGACGAAGTCCACCGGCACCACGTTGAGCGGCGCCACGCCGTTGCCCGGCAAGGGCAGCGGCACCACCAGCGGCGAGGTGACCAGGAGGATGCCCAGGTAGTAAGGCCCCTCGAACCGATCAATCTCTCCCGTGCGCGAGTCGCCCACCACGCTGGATGGCCGGTACACCGTCACGGGCAGAGTGGCCGCCGCGCGCTGCACCAGCCGCTCCGCCTGGAACTTCGACTCCTCGTAGGCGTTGCGGAAGCCCTGGGCGCGGTCCAACTCATCCTCGGCGATGACGCCGACCCGGTCTCCGGACACGTAGCAGGTGGAGAAGTCATTGAAGCGCGCGAGGTGCTCGCAGTCGCGCGCCAGCTCCAGCATGTTGCGCGTGCCGTCCACGTTCACGCGCCACGCCGTCTCCTTGGCCACGCCCAGCTGTGACACCGCAGCGAGATGGAAGACGTCCGTCACCCGCTCGCACAGGTGCTGGTACTCCTCGCCGGACAGGCCCAGGTGCATGTCCACCACGTCGCCCGTGAGCAGCTCCACCCGCGCACCCTGGATGTGCGCCGCGTGCTTCTGCGCCTCCTTGAGCACCTTGGGTTGGACCAGCGCGTAGATGTGCGCCTTGGGGTCCTCCCTCGCGATGTGCTCCACCAGCCGCTTGCCGATGAACCCCGGGTAGCCCGTGATGAAGTACGTCGCCGAGCCCTTCTTCCGCGTCTCGCTCATTCGGCGCGCAGCATACCCGCCCGTCAGCCGTGCGCGAGCATGGCGCGCCACATCGCTTCCACCTGTGCCCGGGTGGCATCCAGGCCCGCGCTGTTGTCGATGACCCACGTCGCATGCGCGCGCTTGTCATCCAGCGGGAGCTGAGCGGCCAGCCGAGCCTCCGCCGCGCTCGAGTCCAGTCCATCGCGCGACATCAGCCGTGCCTTCTGCACGTCCCGAGGCACCCAGACGAGCGCCACGCCCGCCATCCACGCGTGCATCCCGCTTTCGATGAGGAGCGGCACGTCGTAGATGACGCGCTCCACGCCCTGCGCCTCCAGGGCCTGCACGCGGCGGATGAACGCCTCGCGTACGAGCGGGTGGGTGATGGCGTTGAGGGCGGCGCGCTCGGTCGGCGTGGCGAAGATGTGCGCGCCCAGCTTCGCGCGATCCAACCGCCCATCGGGGCCGACCACACCCGGGAATCTCGCGGCGACCGCGGCGAGGCCCGGAGTGCCTGGCTCGACGACCTCGCGGGCCAGCACGTCCGCGTCCAGCACCTGCGCGCCCAACTCGCGGAGCATCCGCGTGACGGTGCTCTTGCCGGACGCGATGCCGCCCGTCAGCCCAAAGACATGCACGGCTACTTGGCGGCCTTCTGCGTGGTGAAGATGAACGAGTGCACCGTCTTGCCATCCTCGTTGAAGAAGATGGCCAGCCCCAGCTTGGGGTAGAGGAAGTAGGTGCGGAAGTCGTCCGTCAGCTTGCGCAGGTAGCAGGGCGTGGCCGGCGCGGGGCCCGCGGGGCAGGCCGGGCCGTAGCTGTTCTCGATGGTCTCCTTGTCGATGACGGGACCGGGGAACACATCGATGCGCTCGACGAGCTGCGTGGCGGGATCCACCTTGAACTGGGTCTGGGTGGTGCCCTTGATGGCTTCCTTCGAGAAGTAGGCGATGACCTCCTTGCCGTCCTGGGTGACGGTGCGCGAGGGCTCACCAAACTTCTTGAGGACTTCCTCGCGCTTGGAGACGCCCGGCTCGATGCCTTGCCAGGGCTTGGCGGCGGCGGGCACGGCGGCGAAGAGGATGGCGACGAGGGCGAAGGTACGCATCACGGCTCCCCTAACGGATCGGACCGGCACGACTCAAGGCCCTTCCCTGTAAACGTGCATGGGCATCGGACATTCAATCATGAACGAGACGCCTTGCCCCATCCGGAGCCCTCTGCTACGTCCGACGGCCATGCGCGTGCGTACCCTCCAGGTCCTCCCCGTCCTCCTGCTGGCCGTCTGCGGCGCGGCCGGGGCCGCCGACTTCGTGGGTCCCGACAGCTGCAAGGGCTGCCACCCCGAGGCCTATGACGCCTGGATGCAGTCCAAGCATGCGCGGGCCACGGACTCGCTGGGCGAGCAGCAGAAGAAGGATGCGCGCTGCCTGTCCTGCCACGCCCCGGACCAGGCCGAGCAGGGCACCGCGGCCGTCACCTGCGAGACGTGCCATGGCGGCGGGCAGTACTACTCGCCCTCGTACGTGATGAAGGACGCGGAGCTGGCGCGGCTGGTGGGGCTGGTGGACCCGTCCGAGAAGATGTGCCGGACGTGCCACGACGCCTCCTCGCCCTCCCTCCGGCCGTTCGACTTCAAGGACGCGCTCAAGGCCATCGACCATTGGTCCGCCGAGCGCACCCGCAAGGCCGCCCGGGCCGAGGCGCCCCCCTCCACGCCGCCCCCCGCGAGCGCCAGGAAGTAGCCCCGCTTGATCAAGATTCTCGACGCCCGCTTCGTCACCACCGCCGTGGAGCTGAAGGGCCTGCCCACGGACCACGCCGCGGAAGTGGCCTTCGTGGGCCGCTCCAACGTGGGCAAGTCCTCGATGATCAACACGCTCACCCAGCGCAAGAAGCTGGTGCGCGTGTCGAACACCCCGGGGCGCACGCGCACCCTGAACTTCTTTGACGTGGACCTGGAGCGCGACGGCGTCCGGCACACGGTGCGGCTGGCGGACCTGCCCGGCTATGGCTTCGCCAAGGCGAGCAAGACGGACAAGTCGCAGTGGCAGGAGATGATCACCTCGTACCTCCAGAACCGGCACCGGCTGGAGGTGGTGGTGAGCATCATCGACGCGGAGGTGGGCCCCACCGCGGATGATCTCCTCACCCTGGACTACCTCCAGGCGCACAGCCGGCGCATCCTCGTGGTGGCCACCAAGGTGGACCGGCTCACCAAGGCGCAGCGCAAGCCTCGGCTGCACGCGCTGGCGGAGCAGCTCGCGCTGCCTCGCGAGGCGGTGATGCCGTTCTCCTCCACCGAGCGGCTGGGGGTGGACGAGGTGTGGGGCACGCTGCTGGATACGTTTGGCAAGGCAACGCGCCGTTGAGCGTTCCCCTCCCGGGCGAGGAGGGGCTGTGGTAGGGACCGCGCCGTGTCCCAGAACGGCAAGACGAACGGTGCTTCCTCGCCCCTCGCTCCGCGTGAGTTGCGCCAGCGGTTGATGCAGCTCGCGCCGCGGCAGCGCATGGACGCGATTCTCGACTCCCCGGATACGCGCGCGCTCGTGCGCTCGCTGCCGGCGGAGGACCTCTACGTCACCATCCAGGAGGTCGGGCTCGCGGACTCCACGGAGCTGGTGCAGTGGGCCTCGCCCGCGCAGTTCCGCACCTTCGTGGACCTGGGGGGCTGGAAGAAGGACGCGCTCGCGCCCCACGACATCCTCACGTGGCTGCGCGCCGCGCGGGGAGATGAGCTGGAGGACTTCCTGCGCAAGGTCCACGCCTTGGACCTGGAGGTGCTCGAGTACCTGCTGAAGGAGTTCAGCGTGGTGCACGACCTGGAGGAGAACCCCGACGTCAACCCCGAGGGGATGACGCTGGAGACTCCCGAGGGGCGCTACCTCGTCGAAATCAAGGCGGAGGGCGTGGAGATGTCCGCCATGCGCGCCTTGCTCAATGACCTCATCGCGGAGAACCCCTTCGAGTCCGTGCGGCTGATGGAGGCCGTGCGCTGGGAGCTGCCTTCGGAGATGGAGGAGGCCGCGTTCCAGTTCCGTCGCGCGCGCCTGTCGGACCTGGGCTTCCCCTCGCTGGAGGAGGCCATGTCGCTGTTCAGCCGCGTGGAGGTGGGGCCGCGTCCCCAAGGGGGACCGGGCACGGCGCTCGTGGCCACCGGCGGCCACATTGACTACCTGGAGGCCGCGTTCCGCGAGCTGAGCGACGTGGAGCGGATGAACGCGGAGGACGAGCTGCGTGAAGTGGCCAACGCCGTGCTCGTGGCGGAGCTGGAGGACCCGGGCGACCTCGAGGCCGTGCGCCGCGTGAGCGAGACGGTGCGCGATTCGTTGTCCCTGGGGTTGGAGCAACTGTCGGGTTCGGATCCGGCGCGGGCGGGGGACGTGCTCCGCGACACGCCGATGCGGCGGGTCTTCCAGACGGGCTTCACGCTGACGCTCCACCTCAAGTTCCGGGCGGATCGGCTCTTCAAGCAGCCGCTCGCGCGCGTGGAGGACGTGCCGCTGCTGCTGCCCGAGGAGACCGCGGCGCTCGAGGCGCTGCGCCGCAAGCGACCGCGCCGGGCGCTGCGTGTCGCTGGGGCGGAGCCGGTGCCGTTCCGCTCGCTGCGTGAGCTGGCCTCGTCCGAGGCGGTCCTCACCCGCGCGGAGGGGCAGGTGGCGGTGTTCGCGGCGCTGCTGGGAGGCACGGAGGGCTCGGCGCGCGAGGTGGTGGCTCGCTTCGGCGTGCCGCTGCCCATCCTGGGCATCGAGCGGCTCCTGGCCGCCGCGGTGGCCATGGCCGTGTTGGAGGAGCGGGTCCACGTGCGGCCCGTGCCACAAGGGCGCGTGGTGGAGTTGGGGCAGCGTCTCTTCGAGGGCACTCCGGACGCGCCGCGCTTGCGGCCGAGCGCGGCCGATCGCGCCATCGCGGGCCTGGAGCCGGCCGTCCCCGCCGAGGCGCGGCAGGAGCTGCGGCGCATGGTGGGCCTCGCGCTCGAGCGTTTGCTGTCCGAGTTGGGCACGGCCTGGCTTCTGGAGGGCCGGCTGGACCCCATCGCCTCCGCGGTCCTGCCCATGGAGGGCGGCGCGGTTCCGTAGGTTTTTCAGTCCCGCGCTCGGCATGGGCGCGGAACTTCCGTGCAAGGCCCTGGAGATACAGGGCTTTGCGCGGCGCCTCGCCGTGGCACGCGCTTCGCTTTCCGAACCACCGCGCAGTGCAGGGCAGTTCGACAGGCGACAGGCGGGGAGGACGAGGGCATGGGGCCGGGCGGGCAGGAGCAGCGCCGTGACGTGATGGCGTTCTGCATGCTGGTGTCGTTCGCGGCGGTCATGTACGCGGTGCCGGGGGAATGGCTGCCCGTGTTGGAGCCGCTGCGGCTGGCGCTGGTGACATCCGGTCTGGCCGCGGGGCTGATGGTGATGCGGCGGCTGGGACGCGCCGAGCCGCTCTACCTCGACGGCGCGCGCGGCTGGGCGCTCCTGGCGTTCGCGACGCTGGCCTTCGTGTCCATGGCCTGGTCGGTGGATCCCGAGGTGACGCGCGCGCAGGGCATCGAGCTGCTCAAGCTCGCGGCCATCTACCTGACGCTCGTCAATGTCATCACCACCGGACGCCGGTTGATGGCCATGGGCATCGCGATGGTGCTGGCCTCCATCGTGACGTCCATCGGGGTCATCAACTGGTACATCGTGGGCGAGAACATGGTGGAGGGCTTCCGCTCGCGCTGGGTGGGCGTCTACGCGGATCCCAACCACATGGCCATGAACATGGTGGTGGTGGTGCCGCTGGCGGTGGCGATGCTCGCGCGCAAGGGCAGCCCGTGGCTCTTCCGCCTGGCGTGCGCCGCGGCGGCGGTGCTGGCGGTGGTGGCGATTGTCTTGAGCCACTCGCGCGGTGGCTTCATCGGGTTGTCGGTGGCGATGGCGCTGTGGGCCATTCGCGAGAAGCGGCGCATGCAGGCCATCGTGGTGGGCTCGCTCTTCGTCGCGGGCCTGGCGGTGTTCGCGCCCAAGAGCTTCTGGGATCGCAACGAGACGGTGGCCGACTTCCACGAGGACGCCTCCGCGATGGGCCGCGTCTACGCGTGGCAGGTGGCCAGCCGCATCAGCTTGGATCAGCCCCTGCTGGGCGTGGGCGCGGGAGGGTTCCGCTACGCGTGGCCGCTCTACGCGCCCCCCGAGGCCCACCGGGCCTATGTGGCGCACAACATCTTCTTGGATGTGATTGGCGAGCTGGGTTGGGTGGGGCTGCTCTTCTTCCTCACGTTCGTGGGCGGCGCCACGGGGGGCGCGTTCGCGGCCTCGCGCGATGTCGAGTTGGGGTGGCTTGCCCGGGCGCTGTCGTCGTCCATGGCGGGCTACCTCATCTGTGACCTGTTCTCTGGCTACATCCTCTCGGCGCACCTGTATGTGTTGTTCGGGCTGGCCGCGAGCGTTCACCGAATCGTCCTGGCAGGAGAGCGCGCCCGGGCGCCGCAGTACGCCCCCGTCGTGGACGGCGACCCCGTGAGGGGGGCGTGGGAGGGATCCGGCCATGCGGCGTGAGGAAGCGCGGATGGGACGAGACCAGCCGCTTCGGCTGGTGCAGTTCACGCGCTCGTTCCACATCGGGGGCACCGAGGTGCAGGTGCTGGAGCTGCTGCGCGGCCTGCCGCCGAGCTATCGGCTCCAGGTCTCGGTCCTCGAGGACGTGGGCCCGTTGATGGGCACGGTGTGGAAGCTCGGCTATGCGCCGCAGGTGTTCTCGCTGCGCGGCTCGCTGGCTCAGCCCAACACCGCCCGGCAGGTGTACCGCATGGCGCGCTGGCTCAAGCAGCAGCGCGTCGAGCTGGTGCACGTGCATGACTTCTATTCGAGCATCGTCGCGGTGCCGGCCGCGAAGCTCGCGGGCACCAAGGTCATCGTCGGGCGTCTGGATTTGTCGCACTGGCAGGGGCGCGCGCGCCGCGCCCTCCACTCGCGGATGACCCGATTGGCGGACCACGTGGTGGCCAACGCCGAGGCCATCCGGAAGATGCTCGTCGAGCGCGAGGGCTTGTCCGCCTCGCGCATCTCCGTGATCCACAACGGCTTGGACCTGGCGCGCTTCGACGCCCGCGTCGCCGAGGGCCTCAAGGGTCCACTGCCGGACACGGGCGGTGCCCCCGTGGTCGTCCACGTGGCCAACATGAACCACGCGGTGAAGCGGCAGGAGGACCTGCTGCTCGCGCTGGCCATGCTGCGCCACAGCGGCACGCGCCTGCATGCGTACCTGGTGGGAGATGGTCCCCGTCGCCCCGCGCTGGAGCGCACCGCGGCGGAGCTGGGCATCGCGGACACGGTGCACTTCCTCCGACATCGCACCGACGTCCCCGCCATCTATGGCAAGGCGACCTTCGGCGTCCTGTGCTCGTCCGCGGAGGGGATGTCCAATGCCGTCATGGAGGGCATGGCGTCCGGCTTGCCCATGGTGGTGACGCGGGTGGGGGGGAACACGGACCTCATCGTCGAGGGAGAGCGCGGGCGCGTCGTCGAGGCCGAGCGGCCCGCCCAACTCGCCCAGGTCTTCCGACAGCTTCTCGCAAATCCTGGGAAAGCGAGCGAAATGGGAGCCGCCGCTCGGGCCTTCGTCGCCCGGGAGCTCTCCCTGGAGCGGATGGTGCGGCTGCACGACGCGCTGTACCGGCGGATTGCCCGAGGGCCGGACGCCTGATCGCCGCATGTCAGACCGGCGTGGATACTTCCTCCCCGTCGGCGCAATGGGGGGCACGCTCGCTCGTTTGAAGATCCGCAGCCTCGTCCGTTGTAGAGGCGCGCGCACGACTCCTACCCTGTATTCAGATGGGGCAGAGTGGAAAAACGAGATTTTCGTGATGTTTGACGCAAGAGTGTGGTAAGGGCGCGTCACGCGTTGCAGGAAACAGCCTCCGTGCCCAGGGTGTCGGTTGCTGGGGAAAGAGGGGCGGGGTGGCCGGGCGCGTGCGGCTGGAATCGTACCGGGTGGGAAACGGTTCCAAGAGGTGTCCGCGAGCGAGGGGCAGCGAATTGGACCCACGCGCGGGCATCCAGACATGATGGTGGTACCGAGGGCCTCTGGCTCGCGGTGTCTGCCTGCGACTTTACGAGGCCCGGCCGACAGGCCAGAGGCCCGGGGCGCTCGCCGGTAAAACTCCAAGGTACCGGCGAGCGCTCTCTTTTTTGTCCAAGTCTCGACGCTGAAGGCGCGGTCCATCGCTCTGCTAGGGTGCTCGCCCTCGCATGCCGCGCGCGTCCCTCTTCCGTGAGCCGATTGTCCTGTCGATGACACGGCGGCCTCGCGCTGTCGCGGCCGTGTTGGCGGGCGTGTTCGTGCTGCTCGCGCTGCGGCTGGGGCACTTCGTCGATCGCTTCGCGGTCAACCTCGTGTTCTGGGACCAGTGGGACTTTCTCCAGGGCCTCTTCGACGGCGCCGACGCCTGGACGCTCTTTCGTTGGCAGCATGGCCCGCATCGGCAGGGGCTCGCGCAGTGGATCATCGCGGGCGTCTACCGCGTGAGCGACTGGAACGGCCGCGCGGATGCGGCGTGTGCCGCGGTGGTGATGCTGCTCGCAGGTGGGCTCGCGCTCGTGCTCGTGCGGCGCGCGGCTGGGTCGCTGCGGTTGGTGGACGCGGTGGTTCCGCTGCTCTTCCTCACCACGCAGAACGCGGAGACCTACGCGGGCACGCCGAACCTGGCGCATGGGGCGCTGCCATGCCTCATCCTCGTCGCAGTCGGGTGCGCGCTCACGCTCGAGTCCCCCGCGCCTCGCGCGGTGCTCCTCGCGGTGCTGTCTCTGCTGGGCGTCAGTGGAGGCTTCGGCATGACGCTGGGCGGGATCATCCCCGCGATGCTCCTGGTGTTCGCCCTGGGCCCTGGGCTCACCGTGCGCGAGCGCGTGGTGCAACTGGTGGCCGCGCTGCTCTCGGCCGCGGGCGTGCTGCTCTTCCTGCATGGCTATACCTTGCAGCCCGCGGTGGAGTGCTTTGTCTTCCCGCATCCGCGCCCGCTGGAGTACCTGCCATTCGGCGCCTTCGTGTTGGCGCGTCCCTTTGGTGTCTTGCCGGGACATGGCGCGGCGGCGGGAGTGCTCGCGGGGGCGCTGGGGCTCGGTGTCCTGGGGGCCGCCGTGGGCGCGACGGTGCAGGTGCTCCGCTCGCGGGGCGGGACGGCTCGCGCGCGGGCCGTGAGCGCGCTCGCGGGCTTCGCGGTCCTCTTCGCGGCGCAGAGCGCGGTGGGGCGGGTCTGCACCGGGCTGGAGTTCGCCGCGGCCAGCCGCTACGTGCCCTATGTGATTCCCGGGCTGCTCGCGCTGTACCTCATGCTGCGCGACACGCGGTTCTCGCCCCACGTGGCCCGCGCGCTGCCCGTGTGTTTCCTCTTGCTGTGCGTGGCCAAGGAGCTGCGCATGGGGCCGAGCCTCGACGAGGCGCGCGCCTATTCCACCGGCAAGCGGCACTGGCGTGACTGCTACCTGCGCGAGCATGACATTGCGCGGTGCGATCGCGAGACGGGCTTCTCGGTGTACCCCGATCCCTCATGGACCCACCTGCAGGCGAAGCTCGACTGGCTGGAGGCGCGCGGGCTGAGCTTCTTCCATGCCCGCGCGCGTCCCGCGGTCGCCGCGCCGCAGAGGTAGCGCTCCTGGGTGTTGCCGCCGCCGGGCCTGCTCGCTTGCCTGTACCCCAGGGGGTGAACCAGGGGGGTGCGACGCCGCGCGTCTTGGCGCGTGTCGGGCATCGAACACAGTGCGCTGTTGTGAATAAGTCGTGGGCGTTGGAGTCTCAGCGCGAGTGTTGAACGCCCTGAGAGTCCGTCGTGCCAGCGCGGGCGTGGCTGGTGCGGCTCAGGCGGCAGTCCGCGTGGAGATGGGTCATGGCTTCTTCTCGATGGTGGGTATGTCTGGCGGTGGGCTTGGCGACGCAGGGCGCTTTCGCGCAGACGGCTCCGGTGGCCGCGATGGAGCCCGCTTCCGAGTCCTACGGCGACTCGGACATGGATGACGACTCGGGTCCCGTGGCGCCTTCGCCGCCCCCCCAGCTGCCGGCCGAGAACCCCACCGCGCGCCCGGACAGTGATTCGGTGTGGGCATCGGGCTTCTGGTTCTGGGATGGCGGCCAGTGGGTCTTCAAGTCCGGTGGCTGGGTCGAGCGCATGCCGGGCTACCAGTTCGTCAACGGCTACTGGGCGCAGGATGGAGACGTCTGGCGCTGGGTGTCGGGCGGCTGGGCGCGCCCCGGCTCCACGGATGTGGAGATCCCCATCGCGGTGGACAACGAAGAGGTGACGACGGCTCAGGCGCCGCCTCCGCTGCGGCAGGAGGTTCGCCCGCAGCCCCCCGCTCCGGAGTACGTCTGGGCACCGGGCTACTGGTACTGGGGCGTCGGCGGCTGGGATTGGGTGACGGGCGGCTGGATTGTTCCGCCTCGCGCCGGCCTCGCCTTCGTCTCGCCGCGTTGGGTCCGCCGGGGACCGTCCTGGGTCTTCGTGGGCGGTGGCTGGGCCTCGCGGGGGACGTTGAGTGTCTCCATCCCCGTGTATCGCCACGCCAGCATCGCGGTCACGCTGGGGCGTCCCAACGTCTTCCTGCGCAGCTGGTACCGCTACCCCATGGTGTCGTGGCGCCACGTGCCCGAGCCGCGATACCGCTACCATGACGGCCGCTGGACGCATTACGAGAGCCGCGTGCGTGCGCCTCCGCCCTCGCACTACCACTCCGCGAGCCCCGGTCCGCGCTCGGGCGGGCACGGGGGCGGGCGGGGGGGCCACCGCCACTGAGTCCAGGACTCACTCCGCGGAGGCGCGCGTGCCCTCCGCGGGGCGAGGCAGCTCGAAGGCCCCGGTCAGCAATTCGTAGGAGCGGACCCGTTCGGCGTGGTCGTGGATGTGCGAGGTGACCATCAGCTCGTCGGCGCCCATCTGCTCGGCGAGTTCGAGCAGCCGGGCCCGCACCCGAGCAGGTGACCCGCACACGAGGATGGACCGCGCGACGCCGACCTGCTGACGCTCCATGGGAGAGTACGCGTAGGCGCGGGCCTCCTCGGGACTGGGAATGGGGCCGTTGCGTCCGTTGCGGAAGTTGACCCACAAGAGGTCATGCGTCCCGGCGAGCAGGTCCGCGCGCTCGTCCGTCTCCGCGCACACCACCGAGACACCCAGGATGGCGTAAGGCCGCTCCAGGTGCGCCGAGGGGCGGAACTGGCTCCGGTACGTGTGCATGGCGGAGTAGGCCGCCTCGGGACTGAAGTGGTAGGCGAAGGCGAAGCCCCGGCCTTGCTCCGCGGCCAATCGGGCGCTGAAGCCGCTGGAGCCGAGCAGCCAGATGGGCGGCAGCGTGATGTCCGCCGGAGAAGCGCGGATCCGCTGGAAGGGATGGTCCGGCTCCGAGAACGCTTCCTCACCGGCGAAGGCGCGCAGTTGGGAGAGCTGCTCGGGAAAGTCATCCGCGGTGAGGGCCTCCATCGAGCGGCGCAGCGCCAGGGCCGTGAGCTGATCCGTTCCCGGCGCGCGCCCCAGCCCCAGGTCGATGCGCCCAGGATAGAGCGCCTCCAACGTGAGGAAGGTCTCCGCCACCTTCAGCGGCGAGTGGTTCGGCAACATGATGCCGCCCGAGCCCACGCGCAGGTGCTCCGTCTCCCGCGCGATGGCGGTGATCATGATCTCCGGCGCGGAGCTCGCCAGCCCCCGAGAATTGTGGTGCTCGGCGATCCAGTACCGCGTGAAGCCCAGGCGATCCGCGCGGCGCGCCAGGTCGAGGCTGTTGCGCAGGGCCCGCGGCCCCGTCGAGCCCGTGCCGACGGGGATGAGGTCGAGAATGGACAGGCGAGGCAGGGGCATGGCGGTCCTCGAAAAGACCTCCTTGCTAACGGCGGGTGCCTCCGCTTTTCAAGTCACAGTGGCGAGGGGGCCGTTCATTCCCGGGGGCGCGGGGTGGAGCCCCCTGCCGGTCCCTTGCGAGCTCAGGGCTCGGTCCACACAGCGAGGCGGTGGCCGCTCGGGTCGGTGAACTCGAAGCGCCGGCCGCCGGGGAAGCTGAAGATGTTCTTGGTGATGACCCCGCCAGCCTTGCGCACGCGATCGAGCGTCGCTTCCAGGTCACGCGAGTAGAGGACGATGAGCGGCCCGCCGGGAGTGACCGCGCCATCCGTCGTGAAGCCACCGCTCAGTCGGCCATCGTTGAAGGCGCTGTAGGCAGGGCCGTAGTCCTCGAAGCTCCAGCCGAACACGGTGCTGTAGAAGCGCTTCGTCGCGGCGAGGTCGGTGACGTTGAACTCGATGTAGTCGATGCGGTGGTGCTGCGCGGCCTGCTGGGATGCGGACGACATGGGGACTCCGGTGCTCGTGAAGGACACCCCGGACTCTAGAGGGCTTCCTCCGAGGGGAATTGTACGAATCCGACAGAGGCGAGCTCGCGGGCATAGGCGCCTGGAGACGCGCCCACCAGGGCCTTGAACTCCCGTACCAGGTGGGCCTGATCGAAATAGCCGGCCGCGAGCGCGAGCTGCGCACCCGGCAGCGTGGGCGTGCGCTTCAGCCACTCCACCGCGTGCTGCATCCGCGCGATGCGACACAGCACCTTGGGCGCCAGTCCCACCGCGGTCTGGAAGCGGCGCTCGAGCTGGCGCGCGCCCACGCCGAGCGTGGCTTCCAGGGACTCCACTGTGACTCGTCCCCGAGAGGCCCGGATGCGCTCCACCGCGTGGGAGAGCGCGGCATCGGGCTGCATCGACGGGAGTCGCCGCAAGAGCAGCTCCTCCATCCGCGCCATGCGCGCCTCATCCCCCGGCGCTTCGAGGAGCCGCTCGGTCCACCCGTCGGTCAGGGCGCTGGGCCAGAGGTTGTCGAGGCAGAGCTGCGAGCCAGTCACCTCGTCGAGCGGGACGCGCAGGAACGGACGCGCGCCACCGGGACGAAAGCGAACGCCGACGAAGCACGCAGCCGGCTCCAGCGGGACGACCTCGGCGGACAGCATCGTGCCGATGACTTGCGGCCGCGCATCCGCTGCGCGCTGGCCCGGACTCAGGTTGACGAGGATGTCGAGACATCCATCTGGCAACACCCGGTTGTCCGGCGGCGAGGCCAGCTGGGCCGACAAGGCCCAGAAGCACTGGACGTAGGGCGCGAGCGCGGCGCACGGGCGACGCTCGAAGTAGAGAGACGCGGGGGACATCGGGCCGCGATTCTGCCCGAGCAGGGCGTGGCGGGCGCGTCAGAAAGAGTCAGGCACTCCGGGATTGGGTCGGAGGCCCCTGGCGTGGGAGGCTCACCGAGAAGAGCGCGCCTCGGCCGGGGGCACTCTCCACGCGGACCGTGCCACCCAGCGCTTCCACGACTTGCCGCGTGATGTAGAGCCCCAGGCCCAGCCCTCCGTAGTGGCGGTCCGACACGGCGCGCTCGAACTTCTCGAAGATGCGGCGCTGGGCCTCGGTGGGGACGCCGATGCCCTCGTCGCGCACGGTCAGCAGGGCCGTGGACTCGGTGGTCTCGACGCACACCTTCACGGGGCGGCCCGCGCCATACTTCACCGCGTTGGAGAGCAGGTTCGTCACCACCTGCTCCAGCCGGAGTCGATCCCACCAGCCCATGGCATGGCCCTCCGCGCGCAGCTCCAGCGATGAGCCCGTCTTGGCCGCCTCGTTCGCGAAGGTCGCGAGCACCTCGTGCACCACCATCGCGAGGTCCACCTGCTCCAGGTTCAACTCCAGTCGCCCCAGGCTGATCCGCGAAACATCCAGCAAGCCGTTCACCAGGCTCGACAGCTTGCGGGCCTGACCCGCCACCGCGTCCAACACCTCCGCCACCTGGCGCGCGGGCAGCACCCCCGCGGGCTCCGCCGCGATGCGACGCTGCAGCGCCTGCACCTTGAGCTGAATGGGGGTCAGCGGGGTCTTCAGCTCATGGCTGGCCACGGACAAGAACTCATCGCGGAGTTGCACCGCTTGTTGCGAGGCCGCATACAGCCGTGCGTTGTCCACCGCGAGCGCGGCGCGGCGAGCCAGGTCCTCGGCCGTCTGGAGATCCGACTCGGTGTAGCGGCGCCCGGAGTTGGCGTAGACCAGGGTGAGCGCGCCGAGCACCTTGCCTCGCGCCACCAGCGGCACGACCAGATACGACTTCAGCCCCAGCTTCTCGATGAAGTGTCGCTGGGCGGGCTCGGTCGAGGCGTCCATCTGCAGTAGCCCGATGTCCGCCACCCAGTCCGAGCGGCCCGTGCGCAGTACCTGCGGGATGCCCCGCGCGGCTTGGGGATTCAGGGGGTAGCGGCGCGTGAGCTCCCAGGCCTCGAGCGTGCGCTGGGGCTCCACGTGCGCGAGCGCGAGCCGCCGGATGGTGCCTCCCTCATCCAGCACGTCCACGGCGCACGCGTCCGCGAGCGTGGGCACGGTGAGCTGCACCAACTGGTCGAGCGTCACCTCGGGATTGAAGGACTGTCCGAGCACCGCGCTGGCCTCGGCCAGGAAGCGGTTGCGATCCTTGCTGCGCTTGGTGGCGTCGATGTCCGTCGAGGTACCGAACCACTTCGCGGGGCGGCCCAGCTCGTCGGGCATGTGCGTGGCGCGGGTGAGGAACCAGCGGTAGTCTCCGTCTTTGTCCGCGATGCGGAACTCCGTCTCATAGGGGGCGCCGGTCTCCACGGAGTGTCGCCACGCCTCCACGGCGCCGGGGACGTCGTCCGGGTGAAGGACGTCCACCCAGGACGTTCCCAGCGCGGTCTCCACGCTTCCGCCGATGAACGTCGCGAAGACCTGATTGATGTAGTCGATGTGTCCGTCCGCGCGCGCGGTCCAGACAATCTGGGGCATGGCGTCCGCGAGCATGCGGTACTCCTGCTCGCGCTTCTCCAAGGCGCGCTCCACCATCTTCAGGGGGGAGATGTCCTGGAAGGTCACCACGCACGTGGAGGGGAGGGCGCCCACCGCGGGGACCCGTGCCGAGTCCACCAGGATGGAGGTACGGCCGCGCGGCGTGGACAGCTCCAGTTGCTCCTGACTCACGTGCTCGCCCTGGGCCGCGCGGATGGAGGGCATCTGCTCCACGGGCACCGGAAAGCCTCGCGTGTCCGTGACGGAGAACGTCCGCGCGTGCTCTTCTCGTGAAGCGGCCTTCGGAAAGCGTCCGCCCCAGAGTTGATCCGCCGCGGCGTTGGCGAACGTCATGCGCGCGGTGCCGGGCTCCACCAGGATGAGCGGCACAGGGAGTCGATCCAGGATGGACTCCAGCCACTGCTGCTGATCCGCGAGCGAGGCATTCAGCTGCTCGACATGCTGCCTCGCCAGCGTCTGCTCGGTGACATCCAGGGCGATGGCGCCCACCGCGACGACGGCGCCGTCGTTCCCCTTCACCGGGTAGTAGTTGAAGAGGAACTCGCGGGAGGGCCCTCGGCCCCCGGGCGCGGGCAGGGTGGTGGCCATGCCGAGCAGCGGGGCGCCTGTCGCCCAGACGCGCTCGACCCGCTCCCGCAACAGGGGCGCGAGCGTGGGGGCCACATCCCAGGCGCTGCGGGCGCGCGCGGCCTCGGGGTCGACTCCGTGCGCGCAGGCGAGCAGCGCGTTGAGGTGCAGGTAGTGCAGCTGGCGATCGAACAAGGCCATGCCCAGGGGCACGGTCTCGGTGAGGTCGTCCAGGTCCTGCGTGGGGCACCCGGGAGCATCGGGTGGGGGCGCGGCTTGCTCGCGCTGAAGGACCGCGGCCTCGCGCCGGGCCACGGCCACCCGCCGCTGGTGCATCGCGGTGAAGACCTGCACGCGGGCGCGCAGCAGCTCCGGGGGCATGGGCTCGACCAGGTAGTCGACCGCGCCCGCCGCGTATCCCTCGGCCATCCGGTTCGCGTCCTGGGGCGAGGTGGCGTGCAGGAGGATGGAGGTCTCTGCGCCCCGTGCGTGGCGCTGGAGGCGCGCCAGGGCCTCTCGCTCGTTCGTGCCGGGAAGGTCCACGGAGAGGAGGATGGCCGCGAAGGTCGTGAGCTCGAGCGCATCCAGGGCCGCGTCCACCGAGCGGACCTTCACCATCGGCCGCCCAAGCGGTGCCAGGACATCTTCCAGGGCCCGCGAGCGGGCGATGCAGTCATCCACCAGGAGGAGTGGCACGAGCGGAGCGGGGCAGGGGACAGACGAACCCTTCAGGGGGATGGAAGATCTATCCCACGGGCGTGGGAGTGATCCGAGGACGCGCGACCGTCCTGTTGCCCGGCCAACGCGAAGCGCGGTGCTGTTGCTCCAAAACACCCCGCTCGGCCCCCGCGCTTCCCCGCGGTGGACACCGGGTGCCGTCCGACTCCGCGAGGCGGCAGCGGAGACCCGGCGACCACTCAGGCCCTCCTCCGCTACCCCGTGCTGCGCACCGGCTGCGACTCCCGGAACTGCCGTTGGTACAGGTCCGCGTACAGCCCACCGTGTCGGAGCAGCTCGTCGTGCGTGCCCTGCTCCGCGACCCGGCCCGCGTCGATGACGAGGATGAGATCCGCGGTCCGGATGGTGCTCAGCCGGTGCGCGATGACGATGCTGGTGCGCCCGGCGAGCAGTGTGGCCAGGGCCTGCTGGATGAGCGCCTCGGTGCGCGTGTCGATGTTCGCGGTGGCCTCATCCAGGATGAGCACGCGCGGATCCGTGATGACGGCGCGCGCGAACGCGAGCAGCTGGCGCTGCCCCTGACTCAGCGAGGAGCCCCCCTCCCCGAGCACGCTGTCATAGCCCTTGGGCAACGCCGCGATGAAGTCGTGCGCGTGCACGGCGCGCGCGGCCGCTTCAATCTCCTCGCGCGTCGCGTCCGGCTTCCCGTAGCCGATGTTGTCCGCGATGGTCCCCGAGAAGAGCACGGGCTCCTGGAGCACCATCGCGAGCTGCTGGCGAAGGCTCGCGCGCGTCACCTGGCGCACGTCGTGGCCATCCAGACGGACCGTGCCCGAGGTGACGTCGTAGAAGCGAGGGACGAGGCTCGCGACCGTCGTCTTTCCTGCGCCCGTCTTGCCGACGAGGGCCACGGTCTGGCCTCGGCGGACCTGGAAGGTCACGTCGCGCAGCACCGGGTTCGCGGGGTCGTAGTGGAAGGACACCCGGTCGAACTCCAGGTTCCCCTCGACGCGTTGCAGGACGTGCGCCCCGGGGATGTCCGCGGGCTCGCGCGGCTCGTCGAAGATGGCGAACACCCGCTCGGCGCCCGCGAGCGCGGACTGCATCAACGTGTAGACCGACGCCGCGAGCTGCACGGGCCGGAAGAACTGCTGCACGTAGATGAGGAACGCGGCGAGCATCCCCACGCTCAAGCGCCCCGCGAGCACGAGCGAGCCGCCATAGCCAATCACCAGCGCGGTGGACAGGGCGGACAGCACGTCGATGGCGGGAGAGAACGCGGAGGTGACGCCCACCGCGGCCACGTTCGCATCGCGGTTCGCGGCGTTGCGCTGGCGGAAGCGCTCGATGTTCATCTCCGTCCGGTTGAAGGCCTGGGCCTGCCGCACGCCGACGATCTCCTCCTGGAGCTCAGCGGTGACGTTGCCCACCGTCTCCCGCGTCTTGCGATACGCGCGTCGCGCGCGCGCCGCGAAGAGCCAGGTCGTGGCCAGCATCACGGGGATGATGGTGAAGCACGCGAGCGCCAGGGGCGCGTTGAGCACCAGCATCGTCACGAGGATGCCCACCAACCCGATGAGCGACCCCAGCAACTGCGTCAGCCCCTGCGAGAAGAACTGATTGAGCGTCTCCACGTCGCTGGCGACGCGGCTCATCAGGTCGCCCAGGGAGCGCTTGTCGAAGTAGGCGAGGGGGAGCGATTGGAGCTGGGTGAAGAGCCGCACGCGCAGCACCGCGAGCACGCGCTGCCCCATCGCGCCCACGCGGCGGGTCTGCTCGCGCTGGGCGAACGCTCCAACCAGGTAGACGACGAGCAGCGCGCCCATGGTGCCCGCGAGCCCCAGGAGGTCGCGGTGCCCGATGTCCCGGTCGATGGCGCGGCTCACCAGGTACGGCGCCAGGGACTGCGCTCCGGCACCCACCGCGATGAACACCATGGCCACGGTCAACATGCCGCGGTACGGCCGCAGCTCCGTCAGGAGTCGCCGAGCGACCTCCCCGCGATGCGCGGCGTGCTGGACCTCCAGCTCCGCCATGGACTCGATGCTGCCCGGGCGCCTCATGACGCGGCCTCCATGGCTGCGGCCGGCTGGAGCTGCGAGCCGAGAATCTGGTTGTACAGCTCACTGGTCGCGAGGAGCTCCTCGTGCTTGCCGCTCGCCGCCACGCGCCCTTCGTCGAGCACGATGATGAGGTCCGCGTCGCGCACGGTGCTGATCCGCTGCGCGATGACGAGCGAGGTGCAGCCCGCCTTGCGCATCAGCCGGTCCAGCGCGCCTTGGATGGCGGCCTCGGTCTCCGCGTCCACCGCGGAGGTGCTGTCATCGAGGATGAGCAGCCGGGGCTCGGTGAGCAGGGCCCTCGCGATGGCGAGCCGCTGGCGCTGTCCGCCCGACAATCCCACGCCGCGCTCGCCCACCACCGTGTCGTAGCCACCCGGGAGTGCTTCGATGAACTCCGCGGCCTGGGCCGCCTGCGCCGCCGCGCGGACCTGCTCCATGCTCGCGTCGGGCCGGCCATAGGCGATGTTGTCGCGCACGGTGCCCGAGAAGAGCAGGGCGTCCTGAAGCACCACGCCAATCTGCCCGCGCAGGCTGGCGAGCGTGACCTCGCGCACGTCATGGCCATCCACGAGGACGCTGCCGCCCGTCACGTCATAGAACCGGGGGACCAGGTTGATGATGGTGCTCTTGCCCGCGCCCGTGGTGCCGAGGATGGCCACCAACTGCCCGGGCTCGGCGACGAAGCTCACCCCGCGGAGGATCTCCCGCTCGCTGCCGGCATAACGGAAGCGGACGTCGCGCAGCTCCAGCCGGCCCTCCAGGGGCGGCAGCTCCCGCGCACCCGGTGCGTCCGCCACCTCCACGGCCGTGTCGAGCAGCTCGAAGACCCGGACCGCCGAGGCGCCCGCGCGCGCCAGATGCGCCGCGAGGAACCCCAGCGTCATGATGGGCATCAGCAGGAACCCCAGGTAGCTGTTGAAGGCGATGAGCTCGCCCAGCGTGAGGCGGTCCTTGAAGATCAACACCCCGCCCAGGCCCACCACCACCAGCGTGCCCAGGTTCGCGAAGAGGCCCACGAAGGGGAAGTTGCTCGACATCGCGTCGATGGCCTGGAGGCTCTGCCCGAGCAGCTCGTCGTTGATGGCCGAGTAGCGGGCGGTTTCACGTGCCTCGCCAGAGAAGGCGCGCACCACCCGCAGTCCGCGCAGGTCCTCCTGGAGCACCGTGCTGAGCTTGCTCAGGAGAATCATCCCCTGGCCGAACAGCGGGCCGATTCTCGCGACGAAGCTCTTGAGCACCCACAAGATGGGCGCGATGGCGCCCAGCGCTCCCATCGCCAGGATGGGATTGAGCGCGAGCAGCAGCACCGCGCAGCCCACCAGCATCGCCGCGGAGGCCACGACCTGCACCACGCCCGAGCCCACGAACGTGCGCACCTGCTCCACGTCATTGGTGAGGCGGGTGAGCAGCTGCCCCGTCTGCGCCTGGTCGTAGTAGCTGAAGCTCAGTCGCTGGATGCGGGCGAACAGGGCGTCTCGGAGATCGAACGCGACGCCCTGCGAGGCCCGCTCCGCGAGGTACCCCTGGAAGAAGGTGAACAGGCCGCGGGCCGCGGCCAGGGCCACCATGCCCGCCACGGCGAGCATCAAGGTCCGGTGCTCCATCTTGGCGAGCCCGCCGTCAATGGCGCGCCGCACCAGCTGGGGCGCGGCGAGGTTCGCCGCGGAGAGCAAGAGGATGGAAAGGAGGGCTCCCCCAGTGTCCCAGCGATAGCCGCGGAGGTAGCCGAGGGCCCGCCCCACGGCTTTGACACCTGCCTTGGACTGCCCGGGCCGTTGCCTGTCTGTCATGGGATTGAACTAGCGTTGCGATGCTCGCTTCGCAGCGCCCGCGCCAGGGAATGCCTGGAGCTGGCCCATGGCGAGCTTGCCAAACCACGTGGAGAGCCGCACCGAACGCGCGTCGACGAAGCGTGCGAAGGGAATCGCGACGAGCAAGGTGCCTATGATGACGCAGAGGGACGCCACGCTCGCCCGTGTCAGATAGGACAGGTGCGTGGGCATTCCCATGTAGACGAACACGCCCAGCGACGACAGCACCGTGCTGTGCAAGAGGTAGATGGCAAAGGACTTGTCACCCAGCCACACGAGCGGGCGCAGCGAGAGGAACCGCGCGACAGCGTTCTCCCGCACGATTCCCCAGACGAGCAGCACCGAGCCCACCGCGGGGAAGAAGAGCGGCCACGCGAAGGTGGCGATGTGGACCTGGATCCAGTTGGCCACCGCGACGACGTGCGCATAGGCCGCGCTGTTCCAGTGGTAGCCCCCCAGGTAGAGCCCGACGAGCACCGCGAGCGCCAGGAGCACGGGCTGGCGGCCCAGATCGGGCCACCGGTGCATGTACGCCCCCACGAAGAAGAGCGAATAGAAGAGCCCGTTCTCGGGGAAGAGGCGGATGAACAACAGCGACACGGCGGTGGCCAACCAGCCGCTGCCACGGAAGCGCCCGAACAGTGCCAGGAAGGCGAAGAGCGCGATGGAGCCGATGAACTCCACCTGGATGGTCCAGAGCACGTAGTTGTACCGCGACGAGCCCAGGAGCAGCGCCCGATAGAGTCCCTCCTTCGTGGCTTCCACGAGCGACGGCGCCTGCTGATACGCGGAGGCCAGGAACGGGCCCAGGTCGCTCTTGCCCGCCGGGAACAAGCCCGCCTTGAGCAGCCCATAGCCGAACAGGACCGAGACGAGCACCGGTGGGCCCAGTCGCAGGTAGCGCTTCACCGCGGCCTCCTGCAAGGGCGCGACCTCGCCATGCGCGAAGAACTTTCGCGTCAGCACATAACCACTCATCACGAAGAACACGCAGACGGAATACGTGCCGTTGTAGAGCGCGCAGAGGGGGCTGTCGAAGAGGACGGGCTCCCACGGCTCCCGCAGCTGCGTGGCGCCCCCCTCATGGAGGAACGGATAGAACCCGTAGAGGCAGTGGGAGAGGATGACCGTGAAGGCCGCCAGCCCACGCAGCCCCTCGAGGGAGAGGGTCTTTCCCGAGCCGCGCGCCGCGTCTCGGGGGAGCGGGACGGAAGACGGCTCGGGAGCCGGGGCGATGGGGGCGGACGGCTGCGTGAGAGACATGAGGCGCGGACCTTACCGGAGCCAGCGCGGTGCGCGCGCGTCTTCTCTGCGCGGACTCAACGCTGCATGGCGCGCAGCAGTTTCTGTGCGTCCTCGGCGCTGACCTTGCCGTCCTGCACGAGCTGCAACACGCGACGCAACTCCTCGTCTGGGATGCCAGCCGTCCCGGGCTCGGGGGGACGGACGTGCGAGTCGGCGGGGGCGCCACCCCAAGGGGCAGCTCGCTCCCAGGCCCGGGCCCAGCGGTGCGCGTGGCGGTCCGCGCGGCGGTGCCAGCGCTCGGCCTGCCGCTGCCAGCGCTCGGCATCGTGGCGCCAAGGGTCGTGGTCGTCGCGCGCATCATCCTGCTCACCCCCGCCCGCCCCGCGGACCCGGACCGAGCCGAGCTCGGTCATCAGCCGCAGCGTGGCGGCGGCGTTGGGGTGGGGGGGATAGCGATTGCGGACCGAGCCCAGCGTGGTGCTCGCCTCGACGCGCACGTCCAGGTTCGGCGCCAGGCGGACCTCCAGCGCGCCAAGCTGTGAGCTGATGAGGTGCTCGCCCGGGGTGAGGCTGAGGATGTCCAGCTTCACCGTGCCCGCGCCCGTGTGGGCCTGGATGGCGCCCGCGAGCTGCTCGCCGAAGATGGCGCCCGCTCGCGTGCGCAGGTTCAGTCGTCCTTCCACGCCGCGCAGCTTCACGGCCCCCGCGTTGGTGGATACGTCCAAGTGGCAGCCCTGGAGCCCGGCGATGCGGATCGCGCCCGCGTCGAGCTTGAACCTGGCGCGGAGGTTGTTGGGCAGGAAGAGCTGCACGTGGGGGGCGGCGCGCAGGAAGAAGGAGAAGAAGCCCGAGGGCTCACGCGCCCCGAACTCCACCTTCGTCACCTTGCCGACCTCGCGCACCGCGGCCTCCACCCCGCCATGCACGAGCATGTAGGGCGTCTCGCCCTCGGTGAGGGGCCCAACGGTGAGGACCGCGGCGTCCGCCTCGATCTCCAGCACCGCGTCCGTTCCCCACGGCAACTCATGGCGCGTGGGGCCCTCATGAGAGAACGGCTTCGTTTCGGGTTCGTTCATGGGCATCACTCCTGAAAGCGCTTCGTCAGTCGACGTGCGGCCTCATCCGCGTCGATGAGCCCGGCCGCGAGGTCATCGAGAATCTGGGCCCGGCGCAGGTTTCCGCGCGCCGACTGGAGCGGACGCGATGGGGGGGGCGGAGGCGCGGGCGGCAGGGGCCCGGCTCCACCGAGCGCCGCCACCAACTCGTCCAGTCGCGCCACCACCGTGGGGTACGAGACGCCCAACACCTGCTCCACGTCTTTGATCTTCCCGCGGCAGCTCAAGAAGACCCGGGCGAAGGCCAGCTGCTCCGGCGCCAGTTGCTGCACCCAGCCCGCGGAGAACCGCCCCTCCACCGCGCTGTCGCAGTCATCACATCGGACGCGCTCGATGTGGGTCGCTTCACCACAAACGGGGCACCGGGTCGGCATCGGGTGGATTGAAGTCTTGGTGGTCATAGACTCTCAAAAATCAATTTCGACATTGAGAATATTGATTCCGAGCGACTTTGCAAGTGAACCGCTCGAACTTCCCGAGGCGGCCGTGGTGATGAAGTGTCATGAATTACTGGTTTTGATTTATTTTCTTGAAAAACAGCATTGACCTGTTTCTGGAGGGGCGGCTTATTCGCCCGGGCCCGCGCATGCGCGCGAGCGAAGTCCTTCCCGAGAGGACCCCATGATCCGGAACCTGACCCAGGCGGTGCTGGCCGCCTCGCTGCTCACCGTGGCGTGTGGACCGCCGTCCGATTCATCCGAACCGAATGCGGGCACGCAGGAGGTGGGGCACGTGGCCCAGCTCCTGCGCCGGCCGCAGGCGCGTCCTGGCGAATACATCGTGGTGCTGCGCGACGGCGCCGCGGGTGTCCGCCCGCGCGGCGCCGTGGACATCGGTCAGGAGTTGACCGCGCGGCATGGCGGCAAGGTGTTGCGCACGTACCAGCACGCGCTCCAGGGCTTCCTCGTCAACATGAGCGAGGCCCAGGTCCAGGCGCTGCTCGCGGATCCACGCGTGGCCTACGTGCAGGAGAACGGCCGGCTCCACGTGGTGGGAACCCAGACGGGGGCTACCTGGGGCATCGACCGGATCGATCAGCGCAACCTGCCGCGCGACAGCGCGTACACGTACAACGTCGATGGCACCGGCGTGCACGCGTACATCATCGACACTGGCATGCGGCTGAACCACACGGAGTTCACCGGCCGCGTGGGCGAGGGGCATGACTCCATCGACAACGACACGGACCCGAGCGACTGCCACGGCCATGGCACGCACGTGGCGGGCACGGTGGGTGGCACCACGTGGGGCGTGGCGAAGAAGGTGACCCTGCACGCGGTGCGCGTCCTGGACTGCACGGGCTACGGCGATGATGCGCAGGTCGTCGACGGCATGGACTGGGTGACGGCCCACCACATCAAGCCGGCGGTCGCCAACATGAGCCTCGGGGGCGATCCCTCACAGGCCGTGGATGATGCCGTGGAGCGGATGGTCGCCGCGGGCGTCGCCACGGCGGTCGCGGCCGGCAACGACTCGGCCAATGCGTGCAGCTACTCGCCGTCGCGCACGCCCAACGCCATCACCGTGGGCTCCACCACGAGCAGCGACGCTCGCTCCTCGTTCTCCAATTATGGGACGTGCGTGGACATCTTCGCGCCGGGCTCCAGCATCACCTCGGCCTCGTACTCCAGCACCACCGGGAGTACGTCCATGAGCGGGACGTCCATGGCGTCTCCTCACGTGGCGGGCGCCGCGGCCCTGTACCTGAGCGCCAACCCCGGAGCCACCCCGGCGCAGGTGCGCGACGCGCTCGTCGCCAACGCCACCTCCGGCAAGGTGACGAGCCCCGGCGCCGGCTCGCCCAACCTGCTGCTCTACACGCTGTTCATCACCGGCGGTCCGGCTGACACCACCGCGCCCACCACGTCCCTCACCGCGCCTGCGGCCGGCGCCGTTCTCAGCGGCACGTCGACCGTGAGCGCCACCGCTTCGGACAACGTGGGCGTCTCGCGCGTGGAGTTCTACGCCGGCACCACCTTGCTGGGCACTGACTCCACCGCGCCGTATGCGGTCGACTGGAACACCGCCTCCGTGGCCAACGGCGCTTACGTCCTCACCGCGAAGGCGTATGACGCTGCGGGCAACGTGGGGACGTCCTCCAGCGTGTCCGTGACGGTGGACAACGTGGTGGGCAGCTGCACCATCTCCGAGCAGCTGCTGGCCAACCCGGGCTTCGAGAGCGGCAACACCGGATGGAGCCTGAGCACGGACGTCATCGACGGCACCACATCCGGCAGCGCGCCGCGCACGGGCACGTACAAGGCCTGGCTCAATGGATACGGCTCCAGCCACTCGGACTCTCTCTACCAGCAGGTCACGGTTCCCTCGACGGCGTGCTCGGCCTCGCTGAGTGTCTGGGTGAAGATCACCACCTCGGAGACCACGACGACGACGGTCTACGACACGCTGGCCATCCAGGTGCAGAACAGCGCGGGCGCCGTGTTGGGCACGCTGGCCACGTACAGCAACCTGGACAAGGGGACCGCGTACGTCCAGCGCACGTTCGACCTGAGCGCCTACAAGGGGCAGACCGTGCGCATCTCCTTCAAGGGCACGGAAGACGCGGCGGACGCGACCAGCTTTTTTCTGGATGACACCGCGCTGAGCGTCACTCGCTGAGCCGTCCCGGGTGGGCACGGCGGAGGAGTCCGCGCCGCCGTGTCCGCTGCTCGGAACGGCTCAGGTGCGCCTCACCGTCGTCGAGTGGATGGCTCTCAAGACGAGCAGCAAGGCCACCGCTCCAACGAAGGCCACGAAGATGGTCCCCGCCAGCCCGCCGAACGGGGCCCCGGTGTGGAGGGCCCGGAAAATGAAACCGCCGAGGAACGAGCCCACCACGCCCACGACGATGTCTCCGATGAGGCCGTAGCCGCCTCCGACCACGGCGGATGCCAGCCACCCGGCGACGAGTCCAATCACTGCCCACAGCAGCAGTGTCTCCAGCGACATGACGCGCCTCCTCTTGCACCTCGGGTTCGAAGACGAGGATGTGCATGGCGCGGGGCGGATGCACGGTCGCCCACTCTCAGGGCGAAGGGGCGGGCCTCGCGTTGTCGAGGCCCTCGCGCGCGCTCAGGTTTCCCCATGTCTGGATTTGGAGGGAGGACCCATGGTTCGTCCTCGGGTCGCGTTCTTGTTCGACCTCGACGGGACGCTCGTCGACAGTGTCTATCAACACGTCCTCGCGTGGCGCGAGGCGCTCGACGGCGAGGGCATTCCCTTGTCCGTGTGGCGCATCCACCGGCGCATCGGCATGAGCGGGGGGCTGTTCTCCAACATGCTGCTGCGCGAGACGGGCCTCACCCTGACGCCGGAGCGCATCGAGCGCCTGGCTCGAGGCCACGCCGTCGCCTATCGCCGCTGGATGAAGGACGTGCGGCCCTTGCCCGGCGCCCGCGAGCTGCTCGCCGCGCTGACGGAGGCGAGCATCCCGTGTGCCATCGCGACGAGCGGCCGCATGGAGAGCGCCAGCCCCGTCATCGACATGCTCCAGGTGGACCGCACCCGCGTGCCCATCGTCACGCGAGATCAGGTCAAGTACGCCAAGCCAGACCCCGACTTGTTCCTGGAGGCGGCGGACCGTCTGGGCGTCTCGATGGATGCGAGCACCGTGGTGGGGGACAGCGTCTGGGACATGCTCGCCGCCCAGCGAGCCCGAGGCCTGGGCATCGGGCTGCTGTCGGGCGGCTATGGCCCCGACGAGCTGGAGCGCGCCGGGGCCTACCGCGTGTTCGATGACCCCGCCGACCTGCTCGTCCACCTGGACGAGGTGGGCGGCCGGAGGTGAGGCTCAGCGCGCGGCGTCCACGCCGATGGCGGCGCGCGCGGAGGTGAAGCCGTCGCGTGCCAGCAGCGCGCCCAGTTCACCCAGGATTCGCGACACCATGCCCGGGCCCTCGTAGATGAAACCCGTGTACACCTGCACCAGCGTGGCGCCTGCGCGCAACTTCTCGTAGACGTCCTGTGCGGTGAAGACGCCGCCCACCCCGATGATGGGCAGGGCGCCGCCACTGCGCTGGTACGCGCGCCGGATGACGGCGTTGGACAGCTCGCGCACGGGCGCGCCAGAGAGGCCGCCCGCTTCCTTCGTCAGCGGATGCTCGATGGGGCGGGTGATGGTGGTGTTGGTGGCGATGAGGCCCGCGAGCCGGCACGCACGCGCCACGTCCACCACTTCATCCACCGCTTCGGGCGTCAGGTCCGGAGCAATCTTGAGGAACAGCGGCTTGCCCGGAGCAACCGCTTCGAGCCGCTCCTGCACCGCGCGCAAGAGGGCGGCGAGCTGCTCGGGCTCCTGGAGTTTGCGCAGGCCGGGGGTGTTGGGCGAGGACGCGTTGACGACGACGTAGTCCCCCAGCGCGCCGAGCTGCTCCACGCACGCGACGTAGTCCTCCACGGCGCGCTCCAGGGGCGTGTCCTTGTTCTTGCCGATGTTCACGCCCAGCGGCGCGGGCTTCCACGTGCGGGCGCGGAGGCGCTCGGCCGCGGCCGTGGCGCCGTGGTTGTTGAAGCCCATCCGGTTGATGACGGCCCGGTGCTCGGGCAGCCGGAAGAGCCGCGGCTTCGGATTGCCCGGCTGGGGGCGCGGCGTCAGCGTGCCGATCTCCACCGCGGAGAAGCCGCACGCGAACAGCCCGTCCACCGCCTCGGCTTCCTTGTCGAGCCCCGCCGCCAGGGCCACCGGGTGGGCGAAGGCCAGCCCGGCCAGCTCCACCGACAGGTCTCCCGTCGCGTGCGCCAGCGCGCGCGTGCGCATGGCCTCGCAGCGCGAGCGGGAACGGCCGAGGAAGCGCAGGCCCGCGATGCCCAGGCGGTGGGCCCGCTCGGCGTCGAGGCCGAAGAGGAACGCGCGCGTGAATCCGTACATGCGCATCAGCTCGGGATGAAGGACGCCTGACGCGCCCACGCGAGCGTCTGGTCCACCTGCTCGGAGGTCAGCAGGCCATTGGACTCGATGAGCTCGATCTCCCGCCGCATGTCCGTCTCGAGCAGGTACGGGCCATCCGTGTTGATGGTGAACTTCACCTTGCGGTCCCAGAAGGTCCGCATGATGTGCTTGAGCTCGTCCAGACCCTCCACCGCCTTGGTGTGCAGGTTGGAGGTGGGGCACAGCTCCAGGGTGATGTCGTTCTCGCGCAGCAGCTTCATGGCGGCCTCGTCATACGCGGCGCGGATGCCATGCCCGATGCGGTGCGGCTTGAGCTTGTCCACCACGGACATCACGCCCTCGGCCCCGGTGCCGGCCGTCTCGCCGGTGTGCACGGTGCACTTGAGCCCCGCCTTGCGCGCGCGGGCGAACAGCTCCTCGTACTGGACCACCACCTCGGGACGCAGCTCCATGGCGTCCTTCTCCGTGCCAGCCAGGTCGATGCCATAGACGCCGCGCGTGCGGTACTTGATGGCCTTGTCCACGATGATGCTGTTCATCTTGTGGTCGAACTCGCGGGCCAGGCAGAAGATGAGCCCCACCTTCACGCCGTACTCCAACACCGCCCGGTCCATGCCCCGGAGCGCGGCGTGGATGATGTGGTCCAGGTCGAGCTCGGAGTTGAGGTTGCGCTTCATCGGGTTGAAGCGCAGCTCGATCTGCGTCACGCGGCTGCCGCGGTACTCCTTGCCAATCACCTCGTAGACCGAGCGCTCGATGGCGCTCGGCGAGGACTGGATCTTCTCCGTCCAGGTGTGGAGGATCTTCAGGTAGTCATCCAGGCTGCCCACCTTGCCGGGCCGCGAGGTGATGAGTTCCACGAAGTCGAAGTAGTTCTTGACGGGGAGCTTGAAGCCCTGCTGGTGGGCGATGGACCAGAGGATGTGGGGCGCCACGGCGCCGCCCACATGGATGTGCAAATCGATGAGGTCGCGAACCATGGCGGCATGTATGCACAGTGCCGGCCGGGCGTAAAGCTAACGGCGCAGCAACACGTACACCGCGCCCTGGCCCCCGTCCTGCGGACGTGCGGTGGCGAACGCCAGCACCATGCGGCCCACGCGCTTCTGGGAGAGCCACGTCTTCAGGCCCTCCTTCAGCACGGGAATCTCGTTCGTCGAGTGCAGCCCTCGCCCATGGACGATGAGCACGCAGCGCTTGTTGGCGCGGCGGCTGTCCGAAAGGAAGCGCTCCACCGCATCGCGCGCCGCGGTCTGCGTCAGGCCATGCAAGTCCAACCGGCCCTGCACGGAGAAGTCCCCGCGCCGCAGCGCGCGCATGAGGTTGCGGTCCAATCCCGGCGACGCGCCCTCGATGAAGTCGTTCGAATCCGCGACGTCGAACGTGCCTTCGCCCGCGACCATCTCGGAGAGCTGCGCGAGCGCCTCGGCGTTTTCGTCGATGATCTCCGGCAGGCGCGGGTTGGGCGTGGGCGCCTCACCGCGATTGGAGAGCTGCTGCACGCCATCCATGGCGGAGAAGAAGAGGGAGGCGTCGTCGTCCTCCGGCCGAGGCTTCACGGCCTTGGGCGGCCTGGGCGGCGCCTTGCGCTTCGAGGCCTCCTCGGCGGCCTGCTTCTGCTGGGCCTGCTTCGCTTCGTCCTGGATGGACTTGATGGCGGACTTGAAGGGGTTGTTGTGAAAACCCGCTTCCTTCTTGGGCGGCGGACCGCCTCGCTGCTTGCTCATGGTCGTTTCCGAGTTCTATCGCGAGGCTACAGTCCGCGCAGCTTGCGGATTTCCTCGTAGGCGTCGCGGATCTCCTGGAAGCGGTGGGCGGCCTGCTCGGCGGCCTGGGCGCCCTGGTGCGCGACCTTGTCCGGATGATGGGCGGCCGCGAGCCGGCGGAAGGTGCTCTTCACCTGGGCGTCGGTGGCCTCGGGCGTGAGGCCCAGCAAGGCGTAGTGCTCCAGGCCGTCGCCCAGGTGGAGCGTGGCCAGCTCCTGGGCCGTGTCCTCGGGGATGTCCAGTCCCTCGGCCACGTGGCGAAGGGACTCGCGCTCCGAGCGCTGCAGGGGGCCATCCACGAGCGCCAGGTCATAGAGCGCATCGAGCAGGGTGTAGCGCTCGTCATCGGATAGGTCCTCGCGGCACGCCTCGAGCGAGGCCTGGAGGTTCAGCGACGCGGGGCGGCCGAGGAGGGCCTTGAGCTGGCGGCGGACGACCTCCAGGTCCTGGGCATCCGCCTGCACGACGGTCTCGAAGTGGCGGCGCACCTCGCGCACCTCCTCGCGGCGGACGTCGCCATCCGCGCGCGCCACCTCGACGAAGAGCGCGCAGCGGTGACGGATCCGCTCCGCGCGCGCGTCATCCTCGCGGGTGTCCTCTCGCATCACGGCGTCCGAGTCCACCACGGGGGGCGCGGGGAACTCGGCGAACAGCTCGGGGAAGTCGGGCGGGGGCGCGTGCTGCTCGTCATAGAAGTGGCCCGCGGCGAAGCCCCCGAGGATGCCGAGCACGATGGCCCACGGCCCTCCGATGAGCAGCCCACCCACCAGGCCCACCATGACTCCCAGCACTTTTCCTGCGCTCATTCGCGCGCTTCCCTCCCGATGGACCGTGGCGGTTTCGCCGCAGTTCCGCCGCAGTTTCTCATAGAGTCCGCCGCGCCATGGCCCAGTTGATTGACGGAAGTGCGATCGCGGCGAAGGTGCGAGCGGAGGTGCGCGCTGGCGTGGACGCGCTCCAATCGTCGAAGGGGTTCGTCCCGGGGCTCGCGGTGGTGCGCGTGGGCGAGGACCCCGCGTCGCGCATCTACGTCAATGGGAAGAAGAAGGCCGCCGCCGAGGTGGGCTTCCAGTCCTGGGAGCTGCATCCGGACGCGGACATCACCCAGGACGCGTTGGTGGCGCTCGTGCGCCAGCTCAACGAGGACCCGCGGGTGCACGGCATCCTCGTGCAGCTGCCGCTCCCCAAGCACCTGGACGCGGACGCCATCCTGGCCGCCGTGGCACCCGAAAAGGACGTGGATGGCTTCCATCCGCTCAACGCGGGCAGCCTGATGCTGGGCCGCCCGGGCCCGCGCGCGTGCACCCCGCTGGGCGTGATGCGCCTCTTGGCGGAGGTGGGCTGCGATCCCGCCGGCAAGAAGGCCGTGGTGGTGGGGCGCAGCAACATCGTGGGCAAGCCTCAGGCGCTCCTCTTGCTTCAGCGTGACGCCACCGTGACGCTCTGCCACAGCAAGAGCGACCTGGCCCGCGAGGTGCCGCTCGCGGACATCCTCGTCGTCGCGGTGGGCGTGCCCGAGCTGATTCGTGGCGAGTGGATCAAACCCGGCGCCGTGGTCATCGACGTGGGGATGAACCGGCGCGCGGACGGGAAGCTCGTGGGCGACGTGGCGTTCGCCAGCGCTTCGGAGCGCGCCAGCTTCATCACCCCGGTGCCCGGTGGGGTGGGGCCCATGACCATCGCCATGCTGATGCGCAACACGCTCGACGCCGCCCTGCGCTCGGGGAAGTGAGGGCGGCGTCGCGGCGGGACGTCACCTCAACAGACGATGTAGCCGCCGCGTCGGCCGCACACGTCCCGATTGATGCACCAGCCGTCCGGCGTGCTCCACGCGTCCATGATGACGCCGTCGCCACACGTGACGTGCGGCGAGTCCACGATGCAATCCGTGGCGGGATTGCAGTCCGGGTAGGCCTGCGCGGAGACGGGACGCTCCTCGAGCGGCGCGCGCGTGTCTTCCTCGGGAACACCACAGGCGGCGAGAGCGAAGGCGGAGAACATCACGACGAACGTCTTCCTTCGGAGGACCTTCTTCATGGGCGTGGCTCCTGGTACGCGCGCGGCGCGGGGATTGCGCTCGGGCGTCGCGCATGATGCGCCCCTTGTTGGCTGGGCAACAGCACGTGCGCTCAGGTGGTCAACCCGGCGGCAAGGCCAGACATCGCAATCCCAGCGCAGCTGGCCCTGTGTGCGTCGGGTTCTCTGACGCGCCGCGGCCTCATTCCCACGACAAGGAATAGTCGCAGTCGAGCAGGCCGGTGGCCTTGCCGTGCACCATGGGGCATTGCGTGCCAATGGCTTCCAACACCGCCTGGAGAACACCCTCGTGGTAGGTGTGGGGCATGAAGTCGCGCGCCACGCGGAGGCAGCCGCTGGAGGGCCCGCTCCAGGTGACGTGGCGCTCGCCGTAGCTCACCACGGTGCGGTAGCCGGACGGGAGGTTCGTCACCAGACGCCTCGGATCTGACGCCGCGAGCATCAGGAAGCTGCGCCCCACCAGGGAGGACAGGAAGTCCGAGGTCGCCTGCGCCCCAATCGCTCGCATCGCGCGATCAAACCCGCCCTTGCGAGGCGCCAGCATCGACGCGGCACGGAATGACATGTGCAGGAATGCCGCCACCGGGTACATGAGGAAAGGCACGAAGCGCCGCTCCCCCGTGCAGGCGAGACACTCCTCCGCGGCCTCCGTGCCCACCGAGTTGCGGATGACCTCGAGGACCCCGAGGAAGAACATGCCTCGAACGCGATCATCGGGTGTCGTCAACGCCCACCGCATCTGCAGTTCTTCGGCCGGCCCGCTGCTGACGGCTCTCCGGGCTGCATAGACTGTCATGAACCCATCCCCGAGATGAGGGCAGGGCGCTCACGTCACGACACATCGCCGTGGGGGGCGCCCTGCCGGGCCTCACGAACCAGACAGGGATAGTAGGGACGACCCTTTCGGGATGACTGTGATTCGTCTCGGCCGGAGGTGCGTGAAGGCTGTCTTTGCCGAGACGTTCTCCGCCATTCGCCCGAGAGGCGTCGCGGACTCAGGGCGCGAACGCCTGACGTACGCCCTCACGGCGCAGGGTGAACAGCATCCACACCGCCACCGGGGTGGCCGCGAAACACACGGGGAAGGTGGGGAAGATGGCGGTGATGGCGCCCACGGTGGCCAGCCCGTAGCCCTTCAGGCGCATGGCACTCAGCGCACCCCAGATGGAGAGCGTGCCGCAGATGAGCCCCACCAGCACCGTGAGCACGAAGTACCACGACAGCGTGAACACGGACGGGTCCGTGCTCTGCGCCGCGAAGGGGGAGGGGATGCGCAGGACGAACAGCACCACCTGCAAGACATTGTAGAAGATGGACAGGGTCCCCACGCACATGAGGAAGAAGGCCGGTGGCCTCACCATGTCCAGGACCCTGGCGCGCGGGTCTCCCGGCTCCAACTGCAGGCCCGGGCCGCTCATGAGCGAGCCCTCAACGCGCTCACGATCATCCGCGTCGCCGGTGACTTGTTGAGGGTGTAGAAGTGCAGCCCCGGCACCCCGCGCGACAACAGCTCCATGCACTGCACCGTGGCGTGCGCCACGCCGAGCTGCACCAAGGCGTCGGGTTGATCCTTCACGCGCTCCAACTGCAGCGCCAGCCGCATGGGGACCGTCGCGCCGCACATGCGCGTGAAGCGCTGGACCTGCTCGTAATTGGTGATGGGCATGATGCCGGGGACGATGGGGACGTTGATGCCCACGCGTCGCGCCCGCTCCACGAAGTCGAAATAGAACGCGTTGTCGAAGAAGAGCTGCGTCACCACGAAGTCCAGGCCCGCGTCCACCTTCGCCTTGAGGTGCTTCAGGTCCTCGTCGCGCGAGCCGGTCTCCGGGTGCCCCTCCGGATAGCACGCACCTCCCAGGCAGAAGTTGAAATCCTCTTCTTGGATGAATCGGACCAGCTCTTCGGCGTAGCGGAAGCCGCCCGCGGTGGGCTCGTACGCGGTCTGCCCCTGCGGTGGATCCCCGCGCAGCACCAGCACGTTCTCGACCTTTGACGCGGCAAGCCGTGCGAGCAGATCACGCAGTTCGTCACGCGTGTGTCCCACGCACGTCAGGTGGGCCATCGCCTCGATGCCGGTCTGTTGCTTGATGCGCGTGACGAGCTCCACCGTCCGGTCGCGCGTGCTGCCTCCCGCTCCGTACGTCACCGAGACGAAGCCCGGCTCCAGCGGCGCGAGGTCCTCCAATGTCCGCAACAACGAGGCCACGCCCTCGTCTGTCTTCGGCGGGAAGAACTCGAACGAGAAGCACGGCTGGGACGGATTCAACCGATTACGAATCTTCATGTCAGGACCAGTGTAGACCGTCCCCGTCGGCCTTGATTGGAGAAGGTGCGCGGCTATAGTCCGCGCGCCTTTCCACCCCCTTCAGGAGAAGAAGATGGCCCGGCGTACGCCCCTCAATGAGGCCCACCGCAAGCTGGGGGCCCGGATGGTCGACTTCGCGGGATGGGACATGCCGGTGCAGTACTCGTCGGTCATCGCGGAGCACGAGGCGGTGCGCACCGCCGTCGGCCTCTTCGACGTCTCGCACATGGGGGAGATCGAGTTCAACGGCCCCGGTGCCCTGCAGACCGTCAATCGCCTCATCTCCAACGATCTCGCCCGCTGCGCGGACGGCCAGGCGGTCTACGCCGGTCTGCTCAACGACCAGGGCGGCTTCGTCGACGACATCGTCGTCTACCGCTTCAGCCCCGAGCGCATCCTCATCTGCGTCAACGCGAGCAACCGCGACAAGGACTTCGCCTGGATGCGCGAGCATGCCCAGGGCGTGCAGCCGGTGGACCGCGGAGATGACTTCTCGCAGATCGCCGTGCAGGGGCCCAAGGCCCCCGGACTCGTGCAGCGCCTCACCCGCGTGGACCTGTCACGCATTGGCACGTACCGCTTCGCCGAGGGCGAGGTCGCGGGCGTCAAGTGCATCGTGTCCCGCACGGGCTACACGGGCGAGGACGGCTTCGAGCTGTACTGCCCGCCCGACGCCGCGGAGAAGCTGTGGAACGCGCTGCTCGCCGAGGGACAGGCGGACGGCGTGAAGCCCGCGGGCCTGGGCGCGCGCGACTCGCTGCGCACCGAGATGAAGTACGCGCTCTACGGCAATGACATCGACGATGCCCACACCGCGCTGGAGGCGGGGCTCGGGTGGATCGTCAAGCTGGACAAGCCCGAGGGCTTCATCGGCAAGGACGCGCTCGTGGCGCAGAAGGCCGCGGGCGTGAAGCGCAAGCTCGTCGGCTTCGAGCTCACGGGCAGTGGCATCCCGCGCCACGGCTATGCCATCCACAAGGACGGCAAGCCGGTGGGCGAGGTGACCAGCGGCACGATGGGGCCTTCCGTGAAGAAGCCCATTGGCATGGGCTACGTGCCCACCGAGCTGGCGGCCGAGGGCTCCACCTTCGACGTGGACATCCGTGGACGTCCCGTGCCGGCGGTGGTGGTGAAGACCCCTTTCTTGAAGAAGTCCTGAGACCCCTTTCCAGACCCCAGGCATCCCGAGGTTCATCGACATGTCCGAGAAGATTCCGAGCGAGCTGAAGTACACCGAGGAGCACGAGTGGGCCCGCTTGCAGGGCTCCAGCGCCGTGGTGGGCGTCACGGACCACGCCCAGGGTTCGTTGGGCGACGTGGTCTACGTGGAGCTGCCCAAGGTGGGCGCCACCCTCACCAAGGGCAAGCAGTTCGGCGTCATCGAGTCCACCAAGGCGGTGTCCGAGCTGTACGCCCCGCTGTCCGGCAAGGTCCTGAAGGTGAACTCGGACCTGACCGACAACCCCACGGACATCAACACGGACCCCTACGGCGATGGGTGGATCCTCGAGCTCGAGCTGACGGACACCCAGGAAGTGAGCGGGCTCCTGTCCGCTGAGGCGTACGCCGACCTGCTGAAGAACGCGTAGCAGTGAACCGGGGCGGCCTGGGTGTTAGGGACGCTCCCTGATTTCGGCACGAGTGTCGGATTCCGACACCTTCGACTCGAACGCGAGCCTTCCCACCATGTCCTTGAATTGGAAGTACCAGGAGCCCTTCGCTGGTCGTCACATCGGTCCGGATGCCCGGGCGCTCCAGCAGATGCTGGCCACGCTTGGCGTGGACTCGGTTGACGCCATCATCGAGCAGACCGTGCCGTCGGCCATCCGCGCGGCCGGTCCGCTGCGCCTGCCGGCGGCGCGCGCCGAGTCCGAGGTGCTCGCGCAGCTCGAGGCGATCGCCGCGAAGAACCAGGTCTTCAAGTCGTTCATCGGGATGGGCTACCACGACACCCACACCCCGAACGTCATCCTGCGCAACATCTTCCAGAACCCGGGCTGGTACACCCAGTACACGCCCTATCAGGCGGAGATCGCGCAGGGGCGCCTGGAGGCGCTGCTCAACTTCCAGACGATGGTGATGGACCTGACGGGCATGGAGGTGGCCAACGCCTCGCTGCTCGACGAGGGCACCGCCGCCGCCGAGGCCATGTCGCTGTCGCTGCACGGCAAGAGCGACGTGACGGGCGGGGCGTTCTTCGTCTCCGAGGCCTGTCATCCGCAGACGGTGGACGTGGTGCGCACCCGCGCCCAGCCGCTGGGTGTCGAGGTCGTGGTGGGCGACCACCGCTCGGTGGACCTGTCCTCGCGGCCCTTCGTGGGCGCGCTGGTGCAGTACCCGGCCACGGACGGCGCGGTGCATGACTACCGCGCGTTCGGCGAGAAGGTGCACGCGGCGGGCGCGCTGTTCATCGTCGCGGCGGATCTGCTGAGCCTCGCGCTCCTGACGCCGCCGGGGGAGTTCGGCGCGGACGTGGTGGTGGGCAGCGCGCAGCGGTTGGGCGTGCCCATGGGCTATGGCGGTCCGCACGCGGCCTACTTCGCCACGAAGAACGCCTTCACGCGCATCATGCCGGGCCGGCTCATCGGCGTGTCCGAGGATGCGCAGGGCCGCCCCGCGCTGCGCATGGCGCTGCAGACGCGCGAGCAGCACATCCGCCGCGAGAAGGCGACGAGCAACATCTGCACCGCGCAGGTGCTGCTCGCGGTCATGGCCGGCATGTACGCCGTCTACCATGGGCCGCAGGGCTTCAAGGCGATCGCGGAGCGCGTGCACGGCCTCACGGCGCTGCTGGCCGCGGGCCTGACGAAGCTGGGCCTCAAGCCGCGGCACGAGCAGTTCTTCGACACGCTGCGCGTGGAGCTGACGCCGGCGCAGGTGCGCGGCGTGCTCGCGGCCGCCGAGGCGGGCCGGATGAACTTCCGCCGCATCGACGACAAGTCGGTGGGCGTGACGCTGGATGAGACCACGCGTCCGTCGGACGTGGAGGAGATCCTCGCCGCGTTCGTCGCGGGCACGGGCAAGTCCGCCTCGGTGTCCCTGGAGGACGTGGGCGCGGCGCTGGAGAGCCCCATCGAGGCGGGCCTGCGGCGCAAGAGCGCGTACCTCACGCACCCCGTCTTCAACGCGTACCACTCCGAGACGGAGATGCTGCGGTACATCAAGCGGCTGGAGGCCAAGGACCTCTCGCTGACGCACTCGATGATTCCGCTGGGCAGCTGCACCATGAAGCTCAACGCGACCGCGGAGATGATCCCGGTGACGTGGCCTCAATTCAGCAAGCTCCACCCGTTCGCGCCCACGTCTCAGGCGGCCGGCTACAAGGTCATCTTCGAGCAGTTGGAGCACGCGCTCGCGCAGGTGACGGGCTTCGCGGGCACGTCGCTGCAGCCCAACGCGGGCAGCCAGGGCGAGTACGCGGGCCTGCTCGTCATCCGCGCGTACCACCAGGCGCGCGGGCAGGGGCACCGGGACGTGTGCCTCATCCCGTCCTCGGCGCACGGCACCAACCCCGCGTCGGCGGTGATGGCCGGCTACCAGGTCGTCGTCACCAAGTGCGATGACAACGGCAACATCGACGTGGCGGACCTGCGCGCCAAGGCGGACGCGCACAAGGACAAGCTCGCGGCGCTGATGGTGACGTACCCGTCCACCCACGGCGTGTTCGAGGAGGAGATCAAGGAGATCTGCTCCATCGTCCACGAGCGCGGCGGTCAGGTGTACATGGACGGCGCGAACCTCAACGCGCAGGTGGGCCTCACCGCGCCGGGCCTGATTGGCGCGGACGTGTGCCACATCAACCTGCACAAGACGTTCTGCATCCCGCACGGCGGTGGCGGCCCGGGCATGGGCCCCATCTGCGTGGCGAGCCACCTGGTGAAGTTCCTCCCCGGCCACCCGGTCATCCAGACGGGCGGGGCGGAGGGCATCGGCGCCATCTCCGCGGCGCCGTGGGGCAGCGCCAGCATCCTGCTCATCTCGTGGATGTACATGCAGATGATGGGCGGCGAGGGGCTCACCCAGGCCACTCGCGTGGCCATCCTCAACGCCAACTACATCGCCCACCGGCTGCAGCCGCACTTCCCGGTCCTGTACCGGGGCCAGCAGGGCCGCGTGGCGCACGAGTGCATCGTGGACCTGCGTCCGCTGAAGAAGGCGACCGGTGTCGAGGTGGAGGACGTGGCCAAGCGCCTCATGGACTACGGCTTCCACGCGCCGACGGTGTCGTTCCCCGTGGCGGGCACGCTGATGATCGAGCCGACGGAGAGCGAGTCCAAGGCCGAGCTGGATCGCTTCTGCGACGCGATGATCTCCATCCGCCAGGAGATTCGCGACATCGAGGAGGGCCGCGCGCCCAAGGACAACAACGTCCTGAAGAACGCGCCGCACACGGCCCGCGTCCTCACCGCGCCGGAGTGGAACCGGCCGTACACGCGCGACCAGGCCGTGTTCCCGGCCCCGTGGGTGCGCGACAACAAGTTCTGGCCCACGGTGGGCCGCCTGAACAACGCGCTGGGTGACCGCAAGCTCGTGTGCTCGTGCCCTCCGCTGGAGGACTACATGACGCCGGAGCCGAAGGGCGCCTGAGCGCGGTTCACCTCGTGACTTGACCCAGGCCGTCTCCTGCTCGCGTGGGAGGCGGCCTTCGTCTTGCGGCCCTACGTGGCGGCTGGCGCTTGGCGCGCCGGCTCCACGTGCACCACCACGTCCACCACCTGCGGGTAGATGCCGTGCAGCTTGTCCTCCACCTGGTCCGCCACCTCGTGGGCCTGGGCGGTGGTGAGGTGCGGATCCACTTCAATCTTCAGGTCGACGTAGACGCTGTCCTCCATGCCGCGGCTGCGCACGTTGCGGCACGAGCGCACGCCCGACACGGCCAGCGTGTGCTGCGACACCTCGGCGGGATCCAACCGCACCGTGTCCGAGAGGATGCCCACCGCCTGACGGACGATGCCGTAGGCCACGTAGGCCACGAAGACCATCACCACCAGCGCCACGATTCCGTCCGCGCGCGGATAGCCCAGCGACACCAGGCCCAGGGAGATGAGCACCGCGATGGTGACGAACACGTCGGACAGGGTGTGGCTCGCGTCCGCGAGCAGCAGGGCGCTCTTGTACTTCTCGCCGTAGTGCCGCTCCACGCGCGTCACCACCAGGTTGATGACCAGGGTCGCGGCCATCACTCCGGCCATCAGGCCCGTCACCTGCGGATGTCGGTCATGCAACAGGGAGTCGAGCGCCATGCGCCCCAGCTCCAGCATGCCGATGCCAATCATCGCGCCGATGCCCAGCGACGCGAGCGCCTCGAACTTGCCGTGCCCGTAAGGGTGGTCCTCGTCCGCGGGCCGTGAGGCGACCCACATGGCGACGAGGCCCAGCACGTTCGAGCCGCCGTCGATGAACGAGTGCAGTCCGTCCGCCGTGACCGAGGCGGATTGAGACATCAGTCCGAAGCCGAGCTTGGCGGCGGCGACAATCCAGTTGGCCACGAGGATGACCAGGAGGACGAGGCGGACTTTCCGATTGCGCTCCTGGAGCGCGAGGGTGCGGTCTGTCGCGGGGGCGTTCACGCCCGTGACGCTAGTGCCGTCGCGGCGCTGGCGCGAAGCGCAAAGTCACGCGGTGCGCGGACTCAGTTGGGCTCTCGGAAGAGCCGCATGCGCGGACCGCCGCCCATCTCCAGGAAGAAGCCGAACTGGAAGCGCACCGTCGCGTCCTGGCCCAGCAGGCCCGACGGCGGGTTGGGGAAGGGCTGCGCGCGCTTGAACGAGGACACCGCCTCCATGTCCAGGAAGTCCAGGCCGCTGCTCTTGTCCACCTGGATGTCCTTCACCTGGCCCTTCTCGTCCAGGGTGATGCTCAAGAGCGTGTAGCGGTCCTTGCCCGAGTACGTGCTGCCCGTCGGGTCCCGCATCTGCATCTGCTGGTTGGGGTTCCAGTGCATCCCCACGCTCTGCTTCACGCGGTTGAAGAAGCTCGCGTACTTCCACTCGCGCGTGTTGAGCATCGTGGCGTCGCCTTCGTCCACGTCGCGCAGGTTGTCGTTGGGGGCCGCGCCGAGCACTCGGTCCATGGCCGCCTGGGATGGCATCAGCGCCTGCATTCCCGGCGAGCCGAGCCGCCCCTGCGAACCTTCCTCATTGTCCTGGCCCTCACCGGGCTGGATGCGCAGGCGCTTGGCGTTGCCCACCATCGCGTCGCTGCCATTCTGGTTCTCCACCGTGACGCCAGGGCCCGGCGAGGTGGGGTCCGTCTTCACCGCCACCTCCTGCTTGTGGCGCGTGTCGGGAACCTCGAAGGCGGGCTTCTTGCCGCCCTTGGCCAGCGGCCGGTCATCGCTCCCCATGCCGTTGTTGCCGCTGAGGCGTGGGGCCTGCATCTGCTCCTGGGGCAGGCCCTTCTGCTCCTGCGGCGCCGTGCGCTGGGGCATGGCGTTCCGGTAGAAGGGCGTCTGCTCGCGCGAGCGCGTCTCCTTCTGGACGGTGTTGTCGTGCTCGGCCAGGTACTTCGAGTCGTCGGGCCGCTGCTCGTTGCCCGGCGCGGTGTCCACGACCTGTCCCTTGGGCTTCGTCGTCTCGTCGGGCTTCTTCTCGTCCTTCTTCGTCTGGGCCCGGGGCCGCTCCGCCACCTGCGACTGCGGCGACGTCTGCCCCCGGTTCTTGGCCCACTCGCTGGAGGTGAGGGGACGGACGTTCACGGAGGTTGGGCGGTGCACGGCCGCTCGCTCGCTCGCCGGCAGGTTCACCTGCACGTACGACAACAGCACGAGCAGGCCCACGAAGGCGACGTGGCCCAGCAGCGCCAGGAGGAGCGACAGGAGGAACCGGTTGGAGCTCCTGCGCCTGCGGCGTTCGCGCCAATCTGTCGATGAACCCTGGGCCACGGTGGGATGATAAACCTCCGAGCCGGCGCGCTATGCCCGAACGTGCGCCCGACGACACGCGATAGGGAAATCTCCGCGCTCAAGCCCGGGGGCGCGCGAGCCGTCCCGATGGAATCAGTAGATGGGGGCGACCTCGGCCCCGTTGAAGTAGTGGCGCAGGATGTCTCGGTAGCGCTGCCCGGCTTCCGCCCGGCCAATGGCCCCAGTCTGGCACATCCCCACGCCGTGTCCCCATCCTCCGCCGCGGAACAGCCAGCCCGTCAGCTGGCCCTCGGCGCCTCGCTCCTCCTCCACCGTGGCCATGGTGCTGTTGAGCATCCCCAGGAGCCGGCGGATGTTCAGCTCTCCTCGGACCTGCGTGGTGCCGCGCGCGCCCGCCACCGTCAGCACGCGCGCCCGGCCGGACACGCCTCGCTCGGAGAGTCCCAGCGCCCGCACCGGCCCCACGCCCAGGCGCTCCGTGAGTGCGTCCATTTGCGCCGCCGTGAAGCGCTTTTCCCAGCGGTACTTGCTGGGCTGCGCGAAGCTGGACAGTCGGCACGCGGTGGGCAGGTCGCTCGCGGACAGCCACGCTCCCAGTGAAGCCGGCGTCGGCCGTCCGTCCATGGGGCCGAGCACGTCCGGTCGCCCCCTCAGGCTGGGGTCTGGCGGCCCGCCCCACACCACGTCGTTGTCCTCGGTGTGCCCGCCACACACGGCGCTGTACACCGAGTCCACCAGGCGGCCCTCCGCGCTGAACAGGGCCTCGCCCCGCGTGGCCTCCACCGCCGCCGTGGTGCTGGCCGCCTCGCCGGTGCGACCGCGGTACACCGCGCAGTGCTGCTCCGAGCAGAGCAGGTATGGGTCCGCCAGGTGCTTGATGCCCACCTTCGCGAGCACCTCGCCGCGCGCCGTGACGGCCTGTGCCTTGAGGGCCTCGGGATGCGCACGCGCGAAAATCTCCGAGGGCACCAACCCCTTGAGCAGCGCCTCCAGCGGGACCACATTCACCACGGCCAGCTTGCCCTCGCGGTCCACCACGAACTGAAGCGCGCCCCGGAAGCTGCGGTCCTCGAAGGCGTGGAAGTCGTAGCCCACGCCGTACTCCACCTGCCGCACGTCGAAGCCCTCTGCGTCGGGCGTCTCCGCGTCCAGTCGGTCCTGCGCCAGCCCCACCACGTTGCCTTGCTCATCCTTCACCTCGAGGATGGCGCGCGCCGGGCGGTGCACCTCCTCGAACAGGACGGTCCGGGTGGCGTAGCGGCGCAGCAACTCGGCCTGCCGTTCGGCCGCGGCTTCCAGTGTGAGCGCCTCGTCGGTGAGCAGCAGGTAGCGTCGGTTGTCGATGACCTTGCCCGCGATGCCATACACCGAGCCCAGTACGTGCGTGCGGACCGCCAGCCCGCGCGCGCGCCACTCGGCCTGCATCGCCGCCAGGCCTTCCTTGTCCGAGAAGCGGAACTCGCCCAACTGCACGCGCGCGGTGACCTTTGCGGGCTCTCCCTGCGTCGCCCGCACCGACCAGCGCGTCCCACCGGGGGCGTCCAGGACCTTGTCCTCGGGTCCTCCGAACCGCAGCCGCATCCGGCTGCGCGGTGAGAACGTCACCTCGGTGCGCCCCTCCATCAACTTCACGGGGACGCGCGGCTCGCCGCCTCGGAAGTCCAGGCGCTTGAGCTCCAAGGGCCCCGGCAGTCCCAGGGACAGGTCCGGCCCTGGCTCGGGCGCGGGGGGGCGGGTGTCTGGCGTCGGCTCGGGGGCTGGCTCCGCCACGGGGGGCGGCGCCTCGGGAGCAGGGAGGGGCGCGGGAGCCTCGGCAACGGGAGCCGGCCGCGGCGTGGCGCAGGCGGCGAACAGCAAGACGAGCAGGAGTGGGCCGGCGGTTCTCACGGGGGGCGACACCGTAGCCCCCACGGGTCCAGGCGTCACGGACAGGCAGGCTCGGAAACGACAACGGCCCGATGCGGCTTGGAAGTCCGCATCGGGCCGTGTCGGAAGGCGCCACCCGGATTCGAACCGGGGAATGAGGGTTTTGCAGACCCTTGCCTTACCACTTGGCTATGGCGCCATGAGTCGGTGGGGCCGGCTTTATACGCAGCCCTCCACCACCGGGTCAAGGAAGCAACTGCGTCCGGGTGCGGGCTGTGCCCCGCTAGCATGGGAGCGGGCGCGAGGCTCGCGTCCACCCGGGAAAGGGACCGCGATGCTGCACGGGCAGGGATTGTTCCAGGAAGAGCACGAGGCCTTTCGTCGCACCGTGCGCGCCGTGGTGGAGAAGGAACTGCGGCCCTTCGCGCAGGAGTGGGAGGCGAAGGAGGAGTTCCCCCGCGAGCTGTTCCGTCGCTTCGGTGAGCTGGGCTTCCTGGGGCTGAAGTACCCCGAGGCGTACGGTGGCTCGGCCGCGGGCGAACTCTATGAGGCGGTGCTGTTGGAAGAGCTGGGCCGGTGTGGCTCGGGCGGCGTGTCCGCGGGGTTGGGCGCGCAGTTCACGATCTCCACCGGCCCCCTGCATCTGTTCGGCACCGAGGACCAGAAGCACCGCTGGCTGGCTCCGGCCATCCGAGGCGAGAAGGTGGGGGCGTTGGGCATCACCGAGCCGGACGCGGGTTCGGACGTGGCGGGCATCCGCACCACCGCGCACCGAGACGGTGACCACTACGTCATCAACGGCTCCAAGACGTACATCACCAACGGCGTGCGCGCGGACTTCGTCGTCCTCGCGGTCAAGACGGATCCGTCGCGCGGGCACAAGGGCCTGTCCATGGTGGTGGTGGAGAAGGGGACGCCGGGCTTCTCCGTGGGGCGGAAGCTCCAGAAGCTGGGGTGGCGTGCCTCGGACACCGCTGAGCTGTTCTTCGAGGACTGCCGCGTGCCCGCGGAGAACCTGCTGGGCGTCGAGGGGCAGGGCTTCTCGCAGATCATGGGCAACTTCCAGTGGGAGCGACTGTCCCTCGCCCTGGGCGCGGTGGGCGCCATGGACGACATGCTGGAGACCGCGTTGGAGCACGTGAAGCAGCGCCGCGCCTTTGGCCAGACGCTCAGCGGCTTCCAGGTGGTGCGCCACAAGTTGGCGGAGCTGTTCACGTCGCGGGAGTGCGCGCGCCAGCTCACCTACCACGCGCTGCGCCTCCACCTCGCCGGCGAGTACGCCGTGGCGCAGACGTCCATGGCGAAGAAGGTCGCCACGGAGACGTGCTGCCGCGTGGCCGATGAGTGTCTCCAACTGCACGGAGGCGCCGGCTACATGATGGAGTACGACATCCAGCGTCACTGGCGGGACGCTCGGCTCGGACCCATCGGCGGAGGAACGAGCGAGGTGATGAACGAGATCATCGCCAAGCAGCTCGGCCTCTGAGCCGCGCTCCCGCCCTCGGAGGTGGGGCGGGCAGGCGGGCGGGCAGGAACAAAGGGCAGACGCCCCGGGTTGCTCCGCGAGGGATGACACCACGCGGAGGGTCCGTGGAGCCCACCATCATCATCGACGAGCTGTATGCCCGCCTCGGGGACGATGACGTCCTCGTGCTCGATTGCCGCGGCGCGGAGGACTGGGTGCGCTTCGAGGCCCAGATTCCCGGTGCGCTGCGGATGACCGCCGCGGAGATTGCCCTCGACCTGGCAATCCTTCCGGACGACGAGCTCATCATCCTCTGTGGCTGTGCCGTGGATGGCGCGGATACCTGGGAACTCTGCCGACTGCTGCGCGCCCATGGACGCGACGCGGTGTGTCTGTCCGGAGGTCTGCTGGCGTGGATGGGCGCCGGCTACCCCACCGAGCGCCACCCGGCCGCGCCTCCCTGCGCGCCTCCGTGAGGAGCGGATGCAGCGCGTCGTGAAAGGGTGTATGCAGCGGTCGACCGCCCCCCTGGAGAACCCTGACCATGGCCAAGCTGCGCGCTGTTCTCATTGGCGCCACCGGACTCGCGGGCCAGCAGTTCATCGCTGGCCTGAAGAACCACCCCTTCATCGAGCTCGCGGGTCTCGCCGCGTCTCCGCGCTCCGCGGGGAAGACGTACGCGGAGGCGCTGCGCACCGCCAATGGGATGACGGCCTGGTTCATCTCCGAGCCGCTGTCACCCTCGGTCGCGGGCATGAAGGTCATCAGCGGTGACGCGGTCCAGGCGAAGGACTTCGATCTGGCCTTCTCCGCTGTCGAGGCGGATGTCGCTCGGGAGCTGGAGCCGCGCCTCGCCCGGGACATCCCGGTCATCTCCGCCGCCAGCGCGTTCCGCTACGACGACGACGTGCCGCTGCTGATTCCGCCCATCAACGCCGCGCACGCGCCGCTGATCCGCGAGCAGCAGAAGCGCCGCGGCTGGAAGGGCTTCATCGCGCCCATGCCCAACTGCACCACCACGGGCCTGGCCATCACGCTCGCTCCGCTCATCGAGCGCTTCGGAGTGAAGGCCGTGCTGATGACCAGCCTCCAGGCCATCTCGGGCGCCGGTCGCTCCCCGGGCGTCATCGGCATGGACATCCTCGACAACGTCATCCCCTACATCCCGAAGGAGGAGGGGAAGGTCGAGGTGGAGACCAAGAAGATCCTCGGCGCGCTGCGTCCCGATGGCTCCGCGCTGTCGCCTCATGACGTGCGCGTCTCCTGCACGTGCACCCGCGTGGCCGTGCTCGAGGGACACACCGAGTCCGTCTTCGTCTCGCTCGGGAAGAAGGCGAGCGTCGAGGAGGTCGTCCAGGCCATGCGCGAGTGGAAGGGCGTCGAGGTGTCGCGCGACCTGCCCTCCGCGCCGCCGCACTGGATCCATGTCCACGATGACCCGTTCCGCCCCCAGCCTCGGTTGGATCGCGACGTGTACGGTGGCATGAACACCAGCGTCGGGCGCGTGCGCGAAGATGGTGTGCTGGAGAACGGCTTCAAGTACGTGCTCGTCTCCCACAACACGAAGATGGGAGCCGCCTGCGGCGCCATCCTCGCCGCCGAAATGCTGCGTGCCCAGGGATTGCTGGGCTGAGCGAGCCCCGTGCATGGCTCGCCCCCCAGATTCCGGGTGTCAGCCTCAGTGCAAACGGTCTAATCTGCGCGCCCACGGACGCGCTGAAATCCGCTTTTAAGAGGAGTTCTCAATGGCCTACGTCGTCGCCGAGCCATGCATCAAGTGCAAGTACACCGACTGTGTCGAGGTGTGCCCGGTCAACTGCTTCTATGAGGGTGCCAACTTCCTGGTGATCCACCCGGACGAGTGCATTGACTGCGGCGCCTGCGAGCCGGTGTGCCCCACCAAGGCCATCTTCCCGGAGACGGAGCTCCCCGCGAAGTGGGCGGAGTACAAGAAGCTCAACGCCGACTTCTCGGGCTCGTGGCCCAACATCACCGAGAAGAAGGACGCGCTGCCCGAGGCCGAGGACTTCAAGACCAAGGAAGGCAAGCGCTCCGAGTTGGATCCGAAGCCGGGTCACTGAGCGACCGTCCTTCGTGGTTCCAAGAAAGGCCCTTGCGCTCCACGGCGCGAGGGCCTTTGTCATTGCGGCCCGCGGGCTCACTCCGAGCGCACGGTGCGCAGCCGCAAGCCGCGTGCTTCCAGCGCGGAGGTCAGCCGCGAGAGGTCCTCACCCGCGAGGGGACGTTGGCGGCCTTGGATGTGGAGCGCGATCTCTCGGGGGCCCGTTCGCTGGACCTCGACGGTGGCTTCCATCGCGCCTCGCAAGCTGAGGCTGAGCGCGGGCCGCTGGGCCTTCACGAGCACCTCGATGCGTTCGATCAACGCGAGGGCCGCTTCGGCCCGGGTGGGCGCTTCGATGATGGCACCCGACTGCGGTGGAGGAGCCCCGCCCGCGGCCTGGACGGGGTTATCGCTCGGCGGTGGGCGCACCGGGGCCAGACTTGAGGGAGCGGACCCGTCTCCGTCGGGGCGTGTGCTCGGGCTCCGGATAGCTGAGGGCTCTGGATGCGTGCGCCGCAGCTCTTTCTCGATGAGCTCCGAGGCGCGCTGGTCGTTGCGTTGTTGCCCCATCGCGTGCGCCTCTCCGCGCACCGTGCTCAGGCGGTGGGCCTCGACATGCATGGACTGCCGCGCCTGTCCGAGTGCCGTGGTGCTGCCGAGTGAGAAGGCACTCCGTTGGGTCGCGACGAATGCTCCACTGGGTCGGACCGTCGGTGGTCCCAGCGCGCGAGCGGGCGCGTTGCCCGGCTTCTTGGGGCCGCGCATCGAGGCGTCACCGGGCGGAGAGGGCGCTCGTGATGCGGGCGGGGGACGACGCGGATCCGCTCGCTGGAGGACGTCGCGAAAGCGCTCGGAGTTCGCTGGGGATTCGCGTGAGGGAGCGTCGGGGCCATCGACCTTCATGTCATGCCTCGTGGTGGGAGCGCACGAGACAGAGCAGGGGACGTGCCATGCGCGCGCCCCTTGGGTCCGGGGGGCGGCGGGTGCGCGCAGCGGGACGGGCGTCCCGCCACGAGATGCGCGCTCAGCGACGGTTGCCGAATCCGCCGGGCTGCACCGGCGCCAGGCCGGTCAGGTCATTGAACGCCAGCGGACAGGCCGCCACGGCGTTCGGATCCGCGAGGTTCGCGCCCTGCGACCAATCGCGATCCTGGAAGAGCAGTGCGTCGCGCAGCTCCACCTCGGTGACGGCCTTCTTGAACTCCCAGAGCCGTCCGCGCGCCATCAGGCGAGACCCCTTGGGAACGCGCGCCAGATCGAGGAACTGCGAGTCCAGCAGTCGCGCAGTGATGTTCACCGAAGGCCGCTTCTTGGGCTTCCCGTAGTCGAGGACGATCATGGACCGCTGCTCGGGCGGCACCGGGAGGTACCAGAGGAGGTGGGCCACGAGCGCCGGGGCCTCCGGCTCCTCGCCCTTCTTGAGCCGCTTCTTCTTGGGCTTCTCCAACTTGGCGTCCACGAACTCCAGGCCGCCGAACGCGACCTCATGGTCCAGGTAGTTGTCGCGGAAGAGCGCCTCGGCGGTGCCCGAGACGGTGGCGTTGGCGCGCGTCACCTCCACCTCATAGCGGTCGCGCAGCGCGGGCAGGGTGAACAGGAAGCTGTCCACCGGCTTCACGCCCGTGGCGAGGAAGCGCAGCTTGTCCAGGTCCATGGCGGGGTAGTACGGCGCCAGCGCCTCCGCCGTCTTCAACCACTCATCAGAGAGCTTCTTGTCGATGAGCACCCGGCGCACCATGGACACGAAGTAGATGTTGGCGGGGAAGCGAGGCGTGGAGAGCTGCGTGCCCAGGACCTGGAGCAGCATCGGATCCACGTAGAAGTTCTCGTCGCGCTTGTGGAGCGTCGGCGCGGTCTCGCCGAGCATCGTCAGGAGCGCCCCCACCAACTGCGCGCAGTTCGCGTCGCTCGTCCCTTGGTTGAGCGCTTGGTTGACGCGCGAGCGAAGGAAGCGCTTGTCCATGTCGGCCTCCCGGAACTCGGGCGGCTCGCCTGGCCCGAAGAAGACCTCGGGCTGAGCGGTGGCGGTCGCGGACAGCAGACTGAGGCAGAGGGCAGTGAGGGCAGTGCGGCGCATCACCGACCGACGTTAGCACGGCGCCCCGCGAGGCGAGCGGTAGGGCAGGGGCCGCGTGGGGCGTGAGACGTCCAACCCTGGAGGTCGAGGCGTGGACGCTGGCCCTTCATGCGACCGCGCGGCCCGGGCGCCCCCCCTGTTTTTCCGCCTGTTGACCTCCCTGCCTTTTGTGTACCTTGGCTCCGATATGGCGACTCCTCCCGAGACATCCCCGGCGCCCGTTACCATCGCCCAGGTCAAGGACGAGGCGGAACTGATGCAGGCGCTCGCCATTCGCGAGGTGGTGTTCATCGAGGAACAGCACGTTCCCGAGGGCATCGAGCGCGATGCCGAGGACGCGAACGCGTTCCATGTCCTCGCCTACCAGGGAGGTCACGCCATCGGCACGGGGCGACTCGTGATGATGTCGGAGCCGCCTCCTGGCCAGCAGGGCAAGTGGGGCCAGATTGGCCGCATGGCCGTGCTCCAGTCGCACCGCAAGGCCCGGGTCGGCTCCAAGCTCCTCATCATGCTGGAGAACGAGGCCCGCAACCGGGGCGTCGGCGGCGTGATGCTGCATGCGCAGCTCTACGCGCTCGAGTTCTACAAGCGCCATGGCTACGAGGCGCTCGGCCCTGTGTTCCAGGAGGGCGGCATCGACCACCTGGAGATGCACAAGCGCCTGTAGTCGCCGCGCGGCTCAGCGCCTCGGAGGTCGAGGCGCGGGCGGCTGCGCGTGTCGCGGATCCTCCGGCCACGCGTGTCGCGGATACCTGCGCCCCAGCTCCTTGCGCAGCGCGGGGTAGTGCCGCTCCCAGAACCCCGCCAGGTCCGTGGTGACCTGCACCGCGCGCATGTTGGGCGCGAGCAGGTGCAGCACGAGCGGCACGCGACCCGCGCACACGCTCGGTCCCTGCGCCATGCCGAAGAAGTCCTGGAGCCGTGACTCGACCCAGGGGGGCTTGTTGGGCTCGTAGTGCACCTGGACGCCGCGTCCTCCGGGCAGGGTGACGCGCTCGGGGGCATGGTTGGCCAGCAGCCGCTGCTGCTCCGACGTGAGCTTCGCGTAGAGCGCGTCCAGCAAGGAGACGCCCTCCAGGTCCGCGAAGCTGCGCGCCCCCACACACAGCGAGGCGAGCGCGTCGCGCATGAGGGTCGCGTCCACCGTGGGGAAGCCCGCCTCGGGAAAGGCCTGCGCGAGCAACTGCACGCGGGTGCGCCACTGCTCCAGCGCGGCGGGTTCGGCGAAGCGCTCGGGGCCCGCCGCGAGCGCGGCCCCGGCCAGGACCTTGGCGGCCTCCTCGGAAGGGGGCGCGGGCGTGCGCGTCTCCTCCAGCACGAGGTTTCCGTACGCGAGTCGCGTGAGGCGCTCGACACGGCGCGACTCGGGGTTCCACTGGAGCGTGTCCACTTCCTCCAGGGCGTCGGGATAGAGGTCCAGGAGCCAGAGCGGCTCGATGGCGCTGGCCAGTCGCACCAGGGCGCCGCGGCCGGGTCGCTCTTCGGCGTCGACCGCGACCATCAACTCCGCGTCTTGCACGACGCTCAGCTCCGAGAGCGTGGTGCTGCCACCGCCAAACATCACCAACTCAGGAGCGCGAGCCCGCCGCCGGCGCGCCACGCGATCCGGATATCCCGAGAGGACGCTGAGCATCAGCGCTTCTTCGGTGGCCTGGGCCGTGTCGGGGCGTCGACCCTGCTCGCGCACTTGTCGCCGGAGTTGCTTCTGGACCCGCTCGACGGATTGAACCGCGCCGGCCTCCAGTGAGAGCGAGTGCATGCGCCCGGACGCGAAGTTCGCGCGCTCGGCCTCGCGATAGCGCTCGAGCAACTCCAAGAGGTCGGATGGACCACTGACCGTCGCCGCGCCGCGCGAGCCGCCACCGCCCAGGTTGGCCCGCGCCTCCCGGCGGATGTCCCGCTCGCCCATGAGCGCGGCGAGCACGGCGGCATCCGCGCCCACCCCACGGCGCTCGCCCTCGACGATGACGCGGGCCTGCCGAGGGTGAACCGGGAAGCGAAGCAGCCGCTGGCCCACCTCGGTCACGCGCCCCGAGGCGTCGACCGCCCCGAGCCGGCGAAGCAAGAGCTCTGCGGCATCGAGGGCCGCGGCGGGCGGAGGCTCGAAGAAAGGGAACTGGCTCAGGTCCGTCGCGCCCGAGGCTCGCAGCGCGAGGATGGTCTCCGCGAGATCCGTGCGGCGGATCTCCGGGGCTTCCTGCTCGGGCCGACCGTCGAAGTCGTGCTGGGTATAGAGCCGCAGGCACATGCCCGCGCGAGTACGGCCGGCGCGGCCCGCACGCTGGGTGGCGGCGGCACGGCTCACCTTGGTGAGCTTGAGTTGGGGCAGCCCCGACCACGGAGAATGCGAAGCGACGCGAGCCAGTCCCGCGTCGATGACCACCGCCACGCCATCAATGGTGACGGAGGTCTCCGCCACGTTGGTGGACAGGATGATCTTCCGGCGCGAACTGCGGCGCACCGCACGGTCCTGTTCGGCTGGCGAGAGGTCGCCGTGCAGCGGCAGCACCTCGGCGCCGTGCCGCTCGGCGAACTCGGCGCACGTCTCCTTGGCGCGGCGGATCTCCCCTGCGCCAGGGAGGAAGACGAGCACATCTCCCTCCACGCCCTGGGTGAAGAGTCGCTTGAGGGCGGACAGGACCTGTTGATCCAGGTGCCGCTCGTCGGGAGTGGGAAGGTACTCAATGGCCACGTCGAAGCGACGGCCCTCGGACTTGAGCGAGGGGGCGCCACCGAGGAACGCCCGGACGGGCTCGGCCTCCAGCGTCGCGGACATCACCACGAGCTTGAGGTCGGGGCGCGCGGTCTCTTGCAACTGACGGAGCATCGCGAGCGAGATGTCCGCGGACAGGTGCCGCTCATGGAACTCGTCGAGCACGACGATGCCCACGTCGCGCAGCGTCTTGTCGGAGAGGAGCCGCCGGCCGAGCACACCTTCGGTGACGAAGGACAAACGGGTCTTCGGCCCCCGCACGTCCTCGAAGCGGACCTGGTAGCCCACCGTCTCGCCCACCCGCTCACCCATCTCCTCGGAGACGCGCTGCGCGGCGAGCCGGGTGGGCAGGCGGCGCGGTTGAAGGACGATGATCTCCTTGCCGCCCCCGAGCCCCGCCTCCAGGAGCGCACGCGGAACGCGCGTCGTCTTTCCCGCGCCCGGGGCGGCTTCCAGCACGAGCGAACGATGGCCACGCAGCGTGGCGACGATCTCCGGCAGGAGCGGATCGATGGGAAGGGCGACGTCCGCCATGACAGGGCCTCGGGCTACGCGACGTGGGGGACGGTGGAACTCAGGGCGCTTCAGTCTCGGGCGTCGTCGAGCCCGCCTTCTTGCGGCGGCCCCGACGCGGGGCCTCCGCCTCGCTCGTGGGCTCGGGACTGGGGGCGGGCATCTCCTCGGAGGCCGCGACCTTCTTCGGCCGCCCTCGTCGGGCTGGCGGGGCAGGCTCCGCGCTCGCAGCCACGGCGTCGCTGGCATCTGGAGAGGGGATCACCTCGCTGGCTGCGGACTCCTGCGGGGGCGCACCGAGAGCCGCCGCTTCGGGCTCCTCACTGGCCAATGCTTCGGACGTCGCCGTGGGGGGCTCGGAAGGACCCGTCTCATCCGAAGAGGGCGGCGTCTCGGTCGCGAGTGCATCGCCCTCCTCCGAGAGGATCGAACCCTCGGTGTCCGCTTCCGGCTCGCCTTCGAGGAACTCCGCCATGCCCTCGTCGGACGTGAGCGCCAGTCCCCGGCCCGCGCGCTTGCGAGGCTTGAGGGTGAGGCCGGCGGCCTCGAAGAGCCCCGGCACGGGCACGAGCGCGGCCTCGGCGAGCAACCGCCCCTGCCTCAGCACCTGCTCCAGCCGCCTGCCGAGCGAGACCAGGTCCTCGCGAAGCTCGGCCTCCTGCGCCTCGCCGATGGGCGTGGGCGTGAGGCTCGCGAGCCATGCGCCGTGCGCGACGACGACCTGCTCCACCACGGGGCGCACCAGCGCGAAGTCCTCGCGCGCGAAGATGCGCGTGACGTACGCGCTCTTCATCCTCCGCTCATAGGACGTGGCGAACTCGGTGACGGCTTCACGCGGCGCGCGACGGAGCTGTGGGAACTTGAGGTGCGGAAAGAGCGCCTCGATGACAGGGGCTCGGCTGCTGGCGGTGAAGGTGATGCCCGCGTGCAGCTTCTCGAGCGTGTCGACCCAGCGCCCCTGCTGATCGAACGTGTACTCCTCGCGCGCCTCCTCCAACTCGGGCAGGTCCTTCACGCGGGCGAGCATCGCCGGGGCGGGCTGTCGAGCAACCCGCAGCCGGTCCAGGGCGGTCGCCAGCCACTGCTTCTCCTCGTCGAGCCCCGACCTGCCCGCGAGCATCTCTTCGGCGGTCACGAGCCGGGCCTCGAAGGCCTCGGCGAATCGGATCAGCTCATAGGACTCGAGCGTCGAAGACATCAGCGGGCTCCTGGGCGGGGCGGCGGGAGATAGCACACCTTCAGCGTCCATCGAGCAGGGCACTCAGCGCGGCGGGCTCGGAGAAGTCCGCGAACGCCCACTCGGCGCCGGCTTCCCGGAGCTGCGCAGCGGAGAAGTTGCCCGTGCCCACGCCGATGCACTCGGCACCGATGCCCTTGGCTGCATGCACGTCCTTGGGCGTGTCTCCGATGATGACGACGCGGCATTCGGCGAAGGGGACACCGAACTGCGCGGCGCCCGCCATGGCCCCGGCTCGGATCAGCTCCACGCGGTCCTCGTGGTCGCAGCCGAAGCCACCAAAGGAGAACTGATCATGGATGCGCACGCGCTCCAGTTTGACTCGAGCTCCGGGGCGCACGTTGCCAGTTCCCAGTCCCACTGCGAAACCCGCGCGAGCGCGAGCCGCATGGACGGCCTCCCGCATGCCGGGGTGCACGCGGAACGCCGAGTCATCCACTTTGTGGACCTCCTCGGAAAGGTGCGCGACGTAGCTATCGACGACCGCCGAGATGGCCTGCTCGGACACGGGGGCGCCGATGATGCTCAGCGCCTTGCGAACGATGGCCCGGTCGGTCATTCCCGACATACTGAAGGAGTCGCAGGCATCGCGGCGGCCGTGGAGCTTCTCGAAGGCCAGCTCCATCGAGCGCCGTCCAGCGCCGCCAGTGGTGACCAGGGTTCCGTCGATGTCGAAGAGGAGAACGGTGGGACGCATGGCCCCCATCTAACGGAAGGCCCAGGCCGACGCGAGCCCCGCGCGTATCTTGCCGTCGTCCGAGGACTTCAGGGCTCGGTCAGCGTGAGGCTGCGCTGCAGGGCCTCGCGGACCTGGGCGCTCTCCTCCAGGGCGACCTGGTCCTCCAGGGCTTGCCGGACCTCCTGTCCACCCAGCCGGCCGAGTGCTTGCGCCACGGCCGTCCGCACCCGCGCGTCTCGGTCCTGCAACTGCGCGAGAAGCGGCGACGTCGCCTCCAGGCCCAGGCTTCGTCCCAGGGCCGCCGCGGCGCTCGCGCGGACCTCGGAGGGCGCATGCGGATCCGCCAGCAGAACCCCGATGGTGTCCGCGCCCTGGGGAGGCGCTACGACAGCCAGGGACGCCACGGCGAGCGCCCGCCGCTCACTGGGGACATCGTGGCTCTTCGCAAGCTCCGCGAGGATCGGGACCGCACCCGTGCCGAGTTCACGCCACTGCTCACGGGCGCCCTCTTCAAGCGGGCTGTGCTCCAGCAGTCCAAGGACCCGGTCTCGCAGCCCCCCCTCGGTGGATGGGGCCGCGTCGACGGAGAGGGAATGCGTGACGGGCGCGAGCGCGGCTTCGGCGGCCAGCCCACCCACGGCCAGCACACCCAGCGCGGACCCCACGAGCCACCTGCGCGCGAGCGAGGTGCGCGAGCGAAGCCCTGGGGACGTGAGGAGCAGCGGTGTCGGCATGCGGAACTCCCCGGTCGAAGCGATGTCCCAGGTTATACGTCGCCTGCCCCTCGGGACTCGATCCCGGTATTGTGCCCGCGCCATGGCCGGACGCGTCTTCTTCTTTCTTCAACACGCCAGTTATGAACCCGCTTTCCAGGCGGCCTCCATGGGAATCACCGCCGCCGCGATGGGGGACGAGGTGTACGTCGTCTTCGCGTTCGAGGCCCTCCGTCAGCTGGTGCGCGGAAGCTTCGGGCTGGCGCACAGTGAGCGGGAGCGCACGGAACTCGCGCGCGCCGAGGGCCTGGGAGTGCCCACTCCCGCGCGAATGCTGGAGGAGGCGCGGGCGCTCGGTGCTCGGCTCATCGCGTGCGACACGACCGTACGCATCTGCGGGTTCACGCCCCAGGAACTGGAGGGCACCCTGGACGAGGTCATGGGGCTCGCATCGATGTGGCGTCTGACGGAGGGCGCGCGCGTGCTCGCGCTCTAGGTCCGGGTCTCAGCCCACGAGCACGGGGGCAGTGTGGGGCAGGGTGCAGTGTAAGCCCGCGGTCATCGGCTGCGGCTGCAACTTGGCACTCCTGACTGAACGCCTCGGGCGTGGGCCTCTGAGGCTGTAGCGCCCGCCCCGAGTCGCGCGCTACTCTGGCCACACGCAGTTCCGCAGTCCCCTCATTGGAAACCCCACACCGCGCGGAGCGCCGAGTCCGCCGGAAGGAACAGACGCACGCTTATGCGCGCCACCAAGTCCCCCCTGAGCGCCCTGCTTGCCGGCATTGTCGTGATGGGAAGCACGCTGTTCGCTGGCTGCCAGACGTACGACTTCGAACCCGTGGATCCGCTCTCGATCGCGCAGACGACGGTCGAGGATGTGATCAAGGCCAAGCGCAGCAAGCCCAACGTCATGCTCCTCGTGGACACGTCCGGCTCGATGACCGACCCGGTGAATCCGTCGTCCGCGCTGTGCAAGCTGCCGTCGGGAGCGACCTGCGGAGGCAAGGACACCCCGTGTGACACCTCCAAGTGCCCGACGCGGTGGTCTGATCTCCAGGCGGCCATGGGGCCCTTCCTGGCCAACAGTGGAAAGCTCCTGCGCTTCGGCCTGACCACCTATCCCGTCCCTCCGCCCGACTCCACGGGCTCGGCGACGGCGGCGGAGTCCTGCGCCGCGGCGACAGCGGTCTCGGTTCGCAAGGACCTGCCGGCCAGCGGCGAGGATGATGACTCGCTGCTCGCGCACGCGAGCACCATCAACACCCTCATCCAGTCCATTCCGAACGCCGGCGTGGGGATGCCCGCGGGTGGTACGCCCACGAGCGGCAGCCTGACGTTCGTCAGCGGGCTCGCCAGCTTCAACGCCCCCGACAAGGATGACCGCGATCAGTTCGTCATCCTGTTGACGGACGGTCTGCCCAACTGCAACTTCAACAACGCCATCGAAGGGCCCAGCGCCGAGTGCCGGTGCACGTTCGACAACGCGTCCCAGTGCTCGGGCAGCTACCGCAAGGCGGGGTGCCTGGACCTGGACGCCTCGGTGCAGGCCGCTCGGGCGCTGCGCAAGGACAAGGGGATCCGCACCATCGTCATCGGCTTCGGCGCCGAGACGAACAACGGCGTCGGGACCGAGGTGCTGAACGCGGTGTCGGACGCTGGCGAGTTCGCCCGGTTCCAGCCCTGCACGGAGGCCACGCAGCAGACCGACTGCGGCTCGGGCGACAGCTGTGACCCCTCGACGCGCTTCTGCCGGCGCCACTTCTATCAGGCGGGCAACCAGCAGGAACTGGCGGCCGCACTGGAGGCGATCAGCAACAAGCTCGTGATCAAGGACCCCTGCCTCTTCAAGATGAAGAGCTACGAGATCCCCGAGGATCCCAAGCTCATCGTCGTCTACGTCAACGACAAGAGCGTCCCCGCGGGCGCCGACACGTGGGAGCTGACCGCGGACGGCGTGAGCTTCAAGGGCGGCACCTGCGAGCAACTCAAGGCCTCGCGTCCGGAAGCGCCCGTGACAGTCGAAGTGCGCGCGATCCGCAAGCACTAGACAGGGAGTCGGGCGGGTGGCTTTACCCGAGGCGGAGCGAGGGCTATAGGACCGTCGCTCCGCTCCGCCGCCTCGCCCATGAAAATCACTGTCCTCTCGCGCGCAGCTTCCATCCCGTCCACTCGACGGCTCGTCGAGGCAGGGCGCGCACGAGGACACCGGGTTCGCGTCCTCAATCCGCTGCGAGTCCAGATGCTGTTGGACGGCCGGAGCGCGACGCTCTTCTACGATCGGAAGAAGCTCGCCCCCACGGACGGCGTCATCCCGCGCATCGCCCTGTCCATCAGCACGTACGGACTGGCGGTGGTGAACCAGTTCGGTCTCGCGCGAGTTCCACTCGTCAACCACGCGCAGGCCATCGCGCAGTCGCGCAACAAGATGCGCTCGCTGCAGCTCTTGTCCGCGCATGGAATCAGCATCCCCGCCACGGTGATGGCCCGCGATGCCGCCCACCTCAAGGAGATGGTGGGGCTCGTGGGCGGTGTGCCCGTGCTGGTGAAGCTGCTCCAGGGCCAGGAGAAGCACGGCGTCATGGTCTGCGAGAGCGTCCAATCCCTGGAGGCAGCCTTGGAGGCGGTGCTCGGCCTGGGGCACAACCTCGTGATGCAGGAGTACGTGAAGAGCACGGGCCAGGATGTCCGCGTGCTCGTGGTCGGAGGCTGCGCGGTCGCCGCGGTGCGGCGGCGTCCACGGCCAGGGCGCCTGTCCCATACGCTGAACAAGGGAGCGCGACTCGAAGCGCTCGAGCTGTCGCCCGGTCAGCGAGCCATCGCGGAGAAGGCCGCTCGGCTGGTCGGACTGGAGGTGGCCGCCGTGGACATGCTGGATGTCCAGGGCGAGCCCAAGGTGTTCGAGGTGAACAGCTCGCCCTCACTGCCAGAGATGGAGGCCGCCACCGGCATGGACCTGGCGGGCGCCATCATCGCGCGCACCGAGGCGCTGATCGGCGGCGCCCCTCCCGTGTCCGTGCCTGAGCCCGAGGTGTCGCCGGTGCTGCTCCCAGGGCGCAAGGGGGCTGGACGGCCTCCCAAGGCAGGGTCGGGTGGTGGCTGAAGAGAATCGGCTCGCCTACCGTCCCACGCCTCGTGATACGGAGCACCCGCATACCAGGAGACGAACCATGCCGCGCATCCAACGCCTCTCTCCCGTGGCCGCCCTCTGGGTGGCGCTGGCCGTCGCACCCGCGCTCGCCCAGGACGTGGACCCTACCAGCTTCTACGAGGTCAGCACCGCGGGCTCTACGGCCCAGGTGAAGGCGGGGCAGAGCGGCACGTTCGTCCTGGCCATCAAGACGAAGGGCGGCTCGCACGTCTCCGAGGACGCCCCCTTGAAGCTCGAGCTGAAGGGGAACCAGGTGACGCCCGCGAAGGAGAAGCTGACCCGCGAGGACTCGGTGGCGAAGAAGCCCTCGGGCGCGCAGTTCGTGGATCCGCGCTTCGAAGTGCCGTTCACGGCGGGCGCCGCGGGCAAGGGCTCGGTGGATGCCAAGCTGACCTTCTTCATCTGCACGGAGAAGCTCTGCGCCAAGCAGCAGAAGACCATTTCCGTCCCGGTCGAGGTCCAGTAGGGCATGCGCGAGCGTCCGTCCAAGGGTCGTGGTGAGCGGGAGCGCGGCGGCAACGAGTCGCAGCGCCACGTGTATGGCGTCAACCCCGTGCTGGAGGCCCTGCGGGCGCGTCCGGACGAGGTGGACCGGCTCTACATCGTCGAGGGGCAGGTGGGCGACCGCGCGGCGGGCGAACTCCTGAGTCGGGCGCGCGACGCGGGCATTCGGGTGGAGCGAGTCCCGCGGGAGCGTCTGTCCGCCATGGCGGACGGAGGCGTGCACCAAGGCGTCCTCGCCGAGATGCGCGGCTTCCGCTACGTGGAGCTGGAAGATGTCCTGGAGGCGGCGAAGCAGAAGGGACAGCCCCCCTTGGTGGTCGTGCTGGACGGCGTTCAGGATCCACACAACCTGGGTGCCATCATCCGGTCCGCCTATGCCTTGGGCGCGCATGGCGTCGTCATCGCCAAGGACCGCGCGGTACAGGTGACGGGCACGGTGGCGAAGGCCTCAGCGGGCGCGGTCGAACACTGCCCCGTCGCGCGAGTCACCAACGTCTCCCGCGCGCTGGAGGAACTGAAGACCGCTGGACTCTGGGTCGCAGCCGCGGACGTGGGGGGCACGGACTCCCTCTGGACTGCTCGGCTGGACGGCCCACTGGCGCTCGTCGTGGGCGCGGAGGGCTCGGGCGTGCGAGAAGGCGTGCTCAAGCACTGCGACTTCCGGCTGCGGATCCCCATGGCGGGACGCGTGGGTTCACTCAATGCGTCGGTTTCTGCCGCGATTCTGCTATACGAGGTCGCGCGTCAGCGGAGCGGCCCTCGCTCCTGAGCTCCCGCCAAGGATCAATCTCCTTGACTTGAGCGATGGGGACTTCTAAAAGGGCGCGCCTCGCACGCCGGTGCCGGGTGGTTGACGGAGCCTGCGGAACAGGGTAGGGCGGCGGGGCGGTTGCTGGACGAATGCCGGTGTAGCTCAGTCGGTAGAGCAACTGATTTGTAATCAGTAGGTCGCGGGTTCAAGTCCCGCCGCCGGCCAAGCAGGACGGGGCCGCGGACAAGGGCCCGAGTTGTGTGGGTGAAGTCGGCAGTATGATGTATGTAGGGACAAGGGAATATCTGGAGGGATACCCAAGCGGCCAAAGGGAGCAGACTGTAAATCTGCCGGCTCTACGCCTTCGATGGTTCGAATCCATCTCCCTCCACTCGGCAACGCGGGAATAGCTCAGTTGGTAGAGCGTCAGCCTTCCAAGCTGAATGTCGTGGGTTCGAATCCCATTTCCCGCTCCAATCGTTGTAGTGAATCGCCAAGCCCTGATAGCTCAGTTGGCAGAGCGCATCCTTGGTAAGGATGAGGTCACCAGTTCAATCCTGGTTCAGGGCTCCATTTTTCGAGGAGTGTCATGTCCAAGGAAAAGTTCGATCGTAGCCTTCCCCACGTGAACATCGGAACGATTGGGCACGTGGACCACGGCAAGACGTCGCTGACGGCGGCCATCACGAAGGTGCTGGCCAAGAGC